>NZ_QPLK01000005.1 GCF_003340565.1 Rhodovulum sp. 12E13 | reverse complement strand
TGATGTCGGCCTCCTTCACCAACCAGGTGCTCGCCCAGATCGAGCTCTGGACGAAGGGAGAGCAGTACGACAACGCCGTCCACGTCCTGCCCAAGCACCTCGACGAAAAGGTCGCCCGCCTCCACCTGGGCCGCATCGGCGTCAAGCTCACCGAGCTCGCCCCCGACCAGGCCGACTACATCGGCGTCACCCCCCAGGGCCCCTTCAAGCCAGACCACTACAGGTATTGAGGCACCTCACGCCGCCGCCCGGCTGGGCCCGAAGGGCCAGGGGCGGCGGCGTGGCACCCCCGCGCGCCGCTCGGTCAGCATCAGCAGCGCCGGCGTGACGAGCAGCGTCAGCACGGTCGCCACGGCAAGGCCGCCCGCGATGGCGGCCGACAGCTCCGTCCACCACTGGGTCGAGGGGGCGCCGTAGACGATCTGGCGCCCGAAGAAGTCGATCGACAGCCCGATCACCATGGGCATCAGCCCGAGGATCGTGGTGATCGATGTCAGCACCACCGGCCGCAGCCTCTGCGCGCCCGTGCGCAGCGCCGCCTCGCGCGGGCCCTGCCCCTCGGCGCGCAGGGCGTTGTAGGTGTCGATCAGCACGATGTTGTTGTTCACCACGATCCCGGCGAGGGCGATCACCCCGATCCCGCTCATCACCACGGAAAAGGGCCGCCCCGTGACCAGCAGGCCCAGCAGCACGCCCGCCACCGAAAAGACGATGGCCGACATGACCACCAGCGCCTGCCGGAAGCTGTTGAACTGCGTCACCAGCACCGTGAACATCAGCGCGATAGCCGAGGCGAACGCGGCGATCAGGAAATTGGCCGCGTCCTGCTGCTCCTCCGCCTCGCCGCCGAAGGACCATGTGACGCCCGGCGGCAGGTCGGCCTGCGCGAGCGCCGCGCCCAGCGCCTCGATCCGCTCCGACACCAGCACACCCGGCGCGACATCGGCCTCGACGGTGACGACACGGGTGCGGTCGAGCCGGCGGATCGTTCCGGTGCGCGGCACCGGCTCGAACGAGACGAAATTGGAGATCGGCACGAGACCCGCATCGGTCGGCACCCTCAGCGCGCGCAGATCCTCCAGCGTGCGCGCCTCCTCGGGAAAGCGCAGGCGGATATCGACCGTGCCCTCGGCGGTGTCGGGGCGGTAGTCGGCCACGGTGATGCCCTGCGTGAGCAGCTGCACCGCCTGCCCCAGCAGCGCCACGTCGGCCCCGTAGCGGGCGGCCTCGGACCGGTCGAGCGTGATCGACCACTCGATGCCGGGGCGCGAGCGGGTATCGGTGACATCGGTGAAGCCGCCCAGCCGCGCCATCGCCTGCCGGGCGGCTGCCACCGCCTGCGCCTGCGCCTCCGCGTCGTCGGCACGGATCTCGAGCTGCACGGGCTTGCCCGCGACGGGGCCCTGCTGCTGGCTCTGCACCTGCACGTCGATGCCGGGCAGACCGGCCATCTCGGCGCGGATTCCCTCGGCGATGCGGGCGGCGGTCGGCCGCACATCCCAGTCTTCGAGCTCGAGTTGCAGGGTGCCTATCACGTCCTGATCGCCGCCCTGCCCGCCCCCGCCGACGCGGGCATAGACGCTCTCGACCCCCTCGCGCCCGACCAGCCGCCGCTCGACCTCGCTGACGATCGCGTTCTGCTCCCAGATCGAGAAGTCGTCGCGCGCGCGGACGGTCACCTGCATGAACTCGGGCTCGACATCGACGAAGAAGGTGACGCCGACGCCGTATTTTCCGTAGGAGGTGAAGGCCGCGAGCAGCAGGGCCACCGCCAGCAGCAGCGTCGTGAAGGGGCGGCGGATCGAGGCGTCGAGCAGGCGGGCATAGGCGCCGGTGAAGCCGGGCGCGCGGCGCGGATCGCCCGTGTCCGTTTCCGCCAGAACGGCGCGCATCTGCGCGGTCTGCGGCTGCCGGCGGCCGATCATGCCCCCCAGAACGGGGATGAAGATCAGCGCCATGGCGAGCGAGGCGGTGAGCGTCAGGATCACGGTGATCGGAAGGTATTTCATGAACTCGCCCACCGGCCCCTTCCAGAACAGGAGCGGCACGAACACCGACAGCGTCGTCAACGTCGAGGCGATGATCGGCCAGGCCATGCGCTGCGCGGCATGGGCGAAGGCGGCGCGCGGGCTGTCGTCCGCGCCCATGCGCCGGTCGGCGAGCTCTGTCGTGACGATCGCGCCGTCGACAAGCATGCCGACGACGAGGATGAGCGAGAACAGCACGACGATGTTCATCGTGTAGCCCATCAGCCAGAGCGCGGCGACGCCCGACAGGAACGCGCCGGGGATGGCGAGGCCGACCAGCAGCGCCGAGCGCATGCCCAGCGCCCAGACGACGACGATCATCACGAGGATGACGGCGGCGATCACGTTGGCCTCGAGATCGTCGAGCACCGTGCGCACCTGCTCGGCCTGGTCCTGCATCACGTCCACCGCCACGCTTGCCGGCCAGTCGGCCTGCGCCTCGGCGATGGCGGCGCGCACGCGCTCGACCGTCTCGATCACGTTGGCGCCCGCGCGCTTCTTGATCTCGAGCGCGAGCGCCGGCTGCCCGTCGATCCGGGCGAAGCTGTCCGGCGTGACGTAGGTGGGGCGGATCGTGGCGACGTCCTCGAACGTCACCACCGTGCCGCCGCGCACCTTGACGGGCAGTTCCATCAGGTCTTCGACGTCCTCGATCAGGCCGGGCACCTTGAGCACCAGCCGCCCCGCGCCGGTCTCGATGGCGCCGGCGGCGATCAGGCGGTTGTTGCGCGAGACCTGCGTGATGACCTCGCCGAACGAGATGTCGTAGGTCTCGAACACGGTGGGGTCGATCAGCACCTCGAGCAGCTGCTCGCGCGCCCCGCCCACGTCGACCTCGAGCACGCCCTCGACGGCCTCGATCCGCCGCTCCAGATCGTCGGCCAGCGCGTTGAGGGTGCGTTCGGGCACGGGGCCCGAGAGGATCGCCGTGAGGATGGGGAAGAGCGCGACATTGACCTCGTTGACCGAGGGCTCGCGCGCATCCTCGGGCAGGTCGGGCACCGCGCGGTCGACGCCCTCGCGCACCGCGTCGAGCGCGACATCCGGATCGAAGCCCGGCTCGAACTCGAGCGTGACCGAGGCAAAGCCCTCGCCGGCCTGCGCCGACATCTCGTCGAGCCCCTCGACGGTGGCGAGCTCGATCTCGAGCGGGCGCACCAGAAGGCGCTCGGCATCCTCGGGCGCGATGCCCTCCAGCGTCGTGACGACGTAGATGATGGGGATGGGAATGTCGGGCGCGGCCTCTTTCGGGATCTCGCGGTAGGCGATGGCGCCGGCGATCAGAGCGAAGACGAGCACCATCGTCACCACCCGCGTGCGGGAAAACGCGGCGGCGATGATCCCTTTCATTCCGTAACCTGCGGGCTGGCAGCCGGGCTGGCGACCGGGCTGGCGGCACCATCGCGCGCCCGGCCGAGGCCGAGCGCGGCCTCGTCGCGCACGGTGACGCGCTCGCCCTCGCCGACATAGCCCTGCCCCACCGTGACGATGCGAGCACGCTCGGGCAGGCCCGATACCCACACGCCGTCCGACTGGGCGCGCACGATCTCGATCTCGTGGAAATGCACGATGCCCGCGTCGTCGACCGTCTTGACGCCCAGCCGCCCAGCCGCGTCGAGCGAGAGCACGGCGGGCGAGACGAAATGCCCGGCCTCCTCGCCGACGGGCAGGCGCACCGAGGCACTGATGCCCGCGGGAATCCTGCCCTCGTCGTTGGGCACCTCGACCTCCGCCTCGAAGGTGCGGGTGGCCTCGTCGGCCCGCGCGCCCACGAAAACCACCGTGCCCTGCCGCGCGGTGCCGCCGATGAACCTCACCTCGGCCGGCTGCCCCTCCTGCACCGCGCCCACGGCCGTCTGCGGCAGTCGGATGCCCACGCTGAGCGGCGACAGGTCGACGATGCGGGCGGCGGTCGCGCCCGCGCGGACGACCTCGCCCAGTTCGATCTCCAGCTCCTCGACGCGGCCGGCGAAAGGGGCGCGGATGTCGAGATCGTCGATCGCCTCGCGCGCGGCTGCGAGACGGGCCTCGGCGGCAGCGAGCGCGGCGCGAGTCTCGGCCAGCCGGTCGACCGTGCCGGCGCCGCGGTCGAGCAGGGCCTGCGCATTGTCGAAGTCGCGCCGCGCGCGGGCGAGATCGGCCTCGGCCTGCGCCAGCTCGGCCTCGCGCCGCCCGGGCGCGATGCGGGCGATCAGGGCGCCGGCGGCCACCTCCTGCCCGCGCCGCACGGGCAGCTCGGCGATCTCGCCGGTCGCCTCGGCGGTCACCGTGGTCTCGCGGTCGGGCCGGGCCTGCCCCTCGGCGCGCAGGGTGCGGGTGACGCTCTCGGCCACGCTCTCGCGCACGGCGACGGCCACCGGCTCGGCTGTGCCGTCGCCGTCGGGCGCCTCCGCCGCGCCGTCGTCCGGGGGCAGGAGCAGGCCGCTGGCCATCCAGGCCACGATGAGGGCGACGAGCGCCAGTGCCACCCAGCGCGATCCGCCTGCGCCGGGATCGTCCGCATCGTCGAACGGGCGCTCGCCATCGGCGTCGGGCATGCGGGTCTTCTCCTCGGGGCACGGTCGTCGCGCGGCGCACTGTGCGAAGCCGAAGTCCCGCGGGCAAGCCCGTGTTCCGGCGCGCCCGCCCTTTTCCCTGTGCCGCACCGAAGGGGCCACCGCATGCGCACCTTCTCGCGCCAGCGGCAGGCCGAGGCTGTCCCTCAGCGGGCCGCCGCCGCCCGCGCCGGCCCGCGCAGCCGGTCGATCCGGCGCGCGGCGCCGGCGTAGATCGCGCACAGCGCGGGGACGAGCGTCATCTGGATCACGAGGACGAGCAGGATGCCGAAGCCGAGCGACACCGCGGTCGGGATCAGGAACTGCGCCTGCACCGATCGCTCCAGGATGATCGGCGTCAACCCCAGGAAGGTCGTCATCGTCGTCAGCAGAACGGGGCGGAAGCGCGACAGCGTCGCCCGCTCGATCGCCGCGCCCGGCTCCGCGCCCGCCTCCTGCTCGCGCAGCACCATCGTCACGATCAGCAGGGCCGCGTTCACCACCACCCCCGAGAGGCCGATGATGCCGAACATCGACAGAAGCGTCAGGTCGAGCCCCAGCGCCGCGTGGCCGAGGATCGCCCCCACCAGCCCGAACGGGATGACCGACAGCACGATCAGCGGCCGCAGGTAGCTGCCGAAGGCGAGCGAGAGAACGGCATACATCGCCGCCAGCGTCAGCGCGAAGTTGAGCGTGAGCGCCGAGCCGAAGCGACCGGCCTCTTCCTGCTCGCCGCCGGCCTCGACGCGCAGGCCCGGGTAATCCGCCTCCAGGCCGGGGATCACGGTGTCGCGCAGCCATGTCACCTCGGCGCCGCCCGTCGTCACCGACTCGTCGACCTCGGCGCTGACGGTCGTCACCTCGCGCCCGTCCAGGGTCGAGACCGAGATCGGCGCGGGCCGCAGGGCCACGTCGGCCAGAACCGGGAGGGCGATGCGCCCCGCCTCGGTGGGAATGTCGAGGGCATACAGGTCGTCGACGCCATCGCGCTGGTCCTCGGGCAGGCGGAGGCGCACGTCGACCTCCTCGCGCTCGCGGGCGAACTGGTCGATCGTGACGCCGTAGAGCGCGGCGCGCACCTCGCGTGCGACGGGCGCAAGGGGCAGGCCGAGGCTTTCGGCGGTGGGCGAGAGCGTCAGCGCCGCCTCGCGCGCCGCGCTGATCCGGTCGTCGCGGATGTCGCGCACGCCCGCCCGGCCCTCGAGCGCCTCGGTCAGGCGCTCCACCGCCGCCTCGCGCGCCGCCGCGTCGGCCCCCGACACCTCGAGCGCGACCGGTGCGCCGACGCCGACGAGGCTGGCCGAAAAGAGCACCTCGCGCGCCCCCGCGACAGGCAGAACGGCCTGCCGCCATGCTTCCTCGAAGGCGGCGGCGTCGGTCTCGCGCGTGGCCGCATCCTTGAGCTTGGCAGCGATGGTCGCGCGGTTGCCGGCGCGCACCTCGCCGCCCCCGCCGGGCCCCTGCGCGCCGGGGGCGAAGCCGATGGTGATCGCCGTCGCCTCGAGCAGCCCCTGTTCGCCCAGATCGCGTGCCACGTCTCGGGCGGCGGCGGCGATGGCTTCGGCTCGGGCCTGTGTCTCGGCCTCCGACGTGCCCTCGGGCAGAAGCAGGTCGGCGTTGACGAAATTGCCCTCGATCTGCGGGAAGAACACGAACTTGACGATCCCGCCCGACAACAGCCCCGCCGTGGCGATACCGGCGGCCAGGGCACCCGCCAGCGCCAGGGCGGGAAACCGGATCGCGCCCCGCACCACCCGCCGCAGCGGCCCGGAGGTGAACCGCGCGAGCCCGCCGGCCAGCCAGCGCCGGGCAGGCTCGGCCAGCCGCCGGGGCGACAGGCCGCGCGGGGGCTCGGCCGAGACGGCCGAGAGGTGGCGGGGCAGGACGAGGAAGCTCTCCACGAGCGAAAAGGCGAGCACGAAGATCACCACCGCCGCGACCGGCCCGATGAACGAACCCGACGAGCCCGGCAGGAACAGCAGCGGAACGAAGGCGAGCATCGTGGTGACGACCGAGAACAGGATGGGCCGCCAGACCGCGAGCACCCCGGCCTCGGCCGCCGGGCCGCCCGCGCCCTGCCCCTCCTGCAGGGCCGACCACGTGCTCTCGCCGACCACGATCGCGTCGTCAACGACGATGCCGAGCGCGAGGATGAAGCCGAAGAGCGAAAGCTGGTTGATCGTCACGCCGAACGCCTGCATCGGCCCGTAAGCGGCGGCGAAGGCGATGCCGACGCCACCCGCCACCCATGCCGCCACGCGGATGTCGAGGAACAGCATCAGAAGCAGCAGGATCAACCCCGCCCCGATGGCGCCATTCTTGGCCAGCAGGTCGATCCGCCCCTGGAGCTGCGCGCCCGAGTTGCGCCAGACGGTCGCCTCGATCCCCTCGGGCAGGCGCAGGCGCAACTCATCGTCGAGATAGGCCTGCACGCTGTCGACGATGGCGAGCACCTGCTCCTGCCCCGTCCGCTCGACCGAGAGGAACACGGCGGCCTGTCCGTCGATCTCGGCCGACACGGCGTCCTCTGCGCGGGCGGCGCGGATTTCGGCGATCTCGCCCAGCCGCACCTGCGCCCCCTCGGGGCCGGTGAACACGACCAGGTCGCGATAGGCATCGGCATCGCGCGCCTCGCCCGGCGCACGGACCTGCAGCGCGCTTTCGCCGGTGTCGAGCTGCCCGGCGGTCAGGTCGAGCGTGCGGGCCGCGATCCGGTCGCCGAGGCCGACGAGGCCGGTCATGTAGCTCTGCAGGGTGGCGCGCGGCACCTCGATCTCGATCATGTCGGGCGCGGTGCCCGCCAGCGTCACCTGGCTGATGCCGCGGCGATCCGTGAGGTCGCGCCGCACGCGTTCTCCCAGCGCCTTGAGCGCGGTGCGCGTCGTGTCTCCGTGCAGCGCGACCTCGATGGCGACCTCGGTGGGCTCCACCTCGGCGATGCGGGGGTCGCGGGCGCCGTCGGGGAAGGTGGCGATCCGGGCGACGCGGGTCTCGATCTCGTCCTTCACGTCGCGGACGGTGGCGCCGCGCGTCAGCTCTGCCGTCACCGTGCCCACGCCGCGCGTGGCCTGCCCCCGCAGCTCGCGCACGCCCTCGAGGCCGCGCAATTCCTCCTCGATGGGGGTGAGCACGCCGTCGGCCACCTCGGCCGGCGAGGCCCCGGGATAGGCGACGGTGACCTGCACCGCGCCGGTGGCGATCTCGGGAAAGGTGCGCACGGTCAGCGTGGCCGCCGAGGCGAGGCCGACAGCCACAAGCACCAGCGCCAGCAGGTTGGCGGCGACGCGATCACGGCGGAACCACAGGATGAGACGCGCCATCGCCTGCGCCCTCACCCGCCCGACCCGGCGCCGCCCGACCCGACGCCAGCAGACGCCGCGCTGCCTGCGTCGCCGAACGAGGTGGCGGACGGATCGGCGGCGCCGGAGCCCTCGGTGCGTCCTGTCGCGGAGCCGCCGCCCGCGCCCTCCGTCTCTCGGGCGAGGCGCACGCGCAGGCCGTCGAGGGCACCCGCGCGGTCGCTCAGCATCACGCGGTCACCGGGCGAGAGACCCTCGGCAGCAACCACGGCGCGACCCCGGGTGCGGTAGATCACGGTCGCGGGCACGCGAGCCAGAGTGGCGGCGCCGTCGCTGCGCCGCGAGACCCGCCAGAGCGTCGCGCCCGCCTTGAGCGCCTCGACCGGCACACTGAGCGCCCCCGAGCCGGCGAGCGTGGCGGCGAGGCGCAGCTCCACCAGCTCGCCCACGCGCAGGGGTCGTGGGTCGCGCATGGCGAAGGCATCTTCGACCCGCACGATCAGGCCGGTGGTGCGGCTGCCCTCGGCCACCTGCGGGTCGGTATCGGTGACGACGCCTTCCGCCAGCGGCCCGGCCCCTGGCGCGCCCGTGGGCAGAACGGCGACCGCCGTGCCCAGCGCCGCCTCGGCCCCGCCGAGCAGCGCGACGTCGCGCGCGGTCAGACCCATCCGCATCTGTGCTGCGCCCGTCGCGACCAGCCTGCCGAGCGGCGCACCCGGAGAGACCGCCTGCCCCGGCGCGGTCGTGCGGGCGGTCACCAGCGCGTCGAAGGGGGCACGAATGGTCGTATCGTCGAGGCGCCGTCGTGCGGTCGTCTCGGCGGCACGGGCGGCGGCAAGGTCCGCCTCGGCGCGCGCGACGCCGAGGATCGCATCCTGCAGGCGCGCCTCCGATGCAAAATCCTCGGCTTCCAGCTCTTCCTGCCGCTGGCGGGTGACGCGCGCCTCGGTGACGGCGGCGCGGGCCTGCTCGACCCGCGCCTCGGCCTCCGCGAGCGCAGCCTCGAGCCGATCGCGCTCGAGCCGCACGAGGACGTCGCCCCGCTCCACCCGGCCGCCGACGCGAAAATCCTCGCCCAGCGCGGCGATGCGGGCCGAGACTTCGGGCGTCACGTCGACCTCGAAAACCGGGCGCACGAAGGCTGTCTGCGTGATGGCGACCTTGTCCGCCGCCTGCACCTCTGACGTGCGGACAAGGGGCGGGCGGGGCGGCGCAGCGCCGTCACGCGCCTGCTGGTCGGGGCGGGCGAGCAGCCACCACGCGCCGGCGCCCGCGGCAAGCAGCGCAAGCGACGCGAGCGCGGCGACGAGCACCGCACCGCGACCCGGGCGCGCACCGGAGCCGTCTCTTTCCCCGGCGGGCGCGTCGCCGGGTCCGCCAACCGGCGGGCCGGTCCGCGCAGCACGATCCGTGTCGCGCTCGCTCATTCGCCGTCTCGCCCGGGAGACGGTGCGCGCGGACGGGCGGGCGCCGCCTGCCGCTCGGGCTCGGGTACGTCGAGCGCATCGACCCGAGGGCGGGGGCGTTGACTGCCGCCCTTCGGCTCAGGATCGGCCCGCCGACGCGGCCGCAGCCTCTCGGCCTCGACTGCCGGGCTGTCCGTGACGGTGGGGCGACGGCGGGGCACCACGTCGCCCGTCGGCCCGTCGTCGGCCCCGGCGATGGCGCCGGCGGGTGTCTCGGCCGTGGTCTCGGCCGGGGTCTCGGCCCGGGTCACGGGGCGCGGCGTGCCAGCTCCGTCGCCCTGCACCTGGTCGGGGTCCGCCGTGGCGTCGGAGTCTTCGACGGGTGCCCCGGTGTCGCCGCACAGCAGATCGCCACGACCCGCGCAGGGGGGCGCGTCGCGCACGGGCTGGGCCACGGCGCCCGTCACCGCCAGCGCCAGGATCGCCGCCAAAGGCCGGGCCGTACGGCACCCGGCAAATGTCTCTCTGATCGGGTTCATGGTCTCCATCGGTGCGGCGCCCTCTCCCAACCGGCCCCTTCGCGGGATGTTCCGAGCCGGACGGAGGCCCTTCGCCGGCGCCGTCTTGCCTTCCGGGCCACGGCACGGCAGCCTTGCACGCGGGAAGCGGCGCAGCGCGGCGCACGGGGACGAGCAGCGCGCGCCCACTGTCACGCCCCTGTCGCAGAGACAGGCCAGAGGCGGGCAGGGCGCGAGACACCGCAACGGCTGGGAGAGACCCCATGAAGATCGCGATCCTCGGCGGCGACGGCTTCGTCGGCTGGCCGACCACACTGCACCTGTCCGACAAGGGCCACGAGGTGCACGTCGTCGACAACCTGTCGCGGCGCTGGATAGACACCGAGCTCGGCGTGCAGTCGCTGACGCCGATGGACTCGATCCAGGAGCGGTGCCGGATCTGGCACGAGGAGACAAGGCGGCGCCTGCACTTCCACCTGCTCGACCTTGCCAGGGACTACGAGAGGCTCAAGCAGTGGCTGGCCGAGCACCGCCCCGACGCGGTGATCCACTTCGCCGAGCAGCGCGCGGCGCCCTACTCGATGAAGAGCGACCGGCACAAGACCTATACCGTCGACAACAACGTGAGCGCCACGCACAACCTGCTGGCCGCGCTGGTCGAGACGGGCATCGACGCGCACCTGGTGCATCTCGGCACGATGGGCGTCTACGGCTATTCTAACGTCGGCGCGACGATCCCCGAGGGGTATCTGGAGGTCGACGTCACCACGACCGGGGGCGAGAAGGCCAGCCAGGAGATCCTGTATCCGACGCGGCCCGGCTCGATCTACCACATGACCAAGAGCCTCGATCAGATCCTCTTCCAGTTCTACGCGCAGAACGACGGGCTGCGGATCACCGACCTGCACCAGGGCATCGTCTGGGGCACCCATACCGAGCAGACCCGCCGCCATGACCAGCTCATCAACCGGTTCGACTATGACGGCGACTACGGCACCGTGCTCAACCGCTTCCTGATCCAGGCGGCCATCGGCTACCCGCTGACGGTGCACGGCACCGGCGGTCAGACGCGCGCCTTCATCCACATCCAGGACAGCGTGCGCTGCATCGAGCTGGCGCTGGGCGATCCGCCGGCAGCGGGCGAGCGCGTGCGCATCTTCAACCAGATGACCGAGACGCACCGGGTGCGGGACCTCGCCGAGCTGGTGGCGCGGATCGCCGGGGCCGAGGTGGCGTACCTGCCCAACCCGCGCAAGGAGGCGGCCGAGAACGATCTGGTCGTCGACAACGCGCAGTTCCTCGCTCTGGGGCTGGAGCCGACGACGCTGGCCGAGGGCCTGCTGGAAGAGGTGATCGACGTGGCCCGCAAGTATGCCCACAGGATCGACCGCTCGCGCGTGCCGGCCGTCTCGGGCTGGACGAAGGAGCTGTCGCAGGCGGTGGAGCGCGACCCAGAGGGCAGGCGCCTGCGGTCGGTGTCGTGAGCGGCCGCTCATGACCCTGGAGGGGGTGCGCCCCGCCGGCCCGGCGGGCAGCGACCGGGCCTTCGTCACCCTCGTCACCAACGCCGATTTCGCGCTGGGGGCGCGGGCGCTGCTGCGCTCGTTGCGGCTGACGGGCACGACGGCCGATCTCGTGGTGATGCACACCACCGCCGTCACGGCCGAGGCGCTCGGGCCGCTCGAGGCCATGGGCGCGCGGCTCGTGGCGGTGGATCTGCTGCCGACCTCCGACGCCTTCAACGCAGCCCACGCCCGCGAGGCGCTGCACGCGGCCGCGCCGTTCGACAAGGGAGGCAAGCCGCCGTTTCACACGCCGCTCGACAATTTCGCCAAGCTGCGGCTCTGGCAGCTCGACTACGCCCGCGCCGTGTTCCTCGACGCCGATACCCTCGTGCTGCGGCCCATCGACCGGCTGTTCGACTACCCGGAATTCTCCGCCGCGCCCAACGTCTACGAGGGCCTCGCCGACTTCCGGCGGCTCAATTCGGGTGTCTTTGCCGCCCGTCCCGACCCTGCCACCTTCGACGAGATGCTGGCCCGGCTCGACGCGCCGGGCGCGTTCTGGCGAAGAACCGACCAGACCTTTCTGCAGGCCTGCTTCCCCGGCTGGCACGGCCTGCCCGTCTTCGACAACATGCTGCAATATGTCTGGCTCAACCTGCCCGGGCTCTGGCACTGGCCGTCGATCAACGTGCTGCACTACCAGTACGAGAAGCCCTGGCAGGATCCGCACCCCAAGGCCGACGCGCTGCGCCCCCTGATCGAGCTGTGGCACGCCTATGCCGGCGACGGCCCGGTGCCGGACCCGGATGGGTTGCCCCCTCCCGCCGGCGCCCCATGAGGGTCGGGGTCACCGGCGCCTCGGGCACGGTCGGCCACTGGATCGCGGCGGGCCTGCTGGCGGCCGGGCACGGGGTGGTGGCCCTCGGCCGCCGCCCGTCGCGCCGGGCCGAGGCGGAGTCTCGCCCATTCGAGCTGGGCGGCCCCCCGCCCGATCTCGCCGGCCTCGACGCGCTGGTGCACGCCGCCTTCTCGCATGTGCCGGGCCGTTACCGCGGCGGCGAGGGCGACGACCCGGAGGGCTTCGCGCGCCTCAACCGCGACGGCACGGTGCGGCTGTTCGAGGCGGCGCGGGCGGCGGGCGTGGGGCGCGTCGTGTTCCTGTCCTCGCGTGCCGTCCTCACCGGCTGGCCGCCGGGCACGACGCTGCACGAGGGGCTGGAGCCGCGCCCCGACACGCTCTACGGCGAGGTGAAGGTGGCGGCCGAGCGGGCGCTCGCGGCGCTCTCGGGCCCCGGATTCGTCGGCGTGTCGCTTCGGGCGACGGGCGTCTATGGCCCGCCGGCGCCCGGCCTGCCGCACAAGTGGCAGCCAGTGCTCGACGCCTTCGCGCGGGGCGTGGCCACCGCCCCCCGCGCGGGCACGGAGGTGCATGCGGGCGACCTCGCCGCTTCGGTGCGCCTGCTGGTCGAGGCCGATCCCGGCGCGCTCTCGCCCGGCGTCTTCCACTGCTCCGACATCCTGCTCGACCGCCGCGATCTTCTGGCGGAATGGTCGGCGCTGACCGGCGCAGCCGGCCCGCTGCCTGAGCGCGCCGATGCCGGTCAGGTGAGCGTCATGCGCACCGACGGCCTGCGCGCCCTGGGCTGGCAGCCGAGGGGGTGGCAGGGGGTGACCGAGGTGCTGCGGGCGCTGGCCTGCACCGGCTAGCCCAGCCGCATGTGCAGGGGAAAGCAACCCCACCGCAAGCCCGGCGAGGAGGCCGAGCACCATGGCGAGCGCCACCCCGGCGCCCAGCGTGGCGAGGCTGCCGAATGTATCCTTCCATGGCCCGATCTCGCCGGTCCGCCCGTCACCCTCCCTGAAGAGGCCCGCCGCCGTCTCACCCCGTGCGACGAGCTGCGACGGGAGCCGGTCGGACGGGGTGGCCGCCAGCCGAAGTCGGGAAGCGACCGTGCAGGGGACGGCCCCACGCCAGGGCGTGGGTCAGCGCGCAATCTCGGGCTGGGCGTCCGGTTGCGGGTGCGACCCGGCATCGGGCACCGCGCCGGGCCGTCCGCCCTTCAGGCGGGCGCCGCGCCACCGTGCGAGGGCGCGGCCCGGGGCGCCCGCCGAACGGAGCGCCTGCATCGGCCCGGGCCAAGGGTCGGACCAGCGGAACATGACGTGGTAGTCGGCGGTCACCGCCGCACGCAGGGCCGCCCACAGCGCGCCGGGCACCTCGCGGCGCCGCATTGCGCCCGTCCCCAGCGACACGGCAATGCCGCGCAGGGCGCCGAAGGTCCAGGCATGGGTCAGACCGCCGGGCGAGACCAGCTCGGCCTCTTCCCGGTCGGGGTGGGCCGCGAGGTCGACGGCGAGGCGCACGAGGTCGAGGCCATGCGCCTCGGGCACAGCGGTGTTGCCGTTGAAGCGGGGATTCAGCTCGAGAAAGCTCACCTCGCCCCGCGGGCGGTCGACCATGAACTGCATCAGGCCGACGCCGTGATAGCCAAGATGCGCCAGCATCCGCTCGGTATAGAGGCGCAGATCGTCGGGCAGCGGCTCGGTCCGGCCGTGCACGTCGATGCCCGTGCCGTCATGGCTGTTGGTCGCCAGAATGCGCGTCGCCACCATGCGGATCGGCCGCCCGCGCTGCGCCGCGAAGTCGACGTTGTAGCGTGGCCCGCTGACGAAGCGCTGCACGATCAGCCGGTCGTGCCCCTCCGGCCAGCGGGCAAGCGCGGCGTCGAATGTGGGCGCATCGCGCACGATGAGCGCCTTGCGCCCGGCGATTGGCGCCTCCGACGACAGCGGCCGCACCACCAGCGGAAAGCCGATGGCCCGCGCCGCCTCGCGCAACTCCTCCGGCGTGGCGACGGTGCGCGCCGGGGCCGAGGGCACGCCGGCACGGGCGGCGACCTCGAGCATGCCCACCTTGTCGAGGCAGGTGCGCACGATCTCGTCGTCGGGCGTGGCGTAGAGCCGGTCCTGCGGCAGCAGGTGCCGGTGATGGGCGAGGCCGAGCACGAAGGGTTCCCACAGCGGCACGACGATTCCGATATCGGGGCGGGCGCGCAGGTGCCGGGCGAGCGCCTCGAAGCAGGCGGGGCCGTCGGGCGGCTCGGGGTTCTCCCACACCTCGTCGATGACCCGCGAGCTGTCCGAGACGCCGCCGCCCCCGCGCGCCATGGCCACCCGGTAGCCGAGCCCGGACAGGCGCCGCGCGAGGGTGATCGTGGGCCGGAAGTTGCCGAGGATCAAAACGGTGCCGCGGCGCGCATCGGCATGGGGCGCAGGCGGCGGCGGGCGGCGGCAGGACAGGATCACGATCGGGCACTTTCGCTTGAACACCTGCGCGACACTCTATGCACAGAGAGGGTGCCGGGGCGATTCGAGCCGTCTTTTCGTGCCGTAGTGTCGCCACTGACGCTGAAGAGCGCCGCTTGTTTCCGTTACGGCAACAAGTGGGGAGCGAGTCGCCCGCGTGGCCGGGAGCTTGACCTTTCGCGCCAGCGGGCGGAGAGGCCGGTCATGGAATGGGGTCTTCTCTGGGGCGCGCTCGGCTTCTTCGCGGGCGGGGTGCTGAAGGGCGCGGTGGGCGCCGGCGCGCCGCTGCTCGGCGTGCCCATCCTCGCGCTGATCTACGACGTGCCGCTGGCGGTCGCCGTCTTCACCCTGCCCAACCTGATCTCCAACGTCTGGCAGGCGTGGACCTTTCGCCGCCACGACCCGGCGCCCCGCTTCTCGGCGACCTTCGCCGGAGCGGGGGCGGTCGGCGCGCTGGGGGGCAGCCTTCTGCTCGTCACGCTGCCGGGCGAGGCTCTGATGGCGACGGTGGGCGCGCTCGTGCTGGTCTATATCGGCGTGCGGCTGGCGCGGCCGAGCTGGGCGCTGGCCCGCGCGACGGCGCATCGCCTCGTCGCGCCGATGGGGATAGTGGGCGGCCTGCTGCAGGGCGCAGGGGGCCTGTCGGCCCCGATCTCGCTCACCTTCCTGTCGGCGATGCGGCTGGAGCGGCTGGCCTTCATCGCGACCGTCTCGGTCTTTTTCACTGCGGTGTCGGCGGTGCAGATCCCCACGCTCTGGGCGCTGGGGGTGCTGACGCCCGAGCGGCTGGCGCTGTCGGCGCTGGCGGTACTGCCGCTCTTCGCCGGCATCCCGGTGGGGCAGGCCCTCGCGCGGCGGATCTCGCGCGCCACGTTCGACCGCGTGATCCTCGCGATCCTCGCCGCCATAGCCCTGCGGCTGATCTGGGCGGCGGCAACCTGAGAAAGCAGCGGCGGACGGCCGGACGGGAACCCGGCGTTAACGGTAATCGGGCCAGTCTGCGCAGGCAAGGCAGGCGCCTCGGCGCCCTGCCCCACGCCTGACCCGAGGAGCCTGTCACCATGTTCGCACGACTGAGCCGCGCCGCGCGCGCGGGCGCAGCCGCCATCGTCCTGTCCGTCACGACCGTTGCGGTCGCCCCGGCACCCGCCGCCGCGCGCGATCTCGTCTACGGCTCGTGGCTGCCGCAGGCGGAATACACCAATCGCGTCACCCTGCCCCGCGCCTTCGACGGGATCGCCGCGGACTCGGATGTGCGCTGGCGGCTGGTGCCGGGCGGCCAGCTCGTCGGCCCCGTCGATACGTGGGACGCGCTCGAATCGGGCCTCGTGCAGGGCGGCATGGGCATTCCCAGCTACGTGCCCTCGGTCGTGCCCACGCTCAACGTGCTCTACCAGACCGTGCTGCCGGGGGAAGAGACTCTGGCCGCCACCGGCGCCGCGCTGCAGACGATGCTGGTCGACTGCCCTGCCTGCCTCGAGGAACTGCGCGCCCTGAACATCGTGCCGGTCGCGGGGTGGGCCACGGCGCCCTACCATCTCGGCTGCACCCGGCCGGTGGCGACGGTGGGCGACCTCGCGGGCCTGCGGGTGCGCGCCGTGGGCGGCAACGTGCGCCTGATGGAGACGGCGGGCGCTGTTCCCGTGGCCGCCACGCTGGTCGAGGCGGTGACGCTGCTGCAGACCGGCGGCATCGACTGCGTGTTCGGCGTGGCCAACTGGTATCGCTCGTTCGGCTATGCCGATTTCCTGACCCACCACACCGCCTACCCGATGGGCATGACCGGGCCGGCCACCGGCTGGCTGATGAACCGCGACGCCTGGCTCTCGCTGAACGACGACGAGCGCGCGCTGCACCTGCGCAAGGGGGCGCAGGTCTCGGCCGAGCAGGCGCTGGGCCAGTTCACCCGCGAAACGCACGAGACGCTGGGCTGGGCCGAGGCCGAGCATGGCATGCAGGTGGTCGCCGCCGCCGATCCCGGCGGCTTCGCGGCGCTGATGGAGGGCTTCGTCGCCGCGCAGGACGATGCCGTGATCGCGGCGGCCGAGGCGCATGGGGTCGAGGCACCGGGCGAGATCATCGCCACCTACCGCGCCAATTTCGACGAGTGGAAGGTGCTGACCGACGGGGTGGAGACGGTCGCGGAGCTGACCGCCCTCTACTGGGAGCGGATCTTTTCCCGCGTCGACCCTGGCGCGCTCTGAGCCGGTACGGACCTCGCCCCCATGCACCTGCCGCGTTTCGCCACGCACGCCGCCCTCCGGCTGGCCTGCCTCGCCGCCTTCGCCATGATGGCTCATGTCACGGCCGACGTGGCGGGGCGCGCCCTCTTCGGTCGGCCGCTCACGGGGACGGCCGAGATCGTGACCGCATGGTACATGGTCGCCGTCGTCTGCCTGCCCTGGGCATGCCTCGCGCAGACCGACGGGCAGCTCCGCGCCGACTTGGTCGTGCGCCTCCTGCCCGCAGGCCCGCGCGCCTGGGTCGATACGGCCGTGCGGCTCGTCGTCCTCGGGTATCTGGGGCTGATGGCCTGGCAGACGGGGCTGCACGCCCTGCGGCAGACCGCGCGGGGCGAGGTGCTGCAGGCGGGTGCCCTCTACCTGCCGGTCTGGCCGTCGCGCTGGCTGCTGCCCGTGGCCGCCGGTCTCGCCGCGCTCTGGGTCTTCGTGGCGCTCGCCGGCCCCGCCCTGCGCGGGGCACGCGGATTGGCCGCGGCGGGCCAGTCGCCCGCGCCGCGGGCCGGGGCGCCGCGCCGATGACGACAGGGCTGATCGCGGCGGCCGCCATCGCCGCCCTGCTCGGCCTGCTCGCGGCGGGCATGCCCGTCGGGGCGGCGCTCGGCATCGTCGCGCTCGCGGGCTTCGCGCATCTGGCCAGCGTCGATGCGGCGCTGTCGGTGCTGCGGGCCGTGCCCTTCCAGGTTGCCGCCAGCTGGGAGCTGACGGCGATCCCGATGTTCCTGCTCATGGGGGCGGTCGTCACCCGCGCCGGCATGGCGACCGACCTGTTCGACGCCGCCCGCCTGTGGCTCGCCCCGGTGCCGGGGGGCCTCGCCGTCTCGGCCAACCTCGCGGCAGCAGGCTTCGGGGCGGCCAGCGGGTCGAGCCTCGCGGCATCGGCCGCGATGACCCGCCTCGCCGTGCCCGAGATGTTGCGCCATGGCTACGACCGCAGCCTCGCCGCGGGCGTCGTCGCCTCGGCCGGCACGCTCGCCGCGCTGATCCCGCCCTCGGTGATGTTCGTGCTCTACGGCGTCTTCGCCGAGGTCTCGATCGCGGCGCTGCTGATGGCGGGGCTGCTGCCAGGCCTGCTGACCGCCGCGGCGTACACCGCGATGATCGTGGCGCGCTGCCGGCTGAACCCGGCCCTCGCCCCGCCCCTGCCGCCAAACCCCCGTCACCTGCAGGAACGGCGGCGCGCGACCGCGCGCGTCTGGCCGCTCGCGGCGCTGATGGCGGGCGTGATCGGCGCGCTCTACGGCGGTCTCGTCACGCCGACCGAGGCGGGCGCGGCCGGCGCGGCGCTGGCGCTCGCGCTGGCCGTGGCGCAGCGCCGGCTGGGATGGCGGGGCCTGGGCGACAGCCTGCGCGACGCGGTGACGACGACGGCACAGATCTTCTTCGTCGCGGTGGGCGCGATCCTGTTCACGCGCTTTCTCGCGCTGGCCGGCATCGGCGCGGCGCTCGCCGACGCGGTGGGCCCCTGGGCCGACGACCCCCTGTTCCTGATCGCGGCGATGGCGGGGGTCTACCTCGTGCTCGGCATGTTCCTCGACCCGATCGGGATCATGCTGATCACCATCCCCGTCTTCGGCCCGATCGCCACCGCGGCGGGGCTAGATCCGGTCTGGCTGGGCGTGCTTGTGGTCAAGTTCGTCGAGATCGGGCTGCTCACCCCGCCCGTCGGCTTCCAGGTCTATGTCGTCAGGGGCGCGGCGGGCGAGGCCCTGCCCCTCGGCACGATCTTTCGCGGCTGCGGCTGGTTCCTCGCCTGCGAGGTCGTGATCGTGGCGCTGCTGATCGCGTTTCCGCCGATCTCGCTCGCCCTGCCGGGCGCGCTGCTCTGAGCGCCCCCTTGCCCGAAGCGGCCGGCTGACCGACAACGGCGCCCGAGCGACAGCGGAGGGAGAGCGATGCGGATCGAGGGATGCGGCGCGCTGGTCACCGGCGGAGCCTCGGGGCTCGGCGCGGCAGTGGCGCGGATGCTGGCCGGCGCGGGTGCGCGCGTGACGATCCTCGACCGCGACGGCGCCGCGGCCGAGAGCCTCGCGGCCGACACCGGAGCGCGCGCCGCCGCCGGCGACGTCACGTCGGAGGCCGACGTCGCCCGTGCCCTCGACCGCGCGGCAGAGGGCGGCGAGGCCCCGCGCATCGCGGTCAACTGCGCGGGCATCGCGCCACCGGCGAAGATCGTCGGCCGCGACGGGCCGCACCCGCTCGAGACGTTCGAGCAGGTGCTCGCCGTCAACCTGACCGGAACGTTCAACGTGATGCGCCTCGCCGCGGAGCGCATCCTCGCGCTCGACCCGCTGGAGGGCGGCGTGCGCGGGGCGATCGTCAACACCGCGTCGGTCGCCGCCTACGAGGGCCAGGTCGGTCAGGCCGCCTATGCCGCCTCGAAGGGCGGCGTGGTCTCGATGACCCTGCCGGCGGCGCGCGAATTCGCCCGCTCGGGCCTGCGCGTCAATGCCATCGCCCCCGGCCTCTTCCGCACGCCGATGCTCGCCGGTCTGCCGGAAGAGGCTCGGGCGAGCCTCGGCGCGCAGGTGCCCTTTCCCGCCCGTCTCGGCGAGCCGGAAGAGTTCGCCGCCGCCGTGCGCTTCTGCCTCGAGAGTGACTACCTGAACGGCGAGGTGATCCGCCTCGACGGCGCGCTGCGCATGCAGCCGCGCTGAGCACGGGTCACCCTGGCCCCTCTGCCGCCAGCACCGCCAGAGCCTCGTAGGGCGCGAGCGCCAGCTGCTCCGAGGCGAGGTCGCGCATCCCGTGGGTCGCCACCAGCACTTCGCCCGAGACCCGCATCGGCGCGGGCAGATCGACGGTGCAGGGCTCTTCCGAGAGGTTGGCGATCACCGCCAGAACCTCGGCCCCGAGCGACCGCGTATAGGCCATGACCCGGGCGTGGTCGCGCAGGAAGGGGCGGTAGCGGCCATGCACGACAATGGGCCGCTCCTTCCGCAGGGCGATCAGGTGCCGGTAATGGGAGAAGACGCCGCCCGGATCGGCCCGGTCGGCGGCCACGTTCACCTCGGGCCAGCCCAGGGCGAGCCCGATCCACGGCGTGCCGGTGGTGAAGCCCGCGTTCTCGCCTCCGTCCCACTGCATCGGCGTGCGGGAATTGTCGCGGCTGACGCGGGCGGCGCCCTCGAGGAACTCGGCGGGCTCGACCCCCCCTGCGATCTGCTCGGAATAGTGGCCGAGCGTCTCGAGGTCGCGATACTGGTCGATCCGGGTGAAGCCGGCATTGGTCATGCCGATCTCCTCGCCCTGGTAGACGAAGGGCGTGCCCTTCATCAGGTGCAGCGCGGTGGCGAGCGCCTTGGCGCTGTCCTTGCGATACCGCTCAGAGCCGTAGCGCGACACCTGCCGGGGCAGGTCGTGGTTGGAGAGGAACAGCGCGTTCCAGCCGTCGTCGGCCAGCGTCTCCTGCCAGTCGTCCATCACGCGCTTGAAGGCGACGAGATCGAAGGGTTTGGGGCGCCACTTGCCCAGCACCTCGTCCCACCCTTCGAGGATGTGGGTGAACTGGAACACCATGTCGAGCTCCCCCCGGTCGCGGCCGCAATAGAGCAGCGCGGTGTCGCGGCTGACCCCCCAGCTCTCGCCGATGGTCAGCAGGTCGCGGCCGGCCAGCACCTCGCGGTGCATCTCCTGCAGATAGGCGTGCAGGCGCGGCCCCTCTTCGTAGATCCGGGCGTCGACATCCTTGCCGATGAGGCTGATCACGTCCATCCGGAAGCCGGCGATGCCCCGGCCGACCCACCAGCGCATCATGTCGTGGATCTCGGCGCGGAGCGCGGGCGCGTCCCAGTTGAGGTCGACCTGCCCGGGGCTGAAATGGCAGTAGCAGTAGCGGCCGACCTCGGGCACCCAGAGCCACGCCGGCCCGCCGAAGACCGCGCGCTGGTCGTCCGGGGGGCCGCCGCCCGGCGCCGGGTCGCGCCAGATGAACCAGTCGTGCTCGGGCGCGTCGCGGCTCGAACGGGCGGCCCGGAACCACGGGTGCGCGGCCGAGCAATGATTGACCACGAGGTCCATCACGATGCCGATGCCGCGGGCGCGGGCCTGCGCCACCAGCCGGTCGAAATCGGCGAGCGTGCCGAACTCGGGGGCGATGTCGCGGTAATCCGAGATGTCGTAGCCGTTGTCGGCCATCGGCGAGGCATAGACCGGCGACAGCCATATGAACCCGATGCCGAGATCGGCGAGGTGGTCGAGCTTGCCCGCGATGCCGGCGAGGTCGCCCATGCCGTCGCCGTCGCTGTCGGCGAAGCTGCGGGGATAGACCTGGTAGCCGGTCGCGGCATGCCACCAGCGGGCCGGGGGGTGCGTGTCGCCGGTCTGCGGATCGCCGGTCGCGGTGTCCATCGGGGGCTCCTCGTCGGGTTCGAACGGATGGAAACGAAACCGTCGCCCCGGCGCGCGGGTTCCCGTCGCCGGGGGTGGTGCGCGACCATCGCGCCCATGTCGCGCGCCGTGGTCGGCCCGGCCTCGCCCCGGCCCCGGCGAGCGCGGATATCGGGCATGGCGGAGCGCCTCTTTTCGTGCATTCTCGCGGCGAACGGAAGGGGAGAGGCGAGGTGGACGCATCGCACGGGCATCAGGGCGCCGACCGCCGGTGGACGGCCTTCTACCCGGCCGGCGCCAGCACCGAGATCGAGGGCACCGCCTACCGCACGATCGGCGATCTCGTCCGCTCGGTCTCGGCGACCTACGGGCGCGCGCCCGCCTTCACCACATGCCTGCCCAACGGCATGAACGGCACACTCAGCTTCGCGCAGGTCGACGAGATGTCGGATGCCTTCGCCGTCTACCTGCGCGAGGTGGCGGGGCTCGCCCCGGGCGACCGGGTGGCGCTGCAGATGCCCAACGGGCTGGCGTTTCCGGTGGCGGCGTTCGGCATCTTCAAGGCGGGCTGCGTGCTGGTCAACGTCAACCCGCTCTACACCGCCGAAGAGATGGCGCGCCAGTTCGAGGATGCCGAGCCGCGCGCCCTCGTCATCGTCGACATGTTCGCCGGCAAGATCCCCGCCGCGACGCGGGGCCACCCCATCCCCAACATCGTGGTGACGCGGGTGGCGGAGTTCCTGCCGGCCCTGCCGCGCGGCATCGTCGGGCTGGTGCAGCGCTGGTGGGATCGGAGCGTTGCGCCCGTGGAGGTGCCGCATGTCCGCCTGCCGGACGCGCTCGAGGCCGGCCGCGCCCACCGCACCCGCGATCATGTGGAGGTCGACGCCTATCGCCAGGCGCTCGGCCCGGGCGATCTCGCCTGCCTGCAATACACCGGCGGCACCACGGGCGTGGCCAAGGGCGCGATGCTGAGTCACGGCAATCTGGTGGCCAACATGGAGCAGTCGCTCGAGATGATCCCGGCGCTGACGCGCGGCGGCGAGGTCGCGCTCACGGCGCTGCCGATGTATCACATCTTCGCCTTCACGGTGAACCTGCTGGCGATGTACCGGATCGGCGCGCGCAACGTGCTGATCCCCGGCCCGCGGCCGCTGTCGAACCTGCGCCGCGCCTTCGAGAACTACCGCGTCACGTGGATGAGCGGGGTGAACACGCTGTTCAACGGGCTGACCAACGAGACGTGGTTCCTCGACAGCCCGCCGCGGCACCTGCGCCTGGCCTCGGCCGGAGGCATGGCGCTCCAGACCGCCGTCGCCCGCCGCTGGGAGGAGGTGACAGGCGCGCCCCTGCTGCAGGGCTACGGCCTGACCGAAACGGCGCCGGTGCTCGCCTTCAACCCGCTCGGCAAGGCGCGCGACGGCTCGATCGGGGTGCCCGTGCCCTCGACGCTCATGGCCTGCCTCGACGACGACGGCCGCCCCGTGCCGCCCGGCACGCGCGGCGAGATCGCGGCGAAGGGGCCACAGGTGATGGCGGGCTACTGGAGGCGCCCCGACGAGACCGCGCAAGCGCTCCAGGGTGGCTGGTTCCGCACCGGCGATATCGGCGTCATGGATGACGACGGCTACTTCCACGTCGTCGACCGCAAGAAGGACATGGTCGTGGTTTCGGGCTTCAACGTCTACCCCAACGAGGTGGAGGAGTGTCTCGCCACCCATCCCGGCGTGCTCGAAGCGGCGGTGATCGGGGTGCCCGACGGCGCGTCGGGCGAGGCGGTCCGCGCCTACGTGGTCGCCCGCGACCGGGGCCTGACCGAGCAGGATATCCGCGCCCATTGCCGCGCGCACCTGACCGCCTACAAGGTGCCGAGGCAGGTCGTCTTCCGCGACGGGCTGCCCAAGTCGCCGGTCGGCAAGATCCTGCGGAAGGATCTGCGCGCCGAGGCGCTTGCCGAAGGCGCCGCGCCGCGCGCGGCGGGCTAGGGCATGGTCGGCGCGTTCGAGCAGGCGCTGCTCGCGGCGATGATCTTCGTCATCATGCTCGGCATGGGGGCGTCGCTCACCCCGCGCGACTTCTACCTCGCGCTGCGGCGGCCCCAGGGCCTCGTGATCGGCGTCGTCTCGCAATACGGCTTCATGCCGCTCATCGGGTTCGCGATGACACTGGCGCTCGCCCTGCCGCCGCCCGTGGCGGTGGGCCTCCTGATCGTGTCGTGCATGCCGGGGGGAACGACCTCGAACATCTTCACCTACTTCTCGCGCGGCAATCTGGCGCTCTCGGTGCTGATGACCGTCACCTCCACGGTCGCGGGCGTCGTGCTGATCCCGCTGGTTCTGCTGATCTACGCAGCGGCGCTCGACCTCGAGATCCCGCGCGAGAACATCATCGCGACGCTGCTGGTGCTGCTTGTCCCCGTCGCGATCGGCATGGGCCTGAGGCGCCTCAGCCCCAATGCCGGCGCGGTGACCGAGTTCTTCGGATCGGCGCTGGCGCTGGTCTTCATCGCCTTCATCGCCGTCTCGTGGGTGCCGCGCAACTGGCAGTTCCTGATGACGACCGCGCCCGCGACCTACGCCGCCGCGATCGGGCTCGGCGTGATCGGCATCGCCATCGGCTACGCCTTCGCCCGCGCGCTGCGGCTTCATCCGCGCAACGCCCGCACCGTTGCGCTCGAGACAGGCATCCAGAACGCGCCGCTGGCCATCGCGATCATAGCGCTGACCTTTCCGGCCGACGAGCAGCAGGCGATCCTCGCGGTGGGGGCTCTTTACTCGCTGTTCATCGTCGTCACCTCGACGGCGGTGACGATGCTCTTTCGCCGCGCCAACGCAGCCGCCGAGCAGAAGATGCCCGACAGCCTGCTCTAGACAGCCTGTTCCAGACGGCCGGCGCTCACCTCGGGCGGGGCGCGGTCTCGAAGACCCCGCCGGCGCGCAGCACCGTCTCCGCGCGCTCGGGGATAACCGCGCTGAACCGGCCGGTGACCGAGATGCGCGTCGGCGTCTCCGTCCCCTCGTGCTCGAACGTGTCACGCGTGCCCTCGCGCAGCCAGTGCTCCGAGGCGATCTCGGTGCCCGTGCCGGCGAGCCTCAGCGTGCCCTCGACGACCCCGCGCTCGACACTGTCGATCCGCACGATCCCGGCGACACGCTGAGGTCGGATGCTCAGGCTGTGGCCCGTGAACGCCTCCTGCCACGGGATGAAGTCGTGAAAGTCGCCCTCGTACTCGGAATAGAGCGGGAAGAAGCCGGTCGATTGCAGCCCGGCCATCTCGGCCTGGTAGCTGCGGCCCGCCTCCAGCGCGTCGGGCGTAGCGCGGATGACGATGGTCGCCGAGGCGGTGGCGTTGGCCGGCCAACCGCCCCAGCCGGAATGGGCCACCGCGAAGGGATCATAGCTGCCCAGCAGCGTCGGCACCGAGGGGGTGTAGAGCGAGACGACCGTGTAGCCGCCCTGCGTCGTCAGCAGTGGGTCGACGCAGACGCTGCCCTGCGCGCCGTGCGCGTCCGTCTGCAGGCCGAGATGCCCGGTGGAGTGCCCCGCGGGGAGGCTGCCGCCGAGGCCGACGCTGCCCATCAGCATCTCCTTCAGCGGCCCCGAGATCGGTCCGGCGCCGATGGCGGTGCTGAAGGCGTCGTTCATCTTCCACATCTGCGGGTTCGACAGCGCCATCAGGCTGTCGCCGGTGCAGCGGCATCCGCCCTCGGGCACGATCCGAGAGGGGGCGAGCGGCACGCGCCGGTCGGGCCAGTCGTAGGGGGCGGTCGAGGCGGTGGCGATCGGCGCGCGTGTCCGGTGCGGCTCGACGATGGCGGTCACGCGCAGTGGCCCCGGCGCGGTCGCGGTGATCGCCGTGCCGTCGAGCGTGGCGTTGCCCGACACCTCGAAGCGCAGGCTGTCGACGTCGTCGGGCGCGAAACCGTCGAAACCGATCTCGACCGTCTCGCCCACCTCGACGCATTCGGGCACCGTGATCTCGACCGGCGCGAAATGCATCTTGAACGTGTAGTCGCGGGGCACGGCGTCTTCCAGGCGCTCGGGGGCGTTCACGACGCGAACATACCCTGCGTCGTAGCGGCCCTCGGCCACGGTGAGGTAGGCATGCGCGTTCCCCTCGATCAGCCGGTGCTCGAAGACCAGCCGCAGGCCCGCCCCCGGCTCCTTCGGCTCGATCGACACCCGCGCCAGCATCAGCCGCTCGTGCTCCTCGGCCGTCGGGTCGAAGCGCAGCGTCGTGTTTTCGAGGTGGATCGGATCGGCAGCCAGATCGGCCACCGACCGGTCGAAGGCGTGCTCCTTCGACACCCGGCGCGCCTGGTCGATGAGCGGGCGGTAGAGGCGGGTGAAGTAGTAGTCCTCCTCGGTTTCGAACGGATTCCAGAGAACTCTCCGGCCCCCGGTCTGCCGCGGGACGATCTGGTTCCGCGCCGCGACGAAGCGCGGGAACGCCTCCGGAAAGGTCAGACCCTCCGGCATGATCGACCGGTCGTAGAGATAGCCCATGCCGGCATCGCGGTCGCGCAGCTTGCCCTTGCGCGAGTCGGGCGGCACGCGGAGGCGGGCGAGGTAGTCCACCCGATCCTGCGCGCCCGCCTCCTCGCCCACGTAAAGCAGGAACGGCGCCTTGCCGTATCCGTAGGAAAAGCCCCGGGCATCCTCCGAATTGTCGTCGAAGGGCGCGTCGAGCCGCATCGCCCGCTTGCGGCCGGGATCGGGCCCGTAGCCCGCGCGGATACCCCAGGCATCTCCCACCGCGGTCGCCATCGCTTCGTTCAGCCAGAGCACCTCGTCGTCGCCGTCGACCCGCGCGTGGAACAGTTCGTGCGCGATGAGCTGCCCGAACTGCGAGTTGAATGCGCGCTCGTCGATGGTGAAGGCGATGTCGCCGATCCTCTCCAGCGTCGCCGGATTCATCGTGGCGGGAATGTTCGCCATCGAGCCCCGCCCCTGGACGAAGACGCGCCCGGCGGACCGCGTCGGCAACTCGAGCCGCGCGGTGCCGTCGACGGCGTAGGTCACGAAGCCGGCCGCGTCGGGCTGGGTCGTGCCGTCGAGGACGATCAGCTGGCGGCCGTCGAGCGTCTCGAGGTCTGAGTCGGAAAAGCCCAGCTCCGTCAGCCAGGCATCGGCCGCCGCCGCGGCGTCGGCCATGGCGATGGCGTAGGCGCGCAGCGCGCGGTGCTCGAACCCGCCGAGCTCCGACGAGACGCAGGCGATCTCGGCCGTGTCGCATTTGACCGCGAAGGTCGCGTTACGCTCGACGAAGCCGGTCTCGCGCAGGCCGCCGGGGCGGTCGCCATCGGCGCCATCCTGCGCCTGTGCGGCGGACCCGGCAAGAAGCGCGGCGGCAAGGATGGCCCGAAGCGTCATCGCACGGTCACCTCGAGGATCGAGAGCACCTCCATCTCGGGCACCGCGACGTATTCCAGCGTATAGGCGCCCGGCGCCTCCGGCAGCGTCAGCGCCGCCTCGTCGCGCCCGCCGCGCTCGACCGTCGACAGCCAGCCCGCGCCCCCGTCGGCCAGGCCGACGAAATCGTTCTCGGGGTCGGGCAGATCGGGCAGCGAGACGACCAGCACCGCGCCGGGGCCCAGCGCGAGGCCCATGGGCGCGGCGACAGCCGGCGCGGCTGCCGGGGTCTCCTGCGGCATGGCGGCGGCGGGATCGGCCGGAACGGGCGCCGCCGCCGGCGTCTCGGCTGGAGCGGCGGGCGGCTCGGGCCGGTTCATCCGGTCCATCACCGCGTCGACGAGCCCCGATTGCGCCGGCGAGAGCAGCAGGTAGGCGGTCTGCGTCGCCTCGCCCTCGACGGTCGCGCGGTGCTCGGCCGCGGCCCGCGTCTCCAGCTCCCAGACGGTGATCCGGTAGGTGCCCGGCGCGAGGTCGTAGGTCATCGCCTCCATGGCGCCGTGCTGCTCGGCGAAGCTGAAATCGCCCGGCCCCTCGATCACCCAGCGCGTATCGCCGCGGGGCGGCCGCTGTTCGAACGTCTCGGGGTCGAGCACGCTGACCTGCAACGTTATTCCGCCCGCCAGAGCGGCAGGCGCGGCCAGCACGGCGGCAAGAACTGCAAAGAGGCGGGCAAAGGGCATCGGCATGGGGTGACAATACCCGCCAGGTCGGTCGATACGTGGGGCAAATGCCCTAGCCGATGCCCTTGCCCCTCCGCGCCCGTGACACTGCACCTGACAGACACCGACATCGCCGCCCTCGCCGCGCAGCAGACCGCCCTGCTCACCGAGCGGCTCGACGACGCGGCTCGGGTCGAGCGCATCCTGTCGCGGCTGTCGGCTCTGGTGAAAGCCGAGCGGGCCTTCGCCGCCTACATGCTCGGGCCGGCCATGCGCTTCGTCAGGATCGGGGTGGGGCCACAGATCGAGGCGTATCTGGCCGAGGTGTTCGAGGGCTTCGACCGCGCCGGCAACGTGCTCATGCGCGACCGGGAACTCGAAGAGATCAACCGCAGGCGCCGGCAGATGGGCGCGGGGGTGCACCACGAGCACCGTATCAACGAACGCCGCCGGATCGAGCGCGCGCGCTACTTCCGCGAGGCGTTCGCGCCGGCGGGGATGCACCACGTGATCGGCCTGACCTGCCCGCTTCCCCTGGGAGAGGCGGTCTTCGCCTTCGGTTTTCATGGCGACGAGGCCCCCGGCTTCCGCGATCCGCGCAGCGTGGGCCTGCTCCGGCTGATGCTGCCCGCCTTCCAGCAGGGGTTCGAGCGCGCCTTCGCGCGGGCCGAGAGCGAGGCGGCGCTCTCGAACGCGGTGGCGAAATGGCCAGGCAGCCGCATCGAGACCGAGCCGCCGGCCAACGGCGCGGCCGCGGCCGCCTTTCCCGGCCCGGCGCTGCCCGGCGCCGACAGGTCTTGGATCGTGCTCGACGGCGGGCCGGCCATCGACCCCGCGCGCATCGCGCGCACGGCCGAACTGTACGGCCTGACCGAAAGGCAGACCGAGGTGATGATGCTGATGCTCGAGGGCCTCTCGTCGGCCCAGATCGCCGACCGGCTGGGGATCTCGCGCCACACGGCGCGGCGCCATGCCGAGGCCGTGCTGGCGCGGCTCAACCTGCGCTCCCGCGCGGCGATCTGGAGCGTGCTGGCCTGAGCCGGCCCCGAGCGAATTAGGGCACTCGCCCTATTCTCTCACGTCGCGGAATGCGCCCCCCTGCATCCCGACCATCCCCGAAAGGAGTTGCCACGTGTCCAACGCGCCGAAGCCCTGCCTGTCCGCCCTGTCCCTCATCGTCGCCGGCCTGCCCATGGCCGCCGCGGCGCAGACACCGCCGGTGCCCGGCGTGGTCGAGGGCACGATCGACGGCGCGCCGTTCTCGGTGCCGCTCGACTGCTCGGGCTGGGGCAACGAGATGCAGCGGATGGCCTACAGCGCGGGCGACGACCGGCGCAACGAAGACATCGACGGCGACGGATATGCCTTCGTCTTCAGCTACCTCGTTCCGGCCGACAACGCCAATGGCACCCTGATCGCGGGCGACCGCACGCTGGCGGTGAACTCGGGCTTCCGCCCCGGCCCGGATGCGCCAAGATGGGACGTGGGCGAGAATACGGCGACCTTCAGCGGCCCCACCTTCGGGCAGGATGTGGCGCAAGTCGAGGTGACGGTGGATTGCGCCCCCCGCGAAGCCAGCGCGCGGGGCTTTACAGGGCGCGTCACCGGCAGCATCGCCGGCACCGCCATCGACGAGCCGCTGTTCTGCGACGGCTGGGACGGGCGCGACGCGATCGAGGCCCGCACCGACGAGGGCGCGGCCGCCTCTGTCGAGCTGTTCGTGATCCGCGCATCCGGGCAGGGCACCATCGAGGCCGAGGCAGGCGGCGAGAGCTACCAGATCGTCGCGGCACCCCTCGCCGGCACCGAGTTCGAGATCGCCGCGGACAGCGTGACCTTCAGCGAAGAGCTGACCTCGCGGGACAGCGGGGAAAGCTATACGGTCGACCTGACCTTCGACTGCGCGGAGCGCTGAGCATGAGCCATCCCCGTCTCTCCCGTCTCTCCCGTCTCGCCGGGGCCGCGACGGCCCTGGCCCTGCCTTTCGCCGCCGCAGCGCAGCAGGGCAGCACGACCCTGGTGCTCGACGGTTCGGGCTCGATGTGGGGCCAGATCGAGGGGGTGGCCAAGATCACCATTGCGCAGGACGCCCTGCGCGGCCTGCTCGCCGAGTTGCCCGCCGAGCAGGCGCTGGGCCTCGTCGCCTACGGCCACCGCGAGCGCGGCCAGTGCGGCGACATCGAGACGCTGGTCGAGCCCGGCCCCGGCACGCGCGACCGTATCCTCGAAGCGCTGGACGGCATCTCGCCCAAGGGCAAGACGCCCCTCTCGGACGCGGTGCTGCACGCCGCCGAGAGGCTGAAATACACCGAGGAGCGGGCGACCGTCATCCTGATCTCCGACGGGATCGAGACCTGCGACGCCGATCCCTGCGCCGTGGGCCGCAGGCTGGAGGAGACCGGCATCGACTTCACGGCGCATGTCATCGGCTTCGATGTCGACGGCGAGGCGGCCGCGCAGCTCGAATGCCTCGCGGGCGAGACGGGCGGACAGTTCCTGCTGGCCGACGATGCCGGCGCCCTGTCGGACGCGCTGCAACAGGTGGCCGCAGCGCCGCCGCCACCGCCCGAGCCGGTCGCCGTGACCTTCCGCGCCGAGCTCGAGGGCTCGGGCGAGGCGCTGACGTCCGGCGTGATCTGGACGGTCGCGCCCGAGGGCGACGGCGGCCCACTGATCGAGAACGACCCCACGCCCGGCCCGGTGCTGGAGCTCGAGCCGGGTACATACACCGCCGGCGCGCTCTGGACAGAGACCGAAGAGTTCATCGAGACGACCTTCCTCGTCGACGCGGCGATGGACCCGTTCACCGTCACGGTCGCCTTCGTCGAGCCCCAGCCCAGCGCCACCATCGCCGCGCCCGCGACGGCCGTGGCCGGATCGGAGATCGAGGTGGAGTGGACGGGGCCGGGCGAGGCGCGCGACTACGTGTCGGTCCACGACCCCGCGCAGGAGGGCTACATCGCCTATTCCTACGTCGAGGGTGGCTCGCCCACGACGCTCGAGATGCCGATCATCCCCGGCCTCTACGAGCTCCGCTACCATGACGCCGATCGCGAGGTGCTGGCCACGGCCGAGATCGAGGTGACGCCGGTCGAGGTGTCGCTGTCGCCGCCCGCCGAGGGCGAGGTCGGCAGCACCGTGCCCGTCGAGTGGACGGGGCCCGCCTATGGCGGCGACTACATCGCCGTCAGCGAGCCGGGCGAGAGCGGCTACATCAACTACGTCTACGCCCGGGAGGGCAGCCCGGCCGAGCTGCGCATGCCGGGCACCCCCGGCGAGTACGAGGTGCGCTACGTCGCCTCGCAGGGCAATTCCGTGCTGGCCCGCGCGGCGATCGCGGTGACGGAGGCAACGGCGGCCCTCGCTGCGCCCCAGCAGGCGATGGCGGGTAGCCAGGTCGCCGTCACGTGGAGCGGCCCGGGCAACCGCAGCGACTACATCACCGTCTCCGAGCCAGACGCCGAGTCCGGGCGCTACACCGACTACGAATACGCCCGCTCGCCCGAGATCGGCCTGACGATGCCGGCCGAGCCGGGCGAGTACGAGTTGCGGTACATCCTCAGCGAGGGGCGGCAGACCCTGGTCTCGCGCCCGATCACCGTCACCGAGGCCGTCGCCACGCTCGATGCGCCGGGCGAGGCCGTGCGTGGGCGGCGCATTGAGGTGAGGTGGTCGGGGCCTTCCGGATCGGGCGACTATGTCAGCATCGCGCCGGCAGGCGCGGCGGACAATGAATACGAGACCTACGAATACGCCCGCAGCGAGCCGACGCTCTCGCTCCGCCTGCCCGATGCGACAGGCAGCTACGAGGTGCGCTATGTGCTCGGCGGTGCGCGGCAGGTGATCGCGCGGCGGCCGCTCGAGGTCGTTCTGCCCACGGCCCGGCTCGCGGCGCCGGCCTCGGTCGCGCCGGGCGCGGCGCTGCAGGTGGCGTGGCAGGGGCCGGGCGGCGCCTCCGACCGGGTCGTGCTGGTGCCCGAGGGTGGGGGGCCGGAGGCGGCGGTGGCGGACGTCGCCGTATCGGCGGGCAACCCCCTGCCGCTGACCATGCCCGACGTGGCGGGCGCCTACGAGCTTCTCTACCTCGAAGGCGACGAGACGCTTGCAAGGCAGGCGATCACGGTCGAATGAGCCGCCCCCCGGCCCCGGCCCGGCCGGGCCGGGCGCAGGAGGGACGAGGCCGACCAAGGGCGCGATCGCGGTCCCCCTCTGGCCGACGAGGGGCGCCGCTGCGCCTCAGCTCGGGCCGAGGGTGTCGCAGGGCCGGCCGCGCGCCGACAGGCGGCGGCAGGCGATGGCGGCCTGCTCCTCGCTCAGCCCGACGAAGTTGGCGCGGAAGCCACCCGGCTCGCGGGCGACCTTGCGCAGGCCGCCGTCGAGCGCCGACATCTCCGACAGGGCGGTCCGGAGCAGTTCCCGTTCGGCGGCAAAGCGCGACGGGTAGCGGCCGAGCGTGATGCCCCAGTGTCGCCCGCCCGACGTCGAGACGCGCGCGATCACTTCGCGCACGGCCGCGTCCGCTGCGTCTGCCACCGCCGTCTCGGACCCGGCGGCCCCGGGCGTGTCCGCGGTCGCGGCGGGGCGCGGCGCCGGTGCGGGAGAGGAGCGCAGGAACGACACCGCCCGCGGTGCGGCCTCTTCGGCTGCGCGGGACGCGGCGGCGGCCAGCCCGGCCGAGGGGCGTGCGGGCGCCGGCGCGGCAGCCGAGACGGGCACTGTTGCCGCGGCCCCCGCCACGACCCCCCCCGCAGCTACGCGGACGGGCTGTGCCGAATTGTCGGCAGGCACGGCGGCGGAGTTCGACGCCGGGCTCGCCTCCGGCGCCGTGTCCGGGGCGGCGGCGATCTCGGTCGCGCCGCTCTCCGACGGGCGGTCCGGCCCGTCGGGGCCGAGCTCTTCCGAACCGAGGTCGGCAGGCACAAGATCATCGGGGCGCGGCACAGGTGAAAGCGCCGCAAGCGTCTGGGCAGCCGGCCCGGCGGCAGCCGATGCGACGGCCTCTGCCAGGCCGGCTGCGGCGGGGCTCTCGCCCGCGTCCAGGGCCTCGGCCACGGCCGCCTCGATCCCGTCCTGCAGGGTGGCGACAAGCGCGCCGGCGGCCTCTTGGCCCGGCTGGCCCGCCGGTGCAGGCCTCGGGCGCGGGCGCAGCGAGGTCGGCACCGCCTGCACCACGCGCACCACCTTGGGCCCGCTCGGCGGCAGGGCCGCCACGGCGGCATAGTCGGGCGGGGCCGGCTTGCGCACCCGGGCGAAGCGCGGCGCGCGGTCGAAGCCGATGTCGAGCAGGCGGGCGACTTCCTTGTTGCGGCTCGCGGTGGAATTGCCGCCGAAGACGGTGGCGATGATCCGCCTGTCGCCCCGTTCCGCCGAGGCGACGAGGTTGAAGCCGGCGGCGCGCGTGTAGCCCGTCTTGATCCCGTCGGCGCCCTTGTAGGCAGCGAGGAAGCGGCGGTTGGTATTGTAGACGGTAGCGAGCTTGGCGCTCGTCGATTGCCGCGAGAAGAGGTTGTAGTACTGCGGGTAGTCGTAGAAGAGCCGCCGCCCCATGATCGTCATGTCGCGCGCCGTGCTGAGGTGCCCCTCCTCGGTCAGGCCATGGGCATTCTTGAAGGTCGTGCGCGTCATGCCGAGCGCCTTTGCGGTGCGGGTCATCCGCCGGGCGAAGGCGGCCTCTGACCCCTCGATCGCCTCGCCGATGGCGGTGGCCGCGTCGTTGGCCGACTTCACCGCCGCGGCCCGGATCAGGTAGCGCAGCTCGATCCGGCTGCCCGCCCGCAGGCCCAGCTTCGACGGCACCTCCGCGGCGGCCTTGCGCGAGATGGTCACCATGTCGTCGAGGCCGATCTCGCCGTTCTGCACCGCCTCGAAGGCGATGTAGAGCGTCATCATCTTGGTCAGCGAGGCCGGATGGAGGCGCGTGTCGGCATTGGCCGAGTGCAGCACCTCGCCCGTGCGCGCGTCCATCACCATGGCGGCATAGGGCGCGGCGCCGGCGCGGAGGGAGGCTCCGAGCAGCACGGCGAGGGTAAGAAGGGCGAAGACGATCGGATACAGGTGTGCCGGAAGCCCCCGGCGCCCCTGAGGGGCGGGCGTGCTCATGTCGCGTGCCTTGTTCTGCCTCGTGCCGCCCCGATTCAGATGCCGGAGTCGGCTTGTCTTTGATGACAACATAGCACACCGGCGAACACCGGGAAAAGCACGCAAGATCAAGTGCCTTCAGGGCGACTTTGATGCAACGCCCCAAGATCTGGTCAAACGTGCGCCCCGGCGCACCAGATGTTTCGCCGCCGGCAGGATGGCCTTGGGTCAGCCGAGATCCGCCACCAGCGGGATCAGGCCGCCGAGGTCGCTCAGCGCGCGGAAGCGGGGGTGCCCCTCCGGCGTCTCGGCGTGCTCGAGCGCCCAGGTCAGCTCGAAGGGCACATGCACCGCCCAGGCGCCCGCCTCGAGCGCGGGCCGGATGTCGGACTTGACCGAGTTGCCCACCATCATCGCCCGCTCGGCCCCGTCGCCGTGCTCGGCGAAGATGCGCGCGTAGGTCCCGGGCGCCTTCTCGGAGACGATCTCGACCCGGTCGAAATGCTCGCCAAGGCCGGATTGCGCGAGCTTGCGCTCCTGGTCCATCAGGTCGCCCTTGGTGATCAGGATCAGCCGGTGATGGCTGGCCGACAGCGCTTCGACCGCCTCGCGCGCCGCGGGCAGCAGTTCGATCGGGTGCTCGAGCATCTCGTGGCCGGCTTCGAGGATGTCGCGGATCACGCGCGCGGGCACCCTCTCGTCGGTGACCTCGACGGCCGTTTCGATCATCGACAACACGAAGCCCTTGATGCCGTATCCGTAGCGGTGAAGATTGCGCCGTTCGGCCGCGAGAAGCCGCTCTGCAAGGTGGTCGCGCGGGGCATGGTCGGCGAGCAACTCGCCGAACCGTTCCTGCGTGAGGGCGAAGAAACGCTCGTTGTGCCACAGCGTGTCGTCCGCGTCGAACCCGACGGTCGTCACGTTGACGGGCTGGGCCAGGGCCGGCGCCTCGGCGGCACCGGTCGTCGCGGCGAGAGAAGTCATGGGCCCGGGTCTCCTGGGGCGCATCGACCCTTTTCAGATGCGCTCCCTCCTTTATATTGCCGGGCACGCGTTTTCCACCGGGCGCGGCGCCCGTAGAATCTAGTGGAGCGACAGTGCCGTGACACGCCCGTTCGAGTATGACCTGCCTTCGCCTGACCGATCCGGCGACTCCCGTCCGATCCGAGCCGGCGTCCGCCGCCTCGGCTCGAAGGATGGCGAGTCGCCCGGTGGCGAATCCGGCGTGATCGCCAAGACCAAACCGAAGACGCAGAAACCGCCGCTCTACAAGGTTCTGCTTCTCAACGACGATTATACGCCGATGGAATTCGTCGTGCACGTGCTGGAGCGGTTCTTCGGCATGAGCCACGCGCAGGCGTTCGAACTCATGCTCGTCGTGCACAAGAAGGGAGTCGCGGTCGTCGGCGTGTTCAGCCACGAGGTGGCCGAGACCAAGGTCGCTCAGGTGATGGATTTCGCCCGCCGCCACCAGCATCCCCTCCAGTGCACGATGGAGAAGGAGTGAGCGCCGTCGACGGCCCCGGGGCGCAAAAGCCTTGAAGGAAGGCTTTTGCAAATTCCTTTCGGAAAGGAATTTGCACCCGGCCCCCGACAGGCGCTAGAGGGCGGCGATGACGTCCTCCCGGCTCTCCTTCGCGGTCGACATCGGCGCGGTGCACCTGCCCGCCGCCGGCGCGATCGCGGTGTACCGCCCCCCTGCCGGAACGGACCTGTCGGCCCTTCCCGCGTCGCGCCTGCGGATCGTCCACGGCTTCGCGCCGGATCACGCCTACTGGGCGGCGCTCGGGCATTCCGTCATGTTCGAGCCGCCCGAAGACGCGGCGGGGGCGGTCGTGATCGTCCCTCGGTCCAAGCCGCTGGCGCGCAGCCTCGTCGCCCAGGCGCTGGCCCATGGCGGTCCGGTGATCGTCGACGGGCGCAAGACCGACGGGATCGACTCGCTCCTCAAGGAGCTGCGCGCGCGGGTCGACGTCTCGGCCCCCGTCGCCAAGGGACACGGGAAATGCGCGATGATCTCGGGCCCGCCTCAGGCGCTGGCCGGCTGGCTGTTGCCCGAGCTCATCCGCACCGGGTCGGGCTGGGTGACGGCGCCCGGCGCCTTCTCGGCCGACGGGCCCGACCCGGGCAGCGTCAAGCTCGGCCGCGCGCTGCCTGACAAGCTCTCGGGCCGGGTGGCCGATCTGGGAGCCGGATGGGGCTACCTCGCCTTCCAGGCGCTGGAACGGCGGGGATTGACCGAGATCGCGCTGGTCGAGGCCGAGCACGCCGCGCTCGAGGCCGCCCGCGCCAACATCCGCGACGCGCGTGCCCATTTCCACTGGGCCGATGCGACGCGGTGGGAGGGGCAGGCGCCCTTCGACCACGTGATCTGCAACCCACCGTTCCACACCTCGCGGCAGGCCGATCCGGCGGTCGGCGCCGCCTTCATCGCCGCGGCCGCGCGCCTGTTGACGCCGTCGGGCACGCTGTGGCTCGTGGCCAACCGGCATCTGCCCTACGAGAAGGCGCTGGAGGGACATTTCGCCGAGCTGCGCCCGCTGGGCGAGGAGGCGGGCTACAAGCTGGTCGCCGCCTCCCGCCCGAGATTCAACCGATCTCGCCCCCGGCGCTGATCTGCGCTAGGGCTGAGACGCGAAGAGGTTGCACAGGGCGCCGATGTCGTTTTCCATCTCCGGCAAGACCGCCATCGTGACCGGCGCCGCAAACGGCGTCGGCCTCTCGATCGCGCGCACGTTTCTCGACGCGGGCGCCAAAGTCATGTTCGCCGACATGGACGAGCGGCGGCTCGACAAGGAGATGACCGACGCGGCCGAGGCCGCCGGCGCGCCCACCGAGGGCGAAGACGCCCGCGCGCGCGCCTTCGGCGGCGACCTGCGCGAGCGGCTGACCCAGGCCAACCTGCTCTCGGCCACGCTCGACGCCTTCGAGCGAATCGACATCCTCGTGAACGCCTCGCGCCAGATGGTGCCGTCGGACCCGCTCGACCCCGACGGCGACGCCGTGCAGACGCTCTGGCAGCAGAACGTGATGACATCGCTCCGCCTGTCGCAGCTCGTCGCCAAGCGGATGATCCGACAAGCCGAAGAGGACGGAAGCGAGGTTCCCTCGGTCGGTGCCATCGTCAACCTGTCGTCGATCGCCGCGCGTCGCACCCATCCGGCTCTGCTCGGCTACTCGGTCAGCTCGGCCGCGCTCGACCAGATGACGCGCTCTCTGGCGGTGGCGCTGGCACCGCACCGCATCCGCGTCAACGCGGTGGCGTTCGGATCGGTCCTGTCGGCCTCGCTGCAGGACACGTTGAAGGAAAACGTCGACTTCCGGGCCGACATCCGGGAACACACCCCGATGAACCGGATCGCCAAGTCCTCGGAGGTGGCCGAGGCGGTGCAGTTCCTCGCATCCGGTGCGGCCGGCTTCGTGACGGGGCAGATCCTGACCGTCGATGGGGGGCGCACCCTGCTCGACCCGGTGACCGCCCCCGCGCACTGAGGCACACGCGCACGCCCCGCCGGGCCGCGTCGATTCGTGGCGCTTGCGGCCGCGCCGCGCGGGCGTATGGTGCCGCTGGCCCCGGAGGTGCGCCGCGTTGCAGCAAATGCGCGATTTCAAGGACTTCACGCTGATCACGCCCGAGGGGCGGATCACGGTCGCGGCGCATGGCGGGCGGGCGAAGTGCCTGCAGAGGCTGGTGCGCCTCGGCGTGCCCGTGCCGCGCACCGTGGCACTCTCGTTCGACGAGGTCCTCCGCATCGCCGAGGGGCATCGCCCCGACACGGCGCGCCTGCTCGCCGCGTTCGGCCGCGCGCCGCTCGTCTCGGTGCGCCCCTCCTCCGGCGACCCCGACTGGGGCGGGCCGGGCGCGGTGCTCAACATCGGCATGTGCGATGCCAGGGCCGACTCACTGGCCGAGACGCTGGGGCGCGAGGCGGCGGACGCGCTCTACCTGCGCTTCGTGATGGCCTATGCCGAGGATGTCGCGCATCTCGACCCCGAGCCCTTCGAACAGGCGGCGGAACTCGGCGGCGGCGAGGCGGTGCGCGCCGCACTCGCCGCCTACGAGGACGAGACGGAGCAACCGTTTCCGCAGGATCCGGCCCGCCAGCTTGCCGAGGTGCTGCGCTCGATGGCGCGCGCCTGGGAGACGACGTCGGCACGCCTACTGCGGCAGGCGCGCGGGGCACCGGCCGACGCCGGGCTCGGCCTCGTCGTGCAGGCGATGGCGCTGGGGATGGGGCCGGGCGAGAGCGGCTCGGGCGTGATCCGCATGGTCGATGTCGTGACGGGGCAGCGGCAGGTCTCGGGCCGCTACCTCCGCCAGTCGATGGGGCGCGACGCCCTCGGCCGCAGCGAAGAGGCGATCTACCTCGCACAGGACGAGCGCGGCCCCTCCCTCGAGAGCGAGCAGCCCGGTATCTTCGACCAGCTGACCGAGATCGCGGAGCGGTGCCGCGCCCGCCTGCGCGAAGAGATGGAGATCGAGTTCACCGTGGTCGACGGCGCGCTGTCGGTGATCGACGCCGTCCGCGTTCCGCGCTCGGCGCGGGCCGACGTGCGCATCGCGGTCACGCTGGCCGAGGAGGGAATCATCACGCCCGACGACGCGGTGCTGCGCGTTCCGCCCAGGGCGCTGACCGAGCTGTTGCATCCGCAGGTCGATCCGGCGGCGCCGCGCGACGTGCTGCTCAAGGGCATGGCGGCGAGCCCCGGCGCGGCGGTGGGCAAGCTCGTGTTCAGCTCGGAGGCGGCGCAGACGGCGGCATCGCAGGGCGAGCCCTGCATCCTCGCCCGGCGCGAGACCACGCCCGAGGACATTCGCGGCATGCACGCGGCGAACGCGGTCATCACCGAGCGGGGCGGCATGACCAGCCATGCCGCGGTGATCGCCCGCGGCCTCGGCCTGCCGGCCATCGTCGGCGCGACGGGCCTGCGCCTCGACCCGCGCAGGCGACGGGCGATAACGGCCTCGGGCCGGGTGCTGAGCGAGGGCGACGTAGTGACGGTCGACGGCTCCACCGGCGAGGCGCTGAAGGGTGCGGCGCCGATGCTCGAGCCGGGGCTCGACGGCCCGTTCCGCAAGCTGCTCGCCTGGGCCGATGCCCGGCGCGACATCGGGGTGCGTGCCAACGCCGACACCCCCGCCGATGCCCGGATGGCGCAAGATTTCGCGGCCGAGGGGATCGGTCTCTGCCGCACCGAGCACATGTTCTTCGAGCCCGCGCGCCTGACGGTGATGCGCGAGATGATCTTCACCGACAATTCGACCGACCGCGCCGCCGCGCTCGAGCGGCTGCTGCCCATGCAGCGCGCCGATTTCGTCGAGCTGTTCGAGATCATGGCGGGCAAGCCCGTCTGCATCCGCCTGTTCGATCCGCCGCTGCACGAGTTCCTGCCCTCCGACCGCGAGGGATTGCGGGGCCTCGCCGAGGCGCTCGACCTGCCGCTGTCGGACGTCACGCACCGCGTCGAGGCGCTGTCGGAGTTCAACCCGATGCTCGGGTTGCGCGGCGTGCGCCTCGGGGTGACGCTGCCCGAGATCTACGACATGCAGGCGCGCGCCATCTTCGAGGCGACGGTCGAGGCCTCGCGGCGGGCCGGCGCCGCCGTGGTGCCCGAGATCATGATCCCGCTCGTCTCGGCAAAGCGCGAGGTGGAGTTGGTGCGCGGCCGGATCGACTCGGTGGCGGTGGCGGTCAAGACCGAGACGGGGCAGGAGTTCGACTATCGGCTCGGGGTGATGGTCGAGACGCCGCGCGCCGCCCTGCGCTCGGGCGAGATCGCCCAGCACTCGGCCTTCCTGTCGTTCGGCACCAACGACCTGACGCAGATGACGTATGGCCTGTCCCGCGACGACGCCGGCCGGTTCATGGGCACCTATGTCAGCCAGGAGGTGTTCCCGGAGGACCCGTTCCACACGCTCGACCGCGACGGGGTGGGCGAGCTGCTGCTGCTCGGGGCGGAACGGGGGCGGCGCACCCGGCCCGACGTGGTGCTGTCTGTCTGCGGCGAGCACGGCGGCGACCCCGACACGATCGCCTTCTGCCGGGAGGCGGGTTTCGACTACGTGTCGTGCTCGCCCTTCCGCGTGCCCATCGCCCGGCTCGCGGCCGCCCACCTCGCGCTGCGCGCGCGCGAATCGGTCGGGGCCGGGGCCGCCGACGATGGCCTGGAAGACTGAGGCGCCCCGGCCACAGCTTAGCGCTTTTTTGTCACACCCCCGCCCGAGAAGCGCCTTTTTTGTCGAATTGCGCGCAATTTGGGCAGGCAGTCTGACGTTTACACTCGTGGCCCGGCTGGTCTAGCCGGTCCTCCGGCCCGGGCGTGGGGGGAACCGCGTCGAAGCCCGAGAGAGTACGATGCTGCCTGCAAAGAGTGCCGCAGCGGCGCTGGCCGCTGCCTGTGTGACGTCGTTCGCGCTCCTGACCGCCTCTCCGGCGCGCGCCGACACGTTCCTTTCCACCTCGTCGGACCCGCGCGCGGTGGAGCGCGACGGTGCCGCACCGGGGGACGAGCGCCCCTTCGCCGCGCGGCTCGAGGAGATCGCCGGCCCCGGCGCCGAAGCCTTCCGGGCCAGCGCCGGGCTGCCCGCCCCGAGCCTGTTGCGCACCGACGAGACCGAGCGCCGCGCGATTCGCCACGAGATCGACTGGATCGACCGTCTGCCGCGGCCGGAAGGTGGCGCGCAGTGGCGCTGCCTCGCCGAGGCGATCTATTTCGAGGCGCGGAGCGAGCCGGTGCGCGGGCAGGTCGCGGTGGCCGAGGTGATCCTCAACCGCGTCGACAGCCGGACCTACCCCGACAGCGTCTGCGGCGTGGTGCACCAGGGCACCGGTCAGCGCTACCGCTGCCAGTTCACCTACACCTGCGACGGCGCGGCCGAAACGATCCGCGAAAAGCGGGCCTGGGCGCGGGCGGGCAAGATCGCGCGCCTGATGCTCGACGGCGCCCCGCGGGTGCTGACCGGCGGCGCCACGCACTATCACACGACCGCGGTGAACCCGCGCTGGGCGGCGGCGTTTCCCCACACCGCGACGATCGGGGTGCACCGCTTCTACCGGGCGCCGCGCTCCTGAAGCGCGACGGTCCGGAGCGCCTTCGGCGCCTTCCCATTCGTGGGCCCCGCAAGCGGGGCCGTGCCTCCGGCGGGGATATTTGCAGCAAGAAGAAGGGACGGGCCGGTTTCGGGCCGTGTCGCGTCGTTCGCCGGGCTGGAAGGGGCGCGGTGTCCATGGCAGGGAGCGCTGCATGACACGGGATCTCGCCACTGCATTCTCTCCGCTCGAGGCGCGCGCCGGCGCTCCGGGCGCCCCCTCGCGCGACCGTATCTCGCTGCGCGAACATGTCCGATCGGTGGAGATCGGCGCGTTCCAGGAGGAACGGGGCGCGCCGCAGCGGCTGCGCTTCGACGTGGTGGTGGAGGTAGGGCGGCCGCGGGGCGACCTGTCGGACGATGTCGACCGCATCCTGTCTTACGACACGCTGGTAGCGGCGATCGACCGGGCGCTGGGCGAGGAGCGGCTGAACCTCCTGGAGACGCTCGCCGAGCGGGTGGCGGCGCTGGTGCTGACCGAGCCGATGGCGCGGCGCGTCTTCGTGCGGATCGAGAAGCTCGACCGCGGCCCGCATGCGCTGGGCGTGGAGATCGAGCGGCGGGCCGAGGCGGAGGGGGCGGCCGCGCTGCCCGAGACGGTGATCGCGGGGGCCGAGGCACGGCCGCTGGTGGTGCACCTGTCGAACGCGGCGATCGGGGATGCGCGGCTGCCGCGCTGGCTCGATCAGCTCGAGGCGCAGGGCTGGCCGGTGGTGCTGACGGTGGGGCTGCCCGACCTGCCCCGGCCCCGCTCGGCCCATCCGATGCCGCAGGCGCGGATCGACCTTCTGGCGCTGGAGCAGAACGCCTGGGTGCTGGCCGGCCGCGACCGTCGCTGCGTGGTGGTCGAGACGCGCACCGAGATCGCTCACGCCATCGCCGGGGGGCGCATCGTGGTCTGGGCGCCCTCGAAGATCGTGCTCGACGCGGTCGAGGCGCCGGAGGCCGGGGCAGAGGACGCGCCGGCGATCGCCGCCTGGCTCGGGGGGCTGCTCGGCGCGGCACGCCTGCTGGGCCTCGGCGCGCCCGTGCCGGGGGGCGAGACGGTGGCGCTGGACGGGGAGCTGGCGCTGTGACGACCTATTGGCGGCCATTGCCGCAGGTAGGCCCCGCGCGACCCGACAATGCGCCGACGCTTGCCGGGGGCTGGGCCTGGTTTACCCATGTCGAGGTCCTGGAGCGGGGACAGGCGCCGCAGGTCGAGCCCGTCGAGGCGCTGCCCGGAGACTGGCGCGCGCGGCTGACCGCGCCCCGGCCGGCGCTGATGGGGCCCGGCTGGGACAGGCCCCGGCTGATGGGCATCCTCAACGTCACGCCCGACAGCTTTTCCGACGGGGGCGTGCACGCGGAGGCGGAGGTGGCGATCGCGGCCGGCCGGGCAATGGCAGACGACGTCGACCTGATCGACATCGGTGGCGAATCCACCCGCCCCGGCGCCCGCGAGGTGCCGGTGGAGGAAGAGATGGCGCGGGTTCTGCCCGTGATCCGGGGACTCGCGGGGGGGCCGCGGCCCCTCTCCATCGACACGCGGAAGGCGGGTGTGGCGCGGGCGGCGCTGGGGGCCGGGGCCGCCATGGTCAACGACGTCTCGGCACTGTCCTTCGATGCGGGCATGGCCGCGCTGGTGGCGGAGGCGGGCGTGCCCCTCTGCCTGATGCACGCGCAAGGCGGCCCCGAGACGATGCAGGACGACCCCCGCTACGACGACGTTCTGCTCGACATCTTCGACTGGCTCGCCGCGCGCGTGTCCGCGGCCGAGGCGGCGGGCATCGACCGCGAGCGCATCCTCGTCGACCCCGGCATCGGCTTCGGAAAGACGCTGGCGCACAACCTCGCGCTTCTGGGCCGCGTCTCGCTGTTCCACGGGCTGGGCTGCCCTGTCCTCGTGGGCGCCTCGCGCAAGCGCTTCATCGGCACGATCTCGGGCGCCGGCGGCGGCCGGCCGCGCGCACCCGGCTCGGTCGCCGTGGCGCTGGCCTGCGCGGCGCAGGGCGTGCAGGTTCTGCGCGTCCATGATACGAGCGAGACGGCACAGGCGCTGGCGCTCTGGCGGGCAGCGACGCAGGGGTCGTGGGACGAGGACAGGCCATGAACCGGACGCTTTTCGGCACCGACGGCGTGCGCGGACGCGCCAACACCCACCCGATGACCGCAGGGATGGCGCTGCGCCTCGGCGCGGCGGCCGGCCGCTACTTCCGCCAGGACGCGAGCGAGGAGCACCGCGTCGTGATCGGCAAGGACACGCGCCTGTCGGGCTACATGTTCGAGAACGCTCTGACGGCGGGGCTGACGAGCACGGGGATGAACGTGCTGCTGCTCGGGCCGGTGCCGACGCCGGCGGTAGGATACCTGACGCGGTCGATGCGGGCCGACCTCGGCATCATGATCTCGGCGAGCCACAACCCGCACCACGACAACGGCATCAAGTTCTTCGGGCCTGACGGCTACAAGCTGTCGGACGCCGCCGAGGCCGAGATCGAGGCGCTGGTCGACAGCGGGGTCGAGCCCGCGCAGGCGCAGAACATCGGGAGGGCGAAACGGATCGACGACGGGCGCTTCCGCTATGTCGAGCGGGCCAAGGCGAGCTTTCCGCCCGACCGGTCGCTCGCCGGCCTGCGGGTGGTGATCGACTGCGCCAACGGGGCAGCCTACCGCACCGCGCCGCAGGTGCTGTGGGAGCTGGGGGCGGAGCTGATCGAGATCGGCGTGTCGCCCGACGGGCTCAACATCAACGAAGGGTGCGGCTCGACCAATGTCGAGGCGGCGGCGAAGGCGGTGGTGCAGTATCGCGCCGATATCGGCCTGTGCCTCGACGGCGACGCCGACCGTCTGATGGTGCTCGATGAAACCGGCCGCGTGGCCGACGGCGACCAGATCATGGCGCTGCTCGCCGCGCGCTGGGCCCAGCAGCAGCGGCTGCGCGAGGGCACGCTCGTGGCCACGGTGATGTCGAACCTCGGGCTCGAGCGGTTCCTCGAGGGGCGCGGCCTGCGGCTGGAGCGGACGCCGGTCGGCGACCGCTACGTGGTGGAGCGGATGCGGGCGGGCGGCTGGAACCTCGGCGGCGAGCAGTCGGGCCACATCGTGATGACCGACTACGCCACCACGGGCGACGGGCTGATCGCGGCGCTGCAATTCCTCGCGGCGATGGTCGAGACGGGGCGGCGCGCCTCGGAACTGGCGTCGAATTTCGAGACGGTGCCGCAGATGCTGAGAAACGTGCGTTTCGCCCCCGGCGCGGCGCCGCTCGAGCAGGCTGCGGTGCAGGCCGCCATCGCGGATGCCGAGGCGCGGATGGGCGCGAAGGGGCGCCTTCTGATCCGCAAGTCGGGCACCGAGCCGCTGATTCGCGTCATGGGCGAGTGCGAGGACGAGGCGCTGCTGGGCGCCGTGCTGGGCGAGGTGGTCGCGGCGGTCGAAGCGGCGGCGTGAGGCGGCGATGGGCGCAGGGGGCGCTGCCCCCGTCGGCCCGTTCCGGGCCGCCTCCCCCGGAGTATTTCGGCCAAGATGATGGAGCCGCCGCCCCTCAGAGCACGTAGCGGCTGAGATCTGCCGACCTGGCCAACTCGCCGATATTCTGCTCGACGAAGGCGGCATCGACCTTGACCGTCTCTCCGGCGCGGTCGGGCGCGGTGAACGACAGCTCTTCGAAGACGCGCTCCATCACCGTGTAGAGGCGCCGCGCGCCGATGTTCTCGACCGACTGGTTCACCTCGGCCGCGATGCGGGCGAGCGCGGCGATGCCGTCTTCGGTGAACTCCACCGTCACGTCCTCGGCCTTCATCAGAGCGGCATACTGGCGGGTCAGGGCGTTGTCGGTCTCTTCGAGGATGCGCACGAAGTCGGCCTCGGTCAGGGCGCGCAACTCGACGCGAATGGGCAGGCGGCCCTGAAGCTCCGGCAGCAGGTCGGACGGCTTGGCGATGTGGAAGGCGCCCGAGGCGATGAACAGGATGTGGTCGGTCTTGACCGGGCCGTGCTTGGTGCTCACCGTCGTGCCCTCGATCAGGGGCAAGAGGTCGCGCTGCACCCCCTCGCGGCTCACCTCGCCGCCGCGCGTATCCTGACGGGTTGCCACCTTGTCGATCTCGTCGAGGAAGACGATACCGTTCTCCTGAACCGCGGTGAGCGCCGCCTGCTTGACCTGCTCGTCGTCGAGCAGCTTGTCGGCCTCTTCCTGGATCAGCACCTCGTAGCTGTCGCGCACGGTCAGCTTCTTGCGCACCGTCCGCTGGCCGAACGCCTTTCCGAAGAGGTCGCCGAGGTTCATGCCGCCCATGCCGGGCTGGCCCGGAATCTCCATCATCGGCATCGAAGGGGCGGATTCGGCAAGGTCGAGCTCGATCTCGTGGTCGTCGAGCTCGCCGCGCTTGAGCTTGGCGCGGAACATTTCGCGCGTCTGCTCGCGGGCGTTCTCGCCGGCGATGGCCTCGATCACGCGGTCCTCGGCGTTCTGGTGGGCGCGGGCCTTGACGTCTTCGCGCATGTGCTCGCGGGTCATGGCGATGGAGGCGTCGACGAGATCACGCACGATCTGCTCGACGTCGCGGCCGACATAGCCGACCTCGGTGAACTTGGTCGCCTCCACCTTGACGAAGGGCGCGCGGGCGAGCCTGGCGAGGCGGCGCGAGATCTCGGTCTTGCCGACGCCGGTGGGGCCGATCATCAGGATGTTCTTGGGGTAGACTTCTTCGCGCAGGGCGGGGTCGAGCTGCCGGCGGCGCCAGCGCGAGCGCAGGGCGACGGCGACGGCGCGCTTGGCCTCCTGCTGGCCGATGATGAAACGGTCGAGCTCCGAGACGATCTCTCGAGGGGTCAGGTCTGTCATGCGGGGGGTCTTTCGTCGAGAAGGGTCCAGGGCGGCAGGCGATCCTTGCCGGGAAAGCGGGGAAGCGCGCGCATCAGGCTGCCGCGCATCTGTTCCCACCCGGCCCCGAGCAGGACGAGGGCGAGCCCGAGAAGCAGGATGGCCAGCATCGCGCTGTCCTCGAGCACGCCGAGCGACAGCGCCACGACGTAGCCGACGCCTGCCACGATGAACGAGCGTCGGTCGATGACCAGCGCGAACAGCGCCATGGCCGCGAGGAAGGCCATGAGGGCCATCACCGCGCCGCGGCTTCCGTCCGTGAACAGGGTCAGCGCGACAGTGTTGACGATGGCGGGCGCGGCGACGACATGCAGCCAGAATCCGGTGGCGGAGCGGCGCGTCACGCGGTGCGGGTCGGACATGTCGAAGGCGAGCGCCACGGCGAGACCGATCAGGCCGAGCACGATGGTCAGCGCCGCGAAAGGCCCGTCTGCCGACAGCAGGAACAGCTCCTGCGGGCGGGGCAGGCCCGCGCCCTGCACGATCAGCGCCGCGCCCGCCGTGGCGAAGACACCGAGCGCCACCAGCGCCATCGAGAAGGGGATGCGGAACACGCCGTACCAGCCCAGCATCGCCATTGTGGCGAGGCCCGCGGTGAACACCGCCCGCTGCTGGAAGTTCAGCCCGACCTGCCAGCCGAGGCTCGCGCCCAGCTGCAGCGCGGCAAGGCCGAACATGACCGTCAATGCGATGGACGGCGCGACCATCCGGCGGCGGAGGGTGAAGTATCCGGCGAGGCCGGCCGAGACGGCCATGGTGATCGCGGCATAGATCGCGAAGCTCAGGCCCGTGGGGCCGAGCGACGTGGCGGCCGACAGGCCGGTGACGCCCATCCAGCCGGCGTAGAGAATGACGAGGCCCACGACGATGAAGATCTCGTTGAAGCCGCGGAACAGCTCGAACGGCTCGTCGCGCCCCTCCATCCGCTCGCGCACCCCGGCCCGCGCCTCGGACAGCGCAAGCACCGAGGCCGCCTGCGCCTCGGAGATCATGCCGGCGGCGACGGCTGCGCGCAAATCGTCGCGGGACAGGCTCACGCCGCGCCCCTGATCGTCTCCACCGTCAGGTTGCCGTTGGTGTAGACGCAGATGTCGGCGGCGATGGCCATGGCCTGACGCGCGATCTCCTCCGCCGAAAGATCGGTCTTTTCGGCCAGCCCGCGGGCGGCGGCGAGCGCGTAGTTGCCCCCCGATCCGATGGCGGCGACGTCGTGCTCGGGCTCGAGCACGTCGCCGGCGCCGGTGACGACATACATCTGCGCCCCGTCGGTGACGATGAGCATCGCCTCAAGCTTCTGCAGGTACTTGTCGGTGCGCCAGTCCTTCGCCAGCTCGACGCAGGCGCGCTGGAGCTGGCCGGGCGCGGACTCGAGCTTGGTCTCGAGACGCTCGAGCAGCGCGAAGGCGTCGGCGGTCGAGCCGGCGAAGCCCGCCACCACATCCGAGCCGCCGGGCGAGAGTCGGCGCACCTTGCGGGCGGTGCCCTTCATCACCGTGTCGCCCATGCTCACCTGCCCGTCGCCGGCAATCACGACCTCGCCGCCGCGGCGGACGCCGATGATCGTCGTGCCGTGCCAGCCGGGAAACTCGCGTCTGTCCATGCGCACCTCCATCCGGGCCGCTATATGGCCCTGCCCGGAGCGGCGCACAACCGGAGCGGCCCGTCGCCGATGCCGCGCGGCCGGTCGGCAGGTCTTCGCCGGCGCCCGGCCGGGCGTGGGAATTGCGCGGAACGGCGGCGTGGCGGTGACGTATGATCATGGGCGCTGTCCGGACAAGGAGACACGACGATGAAACGGTTGATCCTGGGCGTGTTCGTCATGCTCGCCCTCGCGGCGTGCAACGAGGAAGACGAGGCCGTGGGCGACGGCGGCGGCGAGACGACCACCGAGGAGGGCACGGCGGCCCCCGAGTGAGGGCGGTGGGACCGGCCCGCCTGCGGTCGCCCGACCCCTCGCCCGGCGATGTCGCGCTATCCGTTGCGCAGGTAGTCGAGCATCCGCACCGGGCCGGTCTCGCCCGACAGGCGGGCGCGGTAGACCATGACCGATTCGGTGACGCGCATGACGTAGTTGCGCGTCTCGCGGAACGGGATCAGCTCGATCCAGTCGACGAGATCGACGCTTTCGTCACGCGGGTCGCCGAAGGTCGCGCGCCAGTCGATCGCACGGCCCGGCCCCGCGTTGTAACCCACGGCGACGAGCACCGGCGCCGGCCCGAACGAGTCGATCAGCCCGGCGAGATAGGCGGTGCCGAGGCGCACGTTGTAGGCCGCGTCCTCCGTCAGGCCATCACGCGAATAGGAGAGGCCCAGCTCGCGGCTCACGTCGCTGGCCGTGCCGGGCATGAGCTGCATGATCCCGCGCGCCCCGGCCGGGCTGACAACCACGGGATCGAACTCGCTTTCGCGGCGGGCCACGGCGAGGGCGAGGGCGCGTTCGACCGGCAGATCGCCGTCGAACCCCTCGGCTATGGGGAAGTAGGCCGCATGCAGCACCCTTCCCTCCCCGGCCGCGGCCTTGGCCATGCGAAGCGCGATATGCGCCTCGCCCCGCCCGAGCAGCACGTCGGCGACGGCGCCCGCGGCCTCGCGCGGGAGGGTCCGGCCAAGGTGGCGGAGGAACTGCTCGGCCCGCCACGGCTCGCCCCCGGCGAGGAAGAGATCGGCCGCCTGCCACACGCTGTTGTCGGCCAGCCCGGCCTCGTCGAAGGTGGGAAACTCCTCTCCGCCGCTCAGCGCCGGATCAAGGTCCACGCCCGCGGCCTCGGCCGCGAGGAGCCCGTAAAAGCTCGTCTGGTGCTCGGCACCCGCGCGATAGGCCGTCTCGGCGTTCTCCTCCTCGCCCAGCGCCTCGTAGGCGCGGCCCCGCCAGTAGCCGGCGCGGCCCAGGCTGATCGGCGTCTCCACGGCCATGGCGAACCGGTCGAAGTGGAACAGCGCAAGCTCGGGGTCGTCGAGGAAGCGCAGCGCGAGAAAGCCCGAGAGCCACTCGAGATCGGCAAAATGCGCCCCCTCGACGAGAAAGTGCCGGCTCGCAAGGGTATAGGCCTCGAGCGCGGCCCCCTCGCGCATCAGCATCCGCGCGTAGATGCGCCGCCAGTTGGCCCAGCGCTCGGGCCGGCCCAGCGCCTCGGGGCCAGTGGAGCGCTCGAGCATCAGCGCGATGGCATCCTCGCGCCGCCCCTTGCGCGCCCGCCAGTTGAACCGCTCGTAGGCGAGGCCCGGGTGGTCCTGCAACGCGGCCGGAACCGCCTCGATCCGCGCGTCGACCCCGGGCGCCTGCGCATCGAGCGCCTGCCGCGCCTCGGCCAGCCGCAGCCAGCCCTCGTCGACCCGGCCGATCATGCGGCGCCACGCGCTCTCGTTGCCGGCCCACAGCATCGCGTCCATGCGCTGTTCGTGGAACGGCGCGAGTTCGTCGGCATAGCGTGACAGGAGCTCGGCCTCGGCCCCGGCGCCAAGCGGCAGGGTCAGCCACGCCTTCACGGCGGTCGCCATCGCATCGCCCGTGTGGCCCAGCGACTCGTGCGCCGAAACCAGCCGCACCACGCCCGAGCCCGTGGCGGGCTCGTGACCGGCGAAGAAGGCGAGCACCGCCTCGGGCCGCGTCTCGGGCCGGATCGCGCCCTCGGCGTTGCGGCGGATGGTCAGCAGGTCGGGCCAATCGGCGCGCCGCTCCAGGAAGGACAGGTAATCCTCGAAATCCCCCTCGCCGTCGCGCAGGCGATACCATTCCACGATGTCCCGCCCCACGGCACCCGCCGGCAGCGCGGCGACGTCGGCCGCGCGCCAGTCGTCGGCGCGCACCTTCTCGAAGGCCAGCCGCATCGCGTCGGCCAGCTCGGGCGCGGGTGCATCGGCCGCCGGCGCGGATCCGGCGAGGGCGAAGACGGCGACACACGAGGCGAGGGCGAAACGGCGCAATTCAACCTCCCGGTGCGGCGAGCGGACCCTACAGGCCGCATATCGCCATGCAACCGGGAAACAGTGCGGGTCACGAACTTGGCAAGGGCTGCGGCGACAGCTAGGGAACCGGGCGCGACTCGGGTGGCCGACAGGGGGAAGCCGGAATGGACAGACTGAAGGGATCGTTGCCCGCTCTGGTGACCCCGTTCAAGGATGGCGGCGTCGATTTCGCCACGCTCGACGCTCTGGTCGACTGGCACATCGACGAGGGCAGCCACGGGATCGTGCCCGTCGGCACCACGGGCGAGAGCCCCACGCTCAGCCACGAGGAGCACGAGCAGGTGATCGAGCGCGTGGTCGCGCGGGTCTCTGGCCGCATCCCCGTGGTCGCCGGCACCGGCTCGAACAACACGACGGAGGCGATCCGCTTCACTTGCCACGCCGAGGAGGTGGGCGCCGATGCCGCCCTCGTGGTGACGCCCTACTACAACAAGCCCACGCAGGCGGGGATGATCGCGCATTTCACCGCGCTGCACGACGCCACGAACATCCCGATCGTGATCTACAACATCCCCGGTCGCTCGGTCGTCGACATGACGCCCCAGACGATGGCCGAGCTCGCCCGCCTGCCCCGCATCGTCGGGGTGAAGGACGCGACGGGCGACCTGGCGCGCGTGTCGGAAACGCGGATGTATGTCGGCGCCGACTTCGTGCAGCTCTCGGGCGAGGACGCGACGGCGCTCGGTTTCAACGCCCATGGCGGGGTCGGCTGCATCTCGGTCACGGCCAACGTCGCGCCACGGCTTTGCGCGGAGTTCCAGGAGGCGACGCTGGCCGGCGACTACGCAAGGGCGCTCGAGTTGCAGGACAGGCTCATGCCCCTGCACGAGGCGATCTTCCTCGAGCCGGGCGTGGCCGGGGCCAAGCACGGGCTCGCGCTGCTCGGCAAGTGCTCCGACGAGGTGCGCCTGCCCCTTACGGGGGTCACCGCGCCGGTGCAGGCGCGCATCGCCGACGCGATGCGCCACGCGGGCGTGCTGAACTAGGCTAGTCCGCCGGCAGATCGCCGCCGTCTTCGACCAGCCGCAGCGAGCCGAGCGCGCGGCCGGCAAAGGTGTCGACCAGCTCTGAGTCGGAGCGCACGGGCATCCGCTCGGGGTCGATGTTGACGATGGCCACCAGCGCCTGCTCGCGGCCTTCCGCCATCAACCCCACATGGCGAAAGACCAGCGCACGCCCTTCGCCGGTCTCGAAGTTGCCGACCGTCTGCACGGCGCTCAGCCCGTCTTCCCGCGCCACGGGGCCGAAGGCGATCAGTCGGGCGCCGGGAAACTGCCGGGCGATCTCGGCGTAGCTGCGCAGCACCAGCAGGTTGGCCATGGCGAACTGGCGCACCACCGGCTCGGCCGGATCGATGCGCGCGACCGTCAGGGTCAGCGTCTCGACAACGGCGCCCTCGCCCGTGCGGAACTCCCACGCGGCGACGACGTCATCCTCGTTCTGCGGCACGTCGAGGCGCTCGGCCGTGACCTCGTCGGAGCTGGGCACCGAGATGGCGAAATCGGGGGCGCGCGGGTGCCGCACGGTCGCCTCCTCGCTGTCGAGCAGACCCATGGCGGCGAGCAGATTGGGCCGGGCGACGCTGGCGTCCTGCTGGGCCTGCGCCGCCGGGGCAAGGGCGACGGCCACGGCGAGGGCGAGCGCCCTCATGTGCGGCGTGCCTCGGCGGCGTGGCGAAGCTGCGCCATCAGCTCGTCCAGCGCGGTGGCGTAACGATCCGACGTGAGCCGCCCGGCGCCGTCGAATTCCTTCGCGGCGCCGGCCACCATCACCTCGGGCCCCGGGATCACCCAGGGGCGGAACGGGATCATCCAGAGCCGCAGCATGTATTGCGCCCGCGCCCCGCCCGCGCGGCCGGCCGCGGCCGACATCATCGCCACCGGCTTGTCGCGCCAGGGGCTGCCCTCGACCCGGCTGATCCAGTCGAGCGCGTTCTTCATGACGCCGGCCGGCGACTGGTTGTATTCCGGCGTCACCAGCAGCACCGCGTCGGCCACCTCCAGCTGGTCGGCCAGCCGGCGCACCTGCGGAGGAATGCCCTCGGCATCCTCCGAATCGCCATCGTAGAGCGGCAACCGCAGGTCGCCCGCGACGAATTCGGCCGCCCCGAACCGCCGCGCGGCGTCGTGCATCAGCTTGCGGTTCCACGAGCCGGCGCGGAGCGATCCGCACATCCCCAGCAGCTTCAGCGTCATTCCGCGCCCCCTTTGTCATCGGTGGGCAGGTAGGGCCGCAGGGTGCGCATGGCCACCCTTACCCGCACGAGATACGGGCGACGCGCCCGGCGCTGTCGGTGTAGAAGTTCACCCGCTGCGGGTCGTAGACTTGGCTCACGATCGAGTCTGGCGCGATGATCCGCACCGGGCGGTCGGTGACGGCGAACGACGCGGTCACTGCATCCTGACCGGCGTATTGCCGGTAGTTGTCGAGCTGGCACGTATCGGGCAGGCGCTCGACCAGCCCGCCCGGCCCCTGCGCGGTCACGACCCCCGAGCCGCCCTCGGTGTCGCCATCGCCCTCCAGCGGCGCGGCCGTCACGGGCTCGGCCGCGGGCAGGCTGGCCGAGGCGTCGGGCGTCATCACCTCCTCGAAGGGCGGCTGCTGCGGCCCGCACGCCGCAAGCCACAGGCACCCCGCCACCACGCTTCCTCGCACCGCCATCGCTCGCCGCATGCTGCTCCGCCTTCGCCCATTGAATCTTCGGCCTGCCTCGGCCACGGTCATGCGGCACCTTAACGGGAGGTTCGGGCAATGAAAACGCGCGCGGCGGTGGCTGTCGGGGCGGGCAAGCCGCTGGAGATCATGGACGTCAACCTCGAAGGCCCGCGCGCCGGCGAGGTGCTGGTGGAGATCAGGGCCACGGGCCTGTGCCACACCGACGACTTCACCCTGTCGGGGGCCGATCCGGAGGGGCTGTTTCCCGCCATTCTCGGCCACGAGGGCGCGGGCGTGGTGGTCGATGTCGGCCCCGGCGTGACTTCGGTGAAGAAGGGCGACCACGTGATCCCGCTCTACACGCCCGAATGCCGCGAATGCGAATACTGCCTGAACCCCAAGACCAATCTCTGCCAGGCGATCCGCACCACCCAGGGGCAGGGCCTGATGCCCGACGGAACGTCACGCTTCTCGACCGAGGATGGCGAGCCGATCCTGCACTACATGGGCACCTCGACCTTCTCGAACTACACGGTCCTGCCCGAGATCGCGGTGGCCAAGATCCGGCCCGACGCGCCGTTCGACAAGGTGTGCTACATCGGCTGCGGGGTGACGACGGGCATCGGGGCGGTCATCAACACCGCCAAGGTCGAGATCGGGTCGCGCTGCGTGGTGTTCGGCCTCGGCGGCATCGGGCTGAACGTGATCCAGGGGCTGCGTCTGGCCGGCGCCGACCAGATCGTGGGTGTCGACCTGAACCCGGCGAAAAAGGAGATGGCCGAGCGCTTCGGCATGACCGATTTCGTCAACCCCAGCGAGGTCGAGGGCGATCTGGTGCCCTACCTCGTCAACCTGACGAAGGGCGGCGCGGACTACTCCTTCGACGCCACCGGCAACGTCTCGGTGATGCGGGCGGCGCTGGAATGCGCGCACAAGGGCTGGGGCGAGTCGATCATCATCGGCGTGGCGCCCGCCGGCGCCGAAATCTCCACCCGGCCCTTCCAGCTGGTGACGGGGCGGGTCTGGAAGGGCACGGCCTTCGGCGGCGCGCGGGGCCGCACCGACGTGCCGAAGATCGTCGAGTGGTACATGGAGGGGAAGATCGAGATCGACCCGATGATCACCCACACCATGCCGCTGGACAAGATCAACGAGGGCTTCGACCTGATGCACTCGGGCCAGTCGATCCGCTCGGTCGTGGAATACTGAGGGCGTCGGCCGGTCTCTGCGCAAGCGGGCCGGCCGCCACGTCATCCCTCGCCCGGTCGGGTCCACCCGTGCCACCCTGCGGTTGAAGCGCCCCCCCGAGGGCAAAACCGCAGGGAGAAGACCATGCTCAGACGCACCGCCACAGCCCTTCTCGCGCTGGCCCTCGCCTGGCCGGCTGTCGCGCAGGAGGCCGCCGACGCCGTCACGCCCGAAGGGGCCGCCGATGTCGGCGCCGAGTTCGGCCCGCTCTCCGAGGCGGCCCGCACCGCGCTGGCGGCCAAGCAGGCCGGAGAGCCGACAGAGGCGCAGGGCTGGATGGTGGCCGCCGCCAACCCGCTGGCGGTCGAGGCCGGCGCACGGGTGCTGCGCGAGGGCGGCACGGCGGCCGACGCGATGGTGGCGGTGCAGGCGGTGCTGGGGCTGGTCGAGCCGCAGAGCTCGGGCCTCGGTGGCGGCGCCTTCCTCGTCTGGTACGACGCAGGCAGCGGCGAAGTGACCACGCTCGACGGGCGCGAGACCGCCCCGCTCGAGGCGACGCCGACGCTGTTCCAGAACGAGAACGGCGAGCCACTCGGCTTCTTCGATGCGGTGGTCGGCGGCCGCTCGGTCGGCACGCCGGGCACGCCCGCGCTGATGCAGGCGGCGCACGAGAAGTGGGGCCGCGCCGACTGGGCCTCGCTGTTCTCCGAGGCGATCGCGCTGGCCGAGGGCGGCTTCACCGTCTCGCCCCGCCTCGCCGACCTGGTCGCCGGCGACGCCGACCGCCTGCAACGCTTCCCCGCCACGGCCCGCTACTTCTTCCCCGGGGGCCAGCCCATCGCGGCGGGCGACACGCTGACCAACCCCGCCTATGCCGACACGGTCCGCCGCATCGCCGCCGAGGGGGCCGAGGCGTTCTACACCGGCGACATCGCGTCCGACATCGTGGCGACCGTCCGCACCGCCGCGGGCAATCCCGGCGTGCTGTCGCGCACCGATCTTGCGCTCTACGAGGCGGTGGAGCGTCCGGCCGTCTGCGCCGAATACCGCGAGCGCGACGTCTGCGGCATGGGTCCGCCCTCCTCCGGCGCGCTGACGATGGGTCAGATCCTCGGCATGCTCGACAGCTACGACCTCGCCGCGCTCGGCCCCGACAGCCCAGAGGCGTGGCGGCTGATCGGCGACGCCTCGCGCCTCGCCTTCGCCGACCGCGGCCTCTACATGGCCGATTCCGACTTCGTGCCGATGCCCACGCAGGGGCTGGTCGCGCCCGACTATCTTGCCGAGCGCGCCCGGCTTCTGCAGGGCGACGACGCCCTGCCCGAGGTGGCGCCCGGATCCCCCGAATGGGATCACGCGCAGCTCTGGGCGCCAGACGAGAGCATCGAGTTTCCCTCGACCTCGCACATCTCGATCGTCGATGCAGACGGCAACGCCCTGTCGATGACCACGACCATCGAGAACGGCTTCGGCTCGCGGCTGTTCGTGCGGGGCTTCCTGCTCAACAACGAGCTGACCGACTTCAGCTTCCGCAGCCATGCCGACGGCCGGCCCATCGCCAACCGTGTCGAGCCGGGCAAGCGGCCGCGCTCGTCGATGTCGCCCACCATCGTCCTGCATGAAGGGAAGCCGACGCTGGTGATCGGCTCGCCCGGCGGCAGCCGCATCATCGGCTACGTCGCGCAGGCCGTCATCGCCCATACCGACTGGGGGATGGATGTGCAGCAGGCCCTCGCCATGCCCCATGCGGTCAACCGCTTCGGTACCTACGATCTGGAAGCGGGGACCGACGCCGAAGCGCTGGCAGAGCCGCTGACGGCCATGGGCTACGAGGTGAACCTGCGCGACCTCACCTCGGGCCTGCACGCCATCGAGGTGGGTGAGACGCTGCGGGGCGGCGCCGACCCCCGCCGCGAGGGCATCGCGCTGGGCGAGTGAGCCAGGCCGTGTGACGGCGGCGGCGGCTTTCGCAGGTCGCCGCGGCCCGATCCGCGCGCCACTCCCGGTCGGTCAGCGATCGTGTCGCCCCTCGACCCCGAAGCGCGCTGGCACGGGCGGCCCGTCCGTGCCAGAGAGGCGCCATGCCGCACGACCTGACGATCCGGCCCGTCACCCGGGGCGACGACGAGGCGCTCTGGGCGCTGCTCGAGCCCGCCTTTCGCGCGGCCGACACCTATGCCATCGAGCCCGATATCGGCCGCGACGAGGCGCTGAACTACTGGACGGCACCGCCCAACGCCGCGTTCCTCGCCCACGCGGCCGGCGCACCGCTCGGCACCTGCTATCTGCGCCCCAACGCGCGGGGCGGCGGGGCGCATGTCGCCAATGCCGGCTTCGTCACCGCCGAGGCGGCACGCGGGCGGGGCCTGGCCCGGGCGATGCTCCGCCGGGTCGAGGGCGAGGCGCGGGCGCGGGGCTTTCTCGCCATGCAGTTCAATTTCGTGGTCGAGACCAACGCCGCCGCCCTCCACATCTGGCGGTCGGAGGGCTACGCTGAAGTCGGAAGGTTGCCCGGCGCCTTCCGCCACCCGCGACAGGGCCATGTCGACGCCCTGGTGATGTTCAAGCCGCTGGAAGGCCGCGCCTGATGCCAGACGACCGCCCGCTTCTCGCCATCCTGATCGACGCCGACAACACCTCGCCGCAATACACCAAGGCCATCTTCGACGAGATCGCGAGCTTGGGCGAAGCGAGCGTGCGACGCTGCTACGGCGACTTCTCGAGCCAGCAGATGCGCGGCTGGTCCAAGGTGACGGCCGAGTTCGGACTGGTGCCGCACCACCAGCCGGCCAACACGATCGGCAAGAACGCCTCGGACATCGCGCTGGTGATCGACGCGATGGACCTTTTGCACTCGAACCGCTTCGACGGCTTCGTGCTGGTGTCGTCCGACAGCGATTTCACCCGGTTGGCCAGCCGCATCCGCGAGCAGGGGCTCGACGTCTACGGGATCGGCCAGCGCAAGACGCCCGAGGCCTTCGTGCGCGCCTGCAAGCGGTTCATCTACCTCGAGAATATCGACGCCGGCCCGGCCCGCGAAGCCAAGAAGCAGCAGGCGAAGGGGGCCGCACCCGACGTTGCCACGCCCGAAGTTGCGCCCGAGAGCGCCCCGCGCTCGCTCAACGAGGCGCGCGACCTGATCCTCAAGGCGATGGACTCGATCGACCAGGACGACGAGTGGTATGCGCTGGGGCCGTTGGGGCAGTTCGTGGTCGCGGCGAACCCCGATTTCGACACGCGCAGCTACGGCAAGAAGAAGTTTTCCGACCTGGTGCAGTCGATCCGTATCTTCGAGACGAAGCGCGGCCCGACCAACCAGCTCCTCGTTCGCCGGCTTGACTAACGCGCCGCCGACGCGCCGTGACCGGCCCGGCCCGACGTGGCAAGTTCGGCCATGTCAGCGGTCAGGCGTCCCTGCCGCGCCCCTCGCCCCGTCTGCGCAAGCAGAAGAGGCCGCCCAGCGCCAGAGGCAGGAGCGCCAAGGCGGGCGGGAGGGGAATGACCGCGGGCTGCATGTAGGTCCGGAACACGAAGTCGGAGCTATCCTTATCGTCCATGTTCGGCTCGGTGAACGAGGACGATGTGTACCTGGAGGCGGGGGAGGCGACGGGCGCAGCACACATTTGCAGCCTCGGGCGCGCGCGCATCGCCGGGTGCGTCGGCGACGCGAACGTGGCGGCGCCCATTTCCCCTGCCCCGGAACGGGCGTAGGGGAGCGGCATGCCCGAGCGCCTGCCCGCAATGCTGCCCTTCCTGCGCGCCAACGCGGCGTTCCTTGCTGCCGGGGCGCTGCTGACCTTCACCTCGTCCTGGGGGCAGACCTTCTTCATCTCGGTTTTCGCCGGCGAGATCCGCGACGAGTTCGGCCTGTCGCATGGCGCCTGGGGCACGATCTACGCCGCGGGCACCTTCGCCTCCGCGGTCGCCATGATCTGGGCCGGGCAGGCGACCGACATCCTTCGGGTCCGGGCATTGTCGCTGATCGTGCTGCCTCTCTTCGCCGCGGCCTGCCTCGCCATGGCGGGTGCCAGCGCCGCGTGGATGCTGGTGCCGGTGGTGTTCCTGCTGCGGTTCTGCGGTCAGGGCATGACGAGCCACATCGCCACGGTGGCCATGGCGCGCTGGTTCGTCGCGACCCGCGGGCGGGCGCTGTCGGTCGCCTCGGTGGGGTTTGCGCTGGGAGAGGCGACCCTGCCGGTCACCTTCGTTGCGGCGATGGCGGTGGTCGACTGGCGGTGGCTGTGGGTGCTGGTGGCGCTGCTGATTCTCGCAACCCTGCCTGTGCTGGGGCGGCTCCTGGCGCTCGAACGGACGCCGCAGGCAGAGGCCGAGGAAAACCAGGCGCACGGCATGGACGGGCGGCACTGGCGGCGGGCCGAGGTGCTGCGTCACTGGCTGTTCTGGGCGATGGTCCCTTTCCTGCTGGGTCCGGCGGCCTTTTCGACGGCCTTCTTCTTTCACCAGGTGCATTTCGCCGAGACCAAGGCGCTGAGCCACCTAGGCCTCGTGGCGCTGTTCCCTGTCTTCACGGGGGCGGCCGTCGCCTCGATGCTCCTGTCTGGCTTCCTGATCGACCGGTTCGGAACGGCGCGGCTGATGCCCTTGGCGCAGGCCCCGATGGTGGCTGCCTTCCTGGTGTTGTCGCTCTCTTCCGGGGCGTGGGGCGTGGCGCTGGGGATGATCCTGATGGCGCTGACGGTCGGTGCCAATCACACCCTGCCCTCGGCCTTCTGGGCCGAGTTCTACGGCACGCGCCATATCGGCGCGGTCAAGGCGATGGCGGCGGCGGTGATGGTGTTCGGCACGGCGGTGGGCCCGATCCTGACCGGCACGCTGATCGACGCCGGACTCAGTTTCGACGAGCAGATGATCGGGATCGCCGGCTGGTTCCTGCTGGCCTGCGCCTGCACCGGGCTCGCGATCAGCCGCGCCGCCCCCCTGCTGCCGGTCCGCGCGTGAGACAGACATAATACGCGCCGCCGCCGCCGTGGCGGAGATGCGCGTCGCTCACCTGGAGCACGTAGGGGCGCAGGTCGGGCGAGTGCAGCCAGCCGGGCACCTGACGGCGGAGTACCCCGCGCGGCTGGGGAATGGGGCCACCCTCGTCGCGCCCCGTGCTGCCCTTGCCAGTGATGACCACAACAAGGCGTAGCCCGTCGGCATGGGCCTGCCGGACGAAGGCGCGCAACGCGGGGTGCGCCTGCGCCAGCGTCATGCCGTGGAGGTCGATCCGCCGCTCGGGCCGGAGCTTGCCGCGCTTCATGCGGGTGAAGACCTTGTGATCCATCCGCAGGGGCTGACGCTCGAGCTGGCCGCGGATCGTCGGGGTCAGATCATGTCCGCGGTCGGTCGCTCGGGCCTCGGACCCGATTCGGAAGGGTTCGATCGCGGTCTGCCGTTGGGGTCGGGCCCGCGTCGCCTTGTCGGGCACCTCGGAGCGGGGCTGCGCATCCTGACCGGGAGGTTTGCGGGGGCGGTCGCCGGGCAGCGGCGTCGCGGTGCGGGCAACCTGTCGCCACAGCGCCAGATCGTCGTCGCTCAGATGGCCCTTGCGGCGACGCGACATCGGCTTATGCCCACCGCGCCGTGGCTCGGTGGTACTGCATGTGCGTGACGAACCGCGCTCGGCCACGGCGGGCGCACCCTGTCGCACTAAGCATGTGCAGTGCAATGCAATGGGAACGCCTTGGGGCCATTGCCGCCGCCGGGCCACGCCCGAAGGCGCCCGGGGCCACGCACCTGACCGCGCCATCCGACCCGGCGCAGTCGGCGCGGACAGGCGCGCGCGCAATGAATGGCGCGCGGTCAGCCCGGCCGAGGGTCGCACCGCCACCGCATCGGCCTCGCCCGCTTGCGGAGTCGGGAAGCGCCCACGGCGCCGTGGCGCGGATGGGACCGGCCAGGCGCACGAGACCCTACTCCCCGGTGGCGACCAGCTGCCAGTTGGGGTCGCCTGTGCCCATCTGGCGGGCGAAGCTCCAGACATCGCGCTGGCGCTTGATTTCCTGCGGATCGCCCTCCACCACTTCGCCCGTGGCGTTGCGCACGACCGACGTGAGTTCGCCCACGAACCGCACGGTCACCTCGCCAGTCTGCGAATCACGGTCGAAGCTGGCATCGACCAGCTGCACGTCACGCAGACCGACGAAATTGGCGTCGATCGTCAGCCCCTGTTCCTCGCGCTGCCGGATCACGTCGGTGAAGGCCTCGTAGACATCATCGGCCACGAAGTCCTTCACCTGCTCCATGTCGCCCTGCTCGAAGGCCATGAGGATCATCTCGTAGGCCGCGCGGGCGCCCTGCAGGAACTCGCCCACGTTGAACCCGGGCTCGGCGATCTTCATGGCGGCGAGTGCCTTGGCGGCATCCGAGCCGTCATCTACGTGGTCCGTGATGTCGCGATCTATGCCCCCTTCGATCACCTCGAAGTCGCGACGCGGGCCGCGCACCCGCTCGTTGCCGCCGGTGGTCGAGACCGGGGGCTTCTCGAACCCCTCCCGCGTGCCGAGAACAGAGCGCAGCCGAAGGATGAGGAAGATTGCGATGCCGGCGAGGACCAGCAGCTGGATGACGGCGGAGCTCATGTCGTCCTCTCTCTGTGGGCGCCGGGGCGGCCATGTGGGCGGGGCGGCGGCGTGGCGCTGGCGCGGGTTCCGCTCCCGTGTCGACGCACCTATGTAAGCGGGGGGTTCGATCAAGTCCACCGATTGCGCGTCTGCAATGCCCCATTCGGCCCTGACTGGCCGGTCGGACGTGCTTCACAGCCCAGAGAAAGCGCTCGATGCCCCTTCTGCTGCTCTTTATCGCCGTTCCGCTCATCGAGATCGCCCTGTTCGTCCAGCTCGGTTCGGTGCTCGATCTCGGCTGGATCCTGCTGATCGTGGTGTTGACCGCGATCCTTGGCACATGGCTGGTGCGCCGGCAGGGGCGCGGCGTGCTGCAGCAGATCCAGGGCTCGCTCGAGACGCTGCGCGACCCGACCGAACCGCTCGCCCACGGGGCGATGATCCTCTTCTCGGGTGCCCTGCTGCTGACGCCGGGCTTCTTCACCGACGCGGTCGGCTTCCTGCTGCTGGTGCCCGCGGTGCGCGAGGCGGCATTCCGCTGGCTCCGAAAGCGTGTTGTCGTGCACGCGTCGGGGGTCGGCATGGGGGCCAGAGCAGGGGTGCATCCGCGTGCGCCGCACGGTCGGACGAGGCACGCTGCCCCCGGACGCCCCGACGTGATCGAGGGAGAATACGAGGAGCTCTCACCCGACGAGAGGGCGGATGAGCAGGGCGGGGAGCATCGCCGGCGCCGTCAAGGCGGCGACCGCCCTTCCGGCTGGACGCAGGAGTAGCGCGCGGCCCGTCCGCCGCGCTGCCGGTCGGCCCGCCGCCACGCGGCGGGGCTTTGACCTTCCGGCGGGGTTTGCTATGCGCCCGGCTGAACGAAAACGCGAGGAAGGCTTTCATGTCCGACACTCCCACCGACGGTGCCCCGGGCGGCACCCCCGAAGGCGCCAACGGCGCCGCCGCCGGCACCCAGCAGCCGCAGGTCAAGATGCAGGTTCTGGGCCAGTACATCCGCGACATGTCCTTCGAGAACGTGGTCGCGCAGAAGGGCGTGCAGGGCGAGGTGCAGCCCGACATCAAGGTGCAGGTCAACCTCGACGCCAAGAAGCGCTCGGCCGAGCATCAGTACGAGGTCATCACCAAGTTCACCGTCGAAAGCCGCAACAAGTCGGACGGTGCTGCGCTGTTCCTGATGGAACTGGAATACGGTGGCATCTTCCACGTCGAGAACGTGCCGGACAACCAGCTGCATCCGTTCCTGATGATCGAGTGTCCCCGGATGCTGTTCCCGTTCGTGCGGCGCATCGTGTCGGACGTCTCGCGCGACGGCGGCTTTCCCCCGCTCAACCTCGACAACGTCGATTTCCTGCAGATCTACCGGCAGGAGCTCGCCCGCCGCGCCGAAGCGCAGAAGCAGGGCGGCGCGGGAGCGGAGTCGGGCAGCACGGACGCCTGATCGGGCGCGCGGTCGGCTAGGCCTCGTAGCGGCGCCAGACCGCGCTTTCGCCCAGCCCTTCGACCATCTCGGAATGGGCCGCGCGCTCGGCCTCGGTCAGGCGCCCGGCCAGGGGCACCGGGCGGGGTCGTGGGCGCCATGTCTCGTCCGCGGAGGTTGCACCGCGCCGCCGCCCCTCGGCGGATGGCGCCAGCACGAGGCCGGGCTGCCGCCCCCCGATGAGCTCGAGATAGACCTCTGCCAGGATCTCGGAATCGAGCAGCGCTCCGTGATAGACGCGCCGCGAGTTGTCGATCTCGAAACGCTTGCACAGGGCATCGAGGGAGACCATCGCGCCGGGGAATTTCCGCCGCGCGATCGTCAACGTATCGACCGCCTGCGCATCGGCCAGGAGCCGCCGGCCGCACCAGCCAAGCTCGGCGTTCAGAAAGGCCATGTCGAAGGATGCGTTGTGAATCACCAGCCTCCCCTCGCCCACGAAATCGAGAAACGCGTCGGCGATCACCTCGAACGGCGGCTTGTCGGCGAGGAACTCGGCGCTGATGCCGTGGACGTTGAACGCCTCGATCGGCATGTCGCGACGCGGGTTGATGTACTCGTGAAATGTGCGCCCGGTGGGCATGTGGTTGGCAAGCTCGACCGCGCCGATCTCGACGATCCGGTGGCCCTCGTTCGGGTCGAGGCCGGTCGTCTCGGTATCCAGCACGATTTCACGCATCCCTACGCCCTCTCACGTGTCTCAGCACATCCTCCACACCGGCGCGGGCCATGTCGAGGGTGTCGCTGCGGATGACCATGTCGGCGCGGGCGCGCTTCTCGGCGTCGGGCATCTGCTTGCCGAGGATCGTGGCGAACTGCGCCTCCGTCATGCCCGGCCGGGCCATCACGCGGGCTTTCTGCGTCTCGGGGTCGGTGGAGACGACCACGGTCACGTCCATGGCGGCGTCTGCCCCCGTCTCGAACAGGAGCGGCACGTCGAACACGACGGCCGGCGCGTCGGCCCGGGCGAGGAACTGCGCCCGGTCGGCGGCGACGAGGGGATGCACGACCGCCTCGATCCGTGCCAGCGCGGTCGGGTCTTCGGCGATCCATCGCTTCAGGGCCTCGCGGTTGACGCCCTCGGGCCCGACCGCCTGCGGTCGGATCCGCGCGATCTCTGCCACGGCGGCACCGCCAGGGGCATAGAGACGGCGCACCGCGGCGTCGGCATCCCACACGGGCAGACCGGCCTCGGCGAACATTCGGGCCGTCGTTGTCTTGCCCATGCCGATGGAGCCGGTCAGGCCGATCTTCAGCGGCGTCACAGCAGCACGGCCTCGCGCAGCTCGTCATCGACCTCGGGCCGGCGCCCGAACCACCGCTCGAACCCGGGAACGGCCTGGTGCAGGAGCATCCCCAGACCGTCGACCGCGATGCAGCCGCGCCCGCAGGCCTGCGCGAGGAACTCGGTCTCGAGCGGCTGGTAGACCAGATCGTTGACCAGCGCGCCCGGCTCCAGCCGGTCGAGCGGCACGCGGAACTCCGTATGGCCCTGCATGCCGAGCGACGTTGTGTTGACCACGGTCGCGGCGCCCTCGAGCATCCCGGCGGCCTTGTTCCAGTCGATCACGGTAATCCGTGCGCCGAACTCCGAGCGCAAGGCATCGGCGCGGGGGCGCGAGCGGTTTGCGAGTCGGATCTCGGGTACGCCGGCCTCGAGCAAGGCGACGAGGACCGCCCGGCTCGCGCCACCGGCCCCGAACACGGCGGCCGGGCCGGCCTTGGGCTGCCATCCGGGCGCGGCCTGCCGGATGTTGGCCAGAAAGCCGTAACCATCTGTATTGTCACCATGAATCTTTCCGTCGTCGCGGAAGATGAGAGTATTGACAGCGCCGACCAGCGCGGCGCGGTCGGTCACCAGGTCGCACAGCCGCAGCGCGGTCTCCTTGTGCGGGATGGTGACGTTGGCCCCAACAAACCCCATACGGGGCATGGCGCGGAGCACTTCCTCCAGGTCATCCGACGCCACGTCGAGGGGCACGTAATGCCCCGGCAGACCATAGCGCCGGAGCCAGTGGCGATGTAGCCGGGGCGAGCGCGAATGCGCCACCGGGTGTCCGATGACGCCCGCGAGGGGAATTCGATCCGGCGATGAGTCGGTCATGTCTCGATCAACCCCCTGGTGGCGAGATAGGACAGAAGGGGGAGGAGCGGCAGCCCCTGCACGGCGAAATGGCACCCCTCGACGCGAGTGAAGAAGCGCGCGCCTTCCTCTTCGAGACGATATGCGCCGACGCTTCCCGCGATCTCGGGCCAGTTCCGGGCGATGTAGGCATCGATGTAGCTTGCGGACAGGGGGCGCATGTGCATCGTGACCGTCTCGACATGGCGCCAGACCGGGCGGCCCTCGTCGTAGAGCACCGCCGCGGCATGCAGTCTGTGACGCTGGCCTGCGAGCGCAGCAACCTGCGCGCGGGCGTCGTCTGGCGTACCGGGCTTGGTCAGCAAAGCGCCATCGAGCTCTGCCGTCTGGTCGGCCCCGAGCACCAGCCGGTCGGGAAATCGCCCGGCGATCTTGGCGGCCTTCGCCTCGGCGAGCGCATCGGCCATGTCCCGCGGCCTCAGACCCTCGGCCGAAAGGGCGTCCTGCAGGACCTCTTCGTCGACACGCGGCGCCACCGGCTCGATCTCGACACCCGCGGCGCGGAGAAGACGCGCACGGGTTTCGGAAGTCGAGGCGAGCGTGAGTGTGGCGGGCATGGGGGCGGATCTGTGGACAAGCGGGGGAGGAGCCTGTGCCCCCTTGTGGCCGTTTTGGCACGGCTTGGCCAGAGGGCCCGCGCCCTGTGGACGCGGCCCGCGTTCCGGGTCGTCTCCTCCCCGTGGACAGGGGTGGGGAAACGCCTGTGGAGGAGAGGTATCTTGCCCGCGCTGTCCACAGGAAAGCTCGGTGGAATTCGGCCTTAACCTTCTGGTAAGAAACATGAAAACAGTGTTCGGGGAGAGAGGGAACCTGGTGTTGCCCCGCGTGGGAGAGAGAGGGGAGAAGTCGGGAATCCACATGCCCACAGGGCTTACTATCACCCCATTCCTTCTTTCTTCTTTCTTGATTAGAGGGGGGTCATTCCGGTTTCGCGAGGCCCGACCTTCATGATCTCCGACTGGCTGGCCTATGCCTATCCCTGGACGAAGTCGCTCCACGTGATCTCGATGGTCGCGTGGATGGCAGGCATCTTCTATCTGCCACGTCTCTTCGTGCATCACACGGAGCAGAGCGTTCCGGGCGGCGAGACCGATCGGCTGTTCCGGATGATGGAGCGCAAGCTCTTCAAACTGATCATGAATCCCTCCCTCATCGCGACCTGGCTGTTCGGCCTGGCGCTGGTCTTTACCCCCGGCATAGTCGACTGGGGGGCGGTCTGGCCCTATGCCAAGGGGATAGGCGTGCTCGCGATGACATGGTTTCACATGTGGTGCGGAGCACGGCTGAAGGAGTTTGAGGCGGAGGGCAACTCGCGCTCGGGCCGCCAGTACCGGGTGATGAACGAGGTGCCGACGGTTCTGCTCGTCGTCATCGTGGTGGCGGTGATCGCGCGCCCCTTCTGACACGGACCGGACGGGGCGGGATTGACAGCACAGGGAGCCGTGGGTATCTGCCACGGTGCTGGCCGTCCGGCCGAGCACCCCCCCGTGACGCAAGACAACCGCGTTCGACCCGAACGCCCGACGACCAGACGCGCCCCTCGTGCGCGACCCAAGGGACATCCCATGACCTCGCAGACCGTGACGCTCGCCGAGCTGAAGGCGAAGACCCCGGCCGACCTCCTGTCGATCGCCGAGGACCTGGACATCGACAACGCCTCGACCATGCGGAAGGGCGACATGATGTTCCAGATCCTCAAGGAGCGCGCTGAGGAAGGCTGGGAGATCTCGGGCGACGGCGTGCTCGAGGTGATGCAGGACGGCTTCGGCTTTCTCCGGTCGCCCGAGGCCAACTACCTGCCCGGTCCCGACGACATCTACGTCTCGCCCGAGACGATCCGCCAGTTCGGCATGCGCACTGGTGACACGGTGGAAGGGCTGATGGCCGCCCCGCGCGAGAACGAGCGCTACTTCGCCATGACGAAGGTGACGCAGATCAACTTCGAGAAGCCGGAGCGCGCGCGGCACAAGGTGGCCTTCGACAACCTGACGCCGCTCTACCCCGACGAACGGCTGACGATGGAGATCGAGGATCCGACGCGGAAGGATCGGTCAGCGCGCATCATCGACCTCGTGGCGCCCATCGGCAAGGGCCAGCGCAGCCTGATCGTGGCGCCGCCGCGGACGGGCAAGACAGTGCTCTTGCAGAACATCGCGCACTCGATCGAGGTGAACCACCCCGAGTGTTACCTGATCGTGCTCTTGATCGACGAGCGGCCCGAGGAAGTCACCGACATGCAACGCTCGGTGAAGGGCGAAGTGATCTCGTCGACGTTCGACGAGCCGGCGTCGCGTCACGTGGCGGTATCGGAGATGGTGATCGAGAAGGCAAAGCGCCTGGTCGAGCACAAGCGCGACGTGGTGATCCTGCTCGATTCGATCACGCGCCTCGGCCGTGCCTACAACACGACCGTCCCGAGCTCTGGCAAGGTCCTGACCGGGGGCGTCGACGCCAACGCGCTGCAACGTCCCAAGCGCTTTTTCGGCGCGGCGCGGAACATCGAGGAAGGTGGCTCGCTCACCATCATCGCCACGGCCCTGATCGATACCGGCAGCCGGATGGACGAGGTGATCTTCGAGGAGTTCAAGGGCACCGGCAACTCCGAGATCGTGCTGGACCGCAAGGTGGCCGACAAGCGCGTCTTCCCGGCGATGGACATCCTCAAGTCCGGGACCCGGAAGGAAGAGCTGCTGGTCGAGAAGGGCGACCTGCAGAAGACGTTCGTGCTGCGGCGGATTCTCAACCCGATGGGCACGACGGATGCCATCGAGTTCCTGCTGTCGAAGCTCAAGCAGACCAAGTCGAATTCCGAGTTCTTCGACTCGATGAACACCTGACCCTGCCGAGACACGGGCGAGCGATCGGATGGACACGATCTTTGCGCGCTCGACGGCTCCGGGGAGGGCCGGGGTGGCGATCATCCGCGTCAGCGGGCCGCGCGCCTGGCAGGTGGTGCGCCAGCTGACACGGCGGGCGTTGCCTGTGCCGAGACAGGCCGTTGTGCGCAACATTTGGGGCCCTAACGATCTCCTCGACCAAGGAATGGTGCTGATCTTCGAGCCGGGGCGGAGTTTTACCGGGGAGGAGAGCGCCGAGTTTCATCTGCATGGCAGCGAGGCGGTGGTGCGTGCGGTTTTGTCCGTGCTGCGCGGGCTCGACGGACTTCGGGATGCGTCGGCTGGCGAATTCACGCGCCGGGCGCTCGAGAACGACCGGATGAACCTTGCCGAGGTCGAAGGGCTGGGCGCCCTGATCGATGCTGAGACCGAGGCGCAGCGCCGGCAGGCGATGGGGCTTGTCGGTGGCCAGTTACAGGCGATGGTGGCCGAATGGCGCGCGGGGCTGCTCGATGTGCTCGGGTCGTTAGAGGCGAGTGTCGACTTTGCCGACGAGGAGGTGCCAGAGGATATCGTGCATGGGCTGTCCTCCGCCCTGGCTTCGATCGCAGAGCGCATGAGGGGCGAGGCGCGGGGTGCGGTGGCGGCTTCGAGCATCGCGCGGGGTTTCGAGGTGGCGATCGTGGGGGAGCCGAACGCGGGGAAATCGACCCTCCTCAACAGGTTGGCGGGTCGTGATGCCGCCATAACCTCTGAGGTTGCAGGAACGACCCGAGATATTCTTGAGGTACGGATGGAGATCGGGGGGTATCTCGTGACTCTCCTCGATACGGCGGGTATCCGCTGCTCGGACGACGTGATCGAGCGGCTCGGGGTTGAGCGAGCGCGGCGGCGGGCCGGCGAGGCCGACCTCAGGGTGTTTCTCGATGCGGCCCCTGTCGGGATGGAAGTCTCTCCGGGTGACATCGTGGTAACCGGCAAGTCGGATGTCTGTGCTGTCCAGTCTGGTCAGCTTGGCGTGTCTGGGCTTACAGGCGAGGGAATCGATGAACTGCTCTCGATGATCGCGTCGGAGCTGGGGGGGCGTGTTGCGGGCGCCGGTCTCGCGACGACGGAGAGGCAAGCAGCGGCACTCGATCGGGCAGCAGCCGCTTTGGAGGAAGCGGCGACTGTGCTAGAGGGCCAGCCCGAGAGGGTGGAGGTGGCAAGCGAATGCGTGCGATCCGGGATTCTGGCCGTTGATGAAGTGATCGGGCGGATCGGAGTGGAAGACGTGTTGGGAGAGATCTTCTCTCGCTTCTGCATCGGCAAGTAGGGATGTTTCACGTGGAACACCATTCATACGACGTGGCCGTCATCGGGGCGGGCCATGCCGGCTGCGAAGCGGCGGCCGCAGCGGCGCGGATGGGAGCACGGGTTGCACTGGTGACTCTGCGCACGAGTGATATCGGGGTGATGTCGTGCAATCCGGCCATCGGAGGCTTGGGGAAGGGTCACCTCGTCTGCGAAATCGACGCTTTGGATGGCGTCATGGGACGAGCAGCGGACGCGGCCGGTATACAGTTTCGGCTTCTCAATCGGCGCAAGGGCCCTGCCGTCCGAGGCCCCCGAGCTCAGGCAGACCGGGCGCTGTATCGCGCCGCGATGCAGCGCCTTCTGCGCCAAACGCCAGGGCTCGACATCATCGCGGGCGAGGTGGTGGATCTGGCCGTGAGCGGGGATCGCGTTACCGGTGTCGTGCTCGCAGACGGACAGAAAGTGATGGCGCGCGCTATCGTCCTGACCAGCGGCACGTTCATGAATGGTGTGATACACGTCGGCGACCGATCGTTTTCCGGTGGCCGGATGGGCGCATCCGCCGTGACTCGCCTCGCCGAAAGGGTTCGAGGGTTCGGATTGTCGTTGGGGCGGCTGAAGACCGGCACGCCCCCGCGGCTCGATGGCCGCACGATCCGCTGGGAGGGGCTCGAGCGGCAACCGGGCGACGAAGAGCCCACTTTCTTCTCCACTATGACAACCGATCTGGCGGCGCGCCAGGTTGCGTGCGGGATCACGAGAACCACCGAACGCACGCATGACATCATCCGCGCCAACCTCGATCGATCGGCAATGTATTCGGGTCGTATCGGCGGCCCGGGGCCCCGGTACTGTCCGTCGATCGAGGACAAGGTGGTGCGTTTCGCCGACAAGGACAGCCATCAGATATTCCTGGAGCCGGAGGGAGTCGACGATCCGACGATCTATCCCAACGGCATTTCCACCTCGCTGCCCGAGGACGTGCAAGAGGACTATGTTCGATCGATCCCCGGCCTGGAGGACGTCGTCATTCTTCAACCGGGTTATGCCATCGAGTACGACTACGTCGATCCCAGGGCTCTGGCGCGGACCCTTGCGGTGGTCGACATCCCGGGCCTCTATCTGGCAGGTCAGATCAACGGGACAACAGGGTATGAGGAGGCGGCAGCGCAGGGGCTCATCGCTGGCGTGAATGCCGCCGCCGACGCCCTAGGTCGGGATCCGGTAATTCCGGGGCGGCGCAGTTCGTATATCGGTGTGATGATCGACGATCTGACGACGCACGGCGTGGCCGAACCTTACCGTATGTTCACCTCGCGGGCGGAATATCGCCTGTCTCTGCGGGCTGACAATGCCGATCAACGTCTGACACCGCTGGGTGTGACGGTCGGATTGGTGGGGGAAAGGCGTCGCCGGTCCTTTGACGCCAAGATGGAGCGGATAGCGAGAGCGCGACATGCCCTGTCCAGCGTCAGCATCAGTGCCGCGGAGTTGCATGCCAATGGTGTCCGGGTTGCCCCCGACGGGCGCCGCAGGACAGCGGAGGAAGCCCTGGCGCTGCCGGGGGCCGACATCGAGGTCCTGTCCACCCTCTGCCCGTCGATCGCCACGCTCGAACGATCGGCGCTGGCGCAAATCGCAAATGATGCACTCTATGCACATTATGTCCGGCGGCAGGACGATGACATTGCCCGGTTGCAGCGCGACGAGGCGATCGCACTGTCGCCCGCGCTTGACTATGGCGCCATCGACGGACTGTCAGCGGAACTGCGGGAGAAACTTCTCGTTGCCCGGCCCGAGACATTGGCCCAGGCCGGGCGCATCGAGGGCATGACCCCCGCTGCCCTGACTCTGATACTGGCGCGGGTGCGGCAACTGCAGAAGCGCTCGGCGTGAGCAGTCCGGGTGCCGATGCATCGGTTTGCGACCGCCTCCGCACTCTCGGCGTTTCACGTGAAACCAGGCGCGATCTTGCGCGCTTCGCAGAACTGCTGAGACACTGGACACGTCGTGTCAATCTCGTGGCCCCGTCGACGGTCGACCACCTGTGGGAACGGCATATCCTCGATTCGGCACAGCTCTGTGTCCTGTCACCCCGTACGGACGGGCTCTGGCTCGATATCGGTTCCGGCGCCGGACTGCCGGGCCTCGTCTGTGCCCTTGTCGCGCAAGACATCCGGCCAGAGACGCAATTCGCGCTTGTCGAGAGCGACCGGCGCAAATGCGCCTTCCTCTCGACCTGCGTGCGCGAATTCGGGCTGACTGCCAAGATCCATACGGCCCGCATCGAAGAGCTCCCCTCACAAAGCGCCACGGTCGTCTCCGCCCGTGCTCTCGCACCGCTCACACGTCTTATCGCCCTTGCGCAGCCGCATGCGCTTCCCGGCGCAACCTTTCTCTTTCCAAAAGGCGCGCGCTACATGTCCGAAATCGCTGAAGCACAGGCGAGCTGGCGCTTCACCGCGACGGCCCATCCGAGTATAACCGACCCGGCAGCCCGGATCCTCGAATGCCAACTGGCGGCTCGGGTCTGAGGCGGGAGGATCGAGCAGTGAAGATCATCGCCATCGCCAACCAGAAGGGCGGGGTCGGCAAGACGACGACCGCCATCAATCTCTGCGCAGCCTTGTCCGAGCGCGGTCTGCGTGTCCTGCTGATAGATCTTGATCCCCAGGGTAACGCCTCCACGGGCCTTGGCATCGAGCCGGGTACCCGAATCAAGACCACCTACGACATTCTTCTCTCCGAAACCCCGATATCCGACGCGATCCGCCCGACCAGCGTGACGGGCATCGACATCGTGCCCTCCAACACCGATCTCGCTTCCGCCGATATGGAGCTGCTCTCCAACGGGCGGCGATCCTTCCGCCTGCGCAACGCGCTGCGCCGGGCTGATGTCGAAGCCCTTGGCTATGATTTCGTGCTGATCGACTGTCCGCCGTCGCTCAACCTGCTTACCGTCAACGCGATGGTGGCTGCGCACTCCGTCCTCGTCCCGCTACAATCGGAGTTCTTTGCACTCGAGGGCCTGTCGCAGCTGATGCTGACCGTCCGCGAAGTCCGCCAGAGCGCCAACCAGAAATTGCGGATCGAGGGGGTCGTGCTGACAATGTTCGACATTCGCAATCGCCTCTCGCAACAGGTCGAGCAGGATGCCCGCGAGGCCCTCGGGGAACTCGTCTTCGAGACACGTATTCCCCGGAACGTCCGGATCAGCGAAGCGCCGAGCTTTGGCACGCCCGTTCTCAGCTACGACACGCATTCGCGTGGAGCGGCGGCCTACCGGGCGCTGGCCTCCGAGTTGCTCGACCGTGCACTGACCGTGGCTGCCTGACAGGAGAAAGCCTATGAAAAACAGAGGTTTAGGTCGAGGCCTCTCCGCCCTCATGGCCGACGTTCATCTCGACGAGCCCGCCACTGAGCGGCCGCATTCCGCAGATCGTACGCTCCCCATCGATGCCATTGCGCCCAATCCGGATCAGCCTCGCCGCAGCTTCGACGAGGCCGCGCTCGACGAGCTCGCCGCCTCGATCCGCGAGCGAGGCATCCTGCAACCCCTGATCGTTCGTCCTCGTCCGCGCGGCGATGCGACCCACGAACTGGTCGCTGGCGAGCGCCGGTGGCGCGCCGCTCAGCGCGCCCAGCTGCATGACGTGCCGGTCATCGTCTCCGACCTCGACGATACGGAAGCGCTCGAGATCGCCATCGTCGAGAATATCCAGCGGGCTGATCTTTCCCCGGTCGAGGAGGCGCGTGGCTACCGCCAGCTTATCGACCGATTCGGCCACACGCAGGAGCAGCTCGCCCGCTCCCTCGGCAAGTCGCGCAGCCACATCGCCAACCTGATGCGCCTGCTCGGCCTGCCCGACGAGGTGCTCGCCCATCTCGAGGCCGGGCGCCTGACCGCGGGACATGCCCGTGCCCTCGTTACCGCGACCGATCCCGCCGCACTCGCCCGCGAGGTTGTCGCCCGCGGCCTGTCCGTCCGCCAGGCCGAGGCACTCGCCCGCCAAAGCGCCGTCCCCGCCAAGGCACACAAGCCGCGCGCGACGCCCGAGAAAGACGCCGACACCCGCGCCATCGAGCAGGATCTCGCCGCGCATCTTCGCATGCGCGTCAGCATCGAGCACAAGGATATCGACGGTGCCGGCGAGCTCCGCGTCCGCTACCGCGATCTCGACCAGCTGGATCTGCTGTGTCAGATGCTTTCGGCTAGCTTGCCGGACGGGACCAGATAAAGGTCAGCACGCCGGCCAGCACAGCCGCCTGCACCCCGAGCACAGCCAGCGGCACCCCCAGCGCTAGCGACAGCGAAAAGACCGCCGTGATCGACACCGTCGCCGCGATCTTGCCCCGGCGCGAGATCGCGCCACGCTCCTGCCAGTCCATGATCGGAGGCCCGAATAGCGGGTGCGAGAGCAGCCAGTCGTGCAGTTGCGGCGACGATCGTGCGAAGCAGAATGCCGCCAGAAGCATGAAGGGCACCGTCGGCAACAATGGCAGAAACACCCCAAGCGCCCCGAAGCAGACACACAGCACGCCGCAGAATGCCCAGACGACGCGCATCGGTCAGCTCACCCCGCCAACTCCGCCACCAGCCGGTCGAGCAGCAGCCTGCCCCGTGGCGTCGCCCGCATCCGCCCCGACACTGCCTCGAGCAGCCCGACGTCCTTCAGCGCCTGCGCGCGCTCCCCGACCGAGGCTCCTGCATCCCCCAGGGCCGACAGCGCCGAGAGCGCGACGCCCTCGCGCTTGCGCAGTCCCATCAAGAGATACTCGACAACCTGATCGGAAACGGAAATCTCCTCCTCGCGCTCATGCGCCCGTTCGGCCGTCTCGACACCGGCAAGCCACGCGCCAGGGGCGCTCACCTGCTCTGTCGCCACCCGCCGGCCGTCCAGCGTCAGCCGCCCATGCGCGCCCGGTCCCACGCCCGCATAGTCGCCCCCTGACCAGTAAAGCAGGTTGTGCCGGCATTCGGCCCCCGGTCTCGCGAAGTTCGACACCTCGTAGAGCCGCAGACCCGCTGCCTCACACCGCTCCACCGTCATCTCGTACAGGTCCGCGCCAAGATCCTCGTCGGGCAGGCCCCGCAGCTTCCCAGCCTCCTGCCGCGCCGCAAAGGCGGTGCCCGGCTCGATCGTCAGCTGGTAGAGCGAGAGATGGTCCACCGCCATTGCCAGCGCCTCGTCCAGCTCTGCCGCCCAGGCCTCGCGCGTCTGGTCCTGCCGTGCGCAGATCAGGTCGAACGAAACCCGGTCGAACACCCTCCGCGCCACGTCGAAGGCCGCCCTTGCCTCGGCCGCGCTGTGCAATCGTCCGAGCCGCTTCAGGTCGGAATCGTTCAGCGCCTGCACCCCCAGCGACACCCGGTTGACGCCCGCGTCGCGATAGCCGCCGAACCTTCCCGCCTCCACCGAGGTGGGGTTCGCCTCCAGCGTCACCTCGAGATCGTTGGCGCAGACCCAGCCCGCACGCGCCGCGTCCATCACCGCGGCCACGGTCTCCGGTTCCATCAGGCTCGGCGTGCCTCCGCCGAAAAACACGCTGGTCAGGCGCCGTCCCCCGTGGCGCCCTCCCGTCCGCCCGGCCACGCGTGCCACATCGCCGGCCAGCGCCCGCGCCCAGCGCGCCTGGTCGACGCCCGTCACGACATGCGAGTTGAAGTCGCAATAGGGGCACTTCGCCTGGCAGAAGGGCCAGTGGACATACAGCCCGAACCCGGCGCCCTCCTCCATGACGCTATCCTCCGAAACAGCCCGCGACGAGCGCGGCGAAGGCGCGGGCCCGGTGGCTCATCGCGTGCTTCCGTGCCGGTTCCATCTCTCCGAAGGTCTCCCGCTCGCCCTCGGGCAGGAACATCGGGTCGTAGCCGAAGCCCCGTTCGCCGCGCGGTGGCCAGACGAGCGTTCCATGCACCTCGCCCTCGAAGACCGCGTCGGCCCCGTCGGGCCAGGCGAGGCACAGAGCGCAGGTGAAATGCGCGGCGAACGGCGGGTTGGCCGCCGTGTCCCCCAGGGCGGACCAGACCCGTTCCATCCCGACGCGAAAGTCACGCCCGCCCTCCGTCTCGGCCCAGTCCGCCGTACGCACGCCGGGGTCGCCCCCCAGGGCCGCGACCGACAGCCCGCTGTCGTCAGACAGGGCCGGAAGGCCTGCGCCCCGCGCCGCGGCATGCGCCTTGATCCGCGCATTGCCGGCGAAGGTCTCCTCCGTTTCCTCCGGCTCGCCGAGACCCAGCTCGCCGGCCGAGATCACCTTTGCCCCGAAAGGCGCCAGAAGGTCGCCGATCTCGCGCACCTTTCCCGCGTTGTGCGAGGCGATGACCAGCCGACCGCCGGCGAAGCGCCGGGTCATCCGGCCACCGCCGCCTTCTGTGCCGCGACCAGCGCCGACACCCCCGCCTCTGCCAGGTCCATCAGCCGTGCCAGTTCCTCGCGGGAAAAGGTCGCCCCCTCCGCGCTCGCCTGCAGTTCGATCAGATTCCCCGAGCCGGTCATCACGAAGTTGCCGTCGGTTCCCGCCTCGCTGTCCTCGGCATAGTCGAGGTCGAGCACCGGCTGGCCCGCGTAGATGCCGCACGAGACCGCCGCAACATGATCCACCAGCGGGTCCGACAGCACGTCACGCGCCTTTGCCAGCCGCTCCACCGCCAGCTTCAGCGCCACCCAGCCGCCGGTGATCGCCGCGCACCGGGTGCCCCCGTCGGCCTGGATCACGTCGCAATCCACCGTGATCTGCCGCTCGCCCAGCGCCCGCAGGTCGGTGCCGGCCCGCAGCGCGCGCCCGATCAGCCGCTGTATCTCCTGCGTCCGCCCCGATTGCCCGCGCTTGGCCTCGCGCTGGCCCCGCGTGTGGGTGGCACGCGGCAGCATCCCGTATTCAGCCGTCACCCAGCCCTGCCCCGAGTTCTTCAGGAAGGGCGGCACGCGCTCCTCCACGCTCGCCGTGCACAGCACATGCGTGTCGCCCATGCGGATCAGGCACGATCCTTCCGCGTGCCGCGTCACCCCCGTCTCGATGACGATCTCGCGCATCTGGTCGAGCGCCCGTCCCGATGGCCGCATGGCCCGTCTCCTGTGCTGTTCGCCTGCGGCCGCTCTTCCCAAGTCGCGGCCCCGGGCGCAAGGCCCACCCCGCGTGCCGATGCGCCCGCAGGTCCGCGGCGGGCGTCCGCCCGAGTTGACCGCCCCGCATGCCATGCATTTATATCCTGCATCCGCCCCGTCCCTTTCAGAGCGACATGACCGAGGCAACGCCGACCCTGAACGAACTCAACAACCGCTCCCGCGAGGTCTTTCGCCGGGTGGTCGAGGGCTATCTCGACAGCGGCGAGCCGGTGGGATCGCGCACCCTGACGCGCGACTTCTCCGAAAAGATCTCGGCCGCGACGATTCGGAACGTCATGCAGGATCTCGAGTATCTCGGACTGCTCGACTCGCCGCACGTTTCCGCCGGCCGCGTGCCTACCGAGCTGGGCCTGCGCATGTTCGTCGACGGCCTTCTCGAGGTGCGCGACCTCGACGCCACGGACCGGGCCCGCATCGATGCCACCCTGGGCGAGAACGAGTCGGACATCGTCCACCTCATGGGCAAGGTCGGGGCTGCGCTGACCGGGGCCACGCAAGTGGCCAGTCTCGTGCTGACGCCGAAGCACGAGGCCCCGATCCGGCATATCGAGTTCGTGCATCTCGGCCATGACCGTGCGCTCGTCGTGCTGGTCTTCGCCGACGGGCACGTGGAGAACCGTGTCTTCACCCCGCCGCCGGGCCAGACCCCCGCCTCGATGCGAGAGGCTGCCAATTTCGTCAACGCCCTGGCAGAGGGCAAGACGCTGTCCCAGCTTCGCGCCTCGATGCGCGCCGAGGTCGCCCGCCGCCGACAGGAGCTCGATTCGCTCGCGCGTGGCCTCGTCGAGCAGGGGCTCGCCGTCTGGGCCGACGAGGGCGAGCCGACCGAGCGACTGATTGTCCGCGGCACGGCACATCTGCTCGACGAGCAGACCCGCGCCGAGGATCTCGAGCGGATCCGCCTGCTGTTCGACGATCTCGAGCGCAAACGCGACATCGCCGAGTTTCTCGAACTGACCGAGGAGGGCGAAGGCGTGCGGATTTTTATCGGCTCCGAGACGAAACTCTTCTCGCTTTCGGGTTCCTCTCTGGTGGTCTCTCCATATATGAACGCGGATCGTAAGATCGTCGGCGCGGTCGGGGTGATCGGGCCGACGAGGCTGAATTACGGCCGCATCGTCCCCATTGTGGACTACACCGCGCAGCTCGTGGGGCGATTGCTGACCGAACGGACCTGACCGAGAGGACTCTATGGGCGAACCGAAAAAGGACGACGTCGATCTCTCCGCACAGGATCGCTGGGACGCGACCGGCGCCGAGCCCGTCGACACGGCGGATCAGGCAGAAAGCGCGACCGGCGAGGGTGCCGCTGCGCCGGGCTCCGAGGCGATGATCGCGGAGCTCACCGCCGAGCGCGACGCCTACAAGGATCGGTTCCTTCGCGCGCTCGCCGACGCCGAAAACGCGCGCAAGCGCAGCGACCGCGATCGCCGCGAGGCCGAGAACTATGGCGGTTCCCGCCTTGCGCGCGACCTGCTGCCCGTCTGGGACAATCTCAACCGCGCCCTCGCCGCCGCGACCGACGAACAGCGTCAGGCCGACGCTGCGCTGATCGAGGGCGTCGAGCTGACGCTGCGCGAACTGGGCAAGGTCTTCGAGAAGCACGGTATCCACATGATCCGCCCGGAGCTGGGCGAGCCCTTCGACCCCCAGTTGCACGAGGCGATGTTCGAGGCTCCCGTGCCCGAAACAAGGGCGGGCGACATCATTCAGGTCATGGCCGACGGCTTCCTGTTGCACGATCGTCTGTTGCGCCCAGCGCAGGTAGGCGTCTCCTCGACGCCCGGCTGATCCCCCAGAGCGGGGCCAAGGCGTTTGCAAACGCCTTCAGCGCGCGCACGCGCGCTGAACGCCCTTGCAAGGGCGTTCTCTCCGGCCTGCGGGCGGCCGCCGATCACCTGCCATCCAGCAGAAGGGCCTTCAGCGCGTAGAGTGTCTCCAGCGCCTCGCGCGGGGACAGGTCGTCTGGCGAGAGGTTTCGCAAGTGTTCGAGTGCCGGGCTCTCCGGCGGCGGGTCGGGCTCGGCCTGCGGCGGTCGAGCCGCGGCGAAGAGGGGCAAGTCGTCGATAACTGCCTTCGCGCCCCGCCCACCCTCGCGCTCGCCCGTCTCCAGGGCATCGAGCACGGTGCGCGCCCGGGCGATGACTGCCCGCGGCAGCCCCGCCAGCCGCGCGACCTGCACGCCGTAGCTGCGATCTGCGGCGCCGGGGCGCACCTCGTGCAGGAACACCACGTCGTCCTGCCATTCCTTCACCGCGACTGTCGCGTTCTCCACCCCCTCGAGCCGTTGCGCGAGTGCCGTCAACTCGTGGTAATGGGTGGCAAAAAGCGCGCGGCAGCGGTTGACGTCGTGCAGGTGTTCCAGCACCGCCCACGCGATCGAGAGGCCATCGTAGGTCGCCGTGCCCCGCCCGATCTCGTCGAGAATTACCAGCGCCCGGGCGTCGGCCCGGTTCAGGATCGCCGCCGTCTCGACCATTTCGACCATGAAGGTCGAGCGCCCCCGCGCCAGGTCGTCCGATGCGCCCACGCGGCTGAACAGGGCCGAGACCAGACCGATCCGCGCCCGGGAGGCGGGCACGAAGCTTCCCGCCTGTGCCAGAAGCGCGATCAGTGCGTTCTGCCGCAGGTAGGTCGACTTGCCCGCCATGTTGGGGCCGGTCAGCAGGCGGATATGGGCCGCGTCCCCCTCTGCCGACAGGTCGCAGTCGTTGGCCACGAAGGCGGGCCCCGCCTGCCGTCGCAGCGCCTGCTCGACCACCGGGTGCCGCCCGCCCTCGATCGCGAAGGCGCGGCTCTCGTCCACCTCGGGCCGGCACCATCCCTCGCCACGGGCGAGGTCCGCGAGCGCGGTTGCCACGTCCACCTCCGCCAGTGCGCGCGCTGCCGCCGCCACCCGCGGGGCGCCATCGAGCACCAGCGCGCGCAACGCGCCGAAGAGGCGCTTTTCGATCTCCAGCGCCCGCGCGCCCGCGTTCAGGATCCGGCTCTCAAGATCGCTTAGCTCCTCGGTGGTGAAGCGCAGGGCGTTCGCCGTCGTCTGCCGGTGGCGGAACGTCTCCGACAGGGGCGGCGCAAGCATCCGCTCGGCATGGGTGGCCGTCGTCTCGACGAAATAGCCCAGTACGTTGTTATGCTTGACCTTCAGCGAGGCGATCCCCGTCTGATCGGCGTATCGGGCCTGGAGCGAGGCGATCACGCCGCGCCCCTCGTCGCGGAGCCGCCGCGCCTCGTCGAGCTCGGCGTCGTGCCCCGGCGCGATGAAGCCGCCATCCCGCGCCAGATGCGGCGGGTCGGCCACCAGCGCGGCGTCGAGCGCGCCCAGCAGCCCCTCCTGGCCCCGCAGGTCCGCCGCCGCCTCTGCCAGCGCCTCGGGCAGTCCTGTGTCCAGCTGGCCGGCCACCTGCTCGGCCCCCGCTAGCCCGTTGCGGATCGCGGCGAGATCGCGCGGCCCACCCCGATCCAGCCCGAGCCGCGACAGCGCCCGGTCCATATCGGGCACGCTGCGCAGGCAGGCGCGCAGCCTCTCGGCCTGCCCTGTCTCCTCCACGAAATGCGCCACATTCGCCAGCCGCGCCTGCACCGTCGACAGCCGTCGCGCGGGTGCCGAGATGCGCCGCGCTAGCAGACGCGCGCCCGGCGCCGTTACCGTCCGGTCGACCGCCCCGAGGAGAGAGCCCGCGCGCCCGCCCGACAGCGACTCGGTCAGCTCGAGGTTCCGCCGCGTGGCCGCGTCGATCGCTACCGCGTCGCCGTCGGCCTCCCATACCGGCGGGCGCAGCAGAGGCATCCGCCCCTTCTGCGTCAGGTCGAGATACCCCGCGAGCGCCCCCATCGCCGACAGTTCGGCCCGCCCGAACCCCCCGAACGCATCCAGCGAGGTCACCCCGAACGCCTCCGCCAGCCGCCGCGCCCCCGACGCGCTGTCGAACATCCCCCGCTCGAGGGCCGTCAGTGCCGCGCCGGCCTCCTCCACGACCGCGCCCAGCCTCCCTTCCAACGCTTCCGGCAACAGCACCTCCCGTGGGGCGAGGCGCGCAAGGTCTGGCCCCAACCGCACCTCCGGGCACCCGGCCACCCGCAACTCGCCCGTCGAGATGTCGACCCAGGCCAGCGCCCCCTCGCCGGCTAGGTTCGCGTAGGCCGCGAGAAAGTTGTTCGCCCGCGCCTCGAGCAGCGTGTCCTCGGTCAGCGTGCCCGGCGTGACCAGCCGCACCACCTCGCGCCGCACCACGGCCTTGTGGCCGCGCTTCTTCGCCTCGGCAGGGTCCTCCATCTGCTCGCAGACGGCCACGCGAAAGCCCTTTCGGATCAGCGTCAGCAGATAGCTCTCGGCCGCATGCACCGGCACCCCGCACATCGGGATGTCCTCGCCCGCATGGCTGCCTCGCTTGGTCAAGGCGATGTCGAGCGCCTCGGCCGCCGCCACCGCGTCGTCGAAGAACATCTCGTAGAAATCGCCCATACGGTAGAACAGGAGCGCCCCCGGATGACCGGCCTTGATCTCCAGGTACTGGGCCATCATCGGCGTGACGGCTCCCGTCTTCGGCATCGTCTCGGTCAAGCGGCGCGTCCCCTCGCGTGGCCGCGCCCGAGTGCTCGCCCGAGCGCTGCCGGCAGCCTATCGCTGGCGATCCGCCGATTGAAGAGCGTCGGTGTCCGTGCCGGTGTCGGTGTCGGTGCGGTTCCCTCCATGTAACGGTCTTGTTAAGGATTAATGACATGGATACGTCGTTCCCGCCGCCGCAGGGCCTGTCCCTGCCGCGCCTCGCCCCGGAGGAGGCCCTCGCCCGCGGCTCCGAACGCGCGGTGTTCGACTGGCCTGACCAGCCCGGCCTGCTGATCAAGGTGATGCATCCGCATGCCCTGCGGCGCGACGCCCGTGGCGGTGTCAGAGACCCGGTCGGCCAGCGCGAACGTCGCGCCTGGCAGGCTGCCCTTGCCTATGCCACCCGCACGCGGCGTCCGCCGCCGGTGGCCGAGGTGATCGCCTGCCTTCCATGGGGGAGCGGCACGGCGCATATCGTGCGCAAGGTGGCCGATGCCGACGGCCGGATGGGCCCGACGCTCGCCCTGCTCGCCGATCAAGGACGGCTCGGAGACGCCGAAATCGAAATGCTCAACGATCTCGTGGCCGATCTGCAGGCGGCCGGCATCGTCGTCCACGACGCGCGCCCCGCCAACTTCGTGCTGGAGACGTCGCGCCACGGCGCCTCCCGCTTCGTCCTGGTCGACGGGTTCGGCGATCGCGCGCTCGTGCCGCTGCGGTCCTGGCTGCCCGTCCTGGCCCGCCGCCGACTCGCGACAGCGCTTTATCGCACCGCCCGCGAGACGGGGCTGCACTGGGACGGGAGACGCCTTTCGAGGCCCTGACCCCGTGGCCGGCGTCTGGTTCAGCCTCCCGCGAACGGCGCGTCGGCGCCCCAGATCTCGCGCACCCGCGCGTCGCGGCCGCAGGCGTCGCGGTACCGCTTGTAGGCGTCGGCCTTGTCGATCCAGCCGAAGCGGGTCAGCACGCGCTCGTCGCTGCGGTAGTAGTCCTGGTGATACGCCTCGGCCGGCCAGAACTCCGCCGGCCCGCGCACCGGCGTCACGATCTCCCGCCCGAGCTCCCGCTCCGCCTGCGCGATGGCCGCTTGGGCCGCCTGCCGCTGTGCCTCGGTCCGGGCGAAGATCGCGGTCGTGTAGCTCTGGCCCCGGTCGCAGAACTGGCCGCCCGCGTCGAACGGGTCGATCGAGCGCAGAAACAGGTCGAGGATCTGGCGGTACCCGATCCGGTCGGGGTCGTAGCGGATCTGCGCGACCTCGAGATGGCCGGTGCCGCCCCCGGTCACCTGCCTGTAGGTCGGGTTGGCCACGTCGCCACCGGCAAAGCCCGACACCACCTCCTCGACGCCCTGCACCCGCTCGAAATCGGCTTCGACACACCCGAAACAACCGCCGGCGACAAGCGCGGTCTCGGTGCCGCCGTCCTGAGCGCGGGCCGTGTGGCACTGGGCGAGCAACCCGACCCCGATGGCCAGGGCCAGCACGACGGGCTTGATCGAGGCAAACGTCATCGACATGGCAGATCTCCGGTGACCGAGGGTCACAGCCTCGCCTCGCGGGACTGTCCGCTCAAGTCACCCCGGCGTGACCTCACGCGGTCCTGACGATTGTTTCGCCTCCTTGCCCAGCGGCGGCGGGTAGCAGTGTCGGCGCCCGGGGGGCCAGATCACCGCCCGACATGCCTCCCCCACATGCCTCGGAGCGCCCGCGACGACCGCAGGATCGCGCAGCTCGATCCCAGGCTTCTTCTTGCCGCAAATATCCTCGCCGAAGGCCGCCCGCCGTCAGCCACCCACGCGACGATTGCGCTGGGCGATCAGCTTCAGCCGCAGGGCGTTGAGCTGGATGAAGCCCTGCGCGTCCGACTGGTCGTAGGCGCCGGCGTCGTCCTCGAACGTCACGTGCTCCATCGAGTACAGCGTGTGATCCGACCAGCGCCCGACGGTGCGCACCGAGCCCTTGTAGAGCCGCACGCGCACCGTGCCGGTGACATGCTCCTGCGAGCGGTCGATGGCGGCCTGCAGCATCTCGCGCTCGGGGCTGAACCAGTAGCCGTTGTAGATCAGTTCGGCATAGCGCGGCATCAGCTCGTCCTTGAGATGCATCGCGCCGCGGTCGAGGGTGATCTGCTCGATCCCGCGGTGCGCCTCGAGCAGGATCGTGCCACCGGGCGTCTCGTAGATCCCGCGCGACTTCATGCCGACATAGCGCCCCTCCACGAGGTCGAGCCGCCCGATCCCGTGCCTGCCCCCCAGCTCGTTGAGCCGCGTCAGCAGCGCGGCGGGCGACAGCCGCTCGCCGTCGATCGACACCGCGTCGCCCCGCTCGAAGCCGATCTCGACATGCTGGGCCTCGTCCGGCGCGTCCTCGGGGTCGACCGTGCGCTGGTAGACGTAGTCGGGCGCCATCTCGGCCGGGTCCTCCAGCACCTTGCCTTCCGACGAGGTGTGCAACAGGTTCGCGTCGACCGAGAAGGGCGCCTCGCCCCGCTTGTCCTTGGCGATGGGGATCTGGTGCTGCTCGGCGAACTCGATCAGCCGTGTCCGCGAGGTGAGCGACCAGGTCCGCCACGGTGCCACCACCTTGATCTGCGGGTTCAGCGCATAGGCCGCCAGCTCGAAGCGCACCTGGTCGTTGCCCTTGCCCGTCGCGCCATGAGAGATCGCGTCGGCCCCCGTTTCCTCGGCGATCTCCACCAGCCGCTTCGAGATCAGTGGCCGCGCGATCGACGTGCCCAGCAGGTAGAGGCCCTCGTAAACGGCATTCGCCCGGAACATCGGGAAGACGTAGTCGCGCACGAACTCTTCCCGCAGGTCCTCGACGAACACCTCGCGCACCCCGAGCATCTCGGCCTTCTGGCGGGCGGGCTCCAGCTCTTCGCCCTGGCCGAGATCGGCCGTGAAGGTGACGACCTCGCAGCCGTATTCCACCTGCAGCCACTTGAGGATGATCGAGGTGTCGAGCCCGCCGGAATAGGCGAGGACGACCTTCTTGGGCGCGTCGGACATGGGGCACTCCGCTTCGGACTGACGGCGCCCTCTACCCCGCGCCCCGGGCAGGGACAAGCGTCGCCCCGTCTTGCACGGCATAGACGTCGCCCGAATTGGCGGCGTCCGGCAGTGCGGCGATCCGCTGTGCTATCGTCTCCGCCCCCACCCACTCGTCCGGCAGGTCGAACCCCTCGCCAAGCGACAGCGCGAAGCGGTAGGGGCCGAGCGCGGCCACCTGCGCCAGCGCGCCGAGCGCCGCGCCACGGTGGATCGTCGTCACCTCGAACGACAGGGCCGGCACGGCGCGCGACAGGCCCGCCAGCGCCACGTCCTCCATCCCCTCGACATCGACCTTGACGAAGTCGGGTGCTCCATGCGCCGCGATCAGCGCGTCGAGCGTGGTGAGGGGCACATCCGCCACCCTGTCCCACCGCTGGCCCTGCCAACCCTCGGCGCCCGCCGCCGCGGCCACGAACCCCTCCGACAGGGTCGAGACGGTCGGGTTGGCGACGTTCACGCGCAGGGCCGCGCGCCCGTCCGCGGCGCCGACGGCCGCGCCCGCCAGCGTGACGCCCGCATCCCGGCCGTGGATCAGCCGCAGGGCGCGCAGGGCCGCCGGCTGCGGCTCCACCGCCACCACCCGGGCGCCGAGGCGGCGAAAGCAGGCTGTCCGGTCGCCCACATGCGCGCCCACGTCGAAGGCCAGCGCGCCCGGCCGCAGGAAGCGCGCATACAGCGCGTCCATGCGCGCCGCCCGACCCGAATCGCCGTAATAGATCCGCAGCGATCGCCCGATGCCGGCGGCCAGCGGCGCCCTGCCTGACATCCCGTCTTCCATCGTCGATCAGATGGCGCGCCATGCCCCTCGGGCAAGCGTCCGCTTGCCTTGGCGCCGCCGATGGCCCACACCGCCGCCCATGACCAGCTTCGCCCAGGACGCCCGCTCCGCAGAGGAGCGGCTGCGCACCCTCTTCCCGCCGACGCCACTGCAGCGCAACGACCACCTGTCGGAGCGTTACGGCGCCGACATCTGGCTCAAGCGCGAGGATCTGGCGCCCGTCCGTTCCTACAAGCTGCGCGGCGCCTTCAACGCCATGCGCAAGGTGCTCGAGCGCGACCCCGCGCAGCAGCTCTTCGTCGCCGCCTCGGCGGGCAACCACGCGCAGGGCATGGCCTATGTCTGCCGCCACTTCGGGGTACGTGGCGTGATCTTCATGCCGGTGACCACGCCCGAGCAGAAGATCATGAAGACGCGCACCTTCGGCGGCGCGCAGGTCGAGATCCGGCTGACCGGCGACTACGTCGACGACACGCTGGCCGAGGCGAAGGCGTGGTGCGCCGAGCAGGGCGCGCACTTTCTCGCCCCCTTCGACGATCCCGACGTGATCGAGGGGCAGGCCTCGGTCGCCGTCGAACTGCTCGCGCAGGCCGGGGCGCAGGGCATGGGGCAACCCGACCTCGTGGTGATGCCGGTGGGCGGCGGGGGCCTGTCGGCCGGCATGACAGGCTATTTCCGCGCGGCGGCGCCGGGCATCGCCTGCCGCTATGTCGAGCCCGAAGGGGGCGCCAGCCTCGCCGCTGCGCTGGCCGAGGGGGCGCCGGTCACGCTGAACAAGGTCGACACCTTCGTCGATGGGGCGGCGGTGGCCCGGATCGGCGGGCATACCTTCGACATGCTCAAGGGCGTCGACCCCGCGCATCTGATCGCCGCGCCAGAGAACCGCATCTGCGGCACCATCCTCGAGATGCTGAACGTCGAGGGCATCGTGCTGGAACCTGCGGGCGCGCTGTCGGTCGACGTGCTGCCAGGGCTGGCGGACGAGATCAGGGGCAAGCGCGTGGTCTGCGTCACCTCGGGCGGCAATTTCGACTTCGAGCGGCTGCCGGAGGTGAAGGAGCGCAGCATGCGCTACACCGGCAAGAAGAAATACGTCATCCTCCGCCTGCCCCAGCGCCCCGGCGCCCTGCGCGACTTTCTCGAGATGCTCGGGCCTGAAGACGACATCGCGCGCTTCGAATACCTCAAGAAATCCGCGCGCAACTTCGGCTCAGTGCTGCTCGGGATCGAGACGGCCCGGGCCGAGAACTTCGGCGCGCTGTTCGACCGGCTCGAGGCGCACGGCTTCGTCTATACCGACATCACCGCAGACGAGCTCATCGGCGAATTCGTGCTCTGACCGCCTGGCGGCGCGCATCTTCGCGCCGCGATGTCAGCCCCCGCCCTTGCCGGCCTGCAGGCCCGATACCAGGGCGGCGCGCGCCGCCGCATATCCGGTCAGAACCAGCGCGATCTGCACCTCCTCGGCGCGGCCCTCGGCCGCCAGCCGCTCGCCCTGCCGGCAGATCTCGGCCAGCCCCGACAACCCCATGTTGAGCGCGGCGCCCTTGAGCGAGTGCAGCGCCTCCTCGTAGGCCGAGGGCGGCTGCCCGGCGAGCGCCTCCACCATCTCGTCGGAATCGGTGAGGAACAGCTCCAGCACCTCGACGAATTCGTCGTCGCCGATCTCGACGCGCAAGTCGGCCACGCGCGGCCAGTCGATCGCCGACGGATCGGGCGGGGAAGGATCGGGCGCTCCTGCACCGTCGGACATGCGCTGCCTCCAGACCTGCGCAGCCTGCCTAGCGTGCGCGGGTTAAGCCTCTCTTTCCCCCGCCGGTTCACGGCCCCTTAAGCGCGCTGGTCTAAGCCTGCCGACGGGTCGCTCCCCGCGACGGCCCGCGCCTGTCCAGTTCCGTCCGCTCGTCCAGGGGTTCCGTGTCGCGCCAGTTCACCACCGAGCGAGAGCTCCCGCTGCCGGAGCGTAGGTCGCGCCCGCTGACGCGCCCGCTCGATCCGGCCGAAGGCGGCGTGGCGCCGGGCCGGTCGTATTCCGTGCTCGTGGTCGACGACAGCCGCATGCAGCGGCGGATCATCTGCGCCCAGCTCCGCACGCTCGGCTACTCCGTGCGCGAGGCCGAAAGCGGCGACGAGGCGCTCGCGGCGTGCGCGGCCCACCCGCCCGACTTCGTCATCTCCGACTGGATGATGCCGGGCATGGACGGCCCCGAGTTCTGCCGCCGCTTCCGCCAGATGGAGCGGGAGAGCTACGGGTATTTCCTGCTGCTGACCGCCAAGTCCGACCGGGGCGAGATTGCTGCCGGCTTCGATTCGGGGGCCGACGACTTTCTCACGAAGCCTGTCCAGAGCGAGGAGCTGCGCGCCCGGCTGGCCGCCGGCGCCCGCGTCCTGCGGATGGAGGCCGAGCTCGTCGAGAAGAACGCCCTGCTGCTCGGCACGCTGGCCGAGCTGCAGGAGGTCTACGAGGCCGTCGACAAGGATCTGATCGAGGCCCGCAAGCTGCAGCAATCGCTGGTGAAGGAGCGGTTCCGCCAGTTCGGTGCCAGCCAGGTCTCGCTGCTGCTGCGGCCTTCGGGGCATGTGGGCGGCGATCTCGTCGGTTTCTTTCCCGTGGGCGACGACCGCCTCGCGATCTATGCCATCGACGTCTCCGGTCATGGCGTTGCCTCGGCGCTCATGACGGCGCGGCTCTCCTCCTACTTCGCCTCCAGCATGCCCGACCGCAACGTGGCCCTCGGCCAGGGCGACGACGGCCTCATCGCGTGTCACCCCCCCGCGGAGGTCGCCCGGCGGCTCAACCTGATCTCGCTCGCCGAGATGGCGACCGACACATATTTCACCATGCTCTTCGCCGAGATCGACCTGGCGAGCGGCGCGGTGCGGATGGTGCAGGCAGGCCACCCCCACCCGCTGATCCAGCGCAAGGGCGGCCGGATAGAGCGGCTGGGCGAGGGTGGCCCGCCCGTCGGCCTGATCGAGGAGGCGCCGTTCGCCGATCTCTCCGTTACGCTCGCCCCCGGCGACCGGCTGCTGTTCATCTCCGACGGGATCACCGAGTGCGAGAACCCGTCGGGCCAGATGCTCGAGGAGGCCGGTCTCGAGCGGCTCGTGCGCCGCAATGCCGGCCTGACGGGGCAGGGCTTTCTCGAGGCGCTCACCTGGGATCTCGCCACCTACGCCGACGGCGAGGAATTCGGCGACGACATCTCCGCGGTCCTGTTCGAGTACGGCGGGCCGCGCGCGGCCAAGGGGTGAGGTCAGCGCATCAGGCGGCGAAGGAACATCCGGTCGCCGTCGTTGCCGACCATCTCGACCGCGAGCGGCAGCGGCACGAGGTGCGCCGTGTGCCCCTCCTCCACCGGCGGGCCGAGCCGTCGCACGGCTTGGCCCAGGTAGACGGTGCACACCTTCTCGGCCCAGAGGTCGTATTCGGGCATGTAGGTGAAGCGGCGAAAGGCCCCGAGGCGGCGCTTCAGCGCCATCTTCCACCCCGTCTCTTCCCATACCTCGCGGTGCAGCGCGGCAATCGGGTGTTCGCCGGGATCGACCCCGCCGCCCGGCAGCTGGAACTCGGGCGCGGGCGCGTCCTGGTGGGTCAGCAGCACGTCTCGGCCCCGCAGCAGCACCGCGTAGGCCCCGGGCCGGCTTGTATAGGCCTGCCCCGCCCGCACCCGCTCTCCCACCCGTGGGATCATTCGCCCTCCCTTTGCGCGCGCCGTTGTCGCCCCTACATGGCTGCGGTATGCCAACCGCCGGCACCCAAGGAAACCCATGACTCTCGGTTCTCAAATCGCGTGGGACGATACCGTCCTGCCCTTCCAGCTCGACCGCGCCGACATCCGCGGCCGCGTCGCGCGGCTCGACGACACGCTCGACCGCGTGCTCGAACAGCACGACTATCCCCCCGCCATCGAGGCGCTGGTGGCCGAGATGGCGCTGCTGACCGCGCTCATCGGCCAGACGATCAAGCTGCGCTGGAAGCTGTCGCTGCAGGTGCGCGGCGACGGCCCCGCCCGCCTGATCGCGACGGATTACTTTGGCCCCAGCGAAGACGGCGCGCCCGCGCGCATCCGCGCCTACGCCAGCTTCGACCCCGAGAAACGGCTGACGGGCCGCCCCTTCGACCTGATCGGCAAGGGCTATTTCGCCATCCTGATCGACCAGGGGGCCGGCATGGCCCCCTACCAGGGGATCACGCCGCTCGATGGCGGCAGCCTCGCCGCCTGCGCCGAGACCTACTTCGCCCAGTCCGAGCAGCTGCCCACGCGCTTCGCCCTGACCCACGGCCGGGCGAAGCGGCCCGGCGGCCCGGAACACTGGCGCGCGGGCGGCGTGATGATCCAGCACATGCCCGAGGTCGGCGAGCACGTCGCGCAGGGCGGCGGCTCGGGTGCGGGCGGCCTGCTGCGCGCGGCCGACATCGTCGATGGCGACGGCGCGGAGGACTGGTCGCGCGTCAACATGCTGCTCGACACGGTCGAGGCGATGGAACTCGTCGGCCCCGACGTGCAGCCGACCGACCTGCTGGTGCGCCTCTTCCACGAGGAGGCGCCGCGCGTCTTCGACGCCCAGCCGGTCGCCTTCGGCTGCTCGTGCTCGCCGGCCAAGGTGCGGCAGTCGCTGTCGATCTACTCGGCCAAGGACATCGCGACTATGACCACCGACGAGGGGATCGTCACCGCCGACTGCCAGTTCTGCGGCGCGCATTACGAGTTCGACCCGGCGACGCTCGGCTTCGAGGCGACGCGCGAGGCGCCGGAGGGAGAGCGGCCCGAAGACCGGCCAGCAACGGGTCGCGGCGGGTGGACCGCGACCGGCCGCGGCGGCCGCGCATGAGCCCTGCCGCGGCCACGCTGGCGAGCGAGGGGCTGCGCGCCCGCCTCGCTCGCGCCGTGGCCGTGCGGGGCGGCCCCACCGCCGACCACGATCTCAACCCCGGTCTGACGCTGCCGCCCGGCCGCACGTTGCGGGATGCCGGCGTGCTCGTTCCGGTCATCGAGGGCCCCGGCGGCCCAAGCCTGCTGCTCACCAAGCGGTCCTCGCGGCTCAAGCACCACCCCGGGCAGGTCGCCTTTCCCGGCGGCCGGGTCGACCCCGGCGATGCCGACGCGACCGCCGCCGCCCTGCGCGAGGCGCACGAAGAGGTGGGGCTCGATCCCGCGACGGCAGACGTGCTCGGCACCCTTCCGGAGCACGAGACGGTCACGGGCTTTTCCGTCACCCCGGTCGTCGCCCTCGTGCCCGCCTTCGCGCCGGTGCCCGAGGCGGGCGAGGTGGCCGAGGTCTTCACCCTCCCCTTTTTCCATGTCGCGGACCCCGCCAATTACGCCGTCGAGCAGCGGCGCTGGCGCGGCACCTGGCGGCGCTACTACGTGCTGCCCTACGGCCCCTATTATGTCTGGGGTGCCACCGCGCGGATGCTGCGGGGTCTGGCCGACCGCCTCTCGGCGTGAGACAGGGCTGCACATGACCGAGACGATCGACGCCGACTGGCTCTCTGGCGAGGATGCCCGCGCCGTCACCACCGCTCTCGAGGGTGCCGGACATCAGGCGCTGTTTGTCGGGGGCTGCGTGCGCAACGCGCTTCTCGGTGTGCCGGTCACGGATCTCGACCTGTCGACCGACGCCCGCCCCGAGCGGGTGATCGCGCTGGCCGAGGCGGCCGGGCTCAAGGCCGTGCCCACCGGCATCGACCACGGCACCGTTACCGTCGTCCACCGCCACCACCCGGTCGAGGTGACGACCTTCCGCGCCGACATCGAGACGCACGGCCGCCACGCCACGGTGCGGTTTTCGGGCGACGTGGCCGAAGATGCCGCGCGCCGGGACTTCACGATGAACGCCCTCTATTGCGATCCGCGCGGCCGTATCGTCGACCCGCTGGGCGGCCTGCCCGACCTGCGGGCGCGGCGGCTGCGCTTCGTGGGCGATGCCACCGCGCGGGTGCACGAGGATTACCTGCGCATCCTGCGCTTTTTCCGCTTCCACGCCTGGTATGCCGACCCCGAGGGCGGGTTCGACCCCGAGGGGCTGGCGGCCTGCGCCGAAGGGGCCGACGGGCTCGCCCGCATCTCGGCCGAGCGGATCGGCGGCGAGATCAAGAAGCTGCTCGCCGCGCCCGACCCCTCGCGCGCGCTGGCCGCGATGGAGCGCACCGGGATCCTGCACCGCGTGCTGCCCGGGGCCGACGCGATGGCGGTCGCCCGCCTGACGGCGCTCGAGCCGGCGCAGAGCCGCGCGCCAGGGTCGACGCCCGACGCCATCGCCCGCCTCGCCGCCCTCGGCGGAGAAGAGGTGGCCGACCGCTTGCGCCTGTCGAAGGCAGAGGCGCGCCGCGTCGAGCGTCTGCGCGCCGCGGCCACGGGCGAGGCCCGCGCGGCCGAGCTCGGGTGGCGGCTGGGCGCGGAAGACGCCCACGCCGCGCTTGCAATTCGCGCCGCTCTCTCCGCCCAGGGCTTGCCCGCCGGCATGGCCGCCGCCGTCGCGCGGGGCGCCGCCGCCGAGTTCCCGGTGAAGCCGGCCGACCTGATGCCTGCCTACGAGGGTGCGGCCCTCGGCGCGCGGCTGAAGCAACTCGAAGCGGCGTGGATCGAGTCCGGTCTGACCCTCGGCAAGGACGCGCTTCTCGCGCGCCCCGACGACGGCTGACCTCGGCACCGTTTCCGCCGCCGCGGTTTTCCTGTAACGGGGACGGGCTACGTCCCCCGCGATCGCAGCCCCCGTGCCGGACCCCGACGCCGATGTTCCGCCGTTTCGAGAATCTGGTCGACCCCTATGTCGACTACGAAGAGACCGACGCGCCGCCGCGCCGGTTGTGGCCGTTCGTGTGGAGCTACTCGCAGCCGTTCCGGGCCATGTTCGGCTGGGCGACGCTGCTCTCCGTGGTCGTGGCGGCCATCGAGGTCGGCCTGATCTTCTACATGGGCCGGGTCGTCGACATCCTGAGCGGTACGTCGCCCGCCGAGGTGTGGCGGGCGCACGGGCTGGAGCTGCTGCTCGCGGCGGCCTTCATCCTGCTGCTGCGGCCGGCGGTGCAGGCGCTCGACGTGCTGATCCTCAACAACACGCTCCTGCCCAATTACGGCACCCTGTTCCGCTGGCGGGCGCATCGGCACGTCCTTCGCCAGTCGGTCGGCTGGTTCGAGAACGATTTCGCCGGACGCATTGCCAACCGCATCATGCAGACGCCCCCTGCCGCGGGCGAGGCGATGTTCCAGGTGTTCGACGCGATCACCTTCGCCCTCGCCTACGCGGTGGGCGCCGCCATCCTGCTGTGGGGGTCCGACCCGCGGCTGGTGGTGCCGCTGCTGGTCTGGTTCGCCCTCTACGGCCTGCTCGTGGCGTGGACGATCCGCCATGTCGGCCCCGCCTCGAAGGCGGCGTCGGACGCGCGCTCGGCGGTCACGGGCCGCGTGGTGGACAGCTACACGAACATCCACGCGGTCAAGATGTTCGCCCACCACGACCGCGAACTCGACTACGCGAAGGAGGCGATCGACCACGCCCGCCGCACCTTCCAGAAAGAGATGCGGATCTACACGATCATGGACGTGACGCTGGTCACGCTGAACGGCCTGTTGATCGTCGGTGTCGTCGGCTGGGCCATCGCGCTCTGGGCCGGCGGCACGGCGAGCGTCGGCGTCGTGGCCGCCGCCACCGCCCTGACGCTGCGGCTGAACGCCATGACCGGGTGGATCATGTGGGCGGTGTCGAACTTCTTCCGCCAGCTCGGCGTCGTGGCCGAGGGGATGGAGACGATTGCCCAGCCCATCACCCTGACCGACAGGCCCGGCGCCCCCGCCCTGCAGATGAGCGACGCGCGGATCGACTTCCGCGGCGTGTCGCACCATTACGGGCGCGGCGCCGGCGGGCTCGACCGGCTGTCGCTGACCATCGAGCCCGGCGAGAAGGTCGGCCTGATCGGCCGCTCGGGCGCCGGCAAGTCGACGCTCGTCAAGCTGCTGCTGCGCTTCTACGACGCCGAGGCGGGGCGCATCGAGATCGACGGGCAGGACATCGCGCGCGTCACGCAGGACTCCTTGCGCCGCCAGATCGGCATGGTCCAGCAGGACTCGGCCCTGTTGCATCGCTCGATCGCCGACAACATCCTGTACGGCCGCCCCGAGGCGACGTGGGACGAGATGGTGGCCGCCGCCCGCCGCGCCGCCGCGCACGATTTCATCGAGGCGCTGTCCGATGCCGAGGGCAACTCGGGCTACCACTCGCTGGTGGGCGAGCGCGGGGTGAAGCTGTCGGGTGGCCAGCGCCAGCGCATCGCGCTCGCCCGCGTGATCCTGAAGGACGCGCCGATCCTCGTGCTCGACGAGGCGACGAGCGCCCTCGATTCCGAGGTCGAGGCCGCGATCCAGGACACGCTCTACGGCGTGATGGAGGGAAAGACGGTGATCGCCATCGCCCACCGCCTGTCGACCATCGCGCGGATGGATCGGATTCTGGTGCTCGATGCGGGCCGCATCGTCGAGGAAGGCCCGCATGCCGACCTGCTGGCGAAGGGCGGCCTCTACGCCCGCTTCTGGGAGCGGCAGTCCGGCGGCTTCATCGGCGCCGACGCGCCCCCCGCCCCGGAGGCTGCCGAATGACCGCCACGCGGCAAAATCCTCCAGAAGATCTTGCGGGCGCCGAACTTTCTAGAAGGTCCGGCTGTCCGAAGGATTCCGCATGATCCGAATTTCCCATCCCGGCCGCCTGATCGACGCCTTCGCTCCGGCCGACGGGCCGCCGCCACACACGCTGACGGCCTTCCTCGTCTGGTGCCTGCGCGGCTCGTTCCCCGTGCTGCTCGTCGCCGGCATCCTCTCGGCCCTTGTCGGCACGCTCGAGGTGATCTCGGCCTTCGTGCTCGGGCGGCTGATCGACACGGCGCTGGCCTCGGGGGCGCAGGCGTTCTGGGTGGAGCACCTGCCGCTGATCATCTTCGCGGCGGCCTTCTTCGTGCTGATCCGACCGGTGACGTTCGGCCTGTCGGCGGCGGCCAACGGCATCGCCGTGCAGCCCAACGTGAACCCCCTGGTGCTCTCGCGTCTGCACCGCTGGACGATGGGGCAGGCGATCCCGTTCTTCGACAACGATTTCGCCGGGCGCATTGCCCAGAAGCAGATGCAGACCTCGCGCGCCGTGACCGACGTCGTTTCGGAGATCATCAACGTCGTCTTCTTCGCGCTGGCGTCGCTGATCGGGGCGGCGGTCATGCTCACCTCGATCGATCCGCGCATCGCCGCCGTGCTGACGCTGTGGCTGATCGGCTACCTCGCGCTGATCCGCTTCTTCCTGCCCCGCATCCGCACCCGCTCCAAGGCGCGGGCGGGGGCGCGGGCGATGGTGTCGGGGCAGGTCGTCGACACGATCACCAACATCAAGACGGTCAAGCTCTTCGCCCATACCTCCCACGAGGATCGGGCCGCGCTGAACGCGATGGGCACCTTCCGCGAGCGCGCCATCGAGTTCGGCGTCATGTCGGCGTGGTTCCGCTTCACGCTGATGACCGTGGCGGGCGCGCTGCCCGTGCTGCTGATCGGCGGCACCCTGATGCTCTGGAGCGCCGGCACCGCAACGGCGGGCGACATCGCCGCGGCTGGCGCCATCTCGATCCGCATCGCGCAGATGACCGGCTGGGTGTCGTTCACCCTGATGGGCATCTACGCCAATGTCGGCGAGATCGAGGACGGGATGCGCACCCTCACGCCGCCTCACGGCCTGACCGACGCCGCCACCGCCGAGCCGCTGCCGGCCGCGGAGGGCCTCGTGGAGTTCGACCGCGTCACCTTCACCTATGGGCGTGGCACGGGCGGGATCCACGACATCACGCTCACGCTGCATCCGGGCGAAAAGCTCGGGCTGGTCGGCGCGTCGGGCGCGGGCAAGTCGACGCTCGTCTCGCTGCTGCTGCGGCTCTACGACACCGAGGGTGGCGCGATCCGCGTCGAGGGGCGCGACGTGCGCGACATCACGCAGGAGAGCCTGCGGCGCCAGATCGGCATGGTCACGCAGGAGACGGCCATGTTCAACCGCTCTGCGCGCGACAACATCCTCTACGGCCGTCCCGGTGCCACCGAGGGCGAGATGATCGAGGCCGCGAAAAAGGCCGAGGCGCACGACTTCATCCTCGGCCTGCAGGATCACGCCGGCCGCACCGGCTACGACGCCCATCTGGGTGAACGCGGCGTGCGCCTGTCGGGCGGCCAGCGCCAGCGCATCGCGCTGGCCCGTGCCATCCTCAAGGACGCGCCGATCCTCGTGCTCGACGAGGCGACGAGCGCGCTCGATTCCGAGGTCGAGGCGCAGATCCAGACCGCGCTCGAGCGGGTGATGGAGGGCAAGACCGTGCTCGCCATCGCGCACCGCCTCTCGACCATCGCCCACATGGACCGGATCGTGGTGATCGACGGCGGCCGCATCGCCGAGGAGGGCACCCACCGCGAGTTGATGCGCGCCCGCGGCCTCTATGCCACCTTCTGGGACAGGCAGTCGGGCGGCTTCCTCGGCCATGCCGACGCGGCCGAGTAGGCGCCGCGTCTTCCACTGCCGGGCGCCCCGTGGCATGCGGCAGGAATGGATCGCCCGACTTCACCCGCTGCCAGGCGATGGCGTGCCCGGCCGCTCCGGCCCGGTGCTGCGGTGCGGTGAGCGGCGCCGTCACCATCGACCGGCTCGGTCACCGGGGCGACGGTATCGCCCGTGACGGCGGCGCGGTGCTCTATGCGCCCCGCACCCTGCCGGGCGAGGTGATCGACGGCCCGCGCGAGGGCGACCGCATCGCGCGCCCGCGCATCCTGACACCTGTCGCCGAGCGCGTGCGCGCCCCCTGCCCGCATTACGCCGCCTGCGGCGGCTGCGCGCTGCAGCATGCCGCCGATGGCTTCGTCGCCGCATGGAAGCAGGAGGTGGTGGCGCAGGCGCTCGCCGCGCAGGGGCTGGAGGCGCCATTCCGGCCCATGCACTCCTCGCCCGCCTTTGCCCGTCGCCGCGCCACCTTCGCTCTGAGGCGCAACAAGGGCGGTGCCACGGTCGGATTTCACGCGCCGGCGAGCCACACGGTGACCGACGTGCCCGAGTGCCGGCTGATCCATCCCGCGCTAGCCGCGGCACGCCCCGCGCTGGCCGGGATCGCGGCGATGGGCGGCAGCCGCAAGGGCACGCTCTCGGCCACCGTCACACGGCTGGATGCCGGGCTCGACGTGGCGGTGACCGGCGGCAAGCCCGCCGATACCCACCTTGCCGCCGATCTCGCCGCGCTCTGCGCGCGCCACGGCATCCTGCGGCTGGCGTGGGACGGCGAGGTGATCGCCCAGGTCGAGCGCCCGCGCCTCACCCTCGGCGGCATCACGCTCACGCCGCCGCCCGGTGCCTTCCTTCAGGCGACGGCGGACGGCGAGGCCGCCCTGCGTGCTGCCGTCACAGAGGCGACCGCCGGTGCGGCGCGAATCGTCGACCTGTTCGCCGGGCTCGGCACCTTCGCCCTGCCGCTCGCCCGCCGGGCCGAGGTGCATGCCGTCGAGGGCGACGCCGCGATGGTTCGGGCGCTTGAAGAGGGGTGGCGCGGCGCGACCGGCGTCAGGCATGTCTCCGCCGAGGCGCGCGATCTCTTCCGCCGCCCGCTCGAGCCCGACGAACTGGCGCGCTTCGACGCCGCGGTGATCGACCCGCCCCGCGCCGGCGCGGAGGCGCAGGCAAGACGCCTCGCCGCCAGCACCGTGGCCCGGATCGCCGCCGTTTCGTGCAATCCCGTCAGCTTCGCTCGTGATGCCCGCGTGCTCGTCGAGGGCGGATACCGCCTGTGCTGGGTGCAGGTGGTGGACCAGTTCCGCTGGTCGCCGCATGTCGAGCTTGCGGCCCTGTTCGCCCGCGACCATATCGCGCCGGGGGCGACAAAGGGACAGAGCGGATGAGAGACAGGCTGCGGCACTGGCTGAGCGACCCGCGCACCGGCAACTTCATCGTCGGGGTGATCGTGTTTAACGCCATCATCCTCGGGCTCGAGACCTACCCCGCGGTGATGGACAGGGCCGGCCCCCTCCTGCTGACGCTCGATTCGCTCTGCCTCGCGATCTTCACGGTCGAGATTGCGGCCAAGCTCTACGTCGATCGGCTGCGGTTCTTCCGGTCGGGCTGGAACGTGTTCGACTTCGTGATCGTCGCCATCGCGCTGGTGCCCAGCGCCGGGGCGCTGTCGGTGCTGCGGGCGCTGCGCATCCTGCGGGTGCTGCGTGTCGTGTCGGTGCTGCCGCGCCTGCGGCGCGTGGTCGAGGGGTTCGTCACCGCGCTGCCGGGGATGGGCTCGGTCTTCCTGCTGATGGGCCTCGTCTTCTACATCGGGGCGGTTATGGCGACCAAGCTGTTCGGCGGGGCCTTCCCCGACTGGTTCGGCTCGCTGGGGGCGTCGGCCTACTCGCTGTTCCAGATCATGACGCTGGAGAGCTGGTCGATGGGCATCGTCCGCCCGGTGATGGAGGTCTACCCCCATGCGTGGGCCTTCTTCGTGCCGTTCATCCTTCTCACGACCTTCGCTGTGGTGAACCTGCTGGTGGGCCTCATCGTCAACTCGATGCAGGATGCCCACGCCGAAGAGGCCAACACCGCGACCGACGCCTACCGCGAGCAGGTGCTGGAGCGCCTCGCCGCCATCGAGGCGCGGCTTTCCGAGGCCAAGAGCGAGGGCGGGGGGGACAAGCCCGGCAACGCCCGCGCGGCGGCGGCCGACGAGCAGGCGCGCAGCGCGGGAGAGTAGCGCGCCGTCCAGAATTTCGGCGCGTGATGCCACGCCGCAACTTCTCCGACATTGTTGCGTGCCTTATAGTGGCGTCGCAATCATCCGGGCACGGGCAGGACGCATCGATGATCAACAGACGAGCGGCGATGGCGGGGGGCGCGGCCCTGGCCCTGGCGGGGTGCGGCAGCAAGTTTCGCACGTATGACGGGCCGGAGGTGACTCGCCTGCAGGTCTACAAGGAACGGCGCCGCCTGTATCTTTTCCACTTTTCCGAGGTGCTCGAGGAATACCGCGTGCATCTCGGCTTTCAGGCAGAGGGCCCCAAGCGCTTCAGGGGCGACGGGCGCACGCCCGAGGGCTTCTACTTCATCGATCGTCGCAACCCGCAGTCGAGCTTTCACCTCTCGCTCGGCATCTCGTATCCCAACGACGAGGACCGCGCCTACGCCGCGGCCCACGGCAAGGACCCGGGCGGCGACATCTTCATCCACGGCGGCCGCCGCCGCGGCAAGGACCCGCGCGGCCCCGACTGGACGGCCGGCTGCATCGCTGTCAGCGACCGGCAGATGGAAGACGTCTACGCGATGGTGCGCACGGGCACGCCGATCGACATCTTCGCCTGAGCGACCGCGCATCTCGCGCGCAGTGAAGGTCGGGGCCGATGCTCATGTTCCGGTGACGAGGGTCCACCAGATCTTGCCGGATTGCTCCTGGTGCCAGGCGAAGCCGAGGCTGCGCGCCCGCGGGTCGAGAATGATCGCGCGGGTGTCGGGCTGGTCCATCCACGCCGCCAGAGTCTCGAGCTCGGTCTCGTAGGTCTCCGAGATCGTCTCGCCCAGGAACTGTCCGGCAAATCCCGTGCGCTGCACCCGCTGGAGCGGAGACGATCCGTCGGAGCCGAAATGCCACGGCCGGTTCTGCACCGACATGTCGCGTGCATGGGTGGCGGCCGCGGCCGTCAGCTGCGGGTTGAGCGCGACGGGCGACGCGCCGGCGGCGGCGCGCAGGCTGTTGACCGACTCCACCACGCGGTCGGGGATCTGCCGTGCCTCGGAGGCGGAGATCCGATAGACGCTCGGCCCCCCCGGCGCCGTGACGGCGGACGGACCGCACGCGGCCAGGAGCACGGCCATGGCCGCGAAAAGGAAGATCTGCAGCTTCATCGCCTGTCACCCACCGGAATCCTCTCCTGATTAGCCGCGTCCGCGCGGGTGGGCAAACCGTTCCCGCGGCGGGGCGCCACGCTGACGGGCCTTTGAATTGTCGCTGCGGCTTTCTCGCACTAACGTGAGACTGCCGCGGCGGAAAGGGGGTCGCCGCGGCGACTCGAGAGCCGGAAAAGCGGAGAGACTGCCATGACCCGGAAAGACCGCCTGCACCTGTCGCGCCGCTCGCTTCTGGGCCTCGGCGCCTCGTTCATCGCTGCGCCCGGCGTCGCCCAGGAGGTATTCGCGCCCGAGCCCGACAACGATCCGGCGATCCGCCGCAACATCTCGAGTTTCCGCGCGCAGGATTGGCGCCCCTACTTTTCGTCGACGCGGAACGGTGCGATCCTCGTCGATACTGCGTCTCGCGCGCTGCACTTCTGGTCGGCAGACCAGTCGATCTATCGCCTCTACCCGACCTCGGTGCCCCTGTCGGAGGATCTCACGCGGCGCGGTCGCACCAGCGTCGTGCAAAAGGTCGAGGGGCCGAGCTGGGCGCCCACGCCCGCCATGAAGCGGCGGAACCCCGAATGGCCCGACTTCATTCCTCCGGGCCCCGACAATCCGATGGGCACGCACGCATTGTATCTGAGCTGGCGCTACTACCGCATCCACGGCACTCACGACACGCGCAAGATCGGGCGGCGCTCGTCGAACGGCTGCATCGGCCTCTACAACGAGCATATTGCCGAGCTTTTCTCGCTCGTGGAGCCCGGGGCACAGGTGTTGCTTATTTGACGAAATCGCCCGGTGCGGCGCCGTGGCGGCATGCTGGCCGATTGAAAACGCACCGACGCTCTGCAAAGGATGCGGTCACGAGGAACTGCTTGGATGCGCAGGCGTCCTCAATAATCGCGCCTGTGCTCTTACTGGAGGTTGAACATGAAGAAAGTTGCCCTCGCCGCCGCCGTCTCGCTCGCCGCGACGTCCGCCTTCGCCGGCGGCCTCGACGAGCCGATCGTGGAGCCCGAGATCATCGTGGAAGACACCGGCACCGCCGGTGGCTGGCTCGTGCCGGTCCTTCTGCTGGTCCTGCTCGGTGCTGCCGTGGCGGCTGCCGACTGATCCGCACCCGGATTCTACCACAGGCGAAGGCGGTGCCATGGGCGCCGCCTTTTCCTTTTGCGGGTGACACTGCCATTGGCGACACGCCTGGCCGGCGGTCGGCAGTGCCCTTCAGTCGATCCAGCCCTTGAGATTGTCGTCGATCACCTTCGACAGCGCCGCGATATGGGCGTCGTCGTCATTGAGGCAGGGGATGTAGGTAAACTCCTCTCCGCCCGCCTCTTCGAAACTCTCCCGGATCTCCTCGTTGATCTCCTCGAGCGTCTCGATGCAGTCGGCCGAGAAGGCCGGTGCGATCACGGCGATCCGCTTCTTGCCCGCCTCGGCCAGGCGCGCCACCTCTTCCACCGTATAGGGCTTCAGCCATTCCTCGGGGCCGAATCGGCTCTGGAAGGTGGTGACGATCCGGTCGTCGGCCCAGCCCAGCCGCTCCTTCAGCAGGCGCGTCGTCTTCTGGCACTGGCAGTGGTAGGGGTCGCCCTCCATCAGGTAGCGCTTGGGCACGCCGTGGTAGGAGCACACCAGCACGTCGGGCTCGTGGTCGAGCCCGGCATAGGCGCGCTCCACCGACTCGGCGAGGGCGTCGATATACATCGGCTCGGCGAAGTAGGGATCGACGATGCGTGCCGTCGGCTGCCACTTCTCCTGCATCAGCGCGCGAAAGAACTGGTCGTTCGCGGTGGCCGAGGTCGCGCCCGCATAATGCGGATAGAGCGGAAAGAACAAGATCTTGTGGCACCCGGCCTCGACCATTTCCCGCACCTTGGACCGCGTCGAGGGGTTGCCGTAGCGCATGCAGAAATCGACGCGCACCTCGCCGCCGTGCCGCTTTTCCATCTCGGCGCGGATCTTGGCGGTCTGGTCCTTGGTGATGGTCATAAGCGGGCTCTCGCCCGCCTCCTCGTTCCAGATCGACTTGTAGGCAGCCCCGGAGGAGAACGGCCGCTTCGACAGGATCACGAGTTGCAGCAGCGGCTGCCAGATCCAGGCCGAGTAGTCGATCACCCGCTTGTCGCTGAGAAACTCGTTCAGGTAGCGCCGCATCGACCAGTAGTCGTAGCCGTCCGGCGTTCCCAGGTTGGCCAGCAGGATGCCGATCTTGGCCGGCTTGACCGGCGGGTGATCGACCGGAAGGGGCGACGCTGCCCGGTCGGCGTCCGGGGCGGCCGTGTCCTTCGTCTCGGGCGACGGCTTGGGCGTGGCGTTCGCATCCAGCATGGCGGCGTCCCGGTCCTGTCCAGTTCTTCTTTCGCTTCGGAGTAGGGACATAACGGCTCATCCCCGCCGGTCAATCCCGCGTCCGGCCGTTCCCGCTGTCGGCTTCGCCATCGGCCGGGCCTGGCAGCGGCTCCTCGCGCGTGCCCAGCGCGTCCGAGAGGCGACGGGTGGCCGAGCCCGGGCGCAGCGGTTTCGGCTGGCTGGCGTCGGGGGCCCACCCGGTCAGCGTGACCACCTCGAAGGTCGCGCCGACGCGCCCGTCGGCCCGCCCTTCGGCCTGCTCGTAGAGCTCAGCCGCCCGCAGGAACATGGCCCGCGGCGGCGGCGCGCGGTGGCGGTCGGCCAGCGCGTTGGTCTCGCCCATCGCGCGCAGGTCGGCCCAGAGCCGGAAGGCGTTTTCGTAGCTCACGTCGTAGGGCATCGTGTCGGCCACCGGCAGGGCAAAGCCCGCCCGTTGCAACAGCGCGCCGAGGTCGCGCACCTCGCCCATCGGTGCCACGCGCGGCGACAGGCCCCCTGTCACCTCGGACTCGGCCTGCGCCAGCGCCTGCCGCAGCCCGCGCAGCGTGTCGCCCCCGAATGTCGCGCAGATCAGCAGACCGTCGGGCGCGAGCGCCCGCCGGCACTGCACAAGCTGGCCTACGGGGTCGTCGGCCCAGTGGAGCGCCAGAGCGTGGATCACCAGATCGTGCGCGCCCGCGTTCAGGTCGAGGGTTTCGGTGTCGGTCACCTGCCGCGCGCGGGGAACCAGATTTTCCCACAGACGAGGGAACCCAGAGACCACGGCCGGCGTTGTGAAGTGCCGGTTCACGACGCTGAGCCGTTCCTCGATCTCGTCCGCCACCGCCCGGTGCAGGAAGTCGGCCAGCCCGCTCCGCGCCGCACGAGCGCGGTGTGCCTCGAGGGCGGCACGGTCAGTGAGCGTCGGTCGGTCCATGCCGCGAGAGGTAGGCCACATGGGCGCGCTGCAAAACCTGATCGAGGCGATCTATCCGCCGCACTGTCTCGCCTGCGCCGAGCCGGTGGGCAGCGACGGCGCGCTCTGCCCCGCCTGCTGGCGCGAGGCGCAATTCCTCGGTGGCACGCTCTGCGATACCTGCGGTGCGCCCCTGCCGGGCGAGCCCGATGGCGGGCCGCTCTCGTGCGACGAGTGTCTCGCCACGCCGCGCCCCTGGTCGGTCGGCCGCGCCGCCCTGGCCTACACGGGCACCGGCCGGCGTCTCGCGCTTTCGCTCAAGACCGCCGATCGCACCGATCTTCCAGGGGCCGCCGCCCTCTGGATGGCGCGCGCCGGACGCGGCCTGCTGGCCGGCGACCCGCTCGTGGCGCCCGTGCCGCTTCACTGGATCCGCCTGTTCCGCCGCCGCTACAACCAGTCGGCCCTGCTCTCGGCCGCGCTCGCCCGCGCCGAGGGGCTGGAGCACTGCCCCGACCTGCTGACCCGCCGCCGCGCCACCCCCAGCCAGGACGGGCGCGCCCGCGACGCCCGCTTCGCCAATGTCGACGGTGCCATCACGGTCGGCCCGCGGCGCCGTGCGCGGGTCTCGGGCCGCGCCGTGCTGCTGATCGACGACGTGATGACGTCGGGCGCCACGCTGGCCGCCGCCGCCGAGGCGTGCCGCGCGGCAGGGGCGTCTGACGTCAGGGTGCTGGCACTGGCCCGCGTGCTCAAGAACGACTAGGTTTCCTGCCGCGATGCAGCGGAGGACCGGATGCAACCCGTCGAGATCTACACCACCCCGCTCTGCGGCTTCTGCCACGCCGCGAAGCGACTCCTGACCAGCAAGGGCGTGACGTTTTCCGAGATCGACCTGACGCGCGAGCCGGCCCGCCGGGCCGAGATGCTCGACCGCGCCGGCGGAAAGCACACCGTGCCGCAGATCTTCGTGGGCCAGACCCATGTGGGTGGCTGCGACGAGCTTTACGCGCTCGAGCGGGCGGGCAGGCTCGACCCCCTGCTGCAGGGCGGCTGAGCCATGGCTTCGGGGGCGCCGACGGTCCGCACAGCGCTCGTCCAGCTCACCGCGTCGGACGATCCCGCGGCCAACCTGCCGGTCACCCGCGACGCGATCACTCGGGCCGCGCTGGAGGGCGCGCGCCTCGTCGCCACGCCCGAGGTGACCAATTGCGTCTCGGCCTCGCGCACGCGGCAGCGCGACGTGCTGCGGCACGAGGATGACGACCCGACGCTGGCGGCACTCCGCGACGATGCCGCGCGGCATGGCATCTGGCTGCTGGTCGGCTCGCTCGCGCTCAAGACGGAGGAAGAGCGATTCGCCAACCGCTCGTTCCTGATCTCGCCGGCAGGCGAGATCGAGGCGCGTTACGACAAGATCCACATGTTCGACGTGGCGATCTCCGAGAGCGAGACCTACCGCGAATCCGAGGGCTTCCGCCCCGGCGACCGCGCGGTGCTGGCCGAGACGCCCTTCGCCCGGATCGGCCTGACGATCTGCTACGACGTGCGCTTCCCCCATCTCTACCGCGCGCTCGCGCAGGCGGGTGCCGAGGTGCTGACCGTGCCTGCCGCCTTCTCGCCCGTTTCGGGCGCGGCTCACTGGCACGCGCTGCTGCGCGCGCGCGCCATCGAATGCGGCGCGTGGGTGTTGGCCCCCGCGCAGACCGGCACCCATTCGGCAGCGCGCGGGAAGGAGCGGCAGACATACGGCCACGCGCTGGCGGTGTCGCCCTGGGGCGAGGTGGTGGCCGAGGCGGGCGAGGCGCCCGGCGTGCTCGCCTTCGACATGGACATGGGCGCGGTCGCCGAGGCGCGTCGGCGCATCCCCTCGCTCTCGCACGATCGCCCCTATGCCGGACCGCAACCGGGGTCGGGAACGGCATGAGCCAACAGACCGACAGTCTCGCCGTCGCGCTGTTCTCGGAGATCTTCACCGCCGACCAGCTCGCGCGGAACCGGCTGTCGAAGGCGCTTCCCAAGGGGATGGAGCTGAGTCACCTCGCCGTGCTCAACCACCTCGCCCGGATCAACGCCGAGCGGACGGCGGCGCAGCTCGCCTCGGCCTTTCACCTCACGCGCGGGGCGATGTCGAACACGCTCGCTCGGCTGGAGCGGGCCGGGCACATCCATGTCCGCCCGGACTGGGACGACGCGCGGCGCAAGTTCGTCTCCATCAGCCCGTCGGGCCGGCGCGCCCGCGACGAGGCCATCGCCGCCGTCTCGCCGATCATCGCGCAGGTGGTGGAAGAGATCGGGCCCGACCGCGTGCGCGCCGCCCTGCCGGTGCTGCGCGAGTTGCGCGAGCGGCTCGGGGCGGGGTAACCGCCCCGCCCGGCCTGCCCCTGCCCCTGCCCCGCGGGCAGTGAAAGGCCCATGCCCGGCACCGCAGCGACGGCACGAGAGCGACCGCGCCGCGCCCGGCCAGACGGCAGATCGCCGCCATGCCCCTGCGGCATGATCTGGCGTGGGCCTTTCGCGGCCGATCCGGCGGGCGGGTCTCACCCCGGCCTGACCGCCGCGGCGACGTAGTTCACCGACAGATCCCGCTCCGACAGCGCCCAGTCGCCCGAGAGCGGGTCGAAGACCATCCCCTTGCGGTCGACCACCTCGAGGCCCGCCTCGCGCAGCATCTCGGCGAGTTCCTTGGGAGAGAGGAACTTCGACCAGTCATGCGTGCCCGCCGGCAGCCATCGCATCACCCGCTCCGCTCCGAACACGGCGAGGGCCCAGGCCTTCGCCGTCCGGTTCAGGGTCGAGCAGATCATCAGGCCACCGGGCCGCAAGAGCCCCGCGCAGGTGGCGAGAAAGGCGCGCGGGTCGGCCACATGCTCGACGATCTCCATCGCCAGGAGCACGTCGAAGCTCTCGCCCGCCGCCGCCAGCGCCTCGGCCGTGGTCGCGCGGTAGTCAATCGTGAGACCGGCCGCCGCGGCGTGGGCGCGGGCGACGCCGATGTTCTCGGCGCCGGCGTCGGCGCCGACCACCTCGGCACCGAGTCGCGCCATCGGCTCCGACAGCAGGCCCCCGCCGCAGCCGATATCGGCCACGCGAAGCCCTGCGAAGGGCCTGGGCGCGGCCCGGTCGCGGTCGAACTCCGCGGCGATCTGACGCGCGATGTAGTCGAGGCGGCACGGGTTCATCCGGTGCAGGGGCGCCGCCGTGCCGCGCTCGTCCCACCATTCGGCGGCCATCGCCTCGAACTTGGCCACCTCTCCGGCATCGACGCTCGTCCCGCTCATCGCCTGCTTCCTTCCGGTTTTCCGCGTGGCGCCGTTCTTCGCGCCGCTATATACAGCCTGCATGGACAGAAACGCATCCCACAAGAGCGCGGTTCAGTATCTCTACCCGCCGGTCGATCCTTTCGACCAGCGGGTGATGGAGGTGCCGGGGGGCCACCGCATCTACGTGGAGCAATGCGGCGACCCGGGCGGTATTCCGGTGATCGTGCTGCATGGCGGCCCCGGCGGCGGCTGTTCGCCCGCCATGCGCCGCTACTTCGACCCGGCCGAATACCGCATCGTCCTGTTCGACCAGCGCGGCTGCGGCCGTTCGCGCCCCCATGCCGGCGTCGAGGGCAACACGACCTGGGATCTGGTCGCCGACATCGAGCGGATTCGCGCAGAGCTGGGCATCGAGCGGTGGATGGTGTTCGGCGGCTCGTGGGGTGCGACGCTCGCGCTGATCTACGCCCAGGCGCATCCGGAGCGCGCCGCCTATCTCGCGCTGCGCGGGGTGTTCCTGATGACGCAGGCCGAGCTGCAATGGTTCTACGGCGGCGGCGCGGCGCAGTTCTTCCCCGACCAGTGGGAGAGGTTCTCCGCGCTCATCCCCGCCGACGAGCGCGGCGACATGATCGGTGCCTATCACCGTCGGCTGTTCTCGGGCGACAGCGCGCTCGAGACCCGATACGCCCGCGCCTGGACGGCGTGGGAAAACGCGCTCGCCTCGATCAGCCACGAGGGGCCGGGGGGCGACAGCCCGGCCGACTATGCCCGCGCCTTCGCCCGGCTCGAGAGCCACTACTTCGCCAATGCCGGCTTCCTCGAGGAAGACGGTCAGATCCTGCGCGACACGGGCCTGATCTCGCACATCCCCGGCACCGTCGTGCAGGGCCGCTACGACATGATCTGCCCCCCCGCCTCGGCCTGGGCCCTCTCGGAACGCTGGTCGCGCGGCGAGCTCAAGCTGATCGGCATGGCCGGCCACGCCCTGTCAGAGCCCGGCATCTCGGCCGAACTCGTCCGCACCACCAAGGCCGTCGCCCGCCAGGCCGAGCGCCTGGGGTTCTGACAGGCATGCGCATCCAAACGCAACGGACCGGAAGGTAGCCTCAGTGTCGGCTGTAACGATCTCGATCATCAACTACCGCACATGCAAGATGACCATCGCGTGCATCGAGAGCGTGCTGGCCGATCTCGCTGGCGGCGACGGGTGGCCATCTACTGCAGGCGAGGTGATCGTGGTCGACAACGCCTCGGGCGACGGCTCGGCTGAAGAGCTCGCGCGCTGGATCGCCGCGCGCCCCGACGCGCCCATTCGCCTCATCCGGGCGGAGCGCAACGGCGGCTTCTCGGCCGGTCACAATATTGCCATCGCTGCATCCCGCTCCGAGTACGTGCTTCTGCTCAACTCAGACGCGCTGCTGCGCACCGGGTGCTTGTCGGGCCTGCTGGCCGAGGCCGAGGCCCATCCGCGGATCGGGCTGGTCGGCGCGCGGCTGGAAGACGAGGCAGGGGCGCCGCAAACAAGCTGCTTCCGCTGCCATACCGCGATGAGCGAGCTTATCCGCGGCGCCAATTCCGGCCTCGTCACATCGGCGCTCCGCAGGTGGGAGGTGCCGCTCGGCCCAGACCCGGCGCCGGGCGACATTGACTGGGCATCGTTCGCCTGCATCCTAGTGCGACGCGCCCTCATAGACCGGATCGGCCCGCTCGATGAGGGCTATTTCCTTTATTTCGAGGATGCCGAGTATTGCCGCCGCGCACGCAGCGACGGATGGAGCGTCGCCTACGCGCCGCAGGCAAGGGCCGTACACCATCGCGGCGGCTCCGGACCGGTGAAGGCGCGCGCGGCGGCTCGGGAGCGCCTTCCGGCCTATTACTATGCGTCGCGCACCCGGTATTTCTACCAGAGCGGCGGGCGCCTCGGCCTGCTCGCGGCGAACCTCTGCTGGTTGGCCGGACGGGGGATCGCCCATGCAAGACGGCTTGCCGGCCGAAGCGTGCCCCCCGCGAGCGAATGCGAGGCGCGCGACCTGTGGATCAACGCGCTCTCGCCGCCCGGCCCGCGCCGGGCGCCGGGCGAGTGAGCGGAGCCACCGGTGGCGCTCCCCGATTTCATAATCATCGGCGCGATGAAGTGCGGCACCTCCACCCTGCAGGCACAGCTTATGGCGCAGGATGACGTATTCATGACCACACCGAAGGAGCCCAACTACTTCTCCGACGATGCGATCTACGGCCGCGGGACCGCGTGGTACGAAAGCCTGTTCGAGGCGGCCGCGCCGGGCGATCTGCGGGGGGAGGCGAGCACGCACTACACCAAGCTGCCCACCTACCCCGCCACTGTGCAGCGCATGGCCGCCACTCTTGAGCGGCCGCGTTTCATATATCTGGTGCGGGATTCCGTGGACCGCGCAATCTCGCACTATTTGCATGAGTGGACCGTCGGTGCGGTGGGCGATGATATAGCCGCCGCCTTCGCTGCGCGTCCGGACTTTGTGGAATACGGCCGCTACGCGATGCAGATCGCGCCGTATGTCGAGCAGTTCGGAGCCGGGTCCGTCCTTGTGGTGCGTGCCGAGCGGATGCGGGCGGATCCGCAGGGCACCCTCGAGCGAATCGGTGCGTTTCTCGGACGCAACGGCTTCCGCTGGCGGCCGGACCTCGCCGCGCGGAACGTCTCCGCCGAGCGCAGCCGGCCACTGCCACTGCATGGCGTCCTAGTCGATAATCCAGTGGCGGCGACCATCCGGCGGGCCTTCGTGCCCAAGCGGGTGCGCACCTGGATCCGGCAGAGCCGCATGCCGCGGCAGCGTCCCGCGCTGCCAGACGACCTCGAGCGACCGCTGCGCTCCGTGTTCGACGCCGACGCGACCGCGCTCGCAGCCCTTCTGCCCCCGTCGCAGATCGTAGAATGACCGCGCGAGCCTCCGTCGCCGCCGTTGTCATCGGGCGCAACGAAGGTGCGCGGCTGCTCGCGTGCCTCGACAGCCTCGCGGGACGGGTCGCGCGCGTCGTCTACGTCGATTCGGGTTCGAGCGACGGCTCCGTTGCGGCGGCGGCGGCGCGCGGGGCCGAGGTGGTGGCGCTCGACCTCTCGCGCCCCTTCACCGCGGCCCGCGCCCGCAACGAGGGTGCCGCGCGCCTCGCCGCGGAGGGGATGCCGCGCTTCATCCAGTTCCTCGACGGCGACTGCACCCTCGCCCCGGGATGGATAGACGCAGCCCGTGCCGCGCTGCTCGCCGATCCCGGCCTCGCGCTGGTCTGCGGGCGGCGGCGCGAGCGGGACCCCGGCGCGAGCCTCTGGAACCGCCTGATCGACCGGGAATGGGACAGGCCGCCGGGAGAGACGAAGGCGTGCGGCGGCGATTTCCTCATCCGGTCGGAGGCGTTCGCGCGGGTTGGCGGCTTCGACGCCCGCGTGATCGCCGGGGAGGAGCCCGAGATGTGCGTGCGCCTGCGCAGGGCCGGCTGGCGCATCCATCGCCTCGACGCCGAGATGACGGTGCACGACGCCGCGATGACCCGGGTCTCGCAATGGTGGCGGCGGGCGCGTCGGGCGGGCTACGCCTACGCCCTCGGCGCGTCGCTCCACGGCGCTCCGCCCGAGCGCCATTACGTGCCCCAGCTGCGCCGCGCGCTCCTCTGGGGGGCTGCCCTTCCCCTGCTCGCGGTCTCCCTTGCGCTCGCGGTTTCGCCGTGGGCGCTGGCCCTGCTCGCCGCCTACCCCGCGCAGGCTGCCCGCATCGCGGCGCGCGACGGCGACCGGGCCCACGCCGCCTTCACCGTGCTCGCCAAGATCCCCGAGGCGCTCGGCGCCGCCGCCTTCGCCGTCGACCGCGCCCGCGGACGCACGCCCGAGATCATCGAATACAAGTAGGCTTGCAGCCGCCGCCTGCCGTCGCTATATGCCGGTCAACAGCGGACCGTCGGGCCCCGGCCAGACGATCCACCGGATGATCGACGGGCCGCTCGGCCCGTTTTTTGCATCCATGGCTCTCCGAGAGACCGATCGCTGTGACAGACCTCGTCGCCAAGACCAGCATCGACCAGCGGCTCGCCGCCATCCTCACCCCTGTCGTCGAGGGGATGGGCTTCGAGCTCGTGCGCGTGCGGCTGATGTCGGGCAAGCACAAGACGCTCCAGATCATGGCCGATCGCCCCGAGGGCGGCATCGGCGTCGACGAGTGCGGCGAGATATCGACTGCCGTCTCGGCCACGCTCGACGTGGAAGACCCGATCGACGACGCCTACACGCTCGAGGTGTCGTCGCCCGGCATCGACCGCCCCCTGACCCGACTCAAGGATTTCGAGGCGTGGGAGGGCTACGAGGCCAAGATCGAGACGACTGAGCTGATCGACGGCCGCCGCCGCTTCCGCGGCACGCTGCAGGGCGTCGAGGATGGCGAGGTGCTGATCGAGGTCGAGGCCGAGGGGCAGGGCCGCGTCACCATCGGCCTGCCCTTCGACTGGCTGACCGACGCCAAGCTGATGCTGACCGACGACCTTATCCGCGACGTGCTCAAGGCGCGCAAGGACGCGGGCGTGATCGACGAGACCCAGTTCGACGAGGTGCAGACCTACCTCGGAGACGACGATCCAGACCAACAGAGCGGGCCGGCCATGAACGGCACCGCGCCGCAAGAGGACCGATAACCATGGCCATCACCTCCGCCAACCAGCTGGAGCTTCTGCAGACGGCCGAGGCCGTCGCCCGCGAGAAGATGATCGACCCGGGCCTCGTGGTGGAAGCCATGGAGGAGAGCCTCGCGCGGGCCGCCAAGAGCCGCTACGGCGCCGATCTCGACATCCGCGTGTCGATCGACCGCAAGACGGGCCGTGCCACCTTTACCCGGGTCCGCACCGTGGTGCCCGACGAGGAGCTCGAGAACTATCACGCGGAGCTGACCGTCGAGCAGGCGAAGGAGTTCCTCGACGACCCGCAGATCGGCGACGAGATCCGCGACGAGGTGCCCCCCGTCGAGATGGGCCGCATCGCCGCGCAATCGGCCAAGCAGGTGATTCTGCAGAAGGTCCGCGAGGCCGAGCGCGACCGCCAGTACGAGGAATTCAAGGATCGCGCGGGCACGATCATCAACGGTGTCGTCAAGCGCGAGGAATACGGCAACGTCATCGTCGATATCGGCCGGGGCGAGGGCATCCTGCGCCGCAACGAGAAGATCGGCCGCGAGAGCTATCGCACAGGCGATCGAATCCGCTGCTACATCAAGGACGTCCGCCGCGAGGCGCGGGGGCCGCAGATCTTCCTCAGCCGCACCGACCCGCAGTTCATGGTCGAGCTGTTCCGCATGGAGGTGCCCGAGATCTACGACGGCATCATCGAGATCAAGGCGGTGGCGCGCGACCCCGGCAGCCGCGCGAAGATCGCCGTCATCTCCTACGATTCGTCGATCGACCCGGTGGGCGCCTGCGTCGGCATGCGCGGCAGCCGCGTGCAGGCCGTGGTCAACGAACTTCAGGGCGAGAAGATCGACATCATCCCCTGGAACGAGGATCAGCCGACCTTCCTCGTCAATGCGCTGCAGCCCGCCGAAGTCAGCAAGGTCGTGCTCGACGAGGAGGCCGAGCGCATCGAGGTGGTGGTGCCCGAAGAACAGCTGTCGCTCGCCATCGGCCGCCGTGGCCAGAACGTGCGCCTCGCCAGCCAGCTTACCGGCCTCGACATCGACATCATGACCGAGGAGGAGGAGAGCGCCCGACGCCAGGCCGAGTTCGAGGAGCGCACCAAGCTCTTCGTCGACACGCTCGATCTCGACGAGTTCTTCGCGCAGCTCCTGGTCTCCGAGGGCTTCACGAGCCTCGAGGAAGTGGCCTATGTCGAGCTCGACGAGCTGCTGGTGATCGAGGGCGTCGACGAGGATACCGCGCAGGAGCTTCAGGCGCGCGCCCGCGACCACCTCGAAGAGTTGAATCGCAAGGCGCTCGAACGGGCGAAGGAGCTCGGCGTCGAGCAGAGCCTTATTGATTTCGAGGGCCTGACGCCCCAGATGATCGAGGCACTGGCAGAGGACGGCGTGAAATCGCTCGAGGATTTCGCCACCTGCGCCGATTGGGAGCTTGCGGGCGGCTGGACGACCGTCGATGGCGAGCGCGTCAAGGACGAGGGCCTGCTCGAGAAGTTCGACGTATCGCTCGCCGAAGCGCAGGACATGGTCATGACCGCCCGCGTCGCGCTCGGCTGGGTCGATCCCGAAGACCTTGTCGCCGACGCCGCCGAGGCTGCGGACGGTGCCGAGCCGGGCGAGACCGACGAGGAGGTGCAGGCCTGAGCGACGCGGCGGAGGGCGCCATGACGCGAGGCGGCCGGAAACGCGAGCGCGACGAGCCGATCCGCCGCTGCATCGCCACCGGGGCGGAACTGCCGAAGGTGCGGCTGATCCGCTTCGTGGTCGGGCCCGAGGGGCAGGTCGTGCCCGACCTCGCCGGCAAGCTGCCGGGCCGTGGCATCTGGGTGTCTGCCGACCGGGCGGCAGTCCAGAAGGCGGCGAAGAAGAATCTCTTTGCCCGCTCCGCCAGGCAGGGCGTCACTGTGCCCGAGGGGCTCGCCGACCAGGTCGAGGCGGGCCTGGCGGCGAGGGTCGTGGAGCTGGTTTCGCTGGCACGAAAGGCCGGCGATGCGGTGACCGGCTACGAAAAGGTCAAGGCGTGGGTCGATTCGGGCCGCGCCGCCGCCCTGATCCAGGCCGCCGACGGCTCTGAGCGGGGCAAGACGAAGATCAACCTCCCGCCCGACGAGGGGCCGACCATCGGCTGCCTCACGAGCGGGGAATTGGGTTTGTCCTTCGGTCGGGTGCGTGCAATACACGCGGCGCTCGGCGGTGGCGGACTCACGACACGTATAGTAGAAGACGCGAGCCGGCTGGCCGGCCTGCGCGCCAGCAGCATCGGGGCACCGGCCCCGGAAAGGACGAAGAACTCGCATGAGCGACAGTGACGGCAAGAAGACCCTCGGCCTGAAATCCGGCCCGCGCTCCGGCCAGGTGAAGCAGAGCTTCTCCCACGGGCGGACGAAGAACGTCGTGGTCGAGACCAAGCGCAAGCGGGTCGTCAAGCCGCAGACCGGCGCGGCCGGAAAGGCTGGCGGGGCCGCGCCCTCGGGCGGCGATCCCTCGCGCCGGCCACAGGGCATTTCCGACGCCGAGATGGAGCGCCGGATGAAGGCGCTCGCCGCTGCCAAGGCGCGCGAGGCCGACGACGCGAAGGCCCGTGAGGAAGAGGAGCGGCGCCGCGAGGAAGAGCGCCAGCGCCGCCGCGAGGAGATCGAGGCGAAGGAGCGCGAGGAGCGCGAGCGCGAGGAGGCGCTCAAGGCCAAGGCCGAGGAGGAGGAGCGCAAGAAGCGCGAGGCCGACGAGGCCGCACGCCGCGAAAAGGAGGCGCCCGCCGCCGCCGCGCAGCCCGCCCCCGATGCCGGCGCCCGCCCCGGCGGCAAGCCCTCGACCGCGCCCAAGAAGGAGCGCGAAGAGCCTCGCCGCGACAAGGATACCCGCAGCAAGGGCAAGGGCGACGGTGGCCGCCGCTCGGGCAAGCTGACGCTCAACCAGGCTCTCGCCGGGGGCGAAGGCGGTCGTCAGCGCTCCATGGCCGCGATGAAGCGGCAGCAGGAGCGTGCGCGGCAAAAGGCGATGGGTGGCCGCGAGAGCCGCGAGAAGGTCGTGCGCGATGTGCAGCTGCCCGAGGTCATCCAGGTCTCTGAACTGGCCAACCGGATGGCCGAGCGCGTCGGCGACGTGGTCAAGGCGCTCATGCAGAACGGCATGATGGTCACGCAGAACCAGTCGATCGACGCCGATACCGCCGAGCTCATCATCGAGGAGTTCGGGCACCGCGTCGTCCGTGTCTCCGACGCCGACGTCGAAGACGTCATCACCGGGGTCGAGGACAAGGCAGACGATCTCAAGCCGCGCGCCCCCGTCGTCACCATCATGGGCCATGTCGATCACGGCAAGACGTCGCTGCTCGACGCGATCCGCAATGCCAAGGTCGTGGCCGGCGAAGCGGGTGGCATCACGCAGCATATCGGCGCCTACCAGGTCCAGACCGACTCGGGTGCCACGCTGACGTTCCTCGACACGCCGGGCCACGCCGCCTTCACGTCGATGCGCGCCCGCGGCGCGCAGGTGACCGACATCGTGGTGCTGGTCGTGGCCGCCGACGACGCGGTCATGCCGCAGACGGTCGAGGCGATCAATCACGCCCGCGCCGCCGGGGTGCCGATGATCGTGGCGATCAACAAGGTCGACAAGCCCGAGGCCGATCCCGACAAGGTGCGCACCGGCCTGCTTCAGCACGAGGTCATCGTCGAGAAGATGTCGGGTGATGTGCAGGACGTCGAGGTGTCGGCCATCTCTGGCCAGGGCCTCGACGAGCTGCTCGAGGCCATCGCGCTGCAATCGGAGATCCTCGAGCTCAAGGCCAACCCCGACCGGGTGGCCGAGGGCGCGGTCATCGAGGCCCAGCTCGACGTGGGCCGCGGCCCGGTGGCCACGGTGCTGGTGCAGAAGGGCACGCTCAAGCGCGGCGACATCTTCGTCGTGGGCGAGCAATGGGGCAAGGTGCGCGCGCTCATCAACGACAAGGGCGAGCGCGTCGACGAGGCCGGCCCCTCGGTGCCCGTCGAGGTGCTGGGCCTGAATGGCACGCCCGAAGCGGGCGACGTGCTCAACGTCGTCGAGACAGAGGCCCAGGCCCGCGAGATCGCCGAGTACCGCGAGCAGAAATCGAAGGAACGGCGCGCCGCCGCTGGCGCCGCCACGTCGCTCGAACAGCTTCTGGCCAACGCCAAGGCCGACGAGAACGTCAAGGAACTGCCCGTGCTGGTGAAGGCCGACGTGCAGGGCTCGTCGGAGGCGATCACGCAGGCGCTCGAGAAGATCGGCAACGAGGAGGTGCGCGTGCGCATGCTTCACGCCGGTGTCGGCGCCATCACCGAGACCGATGTCGGCCTCGCCGAGGCGTCGGGCGCTCCGGTGATCGGCTTCAACGTGCGGGCCAACGCGCCGGCGCGGAACGCCGCCAACCAGAAGGGCGTCGAGATCCGCTACTACTCGGTGATCTACGACCTGGTCGACGACGTGAAGGCTGCGGCATCGGGCCTGCTCGGTGCGGAAGTGCGGGAAAAGTTCATCGGCTACGCCGAGATCAAGCAGGTCTTCAAGGTGTCGAACGTCGGCAAGGTCGCCGGCTGCCTCGTCACCGAGGGGGTCGCCCGCCGCTCGGCCGGCGTGCGCCTGCTGCGCGACAACGTCGTCATCCACGAGGGCACGCTGAAGACGCTCAAGCGCTTCAAGGACGAGGTGGCCGAGGTCCAGTCGGGGCAGGAATGCGGCATGGCCTTCGAGAACTACGAAGACATCCGCGAGGGCGACGTCATCGAGATCTTCGAGCGCGAGGAGGTCGAGCGCACGCTCGCCTGACCGCCGCCGGTTCCAAACGGCGAAAAGGGCGCCCACCGGGCGCCCTTTCTGCGTCTTGCGATGCGCTTGCCGGTGTCAGGCGGTGCCGAGGCCGACCGGCGTGCCCGCATAGAGCCGCTCGCCGACGCGCACGATGATCCGCCCGCCCGGCAGGCTCTTGACGAACAGGCCCTGCACCGAGACGCAGCTGCCCATGACGATGGTGCGGAGCATGACCCCTCTCCCTTTCAGCAAACCTCGACCGACTATAGTCACCCGTCGTTCACCTTTCACCTGTAAATCCGTCGCATACCCGGTGATTGCGCACAAATTTGTGGCATTTCATGAAGGTGTGGCAGGTCAGAGCCAGTCGCGAAGGTGCGGGATCAGGGGCAGGTCGGCCGGCGGCATCGGGTAGTCGCGCAACCGCGCCGGCACGGCCCAGGCAAGGCGCTGGCCCTCGCGGGCCTCGGGCGTGCCCTGCCACTTCCGGCAGGCGAAGAGCGGCATGAGCAGGTGGAAATCGGCGTAGGAATGACTTGCGAAGGTGAGGGGCGCCAGGCAGCTCTCCCACGTCTCGATGCCGAGCTCTTCGTGCAGCTCGCGCATGAGGGCGGCCTCCGGGGTCTCGCCCGGCTCTACCTTCCCGCCGGGGAACTCCCAGAGCCCGGCCATGCTCTTTCCCTCGGGTCGCTGGGCGAGCAGCACCCGCCCGTCGGCGTCGACCAGCGCCACCGCCGCCACGAGGACAACCTTCATCCGACGCGCTCCGGGCCCGGCGCTCGCGCGAGGGGCGGCGGCGGAAGCCTCCGGCGGGGATATTTGCAGCAAGAAGAAGCAGGGGGGCGGGGCATGGGCCGGCTCAGGAGCGGTAATCGGCGTTGATGCGGATGTACTGCTCGGTCAGGTCGCAGGTCCACATCAAGCTCTCGTGGGGGCCGAGGCCGAGGTCGACCGCGATGACCAGCTCGGCGTTCTTCATGTAGGCGGCGCCGTCTTCCTCGCGGTAGCTCTCGGCGACCCAGCCTTTCTCGGCCACGAGAATGTCGCCGAAACGGATCGCCAGGCGATCTCGGTCGGCCTCGGCGCCGGACTTGCCCACCGCCATCACGACGCGGCCCCAGTTGGGGTCTTCGCCGGCGATCGCGGTCTTGACCAGCGGCGACTCCGCGATGGCGCGGGCCACGCGGCGGGCGTCGTCGGCCGAGGCGGCGCCGGTCACGCGCACCTCGACAAATTTGGTGGCACCCTCGCCGTCGCGCACGATCTGGCGGGCGAGGTCGGCCATCACCGCCTCGAGCGCGGCGGCGAAGGGCGCGCTCTCGCTGACGTCGATGGCGGAGGCGCCGGTGGCGGCCACGAGCACGGTGTCGGAGGTCGAGGTGTCGCCGTCGACCGTGACGCGGTTGAAGCTGGCATTCGCCGCGCGCTCGGTCAGCCGCTGGAGGGCGCCGAACGGGCAGGCGGCATCGGTGTAGAGGAAGGCGAGCATCGTGGCCATGTCGGGCGCGATCATGCCCGAGCCCTTGGCGATGCCGGCGACGGTGACGGGGCCTTGCGGTGTCTCGACGACCCGCACCGCGCCCTTGGGGAACGTGTCGGTCGTCATGATGGCGCGGGCGGCCTCCGCCAGTCCGCCGGGCGCTGCGCCGGCCACGAGCCCGTCGACCGCCGCGGCGATCCGGTCATGCGGCAGGCGCTCGCCGATCACGCCGGTCGAGGCGGTGAAGACGCGCCCCTCGGGCACGCCGGCCGCTCGCGCCACGGCGGCGCAGAGGGCCGAGACCGACGCATCGCCGGCCTGCCCGGTGAAGGCGTTGGAATTGCCCGAGTTGACGAGGAAGGCCGCGCCGCCGGGCACGCCCGCCCGCAGCTTTGCCTCGCAGTCGCGCACGGGGGCGGAGCGGGTCGACGAGCGGGTGAAGACGCCCGCCACCGTCGTGCCGGGGTCGAGCAGGGCGAGCGTCACATCGACCCTGCCGGGAGTGCGCACGCCCGCCTCTGCGGAGGCGAAGCGCGCGCCTGCGATCCCGGGCAGATCGGGGAACCGCTCGGGCGCGAGCGGCGAGACGGGCAGGGCGCCGCCCACCGCTTACTCGGCGACGAGCGAGAGGTCGGACAGGATCGCGGGATCGACGTCGATCTCGGCGCGCGTGATGTCGGCCTGCTCGACCACCTCGGCGATGCGGGCCTCGACCGCCTGCTGCCGCAGCTCTTCCGCGATCTCGGCGCGCACCTCCTCCAGCGGCGGGGCGTCAGCCATGCGCGTCTCGTTCAGCTTGACCACGTGCCAGCCGAACTGGGTCTGGACGGGGGGCGAGACCTCTCCCGCCTCGAGCGCCATCACCGCCTCCTCGAACTCGGGGACCATCATGCCCGCGCCGAACCAGCCCAGCGCGCCGCCGTCGGGGCCGGAGGGGCCGGTCGAGTGCTCGCGGGCGAGCTCGGCGAAGTCGGCCCCCTCGTCGATCTGGCCGATCAGCGATTGCGCCTCCTCCTCGGTCTCCACGAGAATGTGCGAGGCGTTGTACTCGGTCGACGGCTCGGCCTCTGCGTAGCGGTCCTCGTAGGCGGTCTCGATCGCCTCCTCGGTCACCGCATCCTGCCCGGCCATGCCCAGCGCCTCGCCCGCGAGAAGGCCGGTGCGCTGGTTCTCGATGGTGAGCTGCGTGGCCTTCGTCGGATCCTCGAGCGACTGCGCCAGCGCGTTCTGCTGGATCAGCTGGTCGAGCAGGCCGGGAAACAGCACCTCGTCGGGCAGCTGCTGGTACTGGCGCGGAAGGGTCTGCCGGGCGACGATCATGTGACCGATCGTGATCTCGGTGCCGCCCACCGTGGCGACCACGGTATCGGCGTCCTGCGCGGCCAGAGGCGTGGCGGCGAGGCCGAGGGCGAACGCCCCCGCGAGTGCGACGAGGCGGGGCTGCATGCGCGATGCTCCTTTCGTGCCGCGAGGGGGCGGCGTTGACTCCGAAAGAGCGGCCTCTTACATCGCCTCAGGTCCGAGGGCCGGGCCGCTCGCGTCACGCGCTTCGTAACGCCGCGAGGGAGGGTCGGCAACCGCCCTCGCCCCCGAACGAGCGCACGAAAGCGAGAGACATGCTGGGTTTCAAGACCGTCGCACGAAAGGTCTTCGGCACGCCGAACGACCGCAAGATCAAGGCCACCCGCCCGACGGTGGAGCGGATCACCGCGCTCGAGCCCGATTTCCACAAGCTGTCCGACGAGGGCCTGATCGCCAAGACCGAAGAGCTGCGCAAGCGCGTGGCCGAGGGCGAGAGCCTCGACGAGGTGCTGCCCGAGGCGTTCGCCAATTGCCGCGAGGCGGCCCGCCGGGCGCTGGGCCTTCATGCCTTCGAGGTGCAGCTGATGGGCGGCATCTTCCTTCATCAGGGCAACATCGCCGAGATGAAGACGGGCGAGGGCAAGACGCTGGTCGCCACCTTCCCGGCCTATCTCAATGCGCTCTCGGGCGACCCGGTGCACATCGTGACGGTCAACGACTACCTTGCCCGACGAGACGCCGAGTGGATGGGCAAGGTCTTTGCCGCGCTCGGCATGACGACCGGCGTGGTCGTGCCCCAGCAGCCCGACGCCGAGAAGAAGGCGGCCTACAAGGCCGACATCACCTACGCCACGAACAACGAGCTCGGCTTCGACTACCTGCGCGACAACATGAAGTCGGAACTGTCGGAGATGAGCCAGCGGGGCCACGGCTTCGCCATCGTCGACGAGGTCGACTCGATCCTGATCGACGAGGCGCGCACGCCGCTGATCATCTCGGGCCCAAGCCAGGACCGCTCGGAACTCTACCAGGCCGTCGACAAGCTCGCCCCCGAGCTGACCGAGGAGCACTATTCGCTCGACGAAAAGCAGCGCAACGTGACCTTCACCGACGAGGGCAACGAGTTTCTCGAGCAGCGGCTGCACGAGATGGGCCTGCTGCCCGAGGATCAGCCGCTCTACGACCCCGAGAGCACCACGATCGTTCACCACGTGAACCAGGCGCTCAAGGCGCACGTGATGTTCAACAAGGACAAGGACTACATCGTCCGCAACGGCGAGGTCGTGCTGATCGACGAGTTCACCGGCCGCATGATGGCCGGCCGCCGCCTGTCCGACGGCCTGCACCAGGCGATCGAGGCGAAGGAGGGCTGCAAGATCCAGCCCGAGAACGTGACGCTCGCCTCGGTGACGTTCCAGAACTACTTCCGGCTCTACGACAAGTTGTCGGGCATGACCGGCACGGCCGCCACCGAGGCCGAGGAATTCATGACGATCTACGGCCTCGGCGTGGTCGAGGTGCCCACGAACGTGCCGATCGCACGCGCCGACGAGGACGATCAGGTCTTCCGTACCGCGAAAGAGAAATTCGATGCCATCGTCGCGGCGATCCGCGAGGCGCACGAACGCGGGCAGCCCGTGCTTGTCGGCACGACCAGCATCGAGAAGTCGGAGATGCTGTCGAGGTTCCTCGAAACGGCGCAGATCCCGCACAACGTGCTCAACGCCCGCCACCACGAGCAGGAGGCGCAGATCATCGCCGATGCAGGCAAGGTGGGGGCCGTCACGATCGCCACGAACATGGCCGGCCGCGGCACCGACATCAAGCTGGGTGGCAATGTCGAGTTCAAGGTGATGGAGGCCATCGCCGCCGAGCCCGAGACCGACCCCGAAGAGATCCGCAAGCGCGTCGAGGCCCAGCACGCGGCCGAGGAGCAGAAGGTTAAGGACGCGGGCGGCCTCTTCGTGCTGGCCACCGAGCGCCACGAGAGCCGCCGCATCGACAACCAGCTGCGCGGCCGCTCGGGCCGGCAGGGCGACCCGGGGCGCTCGCAATTCTACCTCTCGCTCGAGGACGACCTGATGCGCATCTTCGGGTCGGAGCGGCTCGACAAGATGCTGACCCGCCTGGGGATGAAGGAGGGCGAGGCCATCGTTCACCCTTGGGTCAACAAGTCGCTCGAAAAGGCGCAGGCGAAGGTCGAGGGGCGCAACTTCGACATCCGCAAGCAGCTGCTGAAGTTCGACGACGTGATGAACGACCAGCGCAAGGTGATCTTCGGCCAGAGGCGCGAGATCATGGAGGCGGAAGAGGTCGGCGAGATCGTCCGCGACATGCGCCACCAGGTGATCGACGACCTGGTCGACACCTACATGCCGAAAAAGGCCTATGCCGACCAGTGGGAGACCGAGGCGCTCGCCGCCGAGGCGCGCGACAAGCTGGGGCTCGACGTGCCCGTCGAGCAGTGGGCGGCCGAAGAGGGCGTCGACGACGACGACATCCGCGAACGGCTCTACAAGGCGTCCGACGAGTTCATGGCGCAGAAGGCGGCCGCGTTCGGCCCCGAGACCATGCGCAACATCGAGAAGCAGGTGCTGCTGCAGACGATCGACCAAAAATGGCGGGATCACCTGCTCAGGCTCGAGCATCTGCGATCGGTCATCGGCTTCCGCGGCTACGCGCAGCGCGACCCGCTGAACGAGTACAAGACCGAAGCCTTTCAGCTCTTCTCCGGCCTTCTCGATGGGCTGCGGGGCGACGTCGTGCAGAAGCTGTCGCAGATCCGTCCGCTGAGCGAGGACGAGCAGAAGCAGATGATGGAGCAGCTGCTCGCCCAGCAACGGCAGATGCAGGCCCCAGCCGAGGCGCCGCAGGCCGCCCGGCAACCCGAGCCCGCGGGTGTCAATGGAGGTGGCGCGGCCGTGGCCGAGGCGGCCGAGGCGCCGCGCCCCGGTTTCGTCGAATCCGATCCGGCCACGTGGGGCAACCCGGGCCGCAACGAGCCCTGCCCCTGCGGCTCAGGCAAGAAGTTCAAGCACTGCCACGGCAGCCTGTAGGGCTGCGCGGACGCGGCAGGCTCGTCAGAGGTAGCCGGCGCCGCGCAGGCTGACCTCGCGGCTCTTGCCGACGATGATGTGGTCGTGCAGCGTCACGCCCAGAACCTGCCCCGCGGCCTCGATCTGCGCCGTCATGTCGATGTCGGCCCGGCTCGGCGTGGGGTCTCCCGAGGGGTGGTTGTGCACGAGGATCAGCGCCGAGGCGCCAAGCTCCAGGGCGCGCTTCATCACCTCGCGCGGATAGACCGGCACATGGTCGACCGTGCCTGTGCCCTGCGCCTCGTCGGCGATCAGCACGTTCTTTCGATCGAGGTAGAGGACGCGAAAGCGCTCGGTCTCGAGATGCGACATGGCGGTGCGCACGTAGTCGATCACGGCGTCCCAGCTGGAAATCACGGGGCGCTGGATGACGCGGGCGCGGGCCAGCCGGTGCGCGGCGGCCTCGACCACCTTGAGCTCGCAGATCACGGCCTCGCCCACACCGTCGATCTCGCGCAGGCGCGCGGGCGGAGCGGAGAGTACGCGGGCAAAATCGCCGAACGAGTCGAGCAGGCAGCGGGCGAGCGGCTTGACGTCGGCCCGCGGGATCGCGCGGAACAGCACCAGCTCCAGCATCTCGTAATCCGGCAGGGCCTCGGCGCCGCCGTCGAGGAAGCGCGCGCGCAGGCGCTGCCGGTGATCCTTGATGTAGGAGGGCGGCTCGGGTACCCGCCCGTGCCGCTTGCCGCGCGGCGGCAGGGCAACGGGCACGGCCTCGTCGCCGCCGAAGAGCGGCATGGGGGCCTCGGAAAAGGACGGGTCGGAGCGCATCGCCCGACCGTCGCGCGATTCTGGTGAACGATGGGTTAAGGGCGGGAGAGGAAAGCGAGCAGGGAGAGATAGCCCGGCATCTGGCGCGAGCGGCCAACGGCGGCCTGCGCCGTGCGGCCCGGGGGCGTCGCGGCCGTCCATGCTCTGCCCGGCGGCCGTTCCGTCCGGGCCTCGGTCACCCCTTCATCCCGTCCCAGAAGCTCTTGACCTGGTCGAAGAAGCTTGACCGATGGGGGTTGTTGTCTTCGGACAGCTTCTCGAACTCGCGCAAGAGTTCCTTCTGGCGCCCGGTCAGGTTGACCGGCGTCTCGACGGCCAGCTCGATGAACATGTCGCCCAGCGCCTGCCCCCGCAGCGCCGGCATCCCCTTGCCGCGCAGGCGCAGCTGCTTGCCGGTCTGGCTGCCGGCGGGCACCTTCACGCGGGCGCGGCCGCCGTCGATCGTGGGCACCTCGATATCGCCGCCGAGGGCGGCAGCCGTGATGCTCACGGGCACGCGGCAATAGAGGTTCACCCCGTCGCGCTGGAAGATCTCGTGCTCGGTCACCTCGATGAAGATGTAGAGGTCGCCCGGCGGCCCGCCGCGCAGGCCCGCGTCGCCCTCGCCGGCGAGGCGGATGCGCGTGCCCGTCTCGACCCCGGCGGGGATGTTGACCGACAGCGCGCGCTCCTTCTCGACGCGACCGGCGCCGCCGCAGGCGGTGCAGGGGTTCTTGATGATCTGGCCGAGGCCCGAGCAGGTCGGGCAGGTCCGCTCGACGGTGAAGAATCCCTGCTGCGCGCGCACCTTGCCCATGCCGGCGCAGGTCGGGCACGCGACGGGCTCGGCGCCGCCCTCGGCCCCGGTGCCGGAACATTCGGCGCAGGTGACCGACGAGGGCACCTTGATCGTCTTCTGCAGGCCAGAATACGCCTCTTCCAGCGTGATCCGCAGGTTGTAGCGCAGATCTGCCCCGCGCGAGGCGCGGCTCCGGCCCCCCGCACCGGCACGTCCGCCCATGAAGTCGCCGAACAGGTCGTCGAACACGTCGGAAAAGGCCGAGGCGAAGTCGCCCTGCCCGCCGGCACCGAAGCCGCCCGGGCCGCCGGGGCGCCGCCCGGCGCCGCCCATCCCGCCGTCGAAGGCGGCATGGCCGAACCGATCGTAGGCGGCTTTCTTGTCGGGATCCTTGAGCGCCTCGTAGGCCTCGTTCACTTCCTTGAACTGGGCCTCGGCCTCGGGATTGTCCGCGTTGCGGTCGGGGTGAAGCTCTTTCGCCTTCTTGCGATAGGCCTTCTTGATCTCGTCGTCCGACGCGCCGCGGGCAACGCCGAGCACCTCGTAGAAATCACGTTTCGCCATGGGGTGTCGTCCCTCCCCTCGAACGACGCAGCCGGCCCGGGATCATCCGGACCGGCCGCGCGCGAGGCCAAGATTGGGCCTCAGCCGGCACGCTTGTTGTCGTCCTCGCCGAGATCCTCGAAGTCGGCGTCAACGATGTCCTCGTCGACGCTCGACGGGCCGTCATCGCCATCGGCCGTGTCGCCGCCGCCCGACTTCTCCTGTTCGGCCTTGTAGATCGCCTCGCCGAGCTTCATCGCGGCCTCGGTCAGGTTCTGGATCCCCGACTTGATCTTGCCGGCATCGTCGCCCTGCAGCGCCTCTTCGAGCGGCTGCATGGCGAGCTCGATCGCCTCGACCGTCGACTGATCGACCTTGTCGCCGTGCTCTTCGAGCGACTTCTTCGTCGAATGCACGAGGCTTTCGCCCTGGTTCTTGGTCTCGACCAGCTCGCGCCGCTTCTTATCGTCCTCGGCGTGGCTCTCGGCCTCCTTGACCATGCGCTCGATCTCGTCCTCGTCGAGGCCGCCCGAGGCCTGGATGGTGATCTTCTGCTCCTTGTTCGTGCCCTTGTCCTTGGCGGACACCGACACGATGCCGTTGGCGTCGATGTCGAAGGTCACCTCGATCTGCGGCATGCCGCGCGGCGCGGGCGGAATGTCTTCCAGGTTGAACTGGCCGAGCAGCTTGTTGTCGGCCGCCATCTCGCGCTCGCCCTGGAAGACGCGGATCGTCACCGCGTTCTGGTTGTCCTCGGCCGTCGAGAAGATCTGGCTCTTCTTGGTGGGGATCGTGGTGTTGCGGTCGATCAGGCGGGTGAACACGCCGCCCAGCGTCTCGATGCCGAGCGACAGCGGCGTGACGTCGAGCAGCACCACGTCCTTGACGTCGCCCTGCAGCACGCCGGCCTGGATCGCGGCGCCGGCGGCGACCACTTCATCCGGGTTGACGCCCTTGTGCGGCTCCTTGCCGAAGAACTTGGTCACTTCCTCGACGACCTTGGGCATCCGCGTCATGCCGCCCACCAGCACGACCTCGTCGATGTCGCCCGCCGACACGCCGGCATCCTTCAGCGCGGCCTTGCAGGGGTCGATCGACTTCTTGATCAGGTCGGCCACCAGGCTTTCCAGCTTGGCGCGGGTCAGCTTCATCACCATGTGCAGCGGCTGGCCGCCGTTGGGGTCCATCGAGATGAAGGGCTGGTTGATCTCGGTCTGGCTCGACGAGGACAGCTCGATCTTGGCCTTCTCGGCCGCCTCCTTGAGGCGCTGAAGGGCCATCTTGTCCTTCCGCAGGTCGACGCCGTGCTCCTTCTTGAACTCGTCGGCGAGGTAGCTGACGATCCGCATGTCGAAGTCTTCGCCGCCGAGGAACGTGTCGCCGTTGGTCGACTTCACCTCGAACAGGCCGTCGTCGATCTCGAGGATCGTGATGTCGAAGGTGCCGCCGCCAAGGTCGTAGACGGCGATGGTCTTGCTGTCCTTCTTGTCGAGCCCGTAGGCCAGTGCGGCGGCCGTCGGCTCGTTGATGATGCGCAGCACCTCGAGGCCGGCGATCTTGCCGGCATCCTTGGTGGCCTGGCGCTGCTGGTCGTTGAAGTAGGCCGGCACGGTGATGACCGCCTGGTCGACCTCTTCGCCGAGATAGGACTCGGCCGTCTCCTTCATCTTCTGCAGGATGAAGGCGGAAATCTGGCTGGGGCTGTATTTCTCGCCCTTCACCTCGACCCAGGCGTCGCCCTGCCCGCCGTCGACGATCTTGTAGGGCACGAGGCCCTTGTCCTTTTCCACCTCGGCGTCGCCCATGCGGCGGCCGATCAGGCGCTTGACGGCGAAGATGGTGTTTTCGGAATTGGTGACGGCCTGGCGCTTGGCCGACTGGCCGACCAGCCGCTCGTTGTCGGTGAAGGCGACGATCGAGGGCGTGGTGCGCGCGCCCTCGGCATTCTCGATCACGCGGGGCTGCGACCCGTCCATGATGGCGACGCAGCTGTTCGTCGTGCCGAGGTCGATCCCGATGACTTTGCCCATTGCGTAGTACCTCTTTCTGGCGATGTGCTGGGGCGCGGGCCCGTTCCGGCCCCCGAGCCCCGATCCCACGGGGTTGGCTTCGGTTGTGGCGTGTGGGACGGGCGGGATTGGCGGCCCGCCGCCCCGATCCGGGCTGATATAGGAGCGCGGTTTCGGCCCTGCAAGCGAGGCCCTCACGGGAAGGAGAGCAATGTCGGAGCCACGGGAGCCTGCCCTGAACGTGCGCGGCGTGGCCGTGTATCCCGGCCTGCTCGACCGCCCCGCGCAGGAGGCGATGGTGCAGGCGGTGCGCCGCGTGGTCGAGGCCGCGCCGCTGTTTCGCCCGGTCACGGCGCGCGGGCGCGAGATGTCGGTGCGGATGACATCGGCAGGCCGCGTCGGCTGGGTATCCGACCGCCGGGGATATCGCTACGAGCCCCGCCACCCCTCGGGCGCCCCGTGGCCGCCGATCCCGCCGGAGGCGCTGGCGGTCTGGCGAGCCGTCTCGGGCGATTCGGCCGACCCCGATTGCTGTATCGTCAACTTCTACGACGCGGGCGCGAAGATGGGGATGCACCAGGATCGCGACGAGGCCGATTTCGCGCATCCCGTCGTGTCGATCTCGCTGGGCGACGACGCGCTCTTCCGCATCGGCAACCGCGAGCGCGGCGGAAAGACCGAGTCGCTCTGGCTGCGCTCGGGCGACGTGCTGGTGATGGGCGGCAAGGCGCGTCTCCTGCACCACGGAATCGACCGGGTGAAGCCCGGCACCTCGACGCTTCTGCGCGAGGGCGGCCGCCTCAACCTGACGCTGCGCGTCGCGCTGTGAGCGCGCCGCAAGGGGTGCGCATCATGCCTCGGCCGGCCGCGCCTGGCGCCGTCGTGCCAGAGTCGCAAGCCCACCGATGGCAGCGAGCAATGTCCAGACGCTCGCGGGAAGAGGGATGATCGGAGGCCCCGAGACCACTTCCAGATCCTCGGAGCGAAAGAGGATACCCGATCCGCCGTCCGGCCCGAGGTCGATCTGCCCTATGAAGGTCTCGAACGCACCGAACCGGGCGAGGGCGCCGCCGAAGGAGTCGTTCGGTATCACGTTCGGCGGGTCCCGGCCGATGATCTGGAAGCCCCCGGCGAAGGCCGATACGGGACGAGAGATCGGCGAGCCGTCCGACCTCCGGGTGCTCGCGATCGTCGTACTGGACGTAGAGATGCCGGTCTCGACGAATTGGCTGATCGACAGCGTATCGTTGCCCCCATGGGTCGTGTCGTCGACGACGCCGGCCCTCGGGATCGCGCTGTCGAATTCGAAGGTCGTTCCATTCAGGACGATCCGCACGAGGTAGTCGATTCCACGAGTGGCGTCGTGCCTGTAGTCGGTTCTGTTCGGAAAAGCGTTCTGAAGCTCAAATGACGCAGGGTCAAATTTGACGGTCATGGCGAACGGGTCGCCAATGTCGGCAAAGGCGGAGACGGACGCACGGTCGTAGGTTTCCGACCGTTCGTCGAAGCGGATCCCCGTCACCGTCCCCGCGAAACCCCATTCGATGGGCGCCGCCGGCGCGGAGAGTGGAAAGATCATGGCAAGAACCGCAAGGAACCGCTGCATCGGTCACCTCCTGCTCGGCATACTGAACGCACCATGATTGCATACCATAAAATGCCCTAGGGTAAAACTCTAGGACCGCACTGCGGGTCGGGCGAGTCCGTGCGCACGGGGAACGCCCGATTCGCGCGGCGCCGCTATACCCCGCTCCCGACGCGTCCCTGCGGGACCGGCCGCCGGGCCGGCGCGCCTGTAGCCCAGCCGGCCACCGGCCCTCTCGCGAGGGCGGTCCGACAGGCCGATGTACCGCGAGAGTACCGATAATGACCGACGGTCCGGGGCCGCGCGCCCCGGGCAACCCGGATCCGGCCAGCGACGGCGCCGTCCCTGCGGCTATCCAGATGCACGGCCCGGCCCCCGCCACGACGGCGCGGGCGGGAGCGAAAGAGAGCGGCGACGAGGCAGCGACCCCGTGGGCGCACCCGCCCGTCTCGCCATGCCGCTATTGCGACGACAGCGTGCAGCAGCCCGAGAGCAGCTCGACCTCGCCGCCCGTGCGCCGCACGATGCCCGCGACCCAGCCCCACGGGCGGTCGCTCATCCCGTCGGAGCACGAGGCGGCGACGACGGAACCCGACAGCGTTGCGCCTGCGCCCGTCTCGGCCCAGCCGTAGACACGGGCGTCCGACGAGGGCGCCGAGCGGTCGGCCGCCACCCCGAACGACCGCTCCTCGCCGGGCGACGACCATGTCGCGCCGCCCTCGCCGAAGGTCACCGACCAGAACGGCTCGGTGCCGATACAGCGCATGCCGGGCGCCATGCCCGCCTCGCCGAGGTAGCGTCGCTCGAGAAAGGCGAGCGACACCCAGCCCTCGCCCTCGGGCAGGCCGATCCGGCCCCAGTTCGCGCCGTCGTCGAGCCCGATCACCTCGACCCGCCGCCGGTCGGGCGGCAGCGTCGCCACCACTTCGGCCGAGGCCGAGGGCGCGGCGCGCACGTTCAGCACGTCGCCCTCTGCCACCCCCGCGACATCGTAGAGCCGGGGCACGAACTCCTGCGCGGGGGCCGGCCCGGCGGCGAGGATGAGGGCAAACAGTGCCGCACGTCTCACCGCTTCGCCTCCCAGCTGATCGAGGCGGTGCGCCGGGTGTAGAACTCGCCCATCAGGCCGAGGAACATCAGCCCGACGGACAGGTAGAGCGGGTAGCTCACCGACGAGAAATGCGGGTTGTAGTTCAGGAAGATGTAGCCGCGTGCCTGGTCGATCGTGTGGAACAGCGGGTTCCAGGTGAAGAAGACGAGGATGTATCCCGGCATCGCGTTGGCAACGAACATCTTGCCCGACGCGATCATGTTGGCCCGCGAATAGACCTGGGAGACCACTTTCACCACATCGGGGATCCACGGCTTGAGCGCGTAGAAGACCATGCCGATGGCCGCGCCCGAGAACCACGCGAGCAGCACCATGCCCATCGCGCCCACGGGGTCGTGGATGGTGATGGGCACGAAGGCCGCGTGGTACACCCACAGCACGACCACCATGGAGAGCACCTGGATGTAGAGCGACGACAGCGCCGCCGCAGAGACCGCCACGATCGGGTTCATCGGCGCGTGCTTCATCATCGGGCTCGAGGGCCCCTCGGCCCCCACCACGGCCGACATCGCCTTGGTATGGGTCATGAACAGGAACACGCCCGACATGATGTAGAGCAGGAAGTCGCCCCGGATCGCCGAGCCGCGCAGCCCCAGAAGCGAGAACATGAAGAAGAAGGCCATCACGAAGACGACCGTCTGCATGATGTTGAGCAGGATCCCGATCACCGCGTTGCCGTGGTCGCGCCGCAGGTGGCGCACCGTGGCATGGTAGATCAGGTCGGCCAGCTGCAGGGCCGAGCGCGCCCGCTCCCCGCGCGACGAGGCGCTGTCGCCCGCGAGAGGCCGTGCATGGCGGGTCGCATCTGACATTCGCGCTCCCTATGGGGGTATTCGGGCAGGACTTTGGCAGCGTGCCCTTGCCCCGCGGTTACCGGCGAGGATAAGCCGCAGGGATCGCACCCGGCAATGTCGCCGTCGCGGCAGGAAGGAGCCCGCCTTGGACCATGACCGTCTCGCCCTGACCCTGCGCCGCCTCGCGCTCGAGGCCGGGGCGACGATCATGCAGATCTACGAGGCCCGCGACTTCGAGGTGCGCGCCAAGGCCGACGCGAGCCCCGTGACCGAGGCAGACGAGGCCGCCGATGCGCTGATCGCCGCGGGCCTCGCCGCGGCGTTTCCCGGTGTTCTGGTGGTGACCGAGGAGCAGGCCGCGACCCATGCCGAGCACGCCGACACCTTCCTCATCGTCGATCCGCTGGACGGCACGAAGGAGTTCGTGCAGCGGCGCGGCGACTTCACCGTCAACATCGCCTATGTCGAAGGCGGGGTGCCGATCCGCGGCGTCGTCTACGCCCCCGCCCGCGGCCGCCTGTTCTACACCGATGCCGCGGGCCGCTCGGTCGAGGAGGCGGGCCCGCACGACCCCGACACGCCCGGCGAGATCCGGCCTCTCTTTGTCGCCAAGCCGGACAACGCCGCGCTGCGGGTGGTCGCCTCGAAATCGCACCGCGACCAGGCCACCGACGACTACATCGCGCGCTACGACGTGGCCGAGTTCGCCTCGGCCGGCTCGTCGCTCAAGTTCTGCCTCGTCGCCTCGGGCGAGGCCGACCTCTATCCGCGCCTCGGCCGCACGATGGAGTGGGATACCGCCGCCGCCGACGCGGTGCTGCGCGGCGCGGGTGGACGGATGCTGCGCTTCGACGATCACGGCCCCTTCACCTACGGCAAGCCGGGTTACGAGAACCCGTTCTTCATCGCCTGCGCGCCGGGCGTCGAGTTGCAGCCGGCGGGCTGAGTGCGGGCGCTCATCGTCATCCCCGCGCGCTATGCTTCGCAGCGCTATCCGGGCAAGCCGCTGGTGGGGCTGCGGGGAGCCACCGGCACCGTCAAGCCGCTGATCCAGCGCAGCTGGGAGGCGGCGTGCGCGGTGCCGGGCGGGCACCGGGTGGTGGTGGCGACCGACGATTCGCGGATCGCGGGCGTGGCCGAGGCGTTCGGCGCCGAGGTGGTGATGACGTCGGAGCAGGCGCGCAACGGCACCGAGCGCTGCGCCGAGGCCCACGCCGCGCTTGGCGGCGGCCATGACGTGATCGTCAATCTTCAGGGCGACGCCCCGCTTACCCCGCCGTGGTTCGTGCCCGCGTTGCTCGACGGGCTGGCGGCCGACGCGGGCGCCGCGATGGCCACGCCCGTGCTCCGCTGCACCGGCGCGCAGCGCGCGGCCCTGATCGCCGACCGCGCCGCCGGGCGCGTGGGAGGCACCACGGCCGTCTTCGGCGAGGGCGGCCGTGCGCTCTACTTCTCCAAGGAGGTGCTTCCCTTTTCGGCCGCCACCTACGGCGATGCCGAGCCGACGCCGGTCTTTCACCATGTCGGCCTCTACGCCTACAGGGCCGAGGCGCTCGCGGCCTATCCGGCCCTGCCCGAGGGGCGTCTCGAACGGCTCGAGGGGCTCGAGCAGCTCCGGTTCCTGGAGGCGGGTCTGCCGGTGGCCTGCGTTGACGTGGATGCGCGAGAGCGGCCATTCTGGGAGTTGAACAACCCCTCGGACGTCTCCGTGATCGAGGGGATGCTGGGCGAAGCCGGTCTCGAATGAGGCACCGCTGCGAATCGGCGCGGCGGATGTCAGGTTTAACCCGGATTAACCGTGCTTCAACGCCCGGCGACCTATATGAAGGCAGCACGGGCAGGGCGGCACAGACGACAGCGACCAGAAGGGACGACGCATGCAACGCAAGGTGACCAAGGCAATCTTTCCCGTGGCCGGGCTCGGGACGAGGTTCCTGCCGGCCACCAAGTCCATCCCGAAGGAGATCATGACCCTCGTCGACCGGCCGCTGATCCAGTACGCCATCGACGAGGCCCGCGCCGCCGGCATCACCGATTTCATCTTCGTCACCTCGCGCGGCAAGTCGGCGCTGGAAGACTATTTCGACAGCGCGCCGGAACTCGAGGCGACCCTGAAGGAGAAAGGCAAGGACGGCCTGCTGCGCATGCTCAACGAGACGACCATGCCCTCGGGCGCCATCGCCTATGTCCGCCAGCAGCAGCCCCGCGGCCTCGGTCACGCGGTCTGGTGCGGCCGGCGCCTGGTCGGCGACGAGCCCTTCGCCGTCATCCTGCCCGACGACGTGATCGCCTCCGAAAAGCCGTGCCTGCAGCAGATGGTCGAGGCCTACGAGGCGGCGGGGTCGACCGGCTGCATGGTCGCCGCGATGGAGGTGCCGCACGACAAGACCTCGGCCTACGGCATCCTCGACGTGGGCGACGATGCCGGTCCCGTGGTCGGCGTGCGCAAGATGGTGGAAAAGCCGAGGCCGGAAGACGCGCCGTCCAACCTCGCCGTCATCGGGCGCTACATCCTGCCGCCCTCGGTGATGGACACGCTCAACGAGGTCGATCCCGGCGCGGGCGGCGAGATCCAGCTGACCGACGCCATCGCCCGGGAGATCGACGGCTCCGGCGTCTGGGGCTACCGTTTCAACGGCCAGCGCTTCGATTGCGGGTCGAAGGCCGGCTTCCTCCAGGCGACCGTGGCCTTCGGTCTCGCGCGCGACGACCTGAACGGCGAGTTCGCGGACTACCTGTCGGAGCTGTCGGCGGTGCGCGACGCCGCGCAGTAGGGGCTTGCAGCGAGGGGCCAGATGACGACCATCCTCGTCACCGGCGGTGCCGGCTACGTCGGCGCGCATGCCTGCAAGGCGCTGGCGCTCGCGGGGTATACCCCCGTCGCCTTCGACAACCTGTCGACCGGGTGGGAGCAGTCGGTCAGGTTCGGCCCCCTGGAGCGCGGCGACCTGACCGACCGCGAGAGCGTCGACCGCGCCTTTGCGCGGCACCGCCCCGCCGCCGTCATGCACTTCGCCGCGCTGAGCCAGGTCGGCGAGTCGATGGCCGATCCCGGCCGCTACTGGCGCGAGAACGTGCTCGGCGCGGTCAACCTTGCCGAGGCCGCGGTGGCCGCCGGCTGCGATCGCTTCGTCTTTTCCTCGACCTGCGCCACCTATGGCGACCAGGACGGCGTCGTGCTGACCGAAGAGACGCCGCAGCACCCGATCAACGCCTACGGCGCCTCGAAGCGCGCCATCGAGGAGATTTTGCGCACCTTCGAGGCCGCCCACGGCCTGCGCCACGTGATCTTCCGCTACTTCAACGTGGCCGGCGCCGATCCCGAGGGCGAGGTGGGCGAGGATCACGACCCCGAGACGCACCTGATCCCGCTGATGCTCGACGCCATCGCCGGGCTGCGGCCGGCACTGACGCTCCACGGCACCGATTACGACACGCCCGACGGCACCTGCATCCGCGATTTCGTGCATGTCTCCGATCTCGTCGACGCGCATGTGCTGGGGTTGCACTGGCTCGAGGCGGGCAAACCCTCGCGCGTCTTCAACCTCGGCACCGGCAAGGGCTTTTCGGTACGCGAGGTGGTCGAGCAGTCGCGCGCCGTCACCAATCGCGAGGTGCCGGTGGTCGAGGGGCCGCGGCGCCCGGGCGACGCGGTGCGCCTCGTCTCCGGCTCGACCCGCGCGATCGAGGAGCTGGGGTGGCGCCCCGCCCGTTCGACCCTGCCGCAGATGATCGCCGACGCCTGGCGCTGGCACCAGTCGCCCCGGAATGGACGGGCCTGACGCGCCGGCCGGGCGCCGCGAGACCATGACGGCGCCGGAGGACATCCCCGGCCCCCTGACCCGTGCGGCGCAAGCCTACCGCATGCGGTGGAAGCGCCGCCGCCTGCTCTTCCGCGCCTGGCGCAAGCGGGGCGAGCTGGCGTGCGTCACCCCGCTCCGGCCCGTGTCGAAGGCCGCCGTGCTCTGCCTCGCCACCGTTCGGAACGAGGCCGCGCGCCTGCCCTTCTGGCTCGCCCATCACCGTCGGATCGGCGTCGACCGGTTCCTCGTCGTCGACAACGCCAGTGATGACGGCACGCGCGACCTGCTCGCGGCCCAGCCCGACGTGGCCCTGTGGGAGACGCGGGCGAGCTATCGCGCCGCCCGCTTCGGCGTCGACTGGCTGGGCTGGCTCGCCCGCCGCCACGCCGCCGGCCACTGGGTGCTGACGCTCGATGCCGACGAGCTGTTCGTCTATCCCCACTGGGAAGAGCGCCCGATCACGGCGCTGGCGGCCGAGCTCGACCGCCGCCGCCAGCCCGCGCTCGGCGCGCTCATGGTCGAGCTCTACCCCGAGGGCCGCCTGTCGGGCACGCCCTACCGCCCCGGCGACGACCCCGTGCAGGCGCTCCCCTGGTTCGATGCCGGCCCCTACCGCGCCCGCCGCCAGCGGCCCGCGCGCAACCTCTGGGTGCAGGGCGGCCCGCGCGAGCGTGTCTTTTTCGGAGACGATCCGCGCCGCGCCCCCACATTGAACAAGCTTCCGCTGGTCAGGTGGCGCGGCACCCACGCCTATCTCAACTCGTGCCACGCGCTGCTGCCGCCCCGCCTCAACCTCGCGTGGGAGGGGCCCGGCGACCCGCGGCTGTCGGGCGCGCTGCTTCACACCAAGTTCCTGAATACCATCGTGCAACGCTCGGCCGACCCCGATCATCGGGCCGAGCATTTCGGCGACCCGGCCCGCTTCGGCGCCTACCACGACGCGCTCGCCGCCGACCCGGTGCTCTGGCACGACAGGGCCACCCGCTACGAGGGCTGGCGGCAGCTCGAGCGGCTGGGGCTGATGTCGTCGGGCGGATGGACGTGAGCGAAGGCTTCGCGTAGCCTTTCGCGTGCGTGGGGGCGCGCGCCTGCCGCCGCATGAAAGGCGGTCAGGGAAAACGGAGGGTTAACCTCTGATGGGCAGGATCGCGCACGTGACGCGAGGGGCAAGCAGGCAGGGCTGACGGCTGGGCTGGATCCACTCATATCGCCTGCGCTGGCGCCGTCGCGGGCTCTTGTGGCGCTCGCTGCGGCGGCGCGGCCAGCTCACCGCCGTGGCCGACCGAACGGGCGCGACCGGCGCGCGCGACGTGCTGCTCTTCGCCTGCCTGCGCAACGAGCGCATCCGCCTGCCGTATTTCCTCGACTATTACCGCCGCCTCGGCGTCGGCCATTTCCTCGTGGTCGACAACGGCTCGATCGACGGCTCGGCCGAGTTTCTCGCGGGCCACGACGACGTGTCGCTCTGGCGGGCCGACGGCAGTTATGCCGCCGCCCGCTTCGGGATGGACTGGGTGGGCGCGCTGCTGTTCCGCCACGGTCACGGGCACTGGTGCCTGACCGTCGATGCCGACGAGTTCTTCGTCTATCCGTTCTGCGACACGCGCCCCCTGCCCGCCCTCACCGACTGGCTCGACGATTGCGGGCTGCGGTCGTTCTCGGCGATGTTGATCGATATGTATCCGAAGGGGCCGGTGGACGAGACCCCCTACGCCGAGGGGCAGGATCCTTTCGAGATCGCGCAATGGTTCGACGGGTCGAACTACACGATCCAGCGGAACCCCGACCTGCGCAACCTGTGGATCCAGGGCGGCCCGCGCGCCCGCGCCTTCTTTGCCGACCGGCCGGCGGCGGCACCCGCGCTCAACAAGATTCCGCTGGTGAAATGGCGGCGGCGCTATGCCTACGTCCATTCCACCCACATGCTGCTGCCGCGCGGCCTCAACCTCACCTACGACCAGTCGGGGGGCGAGGCGGCATCGGGCGCGCTCTTGCACGCCAAGTTCCTGCACACGATCCGCGACAAGGCGGCGGAAGAGGCCGAGCGCGGCGAGCATTACGACGGCGGGCGCGAATACGCCGCCTACCGCGCCGGGCTCGAGCACTCGCCCGACCTGTGGACCGAGTGGTCGGAGCGATACATCAACTGGCGTCAGCTCGAGATCCTCGGCCTCATGTCCAAGGGGAACTGGGCGTGAGCGTCGGCTTCGTCATGCTGGTTCACACCGCGCTCGACCGGGCGGCACAGGTCGCGCGCCACCTCGCCGCCTCGGGCTGCCCCGTCGTGATCCATGCCGATCGCAAGGTGCCGCGGTCCGCGTTCGAGCCGTTCGCGCAGGGGCTGGCGGGCGTGCGCGGCATCGCCTTCGCCAGCCGCCGCCACCGTTGCGAATGGGGCATGTGGGGCATCGTCGGTGCCACGCTCGACGCCTGCGGCGACCTGCTGACGGCCCACCCGGGCCTGCGCCATGTCTACCTCTGCTCGGGATCGTGCCTGCCGTTGCGGCCCCTGCCCGAACTGCAAGCCTACCTCGCCGCCCGACCCGAGACCGACTTCATCGAAAGCGTCACGATCGACGACGTGGTCTGGACGAAGGGCGGCTTCGACCGTGACCGCTTCGCCCTGCGCTTTCCGGTACCGTTCCGCCGGCACCGGCGGCTGTTCGATGCGGTGACGGGCGCACAGAAGCGGCTCGGGCTGACCCGCCCGCTGCCGGAGGGGATCGCGCCGCATCTCGGCTCGCAATGGTGGTGCCTGTCGCGGCCCACGCTCGAGGCGATCCTGCACGACCCGCGCCGGCGCGAGCTCGACCGCTTCTTCCGCTCCGTCTGGATCCCCGACGAGAGCTATTTCCAGACGCTGGTGCGCCTGCATGCGCGCCGGGTGGAGAGCCGGTCGCTCACGCTGTCGAAGTTCGACCATTTCGGGCGCCCGCATTCGTTCTATGACGACCATCTGCAACTGCTGCGCCGGTCCGACTGCTTCTTCGCGCGCAAGATCTGGCCGTGGGCCGACCTGCTCTATGCCTCTTTCCTGTCGAACGACCCCAAGGTGACCAGGAACGCCGAGCCGAACCCGGGCAAGATCGACCGGCTGTTTTCCCGCGCGACCGACCGGCGGGTGCAGGGGCGGCCCGGCCTCATCATGCAGAGCCGCTTTCCCGCCCGCCGCCTCGACGCCGCGCGCACCGCCGCGCCCTACTCCGTCTTTGCCGGCTTCGCCGAGACGTTTCCCGGCTTCGAGGCGTGGCTGGGCAAGACTACGGGGCTACGCGTGCACGGTCACCTCTTTGCGCCGGGGCGGGTGGCGTTCGCGGGCGGCGCGCAGGTGCATAACGGCTGCCTGTCGGACAGTGCCGCGCTCCGCGACTACAACCCCGAGGCGTTCCTCGCCAACCTCGTCTGGGCCACGCGGGGTGAGCGCCAGTGCTTCATGTTCGGCCCGGCCGACGCGCAGGAGGTCATGCGCTTCGTCGCCGGCGACCCCAACGCGCAGGTCTCGATCGTCGCGGGCGCCTGGGCGCTCACGCTCTTCGCCCGCGAGCAGGCGGGCGAGCTGACCGGCAGCGCCCTGCGCAAGGAGGCCGCGCGCCTGCAGAAGGTCGAGCTCGCGTATCTTGCGCTGATGCGGTCGGGCTGGGTCAAGGCGCGCGTCCGGGCATGGGGCCTCGCCGAGTTCCTCGAGGCCCCGATGGAGAATCTCGCCCCCATCCTCGACGAGATCGCCCCCCGCGCCCCGCGCCGGCCGACCGAGGCGCCGGTGCTGGCGTCGCTCGACGGGTTCGGTGCCTTCCTGCAGCGGCTCAGGAACGACGGGATGAACCTGCACCTGCCGGGCGACTTTCCCGTCGGCCATGCCCCGACGCCGCCCGGCGACGCGCGACCGCGCCCCTATCTCGTGCGGTAGCCGATGGCGGGCCGGTTCGACCTGTTCGTGGTGATCGCCGGGATGCGCACCGGCTCGAACGCGCTGGAAGAGGCGATCAACCTCTATCCGGGCCTTGCCTGCCACGGCGAGGCGTTCAACCCGGCCTTCGTCGGCCACCAGGGCGAAGCAGAGATGTTCGGCGTTGATCTCGCCGGCCGCGAGGCCGATCCGATGGCGCTGATCCGCGCGATGCAGGCGGGCACCGAGGGCCTTGCCGGTTTCCGCTTCTTCCACGACCACGATCCGCGCGTGCTCGACGCGGTGCTGCCCGACCCCCGGGTGGCCAAGGTGGTGCTGACGCGCGACGCGCTGGACAGCTACGTGTCGCTCAAGATCGCCGAGCGCACGGGCCAGTGGAAGCTGACCGACGCGAAAGACCGCAGGGTGGCCAGGGCCCGCTTCGATGCCGCCGAGTTCGAGGCGTTCCAAACGGCTCAGGAGGGGTTTCGCGCCCGCGTGCGGCGCGTGCTGCAGGAGACGGGCCAAGCGCCCTTTGCCATCGACCATGCCGAGCTCGGCGAGGTGGCGGTGCTCAACGGGCTCGCCCGCTTCCTCGGGGCGGATCACAAGCTGGAGAGGCTCACCGGCAAGCTCAAGCGGCAGAACCCGGAGCCGCTGGAGCAGAAGGTGGAAAACCCCGGCGAGATGGCGGCGGCGCTGGGCGCCCGCGCCGCGCCGGCTGCGGCCCTCGAGCCGTCACGGGGGCCGGGCGTGCGGGGCTGGGTGGCGGCCGTGTCGGCGCCGCTTCTCCACATCCCCTGCCCCGGTGGGCCGGAGCGGCGCGTCGAGGGGTGGCTCGCCGGGTTCGGTGGCGGAGTGGAGCGCGACTTCACCCAGAAGACGCTGCGCCAGTGGAAGAATCGCAACAAGGACGGCCGTGCCTTCGCCGTCGTCACCCACCCGCTGGAGCGGATGCACCGGGTGTTCTGCCGCCACCTGCTGCCCGCGGGCGAGGGGCCGTTCGCCGCTGCCCGCACCGCGATGCGCGAGCGCTACGGCGTGCCGCTGCCCGAGCACGGCCCCGGCCCGGGCTGGGATGCGGCCGCGCATCGGGCAGCGTTCATGGGCTTTCTCGAGGTGGCGCGTGCGACCAATGCCGGCCAGACCAGCCTGCGCGCCGACCCGGCCTGGGCCAGCCAGCATGCCCTGCTGGCAGGCGCGGCCGACCTGGTCGTGCCGGACGTCGTGCTGCGCGAGGCAAGGCTGGACGAGGGGCTGACCTGGCTCGCCCGGCAAGCGGGCTGTGCCGCGCCGCCGCCCGTACCCGATGAGCAGGAGGCATCGCCCGTGCCGCTGGCCGCGATCCACGACGAGGCGCTGGAGCGCGCAGTGCGCGACTTGCACAACCGCGACTACATGGCGTTCGGTTTCCGCCCCTGGGGCAAGGGCGGTCAGGGCTAGGCCCCCTGGGTCAGGCGGCGGCCGAGGACTGACCCTCGGTCAGCACCGTGTGCAGCGTGTCCGCGAGGCCGTTGGCGCGCAGCTTTCCGCAGATCGCGGGGTCGCGCATGGTGCGCGAGACGAGCGCCAGCGCCTTGAGGTGCTGCACGCCCGCCTCGGACGGCGCGATCAGCGCGAACACCAGGTCGACCGGCTGCCGGTCGACCGCATCGAACTCGATCGGGTGCTCGAGCTTGAAGAACAGCCCGCGCACCTCGTCGACGCCGGCCAGCCGGGCATGCGGCAGGGCGATGCCGTGGCCGACGCCCGTCGGCCCCAGCGCCTCGCGCTCGATCAGCGCCTCGGCGCAGCCCGCGCCCGCGCAGCCGTAGACGTCATGCGCGACGTCGCCGATCTTCTGGAACAGGCGCTTCTTGCTCATCGTCTCGGAGACGACCCTGACCGCCTCCGGCTTGAGGATGTCCGAAAGGTTCATTGCCTGCCCTCGTTCCTCGCCCGGCGCCTCTCTCTGCCGGGCGCCTCTCTCAGGTGGCCTGTGGGTCGATCCAGCCGATATTACCGTCGTCGCGCCGATACACGACATTCACGCCGTTATGCCCCTCGTTGCGGAAAACAAGGATCGGGGCGCCTGCCAGTTCCATCTGCATGACCGCTTCGCCGACCGAGAGCGCGGGCACCCGCGTCTCCATCTCGGCGATGATCATGGGCTGCAGGCTCTCCGGCTCGTTCGCCTCGTCCTCCTCCTCGGATCGGGCGAGGATATACGAAGGTGCCGCCAATACTTCAACCGGCTCCTTCCGGGTGCGGTGATGATCCTTCAACCTGCGCTTGTAGCGTCGCAGCTGCTTTTCCATCTTCGACGCGCAGGCGTCGAAGGCGGCGTAGATCTCGGTGGCATGCGCCTTGGCCTGCGCCGTCAGCCCGGTCGAGAGGTGCACCACCGCCTCGCAGACATACTCGTGAGCGTTGCGCGAGAAGATCACGGTCGCGTCGGTCGGGCGCTCTGCATACTTGGCCACGACCGCGTTGAGCTCGGTCTCGACATGGGTCTGCAGGGCGTCGCCGATGTCGATCTGGTGTCCGCTGATCTGGTAGCGCATGGGGTCTCCTCCGGTTGTCTCCCGGCCGGCGGTCGCGGGCCGGGTCATGCGCGCCTCCCGGCGCCGTGCGGGTGCGCGCCGTCGCTCACTCCCTGACCCCGGCCGCGCCCAGACGGGCACGACGGGCGAGGCGGCGGCGGCGGTCCGACGAGTTCGGGATGGACAGGCATTTGCGATACTTGGCGACAGTTCTCCGGGCGATGTCAACGCCGCCCTCCCGGAGGTAGTGTGCGATATCGTCGTCGCTCAAGACCGTATCGACCGTCTCGGCCGACACGATGTCGCGCATCCGCGCCTGGATCTCGGCAGAAGAGATGCCCCCCTCTCCTGCGCCGGTCTCGCCGCTGCCCGCCTCCAGCGCGGCGGGGAAGTAATCCGAAAGCGGCCGCGTGCGCCCCTCGAACAGGAGCGCCCGACCCCTGACCGCACGTCCCACGGTGGACGGGTGCAGACCGAGGCGCGCGGCAACCGCAGCGCGCGACAACGGCCCCGGTGCCCGCGCCCGGCCGAGGAAGTGCGCCGATTGCGCCTCGACGATGGCCTCGCCCACCGCGCGCAGGGTGTGCGCGCGGAACCTTGCGGCGGAGCAGACGCGCCGCGCGGCGGCGAGCTGGGCAGCGACGAAGTCGCGCGTCGCGGCATCGCCCGTGGCGCGGGCGCGGCCGGCCAGCCCCTCGTCGAGGCGCAGGCGCGCGGCGGGGTCGTCGAGCAGAGTCACGACGAGGCGCCCGCCCGCCTCGCGGGTGACCAGAAGCTCGGGCGCCATCGGGGCAGCGCCGCCGGCGTCGAAGGCCGCGGCCGGATCGGGGTTGAGCCGGGCGATCCGGGCGGCGAGCGCGCGCGCCTCCGCCTCCGACTCCCCCAGCGCGCGGGCGGCAGCGGCGAAGCGCCCCTCGGCCAGGGCGGGCAGGGCGGCGTGGATGCTGGCGGCGCGGGCGGCGCTCTCGCCCTCCTCGATCAGTTGCAGGCAGATGCATTCGCCGAGGTCTCGCGCGCCCACTCCGGTGGGGTCGCAGGCCTGCAGCGCGGCGCGGGCCGCGGCCACCGTTTCGGCGTCGGCGGCCGTCTCGGCGGCGAGTTCGTCGTCGCTCTCGGTCAGCAGGCCGCGGCCGTCGAGCGCGGTGGCGAGATAGGCGGCGAGCGTGGCCACGGGCTCGGGAAGGCCCATGCAGGCGATCTGCTCCTGCAGGTGGCGAACAAGGCTGACGGGCTGCGCGACGTCCGACAGGTAGGGGTCACCCTGGCCCGCGCCGCCCGGCGCGGGGGCGGGTTCGAGCACGAGGAACGCGTTCTCGATCGCCAGTCGCTCGAGATCGGCACGCAGGTCGGCCGCGGGCATCGCCAGCAACTCTACCCCCGTCCGCGGACCCGCCGAGAGCGACGGGCGGATCGTCGTGCGCAGGTACAGCCGCGGCTTCTGGCCCATCGCCTACATGATCCGGAAGTTCTGCCCCAGATAGACGCGGCGCACGTTCTCGTCGCGCACCACCTCTTCGGGCGTGCCCGCCATGATGACCGCGCCGTCGTGCAGGATGTAGGCGCGGTCGACGAGGCCCAGCGTCTCCTGCACGTTGTGATCGGTGATGAGCACGCCGATCCCGCGGGTGGCGAGATCGGTGACCATCTGCCGGATGTCGCCGACCGAGATCGGATCGACGCCGGCGAAGGGCTCGTCGAGCAGCAGGTACTTGGGCTCGGCGGCGAGGCAGCGCGCGATCTCGACCCGCCGCCGCTCGCCGCCCGAGAGGGCCAGCGCCGGCGCCCGGCGCAGGTGCTCGATGCCGAACTCGGCGAGCAGCGCCTCGAGCCGTTCGCGCCGCTTGTGGCGGTCGCGCACGGCGATCTCGAGGATGGCGGTGATGTTCTCCTCGACCGTCAGGCCGCGGAAGATCGACACCTCCTGCGGCAGGTAGCCGATGCCGAGGCGGGCGCGGCGATACATCGGCAGCGTCGTCACGGTGCGGCCGTCGATCTCGACCAGCCCCGATTCGGGCATGACGAGGCCCGCCACGGCGTAGAAGCACGTCGTCTTGCCCGAGCCGTTGGGGCCGAGCAGCGCCACCACCTCTCCCCGTGCCAGCGAGAGCGACACGTCGCGGATCACGGGCCGGCGGCGAAAGCTCTTGCGCAGCCGCTCGACCCTCAGGCCCTGCCCGCCGGGGGCCACGGTGAGGCGCGGGCCGCTCACTCGCCGTCGCCTTCTTCAGGTGTGAAGACGACGCTCACGCGCCCCTCCATCACGCCGGTTGCGTCATCGACGTTGACGGTCAGCCGCTCGCCGGTGATCGCGCTGTCGGGGCGCGTGAGCAGCACGTCGCCCGTCATCACCACCATCCCGTCGGCCAGGGTGTAGACGGCGCGCTCGCCCTCGGCGGCATCCTCGCCGTTGACGAGCACGACGTTGCCGGTGGCCTCGACGCGGCGCACCTCGGTCTCGCCGGCCTCGTTGTCACCATAGGATACGTCGACCCGCTCGGCCGTCAGGCGCAACGCCCCCTGCACGATGCGCACGCTGCCGGTGAACAGCGCGGTGCCGTCCTGCTGGTCGAATTCGAGCTGGTCCGACGTCACCTCGACGGGCTGGCCCGAGGTATCCTGCCCGTCGCCGAACTGCACCTGCGTGCCCTGCGCGAGCGCGGCGCCGGCGAGGGCGACCGACACGAGGGCGAGGGTGAGCGCGCGAAACAGGGGGGGCAAGGGCATCTCCGGGGTCAGTCGGCGGCGGCAGGCGGGCCGGCGTCGGCACCGGCTTCCGTCGGGTCGTATACCAGCCGCACGCCACCGGTGAAAGTGACGTGGCCCGCGGGCGGCCCGTCTTCGGGGGTGATGGCGCGCATCGTGCCGGCGTCCAGCCTCAGGCCCGGCCCGACGATCCGCACCGGCACGGGGCTCACCGCGCGGGAGCCATCGAGCGCCGCCTCGAGCCGCTCGGTGCGCAGCACCCAGCCCTCCGATGTCACCACCCGCACATCGCCGGTGAAAGTGCCCTCCTGCGCCCGGCGGTCGACCAGCCCGCCCGCGGCGGCAAGCGTGGTGCGCACGCCATCGGCCGCATCGAGGGCCACGGCAAGGTCGGTCACGTCGAACAGGTCGGGGTCGGCGGCACGTGGGGTGGCCGTCTCGGCCGTCACGGTCAGCGCGCCGCCATCGTCGGTGACCGACGTGTAGGTGGGGGCGCGCAGCAACCGTTTCTGCAACATTGCGCGCAGCTCGTCGGCGTCGAGCGCCTCGGTCACGTCACGCCCCGAATCGCCGGGAAAGAGGAAGAGCGTCGAGAGCAGCGTCAGCGCCGCCAGCGGCAGCGCCACCTTCACCCAGGCGACGAAGCGCGAGTAGCGGTTGTCGGCGCGCGGCGGGGCCGGGGGAGGTGCGGGCGCGGAATCGGGCGGTCGGGCCATGCCCCGCTCATACCACGCCGGCGCGCAGGCAGTCGTGGATGTGAATCATGCCCTCGGGCCGCCCGTCGCCGCCCGGGGCGACGGCGAAGAGACAGGTGATCTTGCGGGCGTTCATCTGCGCCACGGCCTCCTCGGCCAGCGCCTGCGGCGAGATGGTGCGGGGTGCGCGCGTCATCACTTCGGCGGCGGTGCACTCGAGCAGCCCGTCGAGGTGCCGCCTGAGGTCGCCGTCGGTGACGATGCCGGTCAGTCGCCCCTCGGGGTCGGTCACGCCCACCACGCCGAAGCCTTTGGCCGACATCTGCACAAGGGCCTCGCCCATCGCGGTATCCTCGGTCACCAGCGGCAGCGCCTGCCCCGTATGCATCAGGTCGGCCACGCGCGCGAGCCGCGCGCCGAGGCGCCCGCCGGGGTGGTAGTCGCGGAACATCTCGGGGGTGAAGCGGCGGTGCTCCATCAGCGCCACCGCCAGCGCGTCGCCCAGCGCAAGCGTCATGGTGGTCGATGTGGTGGGCACGACGCCGGTGCCGCAGGCCTCCTCGACCGTGGGCAGCAGGAGCGCCACGTCGGCCCGCGTCAGCAGGGTCGAGCCCGCGCGCCCCGCGACACCGATCAGCGGGATGCCGAAGCGCCGGGTGTAGGCGATCATGTCGGCCAGTTCCGGCGTCTCGCCGGAATTGGACAGCAGCAGCGCCACGTCGCCCCGCGTCATCATGCCGAGGTCGCCGTGGCTCGCCTCGGCGGGGTGGACGAAATGGGCGGGCGTGCCCGTGGAGGCGAGCGTGGCGGCCACCTTGCGCGCGATGTGGCCCGACTTGCCCATGCCCGAGACGATCACGCGGCCCCGTTCGGCGAGGATCAGCCGCGCGGCCTCGACGAAGGCGCCCCCGAGCGATGGCCCGAGCGATGGCCCGAGCGTTTCCCCGAGCGCCTCTCCGAGCGCGGTCAGCGCCGTCGCCTCGCGCTGCACCACCCGCCGGCCGGTAGCGAGCAGGGTGGCCGGGTCGGGCTGCTCTGCGTGGGGGGGCTCGGGCGTGTCCATCGGCGTCGGCGCTCGCTCGCGTCAGTGCGAGAAGATGTCGGTCTCTGGCCAGCCTGCGAGGTCGAGCCGGGCGCGCGTCGGCAGGAACTCGAAGCAGGCCTGAGCCAGATCCGTCCGCCCCTCGCGGGCGAGCCGTTTGTCGAGTTCCTCGCGCAGACGGTGCAGGTAGAGGACATCGGAGGCGGCATAGGCCTGCTGCGCCTCGCTCAGCGTGTCGGCGCCCCAGTCGGAGGTCTGCTGCTGCTTGCTGAGGTCGATGTCGAGCAACTCATGGCAGAGGTTCTTCAGCCCGTGCCGGTCGGTGTAGGTGCGCACCAGCTTCGAGGCGATCTTGGTGCAGTAGACGGGTGCGGCGAGCGCGCCGAGCGCCTGGTAGAGCAGCGCGATGTCGAAGCGTCCGTAATGGAACAGCTTGAGCCGCTCGCGGTCGGTCAGCAGGCGGGCGAGGTTGGGCGCTGCCGTCTGGCCGCGCACGATCTGCACGAGATGGGCATCGCCGTCGCCGGCCGAAAGCTGGACGAGGCACAGGCGGTCGCGGTGAGGGATCAGCCCCATCGCCTCGGTGTCGATCGCCACGACCGGGCCGAGGTCGAGCCCCTCGGGCAGGTCGCGCTGGTGGAGGTGAATCGTCACGTGCGCGCTTCCCTTGTCGCGCGCCCGGGGGCGGCCGCGGCCGGCCGCGGCGCGCCATGGGCGCGCTTCGTGCAACCCGTTTCGGCCGCCGGTGTCAACCGTGTCGCGGGAACAGGCCGTTGTCCGGCACGTTGAACACGGCATGGAATATGAATGCGGAGACGAGACCGGCGCGCGGGCCACGCCCTCCGATGCCCCTGCGCCTGTCGTCTTTCTGCACGGCCTGTTCGAGAGTCCAGCGATCTGGGAGCCGGCACGCCGCGCCCTGCGTGCCCAGGGTATCGAGACCTTCGCGCCCCCGCTGCCTGGCCACCGGTCCGACGCGGTGCGCCGCCCGGCCTCGCTGGGGATGCATGCCCGCGACGCGCCCGCGCGCCACATGGCCGAGGTGCTGCGGCTGGTCTCGGGCGGGCGCCGGGTGCGCCTGGTGGGCCACTCGCTCGGCGGTCTGATCGCGCTGATGATCGCACGCGACCACCCCGACATGGTGCAGGACGCGATGGTGATCGGCGCGCCGCATGCGGGCGACGCGGGCCGCGCGGCGGGGCTGGCCACGCGGCTCTTTACCGAAGTGCCGCTGATCGGGCCGATCTCGGCGCGATTGCTGCATCAGCACTGGCTGTCGGATGCCGAGCGTTTCCAGTTGTGGTTCTCGCGCTCGCTGGCGCCGGGAGAGTGCATCACCGGCCTGCCCGCGCGGGTGCGCGACGAGTTGCGCAGTGGCTGCCCCGAGACGATGCGCGACATGGCGGTGTGGATCAGGGCGCAGGCGACGCTCGAGAGCTTCGCCGCGCTGCAGGTGCCGGTGACGGTGACGGTTACGGCGCGCGACCCGGTGGTGACCGCCGAACACCAGCTCGCCCTCGCGCGGCGTCTGCCGGGGGCGCTGGCGCAGGTGATCGACAGCGGCCACCTGCCGATGGTGGCGGCGCCGGCGCTGTTCCAGCGCACCGTCGCCGCGTGGGCCGCGCACCCGCGTCCAAGGCTCGAGCCGCCGGTGGCGAAGACGGCCGATCTGCCCTCCGAGACGCGGCAGGAAGCGGTGCGGATGGGCGCGGCCTCGCCCGAACGGCGGGCCGCCGGCAGCCCGGCGCCGCCCCTGCCCGGTCCGGCGGCGCCCGAGCCGGGGCTGCCCGCGGGCTAGCCGCGCGCCCGCCCGTCCCTGCCCCGCCCGTCGCTAGCCCGCCCATGCCTCGCCCAGCAGCAGGCCGCCGCCGGACAGGCCGACATAGCCGACCGTCTCGGCGACATGCCCGAGCTCGGCGTCGGCGCTCTGATCCTCCTGCACCGTGAAGCGCGCACCGCTTTCGTCGAGGCCCTCGACGCGGGTGACCGCGGGGTCGGGCCCGGCAAACCCGACCATCTGCGACAGAAGCAGCGGCGGCGCGGCGAAGTCGGCGTCGAAGGCGTGATCGGCACCGGCATCGGTCACCACCGGCCCGGTCGTGCCGGCCTCGAAGGTGATCAGGCCATCCTGCCCCTCCCACAGGCCGGTGCCGGGGTCGATCGCCATCCAGCCTACCTCCTGCGGGGGCTGGGGCAGGCCGTTGCGCGCCTCCTCGGCCTCGAGCGTGACGCGGAAGCCCGTGGCGCTCGCTCCCGTCTGCCGCGTGTCGAGAAAGTCGATGCCCGGCACTTCCTGCACCTGCGCCAGCGTCAGCGGTACCCCGTCGAAAGGGGCGGCGAACGTCACGTCGGTCATCCCCGCGCCGCCCCGGGCCGAGACGGTGGTGGTGCCGACCTCGAGGCGCGTGCCGTCGGCCAGCTGCCAGGCCCCGGCCTCGACCACCATCCACGACACCTGCTCGGCCGCATGCGTGCCGTCGAGCGATAGCGGCTCCTGCATGGCGAGGGTCAGGCTGTCGGACGTGAGCGCGGCGATGCGCACGGTGGCGGGCTGCCAGCCGTTGGTCGTGGTGGCGGCAGCGAAGACGACCGGATTGGCAAAGGCGTGCGACAGCGCGATGGTCACCGGCTGATCGCTGACCGCGGCCGTGCCCGCCTCGGCGACCACCGGGGCGCGGGTGAAGCCCTGTAGCGTGCCCGAGGTCTCGAAGGCGAGGTAGTCGAGCCGCTCGGCGAGGTGCCCTGTCTCGGTATCGAGGCTCTGTTCCTCCTGCGCCCAGCCGGTGAAGCCCGCGGCGTCGACCCCCGAGAGGCGCGGCATGGCCGGATCGAGGCCGAAGGACGTGGCGAGATTGGCGACGATGCCGGGCGCCGTGTCGAAGGCGGTGGCGAAGTCGTGCCGCGCGCCCGCAGACGAGACGCCCGTCGCGGTGCCGGCCAGCCAGTCTATCCCCGACCAGGTGCCGCCGCCGGCCTCGATCGCCATCCAGCCCACCTGCTCGACCGCGTGACCGCCCCCGTTCAGCGCTTCCTCCTCCTGCAGGGCGATGGAAAAGCCCGCCTCGGTGACATCCTTGTGCCGCGTGACCACCCAGTCGGGGCCGTTGCGCGTCATCACCGTCGAGAGGAGCACCGGCGGCGCGTCGAAGCCCGCGCCGAAGCGCACCGCGTCGAAGCCAGCGGTGCTGAGGCGGCCGGTGGAGTGCAGGCCGGCCTGGATCACCGTGCCGTCGGCCAGTTCGTGGCGCCCCGCTTCCATCACCACCAGCGTCACGTCCTCGGCGGCGTGACCGCCGTCGAGGTAGTTCGGCTCCTGCAGGCGCAGGCGGGCGCTCGTGCCGGTCACGTCGGAGAACCGCACCGTGACGGGGTCGGGCCCGGCAAAGCCCGCGCCCTGCGCCACGATCACCGGGGTGTCGTAGGTGTGGGTGAAGGCGACGATCTGCTCCATGTTCGACACCGACAGCCGGTGCACCTCGCCGATGGGCGCGCGCGCGACCCCGCCGGTGGCTGCCACCTGCCCGGCGGGCAGGCCGAGGGCCAGGTAATCGACCGTCTCGGGGGCGTGACCGGTCTCGAGGTCAAGGCTCCGATCCTCCTGCGCGCGGGCGGTGAAGCCGGCGGCGTCGCGCACCGGCAGGCGCAGAACGGCCGGATCTGGCCCGGCGAAGGACGAGAGCGCCGCGACGAGGCCCGGCGGGCCGTCGAAGGCGGCCGCGTAGTCGTGCCGGGCCGCGGCCTCGCCCGCCAGCGGGCCGGTGCGCCCGGCCTCGAAGGACGCGGGCGCGTCGCCCGGGGCGAGGGCGGTGCCCCGACCGGACTCGACGGCGAGCCAACCCACCGTCTCGGACCCCCGTGGCGTGAGGAGCTCGGTCTCGACCGCTTGCAGCGCGACGCCGAGGCCTCCCTCGTCGGCGCCCGACTGGCGGGTGAAGACATAGTCGGGGTCGTTTCCCGTCTGAACCTGGGTGAGCGCGGCAGGCGCCGTGTCGAAGCGCTCGGCATAGTCGATGCGCTCGAAGCCCTGGGGCGTCGTCCGGTCGGTGTCGAGCGTGCCGGCCTGCACCAGCGTGCCGTCGGGCAGGCGGTGGGCGCCCGCCTCGACGACGATGAGCGTCACCTCTTCGGGCGTGGGTGGCGCGCCCAGATAGGCGGGCCGGTCGAGCGAGAGTGTGACGGTCGTCTGCGTGACCTCGTGGATGCGCACGGCGACGGGTGCGGTCCCCGCCTCGCCCGGCGCGCCGGCGAAGGCCACGGGCGCGTCGAAGCGCCAGCCATGCGAGACTGTGAGGGGGTCGGCGCCCAGCGTCACCCGTTGCGCGACCCACACCGCGCCCTCGCGGGTCTCCGGCGCGAGCACGGCATCGGCGGTGCCGATGTCGCCCTGCGTCAGCCCGTCGAACGCGACCGTGACCCCGCCGGGAAGCGAAAGAGCGGCCTGTCCGCTGCCGGTGGCCGAGAGGGCAGCGAGCGCGTCGGCCCTGTCGAAGGCGGTGAGGTCGAGCCGGTCGGTGCCGGGCACGAAGTCTGCCACCGTGACGGCGCCGGCGTCGCGGCCGATCGCGAAGGTGTCCGCGCCGTCGCCGCCGGCGAGCGTGTCGTCGCCCGCGCCGCCCGACAGGGTGTCGTCGCCCGCGAGGCCATAGAGCACCTCTGACGCCGCGCTGCCCGTGACCGCCTCCGCCCCGGCGGTGCCGAAAACGATGGGGGGCGGCAGCGTCACGGCCTCGAAGCTGCCGGCGACGGCCCCCTGCGCCGAGAGCGGGTCGATCCGCCCGGCCGCGGTCAGCGGCACGGTGATGTCGATCAGCGCCTCGCCGGTTTCCCATGGGCCGCTGAACTCCGCGGTCAGGTCGAGCACTTCGACCGGGCCGACCCGTTCGCCGCCAATCGTGATGGTGCCGGCGCGCGTCAGGTCGATCACTCGCGTTCCGATGCCCGTGGCCGACAGGGCGAGGTCGAGATCGACCGGGCCGGCGGCGAAGGCCGGCCCGTCGTTGACGAGCGACAGGACAACCGCGCCATCGGTCACCTCGGGCCGGAGGGAGAGGTCGGCCGCCACCGGACCGTCGACCAGGGAGAACAAGGTATCGGCGCCGAGGCCGATCAGGTCGGCCGTCTGGTAGATGCGGCCGTTGCCCAGCGTGTCGTAGACATGGACCGAGGTGATGCCGACGGGCCCCGGCGTGGCGTCGCCCGCGACCGCGAAATCGCGCGCGACGGTGCCGGTGCGCCATGTCTGGCCGGCATCGGGGGCGATGAAGAACGAGATGAAGGGGAAGGCCGCGCCGGGCAGCGCCCGGTCGAGATAGACCTGCGCCCAGGCGATGCCGCTGTCGTCGGTGGCGGAGAGCGCCACCGGGAAGGTGACGGCGCCGCCGGAGACGTCGATCGTGTCGGGCAGAACGAGATTGGTCAGCTCCGGCGGCTGGATATCGGGGGTGCCGCCGGTTACGGAAAAGCCCGTGTCGAACCCCGCGTCGGAAAGTGCGGCGGCGTCGTAGGCGAGGCTCCGTCCGTGGATGTCCCAGACGCGGGCACCGGCGAGCGTGACCTGCCCGTTCAGGCTGGCGCCGGTCAGGGTGAAATCGCGCACCACCGCCCCGGCTTCGAACGTGCTGGCGCCTTCGGGCCGCAGCATGACGCTCAGGCGCGGGCCGTCGGGCGTGACGAGAGGCGGGTCGAAGACGAGTTCCACAGCCGCCACCTCGGTATCGTCGGTGGCGGTGACGCTGGCGGTGAGCGTGCCGCTCCCCGACGCCACATCGACGGTGTCGGTGAGCGACAGCGCGGTGATCTCGGGAAAGAAAACGTCGCTTGTGCCCCCCGCGATCTCGAAGCTTGTGCCGAAGCCGAGGAGTTCGAGCGCGTTGGTGTTGTAGAGACGCGAGTTGCCCGCCTCGTCCCACACCCAGACGCGGGCGACATCGACCGTGCCCGGGCCGGCCCGGCTGTCGATGGTGAGCGTGGCGCTTACCGGCCCCGCCGCCCACTCCTGCGCGGTGGCGTCGATGTAGGCGAACGCGGCAAGGCTGGCGGGCCCGGTGACGCCGCGATCGAACTCGACCACCACGTAGTCGATCGCGGTGTCGTCGGTCGCCGCGACCGTGATGGCGAGCGGCGCGTCGCCGCCAGCGATGTCGACGACGTCCGACAGGGTGAGAGAGCTCAGCGTGGGGGCGGCGGAATCCGGCATGGGCGAGACGCCTGTCCTCTTTGTGTCAATCGGGCGCTGCCGGGCCGGCTGCGCGAGAGCCGCGCCGCAGCGCATCTGCCGGACACCTAGAAACAAGTTCGTTACCGAGCCGTTAGGGACGCGCGCTGACCTTTCGGCATCGGCGTGACGGACGGCGTCGCGGAGGCGGGCTTGGTGAACAGATCGTTTCCGCGGCGTGGCCGGCATTCCCGCATTTCGGCCGCATTTCGGGGCGAGGCAGAGGGTCCGGGCGCTCAGGCGGGCGGGATTGTTCAGGAAGTTGCGTAAGGGGTGAGACGGGGTGAACTCGGACGACGGCGACAGGCGACAGGCCGGATCCTCTCGGTGGCACTTTGCGCGGGGCCTCGTGCGTGGGGCCGCCATGGGGTCGGCCCTGTCGGTGCTGCTCCTTGGCGCGGTCGTGCTCGCGGTGCAGTGGCCGGCTTCCGACAGTGTCCGGGCCGCGAGCACCGAGTGAGCCGGCCCTGCGGGAACGGCGGCGCCCGCTCGATGCCGGATGTCCGGGTTCCGCCCGGCCGTCGCACAGGTTGACCCGCCGGTGGGGGAGACCTAGACCACCCGCGACGCGACCGGACCGAGCGACGCCACCCCGATGCCAGAGCTTTCGAAGCCCGCTTCCTTCCAGGAGGCCGTCCTGCGCCTGCAGACCTACTGGGCGGGCCAGGGCTGCGCGCTGCTGCAGCCCTACGACATGGAGGTGGGCGCGGGCACGTTCCACCCCGCCACCACGCTGCGCTCGCTCGGCACCCGGCCCTGGGCGGCGGCCTACGTGCAGCCCTCCCGCCGGCCGACCGACGGGCGCTACGGCGAGAACCCCAACCGCCTGCAGCACTACTACCAGTTCCAGGTGCTGATCAAACCGTCGCCGCCCGACCTGCAGGAGCTCTACCTGGGCTCGCTCGCCGCGATCGGCATCGACTTCGCGCTCCACGACATCCGCTTCGTCGAGGACGACTGGGAAAGCCCCACGCTCGGCGCGTGGGGGCTGGGCTGGGAGGTCTGGTGCGACGGGATGGAGGTGAGCCAGTTCACCTACTTCCAGCAGGTCGGCGGGCACGATTGCCGGCCCGTGTCGGGCGAGCTGACCTACGGGCTGGAGCGGCTGGCGATGTATGTGCTCGGCATCGACCATGTCATGGAGATGCCGTTCAACGACCCCGGCGCGCGCATCCCGCTGACCTACGGAGACGTCTTCCGCCAGACGGAAGAGGAATACAGCCGCTTCAACTTCGACGTGGCCGACACCGACATGCTCCTGCGCCACTTCGAGGAGGCCGAGCAGGAGTGCGCCGCGATCCTCGACGCGCCCGACGTCGATCCGCGCACGGGGCGGCGGATCGTCATGGCGCACCCGGCCTACGACCAGTGCATCAAGGCCTCGCACATCTTCAACCTGCTCGACGCGCGGGGCGTCATCTCGGTCACCGAGCGGCAGGCCTATATCGGTCGGGTGCGCGCGCTGGCCAGACGCTGCGCCGACGCCTTCGTGCGGACCGCGGCAGGGGGATTCGAGGCAGAGGGCGGATCGTGACGATGACTCTAGGTGCCCTCCTGCCCACGCGGCGGAGAAGTCTGACAACGCGGATTGCCAATCGCATCAAGCGCAATCGACACCGACGTGCCATAGTCACGCTTGCGAGGCTTCGCGGAAGCGACTTCGCGGAATGCGCGACACGGTACATCCGCGAGTATGGGAACCGGAACGTCTCGGTCCTCTTCGATTCCGACACGGGACGCTACGTCGTCAAGGACGGGGCGGAGCATCGTTTTACGGATCCAGGGCGCCTCACCTACTACGTCGACGGTCTCGAAGCCAGAGGCGACCGATTGTTCGAGGAGTATCTTCTGGGCGCGGTTCCCTTCGAGGACGGCGACTCGGTTGTCGAGAGCGGTGCCTACGATGGCGATTTCGTTCTCGCGCTGGAAAGAACCGGGAAGCGGGTGCACCTCACCAGCTTCGAGCCATCACCCGAAAACGCCCTCACCGCACGTCTCAACCAATCGGCCCGGCCTTTCCTTCTCAGTGCGGAGACACGCCAACAAGCTCTGTGGCAGACGACCGGCGAGTCGATGGCCTTCCATCTCAAGGTGGATTCGGCCGATTCGTCGTTGATCCCGATCGAGGGCGCAGCCGGGACGATCGAAGTCGAGACCGTGCGCCTCGACGCTGCCGTGCCCCGACGGCGTCACCGGCTTCTGAAGCTGGAAGCCGAGGGTGCCGAGCCTGAGGTCCTCGCGGGGGCCGAGGGCATCCTGGACCAATTCGACTACATCTCGGCCGATCTCGGGTTCGAGCGTGGCGTCCGCCAGGAAAGCACCCTGCCCCAGGTCGTCAACTTCCTGCTCCCGCGAGGCTTCGAAGTCGTTTCGGTGGGGCTGCCGCGTCTTGTGGTGCTCTTTCGCAACTGCGCGGGTGGGCGATCATGAACGACATCGCGAAATCGCAGCCAAGCGCTGCATCGCGCGGCAGTGCACGCCTGGTGCCCGACTGGCGTGTGCACGTGGGGGCGCACAAGACGGCGACCACGCATTTCCAGGCGCTTCTTTCGGCCGCGCGGGCCCAGGCCGACGCGGCAGATGTCGCCCTGCTCTTGCAGGATAGGCTGCGCCAGCCCGCAGTGGCACTTCGCATGTGCCCCAAGGGTTGGCGGGGTTTGCGCCGTCGGCTCCGCCTTCGCCTGCGGACCGTGCGGCGGTTGCGCGCCGCTGTGGAAGGCGCTGGGCGGGTCGCGGCTTCCGAGGAGAATTTTCTGGGGTTTCCCGAGGATCTGCTGCACGGCACGTTCTACCCCGATTTGTCGGGACTGGATTTCGTCCGCCGCCTCGCCGGGCCTGACCGACTCTCGCTGTACATCTCGATCCGCGGATACGATGGTCTGATGGCGTCGACGCTCTTCGAGCTGATGCGATCTACGCCCGATGCTCGCGCGCGCTGGGAGCATGGTGTGGCCCTGCTGGTTGAAGGCGACGGCGGCTGGCCGGATCTGATGAGGCGTATCGAGCGCCGCGTGCCGGGCGCACGGCTCCACTTCTGGTGTCAGGAGCGGTATGCCGCGGACCCTGCGGGCATCGTCGCCGCGTTCCTCGGTGTGCCGGTCTCCAATCTGCCCGTGCTTGACAAGCCCGGCAGCACCCGCTCGCCCGCGGCATCCGCACTGGCGGAGGTCGAGACGCTCGATCCTGGCCTGCCCCGGCAGGAGCGCATTCGGCGCGTGGGCGAGATCTACGCCCGACATCCGGCCGACGGCGGCCCCACCCTGCTCTCGTCAGGCGATGCCGATGTCCTCGCTGCGCGCTATGAGCGCGATGTGGCGCTCCTTCGTGCGCGTTATCCCGAGCTTGGCGCCCCATGAGCGTAGGTCGTATCGCCGTTGTCGCGCTTGTGGCGCTCGCCGTGCTCGCCGGGGCGGGGCTGTTCTACCTCGAGCAGTTCCACTGGTACGACGTGCGCGAGGAGGGCCGGGGCACCGTCACGCTGACTACGGTCGACGGCACCCGCGAGATGCTCGACGTCACCGGGTTGAGCATCGCCGAGGGCGACAGTTCGCCCCTGAAATACCGTGCCTGTTTCGAGATCGACGCGACGCCGCAGGCGCTCGCCGACCGCTTCGCCCCCTATCCCGACCCCGAGCCGACCGTCGCGCCCGTGACCTTCCCCTGTTTCGAGGCCGACGCGCTCGCCTCGGCGCTGGCCGCGGGCGACGCGCTGGCCTTCATGGGGCAGGAGAACGTCACCTACGGGATCGACCGGGTGGTGGCCGTGGGCGCGGGTGGCGAGGGCTTTGCCTGGCACCAGATCAACCGCTGCGGCGCCCGCGTCTTCGACGGCGATCCGCCGCCCGAGGGCTGCCCCCCGCCGCCCGCCGACACCGAATGAGCCGCACCCCATGCCCGACCTCCTGATCGAGCTCTTCTCGGAAGAGATCCCCGCGCGGATGCAGGCCCGCGCGGCGGCCGACCTCAAGCGCCTGATGACCGACGGCATGGTCGAGGCCGGTCTGACCTATGCCGCTGCCCATGCCTTCGTCACCCCGCGCCGGCTGGCGCTGGCGGTCGAGGGGCTGGCGGCCGAAAGCCCCACGGTGACGGAAGAGCGAAAGGGGCCGAGGGCCGACGCGCCCGACAAGGCGATCGAGGGCTTCCTGCGCTCCACCGGCCTCACCCGCGACCAGCTCGAGGCGCGCGAGACGCCGAAGGGCGCTGTGCTGTTCGCGCGCATCACCCGGCCCGGCCGTCCGGCGGCCGAGATCGTGGGAGAGGTGCTCGAGGCCACGGTGCGCGGCTTTCCCTGGCCCAAGTCGATGCGCTGGGGCGGGCCGGGCCTGCCCGGCGAGGGCAGCCTGCGCTGGGTGCGGCCGCTGCACGCGATCCTGTGCCTCCTGACGACGGAGGCGGGGGCCGAGGTGGTGCCGCTGGACATCGACGGGATCGTGGCAGGCGACACCACGCGCGGCCACCGCTTCATGGCGCCCGAGCCGTTTTCGGTGACCGGCTTCGAGGACTACGCGGCGAAGCTCAAGCGCGCCTTCGTGCTGCTCGACCCCGAAGAGCGCGCCGCCACCATCCGCCACGACGCCGAGCACCTCGCTTTCGCCGCGGGGCTCGAGCTGGTGCCCGACAACGGGCTGCTGGCCGAGGTGGCGGGGCTGGTTGAATGGCCGGTCACGCTGATGGGCGAGATCGGCGCGCGCTTCCTCGACCTGCCGCCCGAGGTGCTGCAGACCTCGATGAAGGAGCACCAGAAGTTCTTTTCGCTGCGCGAGCCGGGGACGGGCCGCATCGTGCGCTTCGTCACCGTGGCGAACCGCGCGACGGAAGACGACGGCGCCACGATCCTCGCCGGCAACCGCAAGGTGCTGGCCGCCCGCCTGTCGGACGCGCTGTTCTTCTGGGAGAACGACCTGCGCGTGGCGACGGCCGGCATGGGCGCATGGCTGGACAAGCTCGCGCACGTCACCTTCGAGCGGCGCCTCGGCAGCCAGGCCGACCGCATCGCCCGCATCGCCGCGCTCGCGCGCGAGATCGCCCCGGTCGTGGGCGCCGACCCCGAGCTGGCGGAGCAGGCGGCGCAGGTCTGCAAGGCCGACCTGGCCTCGGAGATGGTCTACGAGTTCCCCGAGCTGCAGGGCACGATGGGCCGCCACTACGCCGAGGCCGCCGGCCTGCCGCCCGGGGTGGCCGCCGCCTGCGAGGAGCATTACCGCCCCCTCGGCGCCGCCGACCGGGTGCCCGAAGGGCCGGTCGCGCAGGCCGTGGCGCTCGCCGACAAGCTGGACACGCTGACCGGCTTCTGGGCCATCGACGAGAAGCCCACCGGCTCGAAAGACCCCTTCGCGCTGCGCCGGGCGGCGCTTGGAGTGATCCGCATCCTGCTCGAGACGGGCGCGCGCTGCCGCCTCGACCGGTTCTTCGAGGCGCAGCTTCTGCGCCACGGCATCCATGTCGAGGGCGTGGATGGCAAGGCGCGCGACATGCTGCACGAGATCATAGAGGGCATTGCCGAGCACGGCGTGTTCGGCGCGGCAGTGCGCACGGTGATCGAGCACTATGGCCCGGCCCACGGCCACGCCTCGGTGCAAAAGCTGGCGGAACAGGTGCCCGGCGCCTCCGACGACCTCCTCTCCTTCTTCCACGACCGCCTCAAGGTCCACCTGCGCGACGAGGGCATCCGGCACGACGTGATCGACGCCTGCCTGTCGATGGAGGGCGCCGACGATCTGGCCGACGTGACCGCTCGCGCCCGCGCGCTGCAGGCCGAGATCGGCACCGAGGAGGGCGAGAACCTGATCCAGGGCTTCAAGCGCGCCGCCAACATCCTCGCCCAGGCCGAGGCGGCCGACGGGGTGGCCTACGAGTTCGGCCCCGACCCCAAATTCGCCGAGACTGAGGAAGAGCGCGCGCTGTTCGCCGCGCTCGACGCCGCCGACGCCCGCATCTCCCCGGCGCTCGCCGCCGAGGACTATGCCGGGGCGATGGCGGCAATGGCCGCCCTGCGCGCGCCTATCGACGCCTTCTTCGAGGCGGTGCAGGTCAACACCGACAACCCCATCGTGCGCCGCAACCGGCTGAACCTGCTGCACCGCATCCGCGAGACCTGCCTGCAGGTCGCCGACCTGACGAAGCTCGAGGGGTGAGCGGCCTGCGCGCCGAGCGCCCGAGCCGCGAGGCGAGGCCCCCCGCCCGGCCCGTCGCGAAGAGGGGCCGGCGGCCGCACGGTGACGGGTGGTGCGCAGCACTACCGGCGGCAACGCCTTTGGAAAGGCGTTGAACGCGCGTTCCGACGCGCGTTGAAGGCGTTTCGAAACGCCTTCCCCCCGCCCTGCGGAACGTGCCACATCGCTTCCATGCACACCGACCGCCCTACACTCGGCATCGCCCTGATGCTGCTGTTCTGCCTGCTGGCGCCGCTCGCCGACGCGCTTGCCAAGATGCTGGGTGCAGCGGTGCCGCTGCTGCAGGTCGTCGCCGTGCGCTTCGTGGCGCAGGCGGTGCTGCTCGTGCCGCTGGTGCTGGCGCTCGGCGGCGTGCTGCGCGTGCCGCGGGGGCTCTGGCCCGTGGTGGTGCTGCGCACGCTTCTTCACGTCGTCGGGATCGCGCTGATGTTCCTGAGCCTGCGCTTCCTGCCCCTGGCCGACGCCATCGCCATCGCCTACGTCATGCCCTTCCTCGTGCTGCTCGCGGGTGGCCTCGTGATGGGCGAAGAGGTCGGGTGGCGCCGGGCGCTCGCCTGCGCGGCGGGGTTCGCGGGCACGCTCATGGTGCTGCAGCCCTCGCTGCGCGAGGTGGGCGCGCCGGCGCTTCTGCCGCTCGGCGTCGCGATTGCCTTTGCCGCGTTCATGCTGCTGACCCGGCAGGTCGCCCGCGCCGTCGCGCCGCTGGACTTGCAGGCGGTGAACGGCCTGATCGGCTCGGCCTTCCTCGTGCCGCTCGCCCTCCTTGCCGAGGGCAGCGGCCACCCCGAGCTCGACCCGGTGATGCCCGACGCTCGCGCGCTCTGGCTCTTGGCCGGGATCGGCGCGATCGGCACGCTCGCGCACCTCGCGCTCACCTGGTCGCTGCGATTCGCGCCCGCCGCCACGGTCGCGCCGATCCAGTATCTCGAGATCCCGTTCGCCGTGCTGCTTGGGCTCTTGCTGTTCGCCGAGCTGCCGGGGCCGCTCTCCTTCGCCGGGATCGCGGTGGTGATGGCGGCGGGCCTCGTCATCATCCTGCGGGAGCAGCGCCTCGCCGCCAGAGCGGCGCGGCCCGCAGCGCCGCCACCGCAGATCCCAGGGCCGCCCGCGGCATGATCACCAGCATCCCCGGCCGGGCGAAGGCAAGGCGGACCGACGTCGCCCCCTCCGCCACCCGGTTGGAGGTGCCGTGCAGGCCGGCCGGGGCCATCGGCAGCCCCGCGATGGGCCAGTGCAGCCCCTCCGACACGCCCGACACCGGCGCGAGCGGGAAAAGCGAGACGCGCGTGCCCGGCGCGGCGGCGACCTCGATCTCGGGCGGCGCCGCGAACACCACGTCGCCCTCGCCCAGCAGCAGGCACGGCAGGTGGCGGTGCCGCACCAGCGCCGAAAGGTTGGCGAGCTGGTGATCGGCGCGCGCGCCCATGAAGCCTACCCCCACCGCCACCGGGCCGGCGACCGAGCGCAGAACCTTGTCGAAGTCGGTGCTGTCCTGTTCGGTGACGCGGTGCAGCACGCCGGGTGCCAGCCGTGCCTGGTCGCCGGGGGCGAGCGAATCCATGTCGCCGATCACCCTGAGCGGCATGTGGCCGGCAGCGAGCGCCGCGGCCGCGCCGCTGTCGGCCGCGACGAGGTCGGGCGCTTGGGTGAGCGCGGCCTCGAGATCGCCCGGCCCCAGCGCCCCTCCACCAAGCAGGGTCAGCCCGCGCGTACTCTCGACCAGCCTCGGCTCCATCGCCCGCCTCTCTTCCCCGTGGATCCCCGGAGGAACACCACAATTTCGCCATGAAATGATACCTTTAATTTCTTGGTTCCGTTCTCATCCACGAACCAATGCGTGGTAAATCCTTCTGGAAGGCCCACAATCGAACGAGCGAGGCGATGGTTGGATCGAACAAGGTACTGACGGTGTCCTACGGGACCTTTTCCTGCACGCTGGAAGGGTTCGACGACTCGTTCGGAACGATGAAGGCCATCGCGGAGTATTTCCGCGACCTGGCCGCCGACGACCGCTACTTCGGGGCCGAGCCGCCGACGCCGGATGCCGAGATGCTGCAGCGGATCGCCGAGCGCGAGATCCGGCGCCGCGTCGAGGCGCAGGTGAGCGATCGCGGTATCCTGTTGCGCCCGCAGACCGAGGAGGGGGCCGCCGCCGCCCGCGAGGAGGTGGCGCCCGCCACCGCGGAGGCCGCGCCAGCGCCTGACGCGCCGGCGCCGGCCGAGACGATGGCAACGTCCGAAGCGCCCAGGCCGGCGGACGTCGAGGCGCGCGACGCCTCGCCTGCGTCGGGGCTCCGCTCCGAAGAGAGTGCCGCCGAGCCGGTGGCCGCCGCCGATGCCCTGGCCGACATGGCCGAACCGGAGGGCGAGACGCCCGAGCAAGGCACGCCAGCCCCGGAAGCGCCCGTTCGGGAGCCGGAGGTAGAGGCTGCCTCGGCCGAAGAGCCCGCAACGCCGGACATCGCCGGGACAGAGGCCGACTCCAAGGTCCTCGGGGCCGAGACGCTTGAGGCCGAGACCCTTGATGCCGAGACGGGGCGGGCCGATGCGGCCGCGAAGCAGGCCGTCGATCTGGAAACGGCCGAGGCCGAAGCGACGGAAGCCGAGACGACCGAACCCGCGGCTCCCGAACCCGCGGCCCCCGAACCCGAGGCCGTCGAACCCGAGGCCGTCGAACCCGAACCCGAACCCGAGATCGGAGAGCCAGAGACCGCGGAGGCCGGGTCCGGTGCTACGGATGCCACCGACGGAGAGATGGCCGGGGACGAGACCGGCGTCGCCGGCTGGCAGGCGCCCGAAGCCGTTTCTGTCGCCGCGCCCGCCGCTGCCGCCGTGTCGCTGGAGGAAAAACTCGCGCGCATCCGCGCCGTGGTGGGTCGCGCGCAGCAGGCCGAGCCGCCCCGCATGTCCGAGACACTCGCTCGCCTCGCTGCCGGGGATACCTCCGAGGCCGAGTTCGTCGATAGCCACGAGGGGGCCCACGACGGGGTCCATGACGGCGCCGAGGAAGCCGAGAGCATGTCCGGCGAGCGTGTCGCCTTCGAGCCCCCCGCCGCAGACGGCATGGTGCCAGAGGGCGACTCGGCAGAGACTGACTCCGAGGCCGCTCAGGCGGCGCCGGTGACCGGCTTCGCCGAGGTCGAACCTGAAGGCAGCGCGCCGGCTGCGCCCGAGACGGAAGCATTCGAGACGGCAGCACTCGAGCCGGAGGCCGAACGCGCCCCGACGGTCGCGCCGGAGGCGGAGCCCGGCTCGGTGGATGCCTTGCCCGAGGTTTACGCGCCCGCCCCGGAGCCGGCCGCGACCGGATCCGGCGAGGGCGAGTTGGCAGAGACCGACGACGCCGTGGCCGTGCCGGCGGAGAGCGTCGAGCCCGAGGCGTTCGCGCCCGAGAGCTCCTGGCCCGAGACCGCGTGGCCTGAGAGCTACGTATCCGAGGGTGACGTGCCCGGGATGCCCCACTCCGAGACAGCAGCGGCCGACGCGGTCGCACCGGGCCTCGATGACGACGAGACGTCCGTCAGAAGCATGCAGGAGCCGGCTTTCGGCCCGTCCTTGGGCGATGTGGCCGAGACCCGGGTGGATGAGTCCGCCTTCGCCGAGCCGGCCGAGGCCGACACCTCGATGGATGGTGCCGAGATCGAGGGCGAACGCACGGAGGCGCGCCCCGCCGCAGGCGAGCACGCGGACGCGCGCATGGCACAAGCGCCCGTCGAGGCAGAGGAGCCTGGCCCCGAGGCGGCCGAGGCGGACCTGGAGCATGCGGCGCAGGCCGAGAGCGACGACATGGCCGAGGGCGACGACATGGCCGAGGCCGTGGAGGAGGTCGCCCATGCAGGCATGGACGAGGCGCCGCACGCAGACGCGGACGAGGTGGAGGTGCCGCACGGCGAGCCGGCGGAACCGATCGCCAGCCGGGCCCGTGCCCGCGTCGTCCGGGTGCGCAAGGCCGATCTCGCCGCACCGCTCAGGGCCGCGCTCACCGAGGCGCGGGAGCAGGACGAGACCCCCGAGGCCGAGGAGGCGCCGATCACCGGGACCGACGAGGTGGCGGGGCCGGAGGCCGGTCTGCTCGCACCCGAGGAAGAGGCCGACCTGATGGCCGAGCTTGCCGCGCTCGAAATGGCTCCCGGCACCGGGACGTCCGACGAAACCGGCGACGCTGCGGTGCAACCCGGGGAGCGTGAGGCAGAAGGGGCCGCGCCCGACGTGGACGCCGCCGTCGCCCGGATGCTCTCCGGCATCGCCACGAGCGCGGACGCGGCGCCGAAAGCGCCTGCCGCGCCAGCGCAGCCCGATGCCACGGCGTCCGACGCGCCGGACTTCTCGTGGCTCTACGGCGACACGAACGCGGGCGCGGACACGACCGACCAGGACGAGCGCGCCGACTCCTCCGAAACATCCGACGCGACCGCCGACGAGGAGGCGCCCGTCGAGGGTGGGCGCGAGGCCGCAGAGGCCCCCGAGACCCCGGCGGCAGAGGCCGACGAGCCGGTCTCGATCCCGCGATCCGCCGCCGAGCGGATGCAGGACAGCATCTCGGCCGCGGTGAGCCGCCTGACGGGCGAGCTCGCCCGCGCCGAAAAGGCCGAGGCCGCCGCCGAACGCCGTGCGCTCGCGCTGGGGGCCAACGGGGCCGAAGAGAGCCGGGTCGAGCGCCTGCTCGACGCGACCAACTCGCGCCTCGCCGGCCCCGAACTGCGCCGCCGCCGCTCGGCCATTGCCCACCTCAAGGCCGCCGTGGCCGCGACACGCGCCGATGGCGGCCCCTCGCGCCGCGACGACGCGGAAGCGACCGAGGCCTACCGCGCCGATCTCGCCGCGGTGGTCAAGCCGCGCACCAGCCCCGTCTCGACGCCGATCTCGTTCGAGCGCGACCAGGTGGACACGCTGGAGACCGAGGAGGCTGCGGCGTCCGGTCAGGAGGAGACGGGTCTCGACGCGCCGGGTGCCGGCGATTCGGCAGAGGGCCCCCAGCACGCCGCCGACATGCCGGACATCGCCGGCGTGGCCCCTCCCCCCGCGGACGAGCCGGCCAAAGACACGATGGACCATGCGGCCGAGGCAGGCGACTCCGAGGCATCTGATCCCGGCCAGGCCGAGGCCGATCGGAACGTCTCCGAGGCCCCCTCAGCCCACGAGGCTCCCGCAGGGAACGAGGACGCGCCCGGCGACGAGGCCGTGGCTTCGGACCGGACCGAAGAGGCGCCCGCCGACCTGCCGCGCGACATGTCCGAGGGAGCGGCCGAAGCGCCGGCAGGCGCTGCCGCTAAGGCGGGTGATACCGAGGCTGAGACGCAGCAGGACGACGGTCACGACGAAGGCCGGCCGGGTGCCGGGATCGCGCCGCGCCGTCCCGTCCGTCCGCAGCGCCCGGCGATCGCCGCGGCGGGCAGCCTGCGCCGCCGCCCGGTTCAGGGCGACCAGCCGCGCCCGCGCGTCGCGCCGCTGATGCTGGTCTCGGAGCAGCGGATCGACGAGAGCGACGGCGAGCCGCACGACGATGTGGCGGCGTCCGCGTCCCAGGTGACCGAGGAGCAGGGCGATGCCGGCCCCGTGCGGCCGCGCCGCGTGACGCGCGGTCGCCTCGCGCTCGACCTCGATCGTGGCGCGTCGGCGACGGTGAGCGGAGGCACGGTGAGCGACGGCGCGGACGCGCCCGAGACCGCGCCCCAGGGCATGTCGGGCGCCGGCATGGTCAAGACCGACGAGGAGGCCGCCGGCCACTTTGCCGACAGCACCGCCTTCGCCGACTTCGCCGACCGCATGGGCGCCGAGGGGCTGGCCGACCTGCTGGAATGCGCCGCCGCCTACACGGCCTATGTCGAGGGGCGGCCCCACTTCTCGCACCCGCAGCTGATGCGCGCGGTCCGCGAGGGGATCGAGGGGCAGGAGGATCTGAGCCGCGAGGAGAGCCTGCGCACCTTCGGCCAGCTCCTGCGGCAGGGCAAGATCCGCAAGGTGAGCCGGGGACAATTCACGATATCGAAATCGTCCCGTTATACGCCCGAGGCACGCCAGGTCGCCAACTGAGCGGCAGGCGCGAGTTCGGGTAACGAGTGCCGGGCGGCGGGGTTCCCGTCGCCCGTTCGCTTGCCCGGGCGGGCGGGGTCAGCCCCGTCCGCCGCCCTGCTGCCCCCCGCCTGCGCCGCCCTCGTCGTCAGGCGCGTCGGGGTCGGCCTTGCCCACGCCCAGAAACACCCGTCGGAAGGGCAACGCCCAGGCGATGCCGAGCACGAGGTAGATCAGCGCCTCGAGCAGGATCGGCTGCCGGCCGTAGGTCGCGTCGAGCCAGTTCATGAAGGTGACGGCAACGACGACGTAGGCCGGCATGACGACCAGCAGGACGACGAGCGACCAGCGCTTGCGAGCTTTGTAGGACAGGGCCATGCGGCTCCGGTGCGGTGCGTTCGGGGGCGCCCCGCGCCCGCGGAGCGCCCGGTTGCGGGCAGGGTCAGCCGGCGAACGGGTCGGTCACCAGTATGGTATCCTCCCGCTCGGGCGACGTGGAGAGTAGGGCCACCGGGCAGCGGATCAACTCCTCCACCCGGCGGACATACTTGACCGCGGCTGCCGGGAGGTCGGCCCAGGAGCGGGCGCCGGCGGTGCTCTCCTGCCAGCCCTCCATCCACTCGTAGACCGGCTCGACCCGCGCCTGCGCGTCAGCGGCGGTCGGCAGGTAGTCGAGCGTGCGGCCGTCGAGGCGGTAGCCGGTGCAGATCGCCAGCCGCTCGAACCCGTCGAGCACGTCGAGCTTGGTCAGCGCGATGCCGTTGACGCCCGATGCGGCGCAGGTCTGGCGCACGAGCACCGCGTCGAACCAGCCGCAGCGGCGCTGCCGGCCGGTGACCGTGCCGAACTCGTGGCCGCGCTCGCCGAGGCGCTGGCCGTCCGCGTCGTCGAGCTCGGTGGGGAAGGGCCCTTCGCCCACCCGCGTCGTGTAGGCCTTGACGATCCCGAGCACGAAGTCGATCGCGCCGGGGCCGAGGCCGGTGCCCGTGGCGGCCATGCCGGCCATCGTGTTGGACGAGGTGACGAAGGGGTAGGTGCCGAAATCGATGTCGAGCAGCGCGCCCTGCGCCCCCTCGAACAGGATACGCTTGCCGGCGCGTCGGGCATGGTCGAGCTCGCGCCAGACGGGGCGGGCGAAGGGCAGGATGCGCGGGGCGATCTCTTCCAGCCGGGCCACGAGGGCTTCGCGGTCGACCGGGTCGAGCCCCAGCCCGCGGCGCAGCGCGTCGTGGTGGACGAGCAGGCGGTCGACGCGCGCCTGCAGCGTCGCGGAATCGGCGAGGTCGGCCACGCGGACGACGCGGCGGCCCACCTTGTCCTCGTAGGCGGGGCCGATGCCGCGGCCGGTTGTGCCGATCTTTGCGACGCCGGTCTGCGCCTCGCGCGCGCGGTCGAGTTCGCCGTGGACGGGCAGGATAAGGGGCGCGTTCTCGGCGATCATCAGTGTGTCGGGCGTCACCTCTACCCCCTGGCCGCGCAGCCGCTCGATCTCCTCGATCAGGGCCCAGGGGTCGAGCACGACGCCGTTGCCGATGACCGACAGCTTGCCCCTTCGGACGATGCCGGAGGGCAGGAGCGACAGCTTGTAGACCTCGCCGTCGATCACCAGCGTGTGGCCGGCATTGTGGCCGCCCTGGAAGCGGGCGATCACGTCGGCCCGCTCCGACAGCCAGTCGACGATCTTGCCCTTGCCCTCGTCGCCCCACTGGGCGCCCACGACCACCACGCTCGCCATTGCCGTCTCTCCCTCGGCCGAACCGGCCGCGTCTATAGCGGCAGGGGCGCGCGGGCGAAACCGGGATTGCGAGGGCGCCGCGGCCCGCCCGGCCGACCGGCACGCCCCACCCGCCCGCCCTTGCGCGCCGCTCGGCCGGGCGGGCCGCGGCGCAGGGGATCGGCGCGAGTGGATCGCGACGGGGGGCCGCTGGCACGGGCTGGACAATCGGGCGCAGGCGGGTCACCTCGGCCCCGACAGACACGGGAGCCCGCGAATGAACATCGACCTTCTGAAACGCCTCTGCGAAACGCCCGGCGTGCCGGGCCACGAGCACCGCGTGCGCGCCCTGATCGAGGAGGAGATCGCCGGCCTGTTCGACCACGTGGAGACCGACCCGATGGGCTCGCTGCTGTGCCGGCGCGACGCGCGCGGCGGCGGGGACGCGCCGGCGAAGGTCATGCTGCTGTGCCACATGGACGAGATCGGCTTCCTCGTCAGCCATGTCGGCGAGAAGGGCTTCGCCTACGTGCAGCCGGTGGGCGGGTTCGACCCGCGCAACCTGTTCTCGCGGCGGGTGCTGGTGTGCACCGAGGGCGGCGATCTGAAGGGCGTGATGAATCCCGGCGGCAAGCCCGTCCATATCTCCAGCCCCGAGGACCGCAAGAAGGTGCCGGAGCTGTCGGAGTTCTTCGTCGATACCGGCCTCGGCGCGGCGGCGCAGGAGCGGATCGCCGTGGGCGACATGGTGGTGATGGACGAGCCGCTGGTCGAGATGGGCGACAAGGTGGTGTCGAAGGCGCTCGACAACCGCATCGCCTGCTGGCTGGGGATAGAGGCGCTCCGCGCGCTGGGCGATGCGGCCAACAAGGCCGAGATCCACGTCGCCTTCACCAGCCAGGAAGAGGTGGGGCTGCGCGGCGCCCGCACTGCCGCCTACCGGGTGAAGCCTGATATCGGCATCGGGGTCGACACGACGCTGGCCTGCGACACGCCCGGCGTGCCCGAGCAGGACCGCACGACCGAGCAGGGCAAGGGCTTCGGCCTGCACGTGCGCGACGGCTCGTTCATCGCCGACCGGGGTCTGGTGGCCGAGATCGCGGCGCTGGCCGAGGCCGAGGGCATCCCGTTCCAGCGCACGATGCTGCGCTCGGGCGGGCAGGACGGTGCGGCCGCGCAGCAGGCCGCGGCGGGTGCCCGCGCCGTGGGGATCGTGGTCGGCACGCGCTACATCCACACGGTGACCGAGATGATCCACAAGACCGACCTCGCCGCGGCGCGCGACATCCTCGCCGCCTATCTGCGGCAGGCGGGCTGAGGCCGGACGCTCGCCGCCGCGCGCCGGGTTCATGCCTTGCGCGGGGCGGCGAAAGGGCCTAGGTGCGCGCGCATGGCAAACGTCATCCTCATCGTCCATCTCCTGCTCGCGCTCTCGCTGATCGCGGTGGTCCTGCTCCAGCGCTCCGAGGGGGGCGGCCTCGGCATGGGCGGCGGGGGCGGCGTGATGTCGGGCCGTCCGCCCGGCACGCCGCTCGGCAAGGTCACGTGGGCGCTGGCCATCGCCTTCATCGGCACCTCGATCACGCTGACGATCCTCGCGGCCGCCGGCGGCGAAGGGGCCAGCGTGGTGGACAGGCTGCAACCGGCTCCCTCTGGCGAGGTCGACGCACCGGCGCTGCCCTCGGGCGAAGAGCTGCTGCCGCCGTCGGTCGACGGCGCCCTCGACGCGCCGCTGGTGCCGCAGGCGGCCGAGTAAGGGCCGCAGGCGACAGGGTGATCTGCCCCACGATCTGGGGATGACAGGCAACGGGGCCGCAGGATGTTGGGGGGAGCAATTGCGCCCCTCCCCCGAATCTCCTATAGCTTGAATCCCGTGGCAGGGTGGGCCGCAGCGCCGCCCGACCGCTTGTCAGAATGGTGCGCGACTCCGGCCGGGGGTCGCGCGGCGCGGCGCACACGGGGGCCCATGGCACGCTTCATCTTCATCACCGGCGGGGTCGTCTCGTCGCTCGGCAAGGGGCTTGCCTCTGCCGCGCTGGGCGCGCTCCTTCAGGCGCGCGGCTTCACCGTGCGGCTGCGCAAGCTCGACCCCTACCTCAATGTCGATCCCGGCACGATGTCGCCCTTCGAGCACGGCGAGGTCTTCGTCACCGACGACGGCGCCGAGACCGACCTCGACCTCGGCCATTACGAGCGGTTCACGGGGGTGGCGGCGCGGGCGACCGACAGCGTGTCGTCGGGGCGCATCTATTCAAATGTGCTCGAGAAGGAGCGGCGCGGCGACTACCTGGGCAAGACGATCCAGGTGATCCCGCACGTCACCGACGAGATCAAGGAGTTCATCCGCATCGGCGAGGACGAGGTCGACTTCATGCTGTGCGAGATCGGCGGCACGGTGGGCGACATCGAGGGCCTGCCCTTCTTCGAGGCGATCCGCCAGTTCGCGCAGGAGAAGGAGCGGGGGCAATGCATCTTCATGCACCTGACGCTCCTGCCCTACATCCGCGCCTCCGGCGAGCTCAAGACCAAGCCCACCCAGCACTCGGTGAAGGAGCTGCGCTCGATCGGCATCGCGCCCGACGTTCTGGTGTGCCGGTCGGAGGGTCCGATCCCGCAGAAGGAGCGCGAGAAGCTGGCGCTGTTCTGCAACGTGCGGCCCGAGGCGGTGATCGCGGCGCAGGATCTCGCCACGATCTACGAGGCGCCGCTGGCCTATCACCGCGAGGGGCTCGACCAGGCGGTGCTCGACGCCTTCCGCATCTCGCCCGCCCCCCGGCCCGACCTGCGCCGGTGGGAGGACGTGGCAGAGCGCATCCACCGCGCCGAGGGCGAGGTGCGCATCGCCATCGTGGGCAAGTATACCGACCTCGAGGATGCCTACAAATCCATCGCCGAGGCGCTCACCCACGGCGGCATGGCCAACCGCGTGCGGGTGAAGGCCGAGTGGATCGACGCCGAGATCTTCGAGCGCGAGGATCCCGCGCCGCACCTCGAGCGGTTCCACGCCATCCTCGTGCCCGGGGGCTTCGGAGAGCGGGGCACGGAGGGAAAGATCAGGGCGGCCGAGTTCGCGCGCACCCGCAAGGTGCCCTATTTCGGCATCTGCCTCGGCATGCAGATGGCCGTGATCGAGGCCGCCCGCCACTTGGGCGAGATGCCCGACGCCGGCTCGGAGGAGTTCGACCACGAGGCAGGCGGCAAGCGATTCACGCCCGTCGTCTACCACCTGAAGGAATGGGTGCAGGGCAACGAAAAGGTGACGCGCGCACCGACCGACGCCAAGGGCGGCACGATGCGTCTGGGCGCCTACGACGCGCATCTGAAAGAGGGCAGCCGGGTCGCGCAGATCTACGGCACCACGCGGATCGACGAGCGTCACCGCCACCGCTACGAGGTCGACATCCGCTACCGCGCGGCGCTGGAGGAGCAGGGCCTGGTGTTCTCCGGCATGTCGCCCGACGGGCGCCTGCCCGAGATCGTCGAGCATGCCGACCACCCGTGGTTCGTCGGCGTCCAGTTTCACCCCGAGCTGAAGTCGAAGCCCTTCGCGCCCCACCCGCTCTTCGCGGATTTCATCCGCGCCGCCGTCGAGATGAGCCGCCTCGTGTGAGGGCACAGCATGCATGCCGTCCCGCGGGGGATGGCCCGCTCGGCGGCATCGCTCGCCGGCATGTCCGGCCCAGAGACGTGAGCAAGGCCCTGTTCTTCTTCTTGCTCGAAGTATCCCCGCCGGAGGCCGGCGCCCGGCACGGGCGCCCACGCCAGGAAATGCGCCGCAAGGCGCTCCGCATGATGGCCGCCGATCAGAACTCGAGCACGAAGGCCCGGCGCACGCCGATCGACACGGTGCCCTGATCGCGCGCGCCCTGCTGCACGATGGGGCTGTCGGCCGCGTCGTCCTGGAACTGGTCCCACCGCGCGCGGCCCTCTAGCCACCACTGCTCGCCGAGCCGATAGGTGGCGATCACCTCGACGCCCGCACGCAGAAGGCCGCCCTCGGGGTCGTATTCGGCCAGCCCGCTCGCGGCGGCTTCGTCGGCGGTGACGCCGAAATAGGTGTCGGTGTAGTCGTTGGTGCCGAACAGCAAGCGCGGGCCGATCCGCAGGGCGAAATTGTCGGCCGGGCGCGTGACGTAGTAGGCGCCGAGCTCGCCAACCCAGGCCTCGCTGCCGCCGAAGCCGTAGCGGAGCTGGCCGAATGCCTCGACGCTGGGCCAGACATAGCCCACCTGCGCGCCCAGTTCGAACGTCGCGTCGATATCGTCGAGGCCGGTCAACTCGTCATGATCGGCGGCATTGCGCTCGCCGATGAAGCGGAACGACGGGCCGAAGGCGAAGCCGAGCGGCCGTTCGAGCGGGTCGTCCGACAGCTCGTCGTCGCCGCCCTCCAGCCGGCCGAAATCGAACGCGAGCACGTTGGGCCGGAACAGCGGCACGACCTCGTTCTCGTCGGCACCGTAATAGGAAGGCTGGCTCTGGACCCCCACGAGGGCGGTGAAAACGAACCGCCGCTCGCGCCCCTGCGTCGAGAGCGAGCCGTCGGCCACCGACGGCACCTCGGCGCCGAAGCTCGGGGCCGTCACGGCGGCGTCATGTCCGGCAGTCTGCTGTCCGGCAGCGGGCGCCGACATGGCAAGCGCCGCCAGGAGGGCAGAGGCCCCGGAGAGGCCGACTGTGCGAAAGGTTCGGGCGGAGCCGCGGGCAGAACGACACGTCATGCGGGAGACATGCGATGCGTCCCGGTGGAAGACAAGGGCATGGGTCATGGAACGGGACGATTCGGCGTGGCTCCGCGCCGTGTCGTTGCAAGAATGCCTTCCCCGGGGCCTTGCGGCTCCTGCCGCCGGTCTGCTCCGGGTTACCGCGCGGCTCTCATCGGCGCGGGTCGCGACCGGGACGGGCGCGCGGCCTCGCGGGTGAGCCGGTCGCCGCCGCACCGTCCGTCCCCATCCGGCCTGCCCGCCGCTTCCTTCTGGCCGAAATGCGCAGGCCGCGCCGGCGCCACGCGTCTGCCCGCTTGGCAGCGCGGGCTGCGGGCGGTAAGCGGCCCCCATGATCCAGGCTTTGCTCGACCGCCTTTTCGGCCGCTACGAGACGCCGCTCGCCGAGCTCGACGCGCGACATGCGCTCGCGGGTGTCATGGTGCGGATGGCGAAGGCCGACGGCCATTACGATGCCGCCGAGATCGCGCGGATCGACCGTATCCTGCGTGCCGCCTACGCGCTCGACCCGGTGGCCGCCGCCAAGCTCCGCGCCGAGGCCGAGCGCCTCGAAGCGGCGGCGCCGCCCGATGGCCGATTCGCCGAGGCGGTGCGCGAGCGCACGGGCAGTGACGAACGACGCGCGATCCTGGTCTCGCTGTGGCGGGTGATGCTGGCCGACGGCCATGAGGGCGCCCCGCAGAAGGCCTATCTCGCGCTTACCGCCTCCCGTCTGGGTCTGTCGCCCGACGACTGCGCCGCCGCCGAGGCCGAGGCGCGCGCCCACCCCGACCCGGCGCGCTGACCGCCCCTCTGCGCCGCCGCGGGCGTGCCGGGCCGCGCGCGTGCATCCCGCTGAAACGCCGGCCCCTGAACCGCCGGGATGCGCCGCGATGCGCCGGGTGCGCGCCGGATCGGGCCGCGATCGGCTGCGCGCGGCGGCGCGGTGCGCGGTTGGCCGGCTCGGCGGGCGCCACTATATGTGGCGCATGTTCGCAGATCTTCTCCGCCGCCTCTCGGCATCCGATCCCGACCCGCTTCCCGACCCGGACGCGCGCTGCGCCCTCACCGCGCTGCTGGTGCGGCTCGCCCGTTCCGACGGCGATTATGCCGAGAGCGAGATCGCCAGGATCGACCGCATCGTGATGGCGCGCTACGGCCTGTCGCCGTTCGAGGCCACGGCCCTCCGCCGTGATGCCGAGCAGCTCGAAGCGGAGGCGCCCGACACGGTGCGCTTCACGCGCGCCATCAAGGATGCCGTGCCCTACGAGGAACGCGAGGCGGTGCTCGAGGCCCTGTGGGACGTGGTGCTGGCCGATGGCGAACGCGACCACGAGGAAGACGGGCTGCTGCGGCTGGTGGCCAACCTGCTGGGCGTGGCCGACCGCGACAGCGCGCGCGCCCGGCAGCGGGTCGAGGCGCGCGGCGCCGGCGCCGGCTCCGAAGCAGGCTGAGGCGGCGAGGGGCCGACGGGTGATCGCCGCCCTGCCCATGTACGACGGGGCCGAGACGCGCGGCGCGACGGACCGGCTGTGGTGTGCCATCTCCGCCCGTCTGCGAGGGCGGGGGATCGCCGCCCCACGCGCCCTCACGCGCGGCGACGACCTGTGGTCGCTCTGGCGCCACCCCGACCTGCTGCTCGCGCAGACCTGCGGGCTGCCCTACCGTGCCCGTCTCCACCGGCAGGTGACACTGGTCGCCACGCCGGATTACGGCGTCGAGGGGTGCCCGCCCGGCCATTACCGCTCGGTCGTCGTGACGCGCGCCGGCGAGCGCATGCCGGCCGCTCCGCGCCTCGCCTGCAACGACCCGCTCTCGCAATCGGGCTGGGCGGCCGCGCTCGACTGGGCCGCCGCCCGCGGCGTGATCTTCCGTGCGGCGCTCGAAACCGGGGCGCACGCCGCCTCCGCCCGTGCCGTGGCCGATGGGCGGGCCGACGTTGCCGCGATCGACGCGGTGACATGGCGCCTGCTGGCCCGCGTCGAGCCGGCCGCCGCCACCCTGCAGGTGATCGACCGCACCGCCCCCCGCCCCGGCCTGCCGCTGATCGCGGGCCCGGGGCACGATCCCGCCCCGCTTGCCGAGGCGGTGGAGTGCGCCATCGCCGCGCTCGCCGCCCAAGACCGGGCCGCCCTCGGCCTTGTCGGGCTCGCACGCCTGCCCGCCGCCGCCTACCTTGCGCTTCCAATTCCGCCCGATCCCGCGGCATATGTCGCGCGAACGGGCGATCCGGCGGCCTGACAGCGCCCCTCCCCGCGCCTTACCCGTTGCATTCGGCTGCCATCCGTTCCTTACTCGCGGGCCAGCACCACCCGAGGGAGCGCGCGCCCGACCCATGCCCCACGCTGAAGCGGCCCCCATGCCAGAGCCCGACGCGTCCGCAGGTGCGCACGCTGCGCCGGCCGGGCCGCCCGTCATCGAGATTCGCGGTTTGCACAAGGCCTACGGTGCGCTCGAGGTGCTCAAGGGTGTCGACATGACCGCGCCGCGCGGTCATGTCGTGTCGCTGATCGGGTCGTCCGGCTCGGGCAAGTCGACCCTCCTGCGCTGCGCCAACCTCCTGGAAGACAGCCAGGGCGGCGAGATCCTCTTCGAGGGCGAGCCGGTGCGCTGGAAGGGCGAGGGCCACGCGCGCCGCCCCGCCGACCGCGTCCAGATGATCCGTATCCGCACGAACCTGTCGATGGTGTTCCAGCAGTTCAACCTGTGGGCGCACATGACCGTCCTGCAGAACGTGGTCGAGGCGCCCGTCACCGTGCTCGGCCACGACCGGGAAGAGGCCGAGGCGCGCGGCCGCGCCCTGCTCGACAAGGTCGGCATCGGCGACAAGGCGGGCGCATGGCCGGCCCAGCTCTCGGGCGGGCAGCAGCAGCGCGCCGCGATCGCCCGGGCACTGGCGATGGAGCCGCGCGCCCTGCTGTTCGACGAGCCGACCTCGGCGCTCGACCCCGAGCTCCAGCAGGAGGTGGTGCGCGTGATCAAGGATCTCGCCGCCGAGGAGCGCACGATGCTCCTTGTCACCCACGACATGCGGCTGGCGGCCGACGTCTCCGACCACGTCGTCTTCCTCCACCAGGGGAAGATCGAGGAGGAGGGGCCGCCCGACCGGATCTTCGGCGCGCCGGAAACGGAGCGCCTGCAGAAGTTCCTCTCCCACAGCCAATGAGGGGAGAGGGGAACCGGACCACCAGGGAGACTTGCATGACCAGACTGATCCTCACAGCCGCCGCCGCGGCCCTGATCGCCGGCGCTGCCGCCGCGCAGGACGTTGTGCGCATGGGCACCGAGGGCGCCTACCCTCCGTACAACTTCATTAACGACCAGGGCGAGGTCGACGGCTACGAGCGCGAGCTCGGCGACCTGCTCTGCGAGCGCGCCGGCCTCACCTGCGAATGGGTGACGAACGACTGGGATTCGATCATCCCCAACCTGACGTCGGGCAACTACGACACGATCATGGCCGGCATGAGCATCACCGACGAGCGCGACGAGGTGATCGACTTCACGCAGAACTACATTCCGCCCGCGGCTTCGGCCTATGCCTCGACCAATCCCGACGCCGACCTGACGGGCGGCGTGATCGCGGCGCAGGTCAACACGATCCAGGCCGCGCACGTGGCCGAATCGGGCGCCACCCTTCTGGAGTTCGCCACGCCGGACGAGACGGTGGCCGCGGTGCGCAACGGCGAGGCCGACGCGGTGTTCGCCGACAAGGACTACCTCGTTCCGATCGTCGAGGCCGATGCCGAGATGTCCTTCGTGGGCGATGACGTGGCGCTCGGCGGCGGCGTCGGCATGGGCGTCCGCGAGGGCGACGACGACCTGCGGGAGACCTTCGACACGATCCTTTCCGACCTCAAGGCCGACGGCACCCTGAACGAGCTGATCGTCAAGTGGTTCGGCGAAGAGGCGCAGGTCTACGACCTGGACGAGGTCGGCGGCAGGTGACCACCTGGCAGGGTGGCGGCGCCCACGCGCGCCGCCCCCTGCACCCGACGACGGCGGCGCGGCCCGTCACGCCGCCCCGCACCTGCCCCCGGCTTCTTCTTGCCTGAAATATCCCCGCCGGAGGCTCCCGCACGTGCAACCAGCGGCCCGCCGGGCCGGGAGGGCCGATGTTCCCCTTCTGCGAAGACCCCTCCCAGCTCGACACGCTGCCGTGGCTCGCCTGCTACCTGACCACGGGCGTGCACATGAACTTCTACGTGAGCTTCGGCACGGTGCTGCTGCTGCTCGCGATCACCGCGCCCTGCGCGCTGGCCTTCGGCTTCGCGGGCGCGGCCGCCTCGCGCTCGCGCATCCTGCCGCTGTCGCTGCTGGGCAAGGGATACACCTCGATCGTCCGGGGCGTGCCGGACATCGCCTTCTTCCTGTTCTTCGTGATCGCCCTCGACCAGGGGATCGAGTATCTCGTTCACCTCGCCCGCTGCCCGGACTGGGACGAGCCGATCCGGCAGGGCGCCAACTTCCTCGTCTGTCCCGAGGCGAAGATGCCGCCCGGCAACGCCGCGCAGGCCTGGCACGAGGCCTACAACTTCGCCCTCGCCGTATTCACCTTCGCGCTTGTCTTCGGCGCCTTCGCGGCCAACGTGCTCTACGGCGCCATGCGCGCGGTGCCGCGCGCCCAGATGGAGACGGCCGAAGCCTACGGCATGACCGACCGGCAGGCCTTCTGGCGCATCCTCGTGCCGCAGATGTGGATCTACGCGCTGCCCGGCCTGTCGAACCTGTGGATGATCCTGATGAAGGCGACGCCGCTGCTGTTCCTGCTCGGCGTCGAGGACATCGTCTACTGGGCGCGCGAGCTCGGCGCGTCCAAGACGCCGCGGTTCACGGACTACCCGCACGGCGACTGGCGCTTCTTCTACTTCCTGTTCCTGCTCGTGTTCTATCTCGGCATGACGAAGATCTCCGAGGTGGCGCTGGGGCGGCTCACGCGCAGGCTCTCGCATGGCCAGGCCACGCTGGGCGGCGAGGCGCAGCGGCGCGAGGGCGGGGACATGCAGGCCGGTGCGGGCGCATGAGCTGCGCGCAGACCGTCCAGGACTACGCCCTGCGCTCGCTCGGGATCGGCGAGCGCCTGCTGCCGCGCGGCGAGATCACGCTGTGCGAGCAGGTGGTGCTGATCGGCTCGGGCCTGATCTGGAACGTCTATTTCGGCCTCGTCGCTCTCGTCACCGGCTTCTTCCTCGCCACCGCGCTGGCCGTGGCCAAGGCCGATGCCCGCGCCTGGCTGCGCAAGCCGGCGGAGTGGTTCGTGTTCCTGTTCCGGGGCTCGCCGCTCTTCATCCAGTTCTTCCTGGCGTATTTCGGGTTCCTGTCGCTCAAGCAGGTCTCGCCGGTCTTCGACCCGCTGACCTCGGCAGCGCTCGGCGCTGCGGTCGTGCTTTTCTTCAACACCGCGGCCTATTCGGCCGAGATCTTCCATGGCGCGCTGCGCTCGGTGCCGCGGGGCGACCTGGAGGCGGCCGACGCCTACGGCCTGTCGGGCTTCGCCCGGTTCCGCCGGGTGGTGTGGCCCACGATGCTGCGGCTCGGCTGGCCCGCCTATACCAACGAGGCGATCTTCCTGTTCCACGCGACCACGCTGGTCTTCTTCTCGGGCTTCCCGGCCCGGCAGCAGCGGGGCGACGCGCTCTACTACGCGAGCTACTTCGCCGACCGGACGTTCAACCCCTTCGTGCCCTACCCGATCGTGGCCCTCTATTTCATCCTGCTGACGCTCGCGATCATTGCCGGGATGGGCGTGGTCAACCGCCACCTCAACCGCCACCTGCCGAAGGACGCGCGCGCGACCATGCGCCGGCGTCCCCAGTTCATCCGCTAGGCCCCGCAAGGGCGGGGCCGCGGCATCGGCCCGGCCCCGCTGCGCGTCTGCGCCGCGCGCCCGCTTGCCCCGGCCCCGGTGGCGGGATAGCGTCGCCGCCAGCCATGAGAGACACCCCCATGCACATCGGCATCCTGCAGACCGGCCACATGGCCGAGGCCGTCCGCCCGCAGACGGGCGACTACCCCGAGATGTTCGCCCGCCTGCTCGACGGGCACGGCCTGACCTTCACCACGTGGGACGTCGAGGGGGGAGAGTTCCCCTCGGGGCCCGAGGCCGCCGAGGGCTGGCTGATCACCGGCTCGCGCCACGGCGCCTACGAGGATCACCCCTGGATTCCCCCGCTCGAGGCGCTGATCCGCGCCATCGTCGCCTCGGGGCGGCCGCTCGTCGGCATCTGCTTCGGCCACCAGATCGTCGCGCAGGCGCTGGGCGGAAAGGTGGAGAAGTTCGCCGGCGGCTGGTCGGTCGGCCGGCACGTCTACACCACCGAAGACGGCGAGACCTACGCGCTGAACGCCTGGCACCAGGACCAGGTGACGGTGCCGCCCGAGGGCGCGCGCACCATCGCCCGGTCGGATTTCACCCGTCATGCGGCCTTCCTGATCGGCGATACGGTGCTGACCTGGCAGCCGCACCCCGAGTTCGGCACCGCCGAGGTCGAGGGCCTGATCGCCCACCGCGCCGGCCCCGGCGGCGTGCCGCCGGAGCGGGTCGAGGCGGCGCGCGCCGCGTTGGCGCAGCCGACCGACCGCGCCGCTCTGGGCCATTCCATCGCCGAGTTCCTGCTTGGCGCGCGCAGTCGGGCGGCCGATGTCGCTTGAATGGATCGTCGAGTTGCCCGAGGCGGCGCAGAGCTATCTCGTCGGGCGGCGGCTTGACGAGGTGGAGTGCCTCGTGGCCGACCTCGCGGGCGTCGCACGGGGCAAGGCCATGCCTGCCGCCAAGTTCTCGCGGCAGGCGAAGTTCTACCTGCCGAACTCGATCTTCCTGCAGACGATCACCGGCGACTGGGCCCAGGTCGAGGGCATGGCCTTTACCGAGCCCGACATGCTGCTGACGCCCGATTTCTCGACCGCGACCGCCGCGCCTTGGACGGGCGACTGGACGATCCAGATCATCCACGACATCACCGACAAGGACGGCACGCCCGTCCCCTACGCGCCGCGCAACCTGCTCAAGCGGGTCGTGGCGCTCTACGAGGCGGAAGGCTGGCGGCCCATCGTGGCGCCCGAGCTGGAATTCTACCTTGTCGCGCCCAACCTCGACCCGGGCAAGCCTGTCGAGCCGCCGATGGGCCGCTCGGGCCGCCGCGCGGCGGCGCGGCAGGCCTACTCGATGTCGGCGGTCGACGAATACGGCCCCGTCATCGACGACATCTACGATTTCGCCGAGGCGCAGGGCTTCGAGATCGACGGCATCCTGCAGGAGGGCGGCGCGGGCCAGGTCGAGCTGAACATGGCCCACGGCGACCCGGTGCGGCTGGCCGACGAGATCTTCTACTTCAAGCGGCTGATCCGCGAGGCGGCGCTGCGCCACGACACATACGCCACCTTCATGGCCAAGCCCATCGAGGGCGAGCCCGGTTCGGCCATGCACATCCACCATTCGGTGGTCGATGCCGTCACGGGCCGCAACATCTTCGCCGATGCGTCGGGGGCGGAGACCGAGGCGTTCCACCATTTCATCGGCGGCCTTCAGCACCACCTGCCGGCGGCGATCGCCCTGCTGGCCCCGTACGTTAACAGCTATCGCCGCTACGTGCGCGACCATGCAGCCCCGATCAACCTCGCCTGGGGCCGCGACAACCGCACGACCGGCCTGCGCGTGCCGGTCTCGGAACCCGAGGCGACGCGGGTGGAAAACCGCCTCGCGGGGATGGACTGCAACCCCTATATCGGCATCGCCGCCTCGCTCGCCTGCGGATATCTCGGCATGAAGGAGGGGCGGGTGCCGCAGGACGAGTTCACCGGCGACGCCTACGACACCGAGGCCGACATCCCCCGGACCTTCGGCGAGGCGCTGGAACTGTTCGACGAGAGCGATGCCTTGCGCGCCGTGCTCGGCACCGAGTTCTGCAAGGTCTACGCGGCCGTGAAGGACCTGGAATACCAGGAGTTCCTCCAGGTCATCAGTCCCTGGGAGCGCGAGCACCTGCTGCTCAACGTCTGATCCTCGCCCGGCGCGATCCGGCGGAGCGCCTTGCGGCGCATTCCCTTGGGTGGCGCCCGTTCCGGGCGCGCGCCTCCGGCGGGAGTATTTGGACCAGGATGATGGAGAGGGGCCGGCGCGCCGGGCCGTCCGGCGCGCCGGGAGGCGCGGTCAGGCGGCGCGCCAGTCGAAGAATCCGGCCGGAGCGCGGGCGAGCAGGCGCGCGCCCACGGCATGGCCCATCTCGGCGGCGTCTTCCACGGGCGCTGTCTCGGCGTCCTCGAGGCAGTCCGAGCCGTCGGGGCGCAGGATCTCGCCACGCAAGCGGATCGTGCCCCCGTCGAGTTCGGCGAGGCCGGCGATGGGCGTCTCGCAGGACCCGTCGAGCGCAGCGAGGTAGGCGCGTTCGGCCGCCAGCCGGGTGCCGGTGGTCGCGTCGTGGATGGCGGCGAGCATCTCGGCGGTGCGGGCGTCGTCGATCCGCCGCTCGATCCCGATGGCGCCCTGGGCGACGGCGGGCAGCATCTCGTCCGGCGTGAGCGGCACGCGCTTCACCTCGTGCGCGTTGAGGCGCGAGAGGCCCGCGCAGGCGAGGAACGTGGCCTCGGCCACCCCGTCGGCGAGCTTTTTCATCCGGGTCTGCACGTTGCCGCGGAACTCGACCACCTGCAGGTCGGGCCGCCTCCAGAGCAGTTGCGCTCGGCGCCGGAGCGAGGAGGTGCCCACCACGGCGCCCTCGTCGAGGTCGGCGAAGGCGGAGCCCGCGAGCGTCACGAAGGCGTCGCGCACGTCCTCGCGGGGCAGGTACGTGTCGAGGATCAGCCCCTCGGGCTGGATCGTCGGCATGTCCTTCATCGAATGCACGGCGATGTCGATGGCGCCCGACGCCAGGTCTTCCTCGATCTCGCGGGTGAAGAGGCCCTTGCCGCCGATCTCCTTGAGGGGACGGTCGAGCACCCGGTCGCCGGTCGTCTTGATGACGACGACCTCGAAGGCATCTTCGGGCAGGTCGAAGGCGGCCATCAGGCGGTCGCGGGTCTCGTGCGCCTGGGCGAGGGCGAGCGGCGAGCCGCGGGTGCCGATCCTGAGCGGGCGGTCGGGGGTGGGGAGATCGAGCGTCATGGGCCTCTCGGTAGCTGTGTCAGATATGGTTTACAATGCCGCACGCCGCGGGCGCGCCTTGACTTCCTGACGCAGACGCGGGAGCGATCCGAAGCGACCAGAGGAGGGCGAGGATGGCCGAAAAGACGCTGCTGCGGGCGCTGGCGGGCGAGGTGGTGCCGACGCCGCCGATCTGGATGATGCGGCAGGCGGGGCGCTACCTGCCGGAATACCGTGCGACGCGGGCCCAGGCGGGCGACTTCCTGTCGCTGTGCTACACGCCCGACCTGGCCGCCGAGGTCACGCTGCAGCCGATCCGCCGCTACGGCTTCGATGCCGCGATCCTGTTCGCCGACATCCTCCTGGTGCCGCAGGCGCTCGGCGCCGACCTGTGGTTCGTCACCGGCGAGGGGCCGCGCCTGTCGACCGTGACGACCGAGGACGATCTGGGCCGGCTGAAGGGGCCGGAGGACATTCACGACCATCTCGCGCCCGTCTACGAGACCGTGCGGATCCTGGCGCGCGAACTGCCCGCCGAGACCGCGCTGATCGGGTTCGCCGGGGCGCCGTGGACGGTCGCCACCTACATGATCGCCGGACGCGGCACCCCCGACCAAGGGCCGGCCCATGCCCTGATGCGGGAAAACCCGGCCCTTTTCGACGCGCTGATGGACCGCATCGAGGCCGCGACCATCGACTACCTGTCGCACCAGGTCGAGGCTGGCGCCGAGACAGTGAAGATCTTCGATTCCTGGGCCGGTTCGCTCACGGGCGCCGCGTTCGACCGCTACGCGCTGGAGCCCGCCCGCCGGATCACGGCCGCGCTGAAGAAGCGGCATCCGGGTCTTCCCGTCATCGCCTTCCCGCGCGGGGCTGGAATGCGCTACGAGGGGGCGCACGCCGCGACCGGCGCCGACTGCATCGCCCTCGACGACGGCGTGACGCCGGAATGGGCGGCCGAGCACGTCCAGGTCGCGGGGTGCGTGCAGGGCAACCTGGCCTCGTCGCACATGGTCACCGGTGGCCAGGCCCTCATCGACGAGACGCGCCGGATCGTGCGCGCCTTCTCGAAGGGGCCGCACATCTTCAACCTCGGTCACGGCATAACGCCAGACGCCGACCCCGCCAACGTGCAGTTGATGATCGACACGGTGCGCGAGACCGTCACGGCCTGACATCGAGGCGGACTCGCCGCCCGCTGCTTCTTCTTGCCCGAAATATCCCCGCCGGAGGCACGCGCCGTCCTCGGACGGCGCCACTCGAGGGGATGCGCCGAAGGCGCGCCGCTGTCTTTCCTTTCGGCGGGTGGGCCTGCACCCATGTGAGCCGCCCGAGACCATGCGGCGCGGCGGGGCGCCCCGGTGCTGTCTCGGCTGTCCGGGGCCGGATCAGGCGAGAGCGGTCACGGCCATTTCGCCAGCGGCGGCAGAGACATCAGGACGGCGTTGGCGTCGTGCCCGGTCTCGAGCCCGAACTTGGTGCCGCGGTCGTAGACGAGGTTGTACTCGGCGTAGAGCCCGCGATGAACGAGCTGTGCCTCGCGATCGGCCTCCGTCCAGGCCCGGTCGCGGTTGCGCTCGACGGTGGGCACGAAGGCCGGCAGGAACGCCTCGCCCACCGACCGGGTGAAGGCGAAATCGGCCTCCCAGTCGCCGGTGTTGAGGTCGTCGTAGAAGATGCCGCCGACGCCGCGGGCGCGGTGCCTGTGGGGGACGTAGAAATACTCGTCGGCCCAGGCCTTGAAGCGGTCGTAGTAGTCGGCCCCGTGGGGGGCGCAGGCCTCTTTCAGCGTGGCGTGGAAGGCGGCGGTATCCTCGGGCACCTCGATGCAGGGGTTGAGATCCGAGCCGCCGCCGAACCACCACGCGCCGGGCGTCCAGAACATGCGGGTGTTCATGTGCACGGCCGGGGTGTGCGGGTTCTGCATGTGGGCGACGAGCGAGATGCCCGAGGCCCAGAAGCGCGGGTCGGCCGCCATTCCCGGCACGCCACGGGCGGCCATCGCCTTTTGCGCGCGCTCGCCCAGCGTGCCGTAGACAGTGGAGACGTTGACGCCGACCTTCTCGAAGACGCGCCCGCCCCGCATGACGCTCATCAGCCCGCCGCCGGCATCGGAGCCGTCGTCGCTCGTGCGGCGCGTCTCGCTCACCTCGAAGCGGCCGGGGGCCTGTGCGGCGAAGGGGCCCGTCGCTTGCGCGTCTTCCAGCGCCTCGAAGGCGGCGACGATCCGGTCGCGGAGTTCACGGAACCAGCCCGAGGCCTTCGCCTTGCGCTCGTCGAAATGCTCGGTCATGTCTCGCCCCTCCGCTGCATGCTGAAGCATACCGCTAGCAAAGCGGGCGCCGCCGGGCCAGCGACGCACGGTCGCGCCGACGCGCCGCAACGGTTGGTCAAGGTTAACGCCCTATGGTTCCGCTCATGCGACTCGCCCCTTTGGCCCTGCTGCTGCCGCTAGTCGCCTGCGCGACCCCGCGCGAGGCATGCCTGCGTGCGGCGGGGTCGGAGCTGGCAACGCTCGATCGGCTGATCGTCGAGACGCAGGCGACCCTCGAGCGGGGCTACGCGCTGCGGCGCGCGCCCTATTCGGCGACGGTGCTGGATTTCTGCGTGGGCGGGGGCCGGTCGGCGTGGGGGGGCGGGCTCGGCCTGCGCTACTGCCCCGATATCGAGACCGGGTTTCGCGAGGTGCCGGTGGCGATCGACCCGGCGGCGGAGCGGCGCAAGCTGGCCGAGTTGCAGACACGTCGAGCAGCAGAGGCGCGGCGCGCGGCTGCGGCGGCGCAGGCCTGTCCCGCCTGACCTTCGTGTCGTCGGGGCCGGGCGCGCGCGCCCCGTGCGACGGTCGCCCCACCCGCCCACCCGCGCCCGCCGCACGGGCCGCGCGCGCCCGGCATCCCGGGAAATCCGGCCTCAGCCGGCGGCGCCGCGCGCCTCGATCACGCTGGAATAGCCGCGCGCCGCGAGCAGCCGGTCCAGGTCGCGGGCGAGGCGGGCGGCCAGCCCGATCCCCTCGTAGGCGAGCGCGGTGTAAAGCTGGACGGCGGTGGCGCCGGCCTCGATCTTGGCCAGCGCATCCTCGGCGGTAAAGATGCCGCCTACGCCGATCAGGGGCAGGGTGCCGCCGGTCTCGGCCTGCAGACGCCGCAGCACCTCGGTGGAGCGGGCCATGAGCGGCGCGCCCGACAGCCCGCCTTTCTGCCGTTTCCAGGGCGAGCGCAGGCCGTCGCGCGAGAGTGTGGTGTTGGTGGCCACCACGCCCTGGACGCCCGCCTCGAGCGCGGTTTCGGCAATGGCGGCGATCTCGGCGTCCGACAGGTCGGGCGCGATCTTGACGAAGACGGGGATCGGCCGGGGCAGCGCGGCGCGCGCCGCCATCACGCCAGAGAGCAGCTCCTGGAGCGCCGCGGTGCCCTGCAGGTCGCGCAGGGCCTCGGTGTTGGGCGACGAGACGTTGACGGTGGCGAAGTCGACCATTGGCCCGAGGCGCGCGAGGACCGTCGCGTAATCCGCCGCGCGGTCGGCGCTGTCCTTGTTGGCGCCGAGGTTGAGGCCGACGACAGCGCCCTTCGGGCACCGCTCCAGCCGGGAGGCGACAGCCTCCATTCCCTGATTGTTGAAGCCGAACCGGTTGATCGCGCCCCGGTCGGCGGGCAGGCGCCAGAGGCGGGGCCGCGGGTTCCCCTCCTGGGCGCGCGGCGTGACGGCGCCGGCCTCGATGAAGCCGAAGCCCGCGCTGGAGAGGGGAGCGAGCGCCTCGGCGTTCTTGTCGAAGCCCGCGGCCAGGCCGATCGGGTTGGGCAGCGCGAGGCCGGCGAGGTCGGTCGCCAGCCGGTCCGAGGTGACAGGCCCCGGCAGCGGGACGAGCCCCGCGCGCAGACCGCGCAAGGCGAGGGCATGGGCGGTCTCGGGATCGACGAGGCGCAGGGCGGCGAGGCCGGCCCACTCGACCAGGCTCACACCACGCCTTCGGGAAAGATGTGGCCCGTGGCGCCCAGCGGCAGCGACTTGTCCCACACCACGTCGGCCATGCGCAGGTCGCGGTAGAGATGGGGGAACAACGCGCCGCCGCGCGAGGGCTCCCATTTCAGCGGGTCGCCAAGCCGGTCGGCCTCGACCGCCACCAGAACGAGGTCGCTCTCGCCCGCGAAATGCTTCGCTGCCGTCTCGGCCACCTGCTCGCGCGTCGAGAAGTGGATGTATCCGTCGGCCACGTCGATCGGCGCGCCGCGCGTGCGTCCGGCCTCGCGCAGGGCGTCCCATTCGCAGCGGCGGAAGATCTTGAAGATCAGCATGGCCTGCTCCTGCACCGGGCGCCACGCCGGGTCAAGGCGCCCGCGTCTGGTGCCTCGATTTCACGCAACCGTCGCATGCCCGCGCGACAAGGCCGGTGCGCGGGTTTGACCTCTGGCCGTTGCCCGCGCAAACCTGTCGCACCAACCACAGGGAGACACGGGAATGCTCGCGAGGATTCTCACCACCACGACCGCCGCGCTGGCCCTGACCGCGCAGGCGGGGCTGGCGCAGGAGGAGTTCACCCTCCACATCCTGCACATCAACGACCTGCACAGCCGCATCCAGCCGATCAGCCGCTTCAACTCGACCTGTTCGGCCGAGGACGACGCCGCCGGCGAGTGCTTCGGCGGCGTCGCGCGGCTGAAGACGCTGGTCGACCAGAAGCGCGCCGAGCTCGAGGGCGAGAACGTGATCGTGCTCGACGCGGGCGACCAGTTCCAGGGGTCGCTGTTCTTCACCACCTACGAGGGGATGGCCGCGGCCGAATTCATGAACGCGATCGGCTTCGACGCGATGGCGCTTGGCAACCACGAGTTCAATCTCGGGCCGGGCAAGCTGGCGGCCTTCGTCGAGGCACTGGAGTTCCCCGTGGTCTCGGGTAGCCTCGACCTGTCGCAGTCGGAAGAGCTGGGCGGCCTCGTGCAGGACACGCTGGTGCTCGAGGTGGGGGGCGAGCGCATCGGCATCGTCTCGGCGGTGGCCTCCGACACGCCGGAGCTGTCGAGCCCCGGGCCCGACGTGATCTTCACCGACGAGGTCGACGCGGTGGCGGCCGATGTCGCGGCGCTGACCGAGCAGGGCGTGACAAGGATCGTCGCGCTGACCCATGTGGGCCTGCCGACCGACACCGAGATCGCCACGGTGCCGGGCGTCGACGCGGTGGTGGGCGGCCATTCGCACACCTACCTGTCGGCCTCCGATCCCGACCGTGACGGCGCCTATCCCACCATGGTCAGCCAGGAGGACGGCACGCTGGTGCCCGTTGTGCAGGCCTATTCCTACTCCAAGTATCTCGGCCATCTCGTGCTGACCTTCGACGCCGAGGGCAACGTGATCGACGCCACCGGCGACACCACCCTGGTCGGCCCCGACATCCCCAAGGACCCCGAGGTCGAGGCGCGGGTGGCCGAGCTGGCCGGCCCGATCGAGGAGCGGATGGGCGAGGTCGTGGCCGAGGCCGCGGCGCCCATCGACGGCGCCCGCGAGACCTGCCGCGCGATGGAATGCCCGATGGGCAACCTCGTGGCCGAGGCGATGCTCGACCGGGTGCGCGACCAGGGGATCCAGATCGCCTTCCAGAACGGCGGCGGCCTGCGCGCGTCGATCGACGGCGGGCCGGTGACGATGGGCGAGGTGGTGACGGTGCTGCCGTTCCAGAACACGCTCGCCACCTTCCAGCTCAAGGGCGAGCACGTGCTCGCGGCGCTCGAGAACGGCCTGAGCCAGGTCGAGGAGGGCGCCGGCCGTTTCCCGCAGGTCGCCGGGATGAAGTACACGTGGTCGCCGTCGGCCGAGCCCGGGTCGCGCGTGGTCGAGGTGACGGTCGACGAGGGCGGCGAGTGGGTGCCGCTCGACCCCGAAAAGACCTACGGCGTCGTGTCGAACAACTTCATGCGCACGGGCGGTGACGGTTACGCCATGTTCGATGCCCATGCCGAGAACGCCTACGATTTCGGCCCGGGGCTGGAAATCGTGGTGGCCGACTACCTTGCCGAGAACGTGCCCTACGAACCCTTCACCGACGGGCGCATCTCCACCGTCGAGTGACCTCCCGACGTGTTCGGGGAACGGCCCCGCCTCGGCGGCGGGGCCGTTTCAGTCTCCCTCGCCCTTTACCGCGGGTGCCCGCGCCCCCACCTATTCCGGGGACTTGGACAAGGGAGACGCACATGCAGTGCCCGATCGACGGAACGCAACTGGTGATGACCGAGCGCAGCGGCGTCGAGATCGACTATTGCCCGCAATGCCGGGGGGTGTGGCTCGACCGCGGCGAGCTCGACAAGATCATCGAGCGCTCCGCCGCGCAGGCCGCGCCGCCGCCCCCGCCGCAGGGCGGCTACCGTGAGCCAGCGCGGGAGGCCCGCGGTTACGGCGATCATGACGATCGGGGCTACAGGAAGAAGAAGCGCGGCGGCTTCCTCGACGAGCTGTTCGACTTCTGATCGGCCCGGCGGGCGGGCGCGTCAGACCAGCCCGCCCTCCGTGCAGCGGCGGAACTCTTCCACGGCGGGTGCGGCCGGCTCCGGGCCCGTCAGGGCGAAGGGCAGGGCGGTGTCGCCGAGATAGGCGGTAGCCGTCTCGTTGAACTGGAGCCCGTCGAGCACGTTGCCGAAGCCGCGGTCTGTCACGGTGAGGGCCGCGCCGCCCTCGGACAGGGCGTGACGGTTGGTCTGGATGGTCAGCGCGCGGCGCCCGTCGAACCGGATGACGAAGATGGGCCCCTCGGGCCACGCGCCCGCCGCGCGGCGGATCGTGATGGCGTATTCGGGCACCGCCGGGTCGTAGGTGACGCGCACATCGCCGCCCGCCTCGGCATGGGTCAGCTCGCAGACCGCACCGATGCGCGCCTCCCACGCGGGGGCGGCGGTGGCGGCGAGCAGGGGCACGAGGCAGGCGAGCGCGCGAATCATGCCGCAAGGATAGGCCGCGGGCGGGCGCGGGCCAGCCGCGCCGGTCAGGCCAACCTCTCGCCGCGCACGAAGACGCCCCGGATCACCGGCATGTCGCCCCGCAGGCCGAAGCGCACGAGGTCGGCCCGGCGCCCCGCGACGAGCGCGCCGCGGTCGGTCAGGCCCGTCGCCGCGGCCGGCGCCCGCGTGACCGTGGCGATGCCGCGGGCGAGATCGCCCCAGAGCGCGCCGAGCCGCACCGCGCCCAGCAGGAGGCCCGCCGGAACGTAGTCGGACGACAGGATGTCGAGCAGCCCGTCGCGCGCGAGGTCGGCCGCCGCCACGTTGCCCGAGTGAGAGCCGCCGCGGATCAGGTTGGGCGCCCCCATCATCACCGGGATACCGGCGTCGCGGCAGGCGCGCGCAGCCTCGTCCGTGGTGGGAAACTCGGCCAGCCGCACGCCGTGGCCGGCCGAGGTGGCGACGTGCTCGGCCGTCGTGTCGTCGTGGCTGGCGAGGGTCGCGCCGTAGCGGCGCGCCTCTTCCACGGCGCGGGCCTCGTGCGCGGCGCCCACCCGCTGCTGCAGCTCCTTCAGCTCGGCGATGTGCTCGATGAACTCGGTCTCGCTGCGCCCCGACTTGCCCATGACGTAGGCACGCAGCTTGGTGATGTCGCGGAACTGGCGCTGCCCCGGCGTGTGATCCATCAGGCTGACGATGCCGACGCGGTCGGAGGGGCCGAAGCCGGCCATCTCGTCCGGCAGCGTCTCGGAGCAGATTTCCGCTCGCAGGTGCAGGAAATGGCTGATCCGCAGCGCGCCCTCGCCGCGCAGGGCGAGGATCTCGTCGGCGAGCGCGCGGGCGTAGGGCTTCAGCCCGTCGCGGACAGTCAGGGTGGAGCCGACGCGCAGCGCGTCGAAGACTGTGGTGATCCCGCAAGAGGCGAGCTCGGCATCGTGGGCGAGGATCGCGGCCTCGTGTGGCCAGTCGACCTCGGGGCGCGGCTCGATATGCCGCTCGAGGTTGTCGGTGTGCAGCTCGACGAGGCCGGGCGCGAGGTGGTCGCCATGACAGTCGACGGCGCCATCGGGCACGCCTTCTCCTTCTTCGACGGCTGCGATCTGCCCGCCCTCGATCACGAGGCGCCCCGTCGCCACCCGGTCGGGCAGGACGAGGCGCGCGTTGGCGAAGACGATGGTCGCCGGCAGGGCCCCGGTGGCAGGCGCCGGTCGATCGAGACGGGTCATGGCAGCGCCTCTTGACTGTCGAGCGCGGCAAGGGCGGCCCCGGCCGCCGCCGCGAGGGTGGTGGAATTGTCGATGCGGACGACGCGCAGCCCCTCGGGCAGCGGCGCCTCTCGGACCAGTCGCGCCGCGATGTCGTCCATCGATTCACGGCCGCGCGCGGCGAGCCGCTGCGCGCGAAGCTCCGGCCGTGCGGTGACGTGCAGCACGACGAGCGAGGGGAACCGCGCTTGCGCCTCGCCCAGCACGCCGCGCGAGAGGTTCACCAGCGCGTCGCGCCCGGCGCCGAGGCAGGCCAGCTCCGCCCTCGGAACGCCGTAGGCCAGACCGTGCGCCCGCCACGCCAGCGCAAAGGCGCCCCCCGCCTCGGCACGAGCGAACTCCGCCTCGGTGGCGGGCACGAACGGCTCTCCCCCCGGCTCGGCGGGGCGAGTGACGACGCGGCGCACCCAGTGCAGCGCCGGGCGGCGGGCGACCATCGCGGCGGCCACACTGTCCTTGCCCGCGCCAGAGGGGCCGACGACGGCGATCAGCCGCCCGCTCATGCCGGCACCGGCGCGAAGGCCGAGACGTCGACCTCGCGGTCGCAGACGCGGGCGCGCGCCGCCGCGTCGTGGAAGATGCCGAGGATCGCCGCGCCGCGCGCCCTGGCCTCGTCGACCAGCGTCAGCACCACCTCTCGGTTCGCCGCATCGAGGCTTGCCGTCGGCTCGTCGAGCAACAGCGCCGGGTAGGGGTGGGCGAAGCCGCGGGCGATGTTCACGCGCTGCTGCTCGCCCCCCGAGAATGTGGTGGGCGAGAGCGCCCAGAGCCGCTCGGGCAGGTTGAGGCGTGTCAGCAGCGCCCGCGCCCGCCCCAGCGCCGCTTCGCGGCTGGCGCCCACGGCCAGCAGCGGCTCGGCCACCACCTCGAGCGCGGGCACCCTCGGCACGACCCGCAGGAACTGGCTGACATGGCCCAGCCGGTCGCGCCGGAGCGCCAGGATCTCGCGCGGGGCGGCGCGCGCCACGTCGACGCCGCAGACCGCGATCCGGCCCGCCCCCGCCAGGTAGTTGCCGTGGATCATGCGCATCAACGTCGACTTCCCCGCGCCCGAGGCGCCCGTCAGCGCCACGCATTCGCCCGCCTCGACGGCGAGCCGCGCGCCCGCCAAGACCGGGATCACCGCGCCGCCCTGATCGTGCAGGGTAAACGACTTGTCCAGCCCGTCGACCTCGATCACCGCCATCGGAACCACCCCTTGCGGCGGAAGATCACGAGCGCCGCCACCACCGAGGCCCCCATCAGCGCCAGCGCCATCGGGTAGCCGAAGCGCCAGTCAAGCTCGGGCATGTGCGCGAAGTTCATGCCGTAGATCGACGCGATCAGCGTCGGTGGCAGGAAGATCACCGCGACGACCGAGAAGATCTTGATGATCTGCGCCTGTTCGATGTTGATCATCCCCAGCGTCGCGTCGAGCAGCAGCGCCGTCTTCTGCTGCAGGAAGCCCGCATGCTCGGCGATGGTGCGCACGTCGCGCAGGAAGCTCTTGATCATGCGGCGCAGGTCGGGCGCGGCGCCGCGCTGGTCGAGCACCGGCAGCAGGAAGCCCAGCAGCCGTTCCATCGTCAGCAGGCTTTCGCGCAGCTGCATCACCAGCCCGTCCGACAGGCCGATGGCCCGCAGCGTGCGCTGGTGGTCGGGGTCGTCGCCTGGCGCGGGGTCGAAGCTGGCGCGGCTGAGCCCGTCGATCTCGCGGCCGGCCTGCTCGGTGATGTCGGCGAGGCGGTCGACGATCGCCTCGAGCAGCCCCGCCAGCACCGTCTCGGCCGAGGTGCAGCCGAGCGAGGCCTGCCCCGCCCGGTCGGGATAGGTGTCGAAGGGCCGGGGCGTGTGATGGCGCAGCGTCACCAGCCGGTCGGCCGTCAGCACGAAGCTCACCGGCTCGAGCGCCGCCGCCCGCCCGTCGAAGCCCGCGGGGATCTGTGCGGTCATCACGGGCACGCCCGAGACGAGGTAGAGCCGCGAGGATTGCTCGATTTCCTGCTGGTCCTCCCGCGAGGGCAGCGACAGGCCGATCAGCTCCGACACGCGCGCGCGCTCGGCCTCGTCGGGCTCCACCAGGTCGAGCCAGACGGCGCTCCCGGCGCCCTCCGGCCCGGCGTCGCGCACCCCGTCCCCGTCGAGGTGGAACGCCCGGATCATCGTGCGCCCTCCCTCATACCTGCAGGACCGAGCTGACGAGCAGCTGGGTATGGGCGTGCTGGGGGTCGTCGAGCACCTGGTCGGTCAGGCCCTGTTCCACCACGTGCCCGTCCTTCATCACCATCAGGCGGTCGGCGAGCAGACGCACCACGGCGAGGTCGTGGGTGACGACGATGGCCGACAGCCCCATCTCGCGCACCAGCCCGCGCACCAGGTCGAGCAGCCGCGCCTGCACGCTCACGTCGAGGCCGCCGGTCGGCTCGTCCATCAACACCAGCCGCGGGCCGGTCACGAGGTTGCGGGCGATCTGGAGGCGCTGCTGCATGCCCCCCGAAAACGCCGAGGGGCGGTCGTCGATCCGGTCGGGCGCGATTTCGACGCGTGCCAGCCAGTCGAGCGCCGCCGCGCGAATGTTTCCGTAGTGCCGCGCGCCCGTGCCCATCAGCCGCTCGCCCACGTTGCCGCCGGCGCTCACCCCCATGCGCAGCCCGTCGCGCGGGTTCTGGTGCACGAAGGCCCAGTCGGTGCGCATCAGCCGCCGCCGCTCGGCCTCGGCCAGCGCCAGCGTGTCGACCGAGCCGTCGCCCGCGTCGTAGAGCACCCGCCCCGTATCGGGCGCGAGGTGCCCCGAGAGGCACGACAGCAGCGTCGACTTGCCCGAGCCCGACTCGCCCACGATCCCCAGCACCTCGCCGCGCCACAGTTCGAACGACACGTCGCCGCAGCCGATGCGCCCCCCGTAGCGCTTCGTCAGCCTCTCGGCCGAGAGGAGCGGCCGGTCACCGCCGTGCGTGCCCGGCCCGCCCGTGCCCGGCCCGCCCGTGCCCAGCCCGTCCGCGCCCGCGGCCTCCGCGACCATTGCCGCCGCGCCTACCGCGCCCGCCTGCGTTACCGCGCCCATGCCACCCCCAGCCGGCCGCGATGATGTCGCGCACGACGCCACGCCCCATCATCTTGGTCGAAATACTCCGGGGGAGTCGCCCTGCAGGGGCGACGGGGGCAGCGCCCCCCCGGGCGGCCGGCCACGGGCGCTGCCGCCGGGTCGGTGCACGCCCCGCTCATTCGGCCGCCGCTCCGACACGGCCCTCGGCGCGGCGGGTCTCGCAGTAATCGGTGTCGGAGCAGACGAACAACCGCCCGCCCGCATCGTCGACGACCACCTCGTCCAGATAGGCGCCGGTCGCACCGCAGAGCGCGCAGGGCGCATCGGCCTTCGCAGGGTCGAAGGGGTGATCCTCGAAGTCGAGGCTGACGACCCGCGTATGGGGCGGGAGCGCGTAGATCCGCTGCTCGCGCCCCGCCCCGAAGAGCTGGATCGCGGCGCTCTTCAGCTTGGGATTGTCGAATTTCGGGATCGGCGAGGGGTCCATCACGTAGCGGCCCTCAACCTGCACCGGGTAGGCATAGGCCGTGGCGATGGCGCCGTGGCGGGCGATATCCTCGTAGAGACGCACATGCATCAGCCCGTATTCCTCGAGCGCGTGCATCTTGCGCGTCTCGGTCTCGGACGGCTCGAGAAAGCGCAGCGGCTCGGGGATCGGCACCTGGTAGACGAGGATCTGCCCCTCCGCGAGCGGCGTCTCGGGGATGCGGTGGCGGGTCTGGATGACGCTCGCCTGAGCGGTGCGCGTGGTCGTCGCCACGCCCGCGACCCGCTGGAAGAAGCGGCGGATCGAGACGGCGTTGGTGGTGTCGTCGGCGCCCTGGTCGATCACCTTCAGCGTGTCCTCGGGCACGAGCGTCGCCGCCGTCACCTGCACGCCGCCCGTCCCCCAGCCGTAGGGCATCGGCATCTCGCGGCTCGCGAACGGCACCTGGTAGCCGGGGATGGCGAGGCCCTTGAGGATGGCGCGGCGGATCATCCGCTTGGTCGGCTCGTCGAGATAGGCGAAATTGTAGCCGGCCTCGCTCACAGAAGCCCCCTTTCGCGCAGATCGCGTTCCAGCGCCTGCGGCCCGGTGAAGCGCACGGCGTCCATGCCGGCCGCGCGGGCGCCGTCCACATTGCGCGGGCTGTCGTCGATGAACAGGCAGTCCGCCGGCGCCACGCCTGCGCGCGCGCAGAGGGTGCGGAAGAGGCGCGCGTCGGGCTTGGCGACGCCTTCCTGCCCCGAGACGACCGTCACGCCGAAGGCGCTGCCGAGGCGGGGATGCACGGTCAGGCCGCGCGGCCATGTCTCGGCCGACCAGTTGGTGATCGCGTGCACCGGCACGCCGCGCGCCGTCAGCCGGTCGAGCAGCGCCCAGCTGCCCTCGATGGCGGTGGGCACGGTGAGCGGATAGCGCGCCACGTAGTCGGCCAGCAGGCGCGCATCCCGCGCGTCGGCGAGTTCCGCGGCGAGGTCGGCGAAGCGTTCGCCCGCGTCGGCCCGGTGGTTCCGGGCGGGAAAGTCGATGCGCGCCATGAACGCCTCGACCGCCGCGCGGCTGCCGAACGCATCCATCCAGGCGAGGTGCGGTTGCCACTCCACCAGCACGCCGCCGATGTCGAAGACCACCACCGACGGGTTCATTCCGCGGCCTCCCTTCGCCCGCTCTCGGCCGCCTTGCGGCGCAGGCGGCGGACCAGCTCGAGCTCGGACTGGAAGTCGACGTAGTGGGGCAGCTTGATATGCTCCAGAAAGCCGGTCGCCTGCACGTTGTCGGCGTGCATCAGCACGAATTCCTCGTCCTGGATCGGGGCGCCGGTGTCGTCCTGTCCCAGCTCGTGCCAGCGCAGGGCGCGGTCGACCAGCGCCATGGCGATGGCCTTGCGCTCGGACTGGCCCATGACGAGGCCGTAGCCGCGGGTGAACCGCGCGGGCTCGGCCTTCGAGCCAGCGAACTGGTTGACCGTCTCGCATTCGGTCAGTTCGACGCTGCCGATCTCGACGGCGAAGCCCAGCTCGGGGATGTCGAGCTCGACCGCGACCGTGCCGATGCGCAGCTCGCCCACGAAGGGGTGGTTGCGCCCGTAGCCACGCTGCGAGGAGTAGGCGAGGCCGAGCAGGAAGCCCTCGTCGCCCCGCGCCAGCGCCTGCAGGCGGAGCGGCCTGTCGGCGGGCAGCTCCAAGGGCTGGCGGGTCAGGTCGGGGGGCGGGGCCGCGTGTTCCGGGTCGGGGGGCGGCTCGGGCTGGATCACGCCCTCGCTGTCGAGATAGCCGAGCACGTGGGGCATGGCCTGCGGCCCGGCGTCGGCCTGCGGCCCGGCGTCCGCCTGCGCCGCGTCCGCCTGCGCCGGGTCGGGCACGCGGGCGTCCGCCGCCCCGCCCTCGGCGGCCAGCGCGAAGTCGAGCAGGCGGTGGGTATAGTCGAAGGTCGGCCCGAGGATCTGCCCGCCCGGGACGTCCTTGAACGTGGCCGAGATGCGCCGGGCGCAGAGCATCGCGCCGGTCTCGACGGGGCGCGAGGCGCCGAGGCGCGGCAGCGTCGTCTTGTAGGCACGGATCAGGAAGATCGCCTCGATCAGGTCGCCGCGCGCCTGCTTGATGGCCAGCGCAGCGAGGTCGGGGTCATGGAGGGCGCCCTCCGCCATGACGCGGGCGACCGAGAGCGCCAGTTGCTCGCGGATCTGCGCGAGGGTCAGCTCGGGCACGGCCGGGTCGCCGCGCCGCGCCTCGGCCAGCCAGTCGTGCGCGGCGTCGATCGCCCGCTCGCCGCCCTTGACCGCCACATACATCAGAGCACCCGGGTGGAGCGGGGCAGTGCCGCCAGCCGGTCGCCGCAGGTGAAGAAGAAGTCGAGACCGAGCGGAAAGTGCGCGTGGTTGGCGCGAAAGGCGGCCCGATCAGGCAGCGACAGGGCGGCGCGCGTGGCGATGCCGGGTCCTTCCAGCTCTGCCCCCTCGGCGGTCAGCCTGTCGAGCTCGACGATCAGGGTGGCGGACCGGTCGGGATACTCGGGCAGGCCGCGGGGGTAGGCGTCGAGCGGCTGCAGCGCCTCCCACCGGCCGAGGGCGAAGGCAGCCTCGGCCGGCGCCACCAGCGGCGCGGCGGTGTGGAAGGCGAGCCAGTCGCGCACCGCCGGGCAATCGGCCGCGTCGGCGAGGTGCAGCGGCGTGTCGGCATCGACGAGCGTCAGCAGCAGAACGCCGGCGGCGGGTGAGAGGGGCGCGGGCGGCGTGGCGCCCGCCACCCGCTCGATCCGGCCGGGGCGGGCGAGGGCGGACATCGCGGCGCGGAAGGCGCGGGCAGCCTCGACGGGTGGATCGTGGAAGCCCAAGGTGGCGACCATCAGTCCTCCCCCCGCGCCATGGTGAAGAACTCCACCTTCGACGCCGCCGCGCGGCGGGCGGTTGCGGCACGCCGCGCGGCCTCGGCCTCGGCCAGCGGGGCGAGCAGGGCGGCGCGCACCGCGCCTGACTCCGCTCCCTGCATCAGAGCGTCGGCGAGGGCGGCGCGGCGAGCATGCGCCTTGTCGCGGCCCTGCACCCAGGCATGGCCCTCCCGCCCGTCGGCCAGCCGCAGGGCGCAGCGCGTGACGGTCATCTCGCCCAGGTTGAAGGGGGCGCCGGTGGCGCCGGCGCGGCCGCGGACCATCACCGCGCCTGTCTCGGGCGGGCGCAACCAGTCGTGGACAGGCTCGGGCAGGTCGGCCTCGGCCCAGAGGCGGGCGACGTCGGCCGCGGGGGCGCGCGCGAGCAGGCCCATCCATGTCTTCCGGTCCATCTCTGCCGCGTCGCTCATCGGGGCCGTTGCCTTGCCGCGCTCGAATATATACAACTAGACAGGTATCGCAGGGCCAGCCCCGACGCAATCCTCCCTGACGTGAAGTGTCGGTGACATGCCCCGCACGCCCCTCTGGACCAGCATCGAGGCCGCGCTGACCGGCGACATCGCCGAGGGGCGGTATCGGGCGGGTGACCGGCTGCCGAGCGAGGCGGCGCTGGCGGCGCGCTTCGGCGTCAACCGGCACACGGTGCGCCGGGCGCTCGCGGCGATGGCCGAGGCGGGGCTGGTTCATGCGCGGCGCGGCGCGGGCGTGACGGTGCTGCACCGGCCGACCGAGTATCCGATCGGGCGGCGCGTGCGCTTTCACCGCAACCTGCAGGCGGCCGGGCGACTTCCGGCGCGCGAGGTCGCTGCGCTCGAGACCTGCGCCGCGAGCGAGGCCGAGGCGGCGGCACTCGAGGTCGCGCCGGGCGCGCACGTCGTCGTGTGCGAGGGCCGGTCGCTGGCCGACGGTCAGCCCATCGCCCTGTTCCGCAGCGTCTTTCCCGCCGACCGCCTGCCCGGGATCGGCGACGCGCTGCGCGAGGTGGCGTCGGTCACCGAGGCGCTCGTCCGCTGCGGGGTGGCCGACTACACCCGCCGCTCGACCCGAATCGCCGCGCGCCCTGCCGACGCGACGCAGGCGGCGCGGCTGATGGTGGAGGAGGGCGCGGCGCTCCTTCGGACCGTTTCGGTCAGCGTCGACCCGGCGGGCGTGCCGGTGGAGCACGGCACGACGTGGTTCGCGGGCGAGCGGGTGACGCTGACGCTGGCCGAGCCCTGACGCTGGCCGAGCCCTTCATCGGGCGGCGCTCCGCTCGTCAGCCTGCGTGTTTCTCGAGAAACGCCTCGGCCGACAGCGCGCGGAAATCGCCGAGCGCGGCGCGCAGCCTCTCATGCTCCCAGTCCCACCAAGGCAGCACGACCAGGCGCGCTGCGATGTCGGGCGGCTGGCGGCGGCGCAGGGGTCGGGCGGGCCGCCGGCGATGGTGTAGGGGGGCGACATCGCGGGTGACCACGGCGCCGGCGGCGACCACCGCGCGCGGCCCGGCGTCACTTCGGGCTGCGCCCGCGCGGCGTGCCCGAGCCAGGTGTCGGGGGGCCGAAGCTGCCGGTATCGGTGAACAGGATCGCCAGCGCGCCGGTGAGCGGGCCGGGGCCGATGGCGCGGGAGAGCGCGATCGTCCGGAGCAGCGCGTCGACCCCGCGCAGGAAGTGGAAAACGCGCCGGGCAAAGCTCCGCAGCAGGCGCAGCGCATCCATCACCACCTGGGCGTTCATCGGATAGAGACCGGCGATCGGCCCGTCGGCGAGGATCGCCCTTGGCTCCCGCATCAGGACGATGGCGACGACATCCATCCGCCGCCCGCGAGCCCGCCCGTCTCCACGATCTCGACCTCGACCCGGCCCTCGGTCGGGGCGATCGGCCGCTTGGGCATACGCAGCAGGGGAGGGCCGCCGGCGCCCGAGCGGCCGATGACGCCCACCATCGCCGGCCGGCCGGTCTCCCGCACGGCCGCGTTTACGGCGACGTTCGGGCCGAGGCGGCTTGTCCGTCTCTCGATGCGCGGCAAGGCGCGCCGCTTGTGGTCTCGCGGGGCAGACGCCGGTTGCCGCCCGGATGGCCGGTCTGCCGCGCGGGATCGGGCCGCCCGCGCGGCGGCGGGACGCGGCGAGCGGGGGAGCGAACCCGCCATGCGGCTCCGCCCGCCGCACCCGGCGGGAGGCCGCGCGTGACGTTCTGCGCGAAAGCCGTCGCACGCCGCGTCGATTGTGCGGGACCGCGCGCCGCGCTAGGTCGCAGGGCGAGCCCTGCCGCACGCTGCCCCGGAGCCCCCATGCGCGCCCCCGAATTCGAAGCCTCGCTGCACGACGCCGCCCTCTACCCGCAGCTGTGGCGGCTGCTGCTCGGTTCGGGCCTCGCGCTGCTGATGTGGCTGTCGCTGGCGGTGCTGATCGTGGGCCTCGCGGTGGCCGTGGTGGCCGGACAGCAGGGCGCGTTCGGCATCATGCCCTTCGTCAACGGGCTGGCCAGCCCCGACACGCCGGGCAAGGTGATCCTGCTGCTGGCCACCTTCGCCGGCCTGTTCCTCGGCGCCATCGTCGCCGCCGCGGCGCTGCATTTCCGCGGCCCCGGCTCGCTCTTCGGCCCGGGGGCCGAGTGGTGGCGCGGCTTCGGGCTGTCGCTCGCTGTGCTGGTGCCGATCTACGGGGTGCTCATGGCCCTCTCCATCGGCTTCGGCGGGGTCGAGGCCAACCTCGCCCTCGGGCGGTGGCTGGCGCTGCTGCCGCTGGCGCTGCCCTTCCTGTTCCTGCAGATCGCGGCGGAGGAGCTGTTTTTCCGCGGCTACCTGCAGCAGCAACTCGCCGTCCGGTTCCGCGCCCGCTGGGTGTGGATGTGGATCCCGGCGGTGATCTTCGCCGTGCTGCACACCAACCCCGCGGCCGGGCCGAACCTGCCGCTCGTGCTGCTCGCCGCGCTCACCTTCGGCCTTGTCGCCGCCGACCTGACCGAGCGGACGGGCTCGCTCGGCGCGGCGATGGGGGTGCACCTGGGCAACAACTTCTTCGGGGTGTTCGTGGTGGCCACGGCCGAAACTATAACGGGCCTCGCCCTCTACGTCTCGCCGGTCGACATCTCGCAGACCGGTGTGCAGAGCCTGTCAATGGCCGGAGCCACGGTGCTGCTGCTCGCGGTCTGGGCCATTCTCGTGAAGGTCCTCGACCGTTAGCCCCGCCCGCCGCGGGCCGGTGACACCCAGCCGCCGGGCCCATCGAAAGGTCGCCTGCGGCGGCTCTCCCTCGTGGCGCCGCCCGCGGGCGGCGCGGGCCTCCGGCGGGGATATTTGGAGCAAGAAGAAGCCCGCGACGGCGGGGCATCGGGCACGTTTGCCGGAGTTGGCGGTGCGGGGGCGGCGCCTCGCGGGGGAGCGGGGCGCGCCCCGCTTCTTGCGGGAGGTGGGCGCGACCGCCGTGGCCGTGCCTGCCGTTGATCGGTGACGGCTGCAGGGTGGGCGCCCGACGAGGCCGGGCCGGGGCGCTCGAGGGCCTCCGGCGTCGGATCCCGGTGGCGGGCAGCGCAGGTGGCTCGATGCGTTCCCGATGCCCCGCCGCACTCCGCTTGACCTCCTGCCGGACAATGCCGAAGGTCGCCGGGCAGGGGACACGGGTGCATGCAGGACACGAGGTATCGCAACGCGCTGGTGACGGGAGCGTCACGTGGCATCGGCCTGGCGATTTCGCGTCGCCTGATCGCGGGGGGGCTGCGCGTGCATGGCGTCGGCCGGTCGGGAGATGCGCTCGCCCGCGCGGCCGGCGAGCTGGGCGCGGGCTTCGTCTGCTGCCCGGCGGATATCCGCGATACCGACGCGATCCTCGCGCATCTGGGGGCGATCGATATCGACGTGCTCGTGAACAACGCGGGCGGGCTGTCGAGCGTGCGCCCGCTGACCGAGCAGACCGCCGAGGAGACCGAAGAGACCGTCGCGCTGAACCTCACCGCGCCGCTGCAGTTGATGCGGTCGCTCCTGCCGGGCATGATCGCGCGCCGGCGCGGCCATGTCTTCAACCTGACCAGCACGGCCGCGCGCGGCGTCCTGCCCGGCACGACGGCTTACGCCGCGGCCAAGGCGGGCCTCGCGCAGGCGGGCCACGTGCTGCGCTACGATCTGGCCGGGACCGGCGTGCGGATCACCGAAGTGGCCCCGGCGCGCGTCGAGACGGACTTCTACCTTTCGGCCTTCGCCGGCGACCGCGAGACGCTGCGCGAGAAGCTCTACACGGCGCAGAAGGCGCTGGCGCCGGAGGATGTCGCCGAGACGATCTGGGCGGCGCTGGCGATGCCGGCCCATGTCGACCTCTCCGAGATCGTCGTCACCTCGACCGACCAGGCGCCCGGTGGGCAGGTCTTTGCCCCGCGTGGCGGGTCATGAGCGGCCGTGCAGCTTGCGCAGCACAACGTCGCACGCGTCATGCCATGCCTCCGGCGTGCCGGCGGCCTGCAGATGCGCCAGCCCCGCTTCGGTGATGCCGCCCGGCGTGACGACGCGCGCGAGCAGGTCGTCGATCGTCGCCTCCTGCTCGTCCACCATCCGACCCGCGGCGACGAAGGTGCGCGCCATGAGGACCCGCGCCGCCGCGGGCTCCACCCCGGCGGCGCCGGCCCAAGCGGCGCTTTCGCGGATAAGCGCCTGCGCCCAGCCGTAGATCGCCGCGCTTGCGGTCGCGGCCTCGAACTGCGCCTCGTCCTCGAGCGGGACGGGCGTGCCGAAGGCCGAGAGGATCGGCGCCAGCGCCGGGCTGGCCGGGTAGACGAGGGTCGGGCTCGCGCCCAGCTCGGCGGCGGTGATCGGCATGATGCGCACGATGCCGGCCGGCGCGGCGGCCTCTGCCAGCGCGGCGACCGGCACGCCGGCGCAGGCGCTTGCGAGGGTCTGGCCACGGCGCCATGGCAGGCCGCGCAGGGCCGTGACGGCGTCGGCGGGGCGCACCGCGAGCAGCACCGTCTCGGCGCGGCGCACGAGCTCGGCGTTGTCGGTGGCGAGCGCGAAGCCGTGCCGGGCCGCCAGCACTGGCCCCTGCCCGCGGGGCGAAAGGACGATCCGGCCGGCCGGGTGGCCCGCACGCAGGAGGCTCGTCAGAAGGGCGGAGGCAAGGTGCCCCACGCCGATGATCCCCAATGTCATGCTCTGTCCCCTCTGCCACCGTCGCCCACCGCGGGCGCATGCAAGGTGGCGGGATGCACGCCGATGGCAACCCGGTTTCCCCGTGTCCGTCGGCGCCCCGCGCCATCGACAGCGGGACGACGCGCGTGACCGGTCCGCTTTCCCTCTGCGATCCGGCGCTGGCGCCCGGACGCGCGCTGCTCGCCGAGGGTCGCGCGATGGCCGGGGAATGGCAGCTCGGCCCCTGCCGCTTTCTGGAGGCCGAAGGCGTGGCCTCGGAGGCCGCCTACAAGCGCCGGGCCGTGGCCGAGGGGCGGATCATGCAGCATGCCCATGTCGGCTTTCGCAGCGTCGACCGAACGGTCGCGGCGATGGCCGAGCTGCATGCGGCGGCGGCGAACCGCGGCGCCCGGATCGACCGCTTCGGCGTCACCCTCGACTGGACGATGGGCTACCCGCCCGATCGCCGCGCGCACGCCCCCCGCGGGACGGGCATCGTGCTGAACGGGCCCGAGGATTTTGCCCGCATCACCAACGCGAGCCCGGCCGCCGCGCATTTCGGCGACTTCATGCTGGGCCTGCCCGGCGCGCTGGAGAACACGCAGGCGGCCATCGCCGCGGGCGCCACCGCCATCGGCAATCTCGGGCAATACTTCACCTTCCGCCTGCCCTACTGGGACGACGACGTGGCGACCACCGAGGCGACCGTTCGGGCGCTGGGGCTCATCGCGGCGCAGGAGGCCGAGATCCTCGTTCATTCCAATCTCGACGACGGCTTCGCGGGCCTGTTCCGCGACATGGCCTCGGCGCTGGGCATGGTGCTGATCGAGAAGCATATCGTGGAGCATCTTGTGGGCGCGCGGCTGGCCTTCTGCTTCGGGCACCACTTCTCGGCGCCGCTGACGCGTGCGGCGTTCCACGCCGCGCTGGCCCGTGTCACCGAGACGCCGGGCAGCATGATCTTCGGCAATACCGTGGCCTACCGGGGCGGGCCGGCCGAGAACTACGCCAGCCTGTCCGCCTACCTGATGGTCGATCTGCTGGCGCTTTCGCGGCAACCGACCGGCCACGCCGTCAACCCGGTGCCGGTGACGGAGAACCAGCGCATTCCCGATGTCGACGAGATCCTCGACGCGCAGCTCTTCGCCGCGCGCCTGGCCGAGGCCGCGCCGGGCCACGCCGCGCTGGTGGACACCGCCGGGATCGACGCGGTGGCCGACCGGCTGGTCGAGGGGGGGCGGGCCTTTGCGGCGCGCGCCCTCGCGGGGCTGACCGAGCGCGGTGTCGACACGGCCGACCCCGCGGCGCTGATGCTGGCGATCCGGCGGCTGGGGGCGAAGCGGATGGAGGCGCTGTGGGGCGTGCAGGCCGGCGACGCGGAGGCGCAACCGCTCGTCGCCGCCGACTGGGCGCGCGAGCTCGACGCGGCCGCGCGGGACTGGGCCGCGCGGCACGCTGCGCTGCGGCCCCGGTTGGCCGGGCGGCGGGTCGCGCTGGGCACGACCGACGTGCACGAGCACGGCGCCTACCTCGTCCGCGGCGCGCTGGAGGGGCTGGGGCTCGAGGTGATCGACGGCGGCGTGTCGGTGGATGCCGAGGCGCTGGTCGCTACCGCGCTCGAGGCCGGCGCCGATGCCATCGCCGTCAGCACCTACAACGGCGTCGCGCTGCCCTACGCCCGGGCGGTGATCGACGAACTCGCGCGGCACGGGGCCGCCCTTCCGGTGCTGGTGGGCGGCAAGCTCAACGAGATCCCCGCCGAGTCCAATTCCGGTCTGCCGGTGGACGTGACGGCCGAGATCCGCGCGGCCGGCGCCTATCCCTGCCGCGACCTCGACGACATGCTGGAAACCTGCCCGCTCTTCCGGGCCTGAGGCCGCTGGCCGCGTCTTCCGGGGTGGGGATCGCCACCGGTTGACGCCGCCGGCGCGTTGGGCAAGTGGTATCTAATATAACACGGAGCGGCGCACGGTGACGGCCAACACACCCTCGGATCACGACCTGCTGGAGATGCACCGCAGGATGGTGCTGACCCGCCATCTCGAGGAAAAGCTCGGCGAGATGCACAAGGCCGGCCGCACGCGCGGCCCCATCCACCGCTGCGACGGGCAGGAGGCGGTGGGCGTCGGCGCCACCGCGGCGATGGCGGCGGACGATTACGTGACCACGACGCATCGCGGCCACGCCGTCTATCTCGGCCGCGGGCTCGACCCGCGCCGGGTGGTCGCCGAGATCTTCGGCCGCGAGACCGGCTATTGCGGCGGCCGCGGCGGGCACATGCTGGTGGGCGATGTCGAGACCGGCATGATGGGCGGCAACGCCATCGTCGGCGCGTCGATCCCCGCCGCCACGGGCATGGCCCTGTCGATGCAGCTGCGCGGCGAGGCGCGGGCGGCGCTGGCGGTCTTCGGCGATGGCGCGGCCCAGACCGGCATCTGCCACGAGAGCATGAACATCGCCGCGCTCTGGCGCCTGCCGGTAGTGTTCCTGCTGGAGCACAACGCCTACGGGCTGACCGTGCATCACAGCGCGCAATCCTCGGTGCCCGACCTCGCCGTGCGCGCGGCGGGCTACGGCATGCCGGGCGAGACGATCGACGGCAACGACGTGCTGGCGGTCTACGGCGCGGTCGAGGCGGCGCTGCAGCGTGCGCGGCGCGGCGAGGGGCCGAGCCTGATCGAGGCCAGGACCTATCGGGTCGAGGGCTTCTCGACCTCGGACATGGGCGGCTACCAGCCCGACGCCGAGATCGCGGAGTGGCGTGCGCGCGACCCGATCCTGCTGGCGCGTGCGGCGCTCGTCGACCGCCTCGGGGCCGGGCGGGTGGAGCAGTGCGAAACGGAGGCGCGCGCCGAGATGGAGGCCGCCTTCGAGGCCGCGCTCGCCGATCCGATGCCGGCCTTCGCGCCGCACGTTGCGAGCGCCCCCTATGCCGCCCGGCCCGAGGGAGGGCGCTGACCATGGCGACGATGCGGTATGCCGAGGCGCTCAACCTCGCCCTGCGCGAGGAGATGGCGCGCGACGACACGATCTTCGTCTTCGGCGAGGACATCGCCACGTATGGCGGGGTCTTCAAGGTGACGCAGGGGCTGGCCGAGCAATTCGGCGACCGGGTGCGCGACACGCCGATCTCCGAGCAGACGCTGACCGCGATGGCGGTGACCGCGGCGATGACCGGGTCGCGCCCGGTGCTCGAGATCATGTATGCCGATTTCCTGCCGCTGTCGCTCGACGCGCTGGTCAACCAGGCCTCGATCTACCACTACATCTGGAACGAGCAGGTCACGATGCCCTTCGTGCTGCGCACGCAGGGCGGCGGCGGCGTGGGCACCGGCGCGCAGCACGCCAAGTCGCTCGACGCGATGGTGGCCCACATCCCGGGGCTCAAGGTGGTCGCGCCGGTGACGCCCGCCGATGCCCGGTTTCTGCTGAAGGCCGCGATCCGCGACCCGCACCCGGTGATCTTCCTCGAGCACAAGCTGCTCTACAACCTGCGCGGCGAGGTGGACGAGGCCGACGACGCGGTGGGCGAGATCGGGCGGGCGCGGGTGGCGCGGGAGGGGCGCGACGTGACGATCCTCGCAACCTCGCGGATGGTGCTCGAAGCGGAAAAGGCGGCAGAAGAGCTCGCGGGCGAGGGCGTCTCGGCCGAGGTCATCGACCTGCGCAGCCTGCGCCCGCTCGACCTAGATGCCATCACGGCGTCGGTCGCGAAGACCAACCACGCGGTGGTGGTCAACGAGGGCTGGCGCTTCTGCGGCTACACCGCCGAGCTGGCGGCGACGATCATGGATCACGCCTTCGACGATCTCGACGCGCCGGTGGAGCGAGTGGCGGCGCGCGACATGCCGATCCCCTATGCCGAGCCGCTCGAGCGCGAGGTGATCCCCGGTGCCGCCGACATCGCCGCCGCCGCCCGCCGGGCACTGGCCTGAGGGCGCGGCATGGCGACACCCATCACCATCGGCGCGGCGGGGGGCGAATACATGGAGTCCGTCGTCGTCACGAAATGGCATGTGAGCCGCGGGGCGCGTGTCTGCGCCGGCGACCTGCTGGCCGAGGTCGAGACGGCCAAGGCGGTGACCGAGGTCGAGGCGCCCTGCGACGGTGTGCTGGGCGAGATCTGCGCCGGCGAGGGCGACGAGATCGCCGTCGACGCCACGCTCGGCTTCCTGCTCGCCGAGGGAGAGGACGACGCCGGGGCAGGGGGCAACGCGGGGACAGGGGGCAACGCGGGGGCAGGGGGCAACGCAGGGGCGGCGAGAGACGCGCCGCCCGCGGCTCGCCCGGAGGCGGAAGCGAGCGGCGGCGGTCGGACGGACCGCGTGGTCGCGTCGCCTCTCGCGCGGCGGCGCGCGCGTGCGGCGGGGCTCGACCTGCGGCAGGTCACGGGCAGCGGCCCCGGCGGGCGGATCAAGCGGCGTGACGTGGAAGCGGTGCTGGCGCGCGGGCCGAGAGCCGCGGGCGGCGCCCTGCCCGTCATGTTGCTGCACGGCTTCGCCGCCGATGCCACGACGTGGTCGGGCCTCGTGGCCGAACTGGGCCGCGGGCGCCGCCTGATCCGGCCCGACCTGCCGGGCCACGGGGCGGCCGCGCCGGCCGGAGGCGGCTTCGAGGCGGTGGTCGCACCCCTTCTGGAGGCGCTCGACGCGGTGGAGGCGCCACGGCTCCACCTGGTCGGCCACTCGCTCGGCGGCGCCGTGGCGCTCTCGCTCGCCGGCGCGCGTCCCGCGCGGGTCGCCTCGCTGACGCTGATCGCGCCGGCGGGCCTCGGGCCCGAGATCGACGGCCCGGCGGTCGACGGGCTCTGCCGCGCGACCCGGCCCGAGAGCCTGCTGCCCTGGCTGCGCCGCCTGGTGGCCGATCCGCGGCGCATCGGCGACGACTATGCCCGCGCGGCAATGGCCGGCCGGGTCGAGGCGGTGCGCGCCGCGCAGGCTGCCTTGGCAGACCGGCTGTTCCCGGACGGGACGCAGGCCCTCGACCTGCGGTCGGCACTGGCCGAATGCCCGCTTCCGCTGCGAGTGATCTGGGGGCGCGACGACGCGATCCTACCGTGGCGGCAGGCCCTTGCGGCGCCGGGCCATGCCGCGCTCAACCTGCTGCCCGGGGTCGGGCACATGCCGCATGTCGAGGCGCCGGAGCTGGTCGCGCGCCTGCTGCGCGAGACGGTGACGGCCGCCGAGGCGACGGGGGTGCAATGACCGGCCGTCTGATCTTCGACTGCGCCGGGGTGCGCGCGCCCATCGTCCTGACAGACGCGCACGCGCCGCGCACGCTGGCGGCGCTTCGGTCGCTCCTGCCGGTCGAGGTGACGATCCACTGCTCCAAGATCGCGGGCGCGCACATCTACTGGCCGGCACCGATCCTCGAAGTGCTGGAGAGCGGCGCCGACATTCATGCGCTGCCGGCGGGATCGTTCCTCTACTACCCCGACCGGCAGTATCTCGAGATCACCTACGACGCGCTTCAGGCCGAGACGGCGGCGGTCAACCTGCTGGGGCGCTACGAGGGCGATCTGGCATGGCTGCGCGACCTCGGCGAAGACAACCGCCGCCGCTCGGGCCGGCGCATCCTGACGGCGCGGCTTTCCGCCGAAGGGGGCAATGACACTCCCGTCGCCGCGCCCGGCCCGGGCGCGGCGACGGGGCCGCTGGCCACGCTGCGCACGGCGCGCCGGGCGGCCTGGGCTGCCGAGCCGGAGGAGCTGCGCGCCCTGCTGCGGCGCGAGGGGCTGAACATACCGCTCGGGCCGATCGTGACCGCCGAGGGCGAGTTCCGCCGCGCGCAGGAGCTGCTGTGGCGGCTCTGGCGCAACGAGACCGGCCATGCCGATGCCCTGCGCGCCGCCATGGCGCGCGAAGTGCTGGAGCTGACGCTGGCCCGCGTGGTGGGCTACTGCCACCTGCACGAGGCCGGCGCCGCGCTGGAGGCGGGGCACGCCGCCCTGAGCGAGCCGGGCGCCAATGTGGGCGACGTGCTGGGCGAGCTCGTGCTCTATTGCGGGCGCATGGCCGGCTGGCTCGACCTGCACGTGCCGTGGTGGGAGGCCAACGAGATCGCACGCCGCAACGTCGCGGCAGAGGGAGGACCGGCATGAGCGGGAAACGGCAGAACCACGATTCGGGCTCGGCCTTCGAGGCCGCCTACGGATACAGCCGCGCGGTGCGGGTGGGCGAGACGATCCATGTCGCCGGCACCATCGGCATGGATTACGCGAAGCGCGCGATCTCGCCCGATCCCGCCGAGCAGACCCGGCAGGCGCTGCGCAACATCGAGGCGGCGCTCGAGGCGCTCGGCGCATCCCTCGCCGACCTCGTTCAGATCACCACCTACGTCGACTCGGCCGAGAGCTTCGAGGCGGTCGGCCCGGTGCTGGGCGAGGTGCTGGGCGGGGTGCGCCCGACCAACGCCGCGCTCGTCGTGGGCTTCCCCTTCCCCGACATCAAGGTCGAGATCAGCGGCGTGGCCATGGTCGGTTGCGGAGCGGCCGCGTGAGCGACGCGCTGCACGGCCTGCGCCCCGTCGAGCGGCACGAGACGCTTGCGGATCGCGCCCGGCAGGAATTGCGCGCCGCGGTCATGGCCGGCCGGTTCGAGCCGGGCGCGCGGCTGACGGTGCGCTCGGTCTCGCAGGCGCTGGGCATCAGCCTGACTCCCGCACGCGAGGCGCTCTACGGCCTCGTGGCGGAGGGTGCGCTCGAGACGGGGCCGACCGGCTCCGCCTCGATCCCCGTCCTGACGGAGGCACGGGTGCAGGAACTGCTCGTCATCCGCTGCGCGCTGGAGGGGGCGGCCGCCCGCGCGGCGGCCGGGCGCATCTCCGGGGCCGCGCTCGACGAGCTGCGCGCCTGCGATGCGGTGCTGCGGGGTGCGCACCGGAGGGCCGCGTTCAAGGAGGTGATGGCGCTCAACTGGCGCTTCCACTTCACCGTCTACGAGGCGTCCGGCATGCCCAACCTCGTGCGCATGATCGAGGGCTGCTGGCTGAGCGCCGGCGCCTATCTCAACGTGATCTACCCCGACTACGGCCAGACCGACCGGGGGCTGGCCAACCACGCCGAAATCCTCGCCGCGATCGAGGAGGCCGACGGCGAGCGGCTGGCTGCCGCGATCCGCACCGATATCGAGATGGCGAGCCATGCGCTGCTCGCCGCCATCACTGGCCGGGAAGAGAGCGCGGGCGCCTGACCGGCCGGCGGGCTGGCCCCGCGCGAGGCGTCGCCCGGCTATCCGGCCGCCGCGAGCGGCGCGAAACGCGCGGTTGCCCGGTCGGCCGCGTAGAGGCCCGCGAGCGTGTCGATCCGCCCGGCCACGTCGCGCACGGCGGCGAGAATGCGCGCCACCTCCTCGTCGCAGTGCAGCCACGACAGGTTGAGGCGCGTCCAGCCTGGCTTGTCCAGTTCCTCGCCGCGGGCAAGCCGCGTGCGCAGGGCCTCCGAGGCGGCCTCGTCGATGCCCAGCAGGCGGTGGGCATAGGGGCCCGCGCAGGCGCATCCGCCACGGGCCTGAACGCCGTGCAGGTCCGACAGAAGCCGCGTGACGAGCTGGTGGTGGACGGGCCGCCCTGCCCCGTCGCGCAGGCGGAACGACAGGATCGGCAGGGCCGGCGCCACCGCCTCTCGGCCCAGCAGCTCGAGCCCCGGCACATCGGACAGCTCGGCCAGGGCACGGGCGCGCAGGGCGGCGTCGCGCGCGTCGATGGCGTCGATCCCGGCGGCCTCCTTCACGCAGAGGGCGAGTGCGGCGCGGATGTCGCCCACAACGTTGGGCGTGCCGCCTTCCTCGCGCGCCTCGACGCGGCTCGAATAGTCGTGCGCCCAGGGCGAGACGAAGCTCACCGTGCCGCCGCCGGGCACCGATGGCCGGGCCGCGCGCACCACCGTGTTCCGCACGACGAGGAGGCCCGAGGCCCCCGGCCCGCCGGGGAACTTGTGGGGCGACAGGGCGACGGCGTCGATCTCGGCCCCGGGCGCGGGTGCCATGCGGATCGGCAGGTAGGGGCCGCCGCCGGCGTAATCCCATACCGCGAGCGCACCGCGCGCCTTGAGGCGCCGGGTGACGGCGTCGACGTCGGTCAGGATACCGGTGACGTTGGAGCAGGCCGAAAAGGCGCCGACGATCGTCTCGGCCCCCTGCGCCGCGTCGAGGCTCGCGTCGAGGGCGGCCATGTCGACCCCGCCGCCCGGCGCCTCGGCGATCTCGACCACCTCGGCGCCGCTCTCGCGCCAGGGCAGCAGGTTGGAGTGGTGCTCGTAGGGGCCGTGGATCACGACGACACGCGCACCCGCCCGCACCCGCGCCGGCAGGTCGAGCAGCGAGACGAGGCGGGCAAGGCCGGCCGTCGCGCCGGAGCCCGTGAAGATGGCGTGACAGTCGTCGCCGCCGCCGACATGGGCGAGCGCCACGGCGCGGGCGGCCTCGCGCAGGCGGGTCATCACCATCCCGCAATGGGACGCCTCGGTGTGACTGTTGGCGTAGAAGGGAAGGACATGCTCGCGCACCGCGTCCTCGACCTGCGCGAGCGCCCGGCCCGAGGCGACCCAGTCGGCATAGAGCAGCCGCACCGGGCCGAACGGCCCGTCGAATTGCGTGTCGCGCCCGATCAGCCCCGCGCGCAGCCGGGCGATGCCACCGTCGCGGAGGCGGTCCCGGAATGTCTCGAAGAAGTCCTGCATGGCTGTCTCCCCGTCTGCGCACGGTCAGAGAGTATCTTGTGCAACAGGGGCGGTTTCATCGCCGTCCGACCCGCTTTTTCGATCAATGCATGAGAGTATGATCGGCCAATGTCGGAGTCTCTCGATCAGACTGACCGGCGCCTCCTGCAGGCCTTGCAGGAGCGTCCCGGCCTCACGCAGCGCGCTCTGGCCGACCGAGTGGGCCTGTCGCAGAACGCCTGCTGGCGCAGGCTCAAGCGGCTGGAGGAGCGGGGCGTGCTCAGGGGCGCCCAGACGGTGATCGACCGGCACGCGCTAGGGCTCGATCTGGTGGTCTTCACGATGATCCGCACGCGGCACCACTCGGCCGAGTGGCTCGCGCGCTTTCACCGGCATGTCGTGGCGATCCCCGAGGTGATCGACGTGTTCCGCATCGCGGGCGAGTACGACTACATGCTCAAGATCGTCACCGCCGACATGGCGAGCTTCGATCGCGTCTATCGCTCGCTGATCGAGCTCGATCTCGAGACGGTGACCTCGTTCTTCGCGATGGAGGCGATCGCCGAGAACCGCCCCCTGCCGGTCATGCGCTGAGCGGCTCGAAGACGAGCACCGCGCCGCACGCGTCTGCCGCCGCCACCCCGATTCCGTGCTCGAGGTCGGCCACCTCGACACCCGCGCCGGCGAGGAACCCTCGGGTCGCGTCGGGGTCGCTCACGCGGAAATGCATCGCCACGGGGTAGCCGCCCACGGTGCCGGGATCGGCCGCACCGGCGAGCGCACCGTAGCGGGCGCGAACGGCGTGAGACGTCAGCACTTCCGAGAGATCCCCCCGTGCGCCGCGAAAGACGAATCCGTCTTCGCCCACGCTCTCGGGCTCTTGCCCCCAGCTGTCGCGGAAGTAGCCCAGATCGGACCCCGGATCGGCCGAGAGCCAGACGAGGCGTGTCACGTCGCGCGCCCCGTTGGCGTGGTCGACATAGCCCGGGATGAAGATCTGGTCGGGCTTGCGGTGTTCGGAGAAGAACAGCGAATTGAACGGGCGCGCGGGCTGCCAATTGTAGAGGAACGAACTGTCGGTCTCGTCGTCGCGCCCGTCGGGCATGGTGACGGCCCGGCGCGCGTTGCCCTCGACGCCCACGGCGTGGCCGAGGCCCTCGAGCCTCTGTCGCTCCGCGGCGAGGCTGTCGGCCGTGAGCGAGACGTGGGCAAGCCCCTCGCCGGCCGTCAGGCGCGGCATGTAGGGATCGACCAGCGCCGGCGCCGTGCAGTGCTCCAGCCACAAAAGCTCGTTGTAGGTGCGCTCGAAGATCACCACGGCGTTCGACGAGCCGAACTCGATGTGCCGCGCCGCCGGCCGGACATGGAAGCCCAGCCGCGACCATGTCTGCCGCGCGGTCTCGAGGTCGCGGACCATGTGGACGAAGTGATCGAGGCTCTTCATCGTGGGCGTCCTCAGTCGATCAGCACGCCCGGCAGCCATGTCGCCAGTGCCGGGAAGGCGAAGATCAGCGCCAGGGTGGCGAGTTGCGCGAGGATGAAGGGCACGACGCCCCAGTACATGTCGCGGTAGGTGATGTCGGGCGGCGCGATGGAGCGCAGGTAGAAGATCGACGGCGCCATCGGCGGGGTGAGGTACGATGTCTGGATCACCACGATCATCAGCACCGCGAACCACAGCGGCTCGATCTGGAAGGCCGAGAGCACGGGCACGAAGATCGGCAGGCAGATCAGAACCACCGACACCCAGTCGAGGATGAAGCCCGCGATGAACACGACGAGCAGCATGACGAGGATGATCCCCGTCTGGCCGAAGCCCGTCGCCTCGAGCAGGTCGCGCACCAGCCCGTTGCCGCCATGGATGCGGAAGGTGCCGGCGAAGATCGTTCCGCCCACGACGATCAGCAGGATCATCGCGTTGACGAGCATCGTCTGCCGCAACGCCTCGGTGAAGGTGGCCCAGGTGAAGCGGCCGTAGGCGATCGTCAGCAGCACGGTGCCGAGCGCGCCGACCGACGCCGCCTCGGTCGGCGAGGCGATGCCGAAGGAGATCGAGCCGAGCACGGCCACGATCAGCGCCACCATCGGCACGAGCGCCACGCCCGTCACGCGCAGCTTCTCGCCCAGCGGCACCTGGGTCTCGGAGACCTCGGCCGGCGCCATCCGGGGCGAGGCGAAGGCCGCGCCCAGCACGTAGCCGGCGAAGAGGGCGATCATGATGATGCCGGGAAGCATCACGGCGGCGAAGAGCTGGCCCACCGAGATCTGCGCGACGGTGGCGTAGATCACCACCACGATCGAGGGCGGGATCATCGTGCCGAGCGAGCCGCCCGCGCAGATCACGCCGGAGATCAGCCGCTTGTCGTAGCCCCGCGCCATCATCGCGGGGATCGCCATGACGCCGATCAGCACCTCGACCGCGCCGACGATGCCCGTGGCCGCGGCGAGTATGCCGGCCATCCCCATCGTCGCCAGCGCGAGGCCGCCGGGCAGCCGCCCGAGCCAGAGCTGAAGCGCGGCGAACAGCCGTTCGGCCACGCCCGAGCGCTCGAGCATGAAGCCCATGAAGATGAACGGCGGCACCGCCGACAGCACGAAGGACGAGGCTGTCTGCGAGATCCCGGCATAGAGCTGGTTGGCCACCGCGTCGCCGAAAAGCGGCCAGGCGAAGATCGCTGCCGTCACCAGCAGCGAGAACGAGATCGGCAGCCCCAGCAGGACGAACACGAACAGGCACGGAAACATCAGCGCCGCGAGCGTCTCTCCACTCATGCCCGCCTCACAGCTCTGGGCCGGCCGCGTGGCCGGGCAGGGGCACGGCCTCGGGGCGGAAGACGCCGATGGCGTGGCGGATCGTCTGCAGCGTCACCTGCAGCGCCAGGCCCAGAAGCCCCAGCGCGATGCCGGTCAGGAACGGCCAGATCACGGGCTGCCAGACGCTCATGTTCTCCAGCGTCTTCTCGACGAACGCCTCCCATGCCTTGTCGACGCTCGCCGAGGTGGTCAGCGCGAGCAGCGGCAGGAAAAGAAGCGCGTAGAACAGCGCGTTGACGGCGTGCTGCACCCGCGCGGGCAGCCGCGACGACAGGAAGTCGATCCGCACGTGGCGCTCCTTGAGCAGGGTGTAGCCCGCCGAGATCAGGAAAAGCGTGCCGTTGACCATGTAGACGATGTCGACCGACCACAGCGTGGGCGAATTGAAGATCCGCCGCGCTGCGACCTCGTAGAGCATCACGCAGATCAGGACGACGATCATCGCCTGCGCCACGACGGCGAGCGCCGCGGAGACGCGGTCGAGTGCAGGCAGGATGCGGCGAAGGAGCAGGTCCATGAAGCCTTCCAGACGGGGGGCCCGCGCCCCGTGGGAGCGCGGGCCGTGCGCGTCACTGACGCGTGTCGGTCACCATGTAGTACGACGAGGCGCGCCAGGCGTCCTGGAACGGGAAGAGCGAGTCGACCACCCTCTGCGGCCAGTCGTTGCCTTCCGCGGCGGCCTCGGCTGCCGTCTCGACAGCCCATTCGCGGGCGGCGGCCTCGGCCGCGTCGCGGAACTCCTGGTCGAGCTCCAGCAGGGTGTTCTGCCCCGCCTCTGCGCGTTCGTTGATCTTGCGCACCGCTTCCATGTCGGCGAGCATCGTGCGCTGCATGCTGTCGTAGGTCACGAGCCGCGCCGCCGTCTCGATGGCGGTCTTGTATTCTTCCGGCAGCTCCTCCCACTGGTCCATGCCGACCATCAGCTCGAAGCTCCAGCCGGGCGCGTGGATGCCGGGATAGATGATGTACTCTGCCGTCTCGTGCAGGCCCTGGTTGAAGTTCTCGCCGGGCAGCGAGTACTCGGCGAGGTCCAGGCCCTGCCGCTCGAGCATCGAATACACTTCGGAGCCCGGCGTGGTCGTGGCGGCCGCTCCGAACTTGTCCGACACGATCGCGGCCCAGTTGCCGAGCGTGCGATAGCGCTTGCCCTCCAGATCCTCGACGGTCTCGAGCGGGACATGCGAGTGCGCGAACCACTCGGCGGGGCCGGACCCGAGGATGATCGAGTGCACGCCCATCGTCTCGGCCCGGTGGGCGGTCAGCAGCTCCTCGCCACCTCCGTAGTAGAGCCAGGCGAGGATCGAGTCGCTGCCGAGGCCGGTGGGGAAGGTGTTGATCATCGAGTTGAACGGATCCTCGTTGCCGAGGAAGGCCGCCGGCCAGTTGACCATGTCGACAAGACCGTCGTCGAGCGCCTCGTGCAGGCGGAAGACCGAGCCGACGGTGCCCGCGGGCAGCGGCTGGATCTCCACCTCGCCGCCGGTGAGGTCGCTTACCAGTTCGGCGAAGGGCACGGCGATGAAGTTGAAGTAGTTGCCCGTCTCCACGTCGATCGTGGCCATGCGGAACGAGTATTCCTGCGCCGCGGCAGGGGCGGCGAGGCCCGTGGCGAGGGCAAGCGCGGCGAAGGATGTGCGAGCGTGTCTCATGAGTGTCTCCCTGTTTCTGGGTCGTCTCACGCCCAGGGGCGCGATCCTGTCTGCGCCTCGCGGCGCCTGTCTCTTTGCGCGCCCGCGGCGCTGGTCCTGTCCGTGCGCCTACGGCGCGACGAGCACCTTGCCGAAGATCCGTCGCTCCGCCATGTCGGAAAACGCGGCGTGGGCGTCGGGCAAGGCGTGGGTGCGGTCGATCACCGGCGTCAGCCTTCCCTGATCGACAAGGGCGAGCAGCGCCTCGACATCGGCGCGCTCCCACCCGTTCGAGCCCACGATCTGCTGCTCGAAGGTCCAGATGAAGCGGATGTCGGTCTTTGGGTCGTAACCCGCGGTCGCGCCGCAGGTCAGCATCCGCCCGTGGCGTTTCAGGCTGCGCAGCGACGGCACCCATGTCTCGCCGCCGGTGAAGTTCACCACCACGTCGACGCCGCCGCCGCCGGCGATGCGCGGCTTGCCATGGCGCTCGACGATCTGGTCGCGGAACAGGCGCTCGGTATAGTCGATCACCTCGTCGGCGCCGAGCGACTCGAGCTTCGCCAGCTTCTCGGGGCTCGAGGCGGCGGCGATCACGTGGGCGCCGGCCATCCTGGCGAGCTGCACGCAGCAGGTGCCCACGCCCCCCGAGGCGCCGAGGATCAGCACCTTCTCGCCCTCGGCGACCTGCCCGCGGGTGACCATCATGCGGTAGGCGGTGCCGTAGGCGCAGGGCAGTGCCGCCCCTGACTCGAAGCCGACGCTGTCGGGCAGGCGGACGAGCTGGTGCGCCTTGACCACCGCGTATTCGGCCAGCCCGCCGTTCACCATCTCGCCGAAGAGCCGGCCGCTCTCGCGGTCGATCGGGTCGATGAGCACGCGGTCGCCCTCGGCCCAGCCCTCGACGCCGGGGCCGGTGCCCGCCACCGTGCCGGAGGCGTCGATGCCCATGATGATCGGCATGGGCACCTTGATCCCGGGCATGCCGCGCAGGGTGAACAGGTCGTGGTAGTTGAGCGCGCAGGCGGCCACGCGCACCAGCACCTCGCCTTCGCCGGGTTCGGGGTCGGGCCAGTCCTCGTGCCACTCGATGTCGCCGATCTCGCCGTGGGCGTGCAGCACCATCGCCTTCATTGCGTCTCCTCCCTGTCGCGCGAGAACGCCGCCGCGCGGGCCTTCAGCGCCTTGCGATCCACCTTGCCGACGCCCGAGAGCGGCAGCGCCGTCACCACCTCGACGAAGCGCGGATGGGCGAAGGCCGGGCCGGTGGCGAGCGCGTGCGCCTTCACAGCCTCGGCCGTGATCCCGGCTCCCGGCCGGGCCACGACGAAGGCCGCCGGCAGCGCCCCCTTCACCTCGTCGGCCACCGGCACCACGCAGGCCTCAGCGATGTCGGGGTGCGCGGTCAGCCGTATCTCGATCTCGCCGGGGTGGATGTTTTCGCCGCCGCAGACGAACATGTCGTCGGAGCGGTCGACGAAGTAGAAGAAGCCCTGTGCGTCGCGCCGCATGACGTCGCCGGTGTCGTACCAGCCGTCATGCAGCTTCTCGGCCGACTTCTCGGGCAGGTTGAGATAGCCCGGCATCACCACCGGGCTCTTCACCCAGAGCACGCCCTCGTCCTCCGACGGCCCTCCGACCAGCTTCACCTCGGCATGGGGCGAGGCGACGCCGAGCGAGGTGGGCGGCGTCGGCCGCCCGTCGGGATGCGGGGCGAAGGCGGTCGGGCCGGCCTCGGTCGTGCCGTAGGTGATCCGCAGCGTCGCGCCGGGAAACGCCTCGGCGATCTGGCCGGCGAGGCGCTCGGTGACCGGGGACGAGCCGATCATGACGGTATCCACCGACGACAGGTCGAGCCGCTCCAGCAGGTCGTGCTCGCGCAGGGCCAGCGTCAGCATGGTGGGGATGCCGGTGAGCAGGGTGCAGCGCTCGGCGGCCGCCGCCACGAGGTAGGCGCGCGCCTCGAAGCGGCGCATCAGCACCATCTGCGCGCCCGACGCGGCCAGCATCTTGGCGAAGAACAGCCCGTTCATGTGGTAGAGCGGCGCCGGCACGAGCGCGCGCGCACCCCATGGCTTCGGCAGGGCGGCGATGGCCGCCTGCACCGCGTGGCCGTAGCCGCGATGGGTGAGCGGCACGCCCTTGGGCAACCCGGTCGACCCGGAGGTGTAGAGGATGTTCGCGGTCTCTGCCTCGCCGGCCTCCACCGCCGCGAAGGGGCCGGGGTCGCGCAGCGCCTCCCAGTCAGGCCCGTCGAGGGCGAGCGTGGGCACGCCTTCGGGCACCATGGGCGCCCGGTCGGTATCGGCCAGCGTCAGCGCCACGCCCGCGTCGCGGTGGATGTGGGCGATCGCGTCGGCCGGCAGCCGCCAGTTGACGGGCACGGAGACGAGGCCCGCCCGCATCGTGCCGAAATAGGCGAGCAGAAAGCGGGCGGAGTTCTCGCCGAGAATCGCCACCCGGTCGCCCCGCTTCAAGCCGCGCGCCAGCAGGCCGCGCGCCACGGCACAGGCCTCGGTGGCGAGATCGCCGTAGGTCAGTCGCGCGCTCGCGGTGGCTCCGTCCATTTCGACAAGCCACGGCGCGGCCGGATCGGCGGCGGCGAGAGCGAGGTCGCCCAGGTTGCGGGTGACCGGCAGCGTCGGCATCAGCCGACCTGCGTCGAATAGGTGCCGCGGCCCACGGCGGTCAGCCGGCCCTCGGCATCGGTCACGTCGACGTCGACCACCGCGACCGTCCGGCCGATGCGCCGTGCCGTTGCCGTGGCCGTCAGCGCCCTGCCGCCCGAGGGGCGCAGATAGTCGACGCGGAAGTTCATCGTGGGCACGCCCCCGCCGACGGCGACGGCCACGGCGAAGTCGCCCGCCGTGTCGATCAGCGCCGCCACGGGCCCGCCGTGGAACTGGCCCTGCATCGGGCCGCCGCGCTCGAGCTCCGGCCGCATGGGCATGGTCATGGCGACGCGCCCGGTGCCGGCGTCGGCCTCGGTCACGGTCAGCCCGAGGAAGGCGATGAAGGGAGAGGCGTCGAGCATCTCCTGCATAGCCTCGGCCGTCAGCGGCGTCCGCTCGGCGCCGCTCACGTCAGCACCACCCGGCCCTTCGGCGTGTCGAGCTCGGCCACCGCGCCGGGGGCGAGGCCCCGCGCCACCGGCACGTCGGCCCCGATGGCGGTGACCAGCGCCGAGAGCCCCTCGGGCGCGGGATCGGTCAGCACGAGGTTGGAGAGCGCGCAGCCGGCGGGCGTCGAAGCCGAGGGATGCGGCGTGTCCTTCCAGTCGATGACGAAGGGCATCGCCCAGCCGCGCGCCGGGTCGTCGAACCGCAGGATCTGCCAGGCGAGGTGCACGCCGTCGGGTCGGGTGCGCGCCATGTCGATCGGCGCGCCGGGCGCCGCCCCGGCTGCCCGCGCCGCCTGGGCGACCGCGTCGAGCCCGGAGGCGGCGAAGGCGATCGTGAACATCCGCGGCGCGGGCAGCGCGGCGAGCTCGGCGCCGAGGGTTCCTGCAAGGTCCTGGACGGGGTCGGGCGCGATCACCTCGAGGTAGCGGCCATCGTCGAGCGCGACGAGCGCGTTGCGCGTCCCGAAGCCAGGATGGCTTCCGCCCGTCGCGGGTGTCACGCCGGTCAGCTCGGCGAAGGCGGCCGAAGCTGCCTCCAGGTCGGGCCCTGCCCACAACAGATGATCGATGCGTGCCTGCACGCCTGCACTCCCCGTCCCACGCGCGTTAACAAGCGCTTGTTAGGTCCGTAGCCAACTGCCATCCGCCCCGGCTGTCAAGCCTTTGTCCGAGCTTGCGCGAGGCCCTTGCCGCCGCGTATCGCTGGTGCTGTGCGATGCGGCGCAGGGCCGCCGATGAGGCCCAGGGAGGAGGCGGAGAGCGTGGAGCGTGAAGATTTGGCCCGCGGCGTTGCGGCGACGGTCGCGCATTCCGGCGCTCCGGCGCCTCGGCCGGCGCCTTCAGGCGGGGTGCGCCTGCTCGCCGTGCGGCCGGAGCGCATCGTCGGCGAGACCGCGCCGGCTTTTCCGGCGGCCGCGCGGGCGCCCGTCACGCTTGCGTCGCTCCTGGGATTTGCCGAGGCGCTCGTGCTCGCCGGCACCGAGGCGCGCGGGCACGAGGTGACGGCGTTCGACGTCAAGACCGTCTCGCTGTCGCCCCGCCCCGCCAATCGCCTGACCGGAGAAGCCATCCCGCAGCCGGCACCCGCGGGCCTGTCGGTCTGGACGGTGACCATCCAGGACGATCACGAGAGCGCCATCGCAACGCTCGTGCTGACGTATGCGCTGCGCACGGCGGACGGTCCGCCCGAGCCGGCCCCCGCCGCGGAGGCCCCGCCGAGAATGACACACGCCGAGGACGCCCGGCCGGAGACGCCGCTCGCGCGCATCCTCGCCGCAGCGACCGACGTGATCGCGAGAAAGGGGTTCGCCCAGGCCACCATGCGCGAGATCGCCGATGCCACGGGCATGCACGTGCCCACCCTCTATGCGCATGTGAAGGGCAAGGACGAATTGCTGGAACTCGTCTACGCCCACGAAATGGAGCGCCTCGTCTCCCGCCTCGAGCAGGTGGCGACCGGGGCGAGCGCGACGGAGCGTATCCGGCGCATGATGGAGGCCGCGCTCGACGTGGCTGACGAGCGGCGCCGCCAGATCGGCATCCTCAACCGCGAGCTCAAGAGCCTGCGGCCCGAGGCGCGGGCACGCATGATCGCCCGGTATCGGGCGCTGGTCGGCCGCTACGAGGCGGTCATTCGCGATGGCATCGCATCGGGCGAGTTCCACGACATCGACCCCCTCGTCGCGGCGAATTTCCTCGACATGATTCACGACATCTGGGCGCTGCGGCAGTTCTTCCTCTCGGAAATGCCCCGCGACGCCTATCTCGAGGCCGCGGTGACCTTCGCGCTCAAGGGTCTCGTTCGAGCCTGAGGGCCGGCGGCTGGCGCGCTGGCGGGCGCCGGCCGACAGCCGGCCCGGGCTGCGCCGCGAGAGAGCCATCGGCCGCACCCGCCCGCTCCCCCCGGCTCAGGGCCGCCTCGGCCCCTGATCCTGCGGGTATCGGGGGGCGGGCCGTTCTTCGGGCGTGGTGGTGGCCACCATCCTGGCCCGGTCGAGCGCGCGACCGGGCGCCGGCGGGCGACGCGGCGGCCGGGCAGGCGGTCGAGGCTCAACGCATGCCCTGCGCCTGCGACAGGCGGGCCCAGGCCCCGTCGACCATCACCGCCTCGGCGTGCAGGTCGGCCGAGAGGCTGGTGAGCACGGTCCGCCCCCCGCCACGATCCGCCCCAGCCCGTCGGGTCCGGCGGCCCGTGCCGGCCAGCCCGAGGCCATGTCGAGCGCCTTTGCCTCGGCCACGCCGAGGGCAACCATGCGCCGCGCCGCCGCGTCCATCGCCAGGGGCGCGCCAGCCAGCGTGCCCTCGGGCGAAACGAGCCGCCCGCCCGCGAGCCGAACCGGCATGCCGAACAGGTCGAAGGCGTCGAGGTCGCTGCCGAGCGTCGCCATCGCGTCGGTCACGAGGAACGGCCGGTCGCCCCTCACCCGCGCGGCTTCGGCCCTCCGGGCCGGTGTGTGGGGCGTGGGCGCGTCGTTGAAAAGCACCCCGCCGCCGCCGTTGATCTGGACATCGACGAAGCCCGGCGCGACCACGGCGAAGCGGTGGTCAGGCGTCGGCGCGTCTGCCGCGGGGCGGATCTCGACGATGCGGCCCTCAGACCCGGCGAGGCAGGCGCCCTCGATCGACGGCGTGCCGCCCCCTCGACCAGGAGGTCGGCGGCGCTGCGGACGCGCTCAGCGAACCTAGGTCTCCCCGCCGCCGGGCATCGTCTCGCCCGTGGCGAGGCCGAGCACCGAGGCGGGCGCCCGTGCCAGCCGGTCGGCCAGGATGCCGGCGGCCCGGTCGGTGGCGGCGGTATCGGGCAGGACGAGCACCTTCACAGTCTCGCCCCGGGCGCCTCGGTCAGGCAGAGAGAGGCGCGAGCGCCCGCTCGGGACGGATCAGGCGGCGCGCTGCCGCTGGCCCCGCCACAGGAGCACTTCCTTGATCCACGTCCTGTCACCGCTCCGCACGGTGTAGCGGCGCAGCTCTTCCGCGGTCAGGCCGAAGGGCGGCTCGCGCAGAAGCAGCGGCCGCCACCCGCCCGGCGGGATGTCGGCGTTCGGCGTGCCGATCTCTGTCGTCCGCCACAGGTGCCGCCACCCGAGTCGCGTGCGCAGGACGCGATCGTTGGTGAGCATGACCATGGGAAACCGGGACAGCCGATCGAGCGCGCGGGCCACCTGCGCGTTGCCGAGGTGCTGCAGCACATCCTTGCACAGCACGAGGTCCGCGTCGGGCAGTTCGGTGTCGAGCAGGTTCCCCTGCATGAACCCCACGTTCGGCCCGCCGAAGGTGGCACGCAGGTGCGCGACCAGCTCGGGCACGATATCGACCCCGACATAACGCGCGCCGCCCCAGTCGATGTGCCGCGAAAACTCCCAGTCGCCGCAGCCGAGATCGAGCACCGTGCCAACCCCGAAGCGCCGCATGACGGAGGTGACCGTGTCGGCATAGGCGCGCGCCGCCTCCTGCGACGAGCCGATGCCCGAGCGTGAGACGCCGCCCCAGGAATGATCGCGGTAAATCTGGCCGAAGGCCGCGCTCGTCTCGTCCGGCTCGCTCATCGCTGTGTGCCCCGCTCAGGCCCGGCCCGGCAGGGCCGGCCCTTGTGCCGCCGCTCCCGCGCGCCGCGCCGGGCGCGGCTGGTGCAGACCCTTCGCCCAGCGCGCGCCGAAACGCAACCTCGGCGACCGACATGGCCCGATCAGGCGAAGATCAGGCCCGCGTCGAAGGCCGCGATGCCGATGACCTCGGTCGTGTGGCCCATCTCGGGGTCGGCCGAGCGTTCCTCCTCGACGAAGAGCATGGCCCCTTCGGTGTCGACCGAGCGGGCGCGCACCGTCGACGGGTCGGAGCCGTCGAAGCTCTGCATCGCCGCAAGCAGGGCGGGCGCGTCGGGATCGCCGCTGAAGGCGCCGCCGAAGCTCACGTTCTGTTCCACATGGGTCACCTCGTCGCCCGTGAGCGCGACGTGCCGGTCGGTGCCCGTGCCTGTAACCGTGCCCGTGTCGATCACGATCCAGTCGATCTCTTCCACGGCGTGCAGGCCGTCGTTGCCCTCCTCCTCCTGCACGGTCACGCGGAAGCCCGTCTCGGTCACGTCGCGCAGGCGTGCGGTGGCGGCCTGCGGCCCGTTCCATGTCACGATCTGCGCCAGCACCACCGGCGTTGCACCCATCGCGCCGTGGGTCACTTCCGTCCAGCCGTGGTCGGCAGAGGCCGATCCCGCGCGGATCACGGTGCCGTCGGGCAGGGTGTGGCTGCCCCGCTCGATGGCGAGAAACGAGATCGTCTCGGTGGCATGGCCGCCATCGAGATAATCCCACTCGTCGATCTGCACCTCGAAGCCGGTCTCGGTGACGTTGCGCACCCGGACCGCGGCCGGGTCGGGCCCGGCGAAGCCGAGGGGGCCCATGACGACCTCGGGGGTGTCGAGCGGTTGCAGGAAATCGACCCGCGTCCAGGCGCCGGGGCCCGGCTGCGAGATCTCGATCGTGCGCGCCTCGCCGATCGGGTCGGGGGCTGCGGCGACGGTCTGCCCGCTGAGCACGCCCGCGGCCGCGGCGACGAGACCGACCGACTCGGCGGCATGGGCGGTCTCGGCATCGGCCGAGCCCTCCTCCTCGACGAAGACAGACGCCCCCGAGGTGTCGAGCGCGCTCAGCCGCACCGTGGCGGGATCGACGCCGCGCAGGCTCTGCATGTCGGCCAGCAGCGCCGGCGCCGTTGCGAAGGAGCCGCCGAACCCGACGGCCTGCGCGGCCTGCGTCACGATGTTGCCCGTCACCAGCGAGACGAGCCCGCCGCCGGCGCTGCCGCCCTGCTCCACCGCGATCCAGTCGACCGCCTCGGCGGCAGGCGCGGCGCCCGCGCTCTCCTGCGCCTGCAGGCGCACGGAAAAGCCCGCCGACGACACGCCGTCGAGCCGGGTGGCGACGGCGCCCGCGCCAATGGTGGTCGTCGCCTGGGCGAGCACGACCGGGCTAGCGTCGAAGCTGTCGCCGAGGCTCACCGAGACGGGGCTGCCGCCGGCGACGGCCGAGCCCGCGCGCAGGGTCGTCCCGTCGGTGAGCGTGTGCGTGCCCGCCTCGACCGCGAGCCAGCCGAGCGTCGCCTGCGGGTGGGCGCCGTCGAGATAATCCCACTCGTCGATCTGCACCTCGAAGCCGGTCTCGGTGACGTTGCGCACCCGCACCGTGGACGGATCGCCGTCGCCCCCGGAGATCGGGCCGACGACGACCGAGGGGGCCGTGAGCGCCTCGGCGAAGGCGACGGTCGTCCAGGCGTTCGGGCCGGTCTGAGTGAGCGTCACGCGGCCGGCTTCTCCCACGGTCACGGCCGGCGGCGCGTCGGGCAGGGCGATGGTGCCGTCGTCGAACTGGAGCGTCTCGATGCCGGAGAGCGTATCGGTGCCGTCTGCCCCGCTCACCGTGGCCGAGTCGCGGGTGCCCGTCACCGTGTAGGCGGCCCGGTTGCCGGAAAAGACGGCGACGTCGTCGCCCGTCCCGCCGGTCAGGGTGTCGTTGCCCTCGGCGCCGGTCAGCGTGTCGTCGCCGGCGCCGCCCTGCAGATGGTTGGCCGCCGCGTTGCCCCGGATCGCGTCGGCGCCCGACCCGCCGATCGCGTTCTCGATCACGGTGCCCTCGGCGATGGTCAGGTTGCCCCGGCTGCCGCCGATGTCGGAGACGTGCGGCGCGGTGGCGCCGCGCTCGGAGGCGCGCAGGTCGATCGACTGGTCGAGCGCGTAGCCGCTGAAGTCGAGCGTGTCGGTGCCGCCGCCGTCGACGATGGTCGAGGCGGTGCGGTGGGCGTAGCTCGAGAAGTTCGCCCAGATGTCGCTCACCTCGGAGGTGATCGTCGTGTTGAAGCCCCACACGGTGTCGCCGGTGAAGGCGTTCTGCACGCCGAAGGTGACGCCGCCGTGGCTCTGGCTGCCGTAGATGTCGTCGAGTGCCATCCAGTCGACGGCCATCGGCGTCTGCAGGAACTCGTAGTTGGCGTCGACCGTCGTGTTCTCGCTCTGGGCGAAATACGACATCATCGACGCCTGCCAGCTGTCGTTGGAGAAGGTCGCGTCGCCCGGATAGCCGGCGGAGCCGTTGTAGTAGCCCTGGTGGCCGAGGCCGAGCGCGTGGCCGATCTCGTGCAGGATCGTCTGCAGCGTGTAGTCGTCGTAGGTCGAGGTGCCGCCCGACCAAGACTCGGCGACGTTGATGTAGCTGCGGGTGATCATGCCCGGCTGGCCGGAAAAGAACGAGTAGCCCGACGAGGCGTAGGCGCCCGAATCGTTGTCGCCGAAGAAGAAGTCGACGGTCGAGGGGTCGTCCGACGTCGTCTCCTCGAAGTCGATCCCGAGCGTCGCCTCGAACAGCTTGAACGCCTCGCGCACCAGCTCCTTGCGGTCGTCGGTGATGCCGTCTGCGTCGGACCGGACCGAATGGACGTAGCCCGACACGTTGTAGAGCAGGACGCCCGAGTTCGGGTTGAGCCCGCTCGAGGTCAGGTTCCAGTGGAAGGCGCGCCCGCCGCCCTCGACCCAGTAGCCGTCGCGCAGGTAGTCGGCGAGCTGGTCGAGCGTGCCTGTGGGCAGCGCCGACAGCACGCGGCCGTCCGGCTCGGGCGGCGGGGCGTCTGGGTCGGGCTCGGGGCGCATGACGCAGGCGGCGCAGGCGCAGCCCGACTCGTGCACGACGGACGATTCGGGCGCGGAGGGGGCGGGATCAATGGGCATGGTGACGCGAACTCGGGATACTCGTAGGGGAAAGGCGCTCGCCGCCGCCCGTCCCCGGCGCGTGGGCGGCTGCTCATGATCGTGGCGGCGAAACGGGGCCGCCACGCACGGAGAGATGGTGTGCCGGGGAGATCGCCCGTCCTGGGCCGCCCTTCTGGGCCATTGGCCGGAACCAGACGCGGACATTCGGGCGCCGGCTGGGCATGTCGTGGTCTATTCAGTGAGGGGTAAAGGCGATCTTTACAGGTCGCCGCCCCGTGCCGGGCCAAGGCGCAGGTTGCCTCGCACGGCCATGGCGGGCAGACGGGTGACGTGTCCGATGCCGCCGATCCCACCGTGATGCGCGATCGCCGGGGGCTGCAGGTGATCTTCACGGTGGGTGCGCTGGGCACGGTGCTGACGCTGGTGTGCCCGGTCATGCCGCGGCGCGACTTTCCGCAGGCGCGCGCCTCCCCTTCGAATGAATTCGGCATCGTGAATATTCTGCTCAAGTGCGGCCAAGTGACCGTTGCCGGCGCGGCGCGTCGCAACTAGGGTCCGCCGCAACTCCGGGCGCGCCCGCGCGCGAACCTTGTGGCCTGCCCGAGACGAGAATCGCGAACAGGAGGCACCATGGCCGACGCTGCCGTACCGCACGGGCACGACCACGAGGATCCCCGCGGGTTCTTCACCCGCTGGTTCATGTCCACCAACCACAAGGACATCGGCATCCTCTACCTGATCACCAGCGCCGTGGTCGGGTTCATCGCCGTCGCCTTCACCGTCTACATGCGGATGGAGCTGATGCAGCCCGGCGTGCAGTTCATGTGCATGGAAGGCGCGCGGATGCTGCCGACCGCGACCGAGAACTGCACGCCCAACGGCCATCTCTGGAACGTGCTGATCACCGCGCACGGCATCCTGATGATGTTCTTCGTGGTGATCCCGGCCCTCTTCGGCGGCTTCGGCAACTACTTCATGCCGTTGCAGATCGGCGCGCCCGACATGGCGTTCCCGCGCCTCAACAACCTGTCCTACTGGCTCTACGTCGCGGGCACATCGCTGGCTGTCGCGTCGCTCTTCGCGCCGGGGGGCAACGGGCAGATGGGCTCGGGCCTGGGCTGGGTGCTCTACCCGCCGCTCTCGACCTCGGAGGCCGGCTATTCGACCGACCTCGCCATCTTCGCGGTGCACGTCTCGGGCGCCTCGTCGATCCTGGGCGCGATCAACATCATCACCACGTTCCTCAACATGCGCGCGCCGGGCATGACCCTGCACAAGGTGCCGCTGTTCGCGTGGTCGGTGTTCATCACCGCGTGGCTGATCCTTCTGGCGCTGCCGGTGCTCGCGGGCGCGATCACGATGCTGCTGACCGACCGCAACTTCGGCACGACCTTCTTCGACCCGGCGGGCGGCGGTGACCCGGTGCTCTACCAGCACATCCTGTGGTTCTTCGGGCACCCGGAGGTCTACATCATCATCCTGCCCGGCTTCGGCATCATCAGCCACGTCATCGCCACGTTCTCGCGCAAGCCGATCTTCGGCTACCTGCCGATGGTCTACGCCATGGTGGCGATCGGCGTGCTCGGCTTCGTCGTCTGGGCGCACCACATGTACACGGTGGGCATGAGCGTCAGCCAGCAGGCCTACTTCATGCTGGCGACCATGGTCATCGCCGTGCCGACGGGCATCAAGGTGTTCAGCTGGATCGCCACGATGTGGGGCGGCTCGGTCGAGTTCCGCACGCCGATGCTCTGGGCGTTCGGCTTCCTGTTCCTGTTCACCGTGGGCGGCGTCACCGGCGTCGTGCTTTCCCAGGCCGGCATCGACCGCGCCTACCATGACACCTACTACGTCGTGGCCCACTTCCACTACGTGATGAGCCTCGGCGCCGTCTTCGCCATCTTCGCCGGCATCTACTTCTACATCGGCAAGATGTCGGGGCGGCAATACCCCGAGTTCTGGGGCAAGGTGCATTTCTGGCTGATGTTCATCGGCTCGAACCTGACGTTCTTCCCGCAGCACTTCCTCGGACGCCAGGGCATGCCGCGCCGCTACATCGACTACCCCGAGGCCTTCGCCTTCTGGAACTACGTCAGCTCGATCGGCGCGTTCATCGCCTTCGGCTCGTTCATCCTGTTCTTCGGCATCATGTGGTACACGCTGACGCGGGGCGCCCGCGTGACCGAGGCGAACTACTGGAACGAGCACGCCGACACGCTCGAGTGGACGCTGCCCTCGCCCCCGCCCGAGCACACGTTCGAGACGCTGCCCAAGCAGTCGGACTGGGACAAGACGCACGCCCACTGAGGCCGTCATGCCCTATGCATGGGACGAGATCGGCGATGCGGCCCCGGATCCTTCCGGGGCCGCTCCTGCTGGGGGCGGGCCTGCCGGGGCGGGCCCGCGGGCACGCCTGCGCCTCTGGCCGCACCGCTCGATGACGAACCGGGGCTATGCGCTCTTCGTCGGCGCGACCTTCGCGCTGATCTGCGTGCCGATGCTGTCGGTGCTGGGCTCGCCGGTGATGTGGGCGATCCTGCCCTTCGCCATGGGCACGCTGGGCCTGACGATGTGGCTGATCCGCATGAACGACCGGTCGCTCCTGCTCACTGAGGAGCTGACCTTGTGGGACGACCGTGTGGCGCTGGTGCGCCGCGAGCCGCGCCGCGCCGAACGGCGGTGGGAGGCCAACCCGCACTGGGTGCGCGTGGCGCTCCACGAGGAGGCGGGGCCGGTGCCGAACTACGTCACCCTCAAGGGCGGCGACCGCGAGGTGGAGATCGGCGCGTTCCTCTCGGCCGACGAACGTGCAGCGCTCTTCGACGACCTGACCCGCCGGCTTTCGGGCACCGGCCTCGGCGCCGGGGTGGGCGGGCCGGCCACGCGGCCCTGATCCCGCTTTCGCTTGCCGGCGCCGCGCCCCTGGCCTAGCGATTCAGCATGGCGCAGGCCCCTGCCACCCCCAAGAGCAAGCGCGCGGCGTTGCGGGTCGCGGCCGCGCTGTCGCCGTCGCTGGCGATGCGCCTCGGCCCCCAGCCCTCCGAGGTCGCCGCTCTCGCCGCCCGCGCCCGGCGCCTCGCCCCGCCCGAATCGCCCGACGTGGTATTCCTTCTCCCGCTCGTCGGGCGCCACCATGTATCCGACTGGGGCGCGGTCTCGGCCCGTCTCGCCCGCACGATCGAGAGCTTTCGCCGCCAGACCTCGCCCCGCTGGCGCGCGCTGATCTGCGGGCAGGACGCGCCCGAGGGGCTGCCGGGCGACGGGCGCGTGCGCTTTATGCCTTTCGCCGAGCCGGTGGAGGGGAACGACAAGTGGGCCAAGCTCGCCGCTCTCGCCCGCGCCTTGCCCGAATCCGGCGTGACGCGGGGCTACGCGATGCCCTTCGACGCCGACGACCTGCTCGCTCCGCATGTCGTGCAGGAGATGGCGCAGGGCCGTGCGCCCGGCGGCTACCTCGTCACCCGGGGCTACGTGCTCGACGCGGCCGAGGGGCTGTGGGCCGAGGCACGCCCGCAGAGCCTGAGCGATCCGGGTCAGAAGGCGTTCTGGAAGCTCTGCGGCTCCTGCGCCGCCTTCGGCTTCGACCTGCGGGGCGGGCAAGACGACGCTGCGCTGATCGGCGCCATGACCGCCCACGAGCACCGGATGTTCCCGTATCTCGCGCGCCTCGCGGGCCGGCCGCTGACGCCGCTCGCCCGGCCCTCGGCGCTCTACATCGTCAACCACGGCGAGAACTTCGGCGCGCGGCGCGGGCGAACCGGCTTCAAGACGCGGTTCGTGCGCCGCTTTCCCCTCGCGGCCGACGAGACCGCCCGCGCCCGCGCCGCCTTCGCTTTCGACTGAGGCTCAGCCAGCCAGCCGCGCCTTCACCCGCGGCCCCACCGCGCCGAAATCCATCTGGCCCGTGTGGCGGGCCTTGAGCGCGGCCATCACCTTGCCCATGTCGCGCAGCCCCGCGGCGCCCGTCTCGGCGATCGCCGCGTCGATGGCCGCCTCGACCTCGCCCTCGTCGAGCTGGCGTGGCAGGAACTCCTCGATCACGGCGATCTCGGCGCGCTCCTGCTCGGCCAGCTCGAGCCGGCCGCCCTCTTCGTAGGCGCTGGCGCTCTCCTGCCGCTGCTTGACCATCCGGGCGAGGATCTGCAGCACCTCGTCATCGCCGATCCCGCCCTGATCGCCCTCGCCGCGCCGGGCGATGTCGCGGTCCTTGATCGCGGCGTTGATCAGGCGGAGCGTCGAGAGGCGGACGGGCTCGCGTGCCCGCATCGCCTCCTTCAGCGCGGTCGTCACCCGCGACTTCATGTCCGTCATGGCGTCGTCCTCCGGGGATGTCGGGCGCTCCTGCCCGCCCCTTCCGTGGCCGGCACAGGTAGCGATGCACCCCGGCGCTGGCAACTGCCGGGCGCGGCGAGGGCACCACCGTCAGCGCGGGTCGCGCTCGCCAGGCCCCGACGAGTCGCTTGGCGGCGCGCCGTCGGCGCCGTCGCCTTCGGGCATGCCCTCGTCGCGGGTGTCGCGGGCCGCGGTCTCGACAGAGCCCGCGATCCACGGCACGTCCTCGGCCTCGATCGGCGGGGTGACATCGCGTGCGCCGGCCGGGTGGGCGCGGGCCTCCTCCATCTCGCGCTCGTAGGTGTCGGATTTCAGCTTGAAGAACCGCATCGCCATCTCCTCGTACATCTCCTTCGACAGCAGGAGCGCGAGGACCGCGGCGGTGAGGAAGAACACGAAATGAGAGTAGACGAACACGCCCGCGATCAGGTGCACGACGATCAGCACGACCGCCAGACCGCGCAGCACGAGCGACGGCCACTCCTCGGGCTTTATGCGTTTCATGGCGCCGGCCTCTCTTCCCCCGGGGGCTCTTCCCGGAGCCGGGCACGCTTCCATGTGCCAAGGCTGGCGCCAGCCGGCCCGCCTGCGCAAGAGGCAAGACAGGGCCAAAGCGCCGCAGGGCGCGGCCGTCTTGACCCCTCTCGCGCCCGTCTCTAGGTGCGGGCGGGGCCGCGCCCGGCCCGAGGGAGACCATGCCATGCCCCAGCCCCGCCCGACCGCCTGCCTCGCCCTCGCCGACGGCACGCTCTTTTACGGGCGCGGCTTCGGTGCGACGGGCGAGCGACAGGCCGAGTTGTGCTTCAATACCGCCATGACCGGCTACCAGGAGATCATGACCGATCCATCCTATGCCGGGCAGATCGTCACCTTCACCTTCCCCCATGTCGGCAACGTGGGCGTGAACCCCGAAGACGACGAGACCGCCGACCCGGTGGCCGAGGGCATGGTGGTCAAGTGGGATCCGACCGAGCCGTCGAACTGGCGCGCGGCCGAGCCCCTGTCGGACTGGCTCGCGCGGCGCGGACGCGTCGGCATCGGCGGGATCGACACGCGCCGGCTGACCCGCGCCATCCGCCAGCAGGGGGCTCCCCATGTCGCGCTTGCGCATGACCCGTCGGGCGCCTTCGACATCGAGGCGCTGGTCGCCGCGGCGCGCGGCTTCACTGGGCTCGAGGGGCGCGACCTGGCCAGGGCGGTCACCTGCGCGCAATCTTACCGGTGGGACGAGATGCGCTGGGCCTGGCCCGAGGGCTACACGCGCCGCGAGGGGCCGGGGCACCGGGTGGTGGCGATCGACTACGGCGCCAAGCGCAACATCCTGCGCTGCCTTGCCTCCGCCGGCTGCGAGGTGACGGTGCTGCCCGCCACCGCCACGGCCGACGAGGTGCTCGCGCTTGCGCCCGACGGGCTGTTCCTGTCGAACGGCCCCGGCGACCCGGCGGCGACGGGCGCCTATGCCGTGCCGATGATCCGCGAGGTGATGGACCGCTCGGCGCTGCCGATCTTCGGCATCTGCCTCGGTCACCAGATGCTGGCGCTGGCCCTCGGCGCGCGGACGATCAAGATGAACCACGGCCACCATGGCGCCAACCACCCGGTGAAGGACATCGAGACCGGCAAGGTCGAGATCACGTCGATGAACCACGGCTTCACCGTCGACAGCCAGACGCTGCCCGCCGGCGTGCGCGAGACCCACGTTTCGCTCTTCGACGGATCGAATTGCGGCATCCGGCTCGAGGATCGGCCCGTCTTCTCGGTGCAGTACCACCCCGAGGCCAGCCCCGGCCCGCAGGACAGCGCCTATCTCTTCGATCGCTTCGCCACCGCGATGGCCGGCCGGCGCGGCTGACGCCCCGGCCACGTTCGGCCCCGCCATGCCGGTCGCGTCTTGCGCTGCCCGCTCGGGCACGGCTAGCGTAGCGCGCCGCCCAGACACGGAGACAGAGGCCTTGCCCGTCGAGAAGACCCCGCAGAAAGACGCCTACGACATGATCCTCGAGGCGATCGACATCGGGGTCTACCGCCCCGGCGACCGCCTGGTCGAGAGCGAGCTGGCCGAGCGGTTCGGCGTTTCGCGCACGCCGATCCGCGAGGCGCTGCAGCGGCTCGAGACGCAGAGCCTGCTGGCGCGCGACGGGCGCTCGCTGATCGTCGCCTCGCTCGACCACAACCAGCTCGCCGAGCTCTATGTCGTGCGCTCCGAGCTCGAGGGCCTGGCGGCGCGGCTCGCCGCGCGTCACGCCGCCGACGAAGAGATCGAGGTGCTCGAGCAGATGATCGAGGACGACCGGGCGCTGGTGGGCGACCCCTCGGCGCTGGCGCGGGCCAACCGGCGATTTCATCGCCAGATTCACCTCGCCTCGCACAACCGCTACCTCGTGCAGCAGCTTGATCTCGTCTATCGCTCGATGGCGCTGATGGCGACGACCTCGCTCGCCGCGACCGGGCGGGGCGAAAAGGCGCTGGAAGAACACGAGAAGATCGTCGCGGCGATCAAGGCGCGCGACGAGCAAGGCGCCTACGAGGCGCTCAAGTCGCACATCTCGATCGCCTTCGTTCAGCGGCTGAGGACAGACGGCGAGGGCGACGTTCGCTACTGAGGCGCCCCGGCCGCCTCACTCGGCGGCCGCCGGCACGACTCCTGCCGCCGAGACGGTGCCGGTTCGAAAGGGCGCGCGAGGGGGCGGTTCCCCGCCCTGCCGTGGCACAGGCTCTTCCTCGCCGTGCAGCCCGTGCTCGGTCTTGTCCCACCAGAACGGCCGGGAGATCAGCTCCCACAGGCCCTTGTAGGCGGCCAGCGTGGCGAGCGGGAAATAGGCCTGCATCGTCGGAATCCACCACCACAGCCGGCGCCGCTCGCGCGCGCGATTGGCGATGAGCGTGAGCGCGAGCGAGATCGCCTCTGTGCCCGCGAAGAGGGCGAGGCAGGCCCAGCCCAGGAGCGGCGGCACCTGCCCGGCGAGCGGGTGGATCGCGCCGAGCGAGAGCAGCCAGAAGCTGAGCATCACCGGCGTCAGAACGAACTGCACGAGCGTGCCCAGGAAGAGCGCGTTGAAGCCCAGGAAGCCCCGAGGCCCCATCTCCTCCCACAGCCGCACGGGCCGGCGCATGTGCACGGCCCAGGTGATGGCATAGCCCTTCAGCCAGCGCGAGCGTTGCCGCACCCAGGGCATCAGTCGGCACGTCGCCTCCTCGCGCGTGGTGGTCTGCACGATCTCGGTGCGAAAGCCCGCGCGGTAGAGCCGTATGCCCAGGTCGGCATCCTCGGTCACGTTGTGCGCGTCCCACCCCCCCAGCGCTTCGAGCGCGGCGCGGCGGAAGAACAGGGTGGTGCCGCCGAGCGGGATCGGCAGGTCGAGGCCCTGAAGCCCCGGAAGGAAGCCGCGGAACCACGTTCCGTATTCCAGCGTGAAGCAACGCGACAGCCAGTTGGTGCGCGCGTTGTAGAAGTCGAGCGCGCCCTGCAGGCAGGCGACATGCGGCGCGGCGCGGGCGAAGCCGGCGGCGACGACGTGCAGCTGGTCGGGGTCGGGCGCGTCCTCGGCGTCCCATATCCCGACGATCTCGCCGCGGGCGAAGCCGAGGCCGTAGTTCAGCGCGCGCGGCTTGGTCATCACCGTTCCGGGCGGCACCGTCACCCAGCGCATGTGACGGGGCAGGCGCACGGCCTCCAGCGCGGCGCGGGTGACATGGTCGCCCTCCTCGACCAGCAACACGATGTCGGTCAGCTCGCGAGGGTAGCGCAGACGCTCGAGCCGGGGGATCAGCGCGTCGGCGATGCCTTGCTCCTCGAACAGCGCGACGAGCATCGAGATGCGCGGCAGGCGCGGCTCGATCACGGCCGAGGGGGCAACGAGCGCGGTATCGGCTGTGTCGCCGCTCTCCGCGAGGCCGGCCCGTCGCTCGGCCCGCACCCGGCGCACGAGTTGGCCCAGCGCGAAGCCCTTGAGCACGGCGGTGGCGAGCAGGGTCGCCATCACGACGCCGGTCAGCGCCCAGAGCGTGGTCATGGGGGCCGCGACCGCTGCCGCGGCGAGGGCCGCGAGCGCCGCAAGGGTGAGCACGGCGGTGTTGCGCCCCTGCCAGTCGCGGCAGGAGAGGCGGGCCGGCGTGCGCGCCTCGGCCGCCTCCGCCAGCGCACCGCCCCGCAGCCGCCGGATCGTATCGCCGACCGCGCGCTCGGCCACGAGGGCGGCGACCACCGGCCCCAGAGCGGCCTCCACCTCGGCCCGGCAGGAGTGGAACGTCTCGGGCCGCGCGGTGGCGACAAGCGTGACGCTGCCCACCCGCCGCACCGGCACGACGCCGAGGGCGAGGCACCGCTCGGCGCCGACCCGGTCGACCAGTCGCGGATCCGGGTGGATGGTCGCCAGGTCGAGCGGTTCGGCGCGCCATTGCTCGGCCAGCACGTCGCGCACCGCCTCCTCCGAGGCGAAGCGGTGCGCCACGAGGATCTCGCCAAGCCGCGAATCCTCGCGTGTCTGCAGGGCGAGGGCGCGCACGAGGTGACCGGGTGCCAGGGCGCCGCGGCGCAGCAGCCGCTCGCCCAGGGGCAGGCCCCGCCGGCCCGGCGCAGCGGCGGGCAGCGAAGGCGGAAGCGCGACCGGCGCCGGCGCGGTGCGCGGCGGGTGTGCGGGTGTGGCCGCGGCCTCGCGCGGGGGCGCGCGCAGCACCATCGGGCTGGCTGCGGCGTCGTCCTCAGGCAGCCCGAGGTGGAGGCGCGGCGTGCCGAGGGTGGGCTGGGGGGCAGCAAGGTCTTCCTCGGTCAGGAGCCTCAGGTGTCGTGCCGCACCGGGGCGGCGGCGGCGCGGCTTCCCGCCGTCTGCGGCGGAGGCGGCATCATGATCGACGACAAGACTCACCGGGGGCCTCCTGCGGCTGTGGCCTGCGAGCGCTGCCCCGCGTGGCGCCGTCGCGGCGCACGCCCCCCGGCACCGCGCCCCGCGGGCATGCGCCCCGCGGCACGCCCGTGACCCCTCATCACGCGTTAAGGTTAATGTAAGGTTAATTCGGTGCCCCCGCGCCGACGTCTCCGCGCGGTGTGCCGGCCGGTGGCGCGCGCTCAGGCCGCCACGGTCGCCGGGCGCAGCCCCAGGAGGCTGCGGGCCTCGGCCGGGCCGGCCACCGGCCGCTCGTGGCGCGCGCAGAGTTCGACCACGCGCCGCACCAGCGCGGCGTTCGACGGCGCGAGCCGGTCTCTGTCGAGGCGCACGTTGTCTTCCAGCCCCGTCCGGCAATGCCCGCCCGCGGCGATGCACCATTCGTTCACCTCCAGCTGGTGCCGCCCGATGCCCGCCGCACACCACTCCGCCCCAGGCGCGATGCGCGCGAGCGTCTCGACGAAGAAGTCGAATGACGGCCGATCGGCCGGCATCGCGTTCTTCACCCCCATGACGAACTGCACGTAGAGCGGCGCGACAAGCCGCCCGTCGCCCGCCATCTTCGCCGCCTGGAAGATGTGGGAGAGGTCGAACGCCTCGATCTCGGGCTTGACGTCGTGCCTGCGCATCTCGGCGGCCAGCCAGTCGACCAGCTCGGGCGGGTTCTCGTAGACGCGGGTGGGAAAGTTGTTGGAGCCGACGGCGAGCGAGGCCATGTCGGGCCGCAGCCGCAGCATCCCCCCGCGCTCCGCCCCGGCGCCCGAGCGACCGCCGGTGGAGAACTGCACGATCATGCCGGGGCAGTGCCTCTCGAGCCCCTCCTTGAGCCGGGCGAAGCGCTCGGGATCGGAGGTGGGCGTCTGGTCGTCGTTGCGCACATGGCAATGGGCGATGGCTGCGCCTGCCTCGAACGCTTCGTGCGCGCTCTCCACCTGTTCGGCCACGGTGACGGGGACGGCCGGATTGTCCTCCTTGCGGGGGACCGAACCGGTCAGCGCGACGCAGATGATGCAGGGCTTGGTCATGGGCGGGCCTCCCTCCGCTGCGCGCCGACCTACCCCGACAGCCCGGCAAGGGAAAGGCCGACGCCGCGGGAGTGCCGCGCGAGGCAGAGCTCGGCCGCGCCCCTTCTCGAGAGACAGGCGGCTTGCACGCGGCGGACCCCGTGCCTGACGCGCCGGCCGCTTGCGCCGGCGCCTGCGTGCCCCTAGCGTCGCGGCCATGGTCGCCGTGCATTTCGCCCATGTCGAGACATGGGTCTTCGATCTCGACAACACGCTCTACCCGCCCGAGGCGCGCCTGTTCGACCAGATCGAGCGGAAGATGACGGCCTGGGTGGCCGCCACCCTCGACGTGACAGAGGCAGAGGCCGACCGCCTGCGCCGCGCCTACTGGCAGAGCCACGGCACCACGCTCGCCGGCCTGATGGAGGTGCACGGGATCGACCCGGCCGGCTACCTGACCGATGTACATGACATCTCGTTCGACGCGCTCGCGCCCGACCCCGTGCTCGAATCGGCCATCGCGCGCCTGCCGGGGCGGCGCATCATCTACACCAACGGCACGGCGGGTTATGCCGAGCGGGTGCTCGACGCGCTCGGCCTGTCGCGCCTCTTCGACGCGCTCTACGGGGTGGAGGAGGCGGGCTTTCAACCCAAGCCGCGCGCCGAAGCCTACGCCGCGGTCTTCGCCGCGGACGGTCTGTCACCCGACCGGGCCGCCATGTTCGAGGACGATCCGCGCAACCTCGCCGTGCCGCATGGCCTCGGAATGCGCACCGTCCATGTCGCGCCCGCGCCGCACGAGGCGCCGCATATCCACCACCACACCGACGACCTTGCCGCATTCCTTGCCTCTGCGACCTCGGCTAAGGCGGTGCGTGAGCGAGGATAGGAGGCACCATGGTCAATCGTAACGACACGACGCCCGACGACCGCCCGGACACCGGAGATCGCGGCTGGCGCGGCCTCGCGCGCGATCCGGGCGAACGCGAGGTCTGGCTGGGTATCCTCGCGCTCGTCGTGCTGCTGGCCGGCATGACGGCGCTCTGGGGGCTTCCGGGGCTGCTCGTGGCCTTCGTCGCGCTCACCCTCGTGATCATGGTCGTGCTGGTCATCATCTCGGTCGGAAGCTAGCTCTCCGGCCGAGGCAACGGAGGGCAGACATGGCGCGCACCGAGACCGACGTGTTCATCGCCGGGGGGGGGATCGCCGGCCTGTCGGCCGCGCTCGCCTTCGGGCGGGCGGGCTTTCGCGTGGTGCTGGCCTCGCCCGCGCCGCCGGTGACCGAGGAGCGGGGCGACGGCTCCGACCTGCGCTCGACCGCCTTTCTGCAACCCGCCAAGGATCTCTACGAGGAGATCGGGCTATGGCCGGCGCTCGGCCCCGACGCGGTGCCGCTCGAGGGGCTGCGCATCGTCGACAGCGCGGGCTGGCCGCCGGAGGTGCGCGACACGCGCGAGTTCCGCGCGACCGATCTCGGCCTCGACTGCTTCGGCTGGAACCTCATCAACTGGCGCGTCTCGAAGGCGCTGATGGAGGTGCTGGCGGGCGAGCCTTCGGTCGATCTGCGCCTCGACACCCGCTTTGCCTCGATGGTCACGCGCGAGAGCGGCGCCCTGGTGCGCCTGGCCTCGGGCGACAGCGTGGCTGCGCGGCTGGTCGTCGCCGCAGACGGGCGCGACTCGGCGGTGCGCCAGGCGGCCGGCATCGGCGTGGACGTCACGCGCTACGGGCAGAAGGCGCTGGCCTTTACCGTCACCCACCCGGTGCCGCACCAGAACGTGTCGACCGAGATCTACAACGAGGGCGGCCCGTTCACCATGGTGCCCCTGCCGGATGTCGAGGGGCGCCCCGCCTCGGCCATCGTCTGGATGAACCCGGGCGCGAAGGCGCTCGACCTGGCGTCGATGGAGCAGGCGGCGTTCGACGCGGTGATGTCGGTGCGCTCGTGCCACCACCTCGGGCCGCTCACGCTCGCCTCGGAGCGGCGCGTCTGGCCGATCGTGTCGCAGCGGGCCGAGCGGCTGGTGGCCGAGCGCACGGCCATTCTCGCCGAGGCGGCACATGTCGTCCCGCCCATCGGGGCGCAGGGGCTGAACACGTCGCTCAACGACGTGATCGCGCTGCGCGACCTGGCCGTGCGGGACCCTTCGCGCCTCGGCACGCCCGACATGCTGGCGACATTCGCGCGCACCCGCGGCCCCGACATCCGCGCCCGCGTGGCCGCCATCGACCTGTTCAACCGCGTCACCCGCTCGGGCGAGCCCGTGCTGCAGGCCCTGCGGCTCGCCGGCCTGCGCACCGTCTACGACGTGGCGCCGCTGCGGCAGGCGGTCATGCGGGCGGGCATGGCGCGCTGACGCGGCGACGGTCTGCCGGGCGGCACGGGTGCGCCATGCGTATTTGGAACAGAAAGAAGCCGGGAACTCAGCGCTGGCGAAACCGAGCGAGAAGGGCGCGTGACTGGGCGAGTGCGATCCCGGCGAGGATCAGGCCGAGCCCCGCATAGAGGCCCGCATCCGGCGTCTCGCCCATCAGCGCGATGCCGAAGATCACCGAGAAAAGCGGCACGATGTAGTTCGTCAGGCTCATGAACAGCGAGCCGGCGGTGACGATGATCTGCACGCGCATCGCCGCTGCCACGGCCGTGGGCAGGAGCGCGGTGAACAGAAGCGCCGCCGTCGGGCCCGGAGGCCATGCCGATGGCCAGCCCTCGACCGCGAGCATGGCGGGGGTGAGCACGACCGAGCCGACCACGATCGTGCCGGCGGCGAAGCCCACGGGCGGCATCGGCGGGGCGCGGCGCGTCACCACCATCGAGACGGCGTAGCACAGCGCCACGGCGATGCAGGCGAGCCGGCCCGCGAGGGAGGCATCGGCCCCCGAGGCCAGCGCGCCCGGCCCGATCAGCACGACGAGGCCGACGAAGCCCAGGCCCACGCCTGCCAGCCTGCGCGGGCCGATCCCCTCGTCCGGCGTGAAGATGGCCACGAGCGGCAGCACCAGGAGCGGCACCGCGCCCATGGCCACCCCGGCGAACGCAGACGGCACGTGTTGAAGCGCCCAGGCCAGAAGCCCGTAGGGCAGCGCGACCATCGTGATGCCGAGGGCGGCGACGAAGCACAGGCCGCGCGCCCCGCCCGCGCGCCAGAGCGTCCACGGCCCCTGTCCCATGGCCGAGGCGATGGCGAGGAGCGCCAGCGCCCCGAAGACCGTGCGCAGGGCGGCGACGCTCATAGGGCCGAAGCCCCCGAGCGACAGCGCGATGCCCATGAAGGCGGCGCCCCAGATCACGCCGAGCGAGACGAGAAGGGCCCAGTTGAGGGCGCCCGGATGGTCGGGCGAGGGGGGGTGCGCCGTCTCTGTCGCCATGATGCCTTAAACGCCAGCACCTGCGGCGCCGTCCAGCCAGAAACGCGGGCAGGACGGCGCGGCGCCGGGGCGGGGCCCCGGCGCCGTGACGTCAGTTCTTCGAGCGGTCGACCATGCGGCCCGCGGTGATCCACGGCATCATCTCGCGCAGCTTCGCGCCGACTTCCTCGATCTGGTGCGCGTCGTTGTTGCGGCGGATCGCCTTGAAGCTGGGCTGGCCGACGCTGCACTCGGTCATCCAGTCGCGCACGAAGCGGCCCTGCTGGATGTCGTCGAGCACCGCCTTCATCCGCGCCTTCGTCTCGTCATAGGGCAGGATCCGGGGACCGGAGACATATTCGCCGAACTCGGCGGTGTTCGAGATCGAGTAGTTCATGTTGGCGATGCCGCCCTCGTAGATCAGGTCGACGATCAGCTTCACCTCGTGCAGGCACTCGAAATAGGCCATCTCAGGGGCGTAGCCCGCCTCGACCAGCGTCTCGAAGCCCATGCGGATCAGTTCGACGAGGCCGCCGCAGAGCACCGCCTGCTCACCGAACAGGTCGGTCTCGCACTCTTCCTGGAAGGTCGTCTCGATGATGCCCGAGCGCCCGCCGCCGATGGCCGAGCAGTAGGACAGGCCGATCTCGAGCGCCTTGCCCGAGGCGTCGTTGTCGACGGCCACGAGGCAGGGCACGCCGCCGCCCTTGAGGTATTCGCCGCGCACGGTGTGGCCGGGGCCCTTGGGCGCCATCATCAGCACGTCGACGCCGGGCTTGGCCTCGATCAGGCCGAAATGCACGTTGAGCCCGTGGGCGAAGGCGATGGCCGACCCCTCGCGCAGGTTGTCGTGCACGTATTTCCGGTAGGTCTCGGCCTGCAGTTCGTCGGGCATGGTGAACATCATCAGGTCGCACCACGCGGCGGCCTCGGCGATGCCCATGACCTGGAGCCCCTCGGCTTCGGCTTTCTTGGCCGAGGCCGAGCCCTCGCGCAGGGCGACGGCGAGGTTCTTCGCCCCCGAATCGCGCAGGTTCAGCGCGTGGGCATGGCCCTGGCTGCCATAGCCCAGGATCGCCACCTTCTTGTCCTTGATCAGATTGATGTCGCAGTCGCGGTCGTAATAGACGCGCATGTCCCTCTCCCTTCCGGTGCTGTCGTGACGGGCGGAGCATAGGCAGGCGAGCGCGAGAGCGATTGCATTTATTGCATGTTTGGCCCAAGTGGCGCGAAGTTCATTCGCTTCCTGAGCCAAGGCGCAAGAATCATGCTCGACGATCTCGATCGCCGCCTGCTCCGCCACCTGCAGGCCGAGCCCACGATGAAGACGCCCGCGCTGGCCGAGGCCGCCGGATGCACCCCCACCGCGGCGTGGCGGCGGCTGGAGCGGCTGCGCGCGCGCGGCATCCTCAAGGGGCAGGAGGCGGTGATCGACTGGGGCGCGCTCGGCTGGGCAGTGCAGGTCTCGCTCCGCTTCACGCTCGACAAGACGGCGCAGGGCGCCTTCGACGCCTTCCTCGCCGAGGCCCGCAGGATCCCCGAGGTGCTCGAGATCCAGACCTTCCTCGGCCGCGTCGACGTGCGGCTTGCGGTGATCGCACGGGACATGGCGCACTACCAGCAGCTCTACCGCGACCGCATCCTGACGCTGCCCCACATCGCCGACATCGAGGCGCTGATGCATGTCGCCACCATCAAGCGCGACGAGGCGCTCCCGCTGTGAGGGGCCGCCGATGATCGAGCTCGACACCACCGACCGCGCCCTCCTGCGCGCTCTGCGCGACGACGCCACGCAGACGGCCGCCGAGCTCGGTCGCGCGCTGGGCCTCTCCCAGCCCGCCACGTGGCGCCGCGTGAAGAGGCTGACCGAGGCGGGCGCCATCGCCGGCCGCCGCCTCGTGCTCGACCGCGAGGCACTCGGCTTCGGCGTCACCGTCTTTCTCGGGGTGAAGCTGGCCGGCAAGGGCCGCCCCTCGCTGCAGGATTTCGAGCGCGCCGTCTCGGCCATCCCCGAGGTGCAGACGGTCGAGCACGTGCTCGGCCTCTACGACTACCGACTGCGCGTCACGGCGCGCGACCTGCCCGATTTCGAGCGCGTCCTGCGCCGGCGGATCATGGCGCTGCCCGGCATCGGCTCGGTCGAGGCGAACGTGCTGCTCAGCGAGGAGCGGCTACCCGGCCCTCTCGGCTGATCCGGCGTCGCCTCCGCCTTGCCGCGGGTGGTCGGGGGGCACCGGTCGGGACGGCGCGATGCCTGCCCGCCGCATCGACAGGACATGGCGGTGGGGGAGCAGGCCGGTGGCGGCGCCCGGTCGAGGCCGGACGCGCGGCGCGGGGCCGGCCGGCGCGCGCCCGCCGGCCGGATCGGCTCAGCCGATGATGCCGTTGTCCTCGCGCTTGACCGCGATCACCGCCGAGCGGGGCAGGGCGCCGCCGTCGGGCCAGTCGCCGCCGGGATGCTGGATGCCGACGAACATCGTGCGGCGGTCGGACGACCAGCACAGCCCCGTCACCTCGCAGCCCTTCGGGCCGGTCAGGAAGCGCGCGATCTCGCCCGTCACAGGGTCGCCAACAAGCATCTGGTTGTTGCCCATTCCGGCGAAGTCGCCCTCGTTGTCGTCGTCGCCGTCGGTCTGGATCCAGACGAGGCCGTTCTCGTCGAAGGCCATCCCGTCGGGCGAGTTGAACATGTTGCCCGGCGTGATGTTGGGCGAGCCGGCATAGGCGTCGTCGTGCACGGTCGGGTTGCCGGCCATCACGTAGAGATCCCAGTCGAACGTCGTCGCCGCGTGGTCGTCGTCATGCGGGCGCCAGCGCACGATCTGGCCGTAATGGTTGACCTCGCGCGGGTTGGGCCCGTTGACGGGCGTCTCGTCGCCGCCCGCATTCGGCTTCACCCCGCGGTTGCGGTTGTTGGTGAGGCAGCAATAGACCTCGATCGCGTGCGGGTTGGCCGAGATCCACTCGGGCCGGTCCATCGTGGTGGCGCCCACCGCCGAGCCCGCCTTGCGCGCAAAGATCAGGATCTCGGCAAGCTCCATGCCGGTCGTCTCGGGCGTCAGCGGCAGCCATTCGCCGGTCTGGTCGTCGTTGAACTTCGCGACGAAGAGCGTGCCGTCGTCCAGCAGGCCCTCGGTTGGGCCGCCGGGGGCCCAGGTGCCGTTCGAGACGAACTTGTAGAGGAACTCGCCCCGCTCGTCGTCGCCCATGTAGACGACCACCCGGCCGTCGGGCGCCAGAACCACCTCGGCGTTCTCGTGCTTGAAGCGGCCGAGCCCGGTATGCTTGACGGGCGTCGAAGCCAGGTCGGTCGGGTCGATCTCGACCACCCAGCCGGCGCGGTGCGGCTCGTTGGGGTTGACGGACGTGTCGAAGCGCGCGTCCCACTTGTGGTAGTCGTAGCCCCAGCCGTCGGTGCCGATGCCGTAGCGGGCATAGCCCTCGGCAGCCTGGATCGGCTTCTGGTCCTGCGCGGTCTCGGTCGAGCCGAAGTAGCCGTTGAAGTTTTCCTCGCAGGTCAGGTAGGTGCCCCACGGCGTCTTGCCCGAGCCGCAATTGTTCATCGTGCCAAGCGATTGCGTGCCGGTCGGGTCGGCCTCGGTCTTGAGCAGGTCATGTCCGGCCGCGGGCCCGACGATCTGCATGGGCGTGTTGTGGGTGATGCGGCGGTTGAACGGGCTGTCGGTGACGACGCGCCAGCCCTCCGGCCCCTCGGCGACCTCGATGACCGAGATGCCCTGCAGGTTCTGCAGCTTGAGCACGTCGTCGGCGCCGCCCGGCGTGCCGCCGTCGGTGTGCGGCAGGTTCACGTCGCGGTTGGTGTATTCGTGGTTGATTGCCAGGAGCTGGCGGCCCTGGTAGAGAAAGCTCTCCATCCCGTCGGTGTTCTCGCCGAAAACCTTGTCGGAGGCCTCGGTCGTGCCGCCCGTCTCGTGGTCGAACGCGCCCTCGACACCGTCGAATATCGGGTCGCCCCAACGCACCATGACCTTCCACTCGTAGCCCTCCGGCACATGCACGGTGCCGTCGGTCTGTGCCGGGATCGGGGTGAACGGGAAGCGCGAGGCAGCGGCCTGTGCCTGCGCCGATGTGCCGCTCAGCAGGCCCGTGCCCATCGCCGCGGCGCCCGAGCCGAAGGCGAGAACGCCGCCGAGGAAGCCGCGGCGCGAGATGGCGGCCTCGACCACGCGGTCGAATTCGCAGGTCTCGGGGCGGGGAAAGTTGAGCTCGTCCCAATCGTCGGCGGACAGCTTCACGGGATCGATGTCTTTCATGCCTGGCTCCTGTTGGCTGAGAATCGAGCGAGACACTGGGCACGCGCCGTAACGGTATCGTGACAGATGACACCAAGCCCTGCGGCGACACGCAGCCGATCGGCGCGTCGTCTGGTCACGCGGGAGGGCCACCGAGCGAACGCGACGGTTTGCCAGCGCCCGCGCCGCCGCCTAATCTTTGGCGTTACCCGCCGCACGCTCTCGCGCGCCGGCCAGCCGAAGGGACGCGACATGACCGGCAGCGCCGCCCCTCCTCCGCCCGATGCCGGCGACGCGCGGCGCGAGGCCGGTGCGCCCAGCCTCGAGGCCGCCATCGGGCGCAAGGTGCGGGCGCTGAGGCAGGGCCTCGACGTGACGCTGGCCGACCTGGCCCGGTCCACCGGTCTGTCGGTCGGCATGGTCAGCAAGATCGAGAACGGGCAGACCTCGCCCTCGCTCTCGACGCTGAAGGCGCTGGCGCAGGCGCTGAACGTGCCGATCTCGCATTTCTTCGAGGATTTCGAGGAACGGCGCGACTGCTCGTTCGTGCCTGCCGGGCAGGGCGTGCGGATCGACCGGCGCGGCACGAAGGCGGGACACGTCTACGAGCTGCTCGGCCATTCGCTGCGCTCCGAGACGCGGGTCGAGCCCTTCCTCATCACCATCGACGAGGGGGGCGAGCCGCACGCGACCTTCCAGCACCCGGGCCACGAATTCATCTACATGCTGTCGGGCCGGCTGACCTACCGCCACGGCGATATGCGCTACGAGATGGGGCCGGGCGACGCGCTGTTCTTCGACGCGCTCGCCCCGCACGGCCCCGAAGCCCTGCCCGAATTGCCCGTGCGCTACCTGTCGATCATCGTGACCCCGCCGCAGGAGTGATGCCGGTTTTCACCACAGGAAACATTATTGCCCCGTGTTGACTCCCCTGTCAGCGCCGCGCATGGTCTCGCGCGTCAATCGAAGGATCGCGACATGTGCGGAATCGTCGGCCTCTTCCTGAAGGATGCCGCTCTCCATCCCCGGCTCGGTGCGCTCATGGCGCCGATGCTGGCCGAGATGACCGACCGCGGCCCAGACAGCGCGGGCTTCGCCATCTACCGCGACGGCCCGGCGCGGCCGACGCTCTCGTGCCTCGCGCCCGAGGGCTTCGACTGGCCGGGTGCGGCGCGGGCCCTGGCCGACGCCACCGGCGCCGAGGTGGGCGTCGAGCGTATTTCCGACCATGCGTTGCTGCGCGTTTCGGGCGACCTGCGCGCCGCGCGGCGCTGGCTGATCGACCATGTGCCGCAGGTCGACGTGCTGGCGAGCGGCGAAGCCATCGAGACGTTCAAGGGCGTGGGCGACCCGCTGGCGGTGGCGCGCACCTTCGGCCTCGAAGGTCGGACGGGCACCCACGGCCTCGCCCATACCCGCATGGCGACCGAGAGCGCGGTGACGATTTCGGGCTCGCACCCCTTCTCGACCGGGCCCGACACCTGCCTCGTGCACAACGGCTCGCTGTCCAACCACTTCCTGCTGCGCGGGATGCTCGAGGCGCAGGGCGAGCGCCTCCAGACCGAGAACGACAGCGAGGTGGCCGCCGCGTTCCTCGCGTGGCGGATGCGCTCGGGCGACACGCTGCGGCAGGCGCTCGAAGCGGCGCTGAAGCGGCTCGACGGGTTCTACACGCTGACCATCGGCACCCGCGACGGCTTCGCCGTGCTGCGCGATCCCATCGCCTGCAAGCCCGCGGTGCTGGCCGAAACCGACCGGTGGGTCGCCATGGCGAGCGAGTTCCGCGCCATCGCGCCATTGCCCGGCGTCGAGCATGCCCGGATATGGGAGCCGGAGCCGGGCACGATCTATACCTGGGGGGGCGGCGACATGGCGAAGGCGGCATGAGCGACGGCATCACCGCGACGGCCGAGGCGCAGGCGAATACCGCGCTCGACCTTACCACCCTTTCGGTGCGCGAGGCCAACCGTGCGCTCCAGTCGGCCAAGGGTGGCGCCTTTCGCCTGCTCAACCCCGGTGGCAAGCACGCGCTGGCCTGCGGGCTGTCGCAGCCCGTCTCGGTCAGCATCGAAGGGCACGCCGGCTACTACTGCGCCGGCATGAACCAGCGCGCCGAGGTGACGGTGCACGGCAACGCCGGCACGGGGCTGGCCGAGAACATCATGTCGGGCACCGTCCGCGTGACCGGCGACGCCAGCCAGTCGGCCGGCGCCACCGGCCATGGCGGGCTCGTCGTGATCGCGGGCAACGCCTCGGCCCGCTGCGGCATCTCGATGAAGGGGGTCGACATCGTGGTGGGCGGCGATGTCGGCCACATGTCGGCCTTCATGGCGCAGGCCGGCAATCTCGTGGTGCTGGGCGATGCGGGGCCGGATCTCGGCGATTCGATCTACGAGGCGCGGCTGTTCGTGCGTGGCGCCGTCGCCCGCCTCGGCACCGACTGCGTGGAAAAGGAGATGCGGGCCGAGCACCTCGACCTGCTGCGCGACCTGCTCGCGCGGGCAGGGATGCAGGCCGACCCGGCCGAGTTCCGTCGCTACGGATCGGCGCGCAGGCTCTACCACTTCAAGGTCGACAATGCCGGCGCCTACTGAGCGCCAACGGAGCGGAACATGAACGACCAGTCCAACGCGCCCCGCGGCGAGCCCGGCAACGGCGCGCCCCGCACCACGCCGGTCAAGTCGGCCATCTTCGACGACTACACCCTGTCGGAGATCCGCCGCGCGGCGGCGACGGGCCTCTACGACATCCGCGGCGGCGGGGCCAAGCGCGCGCTGCCGCATTTCGACGACCTGCTGTTTCTGGGGGCCTCGGTCTCGCGCTACCCCCTCGAGGGCTACCGCGAGGCCTGCGGCACCGACGTCACGATCGGCGCGCGGCACGCCGAGACGCCCCTCCACCTCAAGACGCCCATCACCATCGCCGGCATGTCCTTCGGCTCGCTCTCGGCGCAGGCGAAGGAGGCGCTGGGGCGCGGCGCCAACGCGGCCGGCACCTCCACCACCACGGGCGACGGCGGCATGACGCCCGAGGAGCGCGAGCACTCCAACCTGCTCGTCTACCAGCTTCTGCCCTCGCGCTACGGGATGAACCCGGACGACCTGCGCAAGGCCGACGCGATCGAGGTGGTCGTGGGGCAGGGGGCCAAGCCGGGCGGCGGCGGCATGCTGCTGGGCCAGAAGATCGGCGCGCGGGTGGCCGAGATGCGCACCCTGCCCGAGGGGATCGACCAGCGCTCCGCCTGCCGCCACCCCGACTGGACGGGGCCCGACGATCTGGAGATCAAGATCGGCGAGCTGCGCGAGATCACCGGATGGCGCGTGCCCATCTACATCAAGGTCGGTGCCTCGCGGCCCTATTACGACGTTGCGCTCGCCGTGAAGGCGGGGGCCGACGCGGTGGTGCTCGACGGGATGCAGGGTGGCACCGCGGCGACGCAGACGGTATTCATCGAGCATGTCGGCATCCCCATTCTCGCCGCGATCCGGCCCGCGGTGCAGGCGCTCAAGGATCTGGGCATGCACCGGCAGGTGCAGCTGATCGTGTCGGGCGGCATCCGCAACGGGGCCGACGTGGCCAAGGCGCTGGCGCTCGGGGCCGACGCGGTTTCGATCGGCACTGCGGCGCTGGTGGCGCTGGGCGACAACGATCCGCGCTGGGAAGACGAGTATCGGCGCCTTGGCACCACCGCCGGTGCCTACGACGACTGGCACGAGGGCGCCGACCCCGCCGGCATCACCACGCAGGATCCGGCGCTGGCCGCGCGGCTCGACCCGGTGGCGGCAGGGCGCAGGCTGGCCAACTACCTTGCCGTGATGACGCTGGAGCTGCAGACCATCGCGCGGGCCTGCGGCAAGAGCCACGTGCACAACCTCGAACCCGAGGACCTCGTGGCGCTGACGGTGGAATCGGCCGCGATGGCGGGCGTTCCGCTCGCGGGGACAGACTGGATACCGGGGCGCACCGGCTGACCGGTGGCGGCGCGTCCCATGACAACGACAGAAGAACCGGAACGACAGGGGACGACATGACGGATCTGGCCAGCATCGCCCGCGAGAAGGGCATCGAGTTCTTCCTGATCTCCTTCACCGACCTGCTCGGCGTGCAACGGGCCAAGCTGGTGCCAGCCCGCGCCATCGCCGACATGGCGGTGAACGGCGCGGGCTTCGCCGGCTTCGCCGCGTGGCTCGACATGTCGCCGGCCGATGCCGACATCCTCGCCATTCCCGACCCCGAGTCGCTCATCCAGCTGCCGTGGAAGCCGAGCGTCGGCTGGCTGGCCGCCGACGTGCATTTCGAGGGCAGGCCCTTTCCCAAGGCACCCCGCGTCGCGCTCAAGTCGGTGCTGGCGCGAGCGGCGGGAAAGGACATGCACCTCAAGCACGGGGTCGAGTGCGAGTTCTTCCTGATCCAGCCCGACGGCTCGGCCATCTCCGACCCCGCCGACACGCAGGCCAAGCCCTGCTACGATCAGGACGCCCTGATGCGCCGCTTCGACGTGATCGCCGAGATCTGCTCCTACATGGTCGATCTCGGCTGGGGCCCCTACCAGAACGACCACGAGGACGCGAACGGCCAGTTCGAGATGAACTGGGATTATGCCGACGCGCTGGTGACCGCCGACCGCCATGCCTTCTTCAAGTTCATGGTCAAGTCGGTGGCGGAACGGCACGGCCTGCGCGCCACCTTCATGCCCAAGCCCTTCGCCCACCTCACCGGCAACGGCTGCCACACGCATCTGTCGATGTGGACAGCCGCCGGCGACAACCTGTTCGAGGGCGACGGAGAGCTCGGCCTTTCGCCCACCGCCTACGCCTTTCTCGGGGGCCTGATCGGCCACGCCAAGGGGCTGACGGCCGTCGTCAACCCCACGGTCAATTCCTACAAGCGGCTGAACGCGCCGGTGACGGTTTCGGGGGCCACGTGGTCGCCCAACACAATCACCTACGGCGGCAACAACCGCACCCACATGGTGCGGATTCCCGATGCCGGACGGCTGGAGCTGCGCCTGCCCGACGGCGCGGCTAACCCCTACCTCATGCCGGCCGCGATCCTCGCCGCGGGGCTCGACGGCATCGAGACGCAAGCCGACCCGGGCCAGCGCCTGGACATCGACATGTATGTCGAGGGCCACAGTGTCGAGGCGGAGCAGCTGCCGCTCAACCTGCTCGACGCGGTGCGCGCGCTCGAGGCCGACGAGGTCCTTGCCGGCGGTCTTGGTGCGGCGGCGGCGGCCTTCGCGAAGTTCAAGCGCGCGGAATGGGCCGATTACAAGAGCCAGCTGACCGAGTGGGAGCGGCGCACGACGCTCGATTGCTGAGGCTCAGGCCGCCGAAAGCGTCATGCGGGGGCCGCCCGCCGCCTCGGCGTCGGCCGGATCGTGGGTGACGATCAGAGCGGGGATTGCCCGGCGGCGGATCAGGTCGAGGGTAAAGGCGCGCATCTCGGACCGCCGTTCGGTGTCAAGCCCCGAGAAGGGTTCGTCGAGCAAGATCGCCTCGGGCCCTGCCAGGAGCGCGCGCATCAGCGCCGCCCGCGCGCGCTGCCCGCCCGACAATGTGGCGGGGTCGCGCGCTGCCATCCCCTCGAGTCCCGCCTGCGCCAGCGCCCGCTCGACCGCCGCGCGCCGCGCCGCCCGTCCGCGCACCGAGCGGGCGAGGCCGAAGGCGAGGTTGTCGCCGACCGACAGATGGGGAAACAGCCCGGCATCCTGAAAGACGAGGCCGATGCGCCGCGCCTCGGGCGGCAGCCCGGTCACGTCGCGGCCGTTGAGCGTGACGCGACCTTCGCAGGAAAAGCCGTGCGCGAGATGCCCGCCCACCGCGTCGAGCAGGGTCGACTTGCCCACGCCCGACGGCCCCATCACGGCGGCCATCTGCCCCGGCGCGATCTCGAGGTCGAGCGGCGGGAAGAGCGGCGGCCCGCCCCGGAACCGCACGGCGAGACCGGCAAGCGACAGGCTCATGCCGCCGCCCCCCTGAGCGCCCGCCGGTCACGGTGCACCAGCGCGGGAATGGCGAAGGCGGCCACGTAGGCGGCGAAGGGCAGCGCCGCCTGAAGCGTCGCGTACACGGCCGTCACCCTGCGGTCGGAGCCCGACGAGAGCGCCACCGCCTCGGTCGTCAGCGTCTGCACCCGGCCCGCGCCCATGAAGAGGGTCGGCAGGTATTGCGCGACCGACACCGCCACGCCCACCGCAGCGGCCGTCATCAGCGGCGTCAGCAGGACCGGCAGCTTGACCGCGACGAGCCTGCGCCACGGCCCCGCCCCCAGCGCCGCGGCCGAGCGCACCAGCCGGGGGTCGAGCGCGCGCCATGCCGGCGACAGCGCGATCATGACATAGGGAAAGACGAAGAGCGCCTGCGCCCATGCCACGGCGAGGAAGTGGTCGGTCACGCCCGCCTGCAGGAACAGCACGTTCAGCCCGTAGAGAAAGCCGATCTGCGGCACGAGGAGCGGAAGGTAGATCAGAGCCTCGGCCCATCCCGCCCGACCGCGTCGTGCCCTGTCCTCTCCCTCGAGCCAGGCGATGGCGAGCAGCAGCGCCGCGCCCGTCGTCAGCGCCGCGAGGGCGAGCGTGGTGGTCAGCGCCGCGCCCCAGCCGCGGGCGTTGCCGCTCCACGCCCGCAGCGACCACGTCTCGGGCAGGGCGGCGGGCCACGGCCAGCGCCAGGCGACCGACCAGAGGGCGAGCGAGACGAGCGCCAGCGCGCCGAGGGCCAACAGGGCCGAGGCGCCGAACGCCGCGAGGCGCAGCCCAGGCTCTGCCGTCACGCCCCGCCCGCCCCGCCGCAGCCACCACAGGCCCGCCGACCGCGCCGCCCGCTCGACCGACCAGAGCCCGGCAAAGGCGGCGACGACCAGCGCCAGTTGCAGCAGCGCCCCCGCCGAGGCGGGCAGCAGCCGCGCGATGTCGGGGTCGGAGAACAGGCGCGTCAACAGCACCGCCAGCGTCGGCGGGTTCGACGGGCCGAGGATCAGCGCCATGTCGACGACCGACAGCGAGTAGGCCAGCACCACCATCACCGGCAGGCGGATCAGCGGCCAGAGCTGCGGCGCGATCACCTTGACCCAGACGATCCCCGGCCCGTAGCCGAGGGCGCGGGCCGCCGCCATGTCCTGCCGGAGCCGCACCTGGCTCAGCGCCGCGAGGATCATCAGCAGCAGGAACGGCACCTCCTTGACCGCCAGCCCGACGATCAGGGCGACGCCCCAGGGGTCGCCCACCGTGACGACGCCGGGCGGTTGCACCCAGCCGAAAATCGGCGCCAGGAGCCGCGCGATCCACCCCGAGGGCGCCAGCAAGAAGGCCAGCCCGATGGCGACGGCCGCGTGCGGCGCGGCGAGGAATGGTGCGAGCAGCCGCGTGCCGAAGGGCGAGGCGAGCCGGGCATGGGCGACCGCTGCGAGGCCGAGCGCGAGCGCCAGCGACAGCGCCGTGGCGCCGAGGCCGGTGACCAGCGTCACCGTCACGCTCGTGCCGAGGCCGGGCACGTCGAGCAGGGCGCGCAGGGGCGCAAGGCCGGCCTCGGTCGCGCCGATCGCCGGCATGATGCCGAAGGCGGCGCGCGCGGTCTGCCACAGCCCCGCCGCGATGGGCGCGACGAGGCCCGCCGCGAGGACGGCCAGCACCGCCCCGCGCAGGAGCCTGCCGTCGCGCGCCCGGCTCACCGCGTGTAGCGCCGCGCCCAGTCGTCGGTCAGGCGGGTCATCCAGCTCGGGTGCGGCTCGAGCAGGGTCGGCCCCAGCGCGTCGAGATCGGGCAGGGCGGGGGCGTCGGGCAATGCGGCGAAGGCGGCCTGCGCCTCGGCGTCGAGCCGTGCCGGATCGAGCACGGAGTAGGAGCCGAGCACCTCGATGTTCTGCATGTGCGCCTGCGTTTCGGGGGCAAGCAGGAAGTTGGCCACCACCATCGCCCCCTCGGGGTTGGCGGCGTTGTAGGGGATCGCCACGAAGCTGACATTGCCGATCGTGCCGCCTTCGGGCACGAAGACCCGTGCGCTTTCGGGCAGCAACCCTTCGTCGATGGCGGCGGCGGTCGAGGCCGGGTCGAAGGACATCGACATGTCGATCACCCCGTCGTTCAGCATCTGCTGCTGCACCGACTGGTTCTCGGGAAACGCCTCGCCCTGCCGCCAGAGATTGGGGCGCAGCGCGTCGTACCATGCCCAGAGCGGTTCGATTGTGGCGGCATAGCTCTCGTCTGTCACCGGCTCCTGCAGCACGCCGCGGTCGGGGGCGAGCTCGATCAGCGCCTGCTTGAGAAAGGTCGCGCCCATGAAGTTGGCCGGGTCGGGGTGGGTGAAGCGGCCGGGGTTCTCGGCCGCCCAGTCGACGAAGGCGGCCATCGTCTCGGGCGGCTCGGCCACGCGCGCGCTGTCGTAGTTGAAGACGAACTTGGCCAGCCGCCACGGGCTTTCCATCCCGTCGACGGGCACGGTGAAGTCGACCGACGCCGGGGCGCCGGGCGACAGGTCGACATAGCGCGCGTTCGGCAGGTCTGCGACGAAGGGGCCGAAGAGCAGGTCCTGCTCCTTCATGGCGAGGAAGTTGGGGCCGTTGATCCAGATGAGGTCGACCGAGCCGCCCGTGTCGCGCCCCGCCGCCCTTTCCGACAGGACGCGGGTGACCGCCTCGGCGGTGTCGGTCAGCTTCACCTGCTCGACGGAGACGCCGTAGCGCGCCTCCGTCTGCGCGCCGACCCACTCGATGAAGGCGTTGGTGCGGGCGTCGCCGCCCCAGGCATGCCAGTAGACGGTCTGGCCCTCGGCGGCCGCCAGCGTGTCCTGCCAGTCGGCCGCGGCGGGCAGGGCGAGGGCCGTGACGGCCGCGGCGATAAGGGGGATGCGCATGGGCGTGCTCCTAACGGTTACGGGGCGCCCCGTCGAACGCCACCCAGCCCTGCCGCCAGCGCAGCACGGTGGTCAGCGCGCAGGCGGCGGCAAAGATGGTGGCGAAGACGGGAAAGAGGGGCGGAAACAGACAGATCGCGACGAAGAGCACGATGGTCTCGAAGCCCTCGGTGAGGCCGCCGAGATAGTAGATGCCCTTGGTCGGGTAGGCCGGCGCCGCCTCTCCGCGCTTGGCCGACACGGCCGCGAAGGCCAGGAACGACGAGCCCGTGCCGACGAACGCCGCGATCAGCACCGCCGCCGGCAGGGCGTTGGCCTCCGGGTCGGCGAGGGCGAAGCCCAGCGGCACCAGCGCGTAGAACACGAAGTCGAGCGCGATGTCGAGGAAGGCGCCGCGGTCGGTCGGCCCGGTCAGCCGCGCCACCGCGCCGTCGAGCCCGTCGCAGAGCCGGTTGACGAGGATGAGCGCGAGCGCGGGCCACCAGAGCTGGAGCGCGAGCAGCGGCACCGCGCCGAGGCCGATGGCGAAGCCCGCGAGCGTGATCGTGTCGGCGCGCACGCCGCGCGCGGCCAGCCATTCTGCCGGTCGCTGCATCGCTGCCCGCTGCAGCGGAAGGAGCGCGGCGTCGATCATGGTCTCCGCCTCTGGCGCGCGGCCCGTCTGCGGCTCGTGGCGTGCATGTCTCTCCCTCGGCGGCCCTTGCGCGAGAGTTACCGGATCGCGCGGCGGGGGAAAGGCACGATCGGTTGAGGTGCGACGCGCATGGCGCGCTTCAGCGGTCGCGTGCGGCGCCTGTCTCGGCGCGGTCGAGCGCGGCGCAGGCGCGGGAGAGCGTGTCGTCGGGCGTGCCCGCGGCATCGACCGGCAGCCAGCCGACTGGCGGCACCGCGTGGTCGAGTTGCCGGCGAAGGACGGTCTCGTCGGCGTCGGAGGCATCGCCGCGCCGCGCGGCGACACGGGAGAGCAGAATGTCGGCCGGCGCCTCGAGCCACAGCCCCGCGAAGGGCACACCGGCCTTTCGGGCCATCGCCTCTACCGCCGCCCGTTCGCCCGCGTCGAGAAACGTGGCGTCGAGCACCACTGCGCGGCCCGCGTCGAGAAGCGTCGCCGCCCGCATGGCGAGACGGTCGTACACGCGGTGGCGCGCGGCCGCGCTGTAGTGCCCGGCGTCGAGCGTCTCGGCGGCGGCGACCCGCGCCATCGCCTTGCGTTCGGTATCGCTGCGCAGATGCACCGCGCCGGGCGCCGCGCCAAGGGTCGGCACGAGGGCGCGGGCGAGGCCGGTCTTGCCGGTGCCGGAAAGGCCGCCCACGGCTACCAGCACGGGCGGCTCGGGGGCGAGGAAGCGCACCGCCGCGTCAAGATAGGCACGCGCCTTGCCGGTCTCCGCGTCGCCCTGTGCCCGCGCCGCCTGCACGCCGGTCATGGCCCGGATCGCCGCGCGCACGGCCATGAACAGGAGCAGGGCGGCGGTGCCCGCATCCTCGTCGCCGCCCGCGGCGAGCAGGTAGCTTCCGAGCGTGGCATTGGCCTGCGCGTGCAGGTCGCGATGCCACAGGTCCATCAGCAGGAAGGCGAGGTCGTAGAGGGTATCGCAGGTGCCGAGCGTCTCGTCGAACTCGAGCGCGTCGAACAGAACCGGATCGCCGTCGATCAGCACGATGTTGCGCAGGTGAAGGTCGCCGTGGGCGCGACGGACATGGCCGGCCGCCGCCCGCGCGTCGAGCAGGTCGGTCTGCGCCCCGAGTTCGGCGCGCGCGGCCGCGTCGAACCGCGCGATCCGGCCCTCTCCGAGCGCGTCGCCCATGCCGGCGAATTCGCGGCCGAGCTCGTCGAGGATGTCGCCGATCAGCCGGGCGCCCGGCGCGTGGCGCACCTCGCACCGCCCGTGCCAGTCGCGGATCTCGCGCCCCAGCCGCTCGGCAAGCGGCGTGTCGAGCGCGCCGCGTGCGGCCACCTCGACCAGCTCGGCCGATTTCGGGAACCGCCGCATGCGCAGAACCCATTCCACCGGCTCGCCCGTGCCGCCGAGGGCGAGGGCGCCGTCGGCCTCGCGGCCGATCGGCACCACGTCGCGGTAGATCATGGGCGCGCCGGGGGCGTTGAGCCTCAGCTCGCGTCGCAGCATCTCTTCCCGCAGGGCGAGGGTCGAGAGATCCATGTAGTCGTAACGGACGGCGCGCTTGATCTTCAGCGCCTCGCTGCCCGACAGGAAGACGAGCGCGCCGTGGGTCTCGACCGCCTCCACCTCGCCGGGCGCCTCGAAGGCCGCGCCGGCGCGGAGGAAGGCGATGGCCTCCGTCTGGTCCTGCTCGGTGGTCATGCTCTCCCCGCTGGTTCGCCCCGAGGGGTAGTGGAGCGCCCGGGCGGCTCCATGACATGGGTCAAGCAAGGGGCGTCAGGCCGAGGTGGCGTCGCCCTCGAGCGCACGCAGGAAGGCGCCGGGGGTATAGACCGGCAGCCGGCCGGCATGGGCGAGCAGGTCGTCGTCGGAGCTGACGAGCGGCGTGCCTGTCGCCAGAGCCAGCGCGGCGAACTTCCGGTCGGCCGGATCGGCCACGAAGACGACCGGCGCCAGGTCGCGCGGGGCCTCGACCTGGCCTTGCGGCGTGAAGAGCGGCGCGATGGCAGGCCAGCTCAGGCGGGGGATACGGGTGAGCACCTCGCGGGTCTCGGCGCGGGTGGCCTCGCTCCAGACCTGCACGAGGGTTCCGGCGGCGGCGAGCTCGAGCAGGGCTGCCGAAGCGCTGCCGGCCCGAAATCCTGCGGCCACGAAGACGTTGGTGTCGATGATCGCGCGGGCCATCCGTCGACGGAGCCTAACCGGGCGTGGCCGACCGGTCGCCCGGCCCTGTCAGCGCCGCGCCGAGCTCGGCCTCGAGCCGCCGCGCCGCCTCGGCGCGGGGTGCCGAGAAGCGCGCGAGCAGCAGGTAGGCGACCGGGGTGAGGTAGAGGGTGGAGAGCGTGGCGAGGCCGAGGCCGCCCACGATCACCCAGCCCAGCGCCTCGCGCGCCTCGGCGCCGGCGCCCGACGAGAGGATCAGCGGCACGCCGCCCAGCACCGTCGAGGTCATCGTCATCATCACGGGCCGCAGGCGGATGGTCGAGGCGTCGAGGATCGCGTCGCGCACGCCCGCTCCGGCGTCGCGCAGCTGGTTGGCGAACTCGACGATCAGGATGCCGTTCTTGGCCATGATCCCTATGAGCATGACGAGGCCGATCTGGCTGTAGACGTTGAGGCTGAGCCCGGTGAAGAGCAGCGCGAACACCGCGCAGGCGAGGCCCAGCGGCACGGTGGCCATGACGACGACCGCCGAGACGAAGCTCTCGAACTGGGCCGCCAGCACGAGGAACACCACCACGATCGCGAAGCCGAAGGTGACGAGCAGGCCCGAGGCGGTCTGGTCGAGCGTCGCCGCCTCGGCCAGCGGCACGATGCGGTTTTCTTCTGCCAGAACATCGTCCGCCAGATCATCGACCTGCGCCAGCGCGTCGCCCAGTGCGAGCTGGGGGGTGAGGCCGGCCGAGATCTCGACCGAGCGGTTCTGGCCCTCGCGCTCGAGCTCGGGGGCGACCGCGCGTTCCTCGAGGGTGACGAAGCTCGACATCGGCACGGTCTGTCCCTGCGATGTCTGCACGAAGACGTTCTGCAGGTCGCCGGGGTCGTTCACCGGCGTCGCGGTTGAGAGCATCTGGATGTCGAAGCTCTGGTCGTCGATGAAGACCGAGCCTACGGTGCGCCCGTCGAGCACCGCGCGCAGCGCCTCGCCCAACCCCGTGATGTCGATGCCGAGATCCGAGGCGCGCTCGCGGTCGATCTCGACGAAGAGCTGAGGCTGCGTCGTCTCGTATTCCAGCCGGACGGAGCCGAAGGCGGGGTTCTCCTGCATCCGGGCGACGAGGCGCTCCGACACCTCGGCGAGCTGGTCGTAATTGTCGCCGGTGATGGCGAAGGTCAGGCCCCGACCCGCCCCGCGGATGCCGAGCGAATTGGGCTGGATGGCGAAGGCGCGCACGCCCATCACGCCGCGCAGCTTGCCGTTGATCTCGCCCACGATCTCGTCCTGGCTGCGGGCGCGCTCGCTCCACGGCGCGAGGCTGAACACCATGAAGCCACGGTTGTCTGACCCGAAACCGGTGATCGAAAAGACGTTGGTCACCTCGCCGGTCTCGCGGAGCGGCTCGATCAGCGCCTCGATCTCGGCCATCTTGGCGGTGGTGTAGTCGAGCGAGACGCCCTGCGGCGCCGAGACCGACAGCAGCGCCACCGCCCGATCCTCGCGCGGGGTCAGCTCCTGCCGGATGTCGCCCGAGACGAAGACGGCCGTGGCGGCGAAGAGGCCGGCCGCCAGCACGATCACGAACGGCATCGCGAGCGCCCAGTCGAGCGTGCGGCGGTAGAGGGCGGCGAGGCGGTTGCCGACCCACACCAAGAGGCCGCGCGGCTCGGCCTCGGGCTCGGCGGTCAGCAGGCGGCTCGCCAGCACCGGGCAGAGCGTGAGCGCGACGACAGACGACAGCAGCACCGCCATGGCGAGGGTGAAGCCGAACTCGCGGAACAGGCCGCCAGCCTGCCCCGGCAGGAACGACAGAGGCACGAAGACGGCGGCAAGCGTGGCGGTGGTGGTGACGACGGCGAAGAACACCTGCCGCGTGCCGAGCACGGCCGCCGCGCGCGCCCCCATCCCCTCTGACCGCCTCCGCACGATGTTTTCCAGCACCACGATGGCGTCATCGACGACCATGCCGGTGGCGAGCACCAGCGCCAGCAGCGTCAGGATGTTGACCGAGAAGCCCACGAGGTAGATCGCGGCGATCGTGCCGATCAGCGCGACGGGCATGGTCAGGCCGGGGATCAGTGTCGCGCGGGCGTCGCGGAGGAACAGGAAGATCACCGCCACGACGATGGCCACCGCCGCTGCCAGCGTCTTGAGCACCTCCTCGATCGAGCCGCGGATGAACACCGCGTCGTCGGAGGTGACGAAGATCGACACGTCGTCGGGCAGCGTCGCGTCGAGCTCTGCCACCACCTCGCGCACCGCGGCCGAGATCTCGAGCGTGTTCGACGTGGCCTGCCGGATGATGCCGAGGCCGAGGCCGGCCTCGCCGTTGGCGCGCAGGATGGTCTGGTCGGGCGCCGGTCCGAGCGTGACCGTGGCCACGTCGCGCACCCGCACGTTGGGCGCGATCTGCAGATCCATGAAGCCCGCGGTCGTGGCGACCGTGGCGGTGGTGCGGACGGCGATGGTCTGGCTGTCGCCCGACAGGTCGCCGGCGGGCGCGTCGAACGCGACGTCCGACAGGGCGCGGCGCATGTCGACCAGGGTCAGGCCGCGGGCGGCGAGGGCGGCCTGGTCGATGTCGACGCGGAAGATCGGCTCGCGGTCGCCGTAGATCTGGAGGTCGGCCACGCCGGGCACCGACAGCAGCCGGTCTTCCACCCGCTCGCGCACGATCTGCGTCAGCTCCTGCGGCGCGCGGCCGGGCGAGGTCACTGCGATGCGCACCACGGGCTGGGCGTTGGCGTCGGCCTTGACGATCTCGGGCGTGTCCGCGCCCTCGGGCAGCTGGTTTGCGATGCGGGCGACCGCGTCGCGCGTGTCGGTCGCCGCCACGTCGAGATCGACGCTGTCCTCGAACTCGAGCGTGACGCGCGAGCGGCCGAAGCGCGAGTTCGACGAGATCGAGCGAACGCCGGCGACACGCCCCACCGCGCCCTCGATGCGGCCCGTCACCTCCTGGTCGACGCTCTCGGGCGAGGCGCCGGAAAACTCGGTGGTGATCGTCACGACGGGGCGGTCCACATTGGGCAGTTCGCGCACCTCGACACCGAACAGCGCCGCGAGGCCCGCGATCACGATGAGCGACGACAGGACGAAGGCCAGGATCGGGCGGCGGACGAACAGCGCGGTACCGGAGCCCGCGATGGCCTCGGGGTTATCGCTCATGGTGGCGCCCTCACAGCGGGTCGGCCCGCGGGGAAGTGCCGGCCACGGGCGCCTCGGCCCGCGCCTCGGCGCGATTGGCGACCATGACCTCGGCGCCGGGGCGCAGCGACTGCACGCCCTCGACCACGACCGTGTCGCCCGGTGCCAGATCGCCCTCGACCAGCACGCGCCCGGCATCGCGCTGCCGGATCGTCACGGCAACCCTCTGCGCGGCGCCCTCGCGCACCGCCCAGACGTAAGAGCCCTCGGCGGCCCACTGCACGGCGAGCGGATCGACCGCGGCCATCGTCTCGCCGGGGAAGCGCAGCGCCACGGCGAAGGCCATGCCGGCGCGCAGGCGGTCGTCGTCGTTGGCGAGGCGCCCCTGCACGCGCAGGGTGCGGCTGGCCCGGTCGATCACGTTGTCGACGGCGTGCACCTCGCCCGGGAGTGGCGCGCCGGAGATGCCGAGTGGCCGCGCCTCGAGCGGCATGCCGGGTTCGACGAGGCTCACGGCGCGCTCCGGCACGCGGAAATCTATCAGAATTTCGGACCGGTCGGTGAGCGTGGCGACCTCGTCTGAGGCGGAGAGGCGGTCGCCGATGGCCACGTCGATCAGGCCGACCCAGCCGGCAAAGGGGGCGCGGATCGTCCGCCGCTCGAGTTCGTACTCTGCCTCCTGAAGCTCCAGCTCGGCGGTGCGCAGCGCCAGCCGCGCCTCGCGCAGCCGCACCTCGGTGACCGAGCCGGTATCCTGCAGACGGCCGACGCGCTCGGCATCGTCCCGCGCGTCGGCGAGCATCAGGCGGGCGCGTTCGAGCGCGATGCGCTCGGCCTCGTCTTCGAGCCGCAGGATCACGGTGCCCGCCTCGACGTAACCGCCGGTGTCGAGCGCAACCTCGACTACCTCGCCGCCCACCTCGGTGCGCAGCGTGGCGCTGCGGAGCGCGCGGCCGTCGCCGATGGCTTCTACCCGGTCGTTCATCGCACCCTCGGTGACCTCGGCCACCACGACCTGAGCCGGGCCGCGCGAGCCGAAGCCGCGGCCGCCTGGGGCTGCCTCTGCATCGGCGATCTCGAGGCCGAGCACGTCGGCGAGGCCGACCCTGTCGAGAAAGGCGGCGGCCGAGGGCACGTAGCCGACCCAGAGCCACAGCGTCGCCGCGAGCACGAGCACCGACAGCACGATCTGCTTAAGGATGCGCATGGCCTTCCCGCCCAACCCCTTTTGCCTTCTGAAAGCCCCGCAACGCGCGACGCGCTGACAGGTAGCGCGCCGTCCTGCAGGGTCCATCCGCATGGACCGCTTAGGCCCGGTGGCGCCTGCAATCGAGCCGCCGCGCGCGGGCGGGCGCCAGACACCGGTTGCCGGGAGATCGGCCCAGCGAAGGACAGGCCGCCGAGGACGCGCGAGACGGCCTCAGAGCACCCCGATCTCGGCCAGCGCGGCCTCGAGCCGGGGCGGCAGCGCAGGCTCCGCGGCGCGGCCCGCAGGCAGGTCGGCCGGCGCATCGCCCGGGGCGAGGTAGCGCCAGCCCTGGAAGGGTTTTTTCGGCACGGCCCGGGTGCGGTGCAGCTCGGGGTCGAGAACCAGAGCGCACCGCAGCACACCGTCGGCGCCCACCGCCTCGTCGAGCGCCACAATCCGCTGGCGAACGAGGATCGCCCCCTTGATCACCCAGTACAGCGACCCGCCCGCCAGCAGTTCCGCCCCGCGCTTCGGCCACATCCGGGTGACGTGGCGCGGCCGCCCGCCCGGCCCCTGCGCCGCCCGGCTCGCCTGCCACGCCGCAAGATCCTCGACCGTGTCGGCGCCGACGCAGAGCTTCACCAGATTGACGTGGCCCGCCGCTACCTTGCCTCGTGCCATGCTGCTCGCCACGACACCCCCCGCATGTTGTTGTATGCGTCCGACATTAGCCAACCCGTTGCGATTCTCAAGGGAAGGCGCTAGCTTGCACAGCCTTCCCCCGCGCGAGGAGCCCCGCCCATGAGCCGCGCCCAGAGCCGCTTCGCCGCCCCGATCTCGGAAACGATCTGGGACATGAAGTATCGCCTCAAGGCGGCCGATGGCACGCCCGTGGACGCCGACCTCGGCGAGACGTGGGATCGCGTCGCCAACGCCCTCGCGCTCGCCGAGGACGACCCCGCGCGCTGGGTCGGCCCGTTCCGCGACGCGCTCGAGGGCTTTCGCTTCCTGCCCGCGGGCCGCATCCTTGCCGGTGCCGGCACGGGGCGTTCGGTGACGCTCTTCAACTGCTTCGTGATGGGCACCATCGAGGATTCGATGGCCGGCATCTTCGACGCGCTGAAGGAGGCCGCGCTGACGATGCAGCAGGGCGGCGGCATCGGCTATGATTTCTCGACGATCCGGCCGGAGGGCGCGCATGTGGCGGGGGTAGGCGCCGACGCATCCGGCCCGCTGTCGTTCATGGACGTGTGGGACGCGATGTGCCGCACCATCATGTCAGCCGGCTCGCGCCGGGGCGCGATGATGGCCACCCTGCGCTGCGACCACCCCGACATCGAGGCGTTCGTCGCCGCCAAGGCCGACCCCGCCCGCCTGCGCAACTTCAACGTCTCTGTGCTGGCCACCGACGCCTTCATGGAGGCGGTGAAGGCCGACGGGCCGTGGGACCTCGTGTTCGACGGAACCGTCTATCGCACGATCCGCGCCCGCGACCTGTGGGACCGCATCATGCGCTCGACCTACGACTACGCCGAGCCCGGCGTGATCTTCATCGACCGGATCAACGCGCTCAACAACCTCCGGTATGCCGAGGAGATCGCGGCCACCAATCCCTGCGGCGAGCAGCCCCTGCCCCCTTACGGCGCGTGCCTGCTCGGCTCGATCAACCTCGCCGCGCTGGTGCGCGAGCCGTTCTCGGAGCGCGCCGGGATCGACGCGACCGAACTGGCGGAGCTGGTGGCCACGGCCGTGCGGATGATGGACGACGTGGTGGACGTCTCGCGCTTCCCCCTGCCCCGGCAGGAGGCCGAGGCCCGGGCCAAGCGCCGGATCGGCCTCGGCGTCACGGGGCTGGCCGACGCGCTCATGATGACCGGCCTGCGCTATGGCTCTGAGGCCGCCGCGGCGCAGGCCGAAGACTGGCTGAAACGCATCGCCGAGGCCGCCTACCGCGCCTCGGCCGACCTCGCTGAGGAGAAGGGGCCGTTCCCCCTGTTCGAGGCCGAGGGTTTTCTCGCCAACCCCGCGCTCTCGTGGCTGCCAGACGATCTGCGCGCGCAGATCCGGGCCGGCGGCCTGCGCAACGCCCTGCTCACCTCGATCGCGCCCACCGGCACGATCTCTCTCTTCGCCGGCAACGTCTCGTCGGGCATCGAGCCCGTCTTCGCCTACAGCTACACCCGCAAGGTCTTGCAGAACGACGGCACGGCGAAGGAGGAAGAGGTCGTCGACTACGCCGTCGCCCAATGGCGCCAGACGATGGGCGAGGACGCGGCGTTCCCCGATCACTTCGTCGACGCCCGGCGCCTGACGCCGGCCGAGCATGTTCGCATGCAGGCCGCCGCCCAGAAATGGATCGACTCGTCGATCTCCAAGACGATCAACGTCCCCGCCGACATCGCCTTCGACGCCTTCAAGGACGTCTACCTGCAGGCCTACGAGGAAGGCTGCAAGGGCTGCACGACCTATCGTCCCAACGCCGTGACGGGCAGCGTTCTGAGCGTGGCGGAGGTGGCGGACCGATCGGACGCTCCGCCGGAGGTCATGTCATTCGCGGAAGCCTTCAGGCGTCACCGCGAGGCAAGCGGGCTAGAGCTTGCCGAGATCGCGAAAACCGCTGATGTTTCGCTCGACATTCTCAAGATGCTCAGCACGCGCGACGCAGCTTCAACAAATGCCGAGAGCGAAAACAAGATCGCTTCGGTGTTCGGTATGTCGTTGGAGCAGTTCCTTGCCACGGCCCCACTTGGCGAAACCGTCGATGCGAGCCCAGCGCCCTCTCATCATCCTGGCAAAAATACTCAATCCGCCGTCGCCACCCCTGCCCCCGCAGACGTGGTCTATCTCTCCGACCCGCTCGACCGCCCAGAGAGCCTCGAGGGCCACACCTACAAGCTGCAATGGCCCGACAGCCCGCACGCGATCTACATCACGCTCAACGACATCCGCCTGAACGGCCGCCGCATCCCCTTTGAGATCTTCATCAACTCCAAGAACATGGAGCACTACGCCTGGACGGTGGCGCTCACCCGGATGATCTCGGCCGTCTTCCGCCGCGGCGGCGACGTGAGCTTCGTGGTCGAGGAACTGAAGGCCGTGTTCGACCCCCGCGGCGGTGCCTGGATGGGCGGCAAGTACGTCCCCTCCATCCTCGCCGCGATCGGTGGCGTGATCGAGCGCCACCTCGTCTCGATCGGCTTCATGCAGGAAGGGGGCCTCGGCCTGCAGCCCGACCCCGAGGCCGAACGCGCCGTCATCGGCGCCGCCACCCCCGGCCCCGCCTGCCCCGCCTGCGGCCAGCACGAGATGGCCATGATCGAAGGCTGCATGACCTGCCGCAATTGCGGATATTCCTCCTGTTCTGGGTGAATTTTGTTAGTTGTTTTGTCACGCGAGCCCCAATTCGCCCATTATCCCGCAAAAATGCCCATTCTCACCATGACAAAATTTCAAAGAGCCCGCTAAGTTATTGATTTTGCGCGCCCCGCCTTGAGGGCGGGGCCCGGTTGCTCCGGGATGCCGGGCAGGCGGCGCGCGAGACAACCATCGTCGCGAGTGTGTCATCGCCGCGCGGGCGGGGAACGGCATGAGGTTGCACCAAGCAGCGTAGGACTGGCCGGGTCATCCCCGCGCGGGCGGGGAACGGACGCCCTGATCCGGTCGAAAACTGCCATCCTGCGGGTCATCCCCGCGCGGGCGGGGAACGGGAGACCGCGGAGAGCTTCCCCCGGGCCTACGCCGGGTCATCCCCGCGCGGGCGGGGAACGGTCGTCCCGGCTGCGGTCGTCATCCATCAAGAGCGGGTCATCCCCGCGCGGGCGGGGAACGGTTCGTTGAACTCGCGGCGATACTGCTTCAGCGCGGGTCATCCCCGCGCGGGCGGGGAACGGTCGACGTTCTGCGAAGCCACGCTATCGAGCGCCGGGTCATCCCCGCGCGGGCGGGGAACGGGATCCTCGACCGCATGAACATCCCGGCGCTGGCGGGTCATCCCCGCGCGGGCGGGGAACGGCGCAAGCTGTCCGTGACCTCGACACCCTGCCGCGGGTCATCCCCGCGCGGGCGGGGAACGGGCCGCTGACGAAATCGACACCGTGGTGCCGCTCGGGTCATCCCCGCGCGGGCGGGGAACGGCATCGCTTCCGCTACGGCGCGTCGCGGACCGTCGGGTCATCCCCGCGCGGGCGGGGAACGGCCCGCAAGCGCGAACGCCGACCGGACCACCACCGGGTCATCCCCGCGCGGGCGGGGAACGGAGATCGAGCGGTTGGGTGTCGGTGGTCATAGGCGGGTCATCCCCGCGCGGGCGGGGAACGGCGCGGTGCTCCGATCTGGAACCGGCACCCCTCCGGGTCATCCCCGCGCGGGCGGGGAACGGCGACTACGATCCACAGGGCATCGTCGCTGACGCGGGTCATCCCCGCGCGGGCGGGGAACGGGCACGAGCCGACCCTTGGTCACGATGTCGGCATCGGGTCATCCCCGCGCGGGCGGGGAACGGCACCGGACCACCGACGCTCACCGCGCCCGTGCCGGGTCATCCCCGCGCGGGCGGGGAACGGGCTCGCGCTCGTCCAGCGTGCCCTGGCGGATGCGGGTCATCCCCGCGCGGGCGGGGAACGGTGGGAGCAGGATCCGCCTGCCGATCCATACACCGGGTCATCCCCGCGCGGGCGGGGAACGGGTAAGCAGCGTTTTTCGTATAGCTCCAAACGGCGGGTCATCCCCGCGCGGGCGGGGAACGGGTCTTGCTGTTGGGCAATCTGCGCCTGCGCGACGGGTCATCCCCGCGCGGGCGGGGAACGGGCACCTGCGGGTTCCAGCCGGCGAGCTTGAAGCGGGTCATCCCCGCGCGGGCGGGGAACGGGCCTCAACGTAGGCGCGGGCGAGGTCGGCGAGCGGGTCATCCCCGCGCGGGCGGGGAACGGAGCGAGCTACTCGCCCATCGGTGGGCGCTCGACGGGTCATCCCCGCGCGGGCGGGGAACGGACGCCCTGATCCGGTCGAAAACTGCCATCCTGCGGGTCATCCCCGCGCGGGCGGGGAACGGGAGACCGCGGAGAGCTTCCCCCGGGCCTACGCCGGGT
>NZ_QPLK01000049.1 GCF_003340565.1 Rhodovulum sp. 12E13 | reverse complement strand
GGTAGACGCCGTCCGCCCAGATGTAGACGTACCGCCGCGCAGAGAGGTCGCGGCGCTGCCAGCGGTCGTACTCCTGCTGCCACTCGCCGGTCAGCCGCGAGATGACGTTCGGCGACAGGTTCGGCGCGTCGGTCCCGAGCAGCGCCGAGAGGGCCTCCTGGAAGTCCCCGGTGGAGATGCCGCGCAGGTAGAGAACCGGCAGCAGGGCATCGAGGCTCTTCGACCGGCGCGCCCAGCGGGGCAGGATGCCCGAGCTGAAGCGGATCTTCCTCTCCCCCGGGACGCACTCGGCGCGGTCCCGCACCTTCGGGCGGCGCACCTCGATTGCGCCGATCCCGGTCTGGATGCTGCGCTCGGGCCCATACCCATGCCGCACAACCCGTTGTCGGCCGTCCGGCAACGCCTCCTCAGCATGGCGCGCGACGAAGGCGTCGGCCTCCGCCCGCAGCGCCGCGGCCAGCATGCGCCGCGCCCCGTCGCGCGCGATCTCGGTCAGCGGATCGTCCACGGATCCGGGCTGGTGAAGCGGGGTGATCGTGGTATCGTCGTCCATGGCGTATCGCTCCTTCGGGAGGTTCTGGCAGGCTTCATCACCGGCCACGATACGCCGCCTTCGCAGGCCCCATCACCCATTTCCCGGCATAGCTCGCGTGTAGACCGACCGATACATGCCGGGGACACCGCGGATGACCGGGAGGATCTCGTTCTCGGCGAGACCAGCGCCGCGGTAGCGGATGATGTTCGCACCGGCGAAGCGGAACGGCGCGAGCGGCGTCTGCGTCGGGCGCGCGAGAGCCTGCCAGCGCGCGAAATCCTCGCGCACCTCATCGAAATTCGTGATGAGGTTGAAGGCACCCTTGCCGCACACGAAGTCGACGTCCGAGAAATCGACGCCGCCGAGGCGGTCCTCGGTCAGGCCGATGAACTCTCCGATCTTCTCGCGAAGGTGGTGGTTCGTGAGCCCCGTGCCACCGCTATCGAGCAGGTCGAGCTCGAAGGGGGCGCGCTCGGAACCGCCATTCACGCCGTAGAGCGAGAAGTAGTCCTGGCCGGTGCTTCCGTCCGGAAGCGTCCAGACCCCCTTGGCAGCAGAGAGCTGCATCTGCTCGCGCGTGATCTCGTGCGAGCGCAGGTATTCCGCGATGCGGCGATCCTGAACGGCCTGGACCGTTTCAAGGTCGAGAGTGCCGGCGCCACGGCGGTCCTGGATGTCCTGCGAGGTCACCGAGATCGTGTTGCCGACCTTCACGGAGTTCACCGGGTAGGCGTTCTGAGACTCGGTCGTCGCGACAGACCCTGCGACGGTGCCGCGGGTGCCGACACCCACCGTCTGCACGCCCGTGGAGCGGCTCTCGAGCTGCACGGTGGTGGTTGCGATGAAGTCCTCTTCGAAGACCTCGGAGAAGTAGGAAGGACGATGCGGGAAACGCTCGAGCTCGTTCACGCGAAGCGTGAGTTCGAGCGTGCCGAAGGCATCGGGGGTGAAGACGTCAGAAAGAGGCATGCTTTCGGTCCTGCTCAGTTGGTTTCTGCCTGTGCGGCCCGGCGGGCCGCTTCTCGTTGCGCGATGGCACGCTCGATGCGCTGCGCGTCGGTGAGACGCTCCGGACCCGACCCGGAGGCCGGGGCATGGCTCGTCTCGATCTCGTGCTCGTCCGCCTGGGCGGCACGGGCTTCGAAGAGGGCGCGGCGCACATCGTCCATGGATGCGCGGGCCGCGATGAACTCATCCGCGCGTTCGGGCGCCTCGAAGAGGCGGCACGCGGTGCGGATCTCTGCCTGGACGTCTTCCGAGAGACCCTCGGGCTCCGGTTCCGGATCGGGTTCCGGTGCGGGTTCGCGGTCCTCGTCCTCCTCGGACACGACAAGCGCGGACACTTCATCCGGCGCCTGCTTGAAATGAGCGAGGACGTCCGGCCGGACGCAGGCGGCGATTTCGGCGGGCTCGATGACCTCGTCTGTGAGTCCGAGGGCGCGGGCATCCTCGGCGGTCAGCCATGTCTCTGCGGCGACCAGGCTGCCGAGATCCTCGGCGTCATCGCCGACCTCTCCAAGAGCTGCGGCGCGCTTTGCCTCGTATGCCGCGACCATCTGCTCGGACAGCTTTCCGAGAAGGACGGCGGTCGCTTCGTGATCAGCACGCGACCCGATCGTGATGCTCCACGGCTCGTGGATCATCATCATGGAGTTCTCGTGCATGACCGTCCGATCGGTCGAGACCGCGATGAAAGACGCCATCGATGCGGCGAGACCATCGACCTGGGCGACCGTTTCCGCTTTCATCCCGCGGATGAAGTTGCCGATGGCGTAGCCCTCGAAGACGTCGCCGCCCGGCGAATTGATCCGGAACGTGACTGTCTTTCCTTCGGCGTCGATTTCGGCGAGCTCCCGGCTCACGCGCTGGGCCGTGATCTCCCAGCCAACCTCCCCGTAAAGCCAAACCTCGACGGAGTCGGTGTCGGCACCGCGGATTTCATAGCCCGAGGGCAGCTTGGCCGCCGGTGCTTCCCGACGGAAAGGAACGACATTGCTGGGGCGTTCGATCTCTTCAGACATGCTGTGCTCTCGCTTGTTGAATGGGAGATGTGGCCCCGATCCGCGCGCCGCGCTCAGTCCGAGCCATTTTCCGGCGGTGTCGCCGATTGGGCCTTCATCCAGGCCTCGACAGACAGACCGTCGAAGCGCTCCATGTCCTCACGCAGCTCCTGCGCGACTTCGTCAGGGTCGCGGCCAAGCTCGCGAATCGCGCCGCTGAAGGACTGCAGGTTGGACTTGATCGCGGCGGTCTTCGCGTTCATCTCCTGGGCGGGCTGAAGGTGCGGGATCGGCTGCCACGACCACTCGACTTCGGCGTAATCCTGCCAGGTCTCGCCATCCGGCGGAGTCCAGAGACCCGCGACATACGCGCGGCGGACAAACTCACGAAAAATCGGCTTGATGAAGCGGTGTTCGACCATCTGCCGTCGCGCGGTCAGGACGGGCTCGTAAATCGCCTTGTTGTAGTAGCGGAGGGCGCGTTCGGCGGTCTGCGAAAAGTCGCCGGTGACAAGCTCATACGGCGCGTGCGCCGCCATGCACGCTTCCATAACCACCTGGCGGATGTAGCTCGAGAAATCCGACCCGACCTCGTGAGGCCGCGGGGTTTCGATCTCCCAGCCCGGAGGAATCGTTATCTGGGCTCCCGCGTCATACCGCTCCGGGACGAACTCGTCCTCGACCTCCTCGACCTCGCCGCCCTCTTCCTGGATCAGCTCAGCGCCCGAAACCTCGATCTGCGGCGCCTTGTAGAATGTGGTCATTTTGCTTGTGAACTTCTTCTTAACAAGCTCGGCGTCGAGATACTCATCGAGCTCATGAAGCCGGATCAGGCTGCGGACAAGCCACGGCTCGCCCCTGATCTGGCCAGGCTCACGCTGCTGGAAAACGTGCAGGACGGAAGACGACGGAACGACCGCGTAGTCGTCTCGCGTGAAACCCTCAAGAGTGCCGTTCCGCGGATGACGCCGAAGGAAAACGTATGCGTCCCGCTGCCCCGGCCCCCGGAAAAGAATACCGGACCGGAAATCGGACCCCTCCTGAATGTCCACGGCCAGCGGCTTCGACAGTGGGACCTGCTCCGAAGGGATCAGCTGCACCTGAAAGGGAACGGCGACCATTCCCCGATCGACGTCGTCCATGGTGCGGTCGCGGATCCACGAGAATATCTCGCCGCGGGTCGCGACATCGCGAACCACCAGGGAGATCATCTCGTCGAAAGAAAGGACGCCGTCGGCATCCAGCTTGCCCGATTGACGCTTCCAGAGTTCGCGCAAGCTTTCGTCGCGGATCTTCGGCTTGGGGCCGGACATGACCGTTGAGCGCGTGATGACATCGACGATCCTACCCGCGATCGGGTTGTTGCGGACCTCCTGGAGTATGCGCCGCTGAACGACGTCGAGCGTCTTCCCGAGAAGATACTCCATCGACCAGCCGTTCGCCCCCTGAAACGTCGAGGCGCGGCGTCCAACGCCTGCCGCGTCATACATTGCGCGGATTCCGTGGGAGGTCGGACCCGGCGCGATGTATCGGGACTTCATCCGCACATTCCGCACACGCGGATACGACGTCTTCTTGTCAGGCATCAGTGCCAGCCCTTTCCGCCGGTGGGATACGAGACATACGAGCGGCGGCGCGTGCGCCCGGCGGCGGCGTCTTCGCGGCGCGTGATTTCACGCTCGAGTGCTTGGATGGCCCGCTCGATCTTCTCGGGCGTCGAAAACGTGATCGTCTCCCCGTTCTGGCTGATCGACGCAACGCCAGAGACCTGCTGCTCAACGAGACTGTCGAGCATCTCCTGCAACTGGGAATCGGAGAAAGACCGAAAACGAATGATCATCTGCGCGCCTGCCTTGCTTTCCAGGGAGATGTGGCCCCGGTCAGCTCGCCGCGCCGGTCAGCCAAGCTGGACGCCCCAGCGTCGCTTTTTCTTCTTCGGCTTCGCCGCAGGTGTGGCCTGGGCAGCAGGGGAAGGGGCGTCGGCCTTGCGCGGATTGCCGCCCCGCTTCGCGCGGTTCTCAGCCGCGCGCCGGATGTCTTCCGGCGCCGGGCCGGTCAGCTTCTTGAACGTCTCGCCGCCGGGGAGGGAGCGAAGGCCGTGCACTGCCGCGTATGCGTAGACAAGCGTATCCCACGGCTCCTGGTCCCGCGGCGAGGTCCATTTGTAGCCCGATCCGCCGGGCACGTATTCTTTCCTCTCACGCGTCAGCTTCTCGAAGAAGTGGCCGTCCATAGAAACCGCGCCGGGGAGTGCATTGAGCGGAAAAGTGACCGCGTTTCGTGCGTCGGCGTCGCCATGGAGACGCCGGAACAGCGTGTCCTTTGCGATGTCCACGTCGATCATGTAGACCCTTCCGTTGTCTGAGATCTTCGCCGGCCAGATACTGTCCGACCTTTTGCCTGCCGCGTTATTCCGGCCCTTCACAGCCCACCACCTCCGGCGGCGGTGCTTCTCGGCGAAGTCATAGACTTCCTGCGTGTAGTGCCCGCCGGAGTCGATGGCGGCGCCCTGGATGTAATGAACCTTCCCGTCTCCGTCCCGGAAGCCGCGCTTCAGAAACGCTTCCAGACCGAGCCAGGCGTCCGCCGTCGTCAGAGGGTTCTCGCGGAGCTCCCAGTATCCGATGACGCGCGCGCGCTCGTGGTGACTCCAACCGACGACCTTCACAGCGAACCATCCGCCGTCGTCTCCGCCGGACTGGACGTCGACACCGGCTGTCAGGAAATTGACATCGTCCGGAACCTCCGCGTCATACGGTTCTTGGAGGTCTTGGAGGTCGTGAACGGACTTTAGCAGGCTGCTGAAAAACTCTCGCCCCGGAGACACGCTCGAAAATCGGGCGATTTTTCACGATCTCTCGTCGAGCTGGTGGCCGACCGCCGTGCCGGGGATCGGTTTGCTCGACGAGCGAGCGCTATCCAGAACGTTCTTCAGCAGCCTGTTAGGCCTTTCTTGGCCTCGAAGTCCTCGAATGGCATCCCCAGAACGTGGTTGTAAAAGGCCTTCATAGGGCCGGGGTTCTCGCGGATCTGGTCCCTCGCGCTGAGCCACTTGCGCACGAGGTTCGGCCAGTCCGCGCCGGGCATGTCCGAGATCAGTGCGTTGAAACGAAACGAGGCGTGGCCAGGCTCGCCCTCGGCGGTGGCGATCCAGTCGCCCTGCGGGAGGATGTCCCGGTCGAACTCGCGCTCTGTCACCTCCACGCCGGACGGGAACCGGTAGACCACGGTCTCCGCATCACGGTCTTTCCATTTCAACCCGTGGGGTGTCGACCGGTCGCCGAACTCCATAGTGACCATCTCGCCCGTGCCGGGATCGGGCACGAAGAACTGCCGCTGGTCGCCCCGCTCATACCAGGACCAGATGCGGCAGCGGCCCTTCACCGACGGCGTGCCGCCGAGGATGTTCTTGCGGTTCGGGTATGATCCCGTCCGCTCCATCGCTGCGCTGATCTTGTCTTCCTTGGTCTTGCCGCTGGGGTCGTATGCGTCGGAGGAAATCTCGTCGATCATCGCGCACCGCGCCCGGTGGCTCTGGAAGTTCTTGACGTTGAAGGCGGATAGGAACGTGATGCGGCTGCCCCGCTCAGTCCGGCGGATGTTCCACTCGCCGTCCCACCGCATGATCTCACGCAGCGGCGGCACGTTCTTCACCATCGGCATGAAGTGGTCGTCGTGGAAACGCCGCACGTCGTCGTCGGTCGGCATGTAAAAGATGATGCTCGAAGGATCGTGCTCCATCATGTAGCCGGCATAGAGCTCCAGCAGCGCGGTGTATCCGACCTGGGTGGGCTTCACGACCGAGACGATCCGGATGGACGGGTCGGAGAACGCGTCCATGATCCCGCGCTGATACACGAAGGGCTTGAACTTGCCGGGCCGCGCGGTCGTTTCGATCGACAGCTTGACGTTCTTCTCGTCCATCGCCCACTCGAGGAACGACTTCCGCGGCGATGGCGCGAGGGCATACCGGCGGGTCTCAGCGAGGGCGCGGTCCAGCGCCTCGACGGATCCGGCGTAGATTTCCTTCACGACACCCTCCCCGCCGCTTCCGCGTCCAGCTCCTCCAGGGCTTCGTCGATCTTGTCCCTGATAAGGGCCGAGATGACTTGCGGGTCGTCGAGATTAGCGACCTCCTGCGACAGCCCGGTCGGGATCGCGAAGAACTTTTCCCTTGCAGAGGAATACTGGGCGGCGACCCGGTCGACGACCGCCTCGATCGGCACGACCTTCCCGATGCGCTCGTCCATGTCGATCTCGCGGATGATGGCGTCGGCGACGGCCTTCCTGCGCTGCGCCTCCTCCTTCGAGATCTGCCCGGATCCCTCGCCGTCCTCACCCACGCCGACTTGCGCGAGGGCCTTGCGGACCGCGGCCTCTTTCTCGTGCTCGATCTTGGCCTTGAAGATCTCCGGAACACTGACGCCTTCGGAGTAGTCGATGCCGAGTGCGATCAGCCACTCCGTCAGGGTCTGCCGGCGCACACCTATCCAGCGTGCGGCCTCGGACACGGACGTGGATCTGGGATCGGGCTTGGACATTGATCATCCTGGGCTTTTCCAGGGAGATGTGGCCCCAGGGTTCCCACGCGCGCGCGATATGTGGTTGTGCGGTCAGGTTTGGAGCGCTTGAGGCACGCATGCGAAGCAAGTCGCCCGCCCCCCGCATTACCTGCCCCCACCCCCTTGGGGACCCCTATTTTGTGCCAAATGGGCGCCCTCGACCCAATATATAGGGCATCACCTGGAGCCACCTCCCGGAGCGATCACATGGCCGCGCCAATGGCGACAAGAAAGGCTCTATGGGTAGGCACAATATATTGTGCTTTACGATCTAAGCGGCACTACCCAATTGCGCGGGCGCGGGCTTGCTGGATCACCAGGCGCCGATGCGCGCTGGCCTGGGCATAGTGACGGCGCATCATCTCGGCGGCGATGCAGACCATCTCCTCGTTCAGGTGGTGATCGTCGAGGTGCGTGAATGCCGTCGCCTCCGCGAGATCTTCATGAGCTTTGTCGTCGGCTTCGAGCCTGATGGCGTCCCAGTAGACGACGATCGGCCAGTTATCGACGTCGATCCAGTAGTCTTCGTCAGAGATGAGTTCGTCGGGATCCATGCTGCCTGCCTCCATGCCGTTGCCGAGAAGAAGGTAAGGCCGTCTCACCCTCCCCCAAAGCGACCAAGAGCCGAGATGATGTCGTGTGCCGAGGCGGACTGCGAGTTCGCTACAATGACCGCGAGCGTCTTGGCGTTCGAGTTCCATTGAAGGGTCCATCCTGCGATCGAAAGCGCCCAGCGCGCGTCTCGCACCACTGGCCCGGAATACTGCACTACGCCAGAGAAGTCCGCGAAAAGGATGCCCACTTCACGTGGGCCTGAGGCATCGGATTGAAGCGCCGAAATGAGTGTCACGGGTGCGTGCTCGGGGTAGACCGAGTCGAGCCAAGCGGCGATGGCGACAAGATCGGAGCGGAGTTCTTCTTCCTGGTCGGGCATGGGTCTCTCCTCTGCGGTGTGCAGGAGAGATTGGCGGGAGTGGGTGGGGACGTAGGGGGCAAGGGGGCAGGCTTTGGGGCAGGCTCTTTGCCCCCGGTTTTAGGAGTGCCCTCAACACCTTATCGCTTAGGGGGCAAGGGGGCAGGCAATTTCGACTTCTCCCCTGTAACGTGAGAGAGGAAAATTTTTCAAAAACGTCTCTCCCGCCAGAGTGGAACATCCATAGAAATTTTTTCGAACGATCTTCGCGCGTGAAGAACTCCAAACACCTGCCCTTTTTGCCCCTTAGGGTATAACCCTCTGATACCATTGCGAAAGTAGGGGGCAAGAGACTTGCCCTTAGCCTGCCCCCACTTGCCCCTCACGGAAATGTGAGCGACAGCGCTTCCGAGCGAACAGAAAGGGAACAAGCTCCTTCTTGCGCTTCATGCGCAGCTCCTTTCGCGGACCTCAATACGCCCCCGGTTTGGCCACCGGGGGCGGGCCCGCAGGAGGAGGCCCCGAGAGTTCGCAGGAGAGAAGTATGTCCGAAAATGCGAAAAATCTTGCCGCCCTTCGGCAGGAAATGGAAGCCGCTCAGCAGCAGGCTGATGCCGACAAGGTGGCGGCGTCCGAAGCGTCGGCGATCGCATCGACTGCCCGAAAGGCAGAGAAAGTCAAGGCTGCCCGCCGAGCAGCGGAAGCAAGGGCGAAAGCCCAGGCGAGTGCAAAGACCGTAAAGACGCTCGAGAAGAAGATCGCGGCCGCCGAGAAGCAGGCAAAGGCTGACGCGAAGCAGGCGGAGAAAGCCCGCGCGGCAGAGGCTGCTAATGCAGCGTATGCCGAGCGGATGCAGAAGGCGGAAGAGTGCCCGTTGTTTATGATGGAGGTCGACTGGCCCGCGCTCGGTGCCTGGGCGGCGAAGAGCCTGAAGGGGAAGGTCTGCTACGTCGAGGGCGCGGGCTGGGGCATGTGGGCTGGCACGCACTGGCACTTCGTGCCGAAGATGACCGAAGCTCCGGCGATGCTCGGTATGCGCGACGCGGATCCCCTCCTGCCACCGGCGCTCTGCCGCGGGCATTCTCCGCGCGGACGAGCGTCGGAGGTGAGACTTGGAACGAGACGGCAAAGTGGGCGTCCATTTGGGCGGCTCGACGGGCGGTGAGGTTTCGCGGCTGGAGGTGATCGAGGGGCCGACCGGGCGGCGGCGTCGCACGAAGTCGGAGCGGGCCCGGATCGCGGCGGAGAGCCTGGTGCCCGGCGTGACGGTCGCGGACGTCGCGCGACGGCACGGGACGACGCGCTGGCAGGTCTACGACTGGAGGAAGAAGCTGCGGACGGGACAACTGACGGTGCCCGAGAGCGTGGCAGGCTTGCTGATGTTCGCGGAACTGGTGGTTGAGGACCCTGCCGAGGAGGCGCGGGCGTCGCATCCCGCGCCGGCGCTGGAGATCGTCATCGGCGATGTCGTAATCCGCGCCCGGATCGACGCTGACGAGGGGGTGCTGACGCGGGCGATCCGGGCGGCGCGGGCGTCGATGTCATGATGCTTGGCCAAGGCGGGCCGGTGAAGGTCTATGTTGCGACGCGCCCGGTGGACTTCCGCAAGGGGATCGACGGGCTGGCGCTGGCGGTTCAGGAGATGCTCGGGCTCGACCCGTTTTGCGGGGCGGTCTTCGTCTTCCGGGCGAAGCGGGCGGACCGCATCAAGCTCCTGGTCTGGGACCAGACCGGGATGGTTCTGGTGCACAAGCGCCTCGAGGGCGGCAAGTTCGTCTGGCCCCAGGTGCGGGACGGCGTGATGCGGATGTCGTCCGCGCAGCTGGCGGCGCTGTTCGAAGGGCTGGACTGGCGGCTGGTGCGACCGGAGCGGGCGCGGAGACCTCTGACCGCCGGGTGACCGTGCAGGAAGCCCCTGTTTTGGCTGGTCGAAACCGTGTCGGCATGATTCACTTCGGCGCATGGATGCCGACGCCCTCAGCCGCGAGAACGCCCATCTGAAGGCCCGCCTGGCGGAGGTCGAGGCGGCGCTGGCCGAGATGCGGGAGGCGAACCGCCGGCTGGAGGACATCCTGCGCACGTCGCAGCGCGCGCAGTTCGGCAAACGCTCCGAGAAGCTGTCGCCCGACCAGTTCAACCTGCCCCTGGAAGATGCCGAGCTGGCCCAGGGCGTGCTGGAGGCCGCTCAGGAGAAGGCCGAGGCGGCGCTTGCCCGGGCGCGCGGAGAGACGCCCCGCAAGCCGGCGCGCAACCGCGGGCATCTGCCGCCAGAGATGCCCCGGATCGAGCGCGTGATCGAGCCCGCAAGCACCCTCTGCCCCTGCGGCTGTGGCGAGATGGCCCGGATCGGTGAGGACATCTCCGAGCGGCTCGACGTGATCCCGGCGCAGTTCCAGGTGCTGGTGACGCGGCGCCCCAGATACGCCTGCCGCCGGTGTTCGCAGGCCGTGGCGCAGGCACACGCCCCCGAGCATGTCGTCCCGGGCGGGCTGCCCACCGAGCGGCTGATCGCGTGGATCATCGTCTCGAAGTTCGGCGACTTTCTTCCGTTCTACCGCCAGGCCGGGATCTTCGAACGGCAGGGGCTCCATCTCGACCGCGGCACGCTCGGCAACTGGACGGGGCGCGCGTGTTTCCACCTGATACCGGTCATCGACCACATGCGCGCCCATCTGCGCGGCGCCGACCGCATCTTCGTCGACGAGACCCGCGCCCCGGTGCTGGATCCGGGCCGGAAGGCCACGAGGAGCGGTTACTTCTGGGCTGTCGTGTCCGACGATCGCGGCCATGGCGGCGCCGACCCGCCGATCGTGCTGTTCCACTACGCCCCCGGCCGGGGGAAGCAGCACCCGCTGAAGTTCCTCGCCGGATACCGCGGCCGGTTCCTGCAATGCGATGCCTACCAATCCTACACCGCGCTGACCGAGATCGAGCGCGCGAATGGCCCGTGGCAGCTGGTCTACTGCTGGACCCATGTCCGCCGCCGCTTCGTCAAGCGCTTCGAGAACGAGGGCTCCCCTATCGCCGAGGAGATCCTGCGCCGGATCGCGGCCCTCTACGGGATCGAGAAGACCGTGCGCGGCAGGGATCCGGCCGTCCGCCTCGCCGCCCGTCGTGAGCACGCCGCCCCGATCATCGCCGCGCTCAAGCCGTGGCTGGAGGCCCAGCTGTCGCGCATCCCGCAGAAATCCCAGCTGGCCGAAGACATCCGCTACACCCTCGCGCACTGGCCCGGCCTGATCCGCTTCCTCGAGGACGGCACCCTCGAACTCGACACCAACCCGGTCGAGAACCAAATCCGCCCGATCGCGCTGACCCGGAAGAACGCCCTCTTTGCGGGCAACGAGACCGGTGCCGAGAACTGGGCCATGCTCGCGTCGCTCGTCGCCACCTGCAAGCTGGCCGGCGTGAACCCGGTCGACTACCTCGCCGACACCCTCCGCGCCATCCTCGACGGACACCCCAAGTCCCGCATCGAGGACCTCATGCCCTGGCGCTACGCCCAGCCGTCAAGCCTCGCCGCATAGGGCCGCCC
>NZ_QPLK01000048.1:11432-11910 GCF_003340565.1 Rhodovulum sp. 12E13 | reverse complement strand
GCGGCCTTCGCGGCGGCCCCGCGGATGCATTCCGGCGGCACACTGGGTCTGCGTCATGACGAGGTGCCGGCGATCCTGCAGCGCGGAGAGCGGGTGCTCTCGCGCCGTGAGACCCGCGAGTATGACGCCCCGCGCGGTGACCGCGAGCCCGCACCGGTCGTCAACATCTCGATCCAGACCCGCGACGCGGAGAGCTTCCGGCAGTCGCGGACGCAGGTCGCCGCGGACATCTCACGCGCCGTCGCCATGGGCCGGAGGGGCATGTGAGTGCGACCCCGCAAGTGGGAACCGGTTGCGGGGGCCAGAGCACGAACCACGGAGAGACTTGATGGCGTTCCACGAGGTCCGGTTTCCCGACAACATCAGCCGCGGCGCGCGCGGCGGGCCGGAGCGGCGCACGCAGATCGTCGAGCTCGCCTCGGGCGAGGAGGAGAGGAACGCCAGCTGGGCCAACTCGCGCCGGCGCTACGACGTCGCC
>NZ_QPLK01000048.1:0-11422 GCF_003340565.1 Rhodovulum sp. 12E13 | reverse complement strand
GACGTCGCCTACGGCATCCGTCGCGCTGACGATCTGGCGGCCGTGGTCGCCTTCTTCGAGGCGCGGAACGGGCGGCTCCACGGCTTCCGCTTCAAGGACTGGGGCGATCACAAGTCGGGCCTGCCGTCCGCGGCGATCTCGCCCAAAGACCAGGAGATCGGCACCGGCAATGGCAGCCTTACCGAATTCGCGCTCCTGAAACGCTACAGCTCCGGCGCGCAGAGCTGGACCCGCGCCATCGCGAAGCCAGTGGCGGGCACCGTCCGCGTCGCGCTCGGCGGGGTCGAGCAGATGTCGGGCTGGACGGTCGATACGACCACCGGCGTCGTGACCTTCGACACCGCCCCCGCGGCCGGCGTCGCCGTGACCGCGGGCTTCGCCTTCGACGTGCCCGTCCGTTTCGACACCGACGCGCTCGACGTGACGCTCGACCTCGAGCGGCTCGGCTCGATCACCTCCATTCCGCTTCTGGAGATCCGGCGATGAACGACCCGGGCAGCTTTGTGGCCGCCGTGCTGCGCGAACTCGCGGCCTCGACGGCCGTTATCCTCGCCGCCTGGGGCGCGCTCGGCGGGGCCACGAACGCGCTGACCACGAAGATGCGCCTGCGCGATGCGCTGCGCCACATCCTGCTTGGCGGTCTGATCGCGGCCGGGATGGGTAGCCTCTCCATGGCCGTCATCACGGCCTGGCTGCGGCTGCCGCCCGAGGCGATACCGGCGGGCGGGGCGGCAGGGTCGGCCGCCTATCTCGTGGGCGTCTTTGGCCCGGCCTTCATCGAGGTCGTCCTCGCCCGGCTGCGTGCCGCGAAGGGGCGCAAGGATGACTGAGCTTCTCCGCCTGGCCCGCGCACTGCGGAACGAATGCGAGGACCCCCGCACGCGGTTCGCGCACCGGCTTCGCGTCGGACTCGCCGTTGCGGCGCTGATCCTGATCCTCTCGTTTCTGGAGTAATCCCATGCAGATGACCGAGCGGGGCCTTCTGGCCCTGGCCGGGCACGAAGGAGTCGTGCCCGCACCCTACCGCGATTCCACTGGCACATGGACCTTCGGCGTCGGCCACACGGCGGCGGCGGGACCGCCCGATCCCACGGAGATGCCGCGCGGCATGCCTGCCGATCTCGATGCCGGGATCTACGAGGCGTTCCGGGTCTTCCGCGCGGACCTCGCGACCTACGAGGCCGAGGTCCGGGTCGCGGTGACCGTCCCGTTGACGCCGCACGAGTTCGATGCGCTGGTCTCCTTTCACTACAACACCGGTGGCATCGCCCGCGCGAGCCTGACCCGCCACCTGAACGCCGGCGACCGTGAGGCGGCTGCGCGGGCCTTTCTGAACTGGCGGCGGCCGGCCGAGATCATCCCCCGGCGGGAGGCCGAGCGCGACCTGTTCCGCCATGGCCGCTATCCCGGCGGGCCGATCCCGGTCTGGTCCGCAGATCCTGCGGGCCGCGTGGACTTCTCGCGGCCCGTCCGGCGGCTGGCGGAGAGCGAAGCGCTGGCGTTCCTGCAACCCGCCAAGCCCGACGCTCCAGTCACCCCCACGCCGACCGGCTGGTTCGCCCGGCTGGCCGCCTTCTTCTCCAACCTGATCCGGAGGGCCTGATCCCCATGCGCTACGTCCGACCCAACTCCATGACTTGGTGGGCGGGTCTGCTCGCCATGCTCACCGGTATCGCGTCGCTCGCGCTGCCCGCGACCGGACCCCTCGCCGAACTGTCCCGCCTCGTCGCGCTGCTCGCGGGCTCGGGCGATGCCTCACCGGCGGGGCTGGTGTTTCTCGGTCTCGGCCTGATCGGTCTGCGTGACCGGATCGAGCGCGGGTTCCGTGGCGATGCTTGAGTTCCTCGCAGGTCTGGTCGTTGGCGGCTTCCTCGGCGTCTTCGTTGTCGCCCTCTGCATGGCTGCCGCGCGCGGGGAGCGGAACGATGGCTGAGTTCCTCATCTGGATGGTCGCAACTCTGGGCGCGGTCGGGGGCGTCGTCCTCGGCCGGGTCTGGGGGCGCGTGGAGGGGATCCGCGCGGGTAAACGGGAGTCGGAACGCGATGCGGCGGAAGACAAGAACAAGCGCGTGGAGCGCGGGCGCGACGCGGTTCGCGACGGCCGTGCCGCTGGCGCTCCTGCTGACCGGCTGCGCCGCAACGATGGGCGCTGGTGACGCGGGCTGCGCCTCCTATGCCGAGGCGCGGCTCGCCCGGCCGCCTGCCGAGACGGTAACTGCCGTGCCGCCGGACTGGGCGGACTGGATCGCCGATCTCGACGACCGCATGACGGGAACCTGCCGATGAAGTCGCTCGACCCCAGCCTGCAGTCACATCTCGACGAGGGCACCACGACGCTCGCCTGGTGCTGGCGGATCACGCGGGCCGACGGTGTGACCTTCGGCTTCACCGATCACGACCGGACGCTGATTTTCGACGGCACCGACTTCGAGCCGGAGAGCGGTCTGACCGCGTCCGAGGTGCGATCGGGTTCGGACCTGTCGGTCGATGCGCAGGACGCCGAGGGCGTGCTGACCTCCGACCGGATCACCGAGACCGATATCCTCGACGGCCGCTGGGACAACGCCGAGGTCGAGGTCTGGCGCGTGCACTGGGCGGACACGGGGCAGCGCGTACTGATGCGGCGCGGGGCAATCGGTCAGATCCGGCGCGGGCGATTGGCCTTCGTGGCCGAGGTGCGCTCGCTCGCGCATGTCCTCGGCCAGACGGTGGGGCGGACCTTCCAGGCGACTTGCGACGCAGCGCTTGGCGATGCGCGCTGCGGCGTCGATCTGGAGGACGCCGCCTTCAAGGGCACGGGCGCGGTCATCGATCTCCTGCGCGACCGGTCCTTCACCGCCTCGGGCCTCGGCGAGTTCGCCTCCGGCTGGTTCACATTTGGCACCGTCGAATGGACGAGCGGCGCGAACGCCGGGCGTCGCGCGGAAGTGCTGGGCCACGACGTGAGCGACGGCATCGCGATCCTGACCCTGCTCGAAGCACCGGTGCGCGCGATCGCCGAGGACGACGCCTTCACCATCCGCGCGGGCTGCGACAAGCGGATCGAGACCTGCGGCGAGAAGTTCGCCAACACGGCCAACTTCCGCGGCTTCCCGCACATCCCCGGCCAGGACACGATCCTGCGCTACGCGACGAAGGACGGTGGCCATGACGGGGGCGTGCTGTGACGCCGGCCGCCCCAGACAGGGTCATCGCCTCAGCGCGCGCGTGGATCGGCACGCCGTATCACGACCAGGCGAGCCTCAAGGGCGTCGGCTGCGACTGCCTCGGGCTGGCCCGTGGCGTCTGGCGCGAGGTGGTGCGTCCAGAGCCGTTCCCGATCCCGCCCTACAGCCGGGACTGGGGCGAGACCGGACCGCGCGAGGTTTTGGGCGAGGGCGCGCGCGCCATGATGATCGAGGTGCCGACTTCCCAGGCCGGTCCCGGCGCGCTGGTGCTGTTCCGGATGAGGCCGCGCGCCATCGCCAAGCATGTCGGCATCCTGACCGGGCCGGACAGCTTCCTCCACGCCTACGAGCGGCTCGGCGTGATCGAGGAACCGCTCACTCCATCGTGGCGGCGGCGCATCGCCTTCGCCTTCCTGTTCCCGCAACGCTGAGACCCGATCATGGCAACGCTTGTCCTCGGCGCGGCCGGCGCCGCCATCGGCGGGTCGATCGGTGGCACGATCCTCGGCGTGAGCGCGGCGACCATCGGCGGCTTCGTCGGCTCGACTATCGGCTCGGTCGTCGACAGCTGGATCGTGTCCTCGCTCGCGCCCACGCAGCGGATCGAGGGTCCGCGGCTCGACAGCCTCCGGATCACCGCCTCGACGGAAGGAGCCGTCATCCCGCGTGTCTTCGGCCGGATGCGGATGGGCGGCAACATCATCTGGGCGACGGATTTCCGCGAAGAGACCAAGACTACCACGCAGGGCAGCGGTAAGGGCGGCGGAGGCGGCGGCAAGGTCAAGACGACCGAGTATCTCTACTACGCCAGCTTCGCGGTGGCGGTCTGCGAGGGGCCGATCACCGGCATCGGCCGCATCTGGGCGGACGGCAAACTGCTCGACACCGCCGGGGTCACCTGGCGCTGGTATCCCGGCGACGACAACCAGGCCGCGGACCCGTTCATTGCGGCGAAGATGGGCGAGGCGAACACCCCGGCCTATCGCGGCACGGCCTATGTGGTCTTCGAGGATCTGCCGCTCGGCAACTACGGCAACCGCTTGCCGCAGCTCTCCTTCGAGGTGTTCCGGCCGCTCGCCGATCCCGACACCGCCGAAGGGCTCACCCGCGCCGTCACCATGATCCCGGCCTCGGGCGAGTTCACCTACGCGACTACCGGCATCCGGAAGGGCAGCGGCGGGGCGCAGATCCCCGAGAATCTGAACGCGCTGTCGGACACCGCCGACATGGTCGTGGCGCTGGACCGATTGCAGGCCATGGCGCCGAAGGTCGAGAGCGTCAGCCTCGTCGTCGCCTGGTTCGGCAACGACTTGCGCGTGGGCAACTGCACGATCCGGCCGGGGGTCGAGGTCCCCGAGAAGACCACGAACCCGCAGACGTGGAGCGTCAACGGCGTCTCGCGCGCCGCCGCCCATCTTGTCAGCCGCGATGACCAGGACCGGCCGGTTTATGGCGGTACGCCGGCCGACTTTGCGGTGGTGCAGGCGATCAAGGAGATGAAGGCCCGCGGGCTGCGTGTCACGTTCTATCCGTTCATCCTGATGGACGTGCCGCCCGGCAACAGCCTTCCGAACCCCTACAGCGACAACGCCGCCGAGACGGGGCAACCCGCCTTCCCATGGCGCGGTCGGATCACCTGTTCGCCCGCAGCTGGTTTCGACGGGACCGTCGACAAGACCGCCACGTCAGCAAGCCAGGTCGCGGCCTTCTTCGGCAGCGCCAGCCCGTCCGACTTCGCCGTCTCGGGCGAGACCGTCTCCTGGACCGGCCCGTCCGGCGACTGGGGCCTGCGCCGCATGGTATTGCACTACGCCCATCTTTGCGCGGCGGCGGGCGGGGTCGACGCCTTCCTGATCGGGACGGAGATGCGCGGCCTGACCATGATCCGCTCGGGCGCCAGCGCGTATCCTGCGGTGCAGGCGTTTCGCGATCTGGCGGCCGACGTCCGCTCGATCCTCGGCGCGGGCACGGCGATCAGCTACGCCGCCGACTGGTCGGAATACTTCGGGCATCAGCCCGGCGACGGTAGCGGCGACGTCTTCTTCCATCTCGACCCGTTCTGGGCGGACGGCAACGTCGATTTCGTCGGGATCGACAACTACATGCCACTCTCCGACTGGCGCGACGGGTTCGAGCATGCCGACGCGGCCGAGGGCTGGCCCGCGATCTATGACCGGGCCTATCTGCAGGCGAACATCGCGGGCGGCGAGGGCTTCGACTGGTTCTACGCCAGCCTGGCGGATCGGTCGGCGCAAATCCGAACGCCGATCACCGATGGTGCCGTCGGCAAGCCTTGGGTCTTCCGCTACAAGGACCTGCGCAGCTGGTGGTCGAACCTGCATTACGACCGACCGGGCGGGATGGAGGCTGGCTCGCCCACGGCATGGACGCCGGAGGCCAAGCCGATCTGGTTCACCGAACTCGGCTGCCCGGCTATCGACCGGGGCACGAACCAACCCAACGTCTTCTTCGACCCGAAATCGTCGGAGAGCTTTGTGCCGTACTTCTCCCGCGGCTGGCGGGACGACGCCATCCAGCGCGCCTATCTCGAAGCGACGTATCTCTGGTGGGGCGAGGCCGCGAACAACCCGCTCTCGTCGGTCTACGGCGGCCGGATGGTGCATGTCCCCGAATGCGCCGCCTGGACTTGGGGCGCGCGACCGTACCCGTTCTTTCCGGCCCTGACCGACGTCTGGACGGACGGGGCGAACTGGCGGCTCGGTCACTGGCTGACCGGGCGGCTCGGCGCGGTGTCGCTGGCGGCTCTCGTCCGCCACCTCTGCCTGCGCGCCGGGCTGCCCGAGTCTCGGATCGACGTCACCGGGCTCTGGGGCGCGGTCGAGGGCTATGCGATCGGCGCGCTGGAAAGCCCTCGCGCCTCCATCACCACGCTTGCGCGCCACTTCGGCTTCGACGCGGTCGAGACCGAGGGCGTGATCCGGTTCGTCATGCGCGGCCGGGCGGCGGTAGCCACAGTCAGCCCCGACGAACTCGTCGCGACTCGCGAGGGCGATTTCATCGAACTGACCCGCGGCCAGGAGACCGAACTGACGCAGGCCCTGAAGTGGCAGGTGGCTCGCGCCGACGAGGATTACGAGGCCGCGCAGGTCGAGGCCCGGCGCATCACCGTCGACACGGCCCGGATCGCCTCGGAGAGCTTCCCGATGGCGGTCCCGCCGGAGGAGGCCGAACGGCGCTGCCGCCGTGCGCTGATGGAGGCCTGGACGGGCCGCGAAAGCGCGGTCTTTCGCCTGCCGCCGTCGCGCCTGGCGCTCGACCCGGGCGATGTCGTCACCTTTGCCCATGACGGCCGCGCCGTCCCGCTGCGGCTCGTCTCCATCGCCGATGCCGACGCTCGAGGTGTCGAAGCCGTCCGCCAGGATCGCGAGGCCTACGATCTGCCGCCGGGTGCCCCACGGCCGTCGGCACTGTCGCAGGCGGTGGTTTTCGGCGCGCCCGAGGCGGTGCTGCTGGACCTGCCACAGCTGACCGAGGACCAGCCCGTGCATCGGCCATTCGCGGCGGCGCATGCCGCACCGTGGCCCGGCGAGATCGCGGTGTTCCGCAGCCCTTCGACGGACGGGTTCGAGCTGCTCACCAGCTTCGGCACGCGGGCCCGGCTCGGCGCGCTGGTCTCGGACTTCTATGCGGGGCCGACGTCGCGCTTCGATCTCGGCAACGTCCTGGTGGTCGATCTGCTCACCGGCACGCTGGAGAGCGTCACCGACCTGACGCTGTTCGGCGGGGCAAACGCGCTCGCCATCGAGACTGCGCCGGGGACTTGGGAAATCGCGCAGGCGGGAGCAGCCGAGCTTATCGCGCCGGGCCGGTATCGCCTGACCCGACTCCTGCGCGGCCAGCGCGGCACCGAAAGCGCCATGGGCAATCCAACGCCCGCCGGCGCACGGGTGGTGGTGCTCGACGACAGTCTCGCCTCGCTGCCGATCGCCGAGGCTGATCTCGGCATCCCGTGGAACTGGCGCATCGGCCCCGCGAGCCGAAAGGTCAGCGACGAGACCTATGTGGCGCAAACCTTCACGCCGTCGGGCGTGGGGCTACGGCCGTACTCCGTCGCCCATGTCGAGCAGCCGTGGCGCAAGGCGCGCAGTTCCGGCGATCTGACGATCCGCTGGACGCGCCGGTCCCGCGCGCTCGCGGCCGACAGCTGGGGTGGGCTGGAGGTGCCGCTGGCCGAGGAACTGGAAGCCTATGAGGTGGAGATCCTCGACGGCGCCACCGTGAAGCGGGTGCTCAGCACGACCACGACCAGCGCGCTCTACACCGCCGCCCAGCAGACCGCCGACTGGGGCGGGCCGCTCGGCCCCGGCGACACGCTCGACATCTGCATCTACCAGCTCTCCGCCCTCATCGGGCGGGGCGCGCCCAAGACTGTGACGCTGATACTCTGAAGGCCATCCCATGTCCGACGCCACGACCCATCTCCTGCTGCCCTACATCCTCGCGGCGCAGGCCCAGAAGCACGTCACCCACAACGAAGCGCTGAGGATCCTCGACGGGCTCGTCCAGCTCTCGGTTCTCGATCGCGATCTGGCAGCGCCCCCGGCGAGCCCCGCCGACGGCGACCGCTACATCGTGGGCTCCGGCGCGACGGGCGACTGGGCGGGCTGGGACCTGAACGTCGCGCTCTGGACGGACGGCGCCTGGCTGCGTCTGCCGCCGCGGACCGGCTGGCGGGCGTGGATCGAGGACGAGGAGCTGCTGCTGGTCTATGACGGCGCGGGCTGGATCGGGACCACGCCCGCGGCGCTGCAGAACATAGCGCTCTTGGGGCTGGGCACGACAGCGGATGCCTCGAACCCGTTCTCGGCCAAGCTGAACGCGGCGCTCTGGACCGCGAAGACCGTGGCCGAGGGCGGGACGGGCGATCTGTTCTACACCATGAACAAGGAGGCGGCGGGGGACGATCTCGGGCTCACGCTGCAGACCGGCTTCGTGACTAAGGCGCTGGTGGGCCTCTTCGGCTCGGACAGGTTCCGGCTCGCGGTCTCGGCCGACGGCAGCACCTTCTTCGACGGGCTCAGCATCGACAACGCCACCGGCATCGTGGACCAGCCCCGGCTGCCGCGGTTCAAGGCGTACACCAACTACGACAACTACGTGGGCGTCGGGACCTGGACGAAGATCGGTCTCAACAACACGGACTACAATGATCAGGGCGCCTTCGACGCTGCCAACAATCACTTCGTCGCCCCCGTCGGCGGCACCTACCTCTTCGGCGCGACGCTCCTCTACAAGATGAACGCCAGCACGTCGGCGCGGATGAGCGGGCGGCTCGTCCTGAACGGTACGAGCGAGATCCGCGGCTCGCGGGGCGAGATCAGCGGGGCGCATGTCTCGGAGGCGACGGCGCTGTGGCTGCAGACGATGGCCTCGCTCACCACCGGCGACACCGTCGAGTTGCAGGGCAACTTCCGCGCCGCGGATGGCTACTTTGCGGCCGACCAGACGTCCTTCTGGGGTTGCAAGGTCGGATAAAGGAGGCGCGCCACGGCACCAGAACGGCCGAGGGTCGTCCTGTCCGCTTGGCAGAACAGAGCGCAAAGCTTCAACAGAGCGGCGATCTCTTGTGGCCCGACGCTAAGCCGGCTTGTGGCATCCACGAATGCCCGCGACGCAGCTTAACCCACTGATTTTTCACTGGACTACGCACTTCGGTCACGCCTGTTGTGCGTGTGACCCTGGCAAGGATTCCTAGTATGACCCCGAAGCATCCAGACATCATCGTTGCGCTGACGGGACACGACGGCAACGCGTTTACCGTGCTCGGCCGATGCTGCCAGGCGGCACGGGAGGCCGGCCTTTCCGAGGACGAGATCGCTGCTTTCATGGCGGAAGCGACGTCGGGCGACTACGATCACCTCCTGCAGACCGCCATGCGCTGGTTCGAGGTCGTTTGAAGATGAGTAGCTGCCTCTTGCGCTTCGACGCGGCCAGCTGTTTTTCTATCGCTTGCGAGTGCGGCGGCGACGATGGCCTGTGCAACAGTGCACGCGGCCAACCCTAATCCAAATATCAAGCCGTTCGTAACTGATGACATGACAGCGGGCCTTCCGTAGTTTCGAGTAGTAAATAGAAATTTGGAGACCCTGCATGAAGGCCGCCGAAACCCGCGTAGACAGATTCTTGGGTAGTAACGAGACGGCATTCGCTATCCCCGTCTACCAACGGAACTACGATTGGACGCGGACCCAGTGCCAGCAGTTGTTCAATGATATTCTCGCCGTCGGTGCAGACGAGAACCTCTCGGGCCACTTCATTGGCAGTATCGTGTATGTGCATGACGATGTTTACACCGTTTCCGGGCTTCGCGAGCTGACGATCATTGATGGCCAGCAGCGGCTGACCACTTTGACATTGATTTTTATTGCGCTTTACCGGCACGCCATCGCCAATGGAAATGAGCAACAGGCACAGCGTATCTACAAGACATTCCTCATCAATGAGTTTGCCGAGGACGCCGAAAAGCTAAAACTCAAACCAACAGACAACAACAAGGCGGCTCTTTCTCAGATCATGGATCCGAAGGAGGCCCTAAAGGTCAGTGGATACTCTCGGCTGATCGAAAATTTTCGTTTCTTTGAAAGCCGCATTGATGATAGCAGCTATGAAATAGTTCAACGCGGTCTGAAGAAGTTGATTTTCGTGGATATCGCACTCGATCGTCAAAAAGACAATCCGCAGCGCATCTTTGAGAGTCTGAACTCGACCGGGCTGGAGCTTTCTCAGGCCGATTTGATCCGAAATTACATTCTGATGGGGTTGCCCAGAAAAGACCAAGATCTGGTATTCCAAAAATATTGGGAGCCTATTGAGTCCAGTGCGCGCAACCTGGAGGTGAATGAAAGCCGGGTGTCGGACTTCATCCGTGATTTTCTGACGCTCAAGCAGAAAGACATCCCGAACAAGAGTGCAGTCTACGAGAAATTCAAGGAGCGCTATCCGGTTCCAAATTCACCAGAGCTAATGGATGCGCTCGAGGAGTTGCGGGAGCTTTCCAATGTCTATGCGCGTCTCCTGAATCCGCAACTCGAGAAGGACGCGGTTATCAGCCGCGAGCTTGGGTACATCCGAACGCTGGAGATCAATGTCGCGTACCCATTCCTGATGCCCGTCTACCGAGATTTCACAGCCGGGACAATCACCCGGGATGAGTTCGCCTCAGTTCTTCGCCTGGTACAGAGCTACGTATGGCGTCGCTTCATCGTCGGCTTGCCGACAAATGCGCTGAACAAGATCTTCATGAGCCTCTATGATCGAATTGACGCGGGGGACTATCTGGCATCGATCCAACGCTCCTTGATGCAGCGTAGCGGGACCCAGCGTTTCCCCCGAGATGCTGAAGTGGTCGCCATGCTCAAGGATAAGGACGTCTACAGCACCAAGAGCCGCACTCGGACCTACTTCTTTGATCGTCTGGAGAACCACAACAATCGCGAGCTTGTCGACCTCACGATGCCGGGCATCACCGTCGAACATATCTTTCCGCAGAATCCCGAGCCAACTTGGCAGAGTGCTCTCGATCCGGATGAATACGCACAACTTAGTGAGAAGTATTTGAATACAGTAGGCAACCTCACGCTATCGGGGAACAACGGTCGCCTAGGGAACAAGGCCTTTCTCGACAAGCGGGACATGAACGACAGCGGCGGGGAACAGGGATACCGTTTCAGCCGCCTTTGGCTAAACCGTGATCTGCAGACGCTGGAGAAGTGGGGCGTGGAGGAGGTTGAGGCGCGTGCTGAGCGCATCGCCAAGCGTTTCCTCGAAGTCTGGCCGGCGCCCAACGTTGACGTGATCGCCGACGCCGACAGTGAAGAGGTCAACATCTTCGACGCCGAGGAGCCGCGCTACAAACGGCTTGAGTATGCGGTGTTCTTTGGCAGCCGACTACAGGTCACGCAGGTTGCCAAGCTGTACGCGGAGGTGTTCGAGCAGCTCCTCGCGCTCCAGCCTGAGGCATTCCATGACACACGGCTAGGAGAGAGAGTCCAGTTGAGCTCCGATCCCGAGTCACTGCGGCAAGCGGTTCAGGTCGCGGACGGGTATTTCATAGAGGGGAATATCGACTCGAAGGGAAAATTCGACAGGCTCAAGCTGGCGCTCTCTGAGCTCGGCTTAGCCCGCAGTATTCACCGAATGCGTCTGAGCGGCGGATTTGGCGGTCGTGGGCCGGTCGTGAGGACCGGTCGAGGGTTGTGCAGACCCTCCCGAGCGGCGCGACGCCTGTTGACGGT
>NZ_QPLK01000047.1 GCF_003340565.1 Rhodovulum sp. 12E13 | reverse complement strand
GAAGATACTGCCGCCCGCCGCTCTTCGTGATGCGCGTATACATGATGTGGCGACAGTAGTCGCCCCATCGTCATGTATCAATGCTGCATTTTCACCAAACGTGTGACGACACTACATCCGCACTTCATCACCCTCTCGCAACCTAACCCCTTGAAATCCCCCCACCGGCCTCTCGCAGAACTCACAAATCCCCCCGGGAGGTGTCGAACTTCGGGTGGCCGTATGGTGCCCCGATGCCCTTTCGGCCACCCAAGATCACGCCAAGGATCCGTGCGCAGCGTGGCTTCTTCACAGTACATGGCAACGACACTCGACCTCTGGATGCTATATATCGGTCTCACGTTCGGCAGGTTCGAATTCTCCCCAAGGCGCTCCCGGAGATCAGAGAAATGCTTGATTTTTCTGGTATAGACAGCCTCTCTATGTTCCCAGATTTTTCTGGCTTCACTCAAAGAATTCATGAGAAATACCAGAATTGATGCACCTGAATCTATAAGTCTTACGGAGTGACGATCTTGCTTTGACATCTGGATTAGGCGGAAGCCGTGGCGGCACCTCATTGCACGCCTCCTTCCGTCTCGATCGCCCAGAGCAGGATCGCGATGGCGTCGGCCTCGTTGTCGTCGGCCGGCGAGAAGCCGCGGGCCCGCGCCGCCGCGATCATCGCTGCCTTGCTGGCGTTGCCCTTGCCGGTGGCGTGACGCTTGATGGTGCCGACGGGAACGCCCTGATAGGGCACGCCGCGCAGCTCGGCCCACGCGCTCAGCGTGGCCATGAGCCCGCCATAGACATGGGCGGCATCGGTCGCCGCATGGCGGCGAACCTCCTCGAACCAGATGCTGGCCATCGGCCCGCTCAGGCGGTCGAACTCCGAGAGCCAGTTGGTGAAGCGCAGGTATCGCATCCCGCCGCCGTCGAAGCGGCCGGGGCGGAAGCTGGCCGTGCCGCTCAGGATCATCCCGTCCGCGTCCCGCAGCGCCCATCCCGTCGTGGTGCCAAGGTCGAGCGCCAGCAGGGGGCGCCCGGAGGTCGACTGGACGGGGCGCATCGGCCGGCCGTCGGTGACGGCGGTTGCAGATGTTGAAATGGTCATGGCGACGATCTCCCTTGCGATGGACGGGGTGGATGGGGGGCAACGGCAGCACGCGCGCGCAAAGCCCCCGGGGGTGGGAGTGGAGAACCCGCCTTGCGGCGTTCTCCCCACCCCCGAAGGGGGTGGCTTTCACCCCCACAACTTCGGATGACCCGTAAGAGCCTGCGAGAATTGAGGAATTCGAAGTTGGGAAGCCCGCTGGGCGCCGGCGCCGTCCCAACTTGAAGCTGCGCAGTCGGGCGGGCGCCATCGCAATGGCGCGCAGGGAGTTGGGAAAACCCTTCCCAACTTGAACCTGCGTGCCGCGCCGAAGCCGCGCGGGCCGGTGCGCAAGCAGTTGGGAACGGCTTTCCCAACTGTCCCAACTTGAAGCTGCGTGGTTCTGCGCGGGGCCTGTCCGTCATGCCTCGACCTCCGGATAGACCCAGACGGCGGGGTTCTCGACGGGCAGCGCGGCGCCGCTCTGCGGGCACTTGTAGGTGCTGGGCAGGACGGGAATGCGCGCCGGCCGGACTTCTCCGGTCTCGGGGTCGACCTCTTCCTCGCCGGTCGGGAACAGCATGCCCTCGACGCAGAGATAGCCGAACCGGGAGGTGGAGCGCGGCAAGCCGAACGGGCTGCCGTCGCGGACGAACTTGATGTCGCCCTTCGTGGCCAGCACGCCGATGCGGTCGCGGATCGTGTCCTTGCCGCCCAGCCCCGCCCTGTTCTCGTAGCTCTCGGCGAAGCTCAGCGCGGTATAGAGCTTCCCGCGCGCGGCCTCGTCGAGCAGGAGCTGGAGGATCACGTCGCGCTTGCGCAGACGCTCGGCGTCGAGCTTCTCCCCGAAATCGCGGCGCACGATGCGCTCGCCGGAGGGGTCGAGCTCCACCCATCCGCCGTCGCGCTTGTCGATCAGCTTTGCGGGCAGCGCGGGCCCGTTGCGCAGCTCGATCTCGAGGCGCCGCTCGGGGCGCTCCTCGTCCGGGCGGTGCAGGATCAGACCGGAGGTGTAGAACCCGCGCAGCGCGCTCGCCCCGGAGAGCGCCAGGAACGGGTCCTCCCGCAGCTGGGTCTTGCCGAGCTTGCGCGTATGGTGGGCCAGGATCACGCCGCAGTCGGGGTTGACCGCCTCGCGCAGCGGCTCGACCCGCTCCTGCAGGAAGAACATCATCGCGGCGTTGTCGTTCTCGCCGCCGCCATCCGCGCCGCCGTCGAAGAGGTTGCGGATGGGATCGATGCAGAGGATGTCCACCGGCGGATCGGCGAATGCCCCGCGCACCGCTTCGATCACCCGCGGCAGGCCATTGGCATCGAGCAGGAGCTTCAGCTTCGGCGTGGCAACGAACCCGTCGCGCGCCGCGGCGAGCAGATGCGGGTCTAGGCGCAGCGCCTGCAGGCGCTCGCGCAGGTAATGATACTGGATCTCGGCCTGCAGGTAGAACACACGCAGCGGCCGGGGCGGCGCGAACCCGAGGAACGGCGCGCCAGCCGCCATGTGGACCAGCCAGGAGATCAGGAAGTCGCTCTTGCCGACCTTCGGCGCGCCGCCCAGCACCATCAGGCCCCCAGGCGTCAGCACGCGCGGGGCGATGATGTCCTCGGGCATCGGGCTGGTGTCGTCGAGCAGCGCGCCCAGCGTGAAGGCCTCGACCAGCGGGGCGGGCCGCGCGGCCTGCGGCGGGCCGTTGCGCTCGATATGCAGCGCCCAGAGCCGCTCGGTCTCGCGCGCGAGCCGGTCCAGCGGCCAGGACGGGCGCAGCATCGCGGCGTTGTAGCCGCAAATTGCCTCCCAGCCCTCGGGCCCCGAGAGCCGCCCCTCATGCACCAGCCGCAGGAAATGGCCGATCGCCGCGCTCGCGCCCTGAAACCGGGTCCAGTCATCCACTCCCGCCGCGCGGACAGGGCTCTTGAGGACCGCGTCGAGGGCGGGCTTGTCGCTCGGCGCCGCAGCGGTTCCCGCGACGGTGTCCATGAACGGCATGGTCGCCACCGCATCAGCGAACTCGGCCAGGTCGACCTCGAGATCGGACTGCTCCGCGATGCGGACGAGTCGCTGGAACCCGCCCTTGTGGTAGACGCTGCCGGCGACGCGGATGGGCTGATGCGCCGAGCGGAAATGCGTGTCGCCGCCGACCCGGGCCGCGATCTCGCCGCGCAGGCGGCACACCTCGTCCAGATCCGCGCCCTCGGCCGGTTCGGTCAGCCGCCACCAGACATGAAGCTTGTCGCGCCCCTCGGGCGTGCGCCCGCCGCTCTCGACGATGAGTGTCGGCCGGCCGAGATGATGGCGCAGATGCGCGAGCTTGGCGGGAATGTCGCCGGTGTCGAGATCGACGACGACGGTCTGCATCTGCACGACATCGGCGGCGCGCGCCTCGCCCTGCTCGCACACGGTACCGGGGATCACGTAGACGGCGGCACCCTCCCGCCAGGCCCAACCGGCGAAGGTCGTCATCCTCTCCGGCGCCGCGCCGTCCGCCGCGATCCAGATGTTGTGCGGCCGGCCGTCGAAGCCCTGCCCCTTATCGACAAACCCGCGAACCGGGATCAGCCCGTCGCAGTAGCCGAAGACGACATCGAGGAACGTCGCGATCTGCTCGGGGTCTGGCTCGATTCCGAACGCATCCGGCGCAGGCGTGGCGTCGTTGAAGTCGCGCCACGGGTTGAAATGGATGATCGACTCGTCGGTCATGCCGGCTGGCTCCAGCAGCGCTCAGCCCACGGGCAGAACCGGCACTCGTGGAAATCCCGCGTCCGCGCGATGCGCGGCAGCAGCTCGCCGGCATCGGTCGCCCGCAGGATCCGCACGCCGCGATCCGACATGCGCTGCGCGAGGTCGGCATCGAAGGGCACGAGCTCGTGGTGCAGCTCGGCCGTGTCCTTGTTGATCGCGGTGAAGAGCGCCGGGTTGGCCGAGATGCCCGGCACGGTCGCTTCCATGTACGCCTGGTAGAGCGCGATCTGGGCGGCGTAGACCGGCTTGGCGACGGTCACGCCCCTGGCCACCGTCTCGCGCCAGTTCTTCGCGTTCATGGTCTTGCATTCCCAGAGCGCCGGGGTGCGCAGCCCCAGCGCCGCCGGGGCCTCGGCGACGATCCCGTCGACATGGCCGCGGATGCGACCGCCCGCGACCGAGAAGCCGAACTGCTCCCCGTCGGGCCGATTGCCCTTCCGGGTGTAGAGATCGAGCCCGGCCGCCCGCAGCCAGCGGATGGCGAGATCTTCTAGCGCGTGTCCGATCGCGAAGATCCTCAGCGACCGGCCGGAAAAGTCCTGGCCCTCGTCCTTCGGCGCGCCCGCGAACTCGAACTGCAGCGCGCGTTCGCAGGGATGGCCCAGACGCGAGCCGCCGAGGTAGTCGCGCGGCGGCGTGGTCGCGCGCTCCGCTTCGAGGGCCGCGTCCACGGCCGCGTTGATGCGCTCGGCGATGCCGGGGCGGTGGTTGTAATCCAGCATCAGAACGGCACCTCCGGCGCATTGGCCCGGGCCTGGTCGGCCATGGCCTCGCGGAAGCCCTCGACGGCCCCCTCGATCAGTGCGCGTACCTGCGCCTCGGTCAGTTCGGCGAGCTGCGTGCCCCAGCCGATCTCATCCATCAGCAGCGCCACCCGCTGCATCGTGGCGGTGACCGCGGCGCGTTCCTCTTCGGTGAGATCAACCATGCCGACACCCGCGCGCGCCCGGCGCGTCCAGTCGCTCTGGCAGGCCATCGAGCAGAACCAGACCGAGGGTCGGGGCCGCTTGGAGCGCAACGGATCGCGCCAGCCAAAGCCATGCGGGAGCTGCGCACAGACGGCACAGAGCGTGCCGCGCGGATGCCAGAGCCGATGCCGCTCCGAGGCGGAAAGACGGGAATTCGAGGCCATGGTTCATGCCGCCCTCCCGACGGTGTCGGCCTCGCCGTCCGCACCGAACACGAGCGCGCGGATCGCCGAGCGGTTGAAGCGGAAGGAGAGCAGCGCCGAGGCCTGATAGCGCGTGAGCCCGAAATCCTGCCGGTACTCGGCCGGGAGCCAGGCGAGCTGCTTGTCGGTCGGCGGCTGGTTCAGCCAGCGGCGGGTCTTGTGGGCGCTCTCGTCGCTCTCGTGCTCGTTGAGCCAGTCATCGGCCGCCGCGAGGCAGACGGTGCGCTCGCCCACGGCGAGCAGCCGCGGGCGTTCGCGGTGCACGCCGCCGACCGCGTACCAGCGCCCGTTGAGGAAGAAGACGCCGCCCCAGGCGCTGAACCCGCCCGCCATGAGCGCGCCGTCGTCACCGAAGAGATCCACCCAGCGAAAGCTCGAGCGCTTGAGCAGATCGATCTCGGACATCACGAAGGCGCCGAGCGGATCGCCGTCATCGTCCGCCTCTCGCTCCCAGAGATACCCGCAAAGCGGACACTCCATCGTGGCGATCGGCACCTGCGCGCCGCAGTCGGGGCACTCCTTCGTGGGGGCGTCGCCCGTCGCCTCGCGCCCGTCGAGGTCGACGTCCTGTTCCAACGCCCCATGCATCAGCGTCGATGTCCCGAAATCCAGGACGATGCAGTCGGTCTTGACGACGCCGGGATGTTCGGCCGGGTCCACGGTGCGCAGGCCGCGGCCGACCATCTGGATCATCGTCGACTTGTAGGAGCTGGGCCGCAGCAGAACGACGCAGGAGGTCGGCGGGTGATCCCAGCCCTCGGTCAGCACCGCGACATTGACGATGACCTGCACCTCGCCGGAGGCATAGGCCGCGAGCGTCGCGCGCCGTTCGCCGGCGCTCATGTCGCCATGGACGAGCCCGGACGGCGCCCCGGCCGCCGCGAAGGCCGCAGCCACGTTGCGCGCGTGATCCACCGTCGAGCAGAACACGACCGTCTGGCGGTCGCCCGCCTTCTCCTTCCAGTGCCGGATCACCGCCTCGGTGACGAGCGCGCGGTTCATGATCGCATCGACCGCCTCCATGTCGAAGTCGTCGACGGACTTGCGGACCTGCCCGAGCTCCTCCTGCACGCCGACATCGATCACGAAGGTCCGCGGCGGGACGAGATGGCCGGAGGCGATCAGCTCGCCGATCCGGATCTGGTCGGCGACGTTGGAGAAGACCGGGCGCAGCGCCTTGCGGTCGCCGCGGTTCGGCGTGGCCGTCACGCCGTAGACCCGGCAGTCCGGATTGCGGTCGCGCGCGCGGTCGATGATCCGGCGGTAACTCTCCGCGGCCGCATGGTGGGCCTCGTCGATCACCAGCAGATCGAGAGCCGGCAGCGCGTCCAGATTGCCGGTCCGCGCGAGCGTGGGGACCATGGCGAATGTGACCTGACCGTTCCAAACCTTCTCCCGGGCATCGACGACGGAGGTCGTGATCTCCGGATTGATCCGCGCGAACTTGGCCCGGTTCTGGCTCGTCAGCTCATCGCGATGGGCGAGCACGCAGGCCTTGGCGTCGCTGCCGCCCACCGCGCGCCCGGCGACGGCGGAGAGCATGATCGTCTTGCCGGCGCCGGTGGGCGCGACGCCGAGCGCATTGCCGTGGGTCTCGAGCGCAGACAGGCTGCGCTCGACGAACTGTTTCTGGCGGGGGCGAAGCAGCATGGCCGATCCCCCTCACTGCGCCCAGGACGGCCGCCCGGGGGCGCCAGCCGAGGGGTGCGGGGCGGCAGCGGGCTGTGCCCCCGCCGAGGGTGCGGGCGCCGGGCGCGGCGTCGCCCCCATCAAGCTCGCATAGTCCTTGTGGTCGGGCGTGATGGCCCCGCGGATCTCGTTCTTGTCGTCACCGTTTGTGTCGGTGCCGATGTCGATCCGCGCGATGAACTCCAGCCCGTCGAGATCGGCGAAGCCATTGATGCGCCGCGCGGCCTGCGCCTCCGGCGAGGTATCCTTGTCGGAGATCCCGCGCGCGGAGTTGAGAATGCCGCGCACCAGGCTGCGGCCCATGTTGGCCCAGTTCGGCCCGTTGGGGCTGTAGAGCCCGATCAGGCTGAACACCTTGCGCCGGGCATAGGGCCCCTCGAGCACGGTGAACTCGCCCGAGAGATAGACCGAACCGGTGGTGCCGCGCGTGGCGTAGCCGCCGGTCCAGCCCTGGGCCGGGTCGTCGTAGCCGCCCGGGCGGAGGGTCAGGCGCACCTTGGCCAGCGTGCCCTTGGGGATGAGGTTGGCGTTGTTCTGGGCGTCGTTGAAATCGTTCCACGAACCGGACATGGCGATGGTCCTTTCTGGTCTGTTCAGGTGTCTGATTGGGCGGGTGCGGCCGCGGGCGGCGCGAAGGTCAGGCGCTCGGAGGCGGGCGGCGCGGGCTGGCGGATCTTCTCCATCAGCCGGCCGAGATGCGGCTCCTCGAGCTGGTCGAGACGCCCCGATCTGTCCTTGGCCGGATAGCCCCAGGGGTTGAGCGTCTGGCAGACGAAGGCCCGGTACGGCGCACCGTTCGCCGGGGTACCGGTCCCCCGGACCGGTCCCTGGCCCGGCTCACCGTCGCTGAGCTCGGCCATCGTGATGACCTCATCGACGATCCCCGGCAGCTCGAGCCCGGTCTTGGAGCCGTCGATCTGCGGCACGAAGTACCGCCGGTTGAAGTCGTCGAGCCGCTCGTCGAGGATCCCCACGAGCCAGACGCTCTTGGCCCGCGTGTGCTGCAGGTGCGTGAGCCAGCTGATCATCTCGCGGCCATGCAGCCCGTAGGCGCCCCGGACGTCCGGTTTGCCGGTCTTTTCCGAATGCGCCTCCGGCTGGCCCTTGCACCAGCCGAAGCAGAGCCGCCCCGCCACGGTGATCGAGTCCACGAAGATCGTGTCGTAGCGCTCCAGCGCGGCTGGATCGCCGAATTTCGCGCAGACCGCCTCGTAGTGGGCCGCGCTGTAGGACTGGTCGTCCCGGAGCGCGGGGTTGGGCCAGCCAATGAACACGGCGAAGTCCCGGCACTCGGTCCAGGTGCGCGGCCGGATCGTGTCGCCCTGCCAGCCCTCGATCGCCAGATCGCCGGCTTCGAGATCCATGAAGAGCGTGGACTGCGCGTCGAGCGTCCAGAGGAGCGTCGTCTTGCCGATGCCCGACTTGCCGAAGATGCAGCCCTTGATGCCGCGCGGCTCCGCGAGCCGCGCATCGGCGCTGATGATTGGAAGGCTCATGCCGGCGCCTCCCCGTCGCGGACCAGCCGGAAGGTCGGCTTGCCGGTGCGGACCGTGCGCGCAGTCTCGAACGCGCTGCGGATCGCCGGCGGCCAGGCGGTGTATTTCCGCTCGGGCACCTTCAGGCTGACATCGACATAGGCGTCGGGATCATCCCCCTCGGCCCGGATCCGCTCCACGAGCTCCGCAAGCTTGTCCTGGTCCCAGTCGACGCGCTTCGGGAGGTCCGTGACCACGGTGACCGGACCGTCGGCGAAGCGCACGGTCCCGGTATCCTTGCCGGCCTCATGCCGGGCCTGCGCGGCCCGGTCGCCGTACTTGAGCGCAATGGCCCCATCGAGCCAGTCGCGCAGGCTCTTCGCGTCGCGGAGCGCCGCATCGGCGTCAGCCTGCAGGCGCGCGAGCTCCTCCGCGGGAAGCGCCGCGATGTCGCCGACGGCCATGTGCCGTAGCGCGTCGAGCGTGATGGTGTTGGGAATGGTCATGATCACCTCCCTCACGCCGCGGGCTTGGGGGTGGTGTCAGCGGTGCTGGCGCGCAGCTGCGTGCGCTCGTAGGTCTCGACGTCCTCGAGCCGGTACACGACCCGCCCGCCAATCTTGATGAAGGCGGGCCCGTCGCCCGTCCAACGCCAGCGCTCAAGCGTGCGCGGGCTGATCTTCCATCGAGCCGCCAGCTCGACCTGGTTGAGGTGTGTGACTGACATCTGCGTCTCCTTCGCGTTTGGCCGAATGCCTGCGAAGGAGACTGGGGGAGCGCCCGGGAGGGCAGCGGGAGGAACCAGGGAGCGGAGACGGGAGGAATGCCGATCCGGCGGCCTAGAACGAAAAAAGCCGCCCCCGGAGGGCGGCGCTTCATGCCCTGGGACGCACCATGGCGATGGCTACGCGGTGATCGTCGACAAGCGCATCGAGCCCAAACTGCTCTTGGAGTTTGAGGGCGACACCACCAACCGAGGCCACTTGCTACGTTCCGAGCGGCCGGGAGCCGCCGGTCGTGTTGACCGACGCGAGAAGCGAGATCGAGTCCCCAATAAACCGCCCCATGCCAGGGCGGAGCTTCGCTGAGCCCTTGAAGGTTCGACAGCCATCGGGATGCCGATTAGGCTATGATACCAAAAGGGAAAAATGGATGAGCCAGCCTGTCAGCTCAAGAACACCTATCCTCGGAGATGTCGGCGCAGTTTTTCGCGTGTCGGTCGCGATCGTCGTAGTCTTCGTCCTCGCGGCCGCGATTGCGCCGGGGCCAGTGGAGCGCGCCGCGCAAGCGGTACTCCATGCCACGGCGACGAACGTCGGCTGGATGTACCTTCTGGTGATGAGCGGGTTCGTTTTCTTCGTGCTGTTCCTTGGCCTGTCGCGGATCGGGACCATAAGACTGGGCGCCCCGGACGAGCGGCCCGAATTCTCGTTTCCAAGCTGGCTCGCGATGATCTTTTCGGGCGGCATGGGCGTGGGGCTCGTGTTCTGGGGCGTCGCCGAGCCGATGATGCACTTCAACGCCCCACCGCTCGGCATCGGGTTGCCGCGAACGGCCGAGGCGGCACAAACCGGCATGCTCTATGCCTTCTTTCACTGGGGGCTGCACCAATGGGCGACTTTTGCTCTGGTGGGGCTCGCCCTCGCGTATGTCCGGTTTCGCCACAAGAGCCATGGCCTCATAAGCGAAACCTTCCGCCCTCTTTTGGGACCCCGCGTGGATACCGGCTGGGGCAAGGCCATCGACGTGCTGACAGTCGTCTCGACTGTATTCGGCGTGGCCACGACGCTGGGGCTTGGTGCACTGCAGGTAAACAGCGGAGTCGCACAGCTGACCGGTGTGCCCTACGGCTTCCCGGCACAATTGGTGATCCTTGCCGTCATCGGGGGCCTGTTCATGCTGTCGGCCATGACCCCGCTCGACCGCGGCATAAGGCTGCTGAGCAATGCCAACATGGCCCTCGCGGCAGCCCTTCTCGGATCGGTCCTCCTCTTGGGGCCGACATCCTTCATCTTCGGGGTCCTCACCCAGACCCTCGGCGAATACCTGGGTAACGTGATCCAGATGAGCCTTGTCACCTCGCCCTATTCGAACGGGGCGTGGGTTGAGCAATGGACCATGTTCTACTGGGCCTGGGGCTTGAGCTGGGCGCCCTTCGTCGGCAGCTTCATCGCCCGGATCTCGCGCGGGCGGACCATTCGCGAATTCGTCCTCGGCGTAATGATCGTCCCGGTGGCGCTGAGCATGCTGTGGTTTGCGACCTTCGGCGGCGCGGCCGTCCAGTTCGAGATCTTCGAGAACGCCGGCATCGCTGATGCCGTGGCGGCCGAGGTCCCGGCCGGGCTCTACGCCCTGCTCGACCAGTTGCCCGGCAGCGGGGTGCTCACGGTCGCATCCATCATCCTCGTTGGCATGTTCCTCGTGACCTCGGCCGACTCGGCCACATTCGTGCTCGGCATGTTCACCTCGAAGGGCGTACTCAATCCCACACGCGCGGTCCGGGTCCTCTGGGGCTGCCTGCAGCTGCTGATGGTGGTGGTGCTGCTGATGACCGGCGGTCTGGAGAGCCTGCGGACGGTTTCGATCATCGCAGCCTTCCCGTTCATGCTGCTGATGATCCTGATCGCGGTCTCGCTGTACCTTGATCTTTCGCAGGAGATCGCGGCGCGCGACGAGAAGGCGCAGGTGCTCGAGCGGCGGATCGAACGCCTGCTGCTGCGGGAATCCGAACGCATGGCAGCTGAGCAAGCCGAGGCCGAAGTTCATCCAACAGTTCCCGAAGGCTCTGAGCCGATGACCTTGCCAAGCTCGGAAGAGAACAGCGCCAGCAACTGAAAATCTGACGCCCCGGATAAATTCCCCGCTCTTTATCGCCTTCTCAAGGATGACAGCGCAGTTCTTGCAACTTCAGCTGACCGGGCGCTCGCCTCACGGCCCCAGCAATTCGACCGGTGCCAATCCCTCCGGAAAATTCGTCAGCGGACGCCCAAGAGCGTCGGTGTGCAGGCGGTTTTCGCTGCCTCTGCATCAGGTGGCTTTGGCCGCTGAGCGGCCGTCGATGGGATGCGCTCCAGACGACCGCCTTTGCCCTTCCCTGCCGGAAGCTCCGCGGTCTCGTTGGCAGTGCAGGTTGCCTATTCGATGCCTCCGCTATCTTGGCGCCTCACACCTCCAGCCAGCAACTCGTTCCGCTTTCCCTGATCACCTCGCGCCAGGTGGGATGGCCGCCGAAGAGGTCCTTCAACCGCTTCACGGACGCCCTGCAATCGGCCTCCTCGAGCACGCGGGCGACGGGCAGAAAGGGGTCGCCGGCAAGCCATGCGCCCGCAAGCATTGCCACGGCGACCTTCTGCTTTCCGCCCGTGAACTCGTGCAACACGCCATGGACGCTCAGGACGCTGCCGTCACCCGATACCCACACCGGGCCCGTGTCGTCCGGCCCTTTTATCAGCCGCGCCGCCAGGATGTCCGGAGCGACGGCGAGTCCATAATCGTGATCGACCACATCGGACAGGGCGACGAGTTCATGGCCCTTCAGGAAGGGCGCGCGACGCTGTTCCTGGGTGTCGAGGTCGATGACCACGCGAAGGCCCTCGGAGGGACGGCGCTCGACGTGCTGGCGGAACTCCTCGAAAGCCTGTGGCGTCGACAGCCCTCGCGCAACCCAGAGCCCGACACGCGCCCTGCGCCTCGGCAGACGAGCCGTGCCGAAATCCAGCACCGCGCCATCGAGGTAGGGCACCGGCTCCTGGCCAAGCGAGCAGTCGATCTGGCCCAACGCCCTCTTCGCCGCACTGACCATGTCCAGCACATAGACCCGGCGAAATGCGCTATCCTCTTCGTCCTGCCATGCAATGTTTCCGAGATGGCCCTGGTGCCCGGTGATGGGGTGGGCCATGACGGCGACCGGGCTGTCGTCCAGATCGTCATCGGCGACGGTCGCCATGGTGCTGCCGCGTCGCACCAGAAGACCGGCGTCGATCAGCTGCCGCCCGGCGCCGCTCTTGTGCGCGAGGGCCATGGCCGAAACCCGCCCGTCGCGCGTCCCGGCGATGGACGAGAGCAGGCGGCGGGCAGCGGGATCAATCCTCGAGGAGCTGCGGGTCATCGACCAGGATCCCCCAGCGGCGCAGGTATTTCTCGCCGATCATCTGCTCGGTCGCGGTGCGATCCTTCAGGTCGCAGCCATGCGGCCAGGTGATGGTCAGGGTCAGCGTACGCCGCCGGTCCCCGCCGGGACGGCGGGCGAGCTTTACCGCGAGCTTCGCTCGGGTCACCACGAAACCGTCGCGCAGGGGCGTGCGGTCCCCGAACATCTCGTCGGCCATCGACCAGATCGTGCCGTCCGCCCGTGCCATGTTCTCGAGCGTCACGCGGCGGCTGCTGTCGTCGATCGGCATGAGCCGAAGCTCGCGCACCTCCACGTCCTCGATCCCGTCTTCCTCGTCGGCCGGGAAATCGTACGGCGTGAGCAGCACGGACAGGTCGTAGCACCTGAGCGGCAGACGATTCTCCTTGAACTCGATGCCGAGCAGATGCGTAACCGCGGACTTCGCGATCTCCAGGCGGGTCGCCTTGTCGTTCGCGACCACCTCGAGCCCGCCGGTCGCCGGCTCGTAGGTGATGGCCGCCTCGAACACCGGGCGATAGGCCTGCCGGACGAGCGCCCCCTTGTCGTCGAACCGCAGAAGATCGTCCGGGCGCCCCTCGCGGTAGATCGTGACCTGGACGAGATCGCATTCGTCGCCTTCATGCGTGGTCCGCACCCGGTCGAAGATGTCGGCATGCACATGCGCCGCGCCGGAGTACTCCTTGATCGCCGAGACGAACGCATGAACCGTGCCCGCGTCGCGGGGCACATCCCGGCCGGCCTCGCTCATGTAGCCCGCCCACATGCGCCCCCGCCGCCGGTCCTCGGTAAAGCGGACCTCTTCGGCATGGCGGAACCGGTCGGGCGCATTGATGAACATCCAGAGCGACCGGGCATGCGGGTTGGCGAGACCGTCGACCCGCCTTATTCATCGAAATCGGGGGTAATGGCTGGCGTGCCCGCGAAAGCTCTGTAGAATCAAGTTGCTACACCAAGTCCGACAGCAGCCCTCGGAGCACGCCATGGGTGAAACGCTACAGCCGG
>NZ_QPLK01000046.1 GCF_003340565.1 Rhodovulum sp. 12E13 | reverse complement strand
AGGCCCGTGCCGGCGCGTGCGTGATCTCGAGCCTGGCCGGCTCGTCGCGTCCGGCGGCGCGGCAGAGCCCCCGGATCAGGGCGTCGAGGTGACCGTCCTCCATGCCGTCGATGCGCCCGAGGTTGGCAATCACCCGGTGGCGAGGCTTGCCAGCCTCGTTGCGGTAGGACTCGACGACCTGGAGATAGCGCCGCCCACCGCTCTCGTTGATGCGCACGAACATACCTACTGGATACCGCGCCATTACCAACAATGCAAAGTCGAGCATCGCCATATCGTGTGACTACACGCCTCTCAGCCTCCTGGCGCCCTAAACCATTGATCCGATTGCACCAGACAACCCCAATCGAACCAGATTCCCCCCAATTCTGTCGAACTTCGGTCCAGCATCTGCTCGGACGGAAGGACGCCCTGCGGCACCTCGGCGGGTGCTTGGGAAACCGTCCAGACGGCATGGGAAATGGGCATTACTCCGCAGCCTCCGTGATGGCATTCGCGGCCGGATCAAGCGCCTCGTGGAGGAGGGCTTCGAGGAGACGGGCGCGGGTGGTGTCGGCGGTGGTGACGGCGGTCTCCATTCGGTCGCAGAGGGCCATGAGGGCATCGACCTTGGCCACGATGCGGTGTTGTTCGGCGAGTGGTGGGAGGGGGATGGGACAACCTCGCAACTGCGTCATGTTGATCGAAGCAAGGTTCGTCGTCTGCTTCGACGCCTCTTCAAAGTAGCGCCGCCCAAGTTCGCTGTTGACGTAGACCACGACCCACTCGGGCGAAATATCCCGCGATGCCGGGCGCACGCGGAAGATGTGGTTCTGGTGGATGCAATCGGCGATCTCATCCCGCCAGATTGCCGCCCGCCCGAGCTTGTCCCAGTCGCCTCCCTCCGTCATAAGAATATCGGAAGTCTTGAGCCGGCGGTGTCAGCAAACCGTGTTGGTGGGGTGGCCTGAAGCGAGGAGCTTCCTGAGGACGTCGCGGTAGCTCCGGTCGGCGTTGTCACGGGCGGCGTGCCAGCGGCCGTAAGCGGCGAGGTTCTTCGACGCGGGTCCGCAGAACGTCTGCATGAAGGCGCGGAACCGACCGATCAGGGCGTTCACGGTGTTGATGTGATGGCTGCGTGGCGTGAGCTTCGACCGCCGTCCCGCGACGAACACGAAGTGCGGGATCCGTTCGTCCTGGGCGATCGCCTCGTAGGTGATGTGGCCGTCCGTGCAGAGCACCGCGTCCGGGGCCATCACGGGCAGCAGGGCGCCCGAGATCGCCACCTGGCCCGCGTCGGCGATGGCCTCGACGGCCCGGTGGCCGGCGCGGTCGGTGGCTGCGAGGGGCTTCTTCTCCCAGGCCCGCCAGCCGCCCGGAGGCGTCCGGGACGCAGCGCCCCGGCGCCGATAGTCCTCCCACCGAAGACGCGGCGGCGCGGGGGTGTTGGCGGGGTCGCACCGGTGCCGGACCCACTCGCGCGACGCTTTACGGCTTTCGCGCTGGTGGGCTTCGTCAGCCTCGACGATGCCGGCGAGCGTGCTCTCGGGCTCGGGCGTCAGAGCGCCGATAATGGTCATCCGCCAGCGCCAGACGCTGTGGCGCGAGGTTCCCAAGACCTCGGCCGCGCGACGGCAGGACATCGGCTGCGGCGCCTCGATCATGTCACGCGCCAGCGCGACCACGAGGTCGCGGCGGTGCACCCGGGCGAGCGGCGTGCCGCTCCGACCAGACCACGTCGCCCCGCACCCCGAGCAGGACCACCGTTGCGCGCCCGTCCGGGTCCGGCCCCACCGGATACGCTCGCCACCACCGCAGCGCGGGCAAGCGGCCGCCGCTCCCCCCACGTCGGCGCGGGCGTTGATCTCGAGCACCGCTTCGGCCCGCTCCCGCGCCTCTGCCACCATCCCCTCGACCTGCCGCAGCTCCTGCGGTGACAGACGGGCGAGCAGGCGGCCGAACTCGGTCGGATCGAAGCGGGGCATGGCAGGTCTCCGGCAGGCTCAGAAGCCGCCGATCCTACTCTACTGACGGACAAGAACAAAGGGCGAACCAACACGGTTTGCTGACACCGCCCGGCATCCTCGTCAGCCGCGTCGACCTGTCGGCCCTGCTTGCCGAGCGCCGAGCTACCCGCGTGACCCTGCTCGCGGGGAACGCGGTGGCGATCCTGCTTCTGGGCGGGATCGGCTACGCGCTGATCCGGCGCGGGCTGCGGCCGGTCGCGGTGCTCTCCACCCATTTGAGCGGGATGGGCGACGACCCCCAGCCGGTGCCCGAACGCGCCTTCCCGCGCGACCACGAACTGGCGCGGCTGTTCTTCACCTACAACAGGATGGTCGATGCGGTGCGCGACCGGGCGGAGACGGATCGGCGGATCGCCGAGCGAGAGCGCTACGTCAGCCTCGGACGGCTGTCGTCTTCGCTGGCGCACGAGATCAACAACCCGCTCGGCGGGTTGATGAACGCGGTCGACACACTGCGCCACTACAAGGACCGGCCCGAGGTGGCGGGCCCCGCGATCGACCTGCTCGACCGCGGCCTGAGGCACCTGCGCGACGTCACCCGCGCGGCCCTGCAGACTCACCGGGGCGACCATGCCGCGGCGCCGCTCTCGGCGGCGGACTTCGAGGATCTGCGGCTGCTGATCGAGCCGGAGATCGGACGGCGCGCGCAACGGCTCGACTGGCGGGTCGGCGAGATCCCGGAAGAGCGCGAGGGCCTTCCGGCCGGCCCGGTGCGCCAGATCGCCCTGAACCTGTTGCTCAACGCCTCCGAAAACGCCGGCACGGGCGGCACCCTTTGCTTCGCCGCCGAGGAAGAGGCGGGCGCGCTCCGCCTCTGCGTATGCGACACAGGGCCCGGGCTACCCGCGAGCGCCGTCGCGCGCCTGTTGAGCGATGCCCCTCCGGTCAACGGGGGCGGGTTCGGTCTGCGGCTGGTGCGCGACCTCACGACAGGGCTCGACGGCACGATCGACCATGCAAGGCGCGACGGCCGGACGGAAATCCGCATCGTCCTGCCGCTGCGGGAAGAGGCATGAGCTTCGACGGTCACCGGGTGGCCCTCGTCGAGGATGACGAGATTATGGGCGCCTCGCTCCGGCAACGGCTGGAACTCGAGGGAGCGGAGGTGGTCTGGCTCAAGCATGCGCACCGGGCGATCGGGGCGCTCCGGACGCCGCCACGCCCCGTCCACGCGGTCGTCTGTGACATCCGTCTGCCCGACGGCGACGGCGAAGCCGTCTACCGCGCCGTCGCGGCGAAGGCGCCGCCGCCACCCTTCCTCTTCGTCACGGGCTACGGGACGGTGGAGCAGGCGGTGCGGCTGATGCGCGCCGGCGCGGCGGACTACATCCTGAAACCGTTCGAGATGCCGGAGTTCCTCGCCCGGCTCGGCGCGCTGCTTGCGGGTCGGGCAGACACCCGCGACGATCCGACCGAGTTCGGTATCTCGCCCGAGGCGCGGCGGGTCGAGGCCCTCGTCGCGGCTGCGGCCGCAGGCGACGCCCCCGTTGCGATCATCGGCGGACCCGGCCTCGGCAAGGCCCGGCTCGCCCGCCGCCTGCATACGCTGTCGGACCGGAGGGCGGCCCCCTTCGTCGCGCTGTCGCTGGCCCGCGAGGGGGCCGGCGCCGGCGACCGCCTGTTCGGGGCGACGGGCCTGCTGCACGCAGCGGGCGAAGGCACAGTTCTGATCGAGGCGGTCGATCTCGCGGACGACAGCCTGCAGGCGCGCCTGCTGGACCTGCTCGAGGCGGGCTGCGACGCCCGCCTGTTGTTCACGCTCGCGGAGGATGCGGAGGCAAGGCTGCGCTCCGATCTTCGCTGGCGCCTCGGCGGCCACCAGGAGGGCTACGTCCGGCCCAACGAGTCCCATGTCGGGCGGCCGGCGGCCTATGTCGATCAGCTCCTGATCAACGGCGAGGGCGGCGTCCACCACATCTGGGCGTGCAATCACTACCGCACGACCCTGAACGCGACCGAGTTCAAGCGCGCCTACAACCGCCGCACCAACATGGTGAAGGAGGCGATGGACGCCGCCGCCGGCGGTACCCGCGAGGAGGTGGTCGACGCCATCGTGAACGCGATCCGGCAGGGCGGCCTCTTCGCCGTCAACGTCGACATCATCCAGAACGAGATGGGCAAGCAGGCCCATGTCGTCCTGCCGGCCACGCAGTCAGGCGAGATGAACCTCACCTCGATGAACGGCGAGCGCCGGATGCGGCTGGTGGAGAAGTACATGGACGCGCCGGGCAACGCGCGGCCCGACTGCCTGATCGCCGCCGGCATCGCGCAGAACATGGAGCGCGTTCTGAACGAAATGGGCATGGCCGAGTATGCCGCCCAGTTCCAGGGCTACGACTGGGAAACCGAGGAAGACGCCTTCATGGACGGGTACCACCGGAACGCCCACAACGGCGACCTGGTGACCTACGACCGCCTGCGCGCCATGGGCAACAACGGCTTCCAGGAGCCGGCGCAAGCGCTCGACGGCGAGACCATCGTCGGCACGCCGCGGCTCTACTCCGATGGCACCTTCTCCACCGACGACGGGCGCGCACGCTTCATGGCCGGCCCCTGGCGCGGGCTCGAGGCGCCCGGCAAGGAGGAGGAGCGGGCGCGGCACGCCTTCCTCATCAACAACGGGCGATCCAACATCAACTGGCAAAACTGGTTCCTCGACCAAGAGAACGACTTCGTCATGGACCGCTGGCCCTACCCGTTCATCGAGATGCACCCCGAGGACATGGCCGATCTCGGCGTGACCGAGGGCGATCTGGTAGAAGTCTACAACGCCAACGGCGCGACTCAGGCGATGGCCTACCCGACGGCGACGGCCAGGCGAGGCGAGACGTTCATGCTGTTCGGCTCGCCCAACGGCACGCAGGGCAACGTCATCAGCGAGGCCACGAACGAACTGGTGATCCCGAACTACAAGCAGACCTGGGCCGACATCCGCAGGATCGCCGACACCCCTGCTTCGGCCCGCTCGATTTCCTTCAAGTCGAAGGAAGTGACGCTCTGATCCTCCCCCGCGGCGGCCGTCTGCTGCCGCGGCGACCTGACCGCCGGCTGGGGCCGCCCGCCTCGGCTGGCACTTTCGTCCGAGAAGTGATGTCCCACGCCCCTGTCGATTGCAGCGCCGGCCGCGCCGGCGCCCCCCTGTCGCTCGATGCCGCCTGCCTGCGCGCCCTCGCCGCCGCCGCGCCGATGCAGGGGATCGAGACGGTGCCGCCCGCCCGCGCGCCGGGGCGGGTGCTCGCGCGTCCCCTCCACACGCCGATCCCGCTGCCGCCCTTCGACAACGCGGCGATGGACGGCTACGCCCTGCGCTGCGCCGACCTCGCCGGGCCGTCACCCCGAACGCTGCCCGTCGCGGGCGCGGTGCATGCCGGGGACGGCCCCGTCTCGCTGCCCGCAGGCGCGGCGCTGCGCATCCTGACCGGTGCACCGGTGCCGCACGGCGCCGACGCCGTCGTGATGCAGGAGCGCGCAAAACTGGCGGATGGGTGTCTTAGGTTGGACAACGCCCCGCGCCCCGGCGCGAACATCCGGCGCGCGGGCGAGGACATCGGCCAGGGCGCGGAGCTTCTGGCCACCGGTGTCGCCCTCACGCCGGTGCGGATCGGGCTGCTGGCCGCCGCCGGCCTCTCCGAGGCGCCAGTCGTGGCACGGGTGCGCGTCGCCCTCCTCTCGACCGGCTCGGAACTGGCCGAGCTGGGCACGCCGCTGGCGCCCGGCCACATCTACAACTCGAACCGCGCGATGATCCGTGCCCTGCTCGAAAGTCCATTCGCGGAGGTCTCCGACCGGGGCCGCATCCCCGACGATCCCGGGCGGATCGAGGCTGCGCTGCGAGGCGCAGCCGCTGAGGCTGAGGTGATCGTGACCACGGGTGGCATGTCGGCGGGAGACGCCGACCACGTGCCGGGCGCCCTGCGCGCCGCCGAGGGCGATCTCGCCGTGCTCAAGGTGGCGCTGCGCCCGGGCAAGCCGCTCGCCGTGGGGCGCATCGGCGGCGCGCTTTTCATGGGCCTGCCGGGCAACCCCTACGCCGCGCTCGTCACGGCGCTGCAGATCGCGCTGCCGGCGATCCGCCGCACGGCCGGGTTGTCGGAGGTCCACCCCGCGGCGCGCGCCGGCATCGCGGAGTTCTGCCACGACAAGCGCCCGGGGCGCACCGAGGTCGTGCCAGTCCGTTCGCTCGGCGAGGACGGGCTCGGCCGCCCGCGCCTCGATCTGCTTGGCCCGGGCGCGTCTGCGCGCCTTGCCCCGGTGGCCGCCGCGGACGGCCTCGCCATCCTGCCGGCCGAGTGCGCGCATGTCGCTCGGGGCGATCTGCTGCGGTGGCATCCGCTGGGCCATCGCCCGTAGCCGGCGGGCGGCGGGCTGGAGGCAGGCCCCTCAGGCCATGGCCCAGAGCTGGAACAGCAGGCCGGCGGCGAAGGCGCCGGAGAGCGACAGCGCGATGTAGAGGGCGAAGACCGGCGGACGCGCCAGCGCCCAGACCGCCATCGCCGCCGGGATCGAGGTGACGCCGCCCGCGACGAGGAAGGCCATGCCGGCGCCGGGCGCCATGCCCTGCCCGATCAGCCCGCCGACGAGCGGCAGCGCCGCGTAGCCGTTGAGGTAGGCCGGCACGCCCACCAGCGTCGCCGTGGCGATGGGGGCGAGGCCTGTGCCGCCGAGCGCCGCCGTCACCGTCTCGGCCGGGATCCAGGCGAGCATCAGGCTCTCGATCAGGAAGGCCAACGTCAGCCACTTGGCGAGGAAGAGGGTGGTGGAGACGGCCGTCTTGCCGAACTTCGCCCGCCGCTCCGCCTCCTCCCAGAAGCGCCAGTGGACGGGCTTTGGCGCGCGCACTTTCGCGCCACCGCAGCCGCCGTTGCCGACGCCCTCGCGCAACGGGTCCGCCAGCGCCCCGCCGCGCGCCAGCAGGTGCACGACGCCGCCGCCGAAGACGCCGAGGCCAACGGCGGCCAGGGTCTTGGCCACGGCGAACTCGAGGTCGAGCACGCCCGCCGTCAGCACGAACATCGAGGGGTCCATGATCGGCGAGGCGAGCCAGAACGCCATGACCGCCGAGAGCGGCACGCCCATCGCCAGCAGCGCCGCGATCAGCGGGATCACCCCGCAGGAACAGAAGGGCGACAGCCCCCCCGCCAGCGCCCCGAGCCCGATCATCAGGAGCGGCGCGCCGGTGAAGGCCCGCGCGATCAGGTTGTCCGCCCCCGTCGCCCCGGCCCAGGCCGCGATGGCGATCGAGGCCACGAGGTAGGGCGCGGTGTGCAGCAGCGCCCCGCCCGCGAAGCGCGCGCTCTCCACCGCCTGCGGCGGGTCGACCAGCGCGAGCGCGGCGAGGATGGCCGCCGAGGTCAGCCAGACGCCGTACTCCTTCCAGAGCGCGCGCAGGGCCGCGAGGGGGCTGCGGGCGGGGGCGAGGCTCGTGTCGCTCATGGTCGTGTCTCCGGAAGAGTCGAAGTTTCAGGCCGAAGGGCGCGGGTCACGCCGCATCCTCGTCGCGGGTCAGCGTCACGCCGGCGCAGCATTCCGAGGTGAGGAAGCCGACGAGGCGGTGCATGGCCGGGTAGTCCACCCGGTTCACCACCTCGCGCCCGCGCCGCTCCTGCACCACGAGGCCGGCGGCGGTGAGCGTGGAGAGATGATGGGCGAGCGTCGAGGGCGCGAGGCCGAGGTGCTCGCCGATGTCGCCCACGCGCAGGCCCTCGTCGCCGGCCTTGACCAGCAGGCGGAAGATGGCGAGGCGGGCGTCGTGGCCGAGCGCGGCGAGGGCGCGGGATTCGGATGAGGTCGTCGTCATGCCGGACAACATAACTACATTTCCGGTTATGTCGAGTCTTCTTTCAGGCGAAGCGCGCCCGCGTGCGGTTGGCCAGTGCCACGAGGCTGAGCATCACCGGCACCTCCACCAGCACGCCGACCACGGTGGCGAGCGCCGCGCCGGAGTTCAGCCCGAACAGGCTGATGGCGACGGCGACGGCGAGTTCGAAGAAGTTCGACGTGCCGATCAGCGCGCAGGGGGCGGCGATGCGGTGGGGCACCTTCAGCGCCCAGGCCGCGGCGTAGGCGAGCGCGAAGATGCCGTAGGACTGGATCAGGATGGGCACGGCGATCAGGGCGATCACGAGCGGCCTTTCGAGGATCACCTCGCCCTGCAGGCCGAACAGGATCACCACCGTCGCGATCAGGCCGACCACGGACCACGGCTTCACCCGGTCGCGGAAGGCATGGATGCGCGCCTCGGTGCCCAGCCGCGCCCGCGTGACGAGCCCCGCCGCGAGCGGCAGCGCGACGAACAGCACGACGGACAGCACCAGCGTCTCCCACGGCACGGCGATGTCCGTCACGCCCAGCAGCACCGCCACGATGGGCGCGAAGGCGAAGACCATCACCACGTCGTTCACCGAGACCTGCAGCAGCGTGTAGCCCTCGTCGCCCCGCGTCAGCTGCGACCAGACGAAGACCATCGCGGTGCAGGGCGCCGCCCCGAGCAGGATCAGCCCGGCGATGTACTGCTTGGCGTCGTCCGGCGGGATCAGCCCGGCGAAGACGTGCTCGAAGAACAGCACCGCGAGGAAGGCCATGGTGAAGGGCTTGATCGCCCAGTTCACCGCCAGCGTGATGGCCAGCCCCTTCGGCTGGCGCAGCACGTCGCGCAGGCTGGACGGGTCGACGCCAACCATCATCGGGTAGACCATCGCCCAGATCAGCACGGCGACGACGAGGTTCACCCGCGCCACCTCCGCCGCCGCGATCGCCTGCACCAGCCCCGGCAGCGCCGCGCCGAGGAGGATCCCGCCCCCGATCGCCAGCGCGATCCAGAGCGAGAGGTACCGCTCGAAGACGCTCATGCGGGCGTGGCGGCGGGCTCGGGGCGCAGGCGGGTGGCCGTCAGCGCCGAGAGGGCCACGAGCGCCGCGGCGGTGCCGAGGGTCAGGGGCAGGCCGCCGATCTGGTAGGTCGCGCCGGAGAGGACCGTGCCGAGCAGGCGGCCGCCGGCATTGGCCATGTAGTAGAAGCCCACATCCATCGTGACCCGCTCGTCCTTCGTGAAGGCGAGGATCAGGTAGGAGTGCAGCGACGAGTTCACCGCGAAGAGGGCGCCGAAGGCCAGCAGGCCGACGATCAGGGAGGTCGTCAGCCAGGGCGCGGGGTCGCCCGCCGCCAGCGCCAGCGCCGCGAGAACGGCCGGGATGATCGCCAGCCACCCCGCCCAGCGGCGGGCAGCGGAGACGAGCTCGCCCTCGGGCCGCGTCGCGGCGCCGAGGAGGCGCGGCGCCCAGGCCTGCACGGCGCCGTAGAGGATGATCCAGACCGCCATGAACGTGCCGATGGTGAAGAAGGCGGCGCGGTTGCCCTCGGTCGTGCCGTCCGACAGCACGGCGTAGAAGTAGATCGGGATTCCGACGACGAACCACACGTCGCGCGCGCCGAACAGGAAGACGCGCGCTGCCGACAGCCAGTTCACGTTGGCGCTGTCGGAGAAGACCTCCGAGAACGGCACGCCCTTGCGCCCTTTCGGCAGCCCCGCCGGCATGAACAGCAGCACCGCGACGAGGATCACCGCCAGCACCGCCGCCATCCCGATCACCGCCCAGACGAAGCCCACCGTCGCCAGCAGCGCCGCGCCGAGCAGGAAGCCGAGCCCCTTCACCGCGTTCTTCGAGCCAGTGAGCAGCGCCACCCAGCGGAAGAGGCCGCCGTCCTCCTTCGGCGCCAGCAGCTTGACGGCGGATTTCGACGACATCTTGGCGAGGTCCTTGGCCACCCCGCTCGCCCCCTGCACCACCATCACGTAGATCACCGACAGCGTCAGCGCCCAGCCGGCGTCGAGCTGGGAGAGCGCGATCAGCGCCACGACCTGCAGGCCGAGTCCGACATAGAGCGTCGAGGTCAGCCCGAAGCGCGCGGCGATCCACCCCGCCGAGAGGTTCGTCACCATCCCCGCGATCTCGTAGAGCACGAAGAGGTAGGCGAGCTGGATCGGCGTGAAGCCGAGCGTGTGGAAGTGCAGCAGCACCAGCATCCGCAGCGCGCCGTCCGTCAGCATGAACGCCCAGTAGGCGGCGGTGACGGCGATGTAGGCCGACAGCCCCTTGGCACGGTCCATCACAGCGATCCCCCGACCATCAGCGCCACGTCGACCAGCCGGTGGGCGTAGCCCATCTCGTTGTCGTACCACGCGTAGATCTTCACCTGCGTGCCGCCCACCACCATCGTCGACGGCGCGTCGATGATCGAAGACCGTGTATCGTTGGTGTAATCGGCCGAGACGAGCGGCCGCGCCTCATAGCCGAGGATGCCGGCAAGCGGCCCCTCGGCGGCGGCCTTCAGCATCGCGTTCACCTCCGCGACACTCGTCTCGCGCTGCACCTCGAACACGCAATCGGTCAGCGAGGCGTTCAGCAGCGGCACGCGCACGGCGTGGCCGTTCAGCCGGCCCTTCAGTTCAGGGTAGATCAGCGTGATCGCCGTCGCCGAGCCGGTGGTCGTCGGGATCAGGGAGTTCAGCGCGGAGCGCGCGCGGCGCAGGTCCTTGGCCGGGCGGTCCACGATGGTCTGGGTGTTGGTCACGTCATGGATCGTGGTGATCGAGCCGTGGCGGATGCCCAGGGCCTCGTGGATCACCTTCACCACCGGCGCGAGGCAGTTCGTGGTGCAGGAAGCCGCCGTCACGATGCGGTGCTTGGCCGCGTCGTAGGTGCCCTCGTTCACGCCGTAGACGATGTTGGCCGTGGGCCCGTCCTTCACCGGGGCGGACACGACGACCTTCTTCACGCCCCCCTCGAAATAGGGCGCGAGCGCCCCCTCGGACTTGAACACGCCGGTGCAGTCGATCACGACATCGACGCCGCCCAGCGGCAGCGCCGCGAGGTCCGTCGTGCCGACGAAGGGCAGGCGCACGCCGTCCACGGTCACGCTGCCGTCGTCCGACGCGAAATCCGCGTCCCACCGCCCGTGGACGGTGTCGAATTCGAGAAGGTGCGCGTGCATCGCCGGATCGCCCACGGCGTCGTTGATCCAGGCGATCTCCGCCCCCCGCTCGAGCAAAGGGTGCAGGGCGAGCTTCCCGATCCGGCCGAGGCCGTTCAGCGCGTAGGTGGTCATGCGTCGGCGGCCGGGCTGGTAGCGCCGATGCCGTCGACCGCCCGTTGCAGGGCCATCCGGTCGAGCTGCTCGAAGGGCAGCGCGGCGAACGCCTTGATGCGGTTCTTCAGCGCCCCGTAGGCCTGCTGGAAGGCGAGCGCCTTCTGCGCGTCGGTGCCCTCGGCCTTGACCGGATCGGGCACGCCCCAGTGGCCGGTGACGGGCTGGCCCGGCCAGGGCGGGCACTCCTCGTTCGCCGCCCGGTCGCAGACGGTGAAGACGAAGTCGAGCCGCGGCGCGTCCGCCCCCTGGAACTCCGCCACGTTCTTGGCGCGCAGCGGCGCCAGACCGTGCCCCTTGTCGCGCAGCACGTCGAGCGCGAAGGGGTTGAGCTCCGAATACGGCTTCGTGCCGGCGGAATACGCCTCGAACCGGTCGCCCGCCTCGGCGCGCAGGAGCGCCTCGGCGAAGATCGACCGGGCGGAATTGCCGGTGCAGATGAACAGGACAGTGTAGCGGGCCATGGGCGTGGCTCCCTGGGTCATTGGCGCGGCGAGGGGAGGGACCAGGGGCAGCGGCGCGCAGAGGCCGGGCCGCCCCCGGCAGCAATCGAGGAGCAGGTAGTCGAACGTCTCGCGCACGGCGGCGAGGTCGATGCCGTAGAGCAGCGAGGTCCCCCGCCGCTCCTGCGTCACCAGCCCCGCCTGCATCAGCGCATTCAGGTAGGCCGAGAGCGTCGACGCCTTCAGCCCCAGCGCCCCCGCGATCTCCCCCGCCGCCACCCGCCCCGGATGGCGCCGCATCAGCAGCCGGAAGATTGCCAGCCGCTGGGGATGGCCGAGGGTGGACAGACGGAGGGGAATCGGGGCTTCCATAATTCCAAAATACGCGAATAATGAAACTCTGCAACCGCGTTCTCGGCGCCGCCCGATCGCAGCGCCGCAGGGAGTTTCGATTCCTGGCCGTCGTCCTCCCGGTGCAGCGCGCGCCCACCACCGGAGAACCGGAACGCCGTGCATCACCGCCCACGGGAGCGGCCGCGACCTGACCTTCGCGCCCGGGGCGGCGCGCGCCTGTCCCCGCGAGCGCTTTCCCCGCGGGATCGTGGCCGGGGGAGCGCGAGCGTTCCGCGGGCGCGTCCCGGAATTCCCACGCCGATGCCGGCAATGCGTGTTCTTGTTCGGGCCGAACCGCAGCGGAAGAACGCACGAGGATCGCGCCTGGGCCTGTTCCGGAGACGCGACCGCCGTCGTCTGGGCAGCGACGACGACCCGCCCTACTGGCCCGAGGCGCGCAGCTTCGTCGCCGAATGTCGCCGCCTGGCGCATCCGCAGGGCCTTGCCGGGCCGATCCCGCCGACCAAGCCGTGGTCGCGGCCACGCTGCGGGCAACGCAGCGGAGGTTCCACGCCGCTGAATCGGCGCATCGGCAGGTAGCAGCTCGATTTGCATTGCGGCGGGGCGGCAGAGCCCAACCCTTTTGTCGATTTGAACGTGCGGTCAACGGGCTGAGGCGGGCGTTTGCCTGACTGCAGCGGATGTCCGCTCCCCGCTCCCTGTGCGTCTGCGGCAGAGGCGCGAGGCGGCCGCGACGCGGCCCGGGCCGAGCCGTGGGAGAGCCCGGCGTGGTCTCGAGCGGACAGTGCCGTCGAGGAGGCTCCCGACGCGTTGGGCGAAGTCGCCTCGGAGCGGCGACCGGCGGGGGGGCGTTGCCCGGGCCCTCGGGCCGGTGCCGGTCCGGTGGTGCATCCGGCGAGAAGGCGGGGGCCCGGGGGTGCGACGGCTCACGACGGCAGGGCGGAGCGCAGGACCTCCTCCAGCGGCGTGTCCCGGAAGTCTGGCAGCAGGGCCTCGAGGCGTCGCCCGGACAGGGCGTGGTCGGTCTCCCAGAGATACCGCATCTCGGCCAGTTCCCGCGCCAGTTCCCAGACCGGGCCGGCCAGGGTGAACATCCACCACGGGAACTGCCTGAAGGTCAGGCCGCGCCCGGTGATCCGCTCCAGCTCGGACCTGATCTGCACCGCCGTCAGGGTGTGCCCGGGGAAGGGCACATCCTCGAACCGCGACAGCTCGTGGCGCATCCCGGCGAGGGCGACCGCGGCGCGGCCCCAGTCCGGCAGGTAGCACATGGCCTGGCGGGTCTCCGCCGGCCCGGGAAGGGTGATCCGGCCGCGCCCGATGTCGCGCAGGTAGATCTGGGACATGATGCAGCCGTCGCGCTCGGGGTCGATGAAATTGCCCGCCCGCAAGACGATCGTCTGCACGCCGCTCTGAGCATAGGCGCGCTCCATCTCCAGCCGGATCCGGCCCTTGCGGCTGACGGGCCTCGGCGGCGTGTGGTCCGACCACGTGCCGCCCCGGTCGCCGAAGTGGTAGACGTTGCCGGGCAGGATCACGGTGGCCCCGCTGCGTTGGCCTGCGTCGATCACCTGCGCGGTGATACTCGGGATCGCCTCCGCCCAGTTGTGGTAGTTCGGCGGGTTCAGCCCGTTGACGATCACGTCGCAGCCTTGCGCCGCGCTGGCCATGTCGTCCCTGTGGCGGTCGAAGGGACGCACCTGCCATCCGGCGGCCTCGAAGGCCTTCGCGCTGTGGCGGCCGATCTTGCCCCTGCCGCCGAGGATCAGGACAGTCTGTGTCATCTCGTCCTCCTTCTGCGTGGATGGCGGCAGGATGGGGATTACGAAAATGAAAGGGAATTGACTGAATCCGAAGCCCGGATATTCATTCATGAATGAGAAGCGGATCCACCTCCCTGGACTGGACCCATGTGAGGGCCTTCCTCGCCGTCGCCGAGACCGGCTCGCTCAGTGCCGCGGCGCGCGCCCTCGGCCAGAGCCAGCCGACGCTGGGGCGCCACGTCAGGGCCGCCGAGGCGGCGCTCGGGGCCACTCTGTTCGTCCGCGTGCCCGGGGGGCTGCAGCTGA
>NZ_QPLK01000045.1 GCF_003340565.1 Rhodovulum sp. 12E13 | reverse complement strand
CCACGCGCACCGTCAACAGGCGTCGCGCCGCTCGGGAGGGTCTGCACAACCCTCGACCGGTCCTCACGACCGGCCCACGACCGCCAAATCCGCCGCTCAGACGCATTCGGTGAATACTGCGGGTTGAAACGCTCGCCCGCGTCACCGACAATCCCAACGTCAGGCTGCCCGCCGTGGCGACCTGATCAAGCCCTGACCTCTCCGAGGGTCGGCGCTCCTACACCACGCCGTGGGACACTATCATTTCATCAGGATCGGGCTGCCCATGAATGTGATCGTCGGCACGTCAGCGGTGCTTTCCATTCCGGTTTTCTTCCCCTTTTAGGACGGGCTCGCAACCTAGCTCCGACCAATGGCGCCTGGCGATGATCCGATGGCCAGAATAACGGTCGACGCTATCCAAGTTTGGCTTTGAAATGCAGCGACGGTGCCGCGTGACACGGGGTCCCGTACGGTCGTCCATTGGCGAAATCTACAAGGCTCATGAGGCGCGTGTCCGGGCCTCGGCGAACGTCAGAAGTCTGCGGCTTTTCTCGTCCCACAGGTGCAGCCGCGCGCAGCGAAAGCTTTGCATGAGCGTGATGCGCTTGGAGCGCGCCAGCAGGTCGTGGTCCCTGACCACCTCGCCAAGACGGTAGAACGGGATCCGGCTGGCAAGGTGGTGCACGTGGTGTACGCCGATATTGCCGGTGATCCAGCGCAGGATGCCGGGCAGGGCGTAATGCGAACTGCCGTGCAGGGCCGCCTCCTGGATGTTCCATTCCTCCTCGTGCTCCCAGCTGGTTTCCTCGAACTGGTGCTGGACGTAGAAGAACCAGGTTCCTGCGATCGCGCCCAGAAGCATCGTCGGCAGGAACACGAACAGCAGGACATCCCAACCTCCCAGCCAGACGATCACCGCAAGGACAAGGCCGATGGCGGCATTCGTCGCCATGGCGCTTAGCCAGTAGCGCCAGCCGGACCGCATCAGGTAGACCGGCAATCGGTGCTGAAGGAAGAACAGGTAGAACGGAACCGCGCCGAACAGGATCACGGGATTGCGGAGAAGACGGTAGAGGGCGCGGCCGAGCCATCCTTTCTCGCGATACTCCCTGACCGTCAGGGTCGGGACGTCTCCGACACCGCGTCGATCGAGGTTGCCAGTCGTGGAATGGTGGATCGCGTGCGTCTTGCGCCAGACGTCGTAGGGCGTCAGCGTAAGCACGCCGAGCCCGCGGCCAATACAGTCGCACAAGCGCCGATCGCGGAACAGCGACCCGTGCCCGCAATCGTGCTGAATGATAAACAGGCGGACGAGGAAGGCTGCGTTCGCCAGCGCAAGGGCCATGGCCAACAACGCACTGATCGAGACCAGCCACCACGCCACCCCCCAGATCGCGACGAAGGGCACCAGCGTGACGGTCAACTCGAAGACGCTACGGGAGGGGTTGGGTTGGCGGTAGGCTGCCAGTGTCCGGGTCCAGTCAGAGGGCCGCAACGCGGTGTCGCTCTGCGGGCCTTGCCCGCCGGCGGCCGGGTCGGCACAGGACGCGGGCGTCTCGCCCCGGCTTGTCTGTGCCTGCCCGGACTCGTCGTTGTCCGCAGCGGGCTGCCCGGCCTGTGCACCGGATTGCGGCGTGGCGACATGGTTTCCCGCGTCAGCCGGCATGTCCTTATTGTCGGGCCGACCGGCGGCCGGGGTGTCAGCTGGTCTCGTCGCGAATGTCATAGTTGTGCGTCGTATCCTCTCTGGTCGAGCCTGTCATTCCGGCGGTCTGCGAACAGAGTTGCCGCCAGCGATGATTCGGTTGATGATCGTCGCGACGGTCCGGTGCGACTCGGTTTCGGCCTCCGTGCCTGTGGCACTCTCGTGGGTCGCCGCGGCATCGCGGAGAACCCCCATGATCTCGCTCTCGGGCAGCAGCTTGTGATCGTTCATGGCAAGCAGCAGCGCCTCGCAGATCGAGAGGGCCGCCATGCCGGCATGATCTGTCTGGTCGGGCATCGTGGGCATTCCTCGCTCCGAACTGGCGTGCACGGCCGTGGCGCGCCGGGATGATCTACCCTTTGTCGCAGGAAATCTGGTATCGTGGACTGATCTGAAGTAGCCGCCGTGCGAGAAAAATCCGGTAGTTTCCCCACCGGGATTGCCAGCAGCGCGAGGGGGCGCATGACCATCGCAGCGCAAAGCCCGCTCACCCGCAAGCTCTCGGCCTTCGTCGCCCTGTCGGATGTCGAGCTTGCCGTGCTCGAGCGGCTGCACCAGCGCCGCCGGACCTTCGCCGCCGGGCGGGACATGGTGCATCAGGGGCAGTCCGGGCAGGCGGCCTTCATCCTCTCGGCGGGGTGGGTCTGCTCTTACAAGGTCCAGGCCGACGGGACGCGCCAGATCGTCGATTTTCAGATCCCCGGAGATTTTCTCGGGTTGCGCAGCGTTCTCCTGCGCACCTCGGACCACAGCTTCGAGCCCGTCGGGGACATCGAGGCTGCCGAAGTGATGGCGAGCGACCTTCTCGAAGCGCTCGCCGAGACGCCTCGCCTGGCGACGGCCATCCTCTGGGCAGCGTCACGGGACGAGGCGATGGTGGTCGAGCATCTCGTCAGCATCGGGCGGCGCGACGCGGACGCCCGCATGGCGCATTTCCTGCTGGAACTGGGGTCGCGGCTGGCTCTTGTGGGTCTCGGCGGCAGGACCGGCTTCGCCTGCCCGTTGACGCAATATCATCTGGCCGATGCGCTCGGGCTGAGCGCCGTTCATGTCAACCGCGTTCTGCGGCAGTTGCGCGAGGCGGGGCTGGTGACTGTCCGCGACGGCCATGTCACATTCCGCGACCTCGACCGACTGGCGGACTTGGCGGGGTTCGATCCGGAATATCTCGATCACAGCGGGCCGCTGCTGAAATAGCCGCGCGTGTCACCTCCGGGTTGATCCCGCCGAAGCTGGGGCAGTGATGCGAGGTTGCCAAGCGCCGCAGCCGCCGCTTCGATCTCGATGATCGTCAGCGCCGTGTTGCGGGCGACATGGGCCCTTTCCGCGGCCCGATAATACTTGAGCGCGGCGTGTTTCCAGGCCCCTTCCGGAGCCGCGTCGCAGGCAGCCTTGAGGGATGCCAGGGTATTGGCGATCGCGATCTGGTCGTCCAACATCGGCGCATTCCCTGATCGAAACCCGAAGGACGCGACGCTTGCGCACCCCGCACGAAGGGCATGTCGGGCTCTGACGCGGTCCTGCCATCGTGGGTTTGGGACGGGCGCCTGTCAGTCTCATGCTGCCGCACCCTGGGTCGGGCGGCACTGATCGAGGTTAGCCGTCCTCGCGTTTCCTCACGGGGGCGTCGGCCCCTGGCGAGGCTGATCCAGGTAAGTGCAGCCGCCCCCGGTTCTGCGAGGCTCATGGCTCATGGCTCAGGTCCGGCGTGCCGCGCCCCAGACCAGCGGCGCGACGCCGGCCAGGGCCGGGCGGCATCGGCCGGCGAAATCAACGGGGTCCACATCATGTCACTTTCGAACATCATCGGCGTCGTCGCCGCGGCGGTCGGTATCGCGTTGCTCTTCTTCGCCTGGCGGGCCTCGAACGCGCCCGTCGACCAGGTGTCCGAGGCCCTGACCGGCCGCTTCACCGGCAACACCATGTGGTACCTGATCGGCGGCGTAATTGGCGCCGTGGCCGGCGGCGCACTGCTGCTGCGCGGCTTTGCCCGCGTCTGATCCGCGTTGCGGCGCCCGGGCATAGATCTGAGCCGCCGACCCACGTCGCCGGGCCGCCATCGGCCCAGCATGACCCACTCACAGGGAATCCAACTCAATGTCTCTCATCAATCTGGTCGTCACCCTTGTCGTCGTCGGCGTCTTGCTGTGGGCGATCAATACCTATGTCCCGATGGACCGCAGGATAAAGCAAATCCTGAACGTGGCGGTGGTGATCGTGGTCATCCTCTGGCTGCTGCGCGGCTTCGGGGCTTCGGGGCTTCTCGGCGGGGTCGGCGATACCGGCTTCAGTGGCTGAGACCGTCCCAGTGTCGCCGATCACCCGGCCTCGCAGAAACCAGGTGGGCGATCTTCGGCGAAGCCGTCGGCCGGGTGTGAGGATCGAGCCGAGCCCGGGCAGCACGGGGCGCTCCGCTGCGATAGGGGCCCCCGCGCCGGTCGCGCCTCCCGGCCTACCGGGCCGGCGTCTCCTGGTGGGTCAGGCGTAGCCACTTGCCGTCGCCCCTCAGATAGGTCGAGGTGCAGACCGCCTCGCGGATGGGCTCGCCCGCCCGCTCGGCGGAGACGCGGTAGGCGAGGACGGCAATCTCGCCCTCGCGCGCGAGGTAACGCTCGCTCATCTCGACGGAGCGCCACCGCTGGGCGACGTCCTTCTCGCGCCAGATCGCATCGCCCTGAATGATGCCGGCAGGATAGGGAAAGACGAAGACCGCGCCCCGTGCTGTCATCCGGCGCGCGCTGTCCGCACCGCCGGTCCAGAACCGTTCCTCGAGATCCCAGAGGGTGGCGGAATCCTCCGGCTCAGGCCCTCCGTCGGGTGGGGCCGGTATTTCGGGCTTCATTCGCCTGTCCCCGACCCGCCGCCCAAGATCATCTGCGCCGCGAGAAGAAGCACGGCAACGATCGCCCAGACCAAACCCGGCGCGAGCGGAGCCCCCTTTGCCGACGCAGGACCGGCCCCGCCGGGACGCGCCGAGCGGTCGGGAAGAAGACGGGCCAGTTCCCGCCCCACCGGGCCATGCGCCTGTCCGAGCGCCGGCACGTCGCGTACACGTGACAGCAGCGCGCCGAAACGGGTCGCCGCCGCCTCCCGGCCAAGCGCCGCGAGCTCTGCCGCCTCCGCCCAGGGGTCGAGGTTCAATCGCGCAAGTGCCGAGAGAACCGTAACCGGGCTTCCGCGGGGGTCGTCGCCGACGAACGCGTAGAGGAACGGCTCGAATTGGGGCGGGTTGGGGTTGAGAACAAGTGGTTCGGACATCGTGATCGTGCTCCTTGATAGAAGGGGGCGTCCGGCTCGCCTTTTGCGGCACGACGAAAGCAGACGCCTTCGTGCAGCCATTTCAGCCATTCTACGCACGCGTCGGCCCACGCGCCCTTACACAGGTCAGCCCGGCCGTTCGCCATCCTTGCGCGCCGACGCAGAGCACGCGCCGGCCCCGGACTAACCTGCGTCAGCACCCGTCGAGCGGCTCTCGCCTACAAGAGGCCATCCGTTCGGCCGTCCCGGCGCCGCAACGGCGTCCCGTTGATTGCGATGGACAACGGCTCTGCCAACATCCTGGAGGCCCCGCATGACCACGCGCTCGACCCGATCGTCGGTCACCTTTTCCGCCCCGTTCGCCCTCTCGGGTTACCCGGGCGAACTGCCCGCCGGCACCTACGAGGTCGTCGTCGAGGAAGACCTCCTAAAGGGGCTCAGCTTCGAGGGATGGAGACGCACGGCGACCAGCCTGACCGTGCGCGGCAGGGGCAGCCATGCCGGACGCAGCGAGTCGCACGCGATCTCGGACAGCGACCTCAAGGAGGCGCTGCGACGGGATGCGGCCACGACCGAGACAAACACTCACAGCGAAGCGGCGCTTTCCCCGCAGGAGGATAGAACATGAACACTCCCGAATGGCTCAAGCCCGGCATCTACGGTGCCGTGATCGGTGCAGTTTTCGTCGGCGTGGTCGGCTTTACATGGGGCGGCTGGGTGACGGGCGGCACCTCGAACGACAGGGCGATGGCGATGTCCCGAGACGATGTCGTGGCGTCCATGGTGCCGGTCTGCCTCGACATGGCGCGCTCCGACCCGGCCCGGGCCGACAAGCTGGCAACGATCCGGGCTGCCTCGACCTACCAGAGGCGCGACGCGCTCATGACGGCCGGCTGGGCGACCATGCCCGGAACCGATGCCCCGGACCGGGATATCGCGCAAGCCTGCCTGAAGGAACTGGACCTCTGAAGGCATGCTGGTCAGAGCCGACCGAGTGATGGCGCAAAACGCGTCACGCCGTGAAACGCGCGCGACACACACACCAAGCGCAAAAATCCAAGCGAGGACCTTTCAATGCCGTCTGATGAGAATGGATCTGGAGACCGTGGACCATGGAAAAACAGGCAGACCCGCGCGCCCCCTGAGGTTGACGCAATTCTTCGAAAGGGCCGGGATCGGCTGCACGGTATCTTGCCGGACGGCCCGCCGCCGGTGAGGCGTCTGGCGATCGGGGCTGTCTTTGCGCTTGCGGCGTTTGGGGCTTGGTCCTCCTGGTACACGGTTCCCAGCGACTCAGTCGCGATCGTCCAGCGGTTCGGAAAGTACTCGGCCGAGATCCCGCCGGGGCTGCACTTCAAGATCCCGTTTGGGGTTGACGTGACCACGCTGGTGCCGGTCAAGCGCCAGCTGAAACAGGAGTTCGGGTTCACGACGCCGGGCGCTACGGACCCCTATCAGAGCCCGACCGACGGCCGCCGCGAGACCGAGATGGTGACCGGAGACCTCAACGCGGCGCTTGTGGAGTGGGTGGTGCAGTATCGCATTCCCGAACCGCGCAAGTTCCTTTTCGAGGTGCGCGAGCCGAGCGCGACCCTGCGCTACGTGTCGGAATCCGTCATGCGCGAGGTCGTGGGGGACCGCACTGTCGACGAGGTGATCACCGTCGGACGCCAGGAGATCGAAAGCGAGGCGCTTTTGAAGATGCAGGCGCTTACAACCAAATACGCCATGGGCATCAGTATCGACCAGGTGCAGCTGAAGAACATCAATCCGCCCCAGCCCGTCCAGGCATCGTTCAATGAGGTCAACCAGGCACAGCAGGAAAAAGAGCGGATCATCAACGAGGCCCGCCGCGAATACAACCGGGTCATTCCTCTGGCCGAGGGCGAAAAGGACCAGCGCATCCGCGAAGCCGACGGGTACCGCCTGAGGCGGATCAACGAGGCTGAGGGCGACGCCGCCCGCTTCACGGCGCTTCTGACGGAATATCGTCAGGCTCCCAAGGTGACGCGGCGCCGGATTTACATCGAAACCCTGCAGGATGTTCTGCCGGGCATCGGTTCCAAGATCATCGTCGACGGGTCCACGGCAAGCATCCTGCCGCTGTTGAACCTTGATCGACAAACAGGAGAGACCCCGTGAAGACCATTTCGTTCATTGCCGCGGGGATCGCCCTGGCCGGCGTCGTCACGGCGTCCTCCGCCGTCTATACGGTCGGCGAGGTGGAGCAGGCCATTATAACCCAGTTCGGCAAGCCCGTGGGCCCGCCCATCACCGAGGCCGGCCTCAGGGTGAAGCTGCCCTTCGTCCAGGAGGTCAACCGGATCGATCGCCGGGTCCTGGAGTGGGACGGCTCGCCGTCGGACATGCCGACCAAGGACAAGCTCTACATCTCCGTCGATCTCTTTGCGCGCTGGAAGATCACCGACCCGCTGCAATACTTCCTGCGCCTGCGCGACGAGCGCAGCGCCCAGTCACGCCTCGACGATATCCTCGGCAGCGAGACGCGGAATGCCGTCGCGAAGCACGAACTCATCGAGATCATTCGGACGACCAAGGGGCGGACGCCACTGCGCGACAATCTTCTGACGGATCAGGAGCTTGCGCAGGATATCGGCGCGCTCGTTCCCATCACCAAGGGGCGGGCGCTGGTCGAGCAGCAGATCTTCGAGGCGGCGGCCGAGAAGGTGCGGGTCTTCGGGATCGAGCTTCTCGACATTCGTTTCAAGCGCATAAACTACAATGAAAGCGTGCGGCCCAAGATTTATGACCGCATGATCTCGGAGCGGCGACAGATCGCCGAACGCTTCCTGTCCGAAGGCAACGGCGAAGCGGCCCGTATTCAAGGCAACAGGGTGCGGGATCTCAACAAGATCCAGTCCGAAGCCTATCGCGCCGTCGAGGAAATCCGCGGCGCCGCCGATGCAGCTGCGGCGGACATCTATGCTGGCGCTTACAATGTCGATGCCGTTTCGGTCGAATTCTTCGACTTCACCCGCACCATGCAGGCCTATGGCGACATGATTTCCGACGATACGACGCTCGTCCTGACGACGGACAGCGACCTGTTCAGATTCCTTCGCGGAATGCAGGTCGACGGAAAAACCGTTCGTGATCCCTTCACGGCCCCAGGCGACGGCGGCCTCGCGTCAACACGCAATGACCGACCCCAGACAGGAGCCCCGGCGCCGATCGCTAACCAGACAGATGCCGAACCAGGCCAGTAGGTTCATGGCTGGAGTTCGCAATGATGATTGAAGGGCGCCCCAAAATCCAAGCTGGGGAGGACGCAGACAGGGCGGAAGACCTGCAGGGAAACAGTGGGGCGGGGCGCGGCGAAAGGCTGTTTGCTCTCGGTCTGTTTCATATGATCGAGCGGTTGTTGCTTGTGGTCATTGTGGCCATGACCCTTCTCGCCGTCGCCTTCGAGATCCTGGCCATCTATCAGCTGGGAGCCATACTTCTTGCTGACATATTGCTCATGTTTCTTTATCTTGAGGTCATTGGCATGGTGGCGGTGTACTATGCCAAACGCAGTTCTGTATTCGTGTATCCGATATTCATCGCCATCACTGCGGTTGGCCGGCTGGTCGTACTGCAGGGCAAGGAAATGGAGCCGGGCAATATCCTGATCGAGGCGGCCGCAATTCTTCTGCTTTCACTGTCTGCGCTCGTAATCATCTGGGCGATCAGCAAGCAGGGCACACAATGATCCTCTGTGGCGTTGAAGCCATACACCTTTTTCCGCAACTCCACCTTCTCGTGGCAAGGAATTAATTTCGCTGAAGGCTCGAAATCACTCCTGGCGATCGGAACCGCGAGGCTGGCTTCTTGCTACCTCCCAACGAGACGAGCCGTTCAATTTATCACGGCCCTAACCTGCAGCAGCACGCTATGTCGGCCCGGCTGTTAGATTGACTATCGCAAGCTGGCCCTTGACCAGCTGACAGTGGCCTGCCGGCGCTCGAACATGCGACGGCCAGGGTCGGCCCCCCTCAACGTGAAGGATAAACACCCGTGGCATCAGTCGAAAGTCTTCCTAGAACACGAGCAGAGACGACCGATCTCGAACGGCGGGTGCTGGCCCATGAACGGGTCTTGCAGGCCTTGATCGCGTACATGGCTCGCACGGAGCCACGGTTCATTGACCACCTGCGAGAACGGTTCGTCGAACCGATGAGCATGGCCCGGCACGAACACGACCACCGCGAAACCGACGATTATGCCGAGGAATTCATTCGTGCCGTCATGCTCCTCGGAGAAGTGCGCGCGCCGAAACCGAAGGAGACGGACGTGACCGACAAGCAGACCGTGTTGCCGGGAAACAAAGGGGAAGAGGGGTCTTCCATGGATCGGTCAGCGCAGCGCGGTGGGGTCGAGGTACGCGAAAGATCCGGCATCTGGGAGGTGCGGGTCGACGGCAAGTTTCGCGGCGATTACCACCAGAAGGAACATGCGCTTGCGGCTGCGGCCCTGCACAAGCTGTCATTGCGATGACCGATAGCACCCGCCCTACAGTTCCGCAGGACTTCTCGATCCAGGTGGCCGAGAACGAAGGCATGCCATCGAGACCGAACTCAAAGGCCTCCCCAACACCGGTTGCACGCACCCGACGGTTGACTGGAACGCTCACGCTCGAGCTATCGAAGGCACCCGAAGCAACCGGCGGAATCTGGTCCGCCAAGGAGCAAGCGGCGATGAGACATCCCCTCGCGAGGCTGATCGCGAGAACGGCAGCAATAGCTGGTGTGATCGCGTCCTTGGCGTTCCCAGTTCTGGCGCAGGATGGCACGGGCCCGATGTCCGAGAACGCTCAGCCGCGCAGCTATGGCAGCGGCTGGGTCTGCGATCTCGGTTACCGGGTTGAGGCCGCCGATTGCCTGGCTATCGACATCCCGGAGAATGCCTATGCAACCGGCCGGTCCTATGGCTCGGGCTGGGCGTGTCGGCGCGGGTACGAGGAAGCGGGAGGGACCTCTTGCGCAGCGATCCCGATGCCCGAAAATGCCTTCCTGCGATCCTCCGGCTACGATTGGCAGTGCGATCGAGGGTACCGGCAGGATCGTGAGACCTGCGTTCCGATCGTGCTGCCAGACTACGCCTATCTCACCGATGACACGTTAGGCTCCGGTTGGACCTGTGAGCGTGGTTTCACGGCCAGTTCCGGCGCCTGCGTTCCGATTGCAGTTCCCGAGAACGGGTACCTCACCAATGCGGACTACGGAGACCAATGGGCCTGCGAAAGGGGTTTCTTCGAAATCGATGGCCGTTGCGATGCTGTCGCGCTTCCGGCGAACGCCTTTCTGGACCCGGCGTCCTACGGGCCGGGATGGCGCTGTCAGCGGGGATTTGAGACTGTCGACACCGCCTGTGTCGCGATCGACCTGCCGGCAAACGCGCACCTCGATCGATCCGGAAACGCATGGCGCTGCGATCGCGGCTTTCAACTCGCCGATGGGGAGTGCGTTCTTGGACGATAGGGCACCCCGATCGGACCACGGCGACGCCCCCGGCATCCGGATGCGGATCGGATGCCGGCTGAAGTACCGGCTGACACAACCGACGCCACTCATCGCCATGCTGAACGTGCACTACTCGCGCTTCGGCGACCTGGAGCGCGCCGATTATCTGGTGACATCGTCCAGCGTGCCGCTCGAAAGCTATCGCGACGGGTTCGGAAACTGGTGTACGCGAATGGTGGCGCCGGCCGGCGACTTCACGTTGTCCACCGACGGGATCTTCCGCGATTGCGGACTGCCCGATCCGATCGCGCCCAACGCCACGCAAGCGGCTGTCCAGGATCTGCCCTTCGAGACGCTGATCTATCTTCTCGGCAGTCGCTACTGCGACACGGATCTTCTGTCGGACGAGGCATGGCGCCGGTTCGAGACCACACAGCCGGGCTGGGCGCGCGTGCAGGCGATTTGCGATTTTGTGCACACAACCGTCTCGTTCGACTACATGCAGGCTGACGCGACGCGCACGGCCTCTCAAGCGCTGGCCGGGCGGAAGGGGGTTTGCCGGGACTTCGCCCATCTCGCGATTGCCTTGTGCCGTTGCATGAATATCCCGGCCCGCTATTGCACCGGGTATCTGAGCGAGTTCGGCCAACCCGAACCGCACGCGCCCGACGATTTCGCGGCCTGGATGGAGGTCTTTCTCGATGGCCGCTGGTGGGTGTTCGATCCGCGCAACAACTCACGCCGCATGGGACGGATCCTGGTCGCCAGAGGCCGGGATGCTGCGGATGTGCCGCTGACCCAGACTTTCGGGCGAGTACCCTGACGCAGTTCGACGTCTGGACCTGGGACGCAAGACATGACCCAGCCGGGACGGCGCCTGTGTCTCGGAATTGAACCGGTAGCGTCCCATCGCAGGACGGAAATGTTCGTTCGTCGTCGGCTCGCGAGGCCGGCCGCTCTGCCGGTGTTCCCGTCATGGCATCCCAAGTCACCATCCTGGAGAACCGAGATGACCAATTCGATCAAGACGACCGCCGTATTCCTGCGACCGTTCCAGCTTCCGAGCTGCAACGAGACTCTGCCGGCCGGCGAATACGAGATCGAGACCCAACTGCTGGAGCCTGTGGACTGGATCGAACCGGGCACATGGACGTCGTCGGTGCTCGTCCGCCTCCATCCGCGCGCCTCGCATGCCGGGCTCAGCCGAACGCTGACCGTGCCGCTCGTCGAACTGGAGAACGCCATTGCCGAGGATAAGTTGACCGGCAAGGCCCTGACGGATTTCTTCCTCGAGGAGATGCTGGCCGACCCGATGATCCGCCTCGTCATGCAGGCCGACGGTGTGGCCGAGCAGGACCTTCGCGCCCTCTACGCGCCCCAGTCCGACCAACAGCAGGCAGGGCAAGACGACCCGTGCAAGACGGGAGAACCCCGCCGCGGGATAAGCACGGATGTTTCCGGCCCACGCTCCGGAAGCGCGCGCCCGGGCATCGGAGAATGACAGCCGTGTCGGGCGGATCGTTTGCCGTCCGCCGTTGGATTGGCGGGAGTCCGAAATGACCGACGACCCGATCGATCTCGACGGCCGCAGGTCCGTTGCCGGACAGCGTGCGTCGGAAATGCGACGGCGCCCCGCTAACAGCCGGCCACCACATACACTCCCGCAGCAGTCGGACCTTGAAAGCCTCGAAGATCAGATGCTGGCGAAGCCCGTGTGGACGTGGGTCGAAGTCATGGAAAAGTGGCGGTTTCTTCTCGGCCGCTACGCATCGACGTCCGAGGCTGGAGATGAACGCATTCAGAAACTCATCAAGCGTGCCCTTGGCGACATGGAACGATTGAGAAAACGCGAGGATCGGAAATGACGATCAAGTCTGCGGGGACCGATTTCGGGACAATCAAGGCGATGGCCGATGTTGCTGCCGCGCGGGCCTGCCTGAGATGCGGGTCGACCTTCTGGAGCGAAGGCTTCGGCGAACGGATATGTTCCCGTTGCAAGGGATCGGCCGTCTGGCGCTCGGCAATTCACGAGGGCAGCGGACAGGGCCGGCGGCGCTCGGGCGGCAGGTCGTCATAGGTCGCACCCATGCCATCCATCACGATTACGCACACGACACAGTATCAATATGGAACCGAGGTCCCTTGCGGACCGCACCGCCTGATGCTACGCCCGCGGGAGACCCGGGATCTTAGCCTGACGTCCTTCGACCTCGAGATCAGTCCGGAAGCCCGCATCGACTGGTCCCCCGACGTAGCCGGCAATGCGGTCGCGACGGCACAGTTCGACACCGCCACGAAGATGCTTTCGATCCGGTCGTGCGCGCGCGTGGAACTGCGCGCTCCGGTCTGGCCTGTCTTCCCGATTGCCGCCACGGCGGCCTCTTATCCGTTCGTGTATTCACCGGACGATTTGACCGATCTCGGCGCACTGGCCATGCCACAATATGCGGACGAAACCGGCCGGCTGTCGCGGTGGGTCGAGCGCTTTGTCATGGCACGGCCAACGGATACGCTCTCCCTGCTGAAAGACATAGGCAACGGCATCACGGCCGGGATTTTCTACCAGAGCCGCGAGACCGAGGGCACACAGGGGCCGCTGGAGACCCTCGACAGTGGCTGGGGTACCTGCCGGGACTTCGCAGTGCTGTTCGCGGAAGCCGTTCGGACGCTTGGCTTCGGGGCCAGGCTCGTGTCCGGATATCTGTTCAACCCCGCCGCGAACCTGGCCGGATCGTCGGACGCCGGTTCCACACACGCATGGGTCGAGGTCTTCGTTCCCGGAGCGGGCTGGATCCCCTTCGATCCGACCAACAGGTCGGTCGGATCCAGTAATCTCATTCCAGTCGCCGTTGCGAGGAGGATCCAGCAGGTTGCTCCGGTGACCGGTAGTTTCCACGGTAGACCCACCGATTTGCTTTCAATGGATGTCACAGTGGACGTCCGAGAGATCTGAATAGGCGGGAGCTCGCACGCTCCTCTATCCAGTCGGGACGGCCTTGGAGCTGCTGTCACAGGTCGTGGTCATGGAGCCTGATTTCCGAACGACAAGAACGCGCGATGCAGTTTGCTCGTGCCGGAGTGACCCGTCCTCAGACAGGCCCGGAATTGAACGCAGCCGCATGCGCGGCCGCGCGGCCGGCGAAAACGCGAGCCAGGCCTGGTGGGCTTGGAGCGGGTTCACTGACCTGTTTGCCTCGCTGATCGTCGTCGCTACACCCAAGATGTCGGTCGAGCCAAGGCAACGTTCATGGCTGATTGGTAGGGGCTGAACGGAGTTTTTTTCAATGGCTTGACTTGGAGATGGGGTGGATGCCGCTCTCCCCTGACGGCATCGCAATGTGCCAAGCTTGCGGTGTTGAATCACAAGCTGAAGGAGAGGGCATCCATGGGAGAAGTTAGCATCATAGGCGTCGATCTGGCAAAGAACGTGTTCCAGGTTCACGGAGCCGCGGCGGACGGTTCTGTGCTGTTCCGCAAGAAGCTGTCGCGGCCGCAGTTCGCCCGGTTCATGGCGGAGCAACCGCCGTGCCGCGTGGCAATGGAGGCCTGCGCCAGCGCGCACCATTGGGCGCGGGAAATGTCACGCCACGGGCACGAGGTCCGGCTGATCGCGCCGCACTACGTCAACCCGCCTTATTCATCGAAATCGGGGGTAATGGCTGGCGTGCCCGCGAAAGCTCTGTAGAATCAAGTTGCTACACCAAGTCCGACAGCAGCCCTCGGAGCACGCCATGGGTGAAACGCTACAGC
>NZ_QPLK01000044.1 GCF_003340565.1 Rhodovulum sp. 12E13 | reverse complement strand
GGCCCACGCGCACCGTCAACAGGCGTCGCGCCGCTCGGGAGGGTCTGCACAACCCTCGACCGGTCCTCACGACCGGCCCACGACCGCCAAATCCGCCGCTCAGACGCATTCGGTGAATACTGCGGGCGAAGAGGTAGTTGCCGTCCACGGGCGCGACGAAGTGGTTGTTGGCGGCGTCGAACGCCCCCTGATCGTTGGTGTCGGTGTTGTTCAGGCCGATCTTCGTCCAGGTCCCCACGCCAACGTAGTTGTCGTAGTTGGTCCAGGCCTTGAACCGGGGCAGCCGGGGTAGGTCGACGATGCCGGTGGCGTTGTCCACGATGAGCCCGTCGAAGAAGGTGCTGCCGTCGGCCGAGACTGCCAGCCGGAAGCGGTCAGAGCCGAAGAGCCCCACCAGCGCCTTGGTCACGAAGCCGGTTTGCAGCGTCAGCCCGAGATCGTCGCCCGCCGCCTCCTTGTTCATGGTGTAGAACAGATCGCCCGTGCCGCCCTCGGCCACGGTCTTCGCCGTCCAGAGCGCGGCGTTGAGCTTGGCCGAGAACGGGTTCGCCCCATCCGCGGTGGTGCCAAGCCCAAGCAGCGCGAGGTTCTGCAACGCAGCCGGTGTCGTCCCAACCCAGCCCGCGCCGTCGTAGACCAGGAGCAGTCCCTCGTCCTCGACCCATGCGCGCCAGCCGGTCCGCGGCGGCAGGCGCAGCCAGGCGCCATCGGTCCAGAGCGCGACGTTCAGATCCCAGCCCGCCCAGTCGCCCGTCGCGCCCGAGCCGACGATGTAGCGGTCGCCATCGGCGGGGGAAGCCGGCGGTGCCGTCAGGTCCCGGTCGAGGACCGAGAGCTGAACGAGCCCGTCGAGGATCCGCAGCGCCTCGTTGTGGGTGACGTGCTTCTGGGCCTGCGCCGCGAGGATGTAGGGCAGCAGGAGATGGGTCGTGGCGTCGGACATGGGAGCCTCAGAAGCTTAGCGTGATGGACGTGGATGCGCCCCGCCCCACGAGGGCGGAGAGCTGGAAGATGCGGATGTCGAGCGTGTCGCCGGGGCCGAGCGGCGCGCCCCAGTCGGCGCTCTGCTGTGCGGCCGTGTAGACCGCGCTGGTCGTGGTCGTGCTCAGCACCCGCTTCACGGCAGCGCCATCGAGAATCTCGACCTCATAGGCTTCGAGCTCTTCTCCGAGCGGCACCTCCAGCCCGCCCCAGCTGTCGGCCGCGAGTGCGCGCGACCGGCGCGTCCAGCGGATCGTCAGATCGCCGGGACTGCGTGGCGTGCGCCACGGCTGCTCGACATGGGCGACGGAGAACGGCCGCAGCCCTACCCCCTCAGGCTTGAAGGCCTGCGCCACATAGGTCTCGTCGCTGACTGTGCGGCTCGCCGGGCCGATGCGCCAGTTCCAAGGGATGCCAATGTCCGCCTCGGCGGTCGGCAGCGAGGGGAGGCTGTCGTCGAGCACCACCACCCGCGCGCCGGCGGGCGAGGGATTGCCCATGGCGCCTTCCGTGCCGCGCTGGCCGCGCAGGAAGCGGGTCAGGCGATACCGGCCGGGCGCCAGCAGTTCCGCCGCGCCCGCCTGAACGATCTCCCACACGCCGGGCGCGCTCTCGATGGCCAGCGCGTTGGCCCCGCCGAACAGCGTCAGGTCGGTGACACTCTCCAGCGTGCCGGTGAGCAGATCGACGACCAGGACATTGCCGAGGTCGAACCGCGAGGTCGGACCGGCATAAAAGTCCGAGACGAGCGTGCCGATCCGGGCGCGTGTGCCGAAGCTGGTGAGCAGTTCGAAGCCGTCAGTCGAGGGGCTGCGGAACACCGCGATCTCGCCGGGCCACGGTGCGGCATGCGCCGCCGCGAATGGCCGATGCGCGGGCTGGTCCTCGGTCAGCTGTGGCAGGTCCAGCAGCACCGCCTCGGGCGCGCCGAAAACCACCGCCTGAGAGAGCGCCGAGGGTCGCGGCGCGCCGGGCGGCAGGTCGTAGGCCTCTCGATCCTGGCGCACCGCCTCGATGCCGCGCGCGTCGGCATCGGCGATGGAGACGAGCCGCAGCGGGACGGCGCGACCGTCATGAGCGAAGGTGACGACATCGGCGGGATCGAGCGCCAGCCGCGACGGCGGCAGGCGGAACACGGCACTCTCGCGGCCGGTCCACGCTTCCATCAGCGCGCGGCGGCAGCGGCGTTCGGCCTCCTCGGGCGGCACTGCCATCGGGAAGCTCTCGGAGGCGATGCGGGTCGTGTCGACGGTGATGCGCCGGGCCTCGACCTGCGCGGCCTCGTAATCCTCGTCGGCGCGGGCGACTTGCCACTTCAGGGCCTGAGGCAGTTCGGTCTCCTGGCCGCGGGTGAGTTCGAGAACGTCGCCTTCTCGCGTGGCGACCAGATCGTCCGGTGAGACGCTCGTCACTTCCGCCCGGCCACGCATGACGAACCGGATCACGCCTTCGGTCTCGACGGCGTCGAAGCCGAAGTGGCGGGCGAGCGTGGTGATGGACGCCCGCGGGCTCTCGAGTGCGCCGATGGCGTAGCCCTCGACCGCGCCCCAGAGGCCGGTGACGTCGATGCGATCCTCGGGCAGGCCCGCGCGCAGGCAGAGGTGGCGGACCAATGCGGCCAGCGACACAGCGCCGAGCCGTCCGGTCAGCCAGTGCCCCAGCCGCCAGTTCGCGCCGTCCGTCCAGACGTCGGTCCGCGCCGGAAAGAACGGATAGGGCCGCGCGTCCCAGGTCCAGGCGGCGCATTCGGAAACGTTCACCATCCGGCCGCCGTAGACCGAGGACACCGGGTTGTTGGCAGGGGTGCCCCACCAGAGGTAGGTCGCCTCGAGATAGGCCCGCTGGATGGCGTCGTCGCGCCAGCCCCGCGAAAAATGCGGCGTGAAGCTCTCGGACGACTTCGGATCGAAGAAAACGTTGGGCTGGTTCGTGCCCCGGTCGATGGCGGGGCAGCCAAGCTCGGTGAACCAGATCGGCTTCGACGCCGGCACCCACGCCGTCGGCGTGCCGCTCTCCACCCCACCCGGGCGATTATAGTGCGGGTTCGCCCACCAGGCGCGGAGATCCTTGTAACGGAAGACCCACGGCTTGCCGGCGGCGCCGTCGGCAATCGCGGTGCGGACCTGCGCGCTTCGGTCGGCGGCGCTGGCATAGAACCAGTCGAAGCCCTCGCCGCCTGCGATGTTGGCCTGCAGGTAGGCCCGGTCGTAGATGGCGGGCCAGCCCTCCTGCGCATCGGCATGCTCGAAGCCGTCCCGCCAGTCCGACAGCGGCATGTAGTTGTCGATCCCGATGAAATCGATCTCCGGATCGGCCCAGAGCGGATCGAGGTGGAAGAACACGTCACCCGAGCCGTCGCCCGGCTGGTGCCCGAAATACTCCGACCAGTCGGCTGCATAGCTGATCGCCGTGCCCGCCCCGAGGATGGATCGAACGTCGGCCGCCAGATCGCGAAAGGCCTGTACCGCCGGATAGCTGGACGCGCCCGAGCGGATCGTGGTCAGCCCGCGCATCTCCGTCCCGATCAGGAAAGCGTCGACCCCGCCCGCCGCCGCGCAGAGATGGGCGTAGTGCAGCACCATGCGCCGCAGCCCCCAATCGCCGGCCACGCCGATCCAGGAGACGGTCTCGCCCGAGACGGTGAAATCGGATGGGCTGGCGCCGCCGAAGAAGGCGGCGACCTGGCTCGCTGCTGCGGCGGTCTTGTCGACGCTGCCGGCATAGCCCGCCGCGGGCGAGCAGGTGATCCGGCCGCGCCAGGGGAACGCCGGCTGGCCCGTCTCGGCGGCGTTGTCGCTGTACGGGGTCGGCAGCGTGTTGCCGGGAGCGACGTCCATCAGGATGAACGGATAGAAGGTCACGCGCAGCCCGCGGGCCTTCATCTCCTTGATCACCTGCACCACGGCGAAATTTGCTGGCGTGCCGCCATAGACCGGCCGGTTCTGGTCGTCCCGGCTCACGAGATGGGCCGCGGATCGGCTCACGCCGTTCACGCTCCACGTCTGCGGGCTCGTGGTCTTGTCCGGCACCTCGACGCCGGGGCGGATGGTGCAGTCACCCGCGCGCAGATCGTTCCCGAACCAGGCGACCACGAGGCTGACGCTCTCCACCTTCGGCGCCATGGCCTGCAAGCGGTCCAGCGCCACCACCATGTCGGCGGTATCCGAGAGCGCGTTCAGGTTTTCGGGGATCTGCGCCCCTCCGCTGCCCTTCCGGATGCCGGTCGTCGCGTAGGTGAACTCGCCTGAGGCCGGGATCATGGTGACGGCGCGAGTCAGCCCTTCGGCGGTGTCGGGATCGGCGAGCGGGCGGAAGACCTCGAAGGAGAGCTGCGGCAGGCGGTTGCCGTAGTTGCCGAGCGGCAGTTCCTCGAAGACCACATAGGCCGTGCCGCGATAGGCAGGGGTGTTGGCCGCGCCCATCTTCGCGGCGATGAAGGGGTCCGCGGCCTGTGCCTCATCGCCCGGATACCATCGCCAGGTGATCCCGGCGGTGTCGAGCAGCTTGCCGTCCGCCCAGATGCGGCCGATGCCGGTGATCGGACCCTCGCAGAGCGCGACCGCGAAGCTCGCGTAGTAGAGATACTCGGTCGTCTTGACCTTGCCGCCACCCCCGCCGCCCTTGCCGCCGCCCTGCGTGGTGGTCTTGGTCTCCTCGCGGAAATCCGTCGCCCAGATCACGTTGCCGCCCATGCGCATCCGGCCGTAGACGCGCGGGATGACGGCTCCTTCGGTCGAGGACGTGATCCGGAGGCTGTCGAGCCTCGGCCCCTCGATCCGCTGCGTCGGCGCGAGCGAGGACACGATCCAGCTGTCGACCACCGAGCCGATCGTGGAGCCGACGAAACCGCCGATAGTCGCGGCGCTCACACCGAGGATCGCGCCGCCGATCGACCCGCCAATGGCGGCGCCGGCCGCGCCGAGGACAAGTGTTGCCACGGGTCAGACCTCGTCAGGAAACAGGAAGGCGAAGGCGATGCGCCGCCGCCACGATGGAGTGAGCGGTTCCTCGATCACGCCGAGCCGCTCATAGGCGTGGAGGAAGTTGTCTGGCCCGGTCAGGATGCCGACATGCTTGGCAATGGCGCGCGGCATCATCCGAAACAGCACCAGCGCGCCGGGCCCAGCATCGGTGGGCGACACTTCGATCATCATGTTTCGTGCGCCTTCCGCCAGCACTTCGCGCGGCCCGGTCTCGCCCCAGTCGCGGCTGTAGGGCGGGATCGGAAACGGCTCGGGACCGACGATCTCGCGCCAGACGCCGCGGGCCAGCCCGAGGCAATCGCAGCCGACGCCCTTGAGGCTCGCCTGGTCGTGGTAGGGCGTTCCCAGCCACGCGCGCGCCGCGGCGATGACCCTCTCCGGATCGGCCGGCGTCACAGCACGCCTCCGTCGTGGCCGCCGTCCTTGGTCGCGTAGCGCAGGATCGTGTCCTGGCCGGGGATGTGCGGAAAACCTCGGAAGTTGGAGGTGTTGGCAAACTTCGCGCCGCAGGTCTCGATCCGCTTGTCGCAACCGGCGCGGATGGTGAAGGCGTCGCCTTCGGACATGGCGCGCACCGGCGCTTCGAGCAGGGTCAGGATCGCGATGCCGTCGGTCACGTCGTGCCCCAGCACCTCCGTGCGCCGCCCCGCGTTCGCGCCGCTCGTCCAGTCCAGCGTGCCGAAGGTGAACCAGCCCGACTCAAACCCGCCGAGGCCCGAGGCGGTGAAGGCCCGATCCCGCAGCAGGTCGATCACGGCGCCCGCACCCTTGAAAGTGGGATCCTCGAGATCGACGCCACAGCGCGCGTCGCCGAGCGCGGCATCGCAGGTTGCCTGAAAGGTCCGCCCGACCGTCTGGCCAAGCACATGGGTAAGCGAGCGGACTTCCGCGACAAAGGCGAGCCGTCCACGCCGGATCTGCCCGATGGCGCCGCGCCGCATCAGCACACGTTGACCCGTGTCGGCCCAGTTCACGCGCCAGACCTCGACCTCAGCATTGTCCCAGCGGCCGTCGAGAATGTCGGTCTCTGTGATCCGGTCGGAGGTCAGCACGCCCTCGGCGTCCTGCGCATCGACCGACAGGTCCGAGCCCGAGCGGACCTCGGAGGCGGTCAGCCCGCTCTCGGGCTCGAACTCCGTGCCGTCAAACGTCAGCGTCCGGTCGTGATCGGTGAATCCGAAGGTGACGCCGTCGGCACGGGTGATGCGCCAGCACCAGGCGAGCGTGGTCGTCCCCTCGTCGAGATGGGCCTGCAGCGCTGGCGAGAGGGATTTCATCGGCAGGTTCCCGTCATGCGGTCATCGAGATCGGCGATCCAGTCCGCCCAGTCCGGTGGCACCTCCGCGACGGTCTCGGCAGGAGGCCGGGCGAGCCGCGCCTCGGCATAGGAGGCGCAGCCGGCGTCACCAGCGCCCATCGTTGCGGCGCAGCCGGTCAGCAGGATCGCCAGCGCCACGGCCATCGCGAACCGCGTCGCGCCCCCTCTCGACGCGCTCGTTCTTGTCCTCCATCGCATCGCGCTCCGCCTCCCGTTTGCCCACGCGTTCCCCTTCCACGCGCCCCCAGACCCGGCCGAGGACGACACCCCCGACCGCGCCCAGAGCCGCGACCAGCCAGATCAGGAAATCAGCCATCGTCCCGCTCCCCGCGCGCGGCGGCGACGCAGAGGGCAACGACGAAGACGCCGAGACAGCCGCCCACGAACAGACCCGCGAGAAACTCAAGCATCGCCGCGGAACCCGCGCTCGATCCGGTCGCGCAGTCCGATCAGACCCAGACCGAGGAACATCAGCCCCGCGGGCGAGGCATCGCCGCTGCCGGCGAGCAGCGCGACGAGACGGGACAGTTCCCCGAGGGGCCCAGTGGAAGGCAATGCGAGGGAGGCGATGCCGGTGAGCATGGCGAGCAGTCCCGCCCACCAGGTGAGCGAGTTGGGGCGAACGTAGCGCATGGGGATCAGGCCCTCCGGATCATGGTCGAAAAGAAGGCGGCCAGCCGGGCGAGCCAGCCGGTCGGCGCGTCGCGTGCAGGATCGAGGACCGGCGGCAGCGGCGACGGCCGCAGCAGCGCCAGAGCCTCATCCTCGGTCAGGCGACGGATTGGTCGGGAGAAATCGACTCGGCCCGTGCGATCCACGGACCAGACGGGGATCGTGCCGCCGGGATAGCGGCCTTGGCGGAACAGGTCGCGCTCCGCCTCCCGGCGGGGGATGATGGAAGCCGGTCGCCGCCAGTTCAGAAACGCGTCGGCGGCTGCAAGGCGATTTCCGGCATTGAGGTGCCGGGTCAGTGCGGCCTTTGCGATGCCGCCAGTGTTGTAGTGGAAACTGACAAGCGCATCGAACTCGTGCGGCTTGAGCGGCACCTTCACGACGCGCTGGATTGCGGTTTCGTAGCGCGCGAGGTCGGCTCGGAAGACCCGGAACGCCTCGCGGATCCCGGCGTCGAGATCGGCAGGCATGCCGCGCGGCATGGTGGCCGGATCGGGCGGTCCGGCCGCGGCCGTGTGGCCGATGCCGAAGGTCCAGACCTGTTTCACATCGAGATAGGGTCCGGGCACGAGTCCTTCGTGCCGGACGAGGGCCAGCAGGCCCCGGTCGGTCATGTGCATGGGATTACCGGAGAAGCGAGAGGATCAGGATCAGAGCCGCGACGGCGAGGCCTACCGCCAAGCGGTGGCGGAAGGCCTGCCGAGGATCGGCGGGGTCGCAGCGGAGGGAGCGCGCGAGGCGGAGAAGGTCATTCATCGCCGTCGCCCTGCTTGGCGCGGCGCAGGCGGGCGAGCAGCACTTCGATGAAGGCAGGCCCGAAGACGCCCACGAGATAGGCGGCGGACCCTGCCGCGCCGCCTGCCGGGATCGCCTCCGTTGGCAGGCCCATCCAGCTTGTGATGACGGCCATCGACAGGCTGCCCATCCCGGCCGCGATCAGGCCGCCGAGGAGGATGTGCCGTAGCGCATCGCGCAGCCGCATCTTCGTGGTCAGCGCGTTCGTGGCGCCGCCGAGCGCGCCCCAGGCGGCGAGGATCACGGCCGTTGAGGCCGCAAGCTCGCGCAGCACGGCCGCGACGAAGTTGCCGGTGTCGTTCATCGCCGGATCTCCAGAAGCGGGATGGAGGTGATCGAGCCGAGCCGCTCGAGGTCGAGCGTCACGTCGAGAGCGTCTGTGTCGAAGCGAACCGGCACGTCGAACTCGAAGCCCGCGGTGATGGCAACGCCCGCCGAAGGCGCGGTGTCGAAGGTGACGACACCGGTGGTCGTGTCGACAGACCAGCCGCCGAGTTCCTCCGCGCCATCGAGTGCGACGCGCAAGGTTCCGGCCACAGGTTTGCCGATGGCACGCGTCCAGGATTGCGCACCGGAGGCGTAGCGCTTCACCAGCTGGAAAGCGGTGGTCGCGCCGTCTCCGGTGCCGATCGCCTGGTCGGTCGGCGCTGGCGTCTGGGACGGCAGGGTCGACTTGTGGTCGCCCCAGTCCTTGAACCGGAAACCATGCAAGCGGCCGTTTCGCGCCTCGAAGAAGGCGACGACCGCCGCCAGATCGTCGGCGCGACGGATGCCATAAGCGACGTCGTAGCGCCGACGGGAGTTCGCCCAGCTTGCATTGCGCTCCTCGTCGCCGGAGGCAAGCTCGACGATTTGTGTGCGCCGCTCGGGCCCGCCCCGCGCGCCGCGGCTGATATTGTCTGGGAAGCGGACCTCGTGGAACGCCATCACATGCCCCTCCGCCCGAGCGACACGGCGCGGGCGATGTCGGCCGCGACCTGGGTGCGGGACTGCCGAAAGCTCTCGGCGTCGCGGGCCATGATGGTGACGTTGACACCGCCGCCCGCGCCGTAGCTCTGTGCCTCCCGCCGCGACAGCACCCGTTCGCCGCGTTGCAGGATCGCGGGGACTTCGTCGTGGCGTAGCCCCGCCATGCCGCCGCCATGCATCCGGGGGGCAGCGGCGAAGGCCATGGCCGGGACCATGCGCGACGGCCCCGCGGAGCCGACCATGCCGCCCGAGTGCAGGACGCTGGCGAAGACGCCGCCCGCACCGGAGAACACGCCGGAGAGCGCATTGGCGATGGGCCCAAGGATGAACCGCCGCGCCGCCAGCTGGGCGAGATCGGCCAGCAGCGAGGTGACAAGGTCGCGGAAGTTCAACTTGCCGGTCTTCACGAACTGGCCCACCGCGTTCTCGGCCGACTGGAAGGCGCCGACGAGGCTCTGGCCGATATCTCCGCCAATGTCGCGGGCCTTGCTGGCGTAGTCCGACAGCGCTGCCGTGACCGCCTGCCAGCCGGTGACCGCGGTCTCCACATTAGGCTCGGCTGCGGCAGCCGCGGCACCCGCGGCAGCGCCGGCATCGGTTGCGGCCTGTCCGGCGCCGTCGAGCGCGGTCTCGAACCGCTCCGCCGCGGCCGTGGCCTCGGCCAGCGCATCGGCGCCATCCTCGTCGGTGCCACGCACGGCGTCGCGAAGCGCGTGCCAACTTTCGAGCGGCGCACGAGCGCCCTCGGCGAGATCGCGCGCCGCGCCACGGTAGAGGTTCGCGGACTCCAGCGCCCGGGTGGCCGCGTCCGTGAGCCCGAGATCGGGCGCTGTCAGCGGGTTGTCCTCGAAGGCCCGGTCGAAGGCCGCCTGCGCGGCGGTGGTCGCTGCCGTTGCCGCGCCTGCGAAACGGTTCTCGATCTCGCCGAGGTCGAGGTCCGGCACCAGCGAGATGCGGCGCTCCGACCCCAGCGCTTCCAGCCCCTGGTTGATCCCGCCGATGAAGCCGTTGATGCGCGAGACCACGCCGTTCAGCATCGCCTCGACACCATCGACCAGACTGTTGGCCGCCTGGAACGCCAGATCGCCGATTGCGGCCGGCAGCAGACCCCAGATCGCCTTGATCGCCTCGTAGGCGCCCTCAAACGTGTTCGCCGCCGTGTTGCCGAATCCGACGACACTCTCGATGGCGCTCTGCATGCCCGACGCGGCGTCGGCCTTCAGGTCGAAGAACATCGCCGTGGCGGCCGCACCCGCCGCAGCAGCGCCCATCTTGATCCGCTCCCAGACCTCGACGGCGAGGTCCTTCAGGAGCGACATCGCCTCGCCGAAGCCGCCCGCACCGGAGACGAGGCGGGTGAACTGGTAGACAAGCTCGCCCGCTCCGACGATCAGCGCCCCGATGCCAGTGCGGATAAGCGCCCCGCGCAGGACGACCAGCGCCGTGGCGAGGCCGCGCACGGAGAGCGCCGCAGCGGCCATTCCAGCCACCCAGCGGCCGGCGAGGAAGGCCGCGAAGGTGGCGGCATAGCTGGTCAGGCGGCCGATGTTCTCGAACAGACTACGGATCGCGATACCGAGCGGCCCAGTTCGGCTCGCGACCGCCGCCATGGCATCCGCGACGGCTTCAAGCGCGGGCGCGGCCGCAACGGCGAGCTGGTTCGAGAGGCCGCGCCAGATCAACCCAAGCCGGGAGATGGCGTCGTTCGTCCGCTCGATCTGGTCGGCATCCTGCTCGGAGACCACGACCCCGAACGCGAGGAGATCCTCTGTCGCCTGGCGCAGCGTCGCGGTGTCGATCCGCGACATGGCGATCGAGCCTTCCTCGCCGAAGAGCTGACCCGCGACTGCCGCGCGCTCGGCGGCAGGCACGAAACTCTCGATGGCGGCGTTGATGGCGCCCACCCGCTGTTCCAGCGGCAGAGCGATCAGCTCGTTGGCCGAAAGCCCGAGCCGGTCGAGCGCGTCGGCGGCGGGGCCGGTCCCGGCGGCCGCCTGGCTGAGCCGACGCGTCAGATCCTTGGTCGCCTGCTCGATGCCGGACATGGACACGCCCGCAAGCTCGCCCGCGCGCTCCAGCGTCTGGATCGAGGCGACGGTGGTGCCGAGGGACTGCGCGAGCTTGGCCTGCGCATCGACCGTCTGCAGGCCCGAGCGGATCATCGCCACGCCAGCGGCCGTCGCGGCGGCAACTGCGGCAGCAGCGGCCACGCGAACCCGGCGCGAGAAAGCCGCGAGCCGAGCGTTGGCCGCCTCCATCTCGCGGCTCAGCCGTCCGAAGCCGCGCGACCCGGCCTCGCCGACGCCTTCCAGTTCGGCGCGCACCTGCCGTCCGCCCACGGCCGCGAGGCGGACGCTAACCCGTTTTTCCGCCATGGGAGTGATCCATCTGTTCGTTGAGTTTTGCGACCATCACCGCTTCGATGACGGGCAGCAGTTCGGCCATCGCGAGCGGCGGCACGCCGAGCGCGTCACCGAGCGCCAGCGCGGCTGACATGTCCCATCCGATCACTGCGCCGGGCTGCACACGAAGCTGGCCGCCGAGACGCCCGACGAGGTCCCAGACCTGCCAGCCCTCCGGAGTTTCCGGACGGTTCAGCCGCGCCGGGCAGTCCGGGCAGGTTTGCGCGCAGGCGTCGCAGTATCGCTCGCCCCCGCCGAAGGACCAGTCGGCGAGAGCGCGGAGGCGTTTTTTTCCTGCTCCAGCAGCAGGCCCTTGGAGACATAAGTCAGCTGGAAAGCCTCGAAGATCGGCCAGATGTCGAGCAGCGCGTCGATAGCCTCGGGGCTCGATTCGATCACGTCGCCATCGGCATCACCGATGCCCTGCCAGGACAGGACCGCCCGCCGCGCCAGCGCCTTGGCGAAGGCGACCGCGCGTTCTTCGTCGGACGCCTCCTCGGGCACCGCCTCGACGGCGGGGTCGCTGCGCGTCGCCACCATCAGCGCGGTGGTCAGCGGACGCAGCTGCACGCGCACACCGGGAGCGAGATCATGCCAGCGCGGTTCATTCGTCAGGTCGAGCGTCAGCATCGTCAGTACACCTCGATGTCGTTGATCAGGGTCGCCGTGCACATCCGGCCGACGACGCTGTCGCGCGCGGCCTGCCAGTCGAAGGTGGCCTGCACGCCCTGCGGCCCGGAAATCTCGATCCGGGGGCGCGGCAGATAGACGGCGTGCACCGTGAAGGTGAAGCTCTCGCCGGACGGCAGGACGTAGGCGAATTCCATCTCGCAGGCCTCGCCATTGATCGCCTGCGTCACCAGCGTCTGATCAGCAAAGCGCACCTCGATCCGGCCGGTAAGTGCGGCGATGGACGGGTCAGCGCCGTCGATGCGCCCGTCGCTGCGGATCGTCTCGATGCGGTCGAGGTTGTTGGCGTAGGTGATGTCTGCCGAGACCACGTTGCCGAGGGCGGTCCCGTTGCGCGCAATCGACCCGTTGAAATGGCCGAAGCGCTTCAGTTCCAGCGCGGCAGGCGTTCCGGCGCTGGTCGTCGTGCCAACCGTCTCGCCCTGCGCGACCAGCCGCGCCGTGGCGGTCAACAGCCCCGAGCGCTGCATCTGCCAGGTGATCTGGTCGAGCACGCAGCCGGAATACATCGCGTAGCGCGGCACCTCCGGCATGCCGGTCTCGATCGACATGCTGGGCAGCGTCCAGGAACCCGACTGGAACTCGTGGGTGTACGGCGCCTCCGCGCCCGTTGTCGTGGGCGCGCCGAAGGCAGCCTTCAGCCAGAAGCCGAAGGCCTCCGCGTCGAGCGGCACCACGACGTCGCCGTCGGCCGTCACCGCGTCCTTGATCGGCGCCAGCGGATCGCGACCGTAGCCGAGAAGCTCCGAGTTCAGCAGCGGCTGCTCCGCCCCCAGCGAGGTGCTGGCGAAGGGCATGCGCGTGAAGCCGCTGACGGGCGGCGTTCCATAGGTCGTCTCGAACGCAAGCGCCATCAGCGCCCGCGCCCCTTGGGCTCGTGCCATGTTTGGTCGTCCTTCTCTAGCGGAACACTTTTCTTGACCCTACAGGCCAAGCTTGCCAATCTTCGGCCGAACAGACAGAGGCTCACCGATGAAGATTGCCGTTGGAATAATTGGAATAACGCTTGCCCTTATTGCCCTCATGCAATCGTGCACGATTACAGGACTTTCCGGCATTGTTGAGGATGAAGCAACTGGTGAAGCGGGCGCCATGGGAATGCTTACGGCGTTTCTCATGTTTTTTGGTGGCGCATTTGCCTTTGGCGTTCCTCGTGTAGCGCAGGTCTTTTTTGGCTTGGCCTTTCTCGCCTCTATCCCAGCTCGCGAAAATTTTCCAGATATGTGGGTTTGGGGAATTATTTCAGCGATACTTGCTGGCCTCTTGTTCTTTCATAAGAAGCCGAAGAAGAGTGACGCCCCTCCGGCAGAGTAACTCCAACCGAAACCGATCGCTTAGGCGCGCTGAAACAGTAGAAGGATTTATATCGATGAAGTGGTCTAGTCTCATAGCGGCACCTCTGCTCACACTTGCACTTGCTGGCCCGGCATTGGCTGAAGAGACCCAGACTGGTGAAGTTCTGGCCTTGATGGGGCAGATTTCAGAGCTGCATGCGCAGTTGAATGGAAAAACTGCGACTCTCACTGGTGGGCTGGGAACAATAATTGGAGATACAATCTACTTTCAGAGTGATCTTGGTCGATTCACGGTTCAATTCGATGCCGGAAGGGAGGCGAGACGACTGATTGAAGGATGTGAAATCACCCTTTTTGGTAATGTCGAAAGTCGCTGTGTATTTGAGGTTGATGCTGAGCTTCGAGTTTCTGAGAGTTACAATCTGGCAGACGGTGGAGAGGTTGAGCTAATTGTCTACAATGTTCGACCCTAGTTTTTAGGAATGAGCAGCTTTTTTTGCGTCTCGCAAGTCTATGCCTCCAGCGATGTATAGTGAAGTGTCACCGTCACGATGGCAGCCTTGAGGGTTGCTGCGCCTTCGATGGGCAGATCGATGGTGCGTGGTGCCTTCGCTTCGGCCCAGTCACATAGCCCGCCCAGCGTCCGGTCGGCTGCAAGCACTGCACCAATGTCATTGCAGAGACTGTCAAGGCGCTCGTCGCGCTCAATGCCTTGCACAACAGCCTCGACTTCAGCGTCATGCTCGTAATGATACGCAAGCGGAGACATTGAAACATCCGGTTGGCCCGGCTCACCATCACGCAGGATCAGCAGGCCTTCGGCAGGCACGCGCTCGGGAAGAACCTCACCGCGCAGCACGGTCGCAGGAAGCGTCGAAAGCCTCGCATGCAGAGCGGAAAGGATGGTTTCGCGACAGGAGGCCATGCTATGCTTGTCTTGGTTGAGAATGGAAGATCATGAAGTGTTTGAACAACTCCGCGCGATCATCGCGCAACGGATCGACGGCTTGCCTCATGGCCAGCGGTTTAATCTCCGAGATCTTCTCGGAGAGGATTGGCCAGAGGATGCAGGTGCTGCACGTCGGCTAGGCCGCGATTTTCGAGCCAACTTGCATGCTTTTCCGGGTGTGGAAGACGCCGGCAAAGATGATGAAAACCTTCGCTGGTATTTCAACCCGCCTTATTCATCGAAATCGGGGGTAATGGCTGGCGTGCCCGCGAAAGCTCTGTAGAATCAAGTTGCTACACCAAGTCCGACAGCAGCCCTCGGAGCACGCCATGGGTGAAACGCTACA
>NZ_QPLK01000043.1 GCF_003340565.1 Rhodovulum sp. 12E13 | reverse complement strand
GGGTTTTCGTCCGCATCTACACCGCGAAGACGGCGGCGAACGCGCGGCGCTTCCTGCGCGACCTCGACCGCGCCGCGCCGATGAAGATCACCCGTGTTCTCACCGACAACGGCAAGGAGTTCACCGACCGGCTGTTCGGCCTGCGCAAGCGCGCCGCGACGGGCAACCACGAGTTCGATCGCCTCTGCGCCGATCTCGGCATCGAGCATCGACTCTCGCCGCCGATGCGGCCGCAAACGAACGGCATGGTCGAGCGCTTCAACGGCCGGATCGAGGACGTCCTGCAAAGCCACCGCTTCCGCTCCGGCGAGGACCTCGAGCAGACCATCCTGCGCTACGTCCGCCTCTACAACGGCCAGCTCCCGCAATCCGTCCTGAAAGGCCGAACGCCCATCGAGGCGCTCAAGGACTGGCATCGCCAGAAGCCGGAACTATTCAAGAAGCGGCCGTACAATCACGCGGGATGCGACACGTACAGGAGGAAAGCTCTGCCCTCGAGAGCGGCAAGGTCGAATTGGCCGGCCGGTCTGACGAACTCGCAGCTCGGGAAGCGCGGCTTCGAGCGGAGAAGAGGGCAATGGCGCGCGGGCGCCATGCGGTCGAGCAGGAAGAGATCGTGTATCGCCCGCGCGATGGCGACAAGCCTGAGCGCCTCACGACCGGCCCGAACGCACCCCAAGACGCCCGCGCTCGTAGAAAGCTGGCGGAGGTGGTACAGCCGGCGGCGCGATGGCTGTTGGGCCTTGCCCGGAGTTTCTGGCGCGCGAAGAAGCGCGAGCGGGAGGCCGAGCGCGATCTCGCGGAAGCGCGGCGCGCGGCGACTCTGGTGGCCGAACAGCAGCAGGCCGCCGGCCTTGTCGTCCCTCGCTCCGTCGCTGAGATGGTCGTGTCTCGGATCTGGTGGAAATTCTCGAACGGCGTTCTTCGGGCATGGCGATTTCGGCCTGATCAGGCGGCCTGGTCAAGGGCGAGGGGCTCGATGGGCTGAGAGAGGGTCTCCCAGCCGTCGACCTTGCGCATGGTGATCTGGCCGGAGGCGAGCAGGGCCCAGAGCAGCATGGGCACGGTCTCGGCGCAGGGCAGGACGGTCTGGGTCTTGATGCGGCGGCGGAACTCCTCGTTCAGCCGCTCGATCGCGTTGGTCGTCCGTGCCGATCTCCATTGCGACGGGTCGAGCCGGGTGAAGGCGAAAAGCCGCTCGCCGGCTTCCTCGAGGCTGTCGGCGACTGCCCGGCACTTCAGGCGCCATTTGCGCAGGAACGCCTTGCGGCGGGTCTCCACCTCGGCGGCGGTCTCGGCGTAGATCATGTCGCGATAGTCTTCGGTGAGTTCGTCATGCATCGCCTTCGGCGCGTGGCCGAGAAGGTTGCGGTGCTTGTGCACGGTGCAACGCTGGATCGGCAGCTCGGTGCCCCACAGCGCGGTGAGCGCGGCCTCCAGCCCCGGTGCGCCGTCGACGATGACGAACTCGGGTCGCCTGAGGCCGCGCGCGTCGAGATCCTCGAGGTGAGGACGGACCGTGGCCGCGGTGCGGCCGCGAAAGCCGCCCGAACGGCGCCAGGCGGCCGTGCTCTCTCCACCCATATTCCTGATGGAAAGCAGCACCTTCTGGCCGTCGCGGCGCACGCCGACGGCGGCGAGCACCGAGATGTCGGTGGCCTTCCTGTCGAGCCGCGTGCGGATCACCGTGCCGTCCAGGATGAGACCAACGACATCCTCGTCGGCCAGACTGCGCGCAGACCAGGCGTCCCAGTCCACCTTCACCTTGCGCCAGGCGCGGCTGACCACGTCCTTGCCGACAGCGCCTTCGAACAGCCCGAACAGCGCGCGCTTGACCCGGCGCGTGTTGGTGCCGGCGAGATACACCGGCGTGATCAGCGCCTCGGCCTTCCTTGTCAGTCTCTTGTAACGGGGCAGCGCCTTCGACCGCCATTCCGTCACCTTGCCGCCCTCGTCCTCGATCCGGGCGCGCGCCACCCGGACCGTCTCCGTCCCGAAGGTGCCGGTGATCTGGCGCTCTCGGTGCCCGTGGCGATAGCCCTTCGCGGGGCCGTCGCCCCGGCCGTAGCGGAACCGTCCGAGGAAGCTGGCCAGCTCCTCCTCGAACACGGCTTCGATCGTGGCGCGCACGTTTGCCCGCAGGCGCTCCTCGATCGGGTCGAACCCGGCCTCCTCGGCCAGTAGCGCAGAGGACGCGGTGTCGGTAATCTGGTTCATGGCGTGATCTCCCTGGCGGTTGCCGCCGCCGGTTGGGTGGGTGTCAGTTCACCCGGAGATTACGCCGCCCTCCAATTTCCACCAACTCCGCGACACGACCGCCGCGCATTGCCGGGCGCCGTCCCGGACATCAGCCTGAGATAGATCGAGGCCCGGGCCGGACCTGCCCGACCGCGCCGTCGAGGCCGGGCAGACCAGTGACCGGACCGCGCCGGCACCGGAAGGTTGGACGCGGCGCACGCGGGCCGTCCGGTCGGCCCCGGCCGGTCAAGCTCGCCTGTTTGGCGGTCGTTGTCCTCGGCCACGGTCATCGCGCGGGGCGCAACGCCCACAGATTGCGGCCGCGGGCGACGAGGCCGTCGCGGTCGGCCGCGCGCCGGCCGGCGTCCAGGAGCTGGCGCAGGTCCGCGCCGACCTGACGATCGTGGATGTGGTAGAGGTGGCCGCTCGGGCTGCGCACGGGCAGCGCGCTCACGTCGATCACGTCCACGTCGCCGAGGGTGGCGACGTCGTTGCCCGTCTCGCCCAGCCGCGGATAGCCGTGAAGCTGGGTCGACAGGGCGAGGGGCCGGTCGGCATCAGCCACGTAGACGGTGATGCCGCGCACCATCGGGCGGATGCGGGGGAGCATCTTGCGGAAGATGTCGAAATCCATGTCGGGCGCGAGCAGGACGAGCTCGCCCAGGCGCAGGTCGGGCTGGCGGGCGGCGATTTCGTAGAGGGCCAGCACCACGCCCCGCGCGCCGAGGCTGTGACCTGCGAGATCGACCTCGCGGTCGGCGAAGGCCGCCGCGAGGGCGGTGATCGTGTCGGCGAGGTCCGGCACGCTCCAGTAGAGGTCCGCCTCGTCGCGCGTGTAGTTGAGCAGGGCGCCGTCCGAGGGCCAGCTGAACCACAGCATCCGCCCCGCGAGCCCCGCGTTCTCCTGGAAGATCGTGGCGCGGCGGCAGCCCTTGTCGAAGTCGATGTAGAAGCCGTGCGTGTAGAGCAGCGGCGCGCGGTCACCCGCGCCGGCGCGCAGCTCCTCGAGGATGGCGGCACGCGGCCTCTCGCGGACCTCGCTCACCCGCAGGATCTCGTCGGGCACGTGGAAGGGCGCGGCCTCGGCCATCGGGGCGAGCATGTCGATCCTGCGCTCGTCGATGCCGCACCAGCCCGCCTTCGGGTCGCTGCGCGCCTCGCCGTAGAAATCGGCTGGCGCCGCGGCCCCGGTCCGGTCGCGCAGGGTGACGTAGGGCACGCCACGCTCGGGCGCGGCCCCCTGCCCACGCTCCTGTGCGGTCGCCGGCGCCGCGGCGCAAAGGGCGAGGAGCGCGGCGAACAGGGCGGGGCGCGCGCGGCGCCGGCGCAAATGCCGGCGCGCGGCCCCGGCCGGGACAGGGGCGTGGGGCATGCGCACGCTCATTCGTTCGTGCAGCCCTGCTGGAAGCCGTTGTCGCAATGGGCCTTCAGCCGCTCGGTGTCCTCCGCCGTCCACCCCTCGGGGGCGGTCACCTGCACCCAGGGCTCGATATAGTCCTGCGCATAGTAGGAATGGCCGTAGCCCGCGGGCGTGGTCGTCGACAGCGCCATGTCGATGGCAAGCTGGAACTGCGTGACGACGGGCACGAAGCGCAGATGGGGCGAGACGCCGTGGCCCGGCGGCTCGCGCATCCAGGTCGGCGCGCGCCAGAGCGAGGCGGGCTCGTAGAACACGATCGGATCGCTGGGGTATTGCAGGAACATCAGCCGCATGTCGCCCCACTCGGCTCCCTCGGAGCCGTCGGCCACGTGGGAGGCGTAGCGCACCAGCGCGCCGTCGCCCACCTCGGGCAGCACCCACGGCGTGCCCTCGTTGCGGGCGTTCTGCACGTAATTCCAGAAACTCGACGGGAACGGCGGGCCCGCCCAGAGCGCGCCGTCGATGCCGTCGTTCACCAGCCGGAACAGGTTGGTCGCGTACATCGACGACCACGCCCCAAGGCTGAGGCCGTGGATGTAGAGGCGCGGGCGGTCGCCTGCGGGCAGCGTCTTCCAGTAGTCGTGGATCGTGGCGACGGTCGCGGTCGCCTGCTCGAGCCCCGTCTGCGTCTCGAAGATCAGGGCGAGGGGCGATTGCAGGTAGGAGTACTGCACCGCGACCGTCGCGATGTCGCCCCCGTGCATGTAGTCCAGCGGATCGTGCGAGCCGGGATCGAGCCAGCCGGTGCCGGTGGGGCTGGCCACCACCAGCACCTCGCGCTCGAACGCGCCGAGGCGGAGGAGTTCGTCGAGGGCGAGTTGCGCCCGCGCCTCGGCCGTCGAGGCGTTGGCCCGCCCGACATAGACGCGGATCGGGTCCAGCGCCTCTGCACCGGTGAAGGCGGCGATCGCCTCGCCGTCCGGCCCGCCGGTAACGAAGTCGCGCCCCGGCTGGCCCATCGCCTGCCAGCCGATCAGAGAGTCGGGGCTGCCTGGAAAGCGCGGATCGGTCGGCGCCGGCGGCGCGTTCTCGAAGAGGTTCTGCGCGGCCTCGTAGCTTTCGTCGAGAAGCGCGAGGACGGCGGGCACGAGACGGTCCCGCGTCAGCCCGAACAGCACCAGCACCACGACGAGCACGCCGAGGACGTTCGCCCGCCGCGGCGGCATCACGCGGTAGAGCGCGGCGCGCACGAGCCGGAAGAGGAGCTGCACCGCCACCCCGATCATGTAAAGCACGAGGAAGACCGCCAGAACGATCAGCCCGACCTGCAGCCAGTGCCCCCCCTCGGCCGCCTCGAGCCCCATGCGCAGGCGCAGGTCGTCCTGCCATCGGACACTGGCGACCGCGGCCCAAGCCAGCACGCCGAGCACCGCGACGGTCGTGACCGTGCGGGCAAGGGCGGCGGCCCGCCCGCGCATCCGCGGAAGGTCGGCCGCCAGCCACAGCGCGTCCACGATCCGGCCCAGAAGATAGCCCAGCGCCATGACCAGCCCCCCGAGCACGCCCTGCACCACCGGGCCGCGGGGGATGAGCGACGGCGTCAGCGACGCGGCGAGGAAGAGCAGCGCCAGCAGCAGGCTCGGCAGCGAGAGATTGGCGAGAAGGGCACGGGCAAAGCTCATGGGTGCGGTCTCCGTTCTGGTCCGGCTGTGCCGCTCACGGTCGGTGGTGGGCCCCGGATGCTGCAGTATCGGCCGGATCGAGCCGAATGTCATGGATCGGCGCAGCCACCTCGAGGCCAGCCGCGCGAAGGGCGGCGTGCATTTCGAGATAGAGCTCCTCCCGGCCGGCGAACATCGCTGGATAATCGGGGAAATGGACCCAGGCGGAATAGGTGTAGGGGCGGATCGAGCCGTCCTTCAGCCGCACGACAGGGGCCGGCGTGCGCAGCACGCTCTGGCAGCGCGACACGGCCTCGGAGAGCAGCGCGATCACCTCTCGCGGGTCTGCCGCGCCCGAGACGCGGATATCGAACCCTTGGGCATAGGTCTGGCCCGCGCCCCGGAGGTTCAGGAAGCGCTGGCGCGACAGCATGGCGTTGGGGATGACATACATACCCCCGTTCATGCTCTGCAATTGCGTCGACCTCCAGTTGATATCGACGACCACCCCCTCCGACCCGTCGTCGAAGCGCAGCCGGTCGCCCGTCCGGAACGGCTTCTCGATGCTCAGGGCAAGGCCCGAGAAGAAGTCGCCGAGGGTCTGCTGCATCGCGAAGGCGAGGATCGCGGCCACCGCCCCGGTCGAGACGTAGAGCTTGGTCGGAGAATAGTTGTTGGTGATGAGGAACAGCAGAAAGCCCGCGAAAATGCAGGCCGCGAACAGCGTGGTCCTTGCGATGCGCGACATGGGCCTTTGGCCGCCGTCCGCCCTCTCTTCGATCCGGGCCGCGACGATCCGGGCGGCGCCGTAGCCGAAGGCGAGGAACACCCCGAGATGGGTCAGACCCTCGACGAAGGCCTGCCATTCGCCAAGGTCGTAGTCTCCCAGCGTGGACGCGACGAGATATCCGGCCGCGTAGACGCCCGCGGGCAAGAGAACGAAGTCGAGGATCGCCCCGCCCCGGCGGTATCGTCGCAGAAATGCCCGGACGACGCGCACCTGCCGCGCCAGCGTCCAGACCAGGAACAGCGTGACGACGAGTGCCGCGCTCAGTTGCCCGGCGTTGAGGATCGAACCGGAGGATGGGTCGATGTTCATGGGGCCGGGCCGGAATGCACGAGTACGCCTCGCGGCGCCGCGGTGCGGGCGCGCAGGACGGCGTGCAGGGGCGCGGCCGCGAGAGGGCGCGAGGCGGCACGGCCCGCTCCGGTCAGATCGATGATGGGCCTGTCCAGCCCGGGCGCATTCCCTACCGGGCGGAGCCTGCCGAACCCGTGATCGTCCCTGGTCGGGCGGGCCGACAGCCGCGGCGCCCCGTCCTCGCGCAGGGCGCGGATGACGGCGCGGTCGCCCATCGCGTCGGCCAGACGGCGAGCTGAAGACGCGGCCTGGCCTCCGGGCGGACGGAGTGCAGCCGAGGCCGACATGCGCCTACCCGCTGCCTTCGGCGATGGGCGCGGTCTCGGCATTTTCGGCCGCCTCCGATCGTGGCTCCGCCGGCAGGACGCGGGGTGGCTCGGCGGCGCCGGCCATATGGACGGTGCGGGTAGGGAAGGCGAACTCGACGCCCACCTCCTCGGCCAGCGCGACGATGTCGAGGACGATGGCGTGCTGCGCATCGATCTGCGCGCCATAGCCGTAGACCTTGAGGTAGAACATCAGCTCGATGTCGATCGAGGAGGCGCCGAACCCCTTCAGCCCGACATAGAGGTCGTCGCGGTCCATGCGGGGCTGCTCCAGCAGCACCTCCTTGAGGCGCTTCACGAAGGTGTCGAGCCTGTCGCGGGGCGTGTCGTAGGTCAGGCCCACGCTCATCACGATCTTGCGGCGGCGCCGCTTGCCCCAGTTGGAGATGGTGCGGTCCGACAATTGCGCGTTCGGCACGTTCAGCACCGTGTCGTCGAGCGAGCGCAGCCGGGTCGAGCGCAGGCCCACCTGCTCCACCGAGGCCAGCGTGCCGTCGAGCTCGATCAGGTCGCCCCGCTGGAAGGGCCGGTCGGCCATCAGGATGCCGCCGCCGAGCAGGTTCGACACCGTGTCGCGCGCGGCGAAGGCGAGCGCGACACCGCCCACCCCGAGGCCCGTGAGCACGCCCTCGTAGGGCAGGCCGACCACGTCGGCGGCCGCGATGATGGCGCCGATCACGATCAGCAGCTTCACGAGCCCGGTGCCGAGAGAGGCCGCGATCTCGTCGACGTAGTGGGTCGTCTTCTCCGCGCGGGCGAGGAACCAGCCGCCAATAAGCCCGGTGAGGCGATAGGCCAGCAGGGCCAGAGCCACGACCACGAACAGCCCGGCTACCGTGCTCACCGCCGGCAGGCCCATCTGCGTCAGCCCCAGCCGCAGGACCGCCCAGGACAGGATCACGGCGGCCGCGAGCAGCCCCGCCGGCAGCGCCAGCCGCCCGAGCCCCGCCGCGCCGTCGCCCAGGCGCGCCACGCCCCGCAGCGCCGCCCCGATCCCGACCACGGCGGCGGCCGCGGCGACGAAGGCGGCGGCGAGGCCGAGCCATTGCCACAGCTCCAGATACCCCCGGTCGACGACGAGGCCGGGCGCGGCGGCGCGCACGGCTTCGCGAAGACGGAAATAGGGCGACAGGGCCTGCGGCTCCTCGAGGCCGGGGATGGCGGGCAACTCCTGCATCGCCTCCAGCAGCGCCGGCGCCGCGGCCAGCGTGGCCGAGGCGATCTTCCACCGCTCGGGCGGCGCCGCGCTCCCGTCCTCCGGGGCGGGCGCGGGCACCCGCGCGATGGTGATGTCGCCCACCGGATGCTGGAAATAGACGAAAGGCACGCTGCGGTCGGGGTCGTCGGGGATTTCCTGCCAGACGACATAGGCGATCCTGTCGAGGATGCGCTTGAGAAAGTCGGCGTAGATCGGCCCTTCCAGCTCGTGCAGCCGCTCTGGGATGTGCGACAGGTCCATCACCGCCAGCGCGCGGGCGCGGCCGCCCTCGTCCCAGCTGTTCGCGCCCTGGATGAACTCCCGCATCACCGTGCGGGGGGAGTTCGCCCGCGCCCGGTCGAGCTCGGCCATGCTCTCGTGGCCCATCGCCTCGAGGAAGCGACCCCGCACGGCGGCCAACGCCTCCTGGTCGGGCAGGACGAGGCGCCAGCGGCCAAAGGCATCCCGCCGGAACTCGAGCTCGGTCGTCTCGGGCACGGCGGCCGGGCCGACCGCGAAGCGCAACCGGTCCTCATCCGGCGTCTCCGGCGCCTCGGGCACGTCCATGATGCGCAGGGTCGACATGTCGAGGATGTCGAACATCATCGTGCGGCGGCTCGCCCGGTCGCCGGCGTTGGTCGACGGGCCGGCATAGCTCACGAGGTTGCCCACCTGCCGCAGGGCGCCCGCGTCGCCCGCATAGGTGGCCACGTTCGCCGCGATCAGCAGGCTGCGCAGCGTCTCGCGCGGGGTCGCGTTGCCGAGCCGCCAACGGCTGCTGCCGTCCTCGGCGTCCTCGCGGAAGCCGTTCCAGTATTCGCCGTTGCCGAAGCGGCCGGTCAGCACCTGCCCGTCCTCCGACAGGGCGAAGACGAACGCGCCCGACGCGCCCGGCTGCGCCCATGTCCCGCGCAGGACTCGGCCCTCGACCGTTCCCTCGACGGTGCCATCGTCGGGCTGGTAGCTGCCTGTCACGCGGTCGCCCTCCTGCGACAGGCTCAGCACGGCGCTGCCCGTGCGCCAAAAGGTCTGCCAGTCGCCAGAGAAGTCGGCCGGCTGGGCGCGCAGCGCCAGAGGCGCCAGGAGCAGGCAAAGGGTGCCGATCAGCAGAATGATCCGGCGGTTGGACGTGATGCGCGCCATGGCGATGCTCCCGGTCAGCACGCGCAGCTCTGGCCCGGACGACATGCGGCGCAAGCTCCACCCTGTCCGCAGCTCGGCCCCCCGTGCGCGTTTCCTTTTGCCGCGCCTGTCAATAGGCTGTCCACCCCCCGTCCGACGCGATGAGGGCCCCGGTCAGGTAGCTGGCTTCGCGCGAGGCGGCGAAGAGGATGACGGCGGCCTGCTCCCACGGCGTGGAGGACCGCGCGATCAGGGCCCCGGGCTTGACCGCCGGGCGCGGGGACGACGCCCCGCCGGAGGGGACGGTCGCCTGGCGTTCCTTGAGGAACTCCATCGCGCGCTCCAGCATCGGCGTTTCGGTCGGGCCCATGTTCACCGAGTTGCAGCGTATGCCGTATGGGGCGTAGTCGATGGCGACGGAGCGGGTGAGCCCGTTCACCGCGTGCTTGCTCGCGACATAGGCCGGCGTGCCGGCGCTGCCGGTCAGGCCCGTGGTGGAGCCCACATTGACGATGGCCCCGCCGCGTCCCTGTTCGACCATGCGCGCCGTCTCGGCGGCGCAGGCCAGCATCGTGCCGATCACGTTGATCTCCATCGTGCGGCGCAGATACGCGTCGCTCGCCAGATGGATCGGCGCGGGTTGGCCGTCGCGGCCGCCATCCATGACGCCCGCAGCGTTGATGGCAATGTCGAGCCCGCCGAAGGCCTCGACCGCGGCTCCGACCATCGCCGCGCAATCGTCACGGCTGGTGATGTCGGCGCCGATCCCGATGGCGCGGCCGCCCTCGGCAAGGAGGCCCTCGGCCGCCTCTTTCGCCGCCTCCGCGTTTATATCGCACAGAACCACCGACGCGCCCTCGCGCGCCGCCCGCGTGGCGCAGGCCAGCCCCATTCCGCCCGCGGCGCCGGTCACGAGCATCGTTTGCCCGGCGAAGCGTCCGGGGGTGAATGTTTCGGGTGCGACGGGAGCGTTGGTCATGCGGGTTTCCTGAGGCACGCGGGCCCCTGGCCGCCATGCGCCTGCGTGGCAAGAACGGTCTCCCGGATGGCGCGGGCGATGTCGTCCGTGCCGTAGCCGAGGGCGTCCATGGCCGGGGCAGGGTCGAGGAACAGCTCCTCCTCCTGCCAGCGGGCGACGTCGAGCGGATCGTAGCCCGTTTCCATGCCGGCCTCGGCGAGGCGGGTGCGCTGCGCCTCGGCGGCGGCACGCTCCCGCTCGGGGTCGGCCGGCACCAGCGTCGCCGTGATGCCGAGCGCGTCGGCGAAATGCCGGTAGATCGCGCGGTAGGACAGGTTCTCGCCGCCGATCGCCCAGGCGGCGGACGGGCCGGTGCGGTCCACCGCGCCAGCGGCGGCGGCAGCCACCTGAGCTGCCGTCACACAGGCCGTTCCGCCGCCGGGCACCGGAACCGGCCCCGGCGCCGCCACCTTGTCCATGAGAAAGCCCCAGAGGGTGCCGCGGCCCGGCGCGCCACCGAAGATGTAGGGGAGTTCCAGCACCTCGACGCCAATATCGTCGCCTGCGAGGTCGAAGGCCACGTCCATCTGTTCCTGACGGGAGAGGGGATAGGGATTGCGGGCGAGGGTGACGAGCTCGGGACGCTCGCGCGCAAGTGCGGTGTAGTAGGACCCGAAGATCACCAGCTTCGTGGAACCGGCCGCGCGCATCGCGGGCACCAGCCGGCGGATCGGCGCGGCGTTGTGGTGGCGGTACGCCTCGATGACGGGCGCGCTGCCGGAGAACCGTCCATCGGCGCCGGCTGCGTACAGAACGGCTCCGCCCCCCTCCAGCAACGAAGCGAGCTCCGCGTCCGTGCAGGTCTCGACATCGCAAATGGCGGAGGTCACGCCATCCGGCATCGTGCCGGGCGCAGGCGGCGCAAGGCCGGCTGCGAGGACGTCATGCCCGCGCGCCGCGAGGTCCCGGCAGGTGAAATAGCCGAGAAACCCGGTGCCGCCGATCATGACGATGCGCATGGCCGCCCTCCTGTTTCCCCGGCCGGCCGCGGCCAACATTCGCGGCAAATTTCCACGTCGAACTCCGCGTGCGCAAGCACACAGGCGCCCGGAATGGGCGGCCAGATCGCTCCAGGATTACGACCGCTTCGCCCAAAGTGAGCGGTCGGATGCTTCTTCCGGAACGGGCGATTCAGTACCACTGACGCAACGCAAATCAGTCAAGGACACGCGCAGGATGTTCGACCCCCAGAAGTTCCGCCTCGACGGCCAGGTGGCGCTCGTGACCGGCGCGGGCGCCGGCATCGGGCGCGGTATCGCCGAGATGTTCGCGGGCGCAGGTGCCGCCGTCGTCGTCAGCGACCTCAAGCAGGAGACGGCCGACGAGGTCGCCAAGGGCATCACCGAGGCCGGCGGCAAGGCGGTGGGCCTCGCCTGCAATGTGACCAAGGAGGAAGACCTGCAGGCGGCGGTGCAGGCGGCGATCGACAATTTCGGCAGCCTGTCGATCCTGGTGAACAATGCCGGCGGCGGCGGGCCCAAGCCCTTCGACATGCCGATGGAAGACTTCCGCTGGGCCTACGAGATCAACGTCTTCGCGCCCTTCCGCCTGACACAGATCGCGGTTCCCCACATCGAGAAGGCCGGCGGCGGCGCCGTGCTCAACATCTCGTCTATGTCGGCCGAGAACAAGAACGTGCGCATGGCGTCCTACAGCTCGTCGAAGGCCGCGATCAGCCACCTGACGCGCAACATCGCCCACGACCTCGGGCCGAAGAAGATCCGCGTCAACGGCATCGCTCCGGGCGCGATCCGCACGGCGGCGCTGGCCACCGTGCTGACGCCGGAGGTCGAGCAGACGATGCTCAAGCACACGCCGATCAAGCGCCTGGGCGAGCCCGCCGACATCGCGGGCGCCGCGCTCTATCTCTGCTCGCCCGCGGCGGAATGGGTCAGCGGGCAGATCCTGACCGTGTCCGGCGGCGGCGTGCAGGAACTCGACTGACGCGCGCCCACGGGACGCATCCTAATCGGGCCCGCCCAGCCCTCACCGAACACAGGGAGATCCCCATGAGCTTCGACGCATTCGCCGATTTCCGCATGGACGGCCACAACGTCATCATCACCGGCGCTGCGCAGAACATTGGCGCACAAATCGCCAAATCGCTCTCGGCAGCCGGCGCGAAGGTCATGGTCTGCGACCTGCAGGCCGAGAAGTCCGCCGACACGGCCTCGGACATCGCCAGGGAGACCGGCAACGAGGTCCTGGGCATGGGCTGCGACGTGACCAAGGACGAGGACATCCAGGCCGTCGTGGACGCCACGGTGAAGGCCTTCGGCGGCGTCTCCACCCTCGTCAACAACGTCGGCTGGGGCCAGCGCCAGCCCGACCGGACCGCGATCCCGAGGGAAGAGTTCCTGAAGTCCTACGATCTGAACACGGTCAGTGCCTACCGGATGAGCATGGCCTGCCTGCCCTATCTGGAAAAGGCCGAGAACGCCACGATCACCAATTCCGGTTCATTCTCGTCGGCCGTGCCGGCAGCCGATATCCTGCCCTATGGCACGGCGAAGGCCGCGCTCAACCAGATGATGGTCTCGCTGGCGCACATGCTGGCGGCCAAGGTGCGCGTCAACTCCGTGCTGATCGGGACGGTCATCACCCCGGGCTACGCCGATGCCGGCGTCACGCCCGAAATGCAGGAGAAGCTGGCGCATCCCGACAACCTGACCGGGCGGGCGGGCAAGATGGAGGACATCGCCAACGCGATGCTCTATCTGACCTCGCCGGCGTCGAGCTGGGTCAGCGGCCAGATCATCAATGTCCACGGCGGCGGCCACGTCGTGCGTCTCTTCGGCTGAGGAAACGGGGCGGCGGCGCGCCTGCACGGTACGCGCGCCTGCCCTCGACAACGCCGGTCCGCGGCGATCCGGCCGCGGGCCTGCCCTGCGCGGCATGCCGGTGCACCATAGGAGATCAAGATGTCGTCGACCGTCCAGTCCGCGCCCAGCCAGCCCGAGATCCCGAAGGGTGCCGTGATCAATGGCGTGATCAATGCCGTGATCAACGGCGGCATCCAGGTCTTCCTGCTGCGCGGGTCAGGCCCCATGCCATTGACGGTGGACTCGATCGGCACCGAGACGCACACCGTGCTTGGGTCCTCCGTGCCGCTCGCCGTGTCTCTCGCGATGATCCTCACGGCGGTGGCGCACTGGACGACGAAGGGACCCAAGAAGCCCTTCGTGCCGACGACGCTTTGGCTGGTGATCAAGCATGGCCTGTTCGCCTTCGGCGCCGTCGTGGCCGCGGCGGTGGTCTGGCAGCGCACCGTCGGGACGGTGGAGGTCGGGCTCGGCATGGCGGTGCTGATCCTCGGCCTGGTCGCGGGCATCGTCGCGGCCGTCGTGAACTACATGACGATTTCCGCCATCGTGGAGAGGCCCGACTGACCCGCCGGGATCGCCGGTTCGTCGGATGAACAGGCAGCGCGGCGTGCGACGGGCGGTCGGCTGACTTCGGCACGGGGGTGAGCGCCATCGGCACGCGACCGCTCCCGACGGACAATTCTACCCGAAAAATCAGGGGCTTGCCGGCCATCGCAGCAGCGACAGCGTCATCTCCCTCTGGCGTGGAAGCGTTATTGGCCTGACCGAAACGGTTGCCACATTGATCAAGATCCTATGTAAAGCCGCGCAAATTACCCCAAGGAAGACCGCGGGGAAGAACGCGTGGCGCCTGACCGCATCAACGAGGAATGGGTCCGAAAGCGGCTCGATACCCTGTGGCCCGTGCACACGGCCGGATTCGCGCGCCTGCTCATCGCCCTCCGGCCCCTGTTCGACGGCGATCTCGACGCGCTGCTGATCCTCGTGACGCTCACGCAGGGCGTCGAACTGGAGGATTGGGAAGACGCCCTCGTCGGCACGCGGCGGAAGCGTGCGACCCGGAAGCGCTCGACGAACACCACGTCGATCGCCGACGTCACGGGCATCCCGCGCGAAAGCGTACGCCGAAAGCTCGAAGCGATGCGGGCGAAAGGCTGGATCGAACGCGACCAAAAGGGCGCCTGGCAGGCCTGCCCCAAGGTCGCCGAGGCGCTGGAGCCAGGAACGCGGGCGGGCATCTCCTACCTCCGCACGCTCCTCGTCGCCGGCCTCGATCCGCCGAAGCCACGCCCTGTCCCGGCCGAGAACGACCGCGACGAAGACTGACGCCCCTATCTCAACCCGGCCTCGACCGCGGCGACCGGGGCCAGCAGGATCGCCGTGGCGTCCTGCGCGATCAGGACGGTGCCGGGCACGAGCCCCGACTGCCCCGACGTGCTGTCCGCGATGCCGCGGCGCACCGCCTCGGTCTGCCGCAGGAACGAGATCATGGTGGGCGACGTCGCGGCGGCAAGGTGGCGGGAGGCGGCATCGTCCGCGCCGGTCAGGTCGATCACGGTCACGTCCAGCCCGGCCACTTCGTCGACCGAGCGGATGTTGCCGAGCCGATCCTCGTGCCCGGTCAGGCGGGCCGACAGGCGCAGCGCCGGGTCCTCCCGCGAGGCGAAGATGACGAAAGGATCGGGAAGATTGCCGATATCCGTAAGCGGCAGCTCGGTGCCCTCTCTTCCTGAGGCGAGGTTTGCTTGATCCATTTAACCCTGATGTTGCGATGGATGGGACGTGAGCTTTGCAGGAAAGTGCGCAGCTTTTGTTGGCCGGGGGCACG
>NZ_QPLK01000042.1 GCF_003340565.1 Rhodovulum sp. 12E13 | reverse complement strand
TCCACATAGCTGAACAGCGACCCGCTCGCCTCGTCTGTCCCGCGCATGACCGCCCCCCTCGTGACCCGGAAAGGGTGAATCATGTCCTCAAACCCGTGTCGAGGCGGCCTTTTTCAGCGGCCTGTTAGACGAGTGGCCGGACGCCTTGAAACGCTCCAGGATTTCAGCGCGCGTTTCGCCGACGCGGGCGGTCTCGACGGCATGGCGGGGCGTCATCAGACCCCTTGCGCGGCGGTCGGAGAACCGCATGACGCCGCCGATCAGCTCCTTCTCGGCGCGGTGGATCACGCCGGCGCCGGCCGCCTCGGACAGCAGCGTGCGGATGTCCTCGTCGCTGACGGCCGGGTCGCGTTTTCCCGAATGGCCAATGAGGCGCAGGACGAGGGCACCCGACCGGTCGAGCAGCCAGACCAAGGGCGCCGCGACGCGGGACAGCAGAAGCATCGCCGGTGCGACAGCGCTCGCCACGCGTTCCGGAGCTGCCAAGGCGATCTGCTTCGGCACGAGCTCGCCGACGATCAGCGACAGATAGGTTATCCCGACGACCACGAGCCCGACCCCGACCTCGTTCGCCGCGGCCGCCGGAATGCCGAATTCCGGCAGCACCTCGGCCAGCCGCAGGCCGATGGTCGCGCCCGAGAAGGCGCCGGCGAGAACGCCCACCAGCGTGATGCCGATCTGGACGGTCGACAGGAAGTTTCCCGGGTCTTCGGCCAGCCGAAGCGCGATCTCGGCGCCCCGGTCCCCACGCTCGGCGCAGGACCTCAGCCGCACCGGCCGCGACGAGACGACCGCCAGTTCGGACATCGCGAGTAGGCCGTTCACACCGATCAGAAGCAGGACGAGAAGGGTCTCCAGAAACATGCTCGGACCCGGAGCGGGATTTTCGTGACGGCGCGGATGGTCACGGGCAAGGTGTAGCCCGGGCGCAGGCTTGGCGCATTGGTTATCGCCCAGAGGCGGCAGGCGTCAGCGGAGAGTGGCGTCGATCTCGATCAGGCTTCGATCGTCGCTGCTGCGGTAGACGGCGACGATCTTGGCATTCGCGATGTTGGTGCCGCTGAATTCAATGACGCCGTCGAGCGGGTCGTCGCGTCCGCGCGCCACGGCATAGCCGCCCGCACGCAGGGCGTCTTCCCATTCGATCAGCAGATCGCCGACGTCCGCCGAGGTCCGGAGCGTGAGCATCCGGATGGTCGACCCGATCTGGCGGTCGGCCAGCACCTCGACATCCTCCGGAAGTGCGAGCGCCTCCGGTAGCCAGGCGTGCAGGTGCTCCTGCGACTCGGCTGCCGTGGTCGTCCGCAGGATCAGTGCGATCGCGATGCAGACGGCGAGGAGCCAGATCGAGACGTTGGAATGGCGCAACCTGCCGCGTATCGGCAGGCCCGGAAGCGGTTTTCCGGGGCGCGCGGCCTTGGAAACCGCCCGCGGATTGCCAGCCTTGTCGGTGTCGCTCGGTCGTGTTGGCGGTGACATCCTATCCTTCTTCGCGGGTTTCGGCGGCGATGCGGATGCCGCTGCGTGTTGTCCTGGTCGTTCCGGGCATTCGTTTATCGGTGACAGCGAGCCCACTCAGTTGCCACGAGACAGCAGCCTGTCGGCGCCGAGCGCCAGCTGCTCGGGATGTCCCGACTCGTCCACGAGAACGAAGGACGATCGCCCGCGCTCGAAGAGCGCGATGGTGCGTCCCTGATACTCGAAGGCCGTCGGCGGATCCTCGGCATCCTCGGGGCTCCGCGCGACGGCCATGAGCAGGAGCCGCCCGAGATCCGGGGCATCGACCGCGATGGCCACGGCAGGGCGGTCGGGGGTGGCGACGATCTGTACGTCGCGGACCGTCCAGTCCTCCGGCAGGGGCGGCAGGTCGATGCCGAGCGCGGCGACGATCTCCTGTGCGTTCAACTCCGCGCTTTCGGGCTGCGACACCATCCAGTGCCGCAGGTCCAGCGCGGCCTGCGCGTCGAGGGCCGCCTCGACCAGCGGCGGCGCGCCCGCCGGCCCGGCGGCCTGCCATGCGACGTGGCCCGACCAGCCGGCCGCGAACAGGACGACGGCGGCCGCAAAGGGAGCGACGCGGCGCAGCAGCCGCTGTCCGCGCAGGCGGTCCTGCAGGCGGCGCGCCTCGGCCACGAGCCGCTCCGGGGCGGGATCGTCCACGGGCGACAGCGCTATGCGCAGCGCCGCGCTGTTCCCTGCATCGGCCAGCAGGTCCGCCGTCCGCTCCGGCCTCTCTTTGAGGTAATCGGCAACGGCGAGGGTGCGGTCGGGGTCCAGGCGCCCCTCGAGAAGCACCAGAAGGTCTGCCTCGATCTCTGGGTCGGACTCAGTCCTGTCGCTCATCGCGTCCTCCCACGATCCTGAAGGGCTTCGCCGGGCCCGCGTCGCCCTGACCGTCCTCGAAGGCCCGGAGCGCGGCGCGCGCCCGGCCGACGCGCGACATCACCGTGCCCACGGGCACGCCCAGGACCTCCGCCGCCTCGGCCGGCCCCAGCCCTTCCACGGCCACCAGGTGCAGGGCTTCGCGCTGCTCGGGCCCGAGCGACAGGAACGCGGCGCGCAGTTGTGCCAGCCGCGCCGCCATCTCGCCGGACGCCTCCACGAAGGCCGGCCGCGTCTCCGCCCAGGCCCGTTCACGCGCTTGCGCTGCCTGCGCGCTGCGCCGGGTGTCGATGAACAGATTGTGCAGGATCGCCATCAGCCAGACCCGCACGTCGGCGCCGTCGCGGAACGTCGCGCGCCGCTCCTGCGCGCGCACGAAGGTCGCCTGCACGAGGTCGTCGGCCGCCTCGGCGTCGCGCGTCAGCACGCGCGCATAGCGGCGAAGGGCCTCCAGCTGTCCGACGATGTCGAGGTCGTCACGGGCCATGGCGGCTCACGTCTCCTTTCGGGCGCAGGTCATGCCGATCTCTCCGCCGGGGCCTGAGCTCCCGAACGATACGACGATCCGGTCTCGCCCACGTACCGCGCGTTCTCCTCGCGCAGGCGCGCCGCAGCATCGTCGTAGAGAAACGGCAGGAAGGCGTAGCGCCGGCCGCGGGTCACGCGGCTCACCTTGTGGAGAAGCGAGCAGGAGAAAACGACGGCGCCGCCCGGCGGGGCCTTGAAGCTGCGCGGCCCGTATTCGGGAAAGCTCACCTCGCCGCCGTCGAAATCGTCGTTGAGGTTCACGGACACGGCGAACCGGCGATGTGCGGTGCCCTTCGTCGTGTTGTCGCGATGGGCCGAGAAATGCCCGCCATCCTCGGCCGCGTAGCAGGAGACGATGTAGCGCTCCATCCGCGTGACCCTGAACTGGTGGACCTTGGCGATCTCGGGCACCACCCGGCGCAGGAAGCGCTCCTGAAGGGCGGAAATCAGGTCGCGATCCTCGATGTCGTAGTCCTTGCGCCGCTTGAAGCCCGGATCGGTGACGCCCACCGTCTTGCCGCCGATCTCGCGCATGAAGCCGCTCTCGCGGCCCCCCTGCGCCTCGTAGAGCCCGATCAGGTGGCGGCAGAGCTCGGGCTCGAAAACGCGCGGCAGGAAGAGGATCGGGGCCATGATCTCTGTCCCTGCGAACTGCGCGGGCGGGGGCAGATCGTCCAGAAGGCGCATCACCTCGGCCAGGTCGCTCCGGTCCTTGCGGAAGGGGATCGCTGTAATCACGCGCATCGTGGGGTCGATAACGACCCACTGCCGGGCCAACGCGACCGGCCCGCCGGCGGGGTCCGCCTCCTTGCCCGCGACACCGTAGCGCCGCGACGCGGTCAGGTCGAAATCCCAGAAGTGGCGATAGCCGGGGATGCGGTTCGTCACGCGGCCCGCGGCCTCGTCCTCCGGGTCGACGCTCACGCCGAAGAAGCAGGCCCGATCGTCGTCGAATATGTCGGGCCGGTCATGGGCGGCATCGAGCGCCGCCTGCGCATGGGGGTCGCCGGCGCTGCCGTAGAAACAGAGCACAAGGTATCTCCCCGCCGCGCTGTCGAAGGCGTAGCGCGGGTTCGTGACGCTTCGCTGAATGAAGCTGGGCGCGGGATCGCCGGCCGTCAGAAGGGTTGTCGCGTCGATCGGCAGAGGTGAACTCATTCGGGCCGTCCTCGAGATTTCGGTCTGCATACGGAGCTGCCGGCCGTTCCCATCCCGGTCGCGTGCGGAAAATCTCGCCCCGGTCGGGATGCGGCGTGTGAGAGCGGCCCTCGCAGGCCCGCCGTCACGGCGCTCGTGACTGCGCAACGAGGCGCGATGCCGGTCATGATGACGATGGTGCCGTGGCGGGACAGGGATGGGCCGACCTCCTCGGCTCCGCCCGCGCTGCCGCGCCTCGGGTCAGGAGCCGCGCGCGCCACGGGGGCGGGCCTGCCTGCACCCGCTTGACACGGACGGTGGACACGGTTCGCGGGCGCGGCAAGGGCCGGCTGCGTCGTTCCCGACCGTCGGAGGCATGCGAGGGCCGATGGCTGCGGCGAGGCCGGCGCCGGCCGGACGGTGTGGCCGCCGGCGGCGCTGCGCCCGTCGCGCGCATGTCGCGCGGCAAGCGGAAACGGCCCGGATAACGGCGCGGGCCGCGTTGTCTTGCGAGTCGTCAATTCGCGCCGCGCCTCCCCGAGATACACAGACGCACGATTCGGCACATGGGGGGAGCGATGCGGACCGGACTCCGTGCGCGCGACACGCTGGGCGTGCCGCGACTGCCCGGCCTCGACACCCGGCCGTTCGGCCGGGTCTTCGCCTGCATCAAGGACGTGGCCGCGGCAGACGGCGTGGCAGAGGCCGCGGCCGAGATCGCCTCGGATTCCGGCGCGGCGCTCCATCTGGCACGGGTGCTGCCGGGGTCTGGCGGCGAGGGCGTCGTCGCCGACCCGGTCGACTGGGACATCGCGCGCCGCGCCGCGGCCCGCGACCTCGAGGGCCGGGCCGAGGGTCTGCCCCCCGGTCTGGCCGAGGCCGTGCCCGACCTCGCCATCGACGTGCTTTCGGGGCTTCCCGTGCCGGCGCTGCTGCATGCCATCGCCGAGGCCGGGGCCGATCTCGTCGTTCTTGGACGCGGGCGCAGCCGGCCCCCCGGGCGGCCCCGGCTCGGCGGCATCGCGCGGGCGGTGGCGATGGCGGTGGAGGGCTCGGTGATGGTCGTGCCCTCCCGCCCGCGCCCTGGGGCCGCGCCGGGCCGGAGCGTGCTGGTGGCCGTCGACGGGTCTCCGCATTCGCAGGCCGCGCTGTGCGTCGCCCGCCGGATCGCCGGGGTGCGGCACGCCGATCTCGTTCTCCTGCACGCGCTCTCCGATCCGACCCTTGCCTTCGAAGGTCCGCCCGACCCCGAGGACACCGCGCTTCGCGCGCGGCTGCGGGAGCGCAATGCGCGGGTGGCCCGCCAGCGCCTCGAGCTGATCCGGCCCGTGATGCCGGACGGGGAGGGGGCCGTCGGCAGCCGGCTGCGCCTCGTCGAGGGGGGAGACCCGCGCGAGATGATCGCGCGCGCCGTGGCAGAGGAGGGTGCGGGCCTCCTCGTCATCGCGGCGCGGGGCAGCGGCCGCACCACGGACCTGTCGATCGGCAGCACGGCCGACTACCTGCTGTCGGCCTGCAGCGTGCCCGTGCTCATGGTGCGCGGCCGGGTCGGCCGCACGCCGGAGCAGACCCGCGCGCGGGTGCCCCGGTCGCGGAGGCCCGCCCGCGGGGTTGCGTGATCCCCGGCGCGGCAGTCGGGGCGCGCGTCGATGACCCGCCCCGCGCGCCGATCGCCGCGGCGGCGGCGCTCCATGCCACGCGGCACGCAGCAGAAGCCGGGCCGCCGCACGCCGCACCGGTCTGGGCTCGGAGCGGGACGGTGCGCGACTGGCTCGATCGGGCCCGCACGCTCTGCGCCACGCCGCCCGCCGAAGTGTCGAAGGCGGCGGAATGGCTGTTCGACAACGAGTACCAGATCCGGCGCGCGGTCCGGCAGGTCGAAGCGGATTTGCCGGCCGCCTTCTGGGCGACGCTTCCCCGCCTCGCCGCCGCTGAGCACGGCCGGATGCCACGGATCCTGTTCGTTGGCGAAGGCTACCTCGCCGCCTGCCACGTCCAGCCCTCTGCCGACACGGCGCAGGCCTATCTCGCCGCCTACCAGGAGCACGCCGACCTGACGCTCGGCGAGCTCTGGGCGTTCCCGGCGATGCTGCGGCTGCTCTGCGTCGAGACGGTGGTGCGCGCCTTCTCCGGCCTGGTCCCCGGCCTCGAGGCGCCGTTTCCGCCGGCCCGTCCGGGCGGCCACGAAGGCTGGCACGACGAGACCGAGGCCGTCTCGCGGGCGATCGTGGCGCTCGCCGCGATCTCCCGCATCCGCTGGCAGGACGTCGTCGAGCAGGCGAGCCGCGTCGAGGCCATCCTGCGCGCCGCCCCCGACGGCCTGCACGACGCGATGGAATTCGAGACGCGCGACAGCTACCGCAACGCGGTCGAGGACCTCGCCGCCGGCTCGGGCCGGCCGGAGACCGCGGTCGCAGAGGCGGCCGTGCGGCACGCCGCCGCCCATGCCGGCGATCCGCGCCGCTCCCATGCCGGCTGGTGGCTGGTCGGCGGTGGCCGCGCCACCCTCGAGCGCGCCCTCGGCTACCGGCCCAAGCGCGAGGCCCGGCTGCGCCGCGCGGTGCTGGCCCGTCCCGGCCGGGCCTATGCGGGCGCGCTGGTCGGGGTCGGCGCGCTCGCCCTGGCGCCGCCGCTCGGCCTGGTCTGGGCTCTCGGAGCCGGCCCCTCGGCGTGGATCGCGCTCGCGCTGCTCCTGGTCGTTCCGGCGTCGATCGTGGCGGTGACGGTCACGAACTGGCTCGTCGCGCGTCTCCTGCCGCAGCGCGTCCTGCCCAAGATGGATTTCAGGGAGGGCCTGCCCGAGGGCCACGAGGGCGCCGTGATCGTGCCGGTGATCCTGCGCGCGGCGGGAGAGGTCGCGCCCCTGCTGTCGGCCCTCGAGCGGCACCGGCTGACCAATCCCGACCCACGCCTGCGCTACGTGCTGCTCACCGACCTCGCCGATGCCGCGCAGGAGCGGACGGACGGCGACGACGGCATCGAAGGCGCCCTGACCCGCGGGATCGCGGCGCTGAACGACCGCCACCCCGGCGCGGCCTTCGCGCTGCTGCATCGGCGGCGGCGCTGGGCGCCGGCGGAGGGTGTGTGGATGGGATGGGAGCGCAAGCGCGGCAAGATCGAGGAGTTCCTCGACTACGTGCAATCCGGCGATCCCGCGGCCTTCCCGGTCCGCGCCGGCGATGTCGAGAGCCTGCGCGCCATCCGCCATGTGGTGACCCTCGACGCCGATACCGTGGCGCCGCCCGGCGCCCTCCTGCGCCTGATCGGCGCCATGGCGCATCCGCTCAACCGCCCCGAGCACCACCCGGACACCGGCCGCGTCGTGGAGGGGCATGCAATCATCCAGCCGCGGATCGAGATCTCGCCCGAGGCCGGGGCCGCCTCGCGCTTCGCCCGCCTCTATACCGGCGACACCGCGCTCGACATCTACAGCCGCGCCGTGTCCGACGTCTACATGGACCTCTTCGGCGAGGGCATCTTCACGGGCAAGGGCGGGATCGACCCCGCCGCTTTCCGCGACTGCCTCGCCGGCCGCGTCCCCGAGAACGCGCTGGTCAGCCACGACCTCTTCGAAGGGCTGCACGGGCGCGCCGCGCTGGCCACCGACATCGTGGTCTACGAGGGGTTCCCGCGGCGCTACGCCGACTGGGCCCGCCGGCAGCACCGCTGGATCCGGGGCGACTGGCAGCTCCTGCCGTGGCTGCGGCCGCGCGTGCCCGCACGGAGCGGCCGACGCCTGCCCAATCCGCTCACGGCGCTCGACCGGTGGAAGATCGTCGACAACCTGCGGCGCAGCCTGATCGCGCCCTCGCTCGTCCTGCTGGCCCTCGTGGCGTGGCTGCTGCTGCCCGAGGCGGCCCCGGTCTGGACGCTCCTCGTGGCCGCGGCGCCCGGCAGCTACATCGTGACCGATGCCGTCTCCGGCCTGTTCCGCGGCAAGCGGCGGGGTGCCGTCTTCGACCGGCGCCGGCAGGCGCTCGACCATGTCGGCCGATGGGCGCTCGCGGTGGTGTTCATGGCGCACGAGGCGATGCTCGCGCTCGACGCCATCGCCCGGACGCTGTGGCGGCTCGCCGTCTCGCGCCGCCGGCTCCTGGAATGGACCACCGCGGCCGAAGTGGCCGCCGCGGGCGAGGACACGGCCGCCCATGCCTGGCGCTCCCTCGGCGGGGCGACGGTGCTGGCCGCGGGCCTCGCGGCGGCGCTCGTCGCGCTCGCGCCCGCCGCGCTGCCCGGCGCGGCGCCGCTCCTGCTGCTCTGGGCCGCCTCGCCGGAGATCGCGCGGCGCATCGGCCGCACGCCCGCCCCGCCCGTCGAGACCCTCGGCGCGGCTGACCGGGCGTGGCTGCGTCGGCTGGCCCGCCGCACCTGGCTCTACTTCGAGACCTTCGCCGGCCCCGAAGAGCACTGGCTTGCCCCCGACAACTGGCAGGCGCCACCGCATGTCGAACTCGCGCGCCGCACCTCGCCCACCAATATCGGCATGCAGCTGCTCTCCACGCTCACCGCCCACGATCTGGGCCATGCGGGGCTGCCCGACGCCGCTGCGCGGATCGCCAACGCGCTCGACTCGCTCGCGCGGCTCGAGCGGCACCGCGGGCACGTTCTCAACTGGATCGACACCGAGACGCTGGAGCCGCTGGAGCCGCGCTACGTCTCCACCGTGGACAGCGGCAACCTGGCAATGTCGCTGATCGCCTTGCGCCAGGGCTGCCTCGAGGCCGCCGACGGGCCGCCCCTCGCCCCCGCGCTGTGGGACGGCTTCGCCGACACGATCGGCCTTCTGCACGAGGCGGTGGCGCCGCTGTCGGGCCCGGCGGCAGACCGGATGCGCGCCGCGCTCGAGGCCGCGACCGCCGAGGCGCGCCGGCTGAAGGACCGCCCCGCTGAGTGGGCGCGCGGCGTGCAGTCGCTGCGCCACGACCCCATGCGCGTGGCGGCCGACGCGCTGCCCGCCCTTCTCGACGCGGCGCCCGAGGTCGACCCGCACGAGCTGCACCTCTGGCTGGAGCGCGGCCGGCATCATCTGCTGCGGTTCGAGAGGGACCTCGCGGTGCTCTGCCCGTGGATGGCCCTGCTCGACGCGCCCCCGCCGGGCGCCGAGGCCCTTGCCGGCCGTCTGGCCGCGACGCTCGCCCCCGACACGCCGCTCGTCCGGTGCGACACGGCCGCGGACGAGGCGCGCGCCATGCTGGCTTCGTCCGACGCCCCTGCGGACTGGGTGGCGGCGGTCGGCCGCGCTCTCGATGCGGGCGACGAGGAGAGACGCGCGCTCCGCAACCGGCTGAGGGATGCCGCGACAAGGGCCGGAGCGGAGGCCGACGCGATGGAGTTCGGCTTTCTCTACGACGCCGAGACCCGGACCTTCTTCATCGGCTACAACCTGTCGGTCGAGCGGATCGACGAACACCGCTACGACCTGCTCGCCTCCGAGGCGCGGCTGGCCAGCTACGTCGCCATCGCGAAGGGCGACGTGCCTGCAGAGCACTGGGTCCATCTCGGGCGGCCGCTGGCTCGGAGCGGCGGGCACCTCACGGCGCTGTCCTGGAACGGGTCGATGTTCGAGTACCTGATGCCGCGGCTCTTGATCCGCAGCGAGGCCGGCGAGCTCATCGGCCAGAGCGAGGCCGCGGCGGTGGAGATCCAGCGGCGGCACGGCGCACGGCTCGGCGCGCCGTGGGGCGTCTCCGAGGCGGCCTTCGCCGCGCGCGACGCCGCCGGGCGCTACCAGTACCGCGCCTTCGGCGTGCCCGGGCTGGGGCTGCGCCACGGCCTCGGCGAGGATTACGTGGTGGCGCCCTATGCCAGCGCGCTGGCCCTTGCGGTGCGGCCCCGCGCGGCCCTGCGCAACCTGCGCCGCCTGGCTGGCCTGGACATGGCGGGGCGCTACGGCCTCTACGACGCGCTCGACTTCACCACGACGGCCGAGGGGGCGGGGCCGAGCCCGGTGCGCACCTTCATGGCGCACCACCAGGGCATGCTGCTTGCCGCCATCGGCAACGCCCTGACGGGCGACGCGCTCGTGCGCCGCGTCGGCCGCGATCCGCGGATCACCGCAGTCGACCTGCTGCTGCACGAGCGCATGCCCTGGGAATACGTGCCCGAGAAGCTGCCCGGGATCGGCGAGACCCCGCGGATCGAGGCGCGGCCCGCCCCGCCCGCGCTCGGGGCGTGGCCGGCGCCACCCGGGCCGCAGCTGCACCCGGTGGGCAATGGCCGCCTGTCGGCCTGGCTGCGCGAGGACGGGCGCAGCACCCTGTGGTGGCACGGCCAGGCCCTGACCGGCTGGAGCCCCGACCTCGCCCACGGCGCCGCCGGCGGACGGATCAACCTGCGCGACCCGGCCACGGGCGAGGCGTGGGACTTCTCGCCCGGCGAGGGGGGCGAGGCGACGTTCCGGGCCGAGCGGGCGACGCTGCATGTCCGCCGTGCCGGGCTCGGCGCGACCCAGGAGATCGCGGTCTCGGCCGCCGACGACGTGGAGATCCGCCGCCTGACCCTCGTCAACGACGGCGCGGGCGAGCGGGAGATCGAGGTGACCTTCACCGCCGAGATCGTTCTCGCGCCCTTCTCCGCGCACGAGCGCCATCCCGCCTTCTCGAAGCTCTTCGTCGAGGCCCGCGAGGAGGCCGGCGGCGTGCTCTTCAGCCGCCGCCCCCGCCGCCCGGAGGACGAGCCGCCGGTTCTGCTTGTCACGCTCTCCGCCGGGGATCCCGCGGTGACGCTGCAGGGCGCGGAGACCGACCGGCACATCGTGCTCGGGCGACACGGCGATGCATGGCGACCGGCGGCACTGGGCCGCGTGCTGCAGGGCGTCACGCGGTTCCCGCTCGACCCCATGGTGGCGTTGCGCGCACAGGTGCGGCTGCGGCCGGGCCAGCGGGCGGAACTCGCCGTGCTCTGCGCCGCAGGCGGGTCGCGCGAGACCGTGACCGAGATCGCCGCGCGCCATGCCGGCCGGCCGGCGCTCGACTGGGCGATGGAGGACGCCGCGCGCACTGCCGCGCTCGAGGCGGCCCGGATGGGGCTCGGCCAGACCGAGATCGAGGGGGCGCAGGCCCTCGCCGCGCGGCTCGTGCTGCCGCCGGCCAAACCGGGCGCGTCCACCGAGGGCGAACAGCCGGGCCAGCCGGACCTCTGGGGGCTCGGCATCTCGGGCGACCTGCCCGTCGCGGTTCTGCGGGTGGACGACCCCGAGCACGCCCCCCTCCTGCCGGTCGCGGTCCGTGCGCATCGCTGGTTGCGGCGCAGCGGGCTGACAACCGATCTCGTCGTGCTGCGCCTGTCGGCCACCGGCTACGAGGCGCCCCTCGAGGACCGCCTGCGCGACGCGCTGGCCGCGTCAGGCATGGTCGAGGGGCTGGGCGGCCGCGGCGGCATTCACCTGCACGGGGCGGACCGGATCGCCCTCGCCCAGGCTCGCGCGCTGGAGGCCTTCGCGCGGATCACGCTCGACGGCGCGGCGGATTCCCTCGCCGACGCCGCGGCGGCCGCGCCCGCCGGCCGACCGCCCCTGCCGCTCTTCGCCCCCGGCGGTGCGCCGCCCGACCCCTTGCCCGAGATGGCGCGGCCCGCGGATCTGGCCTTCGACAACGGGACCGGAGGGTTCACGCCCGAGGGAGACTACGCGATCCACCTTGCCGGCGGGCGGACGACACCCGCGCCCTGGTGCAACGTGCTCGCCAATCCCGATTTCGGCACCATCGTCTCCGAGGCCGGGCTCGGGTTCACCTGGAGCGGGAACGCGGGCGAGCACCGCCTCACGCCCTGGTCGAACGATGCGGTGACCGACGCGCAGGGCGAGGCGCTCTACCTGCGCGACGAGGAGAGTGCGGCGATCTGGACGCCGACGCCGCTGCCCGCGGGCGACGCGACCGCCTGCACCGTGACGCACGCCCCGGGGCGGACCGAGTGGCGCCGCGCGAGCGAGGGGCTCGAACAGGGCCTCGCCGTCGTCGTGCCGCCGGAGGCGCGGGTCAAGCTCGTCCGCTTGCGGCTGCACAATCCGGGCCCGCGGGCGCGGCGGCTCACGGCGACCTACGTCGCCGAGTGGGTGCTCGGCGCGCTGCCGAGCGCGGCGCGGCCGTGGGTGCGCTGCGGCTGGGAGGGAGAGGCCCGGGCGCTGATCGCCCGCAACGGGTGGGGGCCGGACTTCGCCGGGCGCATCGCCTTCCTCGCCGCGAGCCGCCCGCCGCATTGCCTGACCTGCGACCGCGCCAGCTTCCTCGGCAGCGGCACGCCCCGCGCGCCGGAGGGGCTGCGCCGCTGGGCGCTCGACGGCGAGATCGAGGCGGTGCGCGATGCCTGCGCCGCCTGGCAGGTGCATGTCGATCTCGCCCCCGGCGCGACCGAGGAGGTCGTGTTCGCCCTCGGCGACGCGGGCGACCGGGCGGAACTCGCCGCCCTCGCGGCGCATGCCACGCCGGAGGGCTTCGCCGCGGCCGAGACGGCGAACGCCCGGTCGTGGGAGCGGCGGCTCGGCGCCGTGCAGGTGGCCACGCCCGACCCTGCCCTCGATCTCATGGTCAACCGCTGGCTCGTCACGCAGGCCACCGCGTCGCGCATCTTCGCGCGGGCGGGCTTCTCGCAGGCCTCGGGCGGGATCGGGTTCCGCGACCAGCTGCAGGACATGATGGCGATGGTCTGGTCGGAGCCCGGACGCCTGCGCGCGCACCTGCTGGCCTGCGCCGCGCACCAGTTCGAGGAGGGCGACGTGCTGCACTGGTGGCATCCGCCCGCGGGCCGCGGCGTGCGCACCCGCTGCTCCGACGACATGCTCTGGCTCGTCCACGCCACCCATCGCTACGTGATCGCCACCGGCGACGCGGCGGTCCTCGACGAGCGCGTGCCCTTCCTGTCCGCCCCGCCGCTGGCCGAAACCGAGGAGGACCGATACGCCGCCTTTCCCGCGGGCGAGGTCGCGGATCTCCTCGAGCATTGCCGGCGGGCGATGGAGCGCGGCGCCACGGCGGGTGCGCACGGGCTGCCGCTGATCGGCGCCGGCGACTGGAACGACGGGATGGACAGGGTGGGCCGCGCGGGCCGGGGCGAGAGCATCTGGCTCGCCTGGTTCGTCGCCGATTGCGCGCGCGGATTCGCCGACCTCGCCGAACTGCGCGGCGCGGCGGACCTCGCCGGGCACTGGCGCGCGCGCGCCGGGGCGGCGCTGGCCGCCGCGGAGCGCGCGGGGTGGGAGGGCGACCGCTACCTGCGCGCCTTCGACGATTCCGGCGTGCCCTGGGGGTCGGCCCGCAACACGGAGTGCCGCATCGACAGCATCTCGCAGGCCTGGGCGGCGCTCGCCGGCGCGCCCGACCGCGGGCGGGCAGAGACCGCGCTCGCCACCGCGGCTGCGCATCTCGTGGACCGGGAGCGGCGCCTGGTGAAGCTCCTCTCGCCGCCCTTCGACCGAACGCCGCGCGACCCGGGCTACATCCGCGCCTACCCGCCGGGCATCCGCGAGAACGGCGGTCAGTACACCCATGCCGCGGCGTGGCTCGGCCTCGCCTTCGCAAGGATCGGTCGGGGGGACGCCGCGCACGAAATCTTCGACCTGGTCGACCCGATCCGGCGGACCGATACGGAAATCGCCGCCGCGCATTACCGCGCCGAGCCCTACGTGGTGCCGGGCGATGTCGGCGGCGCACCGCCCTTCGAGGGTCGCGCCGGCTGGACATGGTACACCGGCGCGGCGGCCTGGACATGGCGACTGGCCGTCGAGGGGCTCCTCGGTCTCGAGCTGCGGCAGGGGCGGCTGCGCCTGCGCCCCGCCCTGCCGCCGGGCTGGGGCGGCGCCCGGGCCACCTTGCGCCTCGCCACAGGGACGATCGAGGTGACGATCGAGGATCCCGATGGACTGGGCACCGGGGCGGTTGAGATCACGGCGGACGGTGCCCCGGTCGCCGGCGACACGGTCGCGTTACCAGGGGCCGGCCGGACGCGGCACGTCCATGCCCGGCTGTGCGGCCGGAGCGACGGCGGACCGAGCCCCGACGGCTGAGGCGCCGAGAGGGGCGCTCCCGCGAAGAGACGCGCGGGGTCGTCCCACGCGCAGGCAGCACCCCATGCGCCTCATCGGCGCGCCGCTACTCGCGCGCCTCGCCCCTTCGAGCGGCGCGCGATCAGGCACTACCGGACCCAATCGCGCATGCATTGGACGCCGCATCGCGCGCCTGGCACCGGATGTGCGGCTCCCGGGTGCCGTGCCCTTCGCGTGTGATCGGCTACGTCGTGTTCACCCCGACACGTGGCGCGCGCGTCCACGCCTCGGCGGTCATGAAGACGCCGATGCGGAGAACCCCGTACTCCAGCCGCGCTTTGGCCTTTTACATCGACAAGCTCCGGCGCGGGCACAGCGGCCGGTGGATGCCATCGCAGCTGCGCGCAGAGATTGAGAACGGCCTCTTTCTTCTCTTGCGCGGCTCGCTTCTCACCGAAAGGCCCTGGATCGTTGTATGATTTGAACGTCAGCTTCGCGATTGGTGATCAAATCGGATAGGGGGCGCGAAGAAGGTCCGGTGTCCGCCCATCGCGAAGGGTGTTGCGCGGTTCATGGAAGGCATTTTGGCGTTGGCCGCGTCGGCGCAGCCCTGCCCCGGGCTTGTCCCGTCAGAGGTCGGTCCGGCGGACGCCGGCGAAGTCGAGCGCGAGGTCGGGGCCGAAGGCGGTGGCCGGGGTGTGGTAACCGGCCGGGGCCTCGCCGGCGGCGACGCGCCGGGCGATCGCCAGGGCCGTGCGGGCCGTCAGAGCGTAGGGCTCGGGCGTCTCCATCAGCGTGGCGACGCGGGTGCCGGCCGCATCCCACCCCTCGCCGAGCAGCCGCGCGCGGCCGCTGCGCCGGAGCGTGGCGGACGGCCCGTGGGCCGTTCGGTCGA
>NZ_QPLK01000041.1 GCF_003340565.1 Rhodovulum sp. 12E13 | reverse complement strand
AGCTTCTGATGACCGCCTTCGCCGCCGCCCTCGACGCGCTCTTTGCCGACGCGCATCTCGCGCGCGACGTCGTCTACACCGCCGAGGGCGGCGCACCGTCGCTGGTCCGCGCCATCCTGCGCCGGCCCGACGACGTCACCGGCTTCGGCGAGGCGCGAATCTGGTCGGAGACCACCCGGCTGGATTTGCGCCTTGCCGAGGTGGCGAACCCCCGCCCCGGTGACCGCATCGAGATCGACGATGACGCCTTCCTCATCCAGGGCGAGCCTGTCCGCGACCGCGAGCGCCTCGTCTGGACCGTGGACCTGCGCCCGGCCTGACGGCGATGAAGCTGAAGCTAGACATCACCCCGGACCTCGTCGCCGCCATGGCCGCCGAAGTGAAGGCCGGCGAGAAGGCCGTCACCGCCGCAATGCGCGAGGCCGGGACCGGATTGAAGACCGCCTGGCGCGGCCAGATCACCGGCGCGGGGCTCGGCCGGCGGCTGGCGAACTCGATCCGGAGCCAGACCTACCCGAAGGCCGGCGAGAGCCTGAACGCCGCGGCGCTCGTCTGGTCCAAGGCCCCGGTCATTATCGGCGCCCACGACACCGGACCGCTGATCCGCTCGAAGGACGGGTTCTGGCTCGCGATCCCGACCGAGGCAGCCGGCCGTGGCCTCCGAGGCGCCAAGCTCACCCCCGGCGAATGGGAACGCCGTCGGGGCCTGCGTCTCCGCTTCGTCTACCGCCGCCGCGGCCCGAGCCTGCTCGTCGCCGACCGGGCCCGCATCAACACCCGCGGCCAGGCGGTGGCGTCGCGCGCGAAGACCGGCCGCAACCAGGTCACAGCGCCGATCTTCCTGCTGGTGCCTCAGGTCAAGCTGCCGAAGCGGCTGGATCTCGACCGGGACGCGGAGCGGGCGCATGACCGCGTGTCGGGGCTGATCGTGGCGAACTGGATCGAAGAAAAGCTATAGGCGCTGCCTATCGCCGTCGACGCCCCAAAGGTGCATCGGTTTAGCGGCGACCGAGCTTGCCGAATTCGCTGTCGAGCAGCGATCGGATCTTCCGTGCGCCACCGCGCAGGGCAGCGTCGACAGTCGCGTCGTGATGGGTGACCGTCTGCGGCTGCATCCCCTCTGGCCGCGCCTCGATAGTGCAGCGGATGTCGTCGGTGCCGCCCTTGGCGGCGTTCACATCCGCAAGGTGCACCTCGATACGCGACAGCCGGTCCGTCAGATGTCCAAGCGCCGACGCGACCGTCTGCTCGGCCACCTCGGCGAGGCGGTCGTCGCCTTGGATGTTGCCGTCTGTATTCAGCTGGAACTGCATGTCGGTTCTCCTGTGTGTCCTGTCACCTAACATGAAAAACCATGAAGATGGCTGATCGAGCGCAAGTTCATCTGCGCGATCAGTAGGAACGCTTGCGCGTCGATAGCGCGGGCGAGGAGTCGAAGCCACCCACAATGCCCACCCTTCGCGAAACCATCCTCGCCGCGCTGCACGCGCGGCTCTCGGCGCTGCCTGCCACCGCCCTGCGCGGTGAGGTGCTGCCCGAGCGCGTCCCGGCCGAGGGGTTGCTGATCCTGCGCGATGGCGAGCCGGGGGAGCCGGAGGTCACGCTGTCGCCACTCGCCTATCACTACCAGCACCGGGCCGAAATCGAGGCGGTCGTGCAAGGCGCCGACCGTGACAGCGCCTTCGATACGTTGACGACCAGCATCGGCGCGGCGCTCGCCGCCGAACGGACACTGGGCGGGCTCTGCGACTGGGTCGAGGCTGAAGCGCCGCGGGTAGTGGACCTGCCAGTCGAGGGTGCCGCGAGCCTCAAGGCGGCGGTGATCCCCGTTTTGCTTCACTACTCCACGGCCGACCCTCTGGCCTGACCCAACCGACAACAGGAGACGAACATGGCACGAGCCCAGGGGGCGCGGGCGCAGATGGCGCTTGCGTTCGAGACCGTCTATGGCACGCCGCCCGTGAGCGGCTTCACCCGCATGCCCTTCGCCAGCACCTCGCTCGGCGCAGAGCAGCCTCTGCTGAACTCGGAGCTTCTCGGCTACGGCCGCGATCCGCTGGCGCCGATCAAGGATGCGGTCACGGCCGATGGCGACGTGGTGGTGCCGCTCGACGCCGAGGCCTTCGGCTTCTGGCTGAAGGCCGCCTTCGGCGCGCCGACGACGACGGGCGTGGAAGCGCCATACACCCACGAGTTCCAGTCTGGGTCCTGGACGCTGCCCAGCATGTCGATTGAGACCGGCATGCCGGAGGTACCGCGCTATGCGATGTATTCCGGCTGCGTGCTCGACCAGATCACCTGGCAGATGCAGCGCTCGGGGCTGCTGACCGCCACGGCGCGGCTGGTGGCGCAGGGCGAAACGGTCGGCACCACGACCAGCGCCGGTACGCCCTCCGCGTTGGAACTGAAGCGCTTCGGCCACTTCAACGGGGCGATCACGCGGAACGGGACCGCGCTTGGCAACGTAGTCTCGGCCGAGATCACCTATGCCAACAACCTCGACCGGATCGAGACGATCCGCTCGGACGGGCGCATCGACGGGGCCGACCCGTCCATCGCGGCGCTGACCGGCCGGATCGAGGTGCGCTTCGCCGACCAGACGCTGGTGACGCAGGCGATCAACGGCGAGGCCTGCGAGATGGAGTTCGCCTACGTCCTGCCGTCCGGCGAGAGCTTCACCTTCACCGTGCACGCCGTCTACCTGCCGCGCCCGCGCATCGAGATTTCCGGGCCGCAGGGCGTGCAGGCGACCTTCGACTGGCAGGCGGCGCGCGACAGCGTGGTCGGCCGGATGTGCACCGCAACCCTGATCAACGACATCGAGGTGTATTGAGAATGCTGACGCTCGACCTGACCAACGCACCGCGCTGGCACGACCTCGCGCCCGGCGTGCGGGTGCAATTGCGACCGCTGACCACAGCGCTGATGGTGGCGACACGCAGCGACCCGGCCGTCGAGGCCGTGCCCGAGGGCGCCTCGGACGAGGAACGCGCGGTCGCCTTCGCCAAGGCGCTGGCGCGGCGGGCGGTGCTCGCCTGGGACGGCATCGGCGATGCCGACGGCAACCCCATCGATCCGAGCCCCGAGGCCATCGACGCGCTGCTCGACATCTGGCCAATCTTCGAGGCCTTCCAGATGACCTATGTCTCAAAGGGCCTGCTGCTGGAGCAGGAAAAAAACGCCTCCGCGCTCTCGCCGAATGGTCCTTCGGCGGGGGCGAGCGCTACTGCGACGCCTGCCAAACGGCGTGCGATGACTGCCCGGCGCGGCTGAACCGGCCGCTGACCTATGAGGGCTGGCAGGTCTGGGATCTGGTCGGCCGCCTCGGCGGACAGCTGCGGGTGCTGCCCGGCGCAGTCGTCGGCTGGGACCTGACAGCGGCGCTCGCGCTTGGCGATTCTCTTGGGGTGCCGCCACTCGCCACGGCCGAACTGCTGCCCGTCATCGAGGCAGTGATGGTCGCCCAACTCAACGAACAGATGGAACGTCCCGATGGCTGAAAAGCGTGTGTCCGTCCGCCTCGCTGCGGTCGGTGGACGGCAGGTGCGCGCCGAGCTGGAAGGCGTGGGCGAGGCCGGGTCGCGCGGCTTCGGACGGCTCAGCCGCGAAATGGAGGCGGCGAATACCCGGCTCGCCGGTTTCGCGCGCCGAGTGCGGGTTGCGGCTGCAGCTGCGGTCGCTGCCGCCACGGCCGCAGGCGTTGCCATGGTTCGCTCAGGCCTGCAGACCGTCGACGCACAGGCCAAGCTGGCGCAGTCCCTCGGCACCACCGTCGCCTCGATCCAGACCCTCGAGCGCGCGGGCGAGCTTGCGGGCGTGTCGATGTCCGGCATCGAGCAGGCGACCAAGGATCTGACGCGTCGGCTCAGCCAGGCGGCCGCCGGCAGCGGCCCCGCGGTGCAGGCGCTCGAGCGGCTGGGGCTCTCGGCGTCCGACCTGTTAACCCTGCCGCTCGACGAACGCGTCGGCGCGATCAACGCCGCCATCGAGGATTTCGTGCCCGCCGCCGAGCGCGCCGCTGTCGCGGGCCAACTCTTCGGCGAGGAAGGCTCCATCGCGATGAGCCGGATCGACACCGCGACGCTGCGCCAGGCGACGGAGGACGTGCTCGCCTTCGGGGTCGTCGTCTCCGAGCAGGATGCCGACCAGATCGAACGCACGAACGACGCGATCTCCCGCCTCGGACTGATCTGGCGCGGGCTGTCGAACCAGCTGGCGGTCGCCGCTGCTCCGGCGCTGGAGGCCGTCGCCAACGCGATGGCGGCGGTCGCCAGCCGCACCGGCCCGCTCGGTATCGCGATCCGAGATCTCTTCGACAACATCGGCCGCCTGACCACCTACGCCGCCACCTTCGCGGCCTTCCTCGCGGGCCGATGGGTCGCCGGGATGGCCGCTGCTGCGCTCTCCGTCCGGGGCCTCGCCACCGCGCTCGTCGTGCTGCGGGGCGCGCTGATCCGCACCGGCATCGGCGCGCTGATCGTCGGCGCGGGCGAGCTCGTCTACCAGTTCACACGCCTCGTCTCCGGCGCGGGCGGCTTCGGCGAGGCGATGTCGCTCCTGAAGGACCTCGTAGTCGAGGTCTGGGAGCGGATCCGCATGGGTGCGGCTGCGGCGGGTGCGGCCGCCACGGCGATGTTCTTCGACCTGAAGGCCGATGCCGCCTCCGGAATGCAGAGCGCCATCGAGAGCGTCGTGGGTTTCGGCAACACCGCCGCGAACACCTTCGAAGGCGCCTACGAGGCGATCAAGGCGATCTGGGGCCTGCTGCCCGCCGCCATCGGCGATCTGGCGTTCCAGGCGGCGAACAGCCTGGTCGACGGCGTCGAGGCGATGCTGAACGGCGTGGTCTCGCGCATCAACGGCTTCATCGGCGGGATCAACCAGGGGCTCGAAGCCCTCGGATCGGAGCGGCGCATCTCGCTGATGCCCGACCTCGACCTCGGCGAGATCGAGAACCGCTTCGAGGGTGCGGCCAGTGCCGCCACGACAGCTGCGCAGGCGGCGTTCGACCGGGCCTTCGAGGACAACCCGCTCACCGCGCCCGATCTCGGCCTGACAGACGCGGCAAACCGGGCGCTCGAGTCCGCCAACCTCTATCGGGGCGCGGCGCGCGATCTGGCTGAGGGGGCGCGGGCCCCGCTGGAAAGCTGGCAGGCGCTGCGCGATGCCGTGCGCGGCACCGACGAGGCGAGCGCGGATGCGCTGACCGAGGCCACAGGCGCGGCGGAGCGGCTGGAGACGGCGCTCGGCGATGCCGGGCGCGCCGCAACAGGTGCAGGCGCGGCGGCCGGAGCCGCCGCCGCTGCCGCGGAGCCCGCGACCGAGGCCGCCGTCACCGGGTGGCAGGCGGTCACCGCCGCTCTGTCCGATTACGCCAGCAAGGCGCGCGAGATTGGCGGCGATATCGGCCAGAGCCTCGTCGGCGCCTTTCAGTCGGCGGAGAACGCGGTCGGCGAGTTCGTGAAGACCGGCAAGCTGAACTTCCGCGACCTCGTCACCTCGCTGCTGGCCGATCTCGCGCAGCTCGCGGCGCGGCGCTTCATCCTCGGGCCGATCGCAAGCGCGCTCTCCGGCGTGTTCTCCGGTGCGGGCGGCATCTTCGCCAACGTCCTGCATGCGGGCGGCATCGTCGGGTCCGCCGGCCCCCCACGGATGGTCCCAGCCATGGCCTTCGCCGCCGCGCCGCGGATGCATTCCGGCGGCATGGCCGGGCTTCGCCACGACGAGGTGCCCGCGATCCTGCAGCGGGGCGAGCGCGTGCTGTCCCGGCGTGAGGCGCAGAGCTACGGCGCAGGCGGCGGGGTCAACGTCACGATCATGGCCCGCGACGCCGAGAGTTTCCGGCAGTCCCGCACGCAAGTCGCGGCCGACATCGCCCGCGCCGTGTCGCTTGGGCGGAGGGGCATGTGATGGCGTTCCACGAGGTCCGGTTTCCCGACAACATCAGCCGGGGCGCGCGGGGCGGGCCGGAGCGGCGCACCCAGATCGTCGAACTCGCCTCGGGTGACGAGGAGCGCAACGCCAGCTGGGCCAACTCGCGCCGCCGCTACGATGTCGCCTACGGCATCCGCCGCGCCGACGATCTCGCCGCCGTCGTCGCCTTCTTCGAGGCGCGGAACGGGCGGCTGTACGGCTTCCGCTTCAAGGACTGGGCGGATCACAAGTCCTGCCCGCCGTCGCAGACACCGGGGCCGACCGACCAGGCGATCGGCACCGGCGATGACACGACAACCGCCTTCCAGCTGGTGAAGCGCTACGCCTCGGGCAGCCAGATATGGGTGCGGACGATCACCAAGCCCGTCGCTGGCACGGTGCGCGTCGCCCTCAATGGCGCGGAGCAGGTCAGCGGCTGGTCCGTCGACACGACCACCGGCGTCGTGACCTTCGACAGCGCGCCCGCGGCAGGTGTCGCCATCACCGCGGGCTTCGCCTTCGACGTGCCAGTCCGCTTCGACACCGACGCGCTCGACGTGACGCTCGACCTCGAGCGGCTCGGCTCGATCACCTCCATCCCGCTTCTGGAGATCCGGAGATGAACGACACCGGCAGCTTTGTCGCCGCCGTGCTGCGCGAGCTCGCGGCATCGACCGCTGTGATCCTCGCCGCCTGGGGCGCGCTCGGCGGTGCGACGAACGCGCTGACCACGAAGATGCGCCTGCGCGATGCGCTCCGGCACATCCTGCTCGGCGGCCTGATCGCCGCCGGGATGGGCAGCCTCTCCATGGCCGTGATCACCGCCTCGCTCAGCCTGCCGCCCGAGGCGATCCCGGCGGGCGGGGCGGCGGGGTCTGCCGCCTATCTCGTAGGGGTCTTCGGACCGGCCTTCATCGAGATGCTGCTCGCCCGCCTCCGCCGCGCCAAGCAGGGCGACAGCGATCGATGAACTTCTCCGCCTCGCGCGCTCCCTCCGCTGCGACCCGGCCGACGCCGTGCAGGCCTTTCGCCACCGCTTGGCGGTAGGCCTTGCCGTCGCGGCGCTGATCCTGATCCTCTCGCTACTCCGGTAATCCCATGCACATGACCGAGCGGGGCCTGCTGGCCCTCGTCCGGCACGAAGGACTCGTGCCCGGACCCTATCTCGATGTGAAACAGGTCTGGACCTTTGGCATCGGCCACACGGCCGCGGCCGGGCCGCCCGATCCGGCCAGCATGCCGCGAGGCATGCCCGCTGATCTGGACGCCGGGATCCGCGAGGCGTTTCGGGTCTTCCGCGCCGACCTCGCGCGCTACGAGGCCGCCGTCCTGCGCACCGTGAAGGTTCCGCTGGCGCCGCACGAGTTCGATGCCCTGGTCTCGTTCCACTACAATACTGGAGGCATCGCCAAGGCCGCGCTGACCCGGCACCTCAATGCCGGCAATCGCGTTGCGGCCGCCGACGCGTTTCTGAACTGGCGCCGCCCGGCCGCGATCATCCCGCGCCGGGAGGCCGAGCGCGATCTGTTCCGGCATGGCCGCTATCCTGGCGGCACGATCCCGGTCTGGTCCGTGGATCGAGCGGGCCGCGTGGACTTCTCCCGGCCGATCCGCCGTCTGACCGAAGACGAGGCTCTGGCATTGGCTCAAGGGCCGTCGCCGACGCCTCCAGTCCTCAAGCCTGCACCCGACACGCCGACCGGCTGGCTCGCCCGACTGGTCGCCTTCTTCTCCACCCTGATCCGGAGGGCCTGACTGATGCGCTACGTCCGACCCAACTCGCTCACGTGGTGGGCGGGACTTCTCGCCATGCTCACCGGCATCACCTCTCTCGCGCTTCCCGCCACAGGTTCGCTCGGCGAGCTGTCCCGGCTCGTCGCGCTGCTCGCCGGCTCGGGCGACGCCTCGCCCGCAGGGCTCATGTTTCTCGGGCTCGGCTTGATCGGCCTGCGCGACCGGATCGAGCGCGGGTTCCGCGGCGATGCTTGAGTTCCTCACGGGTCTGGTCGTGGGCGGCTGCCTCGGCGTCTTCGTCGCCGCCCTCTGCGTCGCCGCCGCACGCGGGGAGCGGGACGATGGCTGATCTCCTGATCTGGCTGGTCGCGGCTCTGGGCGCCGTCGGGGGTGTCATCCTCGGCCGGGTCTGGGGGCGCGTCGAAGGGAAGCGCGAAAGCAAACGGGAGGCGGAACGCGATGCGATGGAAGACAAGAACGAGCGCGTCGAGAGGGGTCGCGACGCGGTGCGCGACGGCCGCGGTTCTGGCGATCCTGTTGACCGGCTGCGCCGCAACGATGGGCGGTGGTGACGCGGGCTGCGCCTCTTACGCCGAGGCGCGGCTCGCCCGGCCTCCTGCCGAGACTGTCGCAGAGGTGCCACCGGACTGGGCGGACTGGATCGCCGATCTCGACGACCGCATGATGGGAACCTGCCAATGAAATCCCTCTCACCGGCGTTGCAGGCCCATCTCGACGAGGGCACGACGACACTTGCCTGGTGCTGGCGGATCACGCGAGCCGACGGGATGACCTTCGGTTTCACCGACCACGACCGGACGCTCGCCTTCGACGGCACCGACTTTGAGCCGGAGAGCGGTCTGACCGCGTCCGAGGTTCGCTCGGGCTCGGACCTGTCGGTCGATGCGCAGGACGCCGAGGGCGTGCTGACCTCGGACCGTATTACCGAGACCGACATCCTCGATGGCCGCTGGGACAACGCGGCGGTCGAGGTCTGGCGCGTGAACTGGGCTGACGCCGGCCAGCGGGTGCTGATGCGGCGCGGGGCCATCGGACAGATCCGGCGTGGGCGTCTGGCCTTCGTCGCCGAGGTCCGCTCACTCGCGCATGTCCTCGGCCAGACGGTCGGGCGGACGTTCCAGGCGACCTGCGACGCCGCGCTCGGGGACGACCGCTGCGGCGTCGATCTCGAGGACCCGGCCTACAAGGGCGCGGGCGCCGTGATCGACCAGCTGCGGGATCGGGCCTTCACCGCTTCTGGGCTCGGCAGTTTTGATGCGGGCTGGTTCACCTTCGGCACCGTCGAATGGACGAGCGGCGCGAACGCGGGTCGTCGGGCCGAGGTGCTTGGCCACGACGTGACGGACGGCGTGGCGATCCTCACCCTGCTCGAAGCGCCGGTGCGGGGTATCGCCGAGGGCGACGCTTTCATCATCCGCGCCGGCTGCGACAAGCGGATCGAGACCTGCGGGGCGAAATTCGCCAACACCGCCAACTTCCGCGGCTTCCCGCACATCCCCGGCCAGGACACGATCCTGCGCTACGCGACGAAGGACGGTGGCCATGACGGGGGCGTGCTGTGACGCCGGCCGCCCCAGACAGGGTCATCGCCGCAGCGCGCGCGTGGATCGGCACGCCGTATCACGACCAGGCGAGCCTGCGCGGCGTCGGCTGCGACTGCCTCGGGCTGGCCCGTGGCGTCTGGCGCGAGGTCGTCGGCCCCGAGCCATTCCCGATCCCGCCTTACAGCCGCGACTGGGGCGAGACCGGCCCGCGCGAAGTTCTGGCCGAGGGCGCGCGGCGCATGATGACCGAGGTATCGCCCGCCGAGGCCGGTCCCGGCGCGCTGGTCCTCTTCCGCATGAAGCCCCGCGCCATCGCCAAGCATGTCGGGATCCTGACCGGGCCCGACAGCTTCCTGCACGCCTACGAGCGGCTCGGCGTGATCGAGGAACCGCTCACCGTGTCCTGGCGGCGGCGCATCGCCTTCGCCTTCCTGTTTCCGCAACGCTGAGATTCACGCATGGCCACCCTCGTTCTCGGTGCCGCCGGCGCCGCCATTGGCGGTTCGATCGGCGGCGCGATCCTCGGCGTCAGCGCCGCGACCATCGGCGGTTTCATCGGCTCCACCATCGGCTCGGTCGTCGACAGCTGGATCATCTCGTCGCTGGCGCCGACGCAGCGCATCGAGGGCGCGCGGCTCGACACGCTGCGCATTACCTCGGCCACCGAGGGTGCGGTGATCCCGCGGCTCTACGGGCGCATGCGCATGGGCGGCAACATCATCTGGGCAACTGATTTCCGCGAGGAGACGAAGACCACCACGCAGGGCGGCGGCAAGGGCGGCGGGGGCGGCAAGGTCAAGACGACCGAGTATCTCTACTACGCCTCTTTCGCTGTGGCGCTCTGCGAGGGCCCGATCACCGGCATCGGCCGCATCTGGGCGGACGGGAAGCCGATGGACCTCTCCGGCGTCACCTGGCGCTGGTATCCCGGCGACGAGAGCCAGACCGCCGATCCGTTCATTGCCGCGAAGATGGGCGCGGCCAACACGCCCGCCTATCGCGGCACGGCCTATGTGGTGTTCGAGGAACTGGCGCTCTCGACCTACGGCAACCGCCTGCCGCAGCTGTCCTTCGAGGTGTTCCGGCCTCTGGCCGATCCCGACACCGCCGAGGGGCTGACCCGCGCCGTCACCATGATCCCGGCCTCCGGCGAGTTCACCTACGCCACGCAGGCCATCCGCAAGACCGACGGCGGCGCGCAGATCCCTGAGAACCTGAACGCGCTGGCAGACTCCACCGACATGGTGGAGTCGCTCGACCGGCTGCAGGCGATGGCGCCTGCGGTCGAGAGCGTCAGCCTCGTGGTGGCGTGGTTCGGCGACGATCTGCGCGCGGGATCCTGCAAGGTGCGGCCGGGCGTCGAGGTATCGGCCAAATCCACCACCCCAGCCAGCTGGTCGGTCAATGGCGTGACCCGCGCCGATGCCTTCCTCGTCAGCCGCGACGACCAGGACCGCCCCGTCTATGGCGGCACGCCGTCCGACTTCGCGGTGGTGCAGGCGGTCCAGGAGATGAAGGCGCGCGGTCTGCGGGTCACCTTCTACCCGTTCATCCTGATGGACGTGCCGCCCGGCAACAGCCTGCCGAACCCCTATTCCAACAACGCCGCCGAGACCGGCCAGCCCGCCTTCCCGTGGCGCGGTCGGATCACCTGTTCGCCCGCAGCTGGTTTCGCCGGGACCGTCGACAAGACCGTCACGGCAGCAAGCCAGGTCGCAGCCTTCTTCGGCAGCGCCAGCCCGTCCGACTTCGCCGTCTCGGGCGAGACCGTCTCCTGGACCGGCCCGTCCGGCGACTGGGGTCTGCGCCGCATGGTATTGCACTACGCCCATCTTTGCGCGGCGGCGGGCGGGGTCGACGCCTTTCTGATCGGGACCGAGATGCGCGGGTTGACCACGATCCGGTCGGGGACGGCAACCTATCCGGCGGTGCTGGCCTTTCGCGACCTCGCGGCCGACGTGCGGAGCATCCTCGGGGCGGGCACGGCGATCAGCTATGCTGCCGACTGGTCGGAATACTTCGGTCACCAGCCAGGCGACGGCTCGAACGACGTGTTCTTCCATCTCGACCCGCTCTGGGCGGACGGCAACGTCGATTTCGTCGCCATCGACAACTACATGCCGCTCTCCGACTGGCGGGACGGCTTCGAGCACGCCGATGCGGCCGAGGGGTGGCCCGCGATCTACGACCGGGCCTACCTGCAGGAAAACATCGCGGGCGGCGAAGGCTTCGACTGGTTCTATGCCAGCGCGGCAGACCGCTCCGCGCAGGTCCGGACGCCCATCACCGACGGCGCGGCCAGCAAGCCGTGGGTCTTCCGCTACAAGGATCTACTCGCCTGGTGGTCCAACGCGCACTATGACCGCCCGGGCGGTGTGGAGAGCGGCACACCGACCGCATGGGCGCCCGAGTCGAAGCCGATCTGGTTCACCGTGCTCGGCTGTCCCGCCATCGACCGCGGAACGAACCAGCCGAACGTCTTCTTCGACCCGAAGTCCTCCGAGAGCTTTGTGCCTTACTTCTCCCGTGGCTGGCGGGACGACGCAATCCAGCGCGCCTATCTCGAGGCGACGTATCTCTGGTGGGGCGAGGCCGCGAACAACCCGCTGTCCTCGGTCTACGGCGGCCGGATGGTGCACGTCCCCGAATGCGCCGCCTGGACCTGGGACGCGCGGCCCTATCCGTTCTTCCCGGCGCTGACCGACGTCTGGACGGATGGAGCGAACTGGCGACTGGGGCAATGGCTGACGGGGCGGCTCGGCGCGGTGTCGCTGGCGGCGCTGGTCCGCCACCTCTGCCTGCGTGCCGGGCTGGTCGAGTCCCGGATCGACGTCACCGGCCTCTGGGGCGCGGTGGAGGGCTACGCCATCACCGCGCTGGAAAGTCCGCGCGCCTCGATCACCACGCTGTCGCGGCATTTCGGCTTCGATGCTGTGGAGACCGAGGGGGTGATCCGCTTCATCATGCGCGGGCGAGCCTCTGTCGCCACCCTTGCGCCCGACGATCTGGTCGCCGCCCGCGAGGGCGACGTGCTGGAGCTGACCCGCGGCCAGGAGACGGAACTTCCGCAGGCGCTGAAGTGGCAGATCGCCCGCGCCGACGAGGGCTACGACGCGGCCATCGTCGAGGCGCGGCGCATCACCGTCGACACGACGCGGATCGCCTCGGAGTCCTTCCCGATGGCCGTGCCGCCCGAAGAGGCCGAGCGGCGCTGCCGCCGCGCGCTGATGGAGGCGTGGGTGGGCCGCGAGACGGCGGCGTTTCGTCTGCCGCCCTCGCGCCTCGCGCTCGATCCGGCCGATGCGATCCGGCTCGCCCATGACGGGCGGCTGGTGGATCTGCGGCTCGTCTCCATCGCCGACGCCGAGGCGCGTGGCATCGAGACGGTCCGCCAGGACCGGGCGACCTACGATCTGCCGCCCGGCGATCCCCGCGCGGCGTCGCTAACGCGGGCCGTCGTGTTCGGCGCGCCGGATGCGGTGCTGATGGACCTGCCGCAGCTGACCGAGGACCAGCCCGCGCATCGGCCGCTGGTCGCCGCCCACGCCGTGCCCTGGCCGGGCGAGATGGCGGTGTTCCGCAGCCCCTCCACAGATGGCTTCGAGCTGCTGACCACCTTCGGCAGCCGCGCCCGGATCGGGGCGCTGGTCTCGGACTTCTATCCGGGCCCCACCTCGCGCTTCGACCTCGGGAAGGCGCTGGTGGTCGATTTACTGACCGGCACGCTGGAAAGCGTCACGGACCTGACGCTGTTCGGAGGCGCCAACGCGCTTGCCATCGAGAGCGCGCCCGGCGTCTGGGAGATCGTCCAGGCGGGCGCGGCCGAGCTGCTGGCGCCGGGTCGGTATCGCCTGACCCGGCTGTTGCGCGGCCAGCGCGGCACCGAGGGGGCCATGGGCAATCCTACGCCCGCTGGCGCGCGGGTGGTGGTGCTCGACGACAGCCTCGCATCGATGCCGATTGCCGAGGCCGACCTCGGCATCCCGTGGAACTGGCGCATCGGCCCCGCCAGCCGCCCGGTCAGCGACGAGACCTATGTGGCGCAGGTCTTCACGCCCGAGGGCGTCGGGCTTCGTCCGTTCACCGTAGCGCATGTCGAGCAGCCGTGGCGCAGACCGCGCGCACCGGGCGATCTGACCATCCGCTGGACGCGCCGGTCCCGAGCGCTTTCCGCCGACACCTGGGGCGGGCTGGAAGTGCCGCTGGCCGAGGAACTCGAAGCCTACGAGGTCGAGATCCTCGACGGTGCGACCGTGAAGCGGGTGCTGAGCGCGGCCACGACCAGCGCGGTCTACACCGCCGCCCACCAGATCGCCGATTGCGGCGCGCTGCTCGGCCCCGGCGACACGCTCGACATCCGCATCTTCCAGCTCTCCGCCCTCGTCGGGCGGGGGGCGCCCAAGATCGTCACGCTTAGTTTCTGAGGGCCCCATGTCCGACACCACGACCCATCTCCTGCTGCCCTACATCCTCGCGGCGCAGGCCCAGAAGCACGTCACCCACAACGAGGCGCTGCGGATCCTCGACGGCCTCGTCCAGCTTTCCGTCCTCGACCGGGATTTGACGGCGCCGCCCGGGTCTCCCTCGGATGGCGACCGCTACATCGTCGCCTCAGGCGCGACGGGCGACTGGGCAGGCTGGGACCTGAACGTCGCACTCTGGACCGATGGCGCCTGGCTGCGTCTGCCGCCGCGCACCGGTTGGCGGGCGTGGGTCGAGGACGAGGGGCTTCTGCTGGTCTACGGTGGCGCAGGCTGGATCGGGTCCACCCCGGACGTGCTGCAGAACATGGCGCTGCTCGGGCTCGGCACGACGGCGGATGCGTCGAACCCGTTCTCGGCCAAGCTCAACGCCGCGCTCTGGACCGCCAAGACCGTCGCCGAGGGCGGCACCGGCGACCTCTTCTACACCATGAACAAGGAGGCGGCGGGCGACGATCTCGGGCTGACGCTGCAGACCGGCTTCGTGACGAAGGCGCTAGTGGGGCTGTTCGGCTCGGACCGCTTCCGCCTCGCGGTCTCCGCCGACGGCAGCACCTTCTTCGACGGGCTCAGCGTCGACAACGCCACCGGCATCGTGGACCAGCCCCGTCTGCCCCGGTTCAAGGCTTACACCAACTACGACAACTACGTCGGCGTCGGGACCTGGACGAAGATCGGCCTCAACATCACCGACCACAACGACCAAGGGGCTTTCAACGCCGCGAACAACCACTTCGTGGCGCCGGTGGACGGCACCTACCTCTTCGGCGCGACGCTGCTCTACAAGATCAACGCCAGCGCCACGGCGAGGATGCGCGGGCGGCTGGTTCTGAACGGCACGACCGAAATCCGCGGTTCGATGGGGGAAATCTCCGCCACCCACGTCTCGCTCGCCACCGCGATCTGGCTGCAGACCATGGTCCCGCTGACCGCGGGAGATACCGTCGAGCTGCAGGGATATTTCCGGGTCGCCGACGGCTACTTCGCCGCCGATCAGACTTCCTTCTGGGGCTGCAAGATCGGCTGAGCGGTGGAAGGAGGATCTCGATGACACCACCCCGATCCGAGGGCTTCGTGCGCATGCCGGACGCCGAGTTCGAGGCGATCCTGACGCGGGCGGCCGAGGAAGGCGCGAAACGCGCGCTCGCCGATGTTGGTCTCGACGGCGACGAGGCCGCGCTCGACATCCGCGATCTGCGCTCCCTGGTGGATTGCATCCGTCTGGTGCGGCGCACCGCGATGCAGACCGCCGTTCGCATGATCACCACCGGCGTCATGCTGGCGCTGCTCGCGGGCATCGCCATCAAGCTCAAGATCTTCGGCGGCAGCCCGTAGCCGCGCCGCACCCCCATTCATCAGCCCGCAATGGCTCGCCCTTGAGCCCGCCTTATTCATCGAAATCGGGGGTAATGGCTGGCGTGCCCGCGAAAGCTCTGTAGAATCAAGTTGCTACACCAAGTCCGACAGCAGCCCTCGGAGCACGCCATGGGTGAAACGCTACAGCCG
>NZ_QPLK01000040.1 GCF_003340565.1 Rhodovulum sp. 12E13 | reverse complement strand
CGCGCCCGGCTCGGGCGCGCCCGCGCCCGGCACCGGCAGCCCGTCGCGGCCGGGCGCGGCCGGGGCGCCGCGCGACGGCCCCGATTCGGGAAAGGCCGTCGACGGCGATCCGGGGTCGGCCACGGCGCCCCCCGCGCCTCGAGACCCTGCGCGGGGCGCGGCGCCGGCCGCCGCCGCGCCGACCGCTCCGGCCGGCCCGGCCGCCGTCGCCGAGGACGCGAGTGGCGCCGGCCGGTCGCGCACCGGTCGCGACAGGTGGTGGTCGAGGAACAGCAGTGCGCCCTCGAGATCTTCGCGCCGCGCCCGCGAGACATGGGCGAGCAATGCCGAGCGCAGGCGGGCGATGCGCTCTGCAGCGCCCTCGCCATCGGTCAGGTCGCGCATTTCGGCGAAGTAGTTGGCGGCCTCCATCCGCTCGGCTTCGCCCGGGCGGGATGCGGCGGGCCGGGTCACCGCGAGATAGGCGTGATCGCGCAGCCCCTCGGGGATGGCGGGCCAAAGCGTGCGCTCGGGGCCGCCCAGGCGCGGCATGCACCACAGCACCATGTCGGCGCGTCGGAACGTCCAGCCCAGCGCCGCACGCATCTCGGCCGCCCCACCCTCGAGCGGCACGACGAGAAATCGGATCTTTTCCAACAGCGGCAGAGGGGCCGAGAGGCGGATCAGGGCGAGATCGGCGGGGTCGAGCTGGTGGAACTCGGCCACGTCGACGCGCGCCTCGGCTCCGTCGCCGGCCACCACGCCGATCCGGTCGCCCGCGCCGAGCGCGATCTCGGCCGGCGGCAGGCCGGCGACCGCGGGCATGACCGCGCCGCCGAGCAGCCCCTCGACGATCCGCCGCTTGCCCGCCTCCGGCACGCCCACGACCGCGATCCGGACCGGGGCGGAAAGGCGCGCCTCCACCCGCTCGGCCAGCGCCCGCGCAGAGGGCGGCAGCACGGCGCTGGCGAGGATGGCCGAGAGCTGCTCGGCCGCCCGGAAGGCTCGCATGTCCCCGCTCATCGCGACGCTCCAGCCGCGCTGCCCCCTGCCGCGACACGCACGACGACCCGTTGCGCAGGCATACCGCCCGCGGCGCGGGCACGCCGTGGCCGGTGCGGGCGGACAGGCGCAGGGCGCCGACCGCGCCTCGGCGCGGGCCGCGAGGGATGCGCATGGACGGGGCTGGAGAGAAGACGGCGGGCGGGCGTCATTCCTGCACCTCGAGGGCGGAGCGCGCGGCCGAGGGCAGGCCGCCGGCGGCCCCCGATCCCCGCAGGCCCGAGCCCGGCAGGCCCGAGCCCGGCAGGCCCGCCCGCGACGGGGCCGGGTCTGGCGCATGGTCCGCGCGCAGATTGTCGAGCAACCGCCCCAGTGCGCCGCGCAGGCCAGAGCCGGCGCGCGGAGCGGCGCGCGGCGCCGCCAGCTCGGCCCGCAGGACGGCGAGCGAGACGTTGTCCTGCTCGGCCTGGCCGGCCCGCGCCACCGCCTCGAGCAGCCGGCTGGCAAGGTCGGCCGAGCGCTCGCCCCGGGCGCCCGCGATGGCGCCGATCTCGCCCGGTGCCAGAGTCAGCAGGCCGTCGCTCGCCGCGAGGATCACGTCGCCCGGGCGCAGCCGCAGCGGCGCGTCGGGGCAGTCGATCCGCTCGATCGGCTCGGCGCCCAGAGCCGAGGTCAGGCAGGCCCGGCCCGGATGTGCCGCCGCCGCCTCTGGCGTCATCTCGCCCACCTCCACCAGCAGGTCGAGATGGGTGGCCAGCGAATGCGTCTCGTTGAGCTGGCGCAGACGGCCCGCCCGCAACAGGAACAACGGGCTGTCGCCCACCGACACCCAGTAGAGATCGCCCCCCTGCACCACCGCGACGAGCAGCGTCGTGCCCATCCCCTCCACCTCGGGCGCAAGGTCGGCCTGGGCGAGCACGGCGTGGTTCGCCGCCTCGGCCGCGACCCGCAAGAGGCCCGGGATATGGCCCGAGAGCGCGCCCTCGGCATCGCGGTGACCGGCGAGTTCCCGGAGCGCGGTCGTCACCGCCAGCCGGCTTGCCAGCGCGCCGCCCGCGTGACCGCCGAGCCCGTCGGCGAGCACCACGATGCCCGCCGCCCCGCCCTGCGGCACATCGCAGAGCACCGCGTCTTCCTGCATGGCGCGGCGCCCGCGCGAAAGGCCCGTGGCGGCCTCGAGCCGCACCTCGCCCGTGCCCCGCATCAGCCCTCCCCCGCGGCGTCGCGCCCGCCGCCGCTGCCGCCGGCACCGGTCCAGGCGAAATCGGGGCCGCAGAGCGCCGCGAACCGCAGCGTGGTCTCGCCGATGCGGATCGTGTCGCCGTCCTCGAGCTGCTCGGTGGCCAGGACGGGCCGATCGTTGAGGCGAACGAGGTTCGACTTCGCGCCCGCGCCAAGATAGACGCAGTTGGTCTCGGGGTCGTAGGCGATGGAGGCATGGGCCTGCCGCGAGATCGCGGTATCGCCGAAGTCGAGACACACGGTCTGGTCGTCGCCGCGCCCGAGCGTGGCCACCCCCGCCGTCAGCGCGTAGGAGGCGCCGCGCCCCGGCCCGGCGGTGACCACGACCCAGCCAATCGGGAACATCGGGCCGCGACGGGCATCGCTCGCGCCCTGGGAGAAGGGGTCGCGGGCGGCGAAATCGCGCGACTGGAAGCCGAGCAGCCGCGTCTTGGCCCGCCCCGCGCCATGGCCGTCGCCGAGGTCTTCGGCCATGCCCGCCTCGGCGATACGCGCCACCTGCGCGCGGGCATAGGCGATCATCTCGTCCTCGTCGCTCGGCGGCCCGGCCTGCGGACCGGAAGAAACGCGCGCGGCGGGCGGGTGCGCGGCGGACGGGTGCGCGGCGGACGGGGGCGATACGGCACGACGCTGCGGCGGCGCGTCTTGCATGGCTCGGCCGTCGGGCGCGAGACGGGCGCGCGAGGCGGGCGCGCGGGTGGCCGCGCGGGGCGCCTCCCACGGGTCCGGCGCGGAATCGCCCCGCTCCGCCTCTACCCCTGCCTCGTCCTCGATGTCCCAGATGCGGCGCGGCGCGCTACGGGCGCGACTCGAGAGGCGGGCGCGCGCGGCGAAGGGCGACTCCGCCCTTTCCCCACCGAGACCGTCACAGCCGAGCCCGTCACCGCAGACCCCCTCCCCGGCGGACAGGTCGCCGCTCACCCCGTCGTCGCTCGGCCCGCCAGGGTCGCCCGCCCCGCCAGTCCGGGGCCGCGACAGGCGCACGCGGCCGCGGGTGAACTGGCGCAGGCGCTCCTCGGCGGGCAGCCGCGTGCCACTGTCGGAGACGGACACGCCCGGCGCCCCGTCGGACGAGCCGCCAGGCATGTCGCCTGGCGCGGCTGCGCCCATGGCCGGGCGGAAGGCCCCGGAACGGGCAGGGCTGGCACCGGGATCGCCGCCCGCGTCGGCGGGTTCGGCCGTGTCCCGCGCGTCCAGGGGGTCGGCGTCGTCGTCCCGGAAGGGGCTGTCCCAGGAGGAGGCCGGGCGCGTGTGCGGCCGGCTCGCCGGTCGCCCGGCTCCCGCGGCGTCCTGCGCCGGAGCGGCGGGATGCTCCAGAGGGGTGTCGTCGTCGCCCGCCGTCTCCGGGCGGCGGGCCGCCCCGCCCCTGCGGAAGAAGCGGCCGGCCATGGCCCCTGCCTCGCGTTCCCTGAACACCTTCATGTGCCACACCCTTCCACCTTGCTGATTCCCTTCGAGCGGCGCCGGCCCCCGCCAAGAACCCGGCCGAGCAGGGTGGGCTTGCCGCCCGCCTCGTCGCCCGGCACGGGCTTGCCGGCGGCGCGCGCCGCTTCTTCCTCGGCTTCGCGCCGGGCGCGCTCGTAGCGCTCGCGCAGGAGCGCCGCGCGGTTGACGCCGCCCGCGCCCGGCACATGGGCCACGACATGCAGGCCGGCCCCATCGGCGCCCGCACCGCCCGTGATCGCGCCGCCCGTGCTCGCGCCGCCCGCCCCCGGCGCACCCGCCGACCCCGCGCGGGCACCGCCGCGCCCCGCACCATCGGCGCAGCCGCCGGGATCGCGCGACAGCTTCTCCCGGTGGAGCCGCTCGGCCTCCTCGGCCTCGCGCCGGGCCATCTCCAGCCGGCGGATGCGCGCGGCCTCGCGCTCGGCTTCCTCGATCTCGGCCTGCCGCGCCCGCGCCTCCTGCTCGCGCCGACGCTGCCGCTGCACCTCTTCAACCTCGGCATTCGTCGCCTCGACGAGCCGGCGAATGCGCTCGGCGATCTCGGCGTCGTCGACGGCCATGGCCTCGGGGCAGGCGGCGCCGGTGCCGGCGATTCCCGCCATCCACTCCGCCGCGCTCTGCACCCGGTCGCGCGAGAAGACCTCCATCGCGCGGTCGATCATCGCGAGAAAGCGCCGGTCGTAGCCCTCGGCCGTGCCGGCGACGGGGCGGTAGGGGTCGGGCTGGCGCTCGGCGATGGCGGCGAGCCGGCGGTGGGAATAGACAGGCGGGTCGCCCGTGATCGCGTGATAGAGAGAGGCAGCGAGCGAATAGAGGTCGGAGGCGGGCGACTGCTCGCCGCCCTGGAGGTAGAATTCCTGCGGCGAGTAGCCGTCCTTGACCACGTGCATCGCCGAGAGCAGCCGGCTCTTGCGGCGGGCGGTGTCGCGGGCCGCGCCGAAATCGATCAGGATCGGCGTATCATCGGCCGTGAGCAGGATGTTGTCGGGCGAGATGTCGCGATGCAGCATCCCGCGCGCGTGGACGTGCCCGATCGCGTCGAGCAGCTGCAGCGTGATCTCGCGCACCGTGTCGGGATCGAGCCGCCACGTCTCCTGCTCGATCACGTCGAGCATGTCGCGCCCGTCGACGTAGTCGAGCGCCATGTAGGCCGTGCCGTTTTCCTCGAAGACGTCGCGCACGCCGACGATGTTGGGGTGCTCCAGCTTGGCCAGCCGACGCGCCTCCTGCCCGAAGAGACGCACCACCGCGTCGAACTCGCCCTGGTGCGAGCGGGACCGGGCGCGCACCATCTCGTCGGTCCGGCAGCACATCGTGGAGGGGAAGCACTCCTTGATCACGACCCTGCGGTCGAGGCTGTCGCGCGCAAGGTAGGTGATGCCGAAGCCGCCCGCGTTGAGGAAGCCCTCGACGAGATACTGCCCCTGCAGGAGGGGCGTGCCGGCCGGCAGGGTGTCGCCGGCATGGGGGTCTATGTGCGGGCCGTCGGTCAAGGGTTAGGGTCCGGCTCTTCGGTCTCGGGGTCGGGCGGGACGCCGTCTTCGGGCACCGCCCTCGGGAGCCGAACTTTGGCCCCGAATGGGGCGGGAATGCGGCGCCGGGCGCCCTTGGAAGCGGGAGAATGCCGCGAGTTTTAGGGGCCACGGCGCAGTCGCGGCACGGAGCGGCGACGCGCGGCGCGGTCGTTTCCGACCCGGCGACGCAAACGCGGCGCAGGCAAGGCGCGCCGGATCGGATGTGGCCCGGGCAGCCCGGGCGGCCGCGGCGGCGCGTCGCTCGCCGGTTTTCCGCACGCGCCGCGACGTCGCGGCGTCGTGGCTTCGCCGGCGGCCGCAATTACGTTAACATGACAGAGCATTGTCGAGGGAGACCGCCTTGCCCCGCCCCCTTGTCGCCGCCCCGCGCCCCGCTGCCGCTCGCCGCCTCGCCGGCACGGCCCTTCTGGGGCTCGCGCTCGTCGCTCCCGCCGCGGCCGAGGCGGGCCTTTCGCGCAACGGCATGTCGGTTTCCGGAGAGGCCGCGAGCTTCGAGGTGTTCCCCGGGCGCGCAGCCGGCGGCAGCGATGTCTTCTGCGCGGCCGGCGATTTCGCCCGCCGGCACCTCGACGCGCGCGCGACCGACCGGGTCGAGATCGTCCATCCGATCGGCCCGAGCCGGACGCGCCCCGGCCAGCGCTCGGTCGTCTTCGCCATGCGTCCGCCGGGCTCGGGGCGCAACGCCGGGCTCGACGCGGTGGTCCTTCGCCCTTGGAGCGAGGGGGTGAGCCGCAGCGTCGCCTTCTCCGAAGCGCTCTGCGACGCGGTCAACCGCCGCCGGGAGGACGACGATTGAAACAAGCGGACATGAGATCGCCGGGGCGCCGGCCCCTCGCTGTCGCCGCCCTGCTGGCCGCCCTTCTCGGTGGCTGCACGCCGGTCGCCGGGCCGGGGCAGAACGCCGCCGACAGCGCGAGCGCGAGCATCTGGCGCGCGAGGAACACGATGCAGGTCGCCCCAGACCCCCAGCGGCCGAACACCGCGGCCGTGATCTCCCGCGCGCAGGCGGGGCCCTCCGATTTCTGGTGCGCCGCGGGCGATTACGCGATCCGGCGCCTCGGCGCGTCTCCGACGGATCGCGTGTACATCCTGCGCGGGCAGGGGCCGAGCCCCGTCTCCTTCGGTCGTTCCGCCGTCACCTTCACCACCGAGCCGCCGCCGGAGCTGGCCGACGGCCCGCGGCCCGGCCCCGAGACGGGCTACGGCCTCAGCCTCGACACGCCCGGCTTCAACCTGCGCGCGGCGCAGGCGCGCGGCTACTGCCCCGACAGCCTGCGCAAGTTCGGTTTCGGGCTGCGGCTCTGACGCGATGTCCGCCCGGCACCGCCTGATCGTCGATACGCCCGGCCCGGGCCTTGTCGAGATCACGGGGAAGGTGGCCGAATGGGTGGCCGGTCAGGGCTGCGACGGGCTGCTGACCGTGTTCATCCGCCACACCTCGGCCTCGCTCCTGATCCAGGAGAACGCCGACCCCGACGTGCGCGCCGATCTCGAGGCGTTCTTCCGCCGCCTCGCCCCCCATGCCGACCGGCCGGGCATGGAGTGGATCACCCATCGCACCGAGGGGCCCGACGACATGCCCGCCCATATCAAGGCGTCGGTCCTGCCGGTCAGCCTGTCGGTGCCGGTGAGCGAGGGGCGCCTGCTGCTCGGCCGCTGGCAGGGCCTCTATCTCTACGAGCACCGGGACCGGCCGCACCAGCGCGAAATCCTGCTCACGCTCTGCTGAGCCGCCTCGCAAGTCTCGCGCGATCGCGTATAGTGGCGATCTGTATCCGTCTCACACGGAGGCCGCCCCATGCATTGCCCCCGTCCCGCCGCCGACGCCCGTCCCGCCACCGGCGCCCGTCCCGCCACCGGCGCCCGTCCCGCCACCGGCTTCCGTGCCGCCAACGACCCCGGCCGCGAGACCGGCCCCCGCCGCGCCACCACCCGCCGCAGCGCGCCCTGCCGCGGGTGGGCGCTCGGCCTGCTGACGGCGCTGGCTGCGGGACCCGCCGCCGCGCTGTCGCTGCAATGCGCCGGCCCCGACACGGTGCTCGAGGTCGAGGTGGACCCCGCCGCAGACCGCTGCGCCATCGACGGAGCACGTGCGAGTCTGCGCAAGCCCTACGACCCGGTCGTCTGCCACCTCGCCACGCCGCAGCTGCGCATCCTGACGATCGGCACCGATGGCGGCTTCATCTGGGAGGATACCGGCGCCGGCCGCGTGGTCCGCGGCACCTGCGAGCGGATCTGACCACGACCAGCCGCCGGTCGCGCGCCGCGAGTCTCCTGCGCCACATCTCGCCCCGACCGCCCGGAATCGGCCTACCCAAGCTCTCGCGGCCTGCGTATAGTCGCCCGCAGGATATGGGGTCCGACCCCAACAGGCAGACGACGAGGGGACCACATGCGCTGCCCGTTTTGCGGCAACATCGACACGCAGGTGAAGGATTCGCGCCCCGCCGAGGATCACGTGGCGATCCGCCGCCGCCGCTTCTGCCCCGCCTGCGGCGGGAGGTTCACCACCTACGAGCGGGTGCAGCTGCGCGACCTCGTCGTCATCAAGTCGAACGGCCGGCGCGAGGATTTCGACCGCGACAAGCTGGAGCGGTCGATCCGAATCGCGCTGCAGAAGCGGCCGATCGAGCCCGAGCGCGTCGACCAGATGATCTCGGGGATCGTGCGACGGCTCGAGAGCATGGGCGACACCGACATCCCCTCGAAGGTGATCGGCGAGATCGTCATGGAAACGCTCGCGCGGATCGACACGGTCGCCTACGTGCGCTTCGCCTCCGTCTACAAGAATTTTCAGGCAGCCGACGATTTCGATCGCTTCGTCAGCGAGTTGCGCCCCCACGAGCAGCCCGGCGAATGACGCGGTCGCGACGGCCCGGGCGGGCGGAACGGCCTTGCAAGGCCGTTGGCCGCGCGCGCGCGCGGCCAAGGCGCTTGCAAGCGCCTTGCGCCTGGCCGCGGCCGCCGCGCGCCGCCGGCAGGACATGACCCTCACCGCGTCAGACGCCCGTTTCCTCGACCTTGCACTCCGCCTCGGGGCGCGCGGCGCCGGCGCGACGTGGCCCAACCCCTCGGTCGGCTGCGTGATCGTGCGCGACGGTCGCATCCTCGCCCGTGCAGCCACAGCGCCCGGCGGCCGCCCCCATGCCGAGACTCAGGCCCTCGCCGCCGCAGGCGCCGCCGCGTGCGGCGCCACCGCCTACGTCTCGCTCGAGCCCTGCGCCCATGGAGGCGCGACGCCCCCCTGCGCAGGCGCGCTGGCGGCGGCGGGCATCGCGCGCGTCGTCACCGCGCTCGAGGATCCAGATCCCCGCACCGCCGGTCAGGGGCACGCGGCCCTGCGTGCGGCCGGGCTCGAGGTGGTCGCCGGCGCCGCGCCCGAGGCGGCCCGCGAAGCTCATCGCGGATTCCTGTCGCGGGTCGTGCGGGGCCGGCCCTGGCTGACGCTCAAGCTCGCCGCCTCCTGCGACGGCCGCATTGCGACCGCCACCGGCGAAAGCCGCTGGATCACCGGCCCCGAGGCGCGCCGCGCCGTCCACGCCCTGCGGGCGCGGGCCGACGCAGTGCTGGTAGGTGGAGGCACGGCGCGCACCGACGACCCCCGCCTCGACGTGCGCGGCCTCGGTCCCGTGGCGCAGCCCGTTCGCCTCGTCGCCTCGCGCCTGCTCGACCTGCCGGAGGAGGGGCGCCTCGCCGCCTCCGCCGCCGACCCGGCCGCCGGCCCGCTCTGGCTCTGCCACGGCCCCGACGCGACGCCCGACCGCCGCTCCCGCTGGGCCGCCCGCGGGGCCGAGACGGTCGAGACCGCCGTGAGCGGCCGCCAGATCGACCCGTCGGCCCTGCTCGCCACGCTGGGCGCGCGCGGCCTGGGCGAGGTCTTCTGCGAGGGCGGCGGCACCTTCGCCGCATCGCTCCTCGCTGCGGGTCTCGTGGACGAGCTCGTCACCTTCACCGCCGGCCTCGCCCTCGGGGCCGAGGGCCGCCCGGCTCTCGGGGCGCTGGGGGTCGAGGCGCTCGCCTCCGCCCCCCGCTTCCGCCTTGCCGCGCTCCGCCGGGTCGGCCCCGACGCAATGGCGCTCTGGCGCCCCGTCGCTCCGGGCTGACGCCGAAGACCCTGCACTCGCTGTGCAGCCCCGCCGCCCCGAGACGGGCGCCGACCGATCCCTCCCGAGTCTGCGCCGGCCTTCGCGCGTCTGCCCGCGACAGGGAGCCCCCGCAGCCGCGACAGCGGCTGCCGGGCCCAACGGAGCGAGGCGCGCAAGCGCGTCGAGCGGAGGCGGGAGCGCCCCGGCTGGGGTGACCGGAGCGCGTCTGACGCGCCGGCCCTGCGCCGGCGGGGGGCGTGGGCCAGGCGCTCAGCGTGTCGCGTCGGCGAGAGCCACGAGGGTCTGCTGCGCCTCCTCTTCCCGGGTCGCGGGAACGAAGAGGTGATCGTGGCAGGCACCGGCGATCACGTTGCAGGGGATGCCGCGCGCCGCGAGCGCCGCCGAGACCGCTGCGGTGAGCCCCACGCCATCGAGCGCCGAGCGCACCGACAGGGTGATCTGGCGCAGGGCGAGCGCGCCGTCGGGGCAGCGCGGATGCGCCAGGGGAAGGACCAGAGTCACCCCCTCTGACTCCCGCATCATCGCCCGCGCCGACGGCAGCAGCGCCGCCACCTCCGTTTCGTGCACGGTGACGAAGCAGACATCGCCCGGCACCAGCCGCGGCGCCATGCCGGCGATCATCGCCCGCGTCTCGCGGACGGGGTCAGGCAGGGGGCCGGGGATTGGAGTGAAGCCGTCCCCCGCTGCCGCGCTCCCCATCTCAGCGGATCTTCAGCGTTGCGAGGCCCACGAGGGCGAGGATCAGCGAGATGATCCAGAAGCGGATCACGATCTGGCTCTCCTCCCAGCCCCGCTTCTCGAAATGGTGGTGGATCGGCGCCATCAGGAAAACACGCCGCCCCGTCCGCTTGAAATAGGCGACCTGGATGATCACCGACAGCGCCTCGACCACGAAGACGCCGCCGACGATGGCCAGCACGATCTCGTGCTTGGTCGCAACCGCGATGGCCCCCAGCGCGCCCCCGAGCGCCAGCGAGCCGGTATCGCCCATGAAGACGGCGGCGGGCGGCGCGTTGTACCACAGAAAGCCCAGCCCCCCGCCGATCAGGCCCGCGGCGAAGACCAGCAATTCGCCCGTGCCCGGCACGTAGTGCACGTCGAGATACTCGGTGAAGTCGACCCGCCCCACCGCGTAGGCGATCACCCCCAGCGTCCCGGCGGCTATCATCACCGGCATGATGGCCAGGCCGTCGAGCCCGTCGGTGAGGTTCACCGCGTTGGCCGCGCCCACGATCACGATCATCGCGAAGGGAACGAACATCAGCCCGAGATCCAGCAGGAGCTCCTTGAACACGGGAAAGGCGAGCTGCCCGGTCAATTCGGCCGGATGGGCGAAGGTGCAGGCGATGGCAGCCAGCGCGGCGATCGCGAAGCCGGCGGCGAGGCGCACGCGCCCCGGCACCCCCTTCACGTTGCCCTTCGAGACCTTGGCGTAATCGTCGGCGAAGCCCACCAGCCCGAAGGCGATGGTGACGAAGAGCACCACCCAGACGTAAGGGTTGTCGAGCCGCGCCCAGAGCAACGTCGCCACCGTGAGCGCACCGAGGATGAGCACGCCCCCCATCGTGGGCGTGCCGGCCTTGGCGAAGTGCCCCTCCGGCCCGTCGTCGCGGATCGGCTGGCCCTTGCCCTGGCTGCGGCGCAGCAGGTCGATCAGCGGTCGCCCGAACAGGAAGCCGAAGACCAGAGCGGTGAAGAACGCCGCGCCGGCGCGAAAGGTGATATACCGGAAAAGGTTGAAGAAATCACCCCCATCCGAGAAAGCGGTAAGCCAGTAGAGCATGGGCCGGGCCCCTCTCAGCCCTGGTCGTCGGAGTCGGATGGCGCGGCTTGGCCCAGTTTCCGCAGAGCGTCAACCACCGCCTGCAGCCCGATCCCCAGCGAGCCCTTGACCAGCACGATGTCGCCCGCGTCCACGAGCGCGCGGACGCGGCGGGCGAAGGCGTCGGCCGTCTCGACATGCTCGCCGCGCTTCGCACCCGGCAGCGCGGCCCACAGCGCCCGGGCGCGGGGGCCGACGCAATGCACCCGGTCGATCGACGCCATCGCCGGGTGGGCGGCAAGGGCGGCGTGCAGCTCGTCCTCGGTCGGCCCGAGTTCCAGCATGTCGCCGAGAATGGCGATGCGACGGCCGCGGGCGACCCGGCCGATCCCGTCGGTCGGGCGCGAGGCGGCCAGCATGTCGAGGGCGGCGGCGACCGAGGCGGGGTTGGCGTTGTAGGCGTCGTCGATCAGGTCGAAGGCGAGGGTCTCGTCGGCCGCGTCGAGCGGGATCGTCTCGCGCCGCCCGCGCCCGTCATAGGGCAGCCAGCGACCGAGATCGCCCGCCGCGAGCCCCACGTCGGCCCCCATCAGGGCGGCGGCGGCCAGCACCGCCAGCCCGTTCATGGCGAAATGCCTGCCCGGCGTGTGCAGCTTGAACGGCAGGCGCAGCGGAGGCTGGTCCGGCAGCGTCAGATCGGCCTGGGCCACGGTCTGCCCGTCCTTCAGGAACACCTCGACGAGGCGCGCATCCACCGCCTCCGAGGCGCCGAACAGCACCGCGCGCGCGCCCACGGCCTGCGCCTTCGCCCGCAGGATCGGCGTGTAGTCGATGTCGCCGTTCAGGATCGCCCAGCCGCCCGGCCGCAGCCCCTCGAGAATCGAGGCCTTCTCGTGCGCGATCCCCTCGACGCTGTCGAACGCCTCCAGATGCGCGGGCGCGACAGTGGTGACGAGCGCATGCGTCAGGTCGGCCAGCCGCGCGAGCGGCGCGATCTCGCCGGGCCGGTTCATGCCGATCTCGATCACGGCAAAGTCGGTATCGGCCGGCATCCGCGCCAGCGTCAGCGGCACGCCCCAATGGTTGTTGTAGCTCTTCTCGGCGGCATGCACGCGCCCCTGCGTGCCCAGCACCGCGCGCAGCATCTCCTTGGTCGAGGTCTTGCCGACCGAGCCGGTGATGCCGAGCACCTGCGCCCCCGTGCGCGCCCGCGCGGCTCGGGCGAGCGCGCGCAGCCCCTCGAGCACGTCGTCCACGATCAGCAAGGGCGCGTCCTCGGTCAGCCCCTCGGGCACGCGCGAGACCATCGCGGCCGCCGCCCCCCGGGCCAGCGCGTCGGCCACGAAGTCGTGCCCGTCGCGGGCGTCCTTCAGCGCGACGAACAACTCGCCCGGCCCGATGGTGCGGCTGTCGATCGAGAGGCCCTGCGCCTCGAACGCCTGCGTGGCGCCCCCGCCCGTGGCCGCTTCGGCCTCGGCGGAGGTCCAGAGGGCGGTCACGACACGCGCCCGTCGAGCGCGGCGACGGCCACGCTCGCCTGCTCGGCATCGTCGAACGGGTAGGTCACGTCGCCCACCACCTGCCCCGTCTCGTGCCCCTTGCCCGCGATCAGCAGCGCGTCGCCAGGCCCCAGCGCATCGACACCGCGCAGGATGGCCTCGGCCCGGTCCCCCACCTCGCTCGCCTCGGGGCAGCCGGCCAGCACCTCGGCGCGGATCAAGGCGGGATCCTCGCTGCGGGGGTTATCGTCGGTGACGATGGCAGACTCGGCGTGCTCGGCCACCGCCTGCCCCATGAGCGGGCGCTTGCCTCGGTCGCGGTCGCCGCCCGCCCCGAAGACGCAGACGATCCGCCCCATGACATGCGGGCGGAGCGCCTGCAGGGCGGTGGCGAGCGCGTCGGGCGTGTGCGCGTAATCCACGAACACCGCCGCGCCGTTCTCGCGCGTGGCGGCGAGCTGCATCCGGCCCCGCACGCCGGCGAGGCGCGGCAGTGTGGCAAACACCTCTTCCGGGTCGGCCCCCGCCCCGATCACGAGGCCCGCCGCCACGAGCACGTTCTCGGCCTGGAAGCCGCCGATGAGGGGCAGCCTGGCCTGATGCGTGGCGCCGTTCCACGCAAAGCGCATCTCCTGCCCCGTCGGCTCGAAGCGCAGGCCCATAAGGCGGATCTGGCAGTTCTCCGAGCGCCCGACCCGGATCACCTCGTGACCCGCCTCCTCGGCCACGTCGGCCATGCGCGGCCCGTTCGCGCCGTCGGTGTTGACGACGGCCACGCCCTCGTCGCCCAGCACACGGGTGAACAGCCGTGCCTTGGCGGCGAAGTAGTCGTCGAAGCCGGCGTGATAGTCGAGATGGTCCTGCGTGATGTTGGTGAAGCCCGCCGCCGCCAGCCGCACGCCATCGAGCCTCCGCTGGGCCAGCCCGTGCGAGGAGGCCTCCATCGCCGCATGGGTGATGCCGGCCGCCGTCGCCTCGGCCAGCGTGCGATGCAGCGTGATCGGCTCGGGCGTGGTGTGGGCGAGCGGCGCCTCCCAGTCGCCCTCGACGCCGGTAGTGCCGAGGTTGACCGCGGGCTCGCCCAACGCCTGCCAGATCTGCCGGGCGAAGCTCGCCACGCTCGTCTTGCCGTTGGTGCCGGTGACCGCGACGACGGTCTCGGGCTGGGCTCCGAACCACAGCGCGGCGGCGCCCGCGAGCGCGCCGCGTGGATCCTCCGTCACGACCAGCGCGGCCGAAGAGCCCGCGAGCGCGTCGGCCGCGATGCTGGCGCCCTCGGCGTCGGTCAGGATCGCCGCCGCGCCCATGCGCACGGCATATTGCACGAACTCCGCCCCGTGCACCCGCGTGCCCGGCAACGCCGCGAAGAGGTGCCCCTCCCTGACGAAGCGGGAATCGACCGAGAGGCCGGTGATCCGCGCCTCCTGCCCGCTCGTCGCGGCGAGGCCCAGCTGGGCGAGCGTCTTGTCGGTGGCCATGCTCCCTGCCCCCCCCCGGCGGCTATCCGTTCGACGCGGGTGTTAGCGCGGGAAGGGGCGGCGCATCAACGCTCGGCCGCAGCCCGAGCAGCGGCGCGGTGCGCCGGATGATCTCGGCCGCCACCGGCACGGCCGTCCAGCCGGCGGTGCGGCGCGGCTCCTCGCCGCTGGTCTCCATCGGCTCGTCGAGCGCCACGACGAGCACGTATTCGGGGTCGTGGGCGGGAAAGATCGAGGCGAAGGTGGCGATCACCTTGTCCTCGTAATAGCCGCCGCCCGCGGCCCGTGGCTTGTCGGCGGTGCCGGTCTTGCCACCGACGTGGTAGCCCTCGACCTCGGCGAAGCTCGCCGTGCCCTCGGTCACGACCTGCCGCAGCATGGTGCGCACCGCCTTCGATGTCTCTTCCGAGACCAGCCGCTCGCCCCGCTGCGGCCCCGACTGGCGCAGGAGTGTCGGGCGCACCCGCGTGCCGCCGTTGACGAGGCTTGCATATCCCGCCGCGAGGTGCAGCGGCGAGGTGCTGATACCGTGGCCGTAGCTGATCGTCACGGTCGAGAGCTCCTGCCACCGCTCCGGAAAGAGGGGGCGGCCCGTCGGCGCCTCGACCATCTCGACATCGGTCGGCTCGAGGAAGCCGAACCGGCCGAGGAATTCCTTCTGCCGCTCCGCCCCGATCTGCAGCGCGAGCCGGCCGGTGCCACGGTTGGAGCTCTCGATCAGGATCTCGGCCAGGCTGATCTTGCCGAAATTCTTGTTCCGGAACTCGTTGATGCTGAAGCCGCCCACCCGCATCGGCCCCGACGTGTCGATGACGGTCGAGGGCCCGGCGAGCCCGAGTTCGAGGGCCTGCGCGACGGGGAAGATCTTGAACACCGAGCCCAGTTCGTAGACCCCCTGCACCGCCCGGTTGAAGATCGGGCTGTCGGCGGCCTCGCCGCGGGTCAGCGGCGCGGGCCGGTCGTTGGGGTCGAAATCCGGCAGCGACGCCATGGCGAGGATCTCGCCGGTATGGACGTCCATGAGGATGGCCGAGGCGCCCTTCGCGTTGAGCAGGCGCATCCCGCCCCCCAGGACCTGCTCGGTCACCGCCTGCACCGTCAGGTCGAGCGAGGTGACGAGCGGCGCGCCCGACAGGGCTGGGTCGCGCAAATAGGCGTCGTATTCCTTCTCGATGCCGGCCGTGCCGATGACTTCGGCCGAATGCACCCCCTCGCGGCCGAAGCTCGCGCCGCCGAGGATGTGCGCGGCGAGCCGCCCGTTGGGGTAGAGGCGCATTTCGCGCGGGCCGAACAGCAGGCCCGGCTCGCCGATGTCATGCACCTTCTGCATCTCCTCGGGGCTCAGCGTCTTGCGGATCCAGAGGAACTTGCGCCCGTCGGTGAAACGGCGGTGCAGCGCCTCCTCGTCGAGCTCGGGAAAGATCGCGGCCAGTTCGCGGGCGGCGCGCGCCGCGTCGACAATCTGCTCCGGCTGTGCATAGAGCGAATGGGTGGCGAGATTGGTGGCCAAAACCCGCCCGTTGCGGTCGGTGATGTCCGCGCGCGAGGCGCGGATCGCCTCGCCCGACGCGGCAAGGCGCGGCTCGGCGGGCTCCGAGGCGGCGAGGGTACCCATCCGCGCCCCGATCACGGTGAAAGCCCCGAGGAAGCACAGCGCCATCACGAAGAGCCGCCCCTCGGCCCGCAGGCGCAGCTCGTCGCGGCGCGCATCGTTGCGCAGGCGGAGGTTCTCGGCCTCGATGGCGCCGGGGTCGCCGCCCTGGGCGCGCGCTGCGAGAATGCGGGCGAGCGGGCGCAGGGGTCGGCGAATCATGGCAGCGTATCCTCTCCTTCGCCGAGCGCGCCGCGCGTCTCCACGATCTCGCGCACGATCAGCGTGGCCGGGTCGGGCGGGAAGGCCACCTGCTCCACCGCGCCGAACTGCTCGGGCGCGAAGGGCACGAGAGCCAGATCCTCGAAATTGATGTCGGCCAGCTCGGCGAGCCGCTCGGGCCTGTTGAGATACGCCCATTCGGCGTTCAGCAGCCCCAGCCGTTCGCGCAGGGCGCCGATCTCGGCACTCAGCCGCTCGGCCTCGCGGGCGGCCGCCTGGGTCCGGTAATTCTCCTCGTAGGCCCAGAAGGCGAGGCCCATCACGCCGAGCATCGCCAGCAGAACGAGACTTCTCATCTCCCCGCACCCCTTCCTTTCTTCCCTGTATCCCGTGGCTTCCGGTCCCCCCCGCCGG
>NZ_QPLK01000004.1 GCF_003340565.1 Rhodovulum sp. 12E13 | reverse complement strand
GAAGATACTGCCGCCCGCCGCTCTTCGTGATGCGCGTATACATGATGTGGCGACAGTAGTCGCCCCATCGTCATGTATCAATGCTGCATTTTCACCAAACGTGTGACGACACTACATCCGCACTTCACCACCCTCTCGCAACCTAACCCCTTGAAATCCCCCCACCGGCCTCTCGCAGAACTCACAAATCCCCCCGGGAGGTGTCGAACTTCGGATCACAGGAATAGGACTTGCGCCGGCCCCGTTCAAAGGCGGCACACCGCATGAAATACCGCCTCGCGGATGACGCCGACTTGATTTTGCGTGACCCTCCGGGCGGGGCCTTCGCGCAAAATCCGCACCCGCCTTTCCGAAATTGGCCCGGCACTGGTCAGGCTATTGATTTCCGGCACCTTTTGCCCGTCAATCGGTCTCGGCCCCCGGTTCACATGTTACCGATCCCGGTGAAACACGTGACATGGCGGAAGCCGATCGGCCCTGTTTCACCCACAACAATTGATCTTGAATCACGCGCATGCGAGTGCGCGTGATTACGCGAATTCGTCGCCCCGGAGTCCAGAAAAAAAGAAGGCCCGGCAAAGCCGGGCCTTCTTGCAGCGGGCAGGCGAGGGAGGCGTCAGGTGTCGCGCGGCTCGAAGGTCAGACTGCGCCCGTTGATGCAGTGCAGCGGCTCGCCCTCCACGAGCAGGATGTGGCCGAGATGGCTGCCGCACCGCCGGCAGTGCACTTCGATCATGTTTCCCGGTGCGTTCGGATCCATCCCGTAGGCTTCTTGCGGCGAGTCGATGCCGGTCAGGACGGTGTTCGGCTCGGAATGCGCGAAGAAGACCCACCCCTTGTCGAGCGGCACTCTCCACTCAGAGGAGTAGACGTGCAGATTGCAGCCGCCGCAACCGTAGGTGCCCGGGCGCGTCTCGGTCCACAGGTCGCTCGAGGCCGGCAATTCGGTCTGCCCCCCCCCGGAGGATGACGTAGGACTCATCGTCGAGCAGTGCGCGCCATTCCTCCTCCGTGCGAGTGATCTCGAAGGTGTAGGGATCGGATTCGGGGCTGGCCGGAAAGCTCGGGGCAGAAGCCTGTCCTGCCGTGCCGAGGCCGATACCTGCAACGGCCGAGGACGCGAGAAACCCGCGACGGGTCAGGGGAGAAGCGTGACGGGTCATGGTTCCGCCTCCATGTTGCGATGCGTGCATTCCGCAAGCTACGCCCCATCGCCAAATCTGCCAAAACACCATGACGAGAGAAGGCGGGAGGAAAGGTTCACTTGGCAGTGACGCGCTGTAACAGAAGCGCCGCGTTCGGAAGTTTCGCGGCCACATCTGCAATGGCCGCAGGCCGGTGTGGCCGCACCCTTCATCCAGGATCGGGGAAATGACCGGCATGGTCCCGAACAGTCCGTGGAATCAATCTGCCATACAGACCCCGAATGCCGACACCGGCGCAGGCCATCGGTAAAGGGCTGTCGCCGATCTCTGCGGGTTTCGACGCCGCCCTGCGCGTCGACAGCCGCGCCGAGCGGCAGGGCGGGCACCAGCGGCCAGGACCGAGACGGAGACCCGCGGCGCGAGGTGCATCGACATCGTGCCCTGCCGCACCTGCCTGTGCCCGCCACGCCGCGCGAAGCGCCGATGGCGACCGCGTATTCCCCTCCGAGCCGAGACCATGCCGGCCACGTCGAGCCCCTGCAGCCGCGCCGTGTTCACGCCGGCCTCGCGCTCTAGGCTCGACGCCCTCCGGTTCGATCTGCCGAAGCCCCCGCTGCCGCCAAAGCCTCCGAAACGGCCGGCCGTCAAGGCCGGTTGTCGCGCCGCAACCGGGCACAGCCGAGGCCGCCACGGAGGCGAGCGCCGCCCGTTGCCAAGTCATTCTTTCTTCGGGAGGACGCGGCCGCGCGCCCCCGTCCCGGCCAAAGACCGCTGCCGCCTACACCGCCCTCGTGAGAGATGCTAAGATGAACCTCTCGGACGGGCGGCACCGCGCGGTCCGCCGGTCCGGCAGCACCGGATCGTCCCGAATCCCGAGGCGCGAGCATGCCGGCATGACCCGCCCCCTCCGCAGGCTGCCCGCCGGGCTCCTCGCCGTCGCGCTGCTCTCGGCCGCACCACCGCCGGTCGCCGCGTTCGATACAGTGGCGCCTTTCGGGGCGGGCAGGGTCGAGGCGGCCATAGGCGCGCACCGGCTCGACGTGTTCACCTACCGGCCGGCAGACTGCGCCCGCCCCTCGGCACTGCTGGTCTTCCACGGGACCGGGCGCACCGCCGAGGCCTACCGCGACCGCGCGCGCGACGCGGCACGAGGGCTGTGCATGTCGGTCTACAGCCCGCTCTTCGACCGGGAGCGCTTTCCCAACGCGGCCTACCACAGGGGCGGGCTGGTCGGCCCAGATGGCCCGCGCGACGTCGGCGCGTGGACGATCGGGGCGGTCGACGATCTCGTCGCCTGGGTGCGGGAGCGCGAGGGAGCGGCCACGCCCGTCTACCTGTTCGGCCACTCCGCCGGCGCGCAGTTCCTGTCGCGCTACGCGGCCTATGGCCGGCCCGAGGGCGTGGCGCGGATCGTGCTGGCCAACCCGGCGACCCACGTGATGCCCAGCGCCGACTGGCCCGTCCCCTACGGCTTCGGCGGGGCACCGGACGAAGCCCTGGACGGGACGCTGGAGCACTACCTCGCCGCGCCGGTGACGATCTATCTCGGGCAGGAGGATACAGGCGCCCAGAACCTCACCCGCAACCGGTGGGCCGACGCTCAGGGCGCGACGCGGCTCGAACGGGGTCGGACCGTGTTCCGCGCGGGGCGGGAGGCGGCGGCGGAGCGGGGGCTGCCCTTCGGCTGGCGACTGGTCGAGGCGCCGGGCATCGGCCATTCCTCGCGCGACATGCTGGCCGCCGCCGAACTGACCGAGGCGCTGGGGCTGGCGGTGGGTGCGCCTGCCGACTAGCCTCAAGGCGGAGCGAACGCCGATGCAGCCGCCTGGCGCGCGGCCGGCTCGCCGGGCGGCACGAGACGCTCGAGGCAGGGCGCCCCGCCCACGCGAGCCGTGGCCCAGCCGCCCCGATGCGCGGCGGCGAAGCGGGCGAATGCCGCCTCGCCCAACGGGCGGCTGCGAAAGCCCGTCGCCGCGTTGTCGGTCAGGATCGGCACGAGCCGCAGGAGCGGTGGCCCGATCTCGCCGAAGGAGAGCAGGGCCACAAGGCCGATCGCTGCCACCCCCTCGATGCCGAAGCGGCCCGGCGTGTTCCAGGCGCAATTGCCGAGGCCGTAGATCACCGGCCGCCCCCCCACCATCTCGAAGCCCTGCGCGACGTGCGACCCGTGCCCGATCACGATGTCGGCCCCCGCGGCGACGAGCTGCCGGGCGGCGGCGCGCTGGGCCTCGCTGGTCGGAGCGTAGCTCTCGCCCCAGTGCGGGAACGCCACGACCAGAGGCTCGGGCAGGCGCTGCCGCACGCGGGCGATGTCGCGTCGCAGCCGCAGGGGCGAGAGCGGGGCCACCCCCGCCAACCCCCGGTTCGTGTACCAGCGGAATGCGTGGTCGTAGACGGGTCGATACTCGAAGGCGCCGAAGACGGCCAGCGTGCGCGCGCGCCCCGCGGTCTCGAATGGCACCAGCCAGGGCAGGCCGGCGAGCGTGGGGCCGGGCCCGGCTCCGAAGGGGCGAATGCCGACGCGGGCAAGGCGGCGGCGCGTCTCGGCGAGGCCCTCGCGCCCGCAGTCGAGGGCATGGTCGTTGGCCAGCGACAGCGCGGTGAAGCCGGCATCGCGCAGGGCGGCGGCGGTCTCTTCGGGCTGCGACCAGGCGAGGCCGGGCTTGCGGCCGGCGAGCGCGGGGTCGGGCCGGTCCGACAGCGGCGCCTCGAGATTGGCCACCGCCACGTCGGCGGCGTCGAACAGGCAGGCCAGCCCCGAAAGCGAGGCGGCACGGCCCTCGGCCCCGAGCTTGCGCTGCAGCGGCGCGGCACGCGGATGGTGCATGAAGTGCTCGCCAAAGCCCACGTCGCCGGCGAACAGCGCTGTGAAGGCGGCCGCCATGTCACCCCTCCCCGGGCATGTCATTCTTCCCGAAAGGCGCGCGACAGGCTGCGGGCGATGGGTGCGGCGAGGTAGTCGAGCGCCGACTGCGCCCCCGTGGCGATCATGACCTCCGCCCCCATCCCGGCCTGCAGCGGCACGCCGCTGCGCTCGACCGCGCCCGGCTCCATCGCCACGCGGGCGAGGTAGTAGGCCGCACCCGTCGCGGGGTCGGCGAGCCGGTCGGCCGAGATCGTCTCGACCCGCCCCCCGACGCCCGAATGGCTGCGGCGGTTGAGCGAGGTGAGCCAGACCGTGGCAGGCATGCCGGGTCCGACGCGATCTATGTCGAGCGGATCTATCCGCGCCTGCACGACGAAGGCGTCTCCCTCTGGCAGGAGGCGCATCAGCGTCGCCCCGGCCTCGACCACGCCGCCGACAGTGCCCACCGACATGTCGACGACGATGCCCGCGACCGGCGCGCGGATCTCGGTCCGGCGCAGCACGTCGTCGGCGGCGGCGAGCTGCTGTTCGAGCTCGTGCACGCGCGCGGTGACGGCGCGCAGTTCCTCGGCGATCTCGGTGGCGCGCAGGGCCTGCAGCTCGGCCACCCGCAATCGGGCCTCGGCGGCGCGCTGCTCGGCGGCGCCGATGGCCGCGCGCGTCTCGGCGACGGTGCCCTCAAGCTCCGCGCGCTCGCGCTCGAGGCGCAGCACTTCCGAGCGACGGGCGAGATCACGGTCGAGCAGGGCGCGGGCCGTGGAGAGTTCCTCGTCGGTGATGGCGAGCCGGCGCTCGCCCGCCACGATCTGGCCGCGCATCCCGTCGATCTCGGCCGCGAGCCCCTCGCGTGTGCGGTCGAGGATGTCGAGACGCTCGGCATGCAGGCGTCGGCGGGTGTCGAAGAGGGCGCGCTGGTTCGCCATCGCGTCCTGCGCGGCAAGGTCGGCCAGACGCCCGGCCAGCACGTCTGGAAAGGCGATCGCGTCGGCCCCGTCGCGCTCGGCCGTCAGGCGGGCCTGGGTGGCGAGCGCCTCGAACAACCGCGCCTGCAGTTCGTTCCGGCGGGCGCGCGGCCCGGTCGCGTCGAGCTGCAGCAGAACCTCGCCGTGCGCGACCCGCTCGCCGGCGGCGACCGGGATCGCGGCGACGATCCCGCCCTCGAAATGCTGCACCTCGCGCAGACCCGTCGCGGCAGCGACGACACCGGGCGCGACAACCGCGCTCTCGATCGGCGCCAGCCGCGACCATGCGCCGAAGGCGAGCACGAAGGCCGCGACGATCGTCACCCCGAAGAGGGTCGTGCCTCTGGGAAAGGGCGGGTCGCTCCGGGTCATTTGACGCGCCTCAATGCGCCCCGCGCCGGGCGCTCGGCCCGGGCGGGCGGCGCGAAGCCGAAGCCGTCGGCGTCGAGGATCAGGTGGGTGTCGGCCAGCCGGTGCAGGCTGCCGGAGCGATAGGATTGCGTGACCACCACGATCGCCCCGGCCGCCTTGAGGTGCCGCAGCCCCGCCTCGACGATCTTGCGCGAGGGCGCGTCGAGATTGGCCCACGGCTCGTCGAGCAGCACCAGCCGGGGCGCCCCGTGAAAGGCGCGGGCGATCGCGATCCGCTTGCGCTGGCTGCCCGACAGGCGATCGAACGTCTCGGGCGAGAGTGGCGTGTCGTAGCCCTCGGGCATGCCGAGGATCAGGTCGTGCACACCCGCGAGCCGCGCGGCGTCGGTCACGTCGACGAGCGAGCCACGCTCCATGCCCGCGATGTTCTCGCGCACGGAGCCGGCGAAGAGCTCGACATGCTGCGGCAGGTATCCGATCAGGCGGGCCCGGTCCTCCGGTCCGAGGATGGCGACGTCGGTGTCGCCCAGAAAGACGCGGCCGTGGCGCGGCGACTCTATCCCGACGATCAGGTGGGCGAGCGTGGTCTTGCCCATGCCGCCCTCGCCGCTGATCAACAGCATCTCGCCGGGCGCGACCCGCAGCGACAGCCGCCTGAACAGATCGCGCCTCTGGCCCGGGTGTCGGTGGGTGACATCCTCGACCCTGAGGGCGGCGCGGTCGGTGCCGGGGTGCAGATCGGGCGCCGGCGCAGGGGGCACGGCAAGCGCGGCACGCACGGCGGCATGGCCGCGCCGCGCCGCGCCGAGCGCCCGCGACGAGCGCGCCGCCCCCTCGACCACCGAAAAGCCGAAGCCCGCCATGACGCGCGCCGCGAAGACGCCGCCGAGGGTCAACTCTCCGCGCAGGAACAGCCACATGCCGAGCCCGATCATGCCGAGCCGCATCGCCTGCCCGAGCGCCCGCATCAGCCCGCGGAACAGGGCGCGGTCGCGGTCGAGCCGCTCGCGCTCGGCCAGCCGTCCCGCCGCGGCGTTGCTCCACCTTTCGGCGAGCGCGGGCGACATGCCCAGCGCCCCGATGCTTTCGCGGTGGCGGTCGGCGACGGCGAGCAGCGCCCCGGCGTCGCGCCCGGCCGCGCCCGAGGCGCGCCGCGGCTCGACCGAAACCGCGTCCTGCACGACGGCGAGAGCGACGAGCGCAAGGCAGGCCGCGAGCGCCAGCCCGCCGAGCCATGGGTGGACGAGGGCGACCCCGAGCAGGAACACAGGCACCCACGCCACGTCGAGCCAGGCGGCGAGCGAGCGCGTGACGAAGGCGCGGATGCGGGCGAGGTCGGACAGCGCCGCGTCGAGGTCTGGTCGGCGCGCGGAGGCGCCACCGCCGAGGCCCCGCGCCACAAGCTCGGGGCCGAAGCGGCGCTCGATCCAGTAGCCCCAGTGGGTCAGCATCCGCCTGCGCACGATATCGAGCGCGGCGCCCGCGGACAGAGCGGCGAGCGCCATCAACGTCAGCAGCGCCAGCGTCTCGACGCTGCGGCTCGCCGGGATGCGGTCGAGCACCTGCAGCAGGTAGAGCGGCAGGGCGAACTTCAGCAGGTTGACGGCCGCGCCGAAAACGACGACCGCAGCGAGGCCAGGGGCCGAAGCGCGCCACGCGGCGGCGAGCGCGGTCTCCTCCCCGGCGGCGCGGTGCGGCGTCTTCTGGGTCCTGCGCATCCGTCCTTTCCTTTCCGCCCCGCTCGATGTGTCGCCCGGCGCCCCTCAGCCCCCCTGCACGGCATAGGCCCCGCCCGGCAGCAGCGGGTGCGACGCGCCGTCGGCCGGGTCGCCGTCGCCCTCGGCGCGAATGTCCCAGCCCGGATCGTCCCAGCCCGTCTCGCCCCAGCCCGTCTCGTTCGTGGCGGCGTGGCCGTGGCGCCCCTCGCCGCCCACGACGAGACCGAAGCCATCTTCGCCCGCCTCCTCCCCGGTCTCGAACAGGTCGAGCTGGTCGATCGTGAGCGCGGGTCTCTCGTCTTCCGCCCGCGGGGCGAGGCCGTTGCGCTCGCAGATCTCGGCGATGCCGGCGCGCAGGGGGCGCAGGTCGATCCGCTCGAACTCCGCTCCGCCCAGCATGACCACCAGCCGCCTCAGGGCGCCGTCGCCCTGCGGCTGGCCGAGCCCCTCGATCACCGAAAGCACGAGGTCGGGCGCGAGCACCTGTCCGAGAAAGCGCGGCCGATAGGTGCCCTGGGCGAGGCGCGGCACGAGAACGTGGATCATGCCGAGCCCGCTCGACCAGATGCGGTGCTGCACCCTGCGTGACGGCGCACCGCCCGGCGCGGCGGCCTCGCCCTCGGCGGGCAGGTAGCGGCGCAGGTCGGCTTCTACGATGAACCCCGCCACGAGGTGCAGCACCTGCCGCACCCCGGCCACGGCCCCGTCGGGCAACCCAGCCGCGCTGCCGCGCCGGTGTCGCGAGGCAGGCGCGCCGCCCGCCGGGGCGAGTGGCCCGGCGAGCCGTCTCAGCGCGTCGGCCATGCCGTCGGGCGCGGCCCAGAGTTTCTCGGCGGCCCGCTCGCGCAAAAGCGGCACCAGCCCCCCCTCCTGCAGGTGCCACGGCGAGAAGTAGCGCAGCCCCGTGGCGGCCTCGGCCTCGCGCACACCGAGCGGCGACAGGCCGATCCGGCCGCTCAGGCCCACGAGGTCGTGCCCGGCCTCGCGCAAGGTGGCGACCCCCGACATCGCCCCCATCGAGTCGTAGGCCGAGAACAGCGTGCCCAGCGTGACCCGCCGGATCGCCTCGCTGCGGATCAGCGCCGCCGTCTCGAGCTGCTGCAGCCCGTCGGCGATCTCGATCACGGCAAGGTCGCAGCCGGTCTCGGCCGCGAGGTTCATCAGGCGCCACGCGGCGCGCTCGAGATCGGGGATCGCGACAAGATACGTGCTGGGGAAGCCGGCATCGGTAAAGTCGGCCGCCAGTTCGGCGCCGGCGTCGCCCACGATCCACAGGTCGCCGCCCGAGCCGGTGCCGGTGATCTTGAGCGCGGCGACGCGGTGCCCGAGCCGGCGGAAGCCGCGCACCATCGAGGCGGCGGCGAGCGACTTGCCCGCGTTCATCGAGGTGCCGAGCGACAGGATCGCGGGGATGCGCGGCAGCGCGTCCGACGCCTCGGCGCGAAAGTCCATCAGGTTGAGCCGCCGGCCCTCGGCATCGGCCGCCAGCCCGATCGGGGTGATCCGCGTCGGGTGGATCATGCGGCGGTGGCGGGCGATCTCGATGGCGGCGACGCCCCCCGCCGCGACGAGGTCGCAGGGCGCCAGATCGAGGCCGACGATGGCCTCGTACTGGTCGGGGGCGTAGCGGTTGCCGTAGGCGACGAGAATCTCGTCGCCCGGGAACATCACCGCCCGGCGGCCGCTGGCGAGCTCCAGCCGCGCCTGCTTGCCGATCTCGTCGACCCGCGCCAGCACGATGTCGCCGGAATGCGGCCGGATATCGCCGGTCAACAGAGTGCGAACGCGCGCGTAATCCACGCGGCGCGTCGCGAACGCCGCCTTCGCCCGGTCGAGGCGACGCCTTTCGAGCACCGTTACCGGCATTTCCTGATCCCCACACGACGAATTACGAAGACACTTCCACCGACTCGGCAAATTACCACGTTTCCCGGCATCGCGGAATGCCGCCCGGAGGGAAATTCGAGATCAGGAGCACGTTTCGGAAGCGGCGCGAAATCGGGAATCGCGCAGGGCAGACCCGGGCTGGCCTGCCGTAAATCCGGCGTCGATCCGCCGGAAAATGGGCGCCAGAGGCGCCCCGATCATTACCTGGGAAAATCGTGCCTGATGACGATATCCCAGATTTCTCGATTTACCGCGTTCAGCGCCTCGACCGCGGCGTCGACATCCGTGAGCGCCGTTTCGTCGATCTGCGCCGTCTCGCCGATCTTGAGCCGGTCCTTGCGATCGGCGATGCGCATCAGGATGGTCTGCGCCGTGCCCGCCTGCCGGTCGAAGGCGTAGATGCAATGGTTGTAGCGGTTCCGCAGGGGCGAGTGCCGCATCAGCCCCTTCGTGGCCCGCAGAACCTCGCGCCGCACATCGGGCGGCGTGCGCTCGAGCTTGCTCAGCCGCTCCACCAGGTCGACCCGCGCGCGCGTGGTGTTGAGCGTCAGGAAGATCACCAGCGCCGTCTCGGTATCCGTCCGCGCGAGGCCGGCGATCAGGTGGATCAGCAGGCTCTCGGTGTTCGTCCAGGTATAGTTGAGCCGCCCCACGCGCGTCAGGAGGCGCGAGAAGGGGTCGGCTTCGCCCGGCGCGTCGATCGGCGCGGGGTGGATCATGGATGCACCGAATCGTTCGAGGTCTGCAGGTAGCGGCCCACAGCCTCGGTCCGGTTACGGACGCCCAGCTTCTGGATCAGGTGGTGCATGTGCAGCTTGACCGTATGCTCCGACACCCCGAGGTCGAAGGCGATCACCTTGTTCTGCTTGCCCTCCGAGGCGAGGTGAAGGATCTCGGATTCGCGTGGCGTGAGCGACGAGAGCCGCGGCGCGAACGTCTGCTTGCAGGGCAAGGGCCGCGACATGACGAGGTCGGCCGGGATGTATCCGTGCCCCAGCGTCAGCAGGCGCAGGATGGCGACCCAGCAATCGAGCCGCACGTCCATCGGCAGGAAGCTGAACCGGCCGACATCGTGTCGTCGCTGGACCTCGGCGAAGAGAGCGGCGGCTCGCTTTGCATCGGTATAGGCCACGGCGACCCGCTGGGCGGGCCACTTGTCGAGCTCCGTCAACAGCTTGTCCGGCTCCGGCCACAGCACCTCCTCCTCGAGCAGCCATAGCCCGCGCTGCGCCGGTTCGGCCGCAGCGGCCTCGGCAAGGCTGCCGCAGTCGACAACGTCGATCTCGGCAAACTCGGCCCCGATGATCGCCCGGTAGGACGACGTCAATGTCAGCCCCTGGCCGACGACCTTGATCTGAAACGCGGACACGGCATCAATCCCCCCTGATGCGCTACCATACTCACTGATCGACAGGTCGCCCGCCCCTTGGAAGCCCACGACTGGCACGCCAGAAATTTCTGCCTTGCCAGAGTGTTATGCTCTTGGAGCTGTCTGCTTGTGCAGGTTGAGTAGAGCATAACAATGTAACGAAAGCAAGAAAATTACCTTGGGTTAACCCTTGTGACAGGTCGCGTTAACCTTTCGGTGTAGGGGGCTCCGCGACGCCGGGCCCGGCCGCTGCCAGGCTGCACAGCGCCGCGGCGCGTGCCCAGGGCCGTCACCCGTCCGCGAGCGCCGCCCTGACCGGACGATGCGCGACCGTCGGGCCCGCGACGGCCCCCTCCGCGCATGGCGCGGGGCGCGCGCCGCCCGAGACTGCCCGAACGGTGATAAACCTTTCGTGCAGCTATCGTGAATTGGCCTCTCGCCGCACCTTTCGATTGCGCCCGGCGAAATCGGGCGTGCGGGCCGGCGGCAAACGCCGCCCGCGATCGAAACCGCGCCGAGGGCGCCGCGTTGCAGATGAATTGCGGGCTCTTCGGGCGAAAGCACCGATGGTGAATGAAATGGCAAAAGACACGAAGAGCGGCAACACGCAGAATATGCTGTTCGGCGATCTGCAACTCCAGGGTCAGGATCAGTGGCAGGACCAGGATCAGTGGCAGGACCAGTACCAGTGGCAGGACAGCGAACAGGATCAGCACCAGGACCAGACGACCACGGTCGACGTCGAGACTGATACCGACAACGACAACGACAACGACAACGACAACGACAACACCAACGGAAACACCAACACCAACAGCGACACCAACTCGAACACCAACGACAACAGCAGCGCCAGCAACCACAGGACCAACACCAACACCGACACTGACTCGACATCCACCCACACGACCGACACCGACACCGACGTGGATGTCGACGTCGACGTCGACTTCGGTATGGACATGGAAGGCTACATGCCGAACGACGACGACTTCGCCGACGTCGACGTGAAGGACGGCGGCGAGACCGGGCACATCGCGATGGCGCGCGATGGTGACGCCATCATCGACATCGGCGACGACGTCGACCTGGAAAACGTGCTCAACAACGCGCTGAACGGCGAGGGCAACGACAGCGCCGCCGTCAACGTGATGTCGAACCGGCTGAGCGACGACGACACGCTCGAGGATCCGGACGTCTCGAACGAGGATGGCAGCTGGTCGATCGACGGCACACACGTCGACGGCGGCAGTGCCACAAGCGACGACGGCATCAACGCCGATGGTGGCGCGGGCTCCGCCTCCAGTTCTGCCGGCCATGCCGGTGCGCATGGCGGCAAAGCCAAGTCCGAGACTGAGGTGGACGCCAAGGTCAACGACGTGACGACCGGCTCGGCCACCGCGCACGACGCCGACTCGGGCATCACGGCCAAGGCAGGAAACGCGGACGGCGAGGCCGAGAGCGAGTCGAATGCGGGTGGCGAGGACGGCTACAGCAAAGGTTACAAGCACGGCGATGGCCGCGACGACAGTGATGGTGCCCGTTCCGGCAGCGACAACGAGACCAACGGCGGAGACGACGCCAACATCGAGGAGTTGACGGCCGAGGCCTGGTCCTACGCCATGTCCGGCGCTGCCGAGGCGATGACGGGCGAGATCAGCGACACGACCGGTGGCAGCGCCACCACCGGCCCGGCCCGTGTCGACTATGCCACCGGCGAAGTCTCCGGCGGCAACGGCGGCAGCGGCGGCCAGTGGGGCTCGGCCAACGGCGACGACGGCTTCGTCGAGGGAACCTCGGCGGCCTCGGCCGACGCGATCCTCGACGCGATGGCCTTCAACCAGTCGATCTCGATGGGCGCCAACGTGCTCGGCAACCAGGTCGACATGACGACGGTCGGCGGCAATCTCAACTCCACCTCCGTGGTGGGCGGCGAGGAAGCCGAGGGCTGATGCCACTCCGGCGCGGGCGCTCGATGCGCCCGCGCCTGCACCATGCGGGGCAAGGCCGGGCGATCCGGCCCCCCGCCCGAGACGCCAAGGGCCCGCGTGGCGGCAACCGCCGCGCGGGCCCCGACTTCCCGGCCGGGCCGGGGGATAGTTCAGGCGCGCCATGTCCTTCGATCGAGTGACAGAAGAGATCGCCCATTTCATCGGGCTCTTCCTCGCCACGGAAGGCGCGGGCCGACCGGCCCCCATCTACGACGCGTTCGCCCCCCCGCTGACCGACCCCGAACTCGATCCCCTCCTGTTTCCGGGGACGATCTACCGCTTCCTCTACGGCCCGCAGGGCTACACGCCCGATGGCGGCGGGATCCCCGCCTCGGACGGCGGCGGAGTGCCGCTCCTGCCGCGCACCCTGCCCCTGCCCCCGCCGGGCGACGTCGCCCTGTTCGGCCCCGGCCTGTCGCTGCCGCCGGTGCCCGAGCCCCTCCTGCTCCCGGTCCTGCCGCCGCCCGGCCAGTTCTTCCTTCTGGCGCCGCCGCCCGGCTCTGTCGCGACGCTCACCTGGCAGATCAACGGACTGTCCGACCGCGACGTGCTCGACGTCTCGCCCGAGGCGGTCGCGGCCTGGCGCCTGTGGCAGGCGCCGCGGCTGGAGGCCCTGACGCAGAAAGCCGAGGCGCTGCAGCCGCTCGATCTCGCGGCGTGGGCCCTGCCCTCGGGCACGACCGAGATCGCCGCCGAGGGGCTGGCGCTCGCCGTGACCCGCTTCGCCGAGCGGGCCGAGGCAGCGGCAGCGCATGGCGAGACCTTCACCGTCACCGGCCCGGGCGCCTTCGGCACCTTCGTCGACGGAGAGGCGGCCGAGCGGATGCCGAAGCTCTCCGACGCCGCGCCCCGCCTGCCCGAGGTCGAGCAGACCTGGTTACCGGGCATGCCGGCGCCATTCTTCACTATCGGCGACGGGTCGGTCGGCGCGATCACCGGGGGCAACGTGGCGATGAATGTCGCCGTGGGCAGCCACGTCCGGGTCGACGCGCCGCTGATCCTCGTGGGGGGCGACGCGATCTCGCTCGACCTGGTGAGCCAGGTCGCGGTGCTCGCCGACGACCGGTTCGGCGCCGCGGCGGCAGGCGCCGAGGGCGGCAACCTCGTGCAGAACGCCGCACGGCTGACTCCGGGCGCGCAGATCGTCGAGACGCCTGAGCTGGGCGAGACCGACCGGCTGCCAGAGACGGTGATCCTGTCGAGGATCACGGGCGACCTCGTCAACTACAGCTGGACATCGCAGGTCAACGCCGGCGACGACGGCGACGCCGTGACGCTCTCCGGCGGCGGCTCGTGGGTGCTCACCGGCGACAACCAGCTGCTCAACCTGGAGCAGCTCGCGACCTCCGGGATGGCGTTCGACCTGATCCTCGTGGGCGGCGACATGGTGAGCGTGTTCGCCACCGCGCAGACTGCCGCGCTTTTCGACGTCGACCTGGTGCAGGCCCCGACGGCCGCATCCGGCGCACAGACACCTTCGCCATCCCCTGCAGGCGAAGGTGACCCCGGTGACGGCCTTTTGGTCGCGCCCGCCGCCTCCGCCTTCCCCAAGTCCCCGTACGCGGAGGCGGCGTCAGATTCCGATGGGCCGGGCGGGGCGGGCGCCGCCGGCCCTGCCTCTCCTGCCGCCCTGCCCGCCGGCGCCGCGATCGACGCGACGACGGCACCGGGCACGAGCACCGCCGGTGCAGGCGTCGACACGCTGCCCGGCGGAGAGGCCGCCGCGCCCGACCCCGCGCCCGCCGAGGCCGCGGCGGCGCCCCAGACGCCCGCCGAGACGGTGCTCGGGCCGGGGAGCCACGGCAATGTCGTGTCGAACACCGCCGATATCGTGCACAGCTCGCTCGACAGCTTCAGCGCGTTGACCGGCGAGCTGAAGGAGATGCTGGCCGACTTCGACCCCGACGCGCCCCGGCTCGACCCGATCCTGTCCGTGCCCGCTCTGGCCGACCTCGACGTCGTGCGCGTGCTCCACGTCTCGGGCGACCTCGTCAACGTGCACGCGGTCAAGCAGACCACCGTCCTGTCCGATGCCGACCTCGTCGCCGGGGCGGGCGCGGCGGGCGCGATCACCGGGGCCAACATGGTCGCCAACACGGCGGCGACGGTCGACATCGGGATGGACTCGGTCGTGATGGCGGGGGGCGACCTCTACACCGACGCCTTCCTTCACCAGGCGGAGTTCGTGGATTTCCACGATCCCGGCGGAGCGGGCGGCGCGGGGCCGCCCTCGCCGTCGGGGCTGGCGAGCGAGGCGGTGGCCTTCCTCGCCGACGGCATGCTCGACGCGCAGTTCGGCGCGCTCGGCGGCATCGACACCGAAGCGCACCTGGCAATGGCCAATCTGGGGGATGCGGGGCCCCCGGCCGACATCATGCAGGTGATGCTGTCCTGATCTTCCACACGGCTTTTCGGGGGAGGAAGCCATGAGAGACCTCAGAGACGACGAAGCCACGGACGGCGCCGTTCGGGCGGAGGGCGACTGGCAGGGGACCGGCGGCAGCCCGGCCGCGCGCCGCGACTGGCGTGGCCTCGACGGGCGCGACCTGTTCTCCCACCGCCCGTGGGAGCCGCAACGCCTTGGCGCACACCGGCGCTGGAGCGAGGATGCAACGAAAGCCGAGGGGACCCGGGCGAGCGCGGCGGCCCGTCTGATGGCGGCGGAGGCCAGCGCGGCGGGAGCGGCGGCACGCGCCGCGGCCGAATGCGCCGCGGCGCGGCTGCGTGGCCGCGGCGTCGATGGGGCCAGACCGGCCGGCCCGGCGCACCGAGGCGCACCCGATCAGACGGTCGCGCCGGCCGGCGCGGCACCCGCAGCCGAGGCATCGCCCGGCGCCCTCGCCGGTGCTGCCCGGCAGCAGCCCGGCGCCGAAGGCGAAACCGACATCGCACCCGGTATCGGCGGGGCTGCCGACCTGCCGAAGCCACAGGCCGGACGGGCCTTGCAGGCCGCCCGCGCCACCCGGCACGCGGCGAGGCTACCTCGCCCGGCGCCCGTGCGGGCCGACACCCCGCTGGCACAGGAGCGGCCGGCAGAAACCGCCCCGCCGACCGAGGCCCGCGCGCGAATGAACGCCGATCCCGCCACGGCGACACCGCATCGGCGGCCTGAAGCCCCGCAGCGAACCGCGGGGCAGGCAACGACCGCCCCGCTCAACGAAGACCGCGCCGAGACAAGCGCCGCTGCTGCCGTTGACCCACCGCATCGGCGCCCCGAGGCCCGGCAGGCCGGGGCCTTCGACCCCGAACCCGGATCTGCCGCGGGGGGTGACACGAAACCCGACGCTGGTGGTGCCGAGGGCCGACGGCAGGCCCCGACGGAAGCGGGCGGCATCGCTCGCAACGCGGGCGCGAGGCACCCGCACGCCCACCGTTCTGACGCTCGCGCGAGCGAAGCCGCCGGGGCCGACGCTTCGGCGCATGCCGACGCCGCGCCCGAGGCGCGCGCCCCCGGGGACAAGCCCGGGCACGCGCCCGACGACACGACGCCTCGCAGCGAGGCCAAGGCGCCGCCCACCCCGCTCGACATGCCCCGCATCGGCGGGATGGGAGCGACCGTCGAGGGTGATCTCGTGCCCCGCCGCAAGGAGACCGGCGGCGCCCCGCCCGCCCCGCCGGGCGGCGGCGGCAAGGGCGGCGGCGGCGGGGGTGGCGGCGGCGGCGCGCGATTCCACCGCCGCACCACGCCCGAAAGCTTCGAGCGCAGCCTCAAGGAGGGCGTCGCCGCCGTCCGCTTCAACATGGCGTTCGTGATGGTGATGACATTCGCGGTCAACCTGCTGCTGCTGGCGATCCCGGTCTACCTGTTCCAGATCTCCGACCGGGTGCTGACAAGCCGCTCGACCGACACCCTGGTGATGCTGACCGTCGTCATCGCGGGCGCGGTGATCCTGCAGGTCACGTTCGACGGGGTGCGTCGCTTCATGCTCATGCGCACGGCGGTGGAGGTCGCCGCCCGCCTCGGGGCCCCGATCCTCAGCGCGGCCGCCCGCGCCTCGCTGCACGGCTCCGGCAAGGAGTTCCAGACGTTGGGCGACCTGCAGCAGGTGCGCAGCTTTCTCACCTCGGGCACGCTGCTGTCGTTCCTCGACGTGCCCTTCGCGCCGCTTTTCATGCTGGCGATCTTCCTGGTCCACCCGCATCTGGGCTTCATCGTGGTGACGACGGCGGTGATCCTGATGATCATCGCGCTGATCAACCAGCGGCTGACCGAGGCGCCCTTCGCCGAGGCCAACCTCAAGCAGTCGCGCGCCAACCTTCACCTCGACTCGATGACGCGCAACAGCCAGATCATCAACGCGCTGGCCATGATCCCCGAGGCGGTGACGCTCTGGGGCCGCGAGACGGCAGCCTCGCTGACCGCGCAGGTGCGGGCGCAGGATCGCAACGTGATCTCGGCGATGGTGTCGAAGGGCACGCGCCTGCTCACCCAGATCGCGATGCTCGGCTGGGGGGCCTATCTGGCCATTCTCGGCGAGGTGACGGGCGGCATGGTCATCGCCGCCTCGATCATCGCCGGCCGCGCGCTCTCGCCCGTCGAGGGGGCGATCGAGGGCTGGAACGGCTTCCTGCTGTCGCGCGCCGCCTACGGGCGGATCACCAACCTGCTCACGCGGTCGGGCATCCGCTACGAGCGCCTGCGCCTGCCCGAGCCGCAGGGCAAGCTCGACGTCGAGCGGCTGCTCTTCGTGCCGCAGGGCACCAAGTCGGTCGTGCTCAACGCGATCAGCTTCTCGCTCGAGCCGGGCGAGACGCTGGCCGTCATCGGCAATTCGGGCGCGGGCAAGACGACGCTGGGGAAGATGCTGGTCGGCTCGATCCTGCCCACCTCGGGCAATGTCCGGCTCGATCTGATGGACCTGCGCAACTGGGATCCGCGGCAGCTGGGCGAGAACATCGGCTACCTGCCGCAGGACGTGCAGCTCTTTCCCGGCACGATCAAGGACAACATCGCCCGGATGCGGCCGGACGCGACCGACGAGCAGATCCACCGCGCCGCCGTTCTGGCCGACGTGCACGACATGATCGCGCAGCTTCCGCAGGGCTACGAGACCTTCGTGGCGCCCGACGGCGCGCCGCTCTCGGGCGGGCAGAAGCAGCGGATCGCGCTGGCCCGCGCCTTCTTCGGCGAGCCGCGGCTGCTGGTGCTCGACGAGCCCAACTCCAACCTCGACATCGCCGGCGACAAGGCGCTCGCACGCGCGATTCGCCATGCCCGATCCAACGGCATCACGGTGGTCGTCATCACCCAGAAGCCGGCGCTGCTGAGCGAGGTCGACAAGATCATGATGCTGAAGGAAGGCGGCGTGGCGATGTTCGGCCCGCGCGCCCACGTCGTGAAGCAGCTCGCCAAGTTCCGCGATGGCGGGTCCGGCCGTCCGGGGAAGCCGGATGACAAGCGCAGTCTGCCGAAAGAGGGAGGCGACACATGAGCCGCACCGTCGATATCGTCGAGTGGCACCACCAGGTGCCGCGTTCCATCCACAGGCAGGCGATCTTCGGGATCGTGTTGCTGGTCGTGGCGCTGGGCGGCTTCGGGGCCTGGGCCGTGACCGCACCGCTCGCCGCTGCCGTCATCGCGCAGGGCTCGTTCGTGGCCACCGGTCGCAACAAGATCGTGCAGCATCTCGAAGGCGGGATCATCGAGCGTGTCGTGGTGTCCGAGGGCGACCGCGTGTCGGAAGGAGATCCGCTGATCGAGCTCGACCGGACGGCGGCCGAGGCCGACCGCCGCGAGCTCAAGCTGCGGCAGGCCCGGCTCGAGGCCGCCGAGGCGCGGGTGCGCGCCGAGCTGGCGCTGGCCGACGAGGTGCGCTTTGCGCCCGAACTCCTCGCGCTGGCCGAGGAGTTTCCCGAGATCCGCCAGATCCTGCGCGATCAACGCCTCGCCTTCGAGGCCAACATCGAGACGCTGACGGGCGACCTGGCCATTCTCGAGAACGGCATCGCCTCGCTCGAGGTCAGGGCGCGCGGCTACCGCGCGCAGCTCGCCGCCCACGAGGAGCGCGCCGCCATCCTGCTCGAGGAAATGGACGACAAGCAGGCGCTGCTCGAGAGCGGGCACTTGCGGCGGCCCGAGCTCAACGCGGTGCGGCGGGTCGCGCTCGAGGCCTCGGGGCACGTCGCCCGCCTGCGCGCCGAGGTCGAGGAGATCGGGCGCGCGCGGACCAAGTTCGAGCTGGAGGTGGCCAAGCTGAAGGCCGACCTGCGGCAGTCGGCCCTCGACGAGCTCCAGGGCATCCAGGCCGAGCTCGACTCCATCCGCGAACAGGCGCGCAAGGCCGAGGCGGTGCTGCAGCGCTCGAGCGTGCTCGCCCCGGTGGCGGGCACGGTGATCCGTCTGCATTACCACGGCGCCGGCGGGGTCATCGAGACGGGCAAGCCCATCGCCGAGATCCTGCCCGCCGACGCGCCCCTGCTGATCGAGACGTTCATCACGCGCACCGACATCGACAACGTGCATGTCGGGCAGGCCGCGACCGTGCGGCTCTCGGCGCTCAACCAGCGCACGACGCCGGTGCTGCAGGGGCGCGTCTCGTACGTCTCGGCCGACGCGGTCTCGAAGTCGGGCGACGGGGTGGCCCGCGAAGTCTACGTCGCCCATATCGACGTCTCGCCGCAGGAATATCGGCGCGCGGACAGGTTCTCGCCGGTGCCGGGAATGCCGGCAGAGATCATGATCAAGGTCGAGGAGCGCACCTTCTTCGACTATCTCTCGAAGCCGATCCGCGACAGCATGTCCCGCGCCTTCCGCGAGCCGTGATCGGCTACCGGGAATGACGACGCCCCGGCCGTCTGCCCGGCCGGGGCGCGCATCGGAGGAGGCGGGCGACAGCCCCCCGTGCAGGCTCAGAAGCGGTAAGCGACGCCCACGCGCAACTCGCTCGTGTCGAGGTCGAGGTCGTAATCGCCGTCGGAACTGCCCTCGTAGAACGAGCCGTCGTCGCCATCGAACTCCGAGTAACGATAGTCGATCCGGCCGCTCCAGTTGTCGCTGAAGGCGTATTCGACGCCGAAGCCGGCGGTCCAGCCCCAGTTGTCGGCCGAGTCGCTGTCGCTGCGGTTGCCCACATCGGCCGAGACCTCGTAGTCGATGTAGGCCGCGCCCGCGGCGGCGTAGAACAGCGCCCGGTCGACGGCATAGCCGACGCGGCCGCGGATCGCGCCGGTGGCGTCGATCTGCGCCTCGGCGGTGCCGTCGATCTCGCCGCCCGTCAGCGTGGTGACGGTGACGCTCGCGTCGTCGTCGGCATCGACCCAGTTGTACTCGCCCTCGACGCCGTAGACCCACGGGCCGCCGGTCTGCCAGTTGTAGCCGCCGTAGATGCCGACCTGCCCGCCTTCGGTGTTGGTGCCGAAGGAATACTCGTCGTCGAAGATGCCGACATCGTTGTCGAGGTTCGAATTGAGCGCGCCGAACTGGAGGCCGACATAGCCGCCCGTCCAGTCGATCGGCGCGACGACCGGCGCGGCCTGCTGGATCACCGGCTCCTGCACCGGCTCGTCGAGCCCGCCCGCAAGCGCCGTGCCCGCCGTGAGAGCGGCCGTGCCGGACAGCGCAGCGAGAATTGAGAGGGATCGCATGTGCCTGAACCTTTCCGTTGTTCGTGGATTGCACCGCGGGGCAAACGGGACGACGGCGCGCATGTTCCTGCTTCTCAGCCGGCGGGCGGGTCCTGTCATGGGTCGGCCGGCACGATCCCGCGCATGACGCGAGGGCCATCGGCGCGAAGCGACCGAAGGTCGATCCCGGATCGAGGGCGGCCTCGCCCGGCCCCGCACTCCGCGGGTGCATCACCCGTCCCGATCAGGGTCAGCAGGCGGTGCGCCGCGAGGATCGGGCCGCGCCCGGCGAACGCGGCACGCCGAGGATCGCAAAGTCGGTGGCAAGCGCGCCCCGGCCGGCGCGGATCGGCGAGTTGCCCAAGATGGAGAGGCCGACGAACGGCGGGCCGGCCAACGCCTCGCAGCCCACGCTGCCGAGGCGCCGGCCCCTCGGAGCGAGACCGCGTCAGGGGCTTCAGCCCCGCGCCCGAGCGCACGGGCACGGGGCACCGGAACGCATGGGGGGAGCGCCCCGCAGACGGGTCAGCGAATGCGCACGCCGGCGCGGTGGAGACAGCGCGCCTCCCACCCGGTGACGGCGCGGTTGCCGAGGTCGACGCGCCGCGCGCAGGCGCCGGGCAGGCGGGCGATGTCGACGCCTGCGCGCCGCAGGCAGGGCGCGCCGAAGCCGGTCACCTGCCGACCGTCGAGCACCACGCGGCGCGCGCAGTCCGAGGGCACCGTCACCTGCCTGGCATGCGGCGCTTCGTGGCGCGGCGTCGGCGCGGGCGCATGGGCCACCGGCGGCGGATTGCGGTCGACCTTGCGGCGGTCGTCGCGATCCTTGTTCCGCTGCGCCTGGTTGGCGATGATCGCGAGCGTGGCGAGGCCAAAGAGCACGGCCGCGGCCGCCTCGGGGTCGATCCTCCGGTCGAGGCCCTGCGCCTCGGCAGGCACGGAGGTGACGACGAGGGCGCCGGCGAGAGCGGCAGCGACAAGGGAGCGGGGAAGCATGGGCATGGCGTGTCCTTTCGGTGCGGGTTGCCGATGCGCCGACGCTCGGCCCGGGCCGCCCGGCCACGCAATAACGCCCCCCCGCTATCCGATAGCGGCCCCGGCCAACCCACCGAGAGCACGACGGATATTGAATAGCCGCACGATCCGGCCCACCGTCTGCCCCATGATCCGCGCCGTCCTCTCCACCCTGCTCCTGATCGCGCTGCCCGCCGTGGCAAGCGCCCAGTGCTACGCCGACTACAAGGCCAAGCGCGACGACCCCCTGCGCCTGCATTACGGCGTGGCCGAGATCGGCGGCCAGTGCGCCCCCGGCCCCGCCGCTCAGGAACTGGCTCCCCGCCTCGCCCGGCAGGGGTGGGACCTGCTCGACGTGGTGGGTGTGTTCGGGCCCGAAGGGCTGGAGGAAAGGCGCGCCGATGCGGGCGACTTCTTCCTCCGTTTCTGAGGCGCGGCGGGGCGGGGGGCGCGTCGTCGCCCTCGGCATCGCGGCCATCGTGGCGCTGCTCGCGCTCGCCGCGGCGCTGCTGTTTCTCAACCTTCCCGACGCAGGGGCCTTCGATGCCCGCGTCGAGCGCATCTTCGTCGAGAACCGCGACCTGACGGGCGCGGCCGAGATCCGCCTGCTCGAGATCCTCGCCGCCTCGGGCACCGCCTTTTCCGACGTGCTGCGCAGCTACCGGGTGATCCTGTTCATCCTGCTCGTCTTCGCCGCAGCGCTTCTGGTCACGGCGCTGGTGCTGCTCGTCGCCATCGTGCAGCTTAACCGTCGCATGGCCGCGGTCGAGCGGCAGGGCCTGACCGTCGACTCGCTGGTGATCGACCGTGCGGCGCGCGTGGTGACGCTGAACGCGATGGAATTCACGCTGACCGAAGCGGCGATCGAGACGCTCGCGGTGCTCGCCGAAGCGCGGATGGACGACGACGTGCTGTCGGGGGCCGAGATCGAGGCGGTGATCCAGGGCCGCGCCCCGTCGGACTGCGAGGAGGCCGCCGGCGCGACCCGGATCAAGCGGCTGCGTGACGCGCTCGGCAACCAGATCGTGGCCGATCTGCTGGTGCGCAACATCGCCCGCAAGGGCTACATGCTGGCCGTGGACAAGCGCGCGCTGCGGGTGGAGTGACGCCGCGCCGCCCGCCCGGGGGCATGCAGCGGGGCTGGAACGTGCCGCACCGCGCGCCATTATCCTTCTCTGAAGCCAGCAAAAGGAGCCGCCGATGCCCGTCAACGCCATGACTGTCTCCGCCGGCGACGCGGCCCGCGTCCTGCGCGCGGGCTGGGCGGCGCAGAAGGCCGGCGGCTTCACCGCGTCGTGGATGCTCCACGGCTCGCCCGGCGTGGGCAAGACCCAGGTCGTGGAACAGCTCGCGGCCGAGATCGACGCGCGCCTGTTCGACCTGCGTCTGACAACCATAGAGCCGCAGGACCTGCGCGGCCTGCCCTATTACGACCACGAGGCGAAGACGACCGTCTGGTATCGCCCCGAAGACCTGCCGGACGATCCCGACAGCCCGTCGGTGCTGTTCCTCGACGAGCTGACCGCCGCCGCGCCCACCCTGCAGCCCACCGTCTACGGCCTGCTTCAGGAGCGGCGCGTCGGGCGGCACCGTCTGCCGGCCTCGGTCTTCATCGTCGCCGCAGGCAACATGGTCGAGGACGGGGCGATCGCCTACGAGATGGGCACCGGCCTATCCGACCGTCTGATCCACCTGCACGTGCGCGCCGCGGCCACCGACTGGCTCGAGAACTACGCGGTGCCCAAGGGCTTGCATCCCGCCGTCACCGCCTTTGTCCGCACGCGCCCCGACCTGCTCGAGACGACCGAGCAGGCGCTCGAGCGGGGCCACATGATCGCCTGCACGCCGCGCAGCTGGGAGCGGGTGTCGCAGATCCTTTCGAACGTGGGCGACCGCCGCACCCGTCAGATGATGGTCGCGGGCACGGTGGGCGAGGCTGTCGCGGCAGAATTCGCCATCGTGGCCGACGACGTCGCCGCCACCGTGCAGGTGACCGAGATGCTGAACGTCTCCGGCCGCGAGCGGTGGGAGATGTATCCCGCCACGATGCACGGGCTGACCGCGCTGATCCACGGCCTCGTCGGAGCTCTCGACGAGCGCAACGCCGGCGAGGTCATCGATATCCTCGCCGGCATCCGGCAGCTGCCCGGCAAGAGACCGGACGACGCCTTCAAGCGGATGCCGCTGGGGGAACTGACGACCTATGGGTTCGAATCGCTCATCCGAAAGGGGCTGGATCTCGGGCTCGAGGACAGGTTCCTCGACTCGCCGGCCTTCCGAGCCTATTCGGCCGAGCGCGAGGATGCGGGGCTCGCCTGAGCCATGCGCGACGAGAGCTCCCCCGGCCCTGCGGGCCCCGGACCCTCGCGCCGCGGCCATTCGCGCCGCGCCACGCGCGCCCTGCAGAAGCTGGCCGAGGCCGACCCGGCCTTCGCCGCCCTGTCGCTCTGGGTCGACCACCGCGACGCCGACACGGGCGCACCGGAAGAAACCCGGCTAGACGGCGATGCCGAAGCCCCGGCGTGGACCGACGGGCGCACGGTCTTCTACGGCCCCGGCTTCGAGGCCCACGACCTCGACCTGCAGGTCGGCCTCGCCGCGCACCAGATCCTGCACGTCGCGCTGCGGCACCCCGCCCGCGACCGCGCGCTCGCCCTGCGCCTCGGTCCAAAGCACGATTCTCGGCTCTTCAACGTCGCCGCCGACGCGCTGGTCAACGAGACGCTGATCCAGGCGGGTTACGTGCTGCCCCGGCCGTGCCTGACGCTCGCGCCCCTGCTCTCCCGCGCCCTTGGCGAGAGCACGCCCACCGCCGCCGCGCTGGCGAAGTGGGATGCCGAGGCGCTGACCCTCGCGCTGATGCAGGCACGGGGCGGCAGCCGGACGGGCGGAAAGGGCGAGGGCGACGCCCCTGCCGAAGGCGGCGAAGGCGGCGAAGATGGCAGGGAGCGTGGCGCCGGCGCCGACGAGGCGCGCGCCCAGGCCGCGCAGGCTGCCTTCGCCCCCGACATCGACCCCAGCGCGACGGCCGGCGGCGGCGCGGCCGAGGATGCCGAGGACGACGCCGAGTGGCGCCAGCGCCTGTCCCGCGCGCTCGAGGAGGGGCGGCTCGCCGGCCGCGGCCTCGGCGCGCTCGGCTTCCGCATTGCCGACCTGCCCCGGTCCGACGTGCCGTGGGAGAGGCACCTGCGCGCGCTGGCCGCCCGCGCCCTGCAGGACGAGCCGCGCGCCGCCTGGGCCCGCCCCTCGCGCCGCTGGACGGGGATGGAGGCCGAGGCGCGCGCCGCCCGGCGCCCCGTGCCCGTCTACGAGCCGGGGCGCACGCGCGGGCGGCCCATCCCCCGCGTGGTGGTCGGGATCGACGCCTCCTCGAGCGTCGATGACGCGCGCCTGTCGATGTTCATGGGGCAGGTGGCGGGGATCGCCCGCCGCGCCGCTGCCGAGCTGCACCTGATGGTCTTCGACGACGAAGTGCGCAGCGTGGCGAAGGTGCCGCCGGGCGGCGCGGAGTCGTGGCTGCGCCGTCAGCCGCTGGCCCGCGGCGGCGGCACCAGCTTCGACGACCTGTTCGCGCGCGCGGCCGCCCTCGACCCCGCCGTTCTGATCGTGCTGACCGATCTCGACGCGCCGGTGCCCCGCAAGGTGCGCGACCTGCCCGTCATCTGGGCCGTCCCGGCCCCGCCGGCGCGGCGGCCCCCGCACGGGCGCGTGCTCGACCTCTCCATCTAGACGCCGCGACCGCCGACGGCCCCCTCTCGCGCGGGCCCTTCGCCCCAACGCCCGGCGCGCGGGGCTGCTCCGGCCCGTGCGGGCCCACCCTGCCCGCACGCTCGCCCTTACCGACGCCACGCCCCGGGGTCTGGACGGTCGCTGCGCGGCATGACAGCCTCTGCCATCGTGACCTGACCGGAGGCCGCCCATGTACACCGTGATCGGAAGCGCCCGCAGCCGCGCCCTCCGTGTCCTGTGGATGCTCGAGGAACTGGGCGAGCCCTACGACCACGTCGCCGCGCAGCCCCGCTCCGACGACGTGGTGGCGGTCAACCCGGCGGGCAAGGTACCCGTGCTGATCGAGGACGACACGCCGATCACGGATTCGACGGCGATCCTGCAGTACCTCGCCGACAAGCACGGCCGGCTGACCCACCCCGCCGGCACGCTCGACCGCGCCCGGCAGGACAGCCTGACCCAGTTCCTGCTCGACGAGTTCGACGCCGCGCTGTGGATGGCCGCGCGCCATTCCTTCGTCCTGCCGGAAGAGTTGCGCTTCTCCGCCATCAAGGACAGCCTCAAGTGGGAGTTCGAGCGCAGCCAGAAGACGCTGGCGGCGCGCATGGCCGACGGGCCGTTCCTGATGGGCCCCGAGATGACCGTGCCCGACATCATTCTCACCCACTGCGGCATCTGGGCGAAATCCGCGAGGTTTCCCGTGACCGAGCCCCGTCTCGCCGCGTATCTCGAGCGGATGCAGGCCCGTCCGGCCCTGCGCCGCGCCATGGCCCAGGGCGCCGCGGCAAACGCCTGACCGGCCTCTGACGGTGCCTGGGGTGCCGCGCGTGCCTGCCGTCTGCGCCCTCCGCTAGACGCGCGCCCGAAACGCGCGCCCCGAAACGCCCGCCCTGTGGCTGCACGCGGCCGTGGCCGCGCGTACCCTTACCGCTGGCCCGGTCTGCCGAGGCACGCCGGCGGACCGGCCCGGAATGGGCCGTCCGACGGCCTTCGGGGAGCCGTGCGGGCGTACGCTCCGACCGATGATCCCGCTTTCCGTTCCATGCACCCACGGCACGACGCCGCGTCTCTCGGCTCGCCGGGCGGTCGCACGCCGCGTCTCAGGGGGGCCTCGACAATGCCCACGCCGCCGCCGCGCGGCCGGCATGGCGGCCGGTGGCAAGGCAGGCGGTGATCAGGTAGCCGCCCGTGGGCGCCTCCCAATCGAGCATTTCGCCGGCGACGAAGGTGCCGGGCCTGGCGCGCAACATCAGATGCTCGTCCACGCCCTCCCACCGCACGCCGCCGGCGACCGAGATCGCCTCGTCGAGCGGCCGCGGCCCCAGATGCGCTACCGGCACCGCCTTGATCCGCCCGGCAAGCGCCTCGGGATCGGCCGGCAGCGGACCCGCCTCGAGCAGAAGCGCGCGCTTGACCGCCGGCAGTCCCACCGCCTTGCGCAACCGGTTCGACAGGCTCTCGCGCCGCCGCGACCTGGAAAGCCGGGCGGCCAGCGCCCCTGCCGTCCGGTCCGGCGCGAGGTCGACGACCAGCGGCGCGCCCTCGCGCAACGCAGGCGAGAGCGCGTAGATCGCACTGCCTTCCAGCCCCTCCGCCGTCACCACGGCCTCGCCCCGCACCGTCAGCCCCCCGGCGGAGAAGGCGCAGGACTTGAGCGGCGCGCCGGCATGGGCGGCCATCGGCGCCGACCACCGCACGCACAGGCCCACATTGGCCGGGAGGAACGGGGCGAGGGGCACACCCGCCGCGCCGAGGATCGCGGCCCACGCCCCGTCCGAGCCGAGCCGCGCCCAGCTCGCCCCGCCGAGTGCCAGCACCGCCACGTCCGGCGTGCGCAGGACCTGCCCCTCCGGCGTGTCGAACAGGTGTGCGCCTGTCCCGTGCCACCCTGCCCAGCGCCAGCGCGTCCGCGTCTCCACGCCGAGGCCGTCAAGGCGCGCGGCCCAGGCCCGCAGCAGCGGTGACGCCTTCATCGCCAACGGAAAGACCCGGCCCGACGACCCAGTGAAGACCGGCTGACCCAGCACCTCGGCCCAGGCGCAGGCCTCGGCCGGCCCGAAGGCACCCAGCATCGGCGCCAGCGACCGGGCGGAATCTCCGTAGGCTGCGGCGAAGGCGGCCGGCGGCTCGTCCTTGGTCAGGTTCAGGCCGCTCTTGCCCGCCATCAGCAGCTTGCGGGCGATCGACGGCTTCGCCTCGGCCACGGTCACCGAGACGCCGGCGCGCGCCAACTCCTCGGCCGCCGCCAGCCCCGCCGGCCCTGCCCCCACGACAAGCGCGGTCGGCCCCCTCACCGCCGGCCGGGCCCCAAGGGGGCGGGAGGCCGGGGCGCACCGATACCGGTCTCGCGTCCTGCGGGCGGGCCGTGCCGCAGGCGCCGGCCCCGCCGCCCCTCCGGGGGCACGGCGACGGCCCGCGCGGCCTGCCGGCGGCCGCACGCGGCACTCGACGCAGCGCACGGGGCGGCGCGCCCTTGTCGCCGCATCGCGCGGGCCCATTCTGTGCGGTGACCTGCGAGCCGCTCCATCTCCGACGTGACCGACCCCATCTGCCCTCTCTGCCTGCGCCCGATCCCGGCGGACGTGCCGCAAAGCCTGCACCACCTCGTTCCCAAGCTGAAGGGCGGAAAGGGCGGGCCAACCGTGCTCATGCACCACATCTGCCACAAGGAGGTGCACGCGGCCCTCACCGAGGCCGAACTCGCGCGGGACTACGCCACCCCCGAGGCACTCCGAAGCCACCCCCGTCTCGCCCGCTTCGCCGCCTGGATCGCGCGCCGCCCGCCGGGGTTCACCTCGCGGGTGCCGGGCCGCCGCGGCCGCCGCGGCGCACGCTCCTGACACCTCCGACGGCGCCTGCCGGTCGACGGGTCGCCGCCCTCTTCTCCGTCAAGCGGCTGCCCGCCGCCGGGCCGGGCGCGCGCGGGTGGGCGGGTGGGGCGCCGCGCCGGGCCCGGCGGCGGGCAGCCCGCGCAGCCGAGGCCCGCGGCGCCCGGCCCCGCCATGCCGATCGCGGCGACCACGGGCGCGGCCGGAGTGCGCCCCGCAGTGGCACCGGATTGCCCGCCTGCCGGTCTGGCAATGGCATGGACCGGCCGTGGCTCAGGCGAGATGCCGCTGGCCCCGCGCCGCGGCGAGGCGCACCTGCCTCTGTCGCTCGCGGAAGCGCGCCCGGTCGGCGTCGGTATAGGCGCTGATGCAGAGCGGGCAGCTCACCCCCTCCTCCCACCCCGGCGCGGCCATCTGCGCCGGCGTCACAGGCCGTCCGCAGGCGTGGCATATCCCGGCCACCCCCGGCCGCAGCCCGTGCCCGACCGACACGCGCCCGTCGAAGACGAAGCACTCCCCCCGCCACCGGCTGTCCGCCTCGGGCACGCGCGCGAGGTAGTCGAGGATGCCCCCCTCGAGGTGCAAGACTTCGTTCACCCCCTCGGCCCGCAACAGCGCGGTCGACTTCTCGCAGCGAATGCCCCCGGTGCAGAACATGGCCACACGTCGCCCGGCGAAGCGGTGCGCATTGGCCGCCCACCAGGCCGGGAAGTCGGCGAAGCGGTCGATCCCGGGGTCGACCGCCCCGACAAACGTGCCCAGCGCCACCTCGTAGGCGTTGCGCGTGTCGATCAGCACGACGTCGGGGGCCGAGACGAGGGCGTTCCATTCCTCCGGCGGCACGTAGGTGCCGGCGCCCTCGGCCGGGCGCAGCTCGGGTCGGCCCATCGTGACGATCTCGGGTTTCACGCGCACCTTGAGCCGGGAAAAGGGCATCTCCTCCGCCTCGGCCCGCGTCTGGCGCAACGGGGCGAGGCCGGGCTCCGCGCTCAGCCGGTCGAGCAGCCGCGCCACGCCGGCCTCCGGCCCCGCGATCGTGCCGTTCACCCCTTCGGCCGCGAGCAACACGGTGCCCCGCACGCCCGCGTCCCTGCCGAGCGCGGCGAGCGCATCGCGCAGGCCGGCGGGGTCCGGCAGGTCGGCGAACCGGTAGAAGGCGGCGAGGGTGACCATGCGCCGGGCATAGGCTCGGCGCCGCAGCGAGGGCAAGCCCCGCCGTCCGGTCGCGCAGGGGCGCCGCAAGCGCCCGTGCTCCGCCCGGTCGCCAGCCCGAAGCGCACGGATCGGACCTCGATCAGGTCAGCCGCCGCCGCCTGCGCCTGTCTCTTCGGCGCGGCACCGGGTCTGCCGCTCCACTCCCGCTTGCCGGCCGCCCTGCTGGCTCTGCCCGCGGTGCGCTCCGCCCTCGCCCCCGCGGGCGCACCGCGCTGCGCCGCAAGGCGTGGCCTCCGGCCCGGCCGAGCGAGGCGCCGCCAGGCGCCGAGCAGAGGCGCAAGAACCCCCGGTGGGCCTGCCCCGGGCCTCTCCGTTGACGCGAGAAGAGACCCGGCCCACCTTTCGCAAGGAAAGGAGAAGCCCATGACGACCGTCCTCCTCGTGATCGACGTCCAGAACGACTTCTGCCGCGGCGGCGCGCTAGAGGTGCCCGACGGCGACGCCGTGGTGCCCCGGATCAACGCCATGCTGGCCGACTACCCGGTGCGGGTCTTCACCCAGGATTGGCACCCCGAGCGCCACTCCTCCTTCGCCTCCGAGCATCCTGGCCGTCAGCCGCTCGAGGTGATCGAGATGGGCTACGGCCCCCAGGTGCTCTGGCCCGACCACTGCGTGCAGGGCACGCACGGGGCCGCCTTCCACCCCGATCTCCGGACCGACCCGGCCGATCTCATCCTCCGCAAGGGCTTCCGCCGCGAGATCGACAGCTACTCGGCCTTCTTCGAGAACGACCACGCCACGCCGACCGGGCTCGAGGGCTACCTGCGCACCCGCGGCGTGACCAGCCTCGTCTGTGCCGGCCTCGCCACCGATTTCTGCGTACGCTGGTCGGCCATCGACGCCGCGAGGCTCGGCTTCGATGTCGCGGTCGCGCTGGATGCCTGCCGCGGCATCGACGCCGACGGCTCACTCGCCGCCGCGCTCGACGCGATGCGGCAGGCCGGCGTCGCCCTGCAGAGCTAGGAGGGCGCGGCACGCGCCGCCGGGGCCGGCCAGCGGGCCGCCGATCCGGTTTCCATCGGCCGGTCGGTGCCGGCCGAACGCTCCGCTCTGGCGCCTTAACCCGGCCTCAACCGAGGCGTGGTGCTCTGTGCGCGGCGGCCACCCGGGCCGCCCATCGGGAGCGCTGGAGCATGATCGCCGACGCAGAGGCCGCCGGCCGAGAACTCGCCGCCTTTCGCAGCCGGCGCAGCCCCGAGGGGCGCTTCGTCAGCTATTGCCGCGGCCGGGCGCGCCACTTCCTCGCGCGCCAACTCTTCACCATCTTCTGCCTTGCGGTGTTCCTGCGGGTCGCCGACCCGGTGACGGCGCTCGCCGCGGCCGCACTGGTCGCCCTTGCCGATGGCGGCGAAAGCCTGCTGCTCCGACGGCTCTCGCGCACGGTCGGCATCGCGCGGCGTCTGCCCACGCTGCTCGCACTCACGGCCGGGATGGGCGCGGTGCAGGCGCTCTCGATCGATTTCTTCCTGTGGAAGCTGATGGAACTCGGCGGCGCTGACGCGCGGGTGTTCGCGGTTGCCGTCTGCATGGCGGCGCTGCTCGATGCCGCCCTGCTCTGGGGGCTGCACCGCTGGGCCGCGCTCGCGCGCTTCGCGGTCTACGGCTCGACCATCGCGATGATCTTCGCGCTGGGGCCCCTGCCGGCCGGGCCGGGCGAGGACGGGATTTTCTACGACCTGATGGCCGCGCTGCTGATGGGCCATATCTTCGTCGCCTTCGTGCGGCAGGTGCAGCGCAGCCGGAAGCGCAGCGATGAAAAGCAGGAACTGACGCTGAAGACGGCTCTCGACCTCGCCGTCTCCAACGCCGCCCTGCGCGAGAGCCAGGCGACCACGCGGCGCCTCTCCACCGTGGCCGAGCAGGTGGCCGACAGCATCATCATCACCGACGGGGACGGCATCGTCACCTGGGTCAACGCGGGCTTCACCGAGATGACCGGCTATTCGGCGCGCGAGGCGCTGGGCCAGCACATCCGCCTGCTCAACGGCCCCGAAACGAGCCCCGAGGCGATCGACATCCTGATGACCGCCCGACGCGAGCGGCGGCCCGCGCGCACCCAGATCATGAACCGCCGCAAGGACGGCACGCCGGTCTGGGTTGAGACGCGGCTGACCCCCGTGCTCGACCCGGAGGGCAGGCTGTCGAGCACCGTCTCGGTCGAGCGCGACATCGGTCACATCAAGGCGCGCGAGGCGGCGCTCGCCGAAGCGAGTCGCGCCGCCGCCGAGGCGAGCCGCGCCAAGCAGGCCTTCCTCGCAACGATCAGCCACGAGCTGCGCACGCCGATGAACGGCATCATCGGCAACGCCGAGATGCTGCTCGACACCGAGTTGTCGGGCGACCAGCGCGGCATGGTGCGCACGATCGGCGAATCGGCCGAGGCACTGCTCGACATCGTCAACGACGTGCTCGACCTCTCGGCGCTCGAGGCCGGTCGGCTGCGCGTGGGCGCGGCGCCCTTCGACCTGGCCGCCTGCCTCGAGGGCGTGGCGCGGCTGATGCGGCCGTTGGCCGAGCGCAAGGGCCTGCGCTTCGCCCTCGACCTGCCGGAGGGCGCGCTGCCCCGTCTGGTGGGCGATTCGGGGCGGCTTCGGCAGGTGCTGTCGAACCTGCTCGGCAACGCGATCAAGTTCACCGAGACGGGGCAGGTGGCGCTCTCGGTGCGCGTGCGCGAGGGGGGCGACCGGGCTGCGCTCGCGCTCGAGGTGCGCGACACCGGCATCGGCATCGCCGAGGACCGTCTCGACGAGATATTCCACAGCTTCACCCAGGCCGGCCCCGACATCGCCGGCCGCTATGGCGGAACGGGGCTCGGCCTCGCCATCTCGCGCCAGCTGGTCGAGGCGATGGGCGGCACGCTCACCGCCGAGTCGGCTCCGGGGGCGGGATCGGTCTTTCGCGTGGCGCTCGACCTCGCGCTCGCCCCGGCGGAGGAGCCCGACACGCCGTCGGGCGCCCGACCCGGATCTGCCCCTACCGCTGCCGCCGCCGGGCAGGCAGGCACGGCCGAGGCCGCCGCCCTGCCCTATGCCGGCCTGCGCCTGCTGGTGGCCGACGACAACCCCGCCAACCTGCGCCTGATCGAGGCCATGCTGCGCGGGACCGGCGCCGTGGTCGACACCGCGCAGAACGGCACCGACGCAGTCGCCCGCTATGGCGCGGCGCCGCCCGACGCCGTCTTCATGGACATGCGGATGCCGGGCCTCGACGGACCCGCCGCCGCCCGCGCGATCCGGCGCGAAGAGGCGGCACGCGGTCTGCCGCCGGTGCCGGTGATCGCGCTCACCGCCAACGCGCTGGCCGAAAGCCGCGAACAGTGCCGCGAGGCCGGCATGACAGGCTTTCTCGCCAAGCCGGTGCGCAAGGCCGATCTCGCCGGCGCGCTCGACGCCCTCCTCGCCGCGCGCGCCGGCGACGCGCCGCCGCACGCATCCCAGCCGGTGGAGCCGCACGCCGCCGTCACGGTCCCGATCCATACCGTGCAGGCAGCACCCGACGGCCCCGCGTGCGGCAGCGCGGGCGAGCCGCAAGAGGCCGCACCGCAGCAAGACGACGCCGCTCTGCCGCCGGCGCCGCCCCGCTCCGCCTCGGCCTGATCAGGCCGAACCTGCACGACAGGGTGCCGGCAGCCGCCGCGGCCTTTCCCTTCGCGCCTCGGTTCGGCTAGCGTGCGCCGCGGCGGCCCCGGCCGGTCGCCGGGGGAGAAAGCCATGGTCGACATCGCCGCGCGCGTCTGGAACCACAAGTGGAAGATCGATCCGATCGTGCGCTCGCTGATCGATACCGACTTCTACAAGCTGTTGATGTGCCAGTCTGTTTTTCGCAACAGGCGCGACACCACCGTCACCTTCTCGCTGATCAACCGCAGCACCCACGTGCCGCTGGCCGAGCTGATCGACGAGGGCGAATTGCGCGAGCAGCTCGACCACGTGCGCTCTCTCTCGCTCTGCCGCGGCGAAAGCACGTGGCTGCGCGGCAACACCTTCTACGGCAAGCGCCAGATGTTCCGCCCCGACTTCATGGAGTGGTTCGAGAACATGCGCCTGCCCCCCTACGAGCTCGAGCGCAAGGGCGACCAGTACGAGCTGACCTTCGAAGGGCCGTGGCCCGAGGTGATGCTGTGGGAGATCCCCGCGCTCGCCATCCTGATGGAGCTGCGCGGCCGGGCGGTGCTCCACCGGCTCGGCAAGTTCGAGCTGCAGGTGCTCTACGCCCGTGCCATGACCCGAACCTGGGAGAAGATCGAGCGGCTGCGCCCGCTCGACGACCTCAGGATCGCCGATTTCGGCACCCGCCGCCGCCATTCCTTCCTCTGGCAGGACTGGTGCGTGCAGGCGATGCAGGAGGGGCTCGGCCCCGCCTTCACCGGGACGTCCAACTGCCTGATCGCCAAGAACCGCGACCTCGAGGCGATCGGCACCAACGCCCACGAGCTGCCCATGGTCTACGCCGCCCTTGCCGAAACCGACGAGGAACTGGCCCGCGCCCCGTATCGCGTGCTCGCCGACTGGCACGAAGAGCACGAGGGCAACCTGCGCATCATCCTTCCCGACACCTACGGCACGGAGGGCTTCCTCGCCCACGCGCCCGACTGGCTGGCCGGCTGGACGGGCATCCGCGTCGATTCGGGCGACCCGGCCGAGGGCGCCGAGACGGCCATCCGCTGGTGGCAGGAGCGCGGCGAGGATCCGGCGCAGAAGCTCGTGATCTTTTCCGACGGGCTCGACGCCGACAAGATCGTCGAGCTGCACCGCCAGTTTCACGGCCGGGTGCGCGTCAGCTTCGGCTGGGGCACTCTGCTGACCAACGATTTCCGGGGGCTGGCTCCGGGCGACGCGCTCGCCCCCTTCTCTCTCGTCTGCAAGGCGGTGGCGGCGAACGGGCGCCCGACCGTCAAGCTGTCGGACAACCCCAACAAGGCGATGGGCCCGAAGGAGGAAATCGCGCGCTACAAGCGCGTCTTCGAGGTGGGCGAGCAGACGGCCCGCGCGGTCGTGGTCTGACTCAGGCGCCCGCCCGCGCCAGCCATCGCTCGGCCAGCCGCACCGCCCGGTCGGCATAGGCCCGCCTGCGGGGGTCGCCGGGCTCGGTGCGGCTGAGCACCCAGCCGCACGAGGCCAGCGCGCGCAGCATCACGAACAGCGACAGCTCCGCCGCTACCCGCGCCCCGTTGCCCCGGCGGCTGGCATAGCCCGCGACCAGCGCGGCGGCGAGGTCTGGGTAGTCGGGGCGCGCGGCATGACCCACCAGCGCGGTGCCGAGGTCGTAGCCGCGGTGCCCCACCCCGCAATCGTCGAAGTCGATCAGCCAGAGCCGGCTGCCCTGGTCGAGCACGTTGTCGAGTAGCACGTCGCCGTGGATCGGCCCCAGATCGGGCGCGGGCAGCGCGTCGAGCCGCGCCCGCGCCTCCTCGCGGACGATCTGCAGGAGGCGCGCTTCCTCGGGCGTGAGATGCGGGTGCTCCCAGAACCGGCCCCAGACAGGAGAGTCGCCGAGCAGAGACTCGCCCGTCCACGAGGGCAGGGCGCGCGTCTCGGGGGCGAGCCTGTCGGTCTCGTCGTGCAGCCGCGCGATCAGCCCGCCCAGACGGCGAAAGGCATCGACGGTCGGCCCGCCCTCGGCGAGCGGCGGCGCATCGATCCAGCCCACGACCGACGCCGCCCGCCCGTCGGGCGCGCGGGCGAGCAGCGCGCCGTCCTCGGCGGCGACGGGACGGGGGCAGGGAAAGCCCTCCTCGGCCAGCGCGACGGTCCACGCCATCTCGGCCTCGATGGCGGCGGGGCTGCGATAGCCTGCCCGGTGCAGGCGCAGCGCCGCCCGCTCGCCGGAGTGCAGGCGCACCTCGTAGACGGCGTTCTCGCGGTCGACGACCAGCCGGGGCGGGGCCGCGGCCCCGCCCCACGGCCCGAGCGCCGCCTCGGCCAGCGCCGCCGTCATGCCGGCGTGCCTTCCGTTAGCGGCACGGCGGCGAGAGCGGCAGCGAGCGCCTCGGTCAGCCGGTCGACATGCTCGGGCGCGAAGGGCATGGGCGGGCGGATCTTGAGCACGTGCATCTGGCGCCCGATCCGCCCGATCAGCACGCCGGCGTCCTTCATCCGCTCCACCACCGCCTCGGCGCGGGCGGCGTCGGGGCGGCCCGTGCCGTCGACGAGCTCCACCGCGGCCATCAGCCCATGCGCGGTCACGCGGGCGATGCCCGGATCGTCCAGAGTGCCCAGCGCCTCGGCCAGCCGGGCGCCCGTTCGGCCGGCATTCTCACGCAGGCCCTCGTCAGCCATCACGTCGAGCACGGCGCTGCCGGCGGCTGCGGCGACCGGCGTCGCCGCGGTGGTGTTGAAGTAGCCGAACCTCTCGCGGAAGGCGGCCATGTGATCCGGCCGCGTCACCAGCGCCGCAAGCGGATGGCCGTTGCCCAGCGCCTTGCCCAGCACCACGATGTCGGGCGCGACGCCCAGCAGGCCGTGCCCCCACAGATGCGTGCCCACGCGCCCCAGCCCCGGCTGCACCTCGTCGACGATCAACACGCCGCCGGCCTTGCGCACCGCCTCTGCCGACGCATCGAGCCAACCGGGGCCGACGCCCGGCAGCCCCTCGTTGGCGAAGACCGGGCAGACGACCAGCGCGGCGAGGCCGTGGCCCGCCTCGGCCAGATCCTCGGCCGCGCGCGCGACGGCGGCGGCGAAAGCCGCGGGCTGCGCCGCCGCCGAGCCGCCGAGGGGCGCGCGCGCATCGGGTGACGGCACGAGACGTACATGGGGCGGGTAGCCCCCCAGGGGCGGGCGACGGGCAGAAAATTGCGCCACCGCCGTCGTGTTGCCATGATAGGTGTTGTCGGTCGCCACGATCCCGGTGTGCCCGGTCGCCGCCTGCGCCATGCGCAGGGCGACATCCATCGCCTCCGAGCCCGTGCAGGCGAAGAGCGCCTGCGTCAGCCCGTCTCCGAAACTCGCGGTCAGCCGCTCGGCGTAGTCGAGGATCCCCGGGTGGAGGTAGCGCGAATTGGTGTCGAGCGTGGCGAGCTGCCGCGAGACGGCCTCGACCACGCGGGGGTGGCAATGGCCGACATGGGGCACGTTGTTGTAGGCGTCGAGATACCGGCGGCCTGCGGCATCCCACAGCCACACCCCCTCGCCGCGCACGATCTCGAGCGGGCGGCGGTAGAAGGTGGGCACGTTCGGCCCCATGAGGCGCGTGCGGCGGGCGGCGAGGCTCTCCATCGCGCGCCTCGCCTCACTCGTCGCCCGAGGTGACGCGGCCGCGCATGGCCTTCACCTCGGCGCGCTTCGCCTTGCCCTCGAGCCGCCGGCGCTTCGAGGCGAGGGTGGGCCGCGTGGGCTTGCGCCGCTTGGGCGCGACCGAGGCGCGGGCGACAAGCTCGGCCAGCCGCTGTCGCGCAATCTCGCGATTCCGGGCCTGGCTGCGCGTCTCGTCGACCTTGAGCACGATCGCGCCCTCGTCGGTCCAGCGCCGGCCGGCAAGCCGCCTGAGGCGCGTCTTGACCGGGTCGGGCAGATTGGGGCTGCGCGCCGCCTCGAAGCGCAGCTCGACCGCGGTCGCCACCTTGTTGACGTTCTGCCCGCCGGGGCCCGAGGACCGCACGAACTGCTCGGTCATCTCCCAGTCGTCTAGGGCGATATCGTCGGTGACGCGCAACATGACGGCACTCTCTCAGATTGGCGCCCGCGTGTTAAGCGCAGCAAGGAAAAAGGGCCGCCCCTGGTGGAGCGGCCCTTCCGAGCATTCAGGAGGTGGGGTCGGTCAGGCTGTCGCCAACGCGGGCTGCCGACCACCGAGGGCTGCCTCAGAGGCGCGCCTCTCGCGCTGTCCCGACACCTCTCTCCAGCATGACTCTCGACACTGGATCACCTCCTTTCCGTTGTTGAACCAGGGAAGGAGGTTGGCATGTGAGCGGCAGAAGTCAATGGCTTCCCTCCATTCCGCCGCCGGCCCGCGCGACGATCAGGCGGAAGGGGATCAGCGCGATCAGCGCGAGCGTCAGCTTTACCCCCCAGTCCGCCACCGCGAGCGACACCCAGAGCGGCGCGACCGGCCCGCCCCCCAGAAGCGGCAGCGCCTCCTGCGCCCAGACGGGCGCATTGGCGGGCTCCAGCCCGTTCAGCGCGGCAGCGAAGGCGATGGAAAAGAACAGCGCCGTGTCGACGGTCGAGCCGATCACCGTCGAGGCGAGCGGCGCCTGCCACCATGCACGGCCGCGCATCCGGTCGAACACGGCCACGTCGAGCAGCTGCGCGACGAGGAACGCCGTGCCCGACCCCACCGCGATGCGGAATGTCGTGGCGTCGAACTGCGAGGCGACGAGCGAGCAGAACACGCCAACGACGAAGCCGGTGAACACCACCTGCCGGGCGAGCGCCGGGCCGTAGAGACGGTTCATCAGGTCGGTGACGAGGAAGGCGAGCGGGTAGGTCAGCGCCCCCCATGTCAGCCAGTCGCCGAGCAGGTACTGGACGAGAATGTTGGAGGCCACCACGATGGCGGCCATGGCGAGGATGCCGGGCAGGGCTTGGCGGGTCATAGATCAGTCCGTTTTTACAAGGTTGCGGAGACTTGTCCGGGGCGCACCCGGAAAGCCCCGGAGCTACCGCTGCGCCTGCAGGGGCGCAAGGGGCAGCGTCACCTCGACGATCTGGCCGCGCTGCCACGCCCGGTGATTGTCGTCGGCCACCATGACGGCGCGTAGGTGCCCCTCGGCGTCGCGCCAGAGGCCGAGGCCCTCGAGGTTGCCGTAGCGCCCCAGCGGCGAGCGCCAGACCTCTTCGCCGTCGAGCAGGCCGGCGCCTGCGCGCAGATCGAACCGGCGGATGCGCGAGGCGAAGGCGACGCCGAGAAAGCGACGCTCGAGCAGGTAGAACGCGCCGTCGGGGCCGAAATCGGCGCCGGTGGCCAGCCAGTCGCGGTCGTGCGTGAGTCGCGTGGCGACCTCCCATTCGCCTGACCGGGCATCGAGCCGGTAGAGCGGGTAGACGGTCATCGGCCCGTAGCCCGAGGCGGGCTGTTCGGGAAGCGTGTAGGCGTTGCCCGCGGCATCGCGCGCCAGCGCCTCGAACCCGCGATTGTGGCCCGGCAGGAACCCGCGCGGCAGGTCGGGCAGCCAGTGCGCCGCCATGTCGGGCGGGGCGTAGCGGCGCAGCCGGGCGAAGCCCTCGAACGAGATCCAGACGTCGCCCGTCTCCCAATCGACGTCGATCCCCTCGGAATCGTCGGCTTCCCTGTCGGTGGGCTGCCCGCGCAGGCCCCCAAGGCGGCGCGGCGGCGGCGCCTCGATGCCGGCGAGCCTGCCGCCCTCGCGCAGCAGCCGCCCCGAGGTGCTCCGCCCGGCATCGGTCACCGCGACGAAGCGGCGGCCGTCGGGCGACACGTCGATTCCCGACCAGCCGCCGAGCGGCCCGGCATAGGGCAGCGGCAGGGCGACGGGGTCACCCGAGTCGGCGGCGGCCACGGCCATGCCGGCGGCAGCGAGCGCCGCGAGCATCAGCCGTGCCGCCGCCCTCAGCGCGCGGCGAGGACCTGCTGGCACTGGCGGGGCAGGTCGGCCAGGGTGTAGTCGCGCGCGCCGCGGCGCTTCGGTGCGGGCTCGGCCGGCTTCTGCACCTTGGGCGGGTCGAGGTAGTCGGTCACCCACCACATGAGCGTCTCGTCGCAGCCGTCGCCCCCCTTCGAGAGCTCGGCCACCGTCGGTCGCTGCGTCTCGCAGGCACGGTTGCCGCGCGGGCACTTGAGCCGGACATGAAAGTGGTAGTGATGGCCGTAGATCGGGCGGATCTTCTGCATCCAGTCGCGGTCGCCGCGGCTCGCGGTCTTGCACATCTCGATCTTGACCGGCGGCGTGACGAAGACGCGATCCACCCGGCTGTCCCGAGCGGCGCGCTTGAGGATCTCGTGGTGGGCGCGCGTCCAGTTTCCGTTGACCGAACGCTGGTCGGCCGAGCGCACCGAGATCGACGACAGGCTCTCGCGCTGCGCCCGCGACAGGTTGAGCCGCGTCGCGGGCTTCATCCAGATGTCGATGTCGAGGCCGATCTGGTGGCTCTGGTGGCCGCTCGTCATCGGCCCGCCGCGGGGCTGCGAGATATCGCCGACATAAAGGCCCTTCCAGCCGACCCGCGTGGCGAATTCCGACAGATCGACGATGAAGCCGATCGCCTCCGGGTGGCCCCAGTTGCGATTGCGCGACAGGCGCATCGCCTGCCACGTCGGCCCCGTCTCGGGCAGCTGGACGAGCCCGGCCGCGCAGCCCTTGGCGTAGGAGCCGATGGCCTCGGCCCCCTGCCGCGAGGGCGTATCCATGCGCCCGAAAAGCACGTTGGCCTTTTGCTGCGCCAGGGCCGCGGGCGCGGCGAGGCACAGGGTCAGCGCGAGGGCTGCGAGTCGGGCGCCAGGATCCATTCGTCGCGTGCTCCGTCCGGTTTGGTCCAGACTAGCAGAAACAGGCCCGCGAGGAACAACGCGATGAGCGGGACGATGCCTGCCTGCTGGCTGCCTGTGGCATCGGTGACGACACCGACGAGCAGCGGCGCGAGGAACGCCGTCGCCTTGCCGGCCAGCGCGTAGAGGCCGAAGCCTTCCGTCATCTGCTCCGGAGCCGCCTGCCGCACCATCATCGAGCGCGAGGAGGATTGCAGCGCACCGCCTGCCGCGCCGATGCCTGCGCCCACGATGTAGAAGGTGACGTCGGGCAGCCGCGACCCGGGCGCCACGGCCATGCCGAAGACCGTCTCGCGCGACAGGAAGACGACGGTCGTCGCCAGCGCCGCCAGCACCATCAGGCAGACCACGATCACCGGCTTCGGGCCGAATCGCGAATCGGCCCGGCCGCCGATCCAGGCGAAGACGGCGGCGGTGACGACGGCGAGGATGCCGAAGACGCCCAGATCGACGACCGACCAGCCCAGCACGCCGGCGGCGAAGATGCCGCCGAAGAAGTAGAAGCCGTTGAGCGCGTCGCGGTAGAGCATCGACGCGCCGAGAAACGAGAACAGCGACGGCCTTCGCGGCAGGCTCCGCAGCGTCGCCCTCAGCTCCGGCCACGCGGCGCGCGCCGCGGCGCCGGGAGGCAGCGCGCCGGGCCGGCGCGGCTCGCGCACCCACAGGAAGAACGGCACCATGAAGACGAGGAACCAGAGCGCCGTGAACGGGCCGACGAAACGGGTACCCTCGCGATCGGCCGGGTCGAGGCCGAACAGCGGCGCGATCCCGAGCAGGGTGGTGCCCGCCGCGCTTTCGGCGAAGAACAGCAGCATAACCACCAGCGCGACCAGACCGCCGAGATAGCCGAAGGCCCAGCCGCTGCCCGAGATGCGCCCCACCTCGCGCGCCGGCCCCAGCGTGGGCAGCATCGCGTTGGTGAAGACCGTGGCGAATTCCATCCCGATCAGGCCGAGCGCGAAGAAGACGAGGGTGCGCACGAGGTCGAAATCGTCCGGCGCGGCGAACCACAGGCTCGCCGCGCCGATCACGTAGAAGATCGAGAAGAGCACGATCCACGGCATCCGGCTGCCGCCCTTGTCGGCCATCGCGCCGAGAAAGGGGGCGAGCAGCGCGATCACCACGCCCGCCGCGCCCACGCCGTAGCCCCAGGCGGCCTGCGCACGGCTGCCGTCGCCCAGCACCTCGGCCACGTAGGGGCCGAAGATGAAGGTGAGAAGGAGGGTGTTGTAGGGCTGACTAGCCCAGTCGAAGAAGAACCAGCCCCAGATCCTCTTGCGCGCCGCGTCCATCTCCGCTCCCCTGCCCGTGAGGCGCATCAAGCACCGCAGCCGCCGCCGCGGCAAGCGCGGCATCGGCGAGCCGGGCCGGTCAGTCGGTCGAGGCGGTGTCGTCGTCGCCGAAGACGGGCGTGACCTGCGCCACGACGACGGCGTTCTCCTCCGCCGCGCGGTCCATCAGGCCCTTTTCCTCTGGCGCGATCTCGTGCCCCTCGGCGAGGCGCTCGGCCAGCGTGCCGTAGCCGGTCACGTCGAGCGGCGCGAGCCCGGCCTGACGCAGCACCTGCACCGTCTCGCGCACCGCCTCTTCCTCGTCGTGCCCGGAGGCGTAACAGAGCAGTCCCGCCCCGGTGGACCCCTCGGGCAGGCCGTCCCCGGCCGCGCGGCCGACCTCCACGAGCAGGGTATAGACCTTGGGGGCAGAGGTGCGCTTGGCCATGGCCCGGGCCTAGGGCGCCTCGAAGGGGATGGCAACGCCCTCTTGCGCGATCCGGTCGTCGGGCCAGTCGCGCCACGGATCCCAGTCGTCGCGGGTCTCGTAGAGGTGGCGCATGGCGTCGGCCACCGGCGGCGCGGCGACCAGATCGCGCCCGCGGTCGCGCCACAGGGCCTCGGTCTCGCCCGGCGGGCCGCCCGCAAGCGCGGCCTGCAGCGGCAGGCGCAGATGCAGCGGCGCCCCCGCAAGGCCGGCCTCCACCACGACCCGAGCGCGGGTCGCCCTCTCGGCCAGCGTCGGCGGAGGCTGGAGCGGGGCGGCGCCGGTGTCGTGCAACAGGCGAAACCCGTTCATCAGCGCGGCCCGCACCGCGGCGGGGGCGGCGCGGTAGGCGTCTGAATGGGCGTCGTGATAGGCGGCAAGATCGGGCGGGGCGAGAGGGCTCTCCCCTTCGAGCGCCTCGGCCAGGAGCAATGCGGTGGCCGCGTGGAAGGCAGGCGCGTCGCGACCGGGAAGCGCCGCGGCCAACTCGACCGCCTCGCGCAGCGGCCCGGCGCCGGCCGGCAGGCGCCCCGCGCTCAACGCCACGGCCACATCGCCCGCCTCCGCGCCGGGAAGGCACGCGGCGATCCGTTCGGCCACGGCGCCCGCTCCCGCCGCCGACATGCCCGCGAGGGCGCGAAGATCGGAGAGGCATTGGGCCCGCGCGAACCGGGGCTGATGAGGCGGCGACAGAGCCATGGATACTCACTACGCGAAGAATCCGATGTAAATTGGGCCGAATACCGGCGCGGAGTCACACAAATCTTGCCAAAGGGTTAACATTTCCGCGGACAGGGCGTCGCCAGACTGTCAGGCAAAGTGGACACTTTCGCCGCAGTGCTCGCTGATCTTTCTTCTTGATCGGGGCGTTTCCGTGCTATTCTCTGGCGCCATGACTGTAAGCTCAGGTTTACACCCCGCTCCCGTGCCGGCGGTTCGCCGCCTGCCCCAGCCGCGCGCCGCGCTCACGCTGATCAAGCCGATCACGTGGTTCCCGCCCATGTGGGCGTTTCTCTGTGGTGCGGTCTCGGCCGGCGGCAGCTTCGTGCAGGGCTGGGGGCTGGTGCTGCTCGGCATCGTCCTGGCCGGCCCCATCGTCTGCGGCATGAGCCAGGCCGCGAACGACTGGTGCGACCGCCACGTCGACGCGATCAACGAGCCTGATCGCCCGATTCCCTCGGGCCGCATCCCCGGCCGCTGGGGCCTCTGGATCGCGCTGGCCATGTCGGCGCTGTCGCTCTTCGTGGGCTGGTTTCTCGGGCCGTGGGGCTTCGCCGCGACCGTGGTCGGCGTGCTGGCCGCCTGGGCCTATTCGGCCGAGCCCGTGCGCCTGAAGCGGTCGGGCTGGTGGGGGCCGGGCCTCGTGGGCCTGTCCTACGAATCGCTCCCGTGGTTCACCGGCGCCGCCGTTCTCTCGGCCGGTGCCCCTCGAATCGAGATCGTGATCGTCGCGCTGCTCTACGGCATCGGCGCCCACGGGATCATGACGCTGAACGACTTCAAGGCGCTCGAGGGCGACCGGCAGATGGGCGTCAACTCGCTGCCCGTGACGCTCGGGCCCGAGCGCGCCGCGCGGCTCGCCTGCTGGATCATGGCGATCCCGCAGGTCGCCGTCATCGCGCTGCTGTTCCACTGGGGGCGCGAGCCGTTCGCCGCCGCCATCGCCGCCGGCCTCTTCGGGCAGGTCTGGGCCATGCAGGTGCTCTTGCGCGATCCCAAGGGCCGGGCGCCCTGGTACAACGGGCCGGGCGTGGGCCTCTACGTTTCGGGCATGATGGTCGCCGCCTTCGCACTCAGGGGGATGGGATGACGCTCTCGTGGCTGTCGATCTTCCGCCTCGGGGCGGTGCAGATGGCGCTCGGCGCCATCGTCGTGCTGATGACCTCAACGCTCAACCGCCTGATGGTGGTGGAGCTGGCCCTGCCCGCCGTGCTGCCGGGCCTGCTTGTGGCGCTGCACTACGGCATCCAGATCACACGGCCCAACTGGGGGTTCCTTTCCGACACGAGCGGTCGCCGCACCTTCTGGATCGTCGTCGGCATGGCCGTGCTCGCCGCCGGCGGGATGCTCGCCGCGACCGGCGTCTGGGCGATGGAGGAGTCCTTCGTCACGGGCCTCGCCCTGTCGATCCTCGCCTACATCCTGATCGGCATCGGCGTGGGCGCATCGGGCACGTCGCTGCTCGCCCTGCTCGCCACCGCCACCGCGCCCGAGCGTCGGCCGGCCGCGGCCACGATCACCTGGCTGATGATGATCCTAGGCATCGCCGCCACGGCAGGAATCGTCGGCGCGGTGCTCGAGCCCTACTCGCCCGAACGCATGCTGACGATCGTCGCCATCGTCGCCACCGCCGCCTTCACCGTCACCTGCCTCGCCGTCTGGGGCGTCGAGCGCGGCGTGCAGGCCGAACGCGCGCCGGAGGAGCAGCCCTTCCTGCAGGGGCTGAAAGAGGTCTGGGCCGAGCGCGACGCGCGCCGCTTCACGATCTTCGTCTTCCTGTCGATGACCGCCTACTTCATGCAGGAACTGATCCTCGAGCCCTACGCCGGCCTCGTCTTCGGCTTCACGCCGGGGCAGTCGACCTCGCTCTCGGGCGCGCAGAACGGCGGCGTGTTCCTCGGCATGGTCACCGTCGGGATCGCCGGCACGGCGCTGCGCATCGGGAGCCTGCGCACCTGGGTCATCGCCGGGTGCCTCGGCTCGGCCGCGACCCAGGTGGGCCTCGCCGCGCTGGGCCCCCTCGGCCCCGGTGCGCCGCTGGTGCCGGTGGTGATCGCCATGGGCTTTTTCAACGGCATGTTCGCCGTCGCCGCCATAGGCTCAATGATGGCGCTCGCCGGCCAGGGCCGAGAAAAGCGCGAGGGCACGCGCATGGGGCTCTGGGGCGCCGCGCAGGCGATCGCCGCGGGCTTCGGCGGGCTCGTCGGCGCCGCTGCCGTCGACACGCTGCGCACCGTCACCGCCGACGCGCCGGCCTTCGGCGCCGTTTTTCTTGTCGAGGCGGCCCTGTTCGTCGCCGCGGCCAGCATGGCCTTCCGCATGATGTCGAAACCGAGCGCACCCGATCCGGCGCTCGTCCCAGGGGAGTGAGAGAGATGGACTACGACGTCGTCGTCGTGGGGGGCGGCCCCTCCGGCGCCACCGCCGCCGAAGACCTCGCCCGCGCCGGCAAGCGCGTGGCCATGATTGACCGAGCGGGGCGCATCAAGCCCTGCGGGGGCGCCATCCCGCCCCGCCTGATCGCGGATTTCGCCATCCCCGACAGCCAGCTCGTCGCCAAGATCGACACCGCGCGGATGATCTCGCCCACCCACCGCCACGTCGACATCCCGATCGAGAACGGCTTCGTCGGCATGGTCGACCGCGAGCATTTCGACGAGTTCCTGCGCGATCGCGCAGCCAAGGCCGGGGCCGACCGACACACCGGCACGTTCAAGGAAATCGTGCGCGAGGACGGCAGGACCATCGTCGTCTACCGCGACAAGGCGAGCGGAGACGAGGTGCGCCTGCCCACGAAATACGTGATCGGGGCCGACGGCGCCCGCTCGAACGTGGCCCGGCAGGAGGTGAAGGGGGGCGACAAGATCCCCTACGTCATCGCCTACCACGAGATCATCGACCCCACCGGGGCCAAGGCCGAGTGCATCAATGGCGCCTACGAGGCGCATCGCTGCGACGTGATCTACGACGGCCGCATCTCGCCCGATTTCTACGGCTGGGTGTTCCCGCACGGGAAGTCGGCCTCGGTCGGCATGGGCTCGATGGTCAAGGACGTCGACCTGAAGGAGGCCACCGCCGCCCTTCGCCTCGCCGCGGGCCTCGAGGAGTGCGACACGATCCGCCGCGAGGGCGCGCCGATCCCGCTGAAACCGCTCGACCGCTGGGACAACGGCAAGGATGTCGTGCTCGCGGGCGACGCCGCGGGCGTCGTTGCCCCGTCCTCGGGCGAGGGCATCTACTACGCGATGGCCGGAGGCCGCGCCGCCGCCACCGCGGCGCAGGCCGCGCTCAAGACGGGGCGCGTGAAGGACCTGCAGCTCGCGCGCTCCCTGTTCATGAAAGAGCACAAGAACGTGTTCAAGATCCTCGGCGCGATGCAGGACGCCTACTACCGGTCCGACGAGCGGCGGGAGCGCTTCGTGTCGCTGTGTCATGATGTCGACGTGCAAAGGCTCACGTTCGAGGCTTACATGAACAAGGAGCTCGTGAAGGCGCGACCGCTGGCGCACATCAAGATCGGGTTCAAGAACGTTGCGCACCTTTTGGGGATCGTTCCGGCGGTCTCCACCTGAGACCGAACAGAAGGCCCGAATGACGGACACGATGATCCCGGCCTGGGTGGACGGAGAGCTCGCTCCCGTGGAGAAGCTCGAGGTCCACCGCAAGGGGCTGAAGCACAAGGCCGTGTCCGTCTTCGTCCTCGACGGCGAGAATGTCCTGCTGCAGCGGCGCGCGCTGTCGAAGTACCACACGCCCGGCCTGTGGACGAACACCTGCTGCACCCATCCCCACTGGCGCGAGGGACCGGCCGAATGCGCGGTGCGGCGGCTGAAGGAGGAACTCGGCATCGAGGGTCTCTACCCCGCCCACCGCGACACGGTGGAATACCGCGCAGAGGTGGGCGGCGGGCTGATCGAGCACGAGGTGGTCGACATCTTCACCGCGATCTCCGAGCGCAAGATGAAGGTCGAGCCGAACCCCGACGAAGTGTCTCAGGTCGAGTGGGTCGGGTTCTACGACCTGACCGCCGAGGTCTCGCGCCGGCCGCACCGCTTCACGCCGTGGCTGCAGATCTACCTGCGCGAGCATCGCGACAGCATCTTCGGCAGCCTCGTCCGCGTCTGAGCGCCGCGCCCCCGCGTCAGGGTGCGCCCTTTCGCCATGCCGTTCGCACCCGCAGAAAGGCGCGGCGAACAGGCAGATTGGAGACCCCCATGAAAGTCGGAATCGTGGGCGCCGGAGCGGTGGGGGCGACCGCCGCCTACGCGATCGGGCTGATGCGTGCGGCCCAGGAGGTGGTGCTGGTCGATCGCAGCGCGGCGCTGGCCGAGGCGCAGGCGGCCGACATCCTTCACGCCATGCCCTTCACTTCGCCGGCGCGCGTCTCGGCCGGCGGCTACGAGGCGCTGGCGGATGCGGGCATCGTGATCCTCGCTGCCGGGGTCAACCAGCAGCCTGGCGAGAGCCGCCTCGCCTTGCTGTCGCGCAACGCGGCGGTGTTCGAAGACGTGATCGGGCAGGTGCTGAGCGTGGTGCCCGACCCGATCCTCGTGATCGCCACCAACCCGGTCGACATCATGACGACCGTCGCCCTGCGCCTGTCGGGGCTGAAGGCATCGCGCGTCATAGGCTCCGGCACGATCCTCGACACGGCCCGCTTCCGCTCCCTGCTCGCCGGGCATCTCGGCGTCTCGTCCCGGTCGATCCACGCCTATGTCCTGGGCGAGCACGGCGACAGCGAGGTGCTCGGCTGGTCAGGCGCGCGCGTCGGCACCATGCCGCTCGAGGCCTTTGCCGCGCAGGTTCGCGCGCCCATCACCCGGTCGGTCAGGGAAACGGTCGACGAGGGCGTGCGCCGCGCAGCCTACCGCATCATCTCTGGCAAGGGCGCCACGAATTACGGTATCGGCGGGGGTCTCGCGCGCATCGTCTCGGCCATCGCGCAGGACGAGCGGGCGGTGCTCTCGCTCTCGGCAGAGAGCGAAACCCTCACCGACTACCCCCGCGTGGCCTTCTCGCTGCCGCGGCTGATCGGCGCCGAGGGCCTGGTGGCCGAATTGAGCCCCAGCCTAGATGCGAACGAGGCGGCGGCGTTGCGCGCCTCGGCCGACCTTCTCAAGCAGACCGCCGACGCCCTCTGAACGCGACGCCGCCGGCCGCCGCGGGCAAATTCCTTGAGGAAGGAATTTGCAAGAGCCTTGCTCAAGGCTCTTGCGCGCGGCTCACGCGCGCGCGGCGCCGAAGGCGGGGGCCTCGATCCCGAGCGCGCGCAGCGCCGTCGCGGCGATGTCGTCGGCGGTCAGGCCCGCCTCGGCATACATCGCGGCGGGGCTCGCCTGGTCGATGAACCGGTCGGGCAGCGTCATCGTGCGCACCCTCAGGCCCGCGTCGAGCAGCCCCGCCCCGGCGAGGTGGTGCAGCACCTGCGCGCCGAAGCCGCCCTGGGCGCCCTGCTCGACAGTGATCAGGGCACCATGGTGGCGGGCGAGCTGGCCGATCAGGTCGGTATCCAGCGGCCTGGCGAAACGGGCATCGGCCACGGTGCAGGTCACGCCCCGCGCGGCGAGCCCCTCGGCCGCGCGCAGCGCCTCGTCGAGATGCGCGCCGAACGACAGGATCGCCACGCCCTCGCCCTCGCGCACGATGCGGCCCCGCCCGATCTCGAGCACGGTTCCGCGCTCGGGCATCTCGACGCCCACACCGTCGCCGCGGGGGTAGCGGAAGGCGATGGGGCCCTCGTCCCAGGCCGCGGCGGTGGTGGTCATGTGCACGAGCTCCGCCTCGTCGGCCGCGGCCATGACGACCATCCCCGGCAGGTTCGACAGGTAGGCCACGTCGAAGGCGCCCGCGTGGGTCGCCCCGTCGGCGCCCACCAGCCCCGCCCGGTCGATGGCGAAGCGCACCGGCAAGCCCTGAAGGGCCACGTCGTGCACCACCTGGTCGTAGCCGCGCTGCAGGAAGGTCGAGTAGATGGCGCAGAAGGGCTTGAGACCGCCCGCGGCCATCCCCGCGGCGAAGGTCACGCCGTGCTGCTCGGCGATGCCCACGTCGAAGACTCGCGCAGGAAAGCGGTCGGCCATGATGTTGACGCCGGTGCCTGAGGGCATCGCCGCGGTCACCGCCACGATCGACGGGTCCTCGGCGGCAAGCTGAGTCAGGGTCTGGCCGAACACCTTGGTATAGGCCGGCGCGTTGCTCTTCGACTTCTTCTGCGTGCCGGTCGCCACGTCGAACTTCGCCACGCCGTGATACTTGTCGGCCGAGGTCTCGGCCGGGGCATAGCCCTTGCCCTTCTTCGTCAGCGCGTGGATGAGCACCGGCCCCGTTGCCCGCGCCCTGGCCGCGCGCAGCACCATCAGCAAGCCGTCCATGTCGTGCCCGTCGACCGGGCCGATATAGGTGAAGCCCAGCTCCTCGAAGAGCGTGCCGCCCGTGTGGGCCGAGCCGCTGACAAGCTGGCGCGCGCGACGGGCACCGTCGCGGAAGGGCCCGGGAAGCGCCGATTCGAAGCCCTCGGCCATCTTCGCGAAGGGCGTGCCGTAGAGGCCAGAGAGGTATCGCGACATCGCACCGACTGGGGGCGCGATCGACATCTCGTTGTCGTTGAGGATGACGAACATCCGCCGGCCCTCGTGGCCGGCATTGTTGAGCGCCTCGTAGGCCATGCCCGCGCTGATCGAGCCGTCTCCGATCACCGCCACCGCGTCGCCGGTCGGCTGGCCCATGTCGCGCGCCACGGTGAAACCGAGCGCCGCCGAGATCGAGGTCGAGGAATGCGCCGCGCCGAACGGGTCGTAGACCGATTCCGATCGCTTGGTGAATCCCGACAGCCCGCCCTCCTGCCGCAGGGTACGGATGCGCCCGCGGCGGCCGGTGAGGATCTTGTGAGGGTAGCACTGGTGGCCGACATCCCAGACCAGCTTGTCCTTGGGCGTGTCGAACACGGCGTGGATCGCGACCGTCAGCTCGACGACGCCGAGCGAGGAGCCGAGATGGCCGCCCGTCTCCGACACCGCCGAGATCGTCTCGGCGCGCAGTTCGTCGGCCAATCGCCCGAGGTCCCGATCGGTCAGCGCCTTGAGGTCGGCGGGCCCGGCGACACGGTCGAGCGTGGGGGTATGGGGGCGGTCAGACATCGCTCTCTCCTCCGGTCACGATGCGAATCCGAAAGGGCGCCGCACAGGCTCTGACCTGCTGGCCGCGGCCCGCGCGGCGCCAGTGTCCTGTAGCCAACAGGAAGGGAACCGGGGGTGGGACCCCCGTGCCCGGGCCATGTGGGCGGCCCGAACGGGCTGTCGGCGGCGGAGCGTCTGCGGTGGCGCCGCGCGCCGGGTCTCTGGACCGGCCGCCCCACCGGGGGGGAGGGGCGGCCGATGCCCGGGCCGACGTTGCGGCCCGGATCTCGTTCCGCGGGGCGTCAGGCGGCCCGCGTCTCGGCCGGCGCCTCGATCGCCCCGAAGGACGGGTCGGGCGCCTCCTTGCTCTCGGGAGGCAGGGTCGCACCGATGGCGATGAGGATGAAGATGATCGCCATCGCCCCGAAGAAGACCGCCGCGCCGTAGCCGGCACCCTTTGCCATGAGCATGGCGCCTTCCTGGAACAGGGACGGCTCGCGGCGCTCGCCGAAGATCGGACGGGTCGGTTTGTCGGACATCACGCTCTCCTCAGTTCATCGGGGCGTAGCCGTGGACCTGCGCCCAGGCGTACCAGTCGTCCACGACCGTGCCGGTGATCAGGATGCCGATGCCGCCCGTGAGCGTCGTCAGCACCGCGAACCACCACGCCCAGCGGTGGATGCCCTCCATCGTGGCGTTGAAGCCCATGGTCCAGCGCCAGAACAGCGCCGCACGCTCGGCCGCCGTCCCGCGGTCGACGATCTGCTCGATCTCGCGGTCGCCGCCGAAGCGGGAGACGGCAAGGATCGTGGCGCCGTGCATGGCGAACAGCAGGGTCGAGCCGTAGAGGAACACGATCGAGAGGGCGTGGAACGGGTTGTAGAACAGGTTCCCGTAGCGGAGCGAGAAGTTGTTCGTCCAGTCGAGGTGGGTGAAGATGCCGTAGGGCACCGCCTCCGACCAGCTGCCCATCAGGATCGGCCGGATCAGGCCGAGCACGAGGAACAGCCAGATCGCCGACAGGAACGCCCAGGCGATGTGCTTGCCCATCCCCAGTTGCTCGGCGAGCAGGTAGGAGCGGATCCACCACGACATCACGCTGACCAGCAGCAGGAAGCCCACCACGAGGAAGCCGAGGCCCTCGCCGAGCGGCGGGATCGACAGGCCGTATTCCGGCGCGGGCGGCTCCAGCGAGAAGTAGAAGAGATCCCGCAGGAACACGGCCGGGTTGTAGCCCGCCTGGTCCCAGTAGCTCAGGCCGATCAGCACGAAGGCCAGCGTGCCCGTCACCAGCGAGACCACCCCGAACGAGCCCAGGTAGATCGGACCCAGCTGGGCGTTGCCGAACCACCCCAGAAGGTTGGAGAAGCCCGGTCGGCCTACCCGTTCGTCGATGTCGAAGTCGTCGCCCGACCCGGCCATGCCGAACTCGGGTTCGCCACGCACCTGAACCTGGGTGAAGATGTTCTGATACTCAGCCATTGACGCCTCCAGGAATGTCGCCCCACCAGGGGAGGAACACGTACCAATCCCACCAGGCGATCCACTGGTCGAACCAGACGGTGCCGGAGATCACGATACAGACGGCCGACCAGAAGCCGGCATTGAGCGCCAGAAGCAGGCCGAGACGGTGGATCCCCAGCGTCCCCACCGAGTAGCCGATGAAATCGCGGAAGTAGGTGTCTTCGTGGTCGGGCGTCTTCATCTCGGTGCCCTTCTTGGGGTTGACCGCCGAGAGGATCAGGCCGCCGTGCAGGGCGAGGGCGAGAGTGGTCGCGAAGAAGAACGTGATCGCGATCATGTGCGCCGGATTGTAGTGGAAGTTGCCGTACTGGTAGCCGACGTTCGAGACCCAATCGAGGTGGGTCCAGATCCCGTAGGGGAAGCCGTGGCCCCACGCGCCCATCAGCACGGGGCGGATGATGACGAGGGTGACGTAGGCGAAGATCGCGACGCCGAAGGCGAAGGGCACGTGATAGCCGATGCCCAGCTTGCGGCAGATCTCCACCTCGCGCAGCATCCAGCTCAGGAAGGCGCCGGTCGCGCAGATCGTTATGATCTGCCAGAAGCCCCCCTCCTGCAGCGGCGCGAAGCCGAGGCCATACGACAGATCGGGCGGCTCGATCGAGATCAGCCAGGGGTTCCAGACCCCGTCGACCGCCGTGCTCCAGAAGATCAGGATCGTGCCGAGCGCCGAGAAGAAGATCGTCGTGACGCCGAAGAACCCGACATAGAACGGCCCGACCCAGAAATCGAACAGGTCGCCGCCGATGAGCGTGCCCCCTGGCACGCGATATTTTCGTTCGAAGGTGAGCAAAGCCATCTTCTTACTCCGGTTTGGCGGCGGACCCCGACCCCCCGCGCGCAAGGGCGCGCGCGGGCCTGGCCTGCCGTCGGTGAAAGAGTGCTCCGGGCGGCCCGTGCGCCGGCCGCCCGGAACGGGCGGAGCCGATTACTCGGACGCCGCTGCGGCGGGTGCGCCGTACTTCGCGGCCGCCACCTCGAACCAGTTGTACCGGTCGGTGGACAGCAGCACGAGGTGGATCATCGCCGCGAGCAGGAACAGGAACACGCCCTGGGCCACGAACACGCGGCGCGGATCGAAAACGAGCCAGATCTTGTAGAATTGTGCCATGATCGATCCCTCCTCAGAACCAGGGGCGCCAGATGAAGGTCGCCAGGTGGGCGACGACGGCGACGGCCGAGAAGAGCCAGAGGCCCTGCATGTAGACGCTGTGCAGTTCCTGCGCCTGGTCGTCGGTAAGACCCGTAAAGGACAGGTCGCTATTGTCAGCCATGTGTTTCCTCCGAAAACTCAGACTGCGCCGCGCACCCCGCGGCCGGGTTGCGGGGGCTCGGCCCCCGCTTGGTATCCACCCAGGCGCTTGGCCGAGGCGAATTGCGTGCACGCCCCGGACCCGCGCGATGCGGCGGGTCCGGGGCGCGTATCTCGTGCCCTCACGCGGAGAAGATCATCGGCGTGATGATCCGCGCCTGGCTCCACGCCTTGGCGATCGGCCCCTTCTCGGGCAGCTTGAACTGGCGCAGCGCGGAGAGGGTCCACGTCACGAAGGCCAGCGGCAGCGTCGCCAGGAAGATCAGGGCGAAATAGGCGTAGAATTCCCGCCGCGGCGCGGCCGGCATTCCGCGCGCCCGGGTGGCGTAGCGGGACGGCTCGGGCCGGCGCGGCTCGAGCGGCAGGTCCGTCGTGTGATCCGTCATGCGGTTTCTCCCTTGAGGGTGGGCTCATCGGCCCCGTCCGGCGTCGCCTGGTCGGTGGCGAAGCCCGCGGGCGCGAGCTTGCGGACGGTGTCGATCTGGACGCGCTCCGCGCCCGCTTCGAGCGCCGCCGCCTCGGCGGCGTCGCGCAGCGTCTTGGCGGCGGAGATGCGGGTGAGAACGGGGTGCTCTTCCACGATCCGGTCGAGCAGCGCCTGCGCGTCGTCATCCCAGGGGAAGTCGCGGCGCAGGCGGGTGGGCGTGGCGCTGGCCTCGTCCATCTCGCTGCCCAGCGGCAGGATGTGGAACAGCGCGTCGAAGAGGCCGTTGCAGACCTCCTGCAGCAGGTAGGTCGCGCCGGCATACCCCATGAAGGGCGTGCCGGTGGCCCGCCGGATCGCCGCGCCGGGGAACGACGCGGGGATGAATGCGGGCTGCGGCCCGTGCCCGCCCTTGGTCTCGGCGAGATACATCTTCTCGTTGATCGAGCCCATCACGATCAGCGGCCGCTTGCGGTGGATATCCGCGCGCACCTGGTCGTTGTTGGGCTTGCGCCCCGCGACGCGCGCATGGGCGAAGTCGCAGGGGAAGCCGAGATCGTGCTCCAGGTAGTGGCGCACGCCGCGCGCATAGGTCTCGTTGGCCACGATCCCGAAGGAGGCGGTGGCGAAGAAGTCCTGCGTCACCGAGCGCCAGAGATCCCAGACGGGCTTGATCGTCGAATGCTTCTCGCGCTCGATGAAGGGCTCGGGATCGAGCCCGGTGAGCTCGCCGAGCTTGCGCAGGAAGCGGGTGGTGGAGTCGATCCCGATCGGCGCCTGAAGGTACGGCTTGCCAAGCACCTCGGCGAGGCCGCGGCCGAACTCGCGGTACATCACCACGTTCACGTCGGCGTTCACGAGGTTGCGCATCTCGGCAAGGTGGGCGCCCAGCGGCATCACCATGTTCACCTCGGCGCCGATCCCCTCGATCAGACGGCGGATCTCGGCGAGGTCGGAGGGCATGTTGAAGGTGCCGTACATCGGCCCGAGGATGTTGACGCGGGGCGCGGCGCCCTCCTCGCGCTTCTTCTCGGGCGGCATCCGGCCCTTGGTCATGCCGTACTCGGTGAAGAGCCAGGTCATGGCCCGGTCGGCGGCTTCCCACTGGTCCTCGTCGATGGTGCGGGGCAGGAAACGCTGGATGTTGGTGCCCTGCGGCGTCACGCCCCCGCCGATCATCTCGGCGATGGAGCCGGTCACGACGACGGCCGGCAGGGCCGGGTCGAGCGTGCCCCAGGCCCGCTTCATGGCACCTTCCGTGCCCTCGCGGCCCAGCTCCTCCTCGCCGAGGCCGGTGGTGACGATGGGCAATTCGTGCGGCGGCAGGCCGTCGGTGTAGTGGAGGACCGACGTCACCGGCAGGTTCTCGCACCCCACGGGCCCGTCGATCACCACCTGCATCCCCTTGACGGCGGTGAAGGCGTAGACCGCCCCCCAGTAGCCGCCCGCGCGGTCATGGTCCTGAACTAGCATCCGATCGCTCCCCTCGTGAGGGCGGGAGCGAGGGGCCAGCCCCTCGCGCTCCCCGGGATATTTCGAGCAAGAAGAAGCAGGGTGCGATGCATCAGATCATCTCCTGCGCCTTCTCGGCGCGCGCCTTCTTCTCGAGCTTCTTCTGGTAGGCGGCGCGGAAATCGGGGCGCAGGTTCGGATCGCCTTCCCACACCCCCGCGGTGTCGCCGTGGCCCACGCCCTCGAAGAACTCCTTCATCCCGTCCATCCGGTCCTTGTTGGCGATGGCGGCGTTGACCACCTGGGCAAGGCTGCCCGCGCCCGCCGGCCCCATGAGGGGGCGCGCCGAGATGAGGTTGGTGAAGTAGAGGCCGGGAACGGCAAGCTCCTTGGCCTTTTGCACCACGGGCGTCGTGCCGATGGCGAGGTCGGGCCTGATCGCCTCCATCGCCGCGCAATCGTCCTCGAGCGAGGCGCGGTAGACGACCTTGGTGCCCCTCGCCTCGAGCCACTCGCGGTCGGGGTCGGACATGGCCGTGCGGGGGCAGGCGGTGCCGACATAGGGCACCTCCGCCCCGCTTTCGACGAGCAGGCGCGCCACGAGGAGCTCCGAGCCCTCGTAGCCCGACAGCGTGATCGTCCCGTCGATCCGCGTGCCCCCGAGGGCCGCCCTGATCGCGGGCAGGAACTGGTTCTGCGCCGCCGCCACCTTGTCGGCGGCCAGGCCGAAGGCGTCGCCGATGCGCGCCAGCCAGTCGGCCGTGCCGTCGTGACCGACGGGCGCCGAAGGCACGATGGGCCGGCCGGCCGCCTCGAACTCGCGCATCGCGGCGGTGTAGAACGGGTGGATCGCCGCCACCGCCCCGCAATCGAGCGCGGCGTAGAGCTCGCGCCACTCGCGGCACGGCACGGTCGGGCCGGCAGCGAGGCCCAAGGGCGCGAGAAGCTGGCCGATGATCATCGGGTCTGCCGGGAACATCTCGCCCAGCATCGAGACGGTGGGCCGGTCCGACACGCCGGCCTCGGGGGCGGGCACGGGCCCGGCCTCGATCTCCTTCCGGGCGTAGTTCAGCATCGCGCCGGCCAGCACGTCCTTCGCCTCGGCGTGCGTCGGAATTCCGAAGCCCGGCACGTCGATGCCAACGACCCGCACCCCGTCGATCTCGTCGGGCAGGAGCCTGAGCGGCACGCCCGACGCGGTGGGCACGCAGAGGTTCGTCACCACGATCGCGTCGTACTTGTCGGGGTCGGCCATCTGGTGGACGGCGTCGCGGATATCCTCGTAGAGCTTTCCGGTCACCAGCGTCTCGGAGCTGAACGGCACGTAGCCGACCGAGCGCCGCGCCCCGTAGAAGTGGCTGACGAAGGTCAGGCCGTAGACGCAGCACGCCGAGCCCGACAGCACGGTGGCCACGCGCCGCATCCGCAGGCCCACCCGGAGCGATCCGAAGGCCGGGCACATCGATTGCGGCTTGTCGTGCGGCCCCTGCGGATAGTCCTTCGCATACTGGTCGAGGATCTCCGACTTGCCCGCCATCCGGGCCGCCTTCTCCATTTCCTCTGCGCCGGCGTGGCACCCCATGCCGTCCTGCAGAACCGGCGCCTCGCCGGTCTCGGCGCCATGCGCCTGCCGCTCCTGCCCGATATCGACCCGGGCCTCCGCGGCATCGTCGTAGGTCACCTCACCCGACATGACCCCTCCCCATCATCTTGGTGGAAATACTCCGGGGAGCGCGAGGGGCTGGCCCCTCGCTCCCGCCATCGACCGCAAGCGCCTCACGCATCGTCATAGACGACCTCCAAGCTCTCCTTCGGCTTGGCGTTCTTGCCGCGCATGTCCTCGTCGGTGGCCGGCTCCAGCACGAAGTCGGCACCGGTGTCCTTGCCGTCGAACAGTCCGATCAGGTCGTCCTGGCTGAGCGGCGTGGGGTGGGTCGGAGGGGCGCCGGCCACGTTCTCGGCCAGTTCGGCGAAGAGCGCGCCCCACTGGGTCGCGTCGGTGCCCACGATCTCGTAGGAGGCCGACTTGCGGCGCAGGTCGTCGTCGGCGGGGATCGAGGCCAGCACCGGGATGTCGACCCGCTCGGCGAAGGCCTGGGCCTGGCCCGTGCCGTCGTCCTTGTTGATGACCATGCCGGCCACGCCCACGTTGCCGCCGAGCTTGCGGAAATACTGCACCGCCGAGCAGACGTTGTTGGCGACATAGAGGCTCTGCAGGTCGTTCGAGCCCACCACGATCACCTTCTGCGCCATGTCGCGGGCGATCGGCAGGCCGAAGCCGCCGCAGACCACGTCGCCCAGGAAGTCGAGCAGCACGTAGTCGAAATCCCAGTCGTGGAAGCCAAGCTTCTCCAGCAGTTCGAAGCCGTGGATGATGCCGCGCCCGCCGCAGCCGCGGCCCACTTCGGGCCCGCCGAGCTCCATCGCGAAGACGCCGCCGCGCTTGAAGCAGACATCGCCAATCTTCACCTCCTCGCCGGCCAGCTTCTTGGCCGTCGAGGTCTCGATGATCGTCGGGCAGGCCTTGCCGCCGAACAGCAGCGAGGTCGTGTCCGACTTGGGGTCGCAGCCGATCAGCAGCACGCGCTTGCCCTGCTCGGCCATCATGTGGCTGAGATTGGCCAGCGTGAACGACTTGCCGATGCCGCCCTTGCCGTAGATCGCGATGATCTGCGTGTGTTTGGTCGGCTCCTCCGAGGGCACCTCGAGCGAGGGCTCTTCGGCCGCCTCGTCACGCAGGCGCTTGTCGAAATCCTTGAGATTCGGGATGTCCTTCATGTCGCGCTCCAGTCCAGAATCATTTTCAGGCAGGCGGGATCGTTGAACGCCGTGGCATAGGCCTGGGGCGCCTGTTCCGCCTTTGCCCTGTGGGTGATGAGGCCACCCAGGGAGAGGGCCCCGGCTTCGACCAGCGCGCGGGTGGCGGCGAGGTCGTCATGCGTCCACTCGGCCGCGATCCGCAGCCGGGCCTCCTTCATGAACGCAGGTGGAAAGGCGAAGCTGAGCGGCGCGGTGTAGAAGCCGGCGAGCACCACTTCGCCTCCCCTGGCGATCCGCCCGATCAGCGTGTCGAGCAGGGCGCCGTTGCCGCTGGCGTCGTAGATCGAGCGATAGTCGCGGCGGGTATCGTCGTCGGGGTGAACGACATCGTAGCCCATCGCGCCCGTGGCGCGGTCGGCGTCGATCTCCCACACCACGGGCGGCTCCGACCCGGCGGCGATGGCCAGCCGCGCGAGCAGGCGGCCGAGCACGCCGTGGCCCACCACGAGGTCGGGCATCTCCTTGTTGAGGCCCGCCATGGCGTGACGCGCGGTGGCGGCGAGCGCGAGCAGCGCCCCCTCGGCGCCCCACCCGCGGTCGATCCGGGTGACGCGGTCGGCCTGGCTCACGAGCATCCGCGCGGCGCCGCCAAACAGGCCCCGCACCTCGCCGTAGCAGTTGGCGCCGGGCACGAACACATAGTCGCCGGGCTTGAACCCGGTGTCGCGGTCGGCCTCGATCACCTCGCCGGCCGCCTCGTAGCCGGGGATCAGCGGATAGCCCATGCCCGGAAACGGCGGCATCTGCCCGGTATAGAAGAGCTTTTCCGTCCCGGTGGAGATGCCGGAATGGTCGATCCGGATCAGCAGGTCGCCCTTGCCCGGCTCGGACAGCTCCACCTCTCCGAGGTCGAGCGTTTCAGCGCGTTCGAGGATCACGGCCTTGGTCTGCACGACTGTCTCCTCCTTGGCGGGCGACTCAGACCCACTGAGTCACGGCGTTGGGCAGCGTTGGTGTAAGTTTAGACTGACACCTATCTGTGTCAACAGAAATGGACAGACTTCCGCCACTAGACATTCAGGCCTCGTGTCGCACCGGCTTTCGCCCCTCGACGACCGAGGTGACAAAGGGGCGCGCGGTGGGGCGCCGGGCCACGCCCTCGAAGCCGGCGGCGGCCATCAGGCGGGCGATCTCGCGGGGCGAGCGGGCTCGGCCGGTGCGCATCGCCATGCAGTAGAAGGCGAAGTAGACGTCACCGGCCCGCTCTGGCCTGGCCGCGCCTGTCATCGGCTCCGACACGATCAGGCGGCCGCCGGGGGGCAGCGCCTCGCGCACGGCGGCAAGCAGGGCGGCCACCGTCTCGTCGGCGTGATCGTAGAGCACCCGCACGAGGCTGATCGCGTCGGCCCCCTGCGGCAGAGCGTCCGTGCGGAACGAGCCGGGCACGATGGTCACGCGGCCCGACAGCCCCGCCGCGTCAAACCGCGCGCGCGCCCCGGGGGCGACCTCGGGCAGATCGAACAACACGAGGTCCGGTTCCGGCACCGCTCGGCCGAGCGCGGTGAGAAACGCGCCGGTGCCGCCGCCTACGTCCATCAGCCGGCGGATGCCGCGGAAGTCGACGGCGCGCAGCGTCTCCTCCGCCACCAGCCCCTGGCTCTCGGCCATCAGCTCGGAATAGCGGGCCGCGACGTCGGAGGGCATGCCGCCCCCGAAGACGTAGGGCCAGAAATGAGACAGCTCGGTCTCGGCCTCGTCGCGCAAAAGCGCGAGCGGGTCGGCCATGTCTCGGTAGAAGACGGAATGGTGGCGGATCATGTCGGCCAGTCCCGGCACGCCGATGGCCGCCGCGCCCAGCCGCGCGGTCTGGTAGCCATCCCACGCGCGCTCGAGCAGGCCCAGCGCGGTGCCCGCCCTCAGCAGCGCCTCCATCCGCTGCGGGTCGATCCGGTGGCGGCGGGCGAGATCGGCGGCCGATCGCGGCGCGTCGGAGAGCTCGCTCAGAAGATCGAGCTCGACCAGCGTGAACAGAACCTGCGAATGCACGAAGCCCGCCACGAGATCGAACAGGCGCTCCCCGTCGACCCTTGCTGTGCGGCGGGTCAACGGGTTGGCCGAGGCCCAGCTCTGGAAACCGGGCGAGGCCACGCGCGCATTGCGCCAGCGCCGCCAGCGCGCGCCGAGCGACAGCGGCCGCCGCGCGGGAGCGCGCTCCGGGCCTTGTTCGGGATCGTCCTGCGCCATCGGCCGGACCTCGCCTGGCTGGCGCGTGTCGGTGTCGGTGTCGGTGTCGGTCGCGCTCACGCCTGCCCCCTCAGCGGGCCGCGCGGGCCGCGGCCTGGGTCGGCACCAGCCGCTCGGCCGTCTTGTTGACCATCTGCGCCAGCGCCGCCTCGCCCGGGCACGAGGGGATCGAGGCGATCGCGCCCGACAGGATGTCCTTCAGCCGCCTGATCGCGCCGTCGACGCCCAGCTCGGTCACCGCCGAGGGGCGACCATGCGCCACGTCCTGCGCGGCGGGCTTGCCCAGCGCCTCGGTGTCCAGCAGCGCGTCGCGCAGGTCGTCGGCCACCTGGAACGCCTCGCCGATGCGGGCGCCCAGCTCCTCCCACGGCTCGGGATCCTGCCCCGCGGCGATGGCGCCCATCTGCGTGGCGGCCATGAACAGCGCGCCCGTCTTGGCCATGTGGTAGGCGCGCAGGTCGATCTTTTCCTCGCTCTCCCAGCCCTGCCCCGCGCAGATGCCACCCGGCATGCCGGTGCGCTGCGCGAGGTGCACCACGAGGTCGGCCGAGCGCCGCGGGTCGCGATGCGCCTCGCGGGCCAGCACCTCGAAGGCGAGCACGATCAGCGAGTCGCCCGTCAGCAACGCCAGCGGCTCGCCATAGGCCTTGTGCACGGCGGGCTTGCCGCGGCGCAGGTCGGCATCGTCGAAGCAGGGCATGTCGTCGTGCACGAGGCTGGCGCAGTGAATCAGCTCGAGCGCCGAGGCGGCGGCATCGGACATCTCGGGGATGTCGTCGCCGCAGGCCATCGCCACCGACAGGCAGATCGTCGGGCGGATACGCGCACCACCGGGCGTCACGGCGTAGTCGAGCGCGGAGGCGAGCCCTGGCGGGGCGCCGGCGACCCGGGCCTGCCCGATGGTGATGGCCCGCGCCATGGCGGCCTCGATGCGGGGGGTCAGCGTCATGGCGGCGGCTCCTTCTCGATGCGGCGGCCCGAGGACGATGCAGAGGCCCGGGGCGGGACAGGTTGTCAACTAGACTAGACACCTGCAATTGTCCATAAGAATGGACATACTGGCTGAATCGAGTCAATCTAAGTTGACACTTTTTCGGGGAGGTCTTGTGGCGCAGGATCGGATCGTCGTGATCGGGGCGGGCATGGGCGGGCTCGCCACCGCCATCCGCCTCGCGGCCGCGGGGCGCGCGGTGCGCGTGATCGAGGCGCACGACCATCCCGGCGGCAAGATGCGCACCCTGCCCTCCCGCGCCGGCCCGGTCGATGCCGGCCCCACGGTGCTGACGATGCGCCATGTCTTCGACGAGCTCTTCGCCGCCGCCGGCACCCGCCTCGACGACCATGTGACGCTGGAGCGCGAGCGCCTGCTCGCCCGCCACTTCTGGACCGACGGCTCGGTGCTCGATCTCTGGGACGACGCCGAGCGATCGGCCGAGGCCGTCCGCGCCTGGGGCGGCGCGCGGGCCGAGGCCGATTTCCGGGCCTTCTCGGCGCGCGCGCAGCGGCTGTTCGAGGCGTTCGACGTGCCGATGATGCAGGCGGCCGCCCCCTCTCTCGGCACGCTGGCCGCCCATGTGCTGCGCCGTCCCCGCCTGATCGCCGACATGGGGTTCGGCTCGCTCGCAACCGCCCTGCGCGGACAGTTCCGCGAGCCGCGCCTGCGGCAGCTCTTCGGGCGTTACGCCACCTATGTCGGCGGCTCGCCCTACCGCTCGCCCGCCGTGCTCGGCCTGATCTGGCATGCCGAGGCCTCGGGCGTCTGGCGCGTGTCGGGCGGAATGCACAAGCTGGCAGAGGCGATGGCCGCGCTGGCCGAGAGGCTCGGCGCAGAGATCGCCTACGGCACCCCGGCCGCGCATATCGAGGTTCAGGGCGGGCGCACCGCCGCCGTGGTGACGGGCTCGGGCGAGCGCATCGCCTGCGCCCACGTCGTGCACGCGGGCGACCCCAAGGCCCTCCACGCGGGCCTGCTCGGCCCCGCTCCCGAACGGGCCGTGCCGAAAAAGGCGGTCGCGCCGCGCTCGCTCTCGGCCCACGTCCTCGCCTTCGCGGCCGTGCCGCACGGGCCGGAACTCGCCTATCACAACGTCTTCTTCGGCGACGACCCGCGAGCGGAATTCGGCCCCGTCGAGAAGGGGGCGATGCCCCTGGACCCGACGATCTACGTCTGCGCCGAGGATCGGGGCGGCGGCCCGCCCCCGCCCGGGACGCTCGAGCGCTTCGAGACCATCATGAACGCGCCGCCCACCGGCGCCCGCGACCAGAGCGACGAGGAGATCGAGACTTGTCTGACACGCACATGGGGGCGCCTCGCCCGCTCCGGGCTGACCTTCTCACCGATCCCGACGCGCGACGCGCTGACGACCCAGGCGGGCTTTCATCGCCTCTTCCCCGGATCGGACGGCTCCCTCTACGGGCGGAGCCCGCACGGGATGCTGGCGGCCTTCTCGCGCCCGACGGCGCAGACATCGGTGCCGGGGCTGATCCTCGCGGGGGGCGGGGCGCATCCGGGGGCGGGCATCCCGATGGCCACCCTCTCCGGCCGGCACGCGGCCGCGGCGATTCTGAGCGACCGAACTTCGACCTCCACGTCCCCCCGAACGGCTACGCCTGGTGGTATCTCGACGGCATCTCCGACGACGGCAGCCGCGCGATCTCGATCATCGCCTTCATCGGCTCCGTCTTCTCGCCCTGGTACCGCTGGTCGGGGCGGAAGAACCCCGCCGACCACTGCTGCCTGAACGTCGCCACCTACGGGCGTGGCGGCCGCTGGACGATGACCGACCGTGGCCAGCAGGCGCTGCGGCTGGAACGGGACGCCATCCATATCGGCCCCTCCTCGATGCGATGGGAGGACGACGCGCTCGTGGTCGACATCGACGAGATGAGCTGGCCGCACCTGCACCGCCTGAAGGGCCGCGTGACGGTCCACCCCGAGGCGGTCACCTCGGTCGAGCTGCCGCTGACCGAGGAGGGCACCCATGTCTGGCGCCCCTTCGCCCCCGACGCGCGGATCGAGGTGGCGCTGGAGCGCCCGGGCTGGTCGTGGTCGGGCCACGGCTATTTCGACGCCAATTTCGGCACCCGCGCGCTCGAGCAGGATTTCAGCTTCTGGACATGGGGCCGCTATCCCACGCGCCGCGGCGCGCTCACCTTCTACGACGCCGCAAGGCGCGACGGCACCGAACTGGGCGTCGCCGTCTCCTTCGAGAAAGACGGCGCGCAGGTGGTCGAGGCGCCGCCGCGCACCCCCTTCCGCCGCTCGCTCTGGACGGTGCGACGCGAGACCCGCGCCGACCCCGGCACCAGGCCGAGACAAGTCAAGGCGATGCTCGACGCGCCGTTCTACTGCCGCTCGGCGGTCGAGACGGTCGTGCACGGCGAGCGCACCGTGGGCGTGCACGAGGCGCTCGACCTCGACCGCTTCGCCTCGCCGCTGCTCAAGCCCATGCTCGCCGTCAAGGTCCCCCGTCGCCCCCGATGGACGCCGCACGGCTGAATGCGGCGCGTCCAAAGCGAACTACTCGAAAAGCAGCACGCGCATGCCGGACCGATCGGTGTCGAGGTCCGCGCCATGCTCGGCGGCCAGCGCGTCCATCCGCTCCATCCATATGCGACCGTCCTCCTTCTGAAAGCGCGGGGCCCGCTCCATCACGACAGCGATTGACCTGCATGGCAGAGTCACCGAGCAGCTGGACAGCCGCGTCTCGATCTCGTCGAGGCCCCCGCGGTCCTCGAGGCGGACGGTATGCCAGCCGTCCGTGGACACGCCGCGAACGTCGAACTGCCGCGCGAGAGGAGCATGATAATAGACGACATCGGGCCGGGTATCGCCGAACAGCGCCGTGATTTCGTCGACAGCGAGTGGCTGTTTTTCTGACGGATACGACGGCAGGATCGCTACGACATGCACCGCAGCGAGGGCCGCGACAACCGGCGCCCGCGCAAGCCTGGGAAGCGCGCACACGGCGAGCGCCAGCAGAAGCGGCGAAAGAACCGTGAAGGCTTGGATCGTTCGCACGAGGTAGGCGGGGGTGAACACGCCGATCAGCGCGACAAGAAGCGGCCCCCCGACAAGAAAGCAGAAGGCGACTGCGGCGACCTTGCGATCGAGCTGCCACAGCTGCCATGCGCCGAAGAGATACAACAGGTAGACCACCGGCTTTGCCCATGCCGGAAAGGGATAGGCCCCCAGCGAGACTGAGTAAAAGGTCCGCAGCGTGGTTGGCGCGATCCAGAAATCGCCGGTCACTTGCGTGCGCGCCCAGACGAAGTGGAAGGCCTGCGGCAGGCAGAGTATGCCTGCCAGCACGGTCGCGCCCATCGCCATCCGCACCTTTCCAGCGTCTCTGTCGATCCCCCACACGGCGAGCGAAGCCGCCCCGAAAAGCACGAAGTACACGGCAGCGGAGTAGTGGAGGTGAAAACTGACAGCGAGAGCGGCCATGTAACCTGCCGCGAACATCCGCCGCTCCCGTCTGGAGCGATCGTCGGAAAGGGCTTGGATGAAACAGAGGATCGCGGCGAGAAGGGAAAGCGCGAGAAAAGCATAAGTTCGCAATTCGCGCCCGTAATGGACGCTGACCGGCAAGAAAACGAAGAACAGGGCCGCAAGGAGCGCGACACCAAGGCCGAACCTTGGCCGGACAAACAAAAAGAGGAGACCAACCGAAAGCGCAGCGGCAGAGGCCGAAATCAGGCGCAGACCAGTTCCGTCTCCTTCTCCGAAGAGTTCCGCGACGCCCTTGACGACAAGGTAGAACAACGGCGGATGAATGTCGCTTGAGCGGGTGAGCGACACCAGATAGTCGTAGCTCTCCCGAGCATAGACGATCGTGAACAGTTCGTCATTCCACAAAACCGGATGGCCGATCCAGAAGGCGCGCACCGCAAAGGCCGCAATTACGACAGCGAAGGTCAGACCGACCGATTTGACGAGGGGGTTCTCCATTCGAAGCCAATAAAATCGCCGAGGCTGCGAGTGAGGCTAGTTGTCCCATCCCGGATGATCACATCGACCCTCGTCGGCGGGCGCTGTTCGTGGCACGCTCGACCTTGAGTGAGGTTCGGGACGGGGGGCGAGCATGCTGATCTCTCTTCACAAGAGGGCTGTCGGCGACGGCCGAGCATCGCTGCTCGTCGAGGGCTTTGGCCATGCCGGCGAGGCCGAGGGCGATGAGCTTGTCGCTGGTGGGATGGGCGAGCACGGGGGCGATCTCCTTCTCAGTGGTAATGGCGCTGGCCGCGGATGTTGCCGTGGCGGATGGGCGAGGCTTCCGGCGCATCCTCGAGGAGGGCGCGGTCGAGGCCGTTCCTGAGGATCGAGCGGATGGAGGCGACGGAGTGGGCGCGGATGTCTAGGCCGCGGCGGCAGGCGGCGTCGACGCGTGCGGCACCGTAGGTCTTCACCAACGCCAGCACGCCGAGGCAGGTTCGGAAGCCCTGCTCGGGATGGGGGCGCGCCGCCATCACCGCGGCGCACGAGCAGGCCGTGGACGGCCCGACCTTCTCGGCCGAGGCCATCAGGCGCGCGGGCGTCCATTCCCCGAAGCGGCGATGCGCGCTCGGCATGTGCTCGGAGATGGTGACGTGGCCGCGGCGCCCGGGGGAGAGCGCGTGGCTCGCGACGCGCCCGCCGCAGTGGAAGACCTCGACGGTGCGCTCGGCGACGCGGACGTCGACGGTCTCGCGGATCAGGCCGAGACCGCCCTCGCCGCGGCCGAGCTTTACGACGGCAAGCTCGCGATGATCACCAACGCGCCCGACCTGACCGCCACCGAGGCTGTCTCCCGCTACCGCGCCCTCGCCGTTACCGAGCGCGGCTTCCGCGTGCTGAAATCCGACATCGAGATCGCCCCCGTCCACCACCGTCTGCCCGATCGCATCCGGGCCCACGCCCTGATCTGCTTCCTCGCTCTCGTCCTCTACCGCGTGATGCGCATGCGACTGAAGGCGAAAGGGCACGCCGCCAGCCCGCGCACGGCGCTCGATCTGCTCGCGCGCATCCAGAAGCAAACTGCCCACATCGGCGACCGCACCTTCAACGGCACCAGCAAGACAACACCGGAGCAACTCGACCTGTTCGAAGCCTTGAACCTGCCGAAACCCGCCTGACGTATCCTGTCGTCACCAAAAACGCGATCTCCGCGTCAACAGTATCAATTGCTTATCGGCTCAGCTGTCGAACTCCAGGGAGCCATGCCCGCCGGGCTCGTCGCGATGAAGGAGTGTCTCGCCGGCGGCGAGCTGACCGAGGCCGAGCGCTGCCAGTTGCCGCTCGCGCTGGTCGCGGATGACGATGAGCACCGCGTCGCCCCCATCCTCGCGGCCCATCATGCGCGCGCGCAGGAGCGCCGGCACGGTCCGCCCGTCGCGCGTGCGGCAGGACAGCTCGTCGGAGCTCCAGCGCCCTTCGCGACGGACATTGGCCATGAAGCCCTCGAGGCGGGCGATCTCGTGGGGGTGGATGTCGGCCGGCGTCATGTCGGCCAGCTCCTCGCTGGAGAAGCCGAGCAGTTCGCGCGCCGCGCCGTTGGCGGCGAGGAACCGCCCGCTGCCCGCGTCGATCAGCACCGCCGGGTCGAAATTCTCGGCCAGAAGCTCGGCGGCCGGGTGGCCGACGGGCGCGGAGAGATCCATGCCGTGCCCCCAAGGGATGCTCACGCCGTATCGCGGTCGGGGTATCACATCGTGATCGCGCCGTCGCGTCCGGAACGGCATCCGTGCTCAAAGCTGCGTGAGGGACGGTGGCCTTTCTGGCCCCGAGCTGCCCGATCCGAAACGCTGTTCCCGCCATCCTTCGCCCCCGCCACCCTTCGGACAAGGAGCGCCGCATGATCCGCCTGTTTCGTCTTGCTCTTGCGTGGCTCCTCCTGCTCGCTGCCTGTAGCGGCCCGCAACTGGCAGACAAGCCCAACGTCCATGCTGGCCCGGCGGGCTATCCCGCCGCCGAGGTGGCGCCGTCGGCGCGCACCGTTCAGCCCGAAATCTGGTTCGTGACAGACCGCGCGCGCCTCGACGGGGCGCCGCCGGCGCACCCCTACGGCTCTGGCCGCTCGGCCGAGATGACCTTCGGCAAGGCGACGGTCCAGTTCGGCGAGGGGCTCGACTGGCTGGCCCTCGTCGCGCGCAGCGGCGGCGGGGGCGAGCAGGGCGCGATCCCTCTCCGGCCGGTCGCGGTGACGGAGAGGGTGCGCTTCCCGCCCACGCCCCTGCCCTTCGACGTGGTCGATGGCCGGGTGCGCACGCTGCCCGAGGCGCAAGCCGCCTGGGAGGCGCAGGCTGCCGCGTTCCGCGCCGAGATCGCCGCCGCCCTCGCCCGCACCGAGCGGCGGGAGGTGACGGTCTACGTCCACGGCGTGGCCACGACCTTCGAGGAGGCGCAGGGCACGCTGGCCAATCTCTGGCACTGGGCCGGGCGACCGGGCCTGCCGCTGCTCTATTCCTGGCCCTCGGGCAATACCGGGTTCTTCGGCTATTTCCGCGACCGGGAGGCGGGCGAGTTCACCATCTTCCACCTCAAGCAGACGCTGCGCATGCGCGCCGCCACGCCGGGGCTCGACCGGATCAACGTGATCGCCCACAGCCGCGGCACCGACGTGGCCACCAGCGCGCTGCGCGAGCTGGCCATCGCCGAGCGGGCCGCGGGCCGGGTTCCGCGGCGCTCGCTCAAGCTCGGCACGCTGATCCTGTCGGCCCCCGATCTCGATTTCGGGATCATGCAGCAGCGGCTGGTGGCCGAGCAGTTCGGCCCGGCGCTGGACCGGATCAACGTCTACATCAATCCGGGCGACGGGCCGCTGGGGCTGGCGCAGACGCTGCTCTCGGGCCAACGCTTCGGGCGGATCCGCCCGGAGGATCTGACCGAGCCGTTGCGCGAGACCTTCTCGCGCATCGGCAATGTCCATTTCATCGGCGTGGAGGAGGCGCGGCCCGCGCTCGGGCACACCTACTTCCGCGACAACCCGGCGGTGGTCTCGGATATCGTTCTCGCCCTGCGCCACCGCGCGCCGCCGGGCGGCGAGCTGCGCCCGATGCGCCGGCTCGACGTCAATTTCTGGTCGCTCCACCGCGACTACCCGGCCCCGCCCGAGCCGCGCGGCCCCGCGCCCGGCGACTGAGGCCGGGCGCGGCGGCCCTCAGCCCCGGTGGCGCGGGCCGATCCCCTGGAACATGGCGCGCAGATCGACGCTGGAGCGCGCGCCGATCGCGTCCCACGTGGCGTCGAGCCAGTCGGCCGCGGTCTGCCGGCCGAGATCGCGCAGATGCGTGAGGAACGCCCATTCCGCGTTCATCTTCGAGGACGCGCCGAGGGGTTTCAGCGCCTCCTGGTTCTCGACGATATGCACCAGCACCTTGCTGTAGTGATCGGTCGAGAGCACGCCCTCGTCGATCAGGCGGTCGACGAAGTCGATCGCGCGCAACTCCTTCAGCAGGCTGCCGTTGAAGGCGATCTCGTTGAGCCGGTTCTGGATCTCCTGGGGGGTGCGCGGCACGCCGCGCCGCTCGATCGGATTGATCTGCACCACCACCACGTCGTCGGTGCCGGTCTCGCCGTGGAAGGGGAAGAGCGCGGGATTGCCCATGTAGCCGCCGTCCCAGTAGGGCACGCCGTCGATCACCACCGCTTGGTGCAGGAAGGGCAGGCAGGCCGAGGCCATCACCATGTCGGCGGTCAGATGCTCGCGCGGGAACACCGTGACCCGCCCGGTCTCGACGTTGGTGGCCGAGATGAACAGCCCGAAGGCGTCGCAGGCGCGCACGCTCTCGAAATCCACCGCCGCCTCGAGGATGTCGCGCAGCGGGTTCATGTTCATCGGGTTGACCTGGTAGGGCGAGGCCATGCGGCTGATCGCGTCGAAGGCGAGGTAGGCGGGGTTGTGATCGAGGCTCCAGTTGCCCAGCCACACGTCCCACGGCGAGCGCTGGACGGGGCTGAAGCGCGCCGCCTTCGACACCGACCTCCAGAACCCCTCCAGCCGGGCGCGCGCGCCGTCCGGTCCGTCCTCCGTCATCCCGGCGGCCACCGCGACGGCGTTGAAGGCGCCGGCCGAGGTGCCGGAGATGCCGGCGATCTGCAGCCGCCCGTCCTCCAGCAGCCGGTCGAGCACGCCCCAGGTGAAGGCGCCATGCGCGCCGCCCCCCTGCAGCGCGAGGTTCACGGGCTTCGGCTCGGTCTTCTTCCTGCGGGGGGTGGTCATTGCGCCGTCCACCCGCCGTCGACGGGCAGCGCCGCGCCGGTGATCTGGGCGGCCGCCCCGGAGCACAGGAAGGCTGCGAGCGCGCCGACCTGCGCCGTGGTGACGAAGTCGCGCGTGGGCTGGGCGGCGAGCAGGACGTCGCGCTTCACCTCCTCCTCGGTCATGCCGCGCGCCTTCGCCGTGTCGGGGATCTGGCTCTCCACCAGCGGCGTCCAGACGTAGCCGGGGCAGATCGCGTTGACGGTCACCCCGTGCTCGGCCGTCTCCAGCGCCGCGGTCTTGGTCAGGCCGAGGAGACCGTGCTTGGCCGCGACGTAGGCCGCCTTGCCGGGCGAGGCGACAAGGCCGTGCGCCGAGGCGACGTTGACGATCCGGCCGTGGCCGCGCGCGGTCATCCCCGGCACCACCGCGCGGATCGCCCGGAAGGCGGCGGAGAGGTTGAGCGCGAGGATCAGCTCCCACTTGTCGTCCTGGAACTCCGCGATGGGGGCGACGTGCTGCACGCCGGCATTGTTGACCAGAACGGCGAGCGGCCCCAGCCGGTCTTCCGCCTCGCCCACGAGGTCGTCCACCGCCCGCAGGTCCGTCAGGTCGGCGCGGGCATAGGCGGTGCGCACGCCGTGGGCCTCGGCCAGCCGGTCGCGCTCCGGCGCCACCTCCGTCTCGGGGTCGAGGCCGTTGAGCATCACGTCGTGGCCGGCGGCGGCGAGCGCCTCGGCGATGCCGAGGCCGATGCCGCTCGACGAGCCGGTGACGAGGGCGGCGCCCCGTCCTTCTCGATCGGTCATTCCCTTGTCTCCTTCGGTGAAAGGTCAGATCTGCGCGCCGGTGATCAGGCGCACGCCGCGCTGCCAGGTGGCGTAGGCCCAGGTCCAGTTCATCAGCACGGCGAGCCGGTTGCGGAAGCCGATCAGGAAATAGACATGGGCGAGGCCCCAGAGCATCCAGCCCGGAAAGCCGCGGACCCGGAGCCGCCCCATCTGGGCGATGGCGCGATTGCGCCCGATCGTGGCCATCGCGCCGCGGCCGCGAAAGCGGAACGGCCCGCCCTCCGGCTTGCCCCTGGCGGCCCGGGCGATGCGCCGGCCGACATGGGCGCCCATCTGCTTGGCCACCGGCGCCACCCCGGGCAGCGGCCGCTCCGCCCCGTCCGGCACATGCGCGGCGGTGTCTCCGATGGCGTAGATCTCGGGATGGCCCGGCACCGTCAGGTCGGGGCCGACGGGGACGTGCCCGCCCCGGCCCGCCTCCACGCCGAGCCAGCGCGCGGCCGGCGAGGCCTGCACGCCGGCGGCCCAGATCATCGTGCCCGCCGCGATGCGCTCCTCGCCGATCCTGGCCACGCCGGGGGCGATCTCGGTCACCCGGCCCCCGGTGCGCACCTCGACGCCCAGCTCTTCGAGGTCGCGCCGGGCCCGCTCCGACAGTTTGGGATGGAAGGTCGAGAGCACCCGCGGCCCGGCTTCCACCAGCACCACCCGCGCACTCGTCGCGTCGATGTGGCGGAAGTCGCGGGCGACGGAACGGGCGAGCTCGGCGATCGCGCCGGCCAGTTCCACCCCCGTCGGCCAGCAGCGCCGCGCGGTCCTCGGCGCGCTCGGCCATCTCGGCCTTCTCGAAGGCCGACAGGATGCGCTGGCGCAGGTGGAAGGCGTCGTCGATCGTCTTGAGGCCGGGCGCGTGGGCCGCCCAGTGATCGTTGCCGAAATACGAGTGCCGCGCGCCGGTGGCGAGGACGAGCGTGTCGTAAGGGATGCGCGCGTGACGTTTGGTCCGGACGCACCGGTCCTCGGTGTCGATTCCCGTCACCTCGTCCATGAACACGCGGGCGTTGTCCTGGTCGCGAAGGACGCCGCGGATCGGCTCGGCAATCTCGGCCGGCGTCAGCGCGGCCGTCGCCACCTGGTAGAGCAGCGGCTGGAAGAGATGGTAGTTGTGCCGGTCGACCATCGTGAGATCGACCGGCGCGCGGGCCAGCGCCCGGGCGGCCGAAAGGCCCGCGAACCCTGCGCCGACGATCACGACGCGGGGGCGGGCCGCGGTTTCGGCATCGCGCGGCGGCAGGGCGGCCTGGCGGTCGGTCATGGCGGGCTCCTTGCGGTCAGGCGAGGTAATCGTGCACGACACGGCCGTAGGGCAGCGTCATGTCGGCGATGACGTGCTGGCCTTCGACCACGCGGCGCACCGGCAGGTCGGCCACGGGCGCGTGGACATGGGGCACGAGGTGCAGCCGCGCCGGGCCACGCCAGATGCCCTTCAGCCGGATGTCGGTCATCTCGAAGGCGACGAGCTGCGCCGCCAGCGGCCGGCCCGTGACGCAGGGCAGCAGCTTGAGATTCACGGTGGTCTTGGCCAGTCGCCGCACGCAGGCTTCGGGGTCGCATTCCAGCCGCTCGGGCTTGTAGGCCATCGTGCCCATCGCCACCCGCTCGCCGGAATAGGCGAGCGTGCCGGTCAGCGTGTCGGCGCGCACGTCGAGCGTGGGCTCGCCCCAGCGCTTCGGAAAGCCCCAGATCTCGCGCCCCGCGGTGATCGGCGGCTCGTCGTTCAGGAACATCATCGCGGTGTAGTTGACCGGCCGCCCTTCCAGCATGGCGGGGATGACGAGGCCCGACTCGCGGTAGCTGCCGAAGCCGGAACTGTCGGGCATGTCGATCCACTCGTAGACGACGGTGCCGGAACCGTCGGGCTCCAGCGGCGCGGGCAGCCAGGCACGGATCGCCTCCGGGTCGGTTTCGTAGATCACCATGAAGTATTGGCGGTCCACGAAGCGGTAGGGCCCGAAGGGGTAGCTCGGATTGCCCGGCGGCATGCTCGCGCGGTCGAGGATCTCGTCTTCGGTCATGTCCGGTCCCTGTGGCTTTCGGTGAGGCGTGGCGGGCGGCCTCGAGGCTCCGTGCCGTGGGTGTCGCTAACGCGCCGTCGGCGGGTCAGGCCACACAACTCTCGTCACGCCCGCGCCACGGCCTGAAACATCACGCCGAGCGCACGCCGCCGCCGCGGGATCGTGACCCGAGATGATTGGCTCGAACACCCTCCCGCCGCCTAAGCTCGCGCCGTCGGCCGCCCCGCGACGCCGCTGCCCCCTGTCCCCGACAGGTGTCCCGGGCGGTCGGCACGATCTTCCCCTTCGGCAACGGCGCATATTGCGGGCCGTCGCGGCAACCGCACCGCCCGTCGCCGCGCCCGGCCGCGGCGGATCACCCCGGCTCACGATCCCGGGCGGCGCGTTTCAGCGTCGCTGCCCCGGTGCCCCGCAGCCCCCATACTGCGTGCAGGAAAGGAGCCATCGCCATGCAGAGCCCACCGCCCCGCATACCGGCCGAGCCGGATCGCCCGAGCGGACGATCCGCAAGGGGCGCGGCGTGACGGCGGGACTGGCGCTCGCGCTCGCCGTCGCCGCCCTCCTCGGCGCGGCGGCGCACCGGGGCGGGTTGTGCACGGTGCGCGCCGTCGCCGAAGTTCTCACCACGCGGCGCGGTCACATCCTGTGGTCCTTCCTCAAGGCGTCGTTCTGGACGACGAGTCTCCTCGCTCTCGCCGCGGCGGCCGGCCACGCCGCGCCGCTCGCGCGCTTTTCGTTCGACTGGATCGCGGTGGCGGGCGGTCTGCTCTTCGGCATCGGCGCGGCGATGAACGGGGCCTGCGCGCTCTCGACCTTCGCGCGGCTCGCCGAGGGGCACGTGGCGATGGCCTTCGCGCCCCTGGGCTGGCTCGCCGGCATGGCCGCGCTCGCCCATGCCGCCCCCGCGGCGCAACCGCCGGACCAGGCGGCCGCCCTGCCGGGCTGGCTGGCGCTGCCGGCGCTCGTCTGGATCGGCGCGGAGGGGCTCCGCCTCGCCCGTCGCCTGCGGCGCGACGGGCTCGGCCCCGGCGGGGCGGCGGCCTGGCCGCTCTCGCTCGCCGTGCTGGTGATGGCCGCCGCCTACGCCGCGCTCCTGCTCGCGGGGGCGCCGTGGTCGTTCACCTCGACGGCGCTGTGCACGGCGCAGGCCGGGGCGAGCACAACCTGCGGCGCGACGGGGCTGCTCTGGCTGCTTTCCGGTGCGGCCGTCGCCGGCATGGCGGGCTCGGCCGCCTTGCGCGGCAGCTTCCGGCTGCGCCGCCCGAGGCCCCGCGCCGCCCTCCGGCACCTCGCCGCCGGCGCGACGATGGGGGCGGGCGCGGCCCTTATCCCCGGCGGCAACGACGGGCTGATCCTGTTCGGCCTGCCGTCGCTGTCGCCCCATGCCCTGCCGGCCTGGCTCGCCATCGTGGGCGGCATTCTCCTGACGCTCGCGGCGATGCGCCGGGCCGGGGCGCGTCTGCCGGGCGTCAGCTGCGAGGCGGATGTCTGCCGCGCCGTTCCTTGACCGCCGCTTCGCTCAGCGCCGCAGGACGTGGGCGAGGGCGCCGGAAAGGGCAAGGCAGGCCGCGCCTGCGACGGCGAACCAGCCCAGATACCACGCGCGCCCCGCAAGCGCGTTCTCGGCGAAGGAGGCGACGAAGGCGGCCTTGCCGAAATGGGCGGCGAGCGCCGCGCCGACCAGCGCCGCGCCGCCAAGCCACATGACAGGAGCTGGCCGCACGCCTGCGCGGCGCAGGCCGATGAAGATCGCCGCGCCGCCGGCCGCGCCGATCGCGCCGGTCTGCACCGCCCAGAACGGGTGCGCGCCGAGCGCTTCCGTGACGCCCAGGAGGGTGGCCGCGATCAGGGCCGCAGCGACACCGGCGGGCAGGAGGAGGTCTCGTCTGGCGAGGGGCATGGCGGTCTCCGATGGATCGTTGATGCAGGCACAGGGGAGAGCCTTGCAGCCAAATAGTGCCCGCGCCACGCCGCGAACAGGATCGTGACCGGGCGCGAGCGGCCCGCTCAACCGTGGCCGGGCGCCCCCTCGGGATGGAGCGCGAGAAGCGCGCCGACGGCCGCCTCGGCAGTCGGGCGCAACTGCGCCGCTTCCGTGCCCGAGCGCGCGGCAAGCATGAGGCCGCGGGCGATCGATGCGGCGAGCGCGGCCGCCGCCTGTGGCGGCGTCGCGGCCTGCACGTCCCATCCGGCGGCCATCAGTCGTGCCGCGATCCGACCCTCCATCGCGGCGTAGCGCGCCGCGAGCTCGGCCCGGAAGCCCGTATTCGAGCCCGCCGCATCAGCCAGGGCGCAGGAGACGAGGCAGCCCGGCGCCTCTGGATCCGCGGTGGCGAGCGCAAGCACCGCATCGTAGAAGGCCGCGAGATCGTCGCGCAACGTCCCGGAGGGCCCCAGCGCGGCGAGGACCGGCGCGATCCGCGTATCGGCGTAGCGGGCGACCGCCGCCAGAAACAGCCCCTCCTTGCCACCGAACAGGTCGTAGAGCGTAGCACGCGGCACCCGCATCTCGCGGCACAGCCGGTCCACCGGGGCGCCGTCGTAGCCCTCTGCCCGGAACAGCCGCACCGCCGCGTCGAGGGCCCGGCCCTCGTCGAACCCTCTCGGCCGGCCGCGCGCCCGTGCCTCCGCCATGGATCACCCCGTTTTGAAACAAGCATTCCGAAAATAGGTGGATCGCACGACCGCGGCAATTTACGGAACGAATGTTCTGAAATAGAGGAGACGTTCATGGCACGTGCCCCCCTGTTCCACATCGCGCCCGCCGACCCCGACGATGCCGACGGCGAGGCCCATGCGCTCATGGCCGGCGCCAGGCAAAAGCTCGGCTTCCTGCCCAACATGTACACCTACATGGCCAAGTTGCCCCCGGTGCTCGACGGCTACCTGCGCACCTACGACGACTTCCGGACGCAATCGGGCTTCTCCCCCGCCGAACAGGAGACGGTCTTTCTGACGATCAGCCGGGTGAACGGATGCCACTACTGCACCGCCGCCCACTCGATGATCGCCGAGAAGACGTCGGGCGTGCCGGCCCGCTCGCTTGCCGCCCTGCGCGATGGCCGACCGTTGCCGGACCCGGACCTGCAGGCCGTCGCCACCTTCACCGAGGCGATGGTCGTCTCGCGCGGCAACCCGGGCAAGGCGGCAGTCGACGCCTTTCTCGCGGCGGGATACGGCGAAAGGCAGGTCCTCGGCGTCGTTCTCGCGATCGCCTGCAAGACCTTCTCGAACTACGTGAACCATCTCGCCGCGACCCCGGTCGACGACATGTTCGCCCCGTTCGAGCCGGCCTGACGAGCGGCCCGCCCCGGCTCGAACCGGGGCGGAGCCCTTCCCGCGCCGCGATCGGCGCCGTCAAGCCCGGTTGCCGCGCAGCGCGTAGAACAGGCCGATCGCGAGCAGCACCACCTGGAACTCCATGCCCCCCATCGGATGGCTCTCGGACGGCGCGAAATTCCACCGCCCCCAATGGACCATGGCGATGGCGCCGAGCATCACCGGCACGACGGCCGCACCCGAAAGGCGCGTCACCGCATCGCCGATGCTGCCCGGGATCGCGCGGCCGGCCAGCAGACCGACGCCGCCGGCCAATTCGGCGAAAGCCACGAGCGCCCAGATCAGGACGGGCTGACCCATCATCTGGGCACCGCCCTCGAGGTTCATGAACTTCGATACGCCGTGGAAGACGAAGACGCCGGCGAAAGCGGCGCGCAGCGCCCAGTCGGCCGCCGCGGCGAGGACTGCACCGGACTCGTTGGCGGAAGCGGTCGCAGTGACGTTGTCGGTCATGGCAGGACTCCTTTCTGACGTTCGCCCGACAGACATCGCGCCCGGGGGCTTCGCCAACGAGGCCCCATTCGCGTTCCGTGACCGGGTGTGAGAATTGCGGAGGCCTGGAGCGCGCAAGGGAGTCGTAAAATGTCATTCGCCTCAGAGCGATAACGAGATTCGTCGATCAACGGGCGCACCGCGAATGATGAAGCCAGTGCACATTCGTGGCGCAGCAAATGAAACAATGCAGGGGCCCGCTCCCGCTGGGAGTCGCAAAACCCTTGTGGACGTGCTTGTCGGCCTGCGCCCCGCCGCGCTCGTGCGGTGCGCCACCGCGCGTCATCGTGATCCGGCGTGAATTGCATTCGACCCCCCCGAACCGCAGGGTGAAGTTAAAATGATTGGGTGCACTTGGCTCACGCCCGAATTGGCCGCCGGTAATGGCGTGTGCAAAATTCGTCCACACGACCGCAATGGAAGGCGCAACGATATTCGAAGAGGCCTGTCTGGTGCCGGAAATGGGGCGCCGAGGGTTGGCGTGGGAGGGTGCCGCCCTCATGTGGGCCCTCATGTGGGTACGACGCAGGGCCTGCGCCCAACGCCGATCACGCCTGCGCCCGCCGCCGCTGTTGTGTCGCACGACGGCCGGCACAGGGCGCCATGGATTGCCACCACCCCATCGAGGGAGATCGAGATGCTGAAGACAGGATCATTCTTGCTGTTGGTCACGACGCTTGCGCTCGGCGGTGCGGCGGCCGCCGAGGTGCAGCCCCGGCCCGGGTGGCAGGTCGTCGAGACCGACATGTCCCACGCGGAGCTGCTCGAGCGGCTCCTCGAGGCCGTGCCGGAGGAACGGATGGGGGTCGTCACGCAGGCCGGGCCGACGGCAATGGCGCGTCAGCGGGGCATCGAGATCCCTGAAAACCGCGTGGTCGGCGTCTTCAACAACGATTTCGCAGTCCGGATCCTCGAGCAGAGCACGGCCGCGATGATCGAGGCTCCGATCCGCTTCTACGTGACCGAGAACGCCGACGGAACCGCCACCCTCAGCTGGAAGGAGCCGAGCTTCGTCTTCGCGCCCTACAGCGCCGAGGGGGGCGATGCGCTGGCCCGGATGGCAGAAGAGCTTGACGATCGGTTTTCCGCGATCGCGGAACGCGCCACATCGAGATAGGGCAACCTGCCTCGCCATCGGCCGGCCCTGCCACCGCGCTGGCGGTCGCCGCGAGCGGATCGCATGGCGGCGACCTTGCCGGCCCATCGCGCCGCCGCGCCCGCGCACATCGCCCCCATCCTGCGGCACGAGCGTCGTGCAGAGGCGGTCATAGCGTTCGACGCGGCCGAGCGAGCCGAGCAGGTTCGGGGCTGCCTTCCAGGCAACACCCAGCGCGCCGTATTCGTCGCAGCGCATCGAGGCGCCGACCCGCACCGGCAGATCGGTCGCGTCGATCCGGGCCGCGATCTGCTCCAGCATCTCGTAATATGTATTCGCCGGGATCATGGCCTTCGGGTCCGACGGGCCATCGGGATCGACGCCGGCCGCCCAAAGGGCCGCGGCGCCGTCGATTGCGTCTCCGGCCGCGGCGACCATCTTCCGCGCGAAGAGGGAGGTGGCATACCCCATCGACCGAGCCTACTCGGCCCGGACGTGGGCACAAAGACCGCGTCCGCGGTCAGTCGGTGGCCGCGCAGAAGCGCCTCGATCTGCCGTCACGGCGTGAAGTGGTCGTCGTTTTCGGTGAGCGTCAGGATCAACATCGGAAATCCTTCACCGAAGCGGGAGTTCGTCGCATTGCCTCCAGCGTTTTCCTTCTTGTGGTAGCTGGACCTCCTCTTGGTCGCCGGACAACTCTGAAGCCGCGGATATCCCGCACAAGGTTTGACCTCCGAGGTGCGCTATGGAACGGTTTTGGGCAGGAGGATCCGCGTGGAAGAGCGTCGGAAGAACATCTTCGTTGCCGGGCTCGAGCCGTTCAATCTGCGGCTCCTTCAGAGCGTCCGGGACGCCGAGCGGTATGCGTTTCACCCGCTCTACGAGCGCCGCGAGATTTGCTACGCTCCGCGGTTCGACATGCCGGCATTGCTGGACAAGGGGCGGGCGATCCTGAGGGAATTCGATGGACCCATCGATGCCATCGTCAGTTACTGGGATTTCCCATCTATCGTGATGGTCCCGATCCTGAGGCGCGAGTTCGGTCTTCGCGGGCCGAGCGTCGAGAGCGTGCTGCGCTGCCAGCACAAGTACTGGAGCCGTATCGAGCAAGCCAAGGTTCTGCCGGACGAGGTCCCGCGCTTCGAGATGGTCGATCCCTTCGCGGCCGATCCCGCGCGGCCGCCGCTCGACTATCCCTTCTGGCTCAAGCCGGTGACCGCACATTCCTCGCTTCTGGGATTCCGGGTCGACGGACGCGCCGATTACGACCGTGCGTTAACCGCGATCCGGGATGGCATCCACCGCTTCGCCGAGCCGCTCGAGGTGCTGATGGGGTATGCCGACCTGCCCGACGAGATCTCGGAGGCCGGGGCCGCACAGTGCATTGCCGAGGAGATCATTTCGCGGGGCCGCCAGTGCACGCTTGAGGGCTACGTCTTCGAGGGAAAGACCGAGGTCTACGGTATCGTCGACTCGATCCGGGGGCCGCATCGATCGAGCCTCGAACGCTACGAGTACCCCTCGGCACTGCCCGCGTCGGTCAAGGCCCGCATGACGGCCTCGGCCGCCAAGGTTCTGGCGCAGATCGGGCTCGACGACACGCCGTTCAATATGGAGTTCTTCTACCATTCGGGCGACGACAGCCTGTCACTGCTGGAGATCAACGTGCGCATCTCGAAGTCGCACAGCCCGCTCTTCGACAAGGTCGCGGGGGTGCCGCACAAGGAGGTGATGATCGACGTGGCTCTGGGGCGGAAGCCGGATTACCCGGCGCGACGCGGCCGTTTCCGTTATGCCGCCAAGTACATGCCGCGGCTCTACGGCCATTCCGACGACGAGATCGTCACGCACGCCCCGACAGAGGCGGAGCTTCGCGCGCTGGAGTCGCGCCATCCGGGCACCGAGATACAGCTCCATGTGGAACAGGGGATGCGGCTGGGCGAGGATCACCATTACGACGAGTACAGCCACGAGTTGGGCGCGATCTTCATGGGCGCGCAAAGCCGGGCGGCGCTGCACGCCGATTTCAGGCGCCTCTGGGAGGAGATGGATATCCGCACCGCGCTGCCGGACGAGCCCGAAGAATGAACGAGCAGGTAGTGCAGGACAGTCTTGCCACGCGGCCCGGTAAGACGGGACCTTCCGGATCCCCATCGCCCAAGCGTTTCCGACAGGGCACCGGCTGCGGCTGTCGCTTTCGACACTGTACTGGCCGCTTGCATGGCCCTCGCCGGCGCCCGCCTGCCTGACGGTCTACCCGCGCGCGGGCGCGATCGACCTGCCGGTGCGCGCCCCGCCCCGACGACCGGACACCGCGCGCCTTTGGCCCGACCGAGGGAACCGTGTCGATGCCGCGGCGGACGATCGACTCCGATCACCACAACTGGCTGGTCCACCGCGACCTTGCCGAGGATCGCCGACGCTGGAAGTGATCGACGACAACGGCGTCTGTCGCCTGGAGGAGGTCACCCTCGAGGTCGCGAACCGGACGACCGAATGGTATTCCTCGGAAGGCGACGATTTTCGCTCGCGCGGCGAGACGCGCGCGGTCCGGCGCCTGCAGCGCGGGACTGGGCGGTGCGCACCGATACGCGCACCATCCTGACATCAACGCCGCCGGCATTCCATGTCTGCCGCGATCTCGACGTCTACAAGGGCGGGGGACGGGTATTCTGCCGGGCTTGGAACGTCTCGTTGCCGCAGGACGTCGTCTGACCCGTCGCTTGCACCCTTTCATCGGTGCCCGAGCAGCCGGGCCAGCGCCAGCGCCAGTGGCCAGCGATTCATGCAATAGACGTGCAGGGCCGGCGCGCCAAATGCGATCAGCCGGCGCGCCTGTTCGAGCGTGGCTACCGCTGCGAGATGGGGCATCAGCTCGGGCGTGTCCTCGCCCTGGACGAACAGACGCTCCAGCCAGTCTGGAACGCGGGCGCCATTGGCGCGAGCGAAGCTGCGCAGCCGCGTCCAGCCCTCGAGCGGCATCAGCCCGGGGATGATCGGCACGTCGATGCCGTGCTGTGCGCAGGCCTCGAGAAACCGGCCATAGGCGGCCGGGTCCAGCACGAACTGGCAATAGGCACGGGAGGCGCCGGCATCGACCTTTTCCTTCAGGTAGTCGATGTCCTCCGACAGGGTTTCCGCCTCGGGGTGCTTCTCGGGATAGGCGGCCACGGCGATCTCGAAGGGATGCCGCGCGGCGAGTGCCGCCACGAGCTCGCTCGAATGCACGAAGCCCGGCGGCAGCGGCCCGGCCGTCGCACGTGGCCGATCTCCCCGCAGCGCGAGGATCCGCGTGATCCCGGCCTCCCACAGTTCCTCGGCCGCCTCGAGCGCGTCCGCCTCCGTCAGGCCGAGTGCGGTGAGATGGGCGGTCACTGGCCGCTCGCCGAGGTGCGCCACCTCGACGGCAGTCGCGTGGGTGCCGGTGCGGGTGGTCCCGCCCGCGCCCATGGTCACCGAGAACCCGTCCTCGGCCACTGGGGCAAGCCGTTTCACCGTCTCTCGCAGTGCCGCGTGGCGCGCCTCCGTCCGTGGCGGAAAGAGCTCGAAACTGAGCGGCACGGCGCCGTTCGACTCGAAGAGACGCTGCAACAGCGCGTCGGTCGGTTGGGTGAGCCGGGCCACATCCATGGCTCAGGGCGCCCAGTCGCGACCCGCGGCGCGCGCCCGTTCCCGCGCACTCGGGGTCGCCGAGGGGCGGAACGGCACGGCGACCACTTCGGCGTCCACCGGCTCGCCCGAGGTCTCGGTGTAGGCCTCGGGCAACTCGACCCGGAACGCCGTGCCAAGCACCGACATCTCCCAAGGGACGTAGCCCAAGGCGATGTTATGCCCCAGCTCCGGCGACCACCAGGGCGAGGTGACGTAGCCCACCCGCTCGCCATCGGGTGTGTCGATCAGCCAGAAGTCGGGCGCGTAATCGGTGATCGGATTTCCGCCCATGGCCAGCCCGACGAGCTTGAGTCGGAAGGGCGCGCGCCCCTCGTCGATCGCCGCCCTTTGCGCCTCGAGCGCATCGCGACCGATATAGTCGGCCTCCTTCCTGCGCGGAACCTGGTAGGCCAGGTTCACCTGGAAGGGCGAGGTCTCGATGTCCATGTCCTGCCCCCACGAGAGTATCCCGGCGGCAATCCGGCGGTGATGCGCTGGCGCGATCACCCGAAGCCCGTAGCGGGCACCCTGGCCGCGCAGCGCGTACCAGACTGCTTCGGCATTGAGCGAGGAGTCGCGGACAAACACCTCGTAGCCCTTCTCGCCGGAGAACCCGGTCTGGCTGACGAGTACGGGGCAACCCGCCAACTCTGTTTCCATCAGCCCGTAATAGGGCATGTCGTGGATCGCCGCTCCGAAGAGATCGGCCATGAACTCCTCGGACCACGGCCCCTGAACCTGGAGCGGCGCCACGTCCAGCTCCGCGATGTCGACATCGTGACGGAGGCCCACATTGACCCCCTGCAGCCACAGCAGGAGGTCGCTGTCAGACGCAGAGAACCAGAACTCCTCTTCCGAGAGCCGCAGCAGCACCGGATCGTTCACGATGCCGCCCTTCTCGTTGCAGAGAATGCAGTACTTGCCGTGCATCGGCTCGATCTTGGTGGCATCCCGCGTGATGACGCGATTTACGAAGGCTTCAGCATCCGGGCCGCGAACGCGGATCTGGCGCTCCACCGCTACGTTCCAGAGCGTCACGCGGTTGACCAGCGCGTCGTACTCGGCCATCGCCCCGCCGTCCTCGGGTTTCACGTAGCCACGCGGATGATACATTCGGTTGTAGACCGTGGCTCGCCAGCATCCCGCCTCGACCGAAAGGTGCCAGAACGGCGACTTCCGCACCCGGGTCGAGATCAGCATCTGCACCGGCGTCGGCCCCGACTGCCGCAGGTTGCGGGGTACGAGCCGGTCGGATTGATCGATGCCGGGCACGTTGGGATGCGCTCGAGTAACGGTCTTCATGGCGAACCTCCCTTGCCGACTCGCCCCGATGATGCCTGTGGGGAAAACCCGTTCGCAAGGAGCAGACGACGGACAGTTGGTGCCCACCTGAAGCAGGCCGGGCCGGTCCGCCGCACGGATCCCGTCGTTGAGAAGCTGGCTGAGGTCGGTGCCTACAGCTTCGCTGTGGATGTGGTAAAGGTGACCAGTCGGGCTGCCCGCCGGGAGGTTGCCGAGATCGATGACCTCGACGCCGTCGAGGCTCGCGACATCGTTCCCCGTCTCGCCCAGGCGGGGATAACCATGCAGTTGAACCGATAGCGCAAGGGGGCGGTCGTTGGCTGCAACCTAGACGGTGATGCCCTCCAAGATCGGCAGTATCCGCGGCAGCATGCGCTGGAAGACCTCGAAATCCATGCCCGGCGCCAGCAGGACGATCTGGCCGAGACGGATGCCCTGCATTCTGTTGGCGACCTCGTAAAGGGTGAGCACCGCGCCGCGGGCTCCGAGACTGTGGCCGATGACATTGACGCCGCCCCCGAAACGCCGGTCCGTTTCGATGATAACGTCCGCCAGGTCGGGAACGCTCCAGTACAGGTCGGCCTCGTCGTGGGTGTAGTAGGTGTCCCGTCCCGGGTGTCGAGAGATCACAGCGGCCAGACGAGCAGCAGCAGTGGCACGCTCACGGCGACGACGAGCACCTCAAGCGGCAGGCCGAGCTTCCAGTAATCGCCAAAGCGGAATCCGCCGGGCCCGAGGATCAGGGTGTTGTTCTGGTGGCCGATCGGGGTGAGGAACGCGCAGGAGGCACCGATCGCGACGGCCATCAGGAACGTGTCGGGATTGACGCCCAGCGTCGCCGAGATGCCGAGCGCGATCGGGCACAGCACGGCGGCGGTGGCGGCGTTGTTCATCACGTCCGACAGGAACATCGTCGTGACCAGCACCACGACCAGAGCGGCCACCGCGTCGCCCCGGGCCACCGTATCGACGAGAACCCGCGCCAGCAGTTCCGCGGCGCCCGTGGATTGCATCGCGCCGGCCACCGGGATCAGCGCCGCCAGAAGCACGATCACCGGCCAGTCGACGGAGGTGTAGATCTGCCGAAGCGGCACCGTGCCCGCCACCATCGACGCCAGCACGCCGAGCGCGAAGGCGGCCGCCGCCGGCAGCGCGCCCAGCGTCACCAGCGCGATCGCCCCCAGCATGATCGCGGCGGCGATCAGGGCCATGCGCTTGTCCGGAATGCGCAGGTCGCGCGCCCCCAGCGGCACGCAGCCCGTGTCGCTGACGAACTCGGCCACGGCCTCGACCGGGCCCTGGACGAGGAGCAGGTCGCCTGATTTCAGCTCTGCATTGCGAAGGCCGGAGCGCGGGGGAGTCCCCTCGCGCGACACCGCGAGCAGGTTGAGCCCGTAGCGCGCGCGCAGGTGCATCTGCCTCGCCGAGCGACCCACAAGGCTCGACCCCGGAAGAACCGCCAGTTCGCGCAGCACGATGTCGCGGCTGGCCGCGCGGTCTGCGCCGTCGTGCTTGTGGGTGTCGGCCTCGCTACGGGCCGCCGCGCCCCCTGCGCGCTCTGCCACATCGTCGTCGCCGTTGCCGCCGGCCGTCTCGTCCGGCCCCACGATCGACTGTTCCAGCTCGATGTCGAATACCGACAGCGCCTCTGCCAGCGCATCCACCTCTGCCTGAAGCACCAGGACATCGTCGGCGCGGATGTGCCTGCCGCCATGCGGTGCGGTCAGGTAGACGTCGTTGCGGATCAGGCCGACGATCTGCACGTCGCTGTCCTCGATCTCGCGCTCGAAGGCCCGCAAGGTGAGACCGGCCGCCTTGCTGCCTTCCGGCACGCGCAGTTCCGTGAAATAGGCGCCCGTGTCGAAGCCGGCCTCGGTCGCCGATTTGCGCGCGGGGACGAGCCGCCAGCCGACCAACGCGACGAGGATCACCCCGGCCGTAGCCACGGCGACCCCGACGGGCGCGAAGTCGAAGATCGCGAACTGGCCGAGCCCCGCCTCGGCCCGGAAGCCCGAGACGATCAGGTTGGGCGGCGTGCCGATCAGCGTCGTCATGCCCCCGAGGATGGTGCCGAAGGCCAGCGGCATCAGGACCTGCCCGGGCGACAGCTCCAGCCGGTCCGCAAGCTGCACCGCGACCGGCATCAGCAGCGCCATCGCGCCCACGTTGTTCATGAACCCCGACATGGCCGCGCCCAGCCCCATCAGCGCCGCCATGCTCGTCAGCCGCCCCGCTTCGCGCGGCAGGACGCTGCGCGCCAGCCAGTCGACGGCCCCCGTGTCCTGCAGCCCCCGGCTGAGGATCAGCACGCAGGCCACCGTGATCACGGCCGGGTGGCCGAACCCGGCGAAGGCCTCGTCTGCCGGCACCAGCCCCGCGACGACACAGGCCATCAGCGCCGCCAGGGCGACGACGTCGTGCCGGAACCGGCCCCACAGGAACAGAGCCATCGTGGCGACCAGAATGGCGGAAATCAGCATCTGGTCGGCGGTCATGCATACCTGCCCGATGACGTGACGGCGCTGGGCTCGTCCCTCGTTTGTCGGCCAAGCGGCGCGGGGGAACAAGGTTTTCATGCAGAGACGACGGATGCCCGGCACATCCCCTGCCGGTCATGCGCACGCGCCGGAAGGCATGGCTGCTTTTCGGTGTTCCGATAGCGCGATCCGGGACCGGACGAGCGGTCCGGCCCGAGACGGCCATCCCGGCATGGACCGAGACTGCCGCCTGCCACGCCCGATAGCCAGTGCCGCGACAGGCCGAGACCCGGGCACTTTGCCGCGACAACCGCTCGGCGCCCAGGGACGGGCACATGAGGGCGCTCCGAGCGAGCCTGCTATAATCTTGGCTTCTTCCCGGGTTGTGTGGGCGTCTCTGTACTGCGTCAGGCGAGGACCATCCGAGATTTTGTTGTGCAGGGGGACTCCGGCAGGTGCCTGAGCTTGCCCGCCACGAGGTAGGCCCTGTTGATGAAGTTTCGGGTGGTGCGATAGCCGCCCGCACACGCCACGGTGGCCGCGACGACCGTCTTGCCGATGCTCGCGGCCAGCATCCGCGTGCCGGGGGTCATCTCGCGCCCCGCCTCGACGTCGGCGAAGCCCGTCGCGGCCGTCACGAGCCGTCCGTCCGGCAGGGCGAGGGCGGCCGTCGCGCCGGGAAAGCCGTAGTCCGCGCGGAACGCGTCCAGCGTCGCGCCGAGGCGGGCGGTCAGCCCCATCGGCTCCTCCGCCCGCGCCGGCGCCGCGGCGGCGAGGACGAGGCACGCCGCGGCGAGGAGGCGGGCCGCGCGCATCGCGTCACCCGGCTGACCGGAGGCCGGCCCCGGCCGACGGCTTGTGCGAGTGGCCGGAGACGGCGACGGAGACACCGCCGGGCACGCCGCCGTCGCCCAGCGCCTCGCGGTCGTGCACCACCAGGACGACGTGGCCCGACAGCTCCATGGTGACCCGCTCGGGATGGACGCGCGCCCGGTCGGCGGCCGCCCCGGATCGGTGTCGATGCCGGGGACGAACACCCGGGCGGTCTTCGACGCATCCGGCCGCAGGGCGAGCATCGAGGCGCGCGAGGCATGACCGGTGCCGAAACCTCCACTTCGATCCGGACGCCCCCTGGAGGTCACCGGGCGGTCGACGGCGGGCATGGCGCGCCGAGCGTGGCGCGGTGGTGGCATGGCTTCGTGCGCGTGACTGCCTGGCGCTTTCTGTGCCCGACGCCCTCGAGATCGTGCAGCGCCGGTCGGGGCGGGGCGTTCGCGGCCGCACCATTTGTTGAGGCCGCCACCGGTCGCCGACCGGCTTCTGGGGCAAGCGCCGCGGTCCCCCTGACGGACAGCGGGGCACCGCCGCTCTCCATCTGACCGCTCCGCTTCCCAGGGCGTCATACCCCTGTCGCCGAACTCCGCTCTCCCTGGGCCGTCGTCACACCGGGGAGAGCCCCACGTGACCACCCTGAAACGCCCTGCTTCATGGAGGGCACCGCCGTGCTGGGCAAGACCAGCAAGCCGAGTGTAGGGCGAACCACTCCGTCACGCGCCTGCCGCAGAAGGACATGCGGTCTTACCACCGTTATGGTGACCGGACGAAAGCGCCCATCTGATGGCCCCCCGAGCTTCGTGGGATCGGCAGGATGCCTGTCCCGACGCGCGGCCGAGTCGGTCTGGAGGCGGTTCAAACCGGGGTTCGAACCGAGGTTCAAAGCGCGGGCGTTCGCGCCTCCCGCGAGGGCGCTCGATGCCGAAAAACCCAGTGAAATCAGGTGGAGGCGAGTACCGGAATCGAACCGGTGTACACGGATTTGCAATCCGCTGCGTAACCACTCCGCCAACTCGCCCTGGCGGGTAGGTGTGCCATGCCGTTTGAACCTTCGCAAGCTGGTGTTTGAGCGTAAGTGCGGGCGGTGTCCGCAAACCGTGTTGGTTCGCGCTCTGTTCTTGGGCGCCAGTCGGGTAACCTCGGAGGCCCGAGCCCGCCGAGGAGACCCGCAATGCGCCGCTTCGATCCGACCGAGTTCCGCCCACCTGCTCTCCCGTCTGCCACCATGAACCACGCCGGGCTTACCGGAGGCTGATTTGTTTGTGTCACGCCACCATGGCGAGCTCGTTGGACCGGGCATGGAAGCGGGGTTCCGCTTCGGCGGGCGGGATGTTGCCGATCGGCTCGAGCAGGCGGCCGCGCTGGCAAGATCAACCGGGCAAGAACACACGAACCAGAACGGCTGGGGCAGCCCCCTATGGCGTGGCCGCCAGCACCGCCGAGTCCGACAGGTGCAGCGTCACCGCCACGAAGAACACGGCCGTCGCAGACATGACGAAGACGTGCCAGATCGTGTTGTGGAACGGCAGCCGCTCCCACAGAAGGAACACGGTGCCGACGGTGTAGAGGATGCCGCCCGTCAGCATCAGCCCCAGTACGGGGGCCGAGAGCGCCGCCAGCATCGGCCAGCCCACCAGCACCGCCGCCCACCCCATGGCGAGGTAGAGACCGAACGCCACCCATTTCCACCGGCCCGAGGCAAAGGCGCGCAGGCCCGAGCCCGCGAGCGCCGCGCCCCACAGGCCGGTCAGCAGCCACCCGCCCTGACCCGACAGCAGGGTGAACGGCGTGTAGGTGCCCGCGATCTTGAAGTAGATCGCCGCATGGTCGAGCCGCCGATAGAGCCACGAAAGCCCCGCTCGCGGAAACGCGTTGTAAAGCGCCGAGCAGCCGATCATGGCGATCAGCGTCACGCCGTAGACAGAGATCGCGGTCACCGCCGACACGTTGCCGTGCCAGATCACCGCGAGCGCGATGAGCACCGGCACGCCCGCGAGCGCGGCCGCGAGCGCGACAAGGTGCACGACCACGTCCGACACGTGCTCGGCGCGGCTGTAGCCTGCGCGGGAGATCAGGGCCTGAGACATGACGGAAGTCTAACAGCGAGCGGTCGGTGCGGAAAGCCGGTCGGAGCCACGCCCCCACCCGCGCCGGCGGTCATCCGGCGGGCTGGGCGTAGGTGTCCTCGTTGTTCCGCCAGATCCAGAAGTTGAGCGAAAAGGCGACCGATACCCACGCGATGTAGGGTACGAACATCAACCCCGCGAGCCAGTCGAGCCTGAAAAGGGCGACCATCGTGGCGAACACGGCGAGCCACAGCGCCCCCACGGCGACCAGTGCGGCGCGGATACGGCGGACGCCGAAGAAGATCGGCGACCACAGCGCGTTGAGCGTCATTTGCACCGCCCAGAGGCCGATCGCGTATTCCGCGCCGGGGAGCCGGGCCACCCGCGTCGCGGCCAGCGCGATCAGGATGTAGAGCGTCGTCCAGGCCAGCGGGAACAGCCAGTCGGGCGGCGTCCAGCTCGGCTTGAGCAGCTGTTTGCGATACCAGTCGTCGGGCGCGAAGATCGCCCCGGTCGAGCCGGCCGCCATGCAGCCGAGAAGGAAGATGCCGAACAACGCCCAATCCATGGATCGGAAAGTAGCCGACGGAGCGTGAAGTTCCAATATCTCGCGCGGTTCGTGGCCGCGGGCCCGCTACTCGGCGGCGATGCGCACCGCGCCGCCCCGCATCCGCGACGGGCCGGGGCGCATCGCGCCGCGGCGGGCGGCATCGCGCGCCTTGAGCTCGGCGAACAGAGCCACGAGCTCGCCGGCGCGCCCCTCGCCCCACGCCCCGTCGCCGCTCGGCTCGCGCGCGGCCGCCTCTACCAGGAACGCCGTCTCGTCGAGCGGCGCGGCGTAGAGCACCGCCGGGCAGGGCATCGCCGCGCTGGTGACCGCGCGCGCCCCCGACAGCATCAGCCAGCCGACCTTCTGCGCAGGGCTTGTGTGCGCCCGCGTCGAGACCGAGTCGTAGCCCGCGCGCGCGACCTCCGTGCCGATCCCGTCGTAGATGTGCCGGGCGGCGAAGATGCCGGGGCGGCAGGCGAAGGGCAGGCGGGGAATGCCCGCCTCGCCCCGCAGGTAGAGGCGCCGCGCCTCGGCGAGCAGGCGCTTGACCATGTCGCGCACCGCGTCGGAGGGCATCGGCTCGCGCAGGAAGTTGACCTCGGCGATGCGTGCATCTTCCAGCCACTCGGTCGGCAGGTAGATGCGGTGCGCGCGCGCGTCTTCGCCCACGTCGCGGGCGATGTTGGTCAGCTGCATCGCCACGCCCAGGTCGCAGGCGCGGGCGAGCGCGTGGCGGTCGCGCACGCCCATGATGACGGCCATCATCGCGCCAACGGTCGAGGCGACGCGGGCCGAATAGGCGCGCAGCTCCGACAGGGTGGCGTAGCGGCGCTCCATCGCGTCCCACGCCAGCCCCTCGAGCAGTGCCTCGGGCAGGGCGCGCGGCAGGCCGGTCGCCTCGACCATCGCGGTGAAGGCGCGATCCTCGGGGGCGTTCTCGGGCCGGCCGGCATAGGCACGGTCGAGCCGCTCGCCGAGGCGCAGCACCGCGGCCGTCTTCTCGTCCTGCAGATCGACCGAATCGTCGGCCAGCCGGCAGAAGGCGTAGAGGGCCATGGCCGGCGCCCGATAGCGCGCCGGCATCAGCCGCGAGGCGGCATGGAACGAGAACGAGCCGGTGCGGATCGACGCCTCGCAGGCCGCCAGATCGTCGGGGTCGATGCCGTGGATCGGCCGCGGTCGCCCTCGGGCGGGCAGCGGCGTCACGTCGGCGGGGAGCGCCCGGTCGCGGGGCAGGTCGGCGGCGGTGGCGTCGGTCGGGCTCATTCGGCGGCCATCCTCTGCGGGGTGGAAGGGGCGGCGGCGCGGGGCGAGAGGCGCTCGGGGTCGGGCACGACCTGCGCCAGAACGTCGGCCGACGAGACGACGCCCGGCACGCCCGCGCCGGGGTGGGTGCCCGCGCCCACGAGGAAGAGGCCCTGCGCCTCTTCGCTCACGTTGTGCGGGCGGAACCACGCCGATTGCAGGATGCGCGGTTCGAGCGAGAAGCCCGAGCCGTTGGGCGACAGGTAGCGGTCGCGGAAATCCTCGGGCGTGAACGTCACCTCGGCCGAGATCCGCTCGCGGAAGCCGGGGATCGCGCGTTCGAGATTGGCGGCGACCTTTTCCTTGTAGCGGTCGGCCTCCGCGGCCCAGTCCACCGGGTCGTCGTGGCCCAGATGCGGCACCGGCGAGAGGGCGTAGAAGGTGTCGCCCCCCTCGGGTGCCACGCTCGGGTCGGTCACGCTCGGACGGTGGAGGTAGAGGCTCATGTCGTCGGCGAGGTGGCCGCGGATGAAGATGTCGCGCAGAAGCCCCTCGTAGCGCGGCCCGGCGAGAATGGTGTGGTGGCCCACGTCGCCCCACATCCCCGCCGTGCCCTTCGTGCCGAAGTACCAGACGAACAGGCCCATCGACCAACGCCGCTTCTTCATCGCGCGGTCGGTCCACCGCCAGCGGCGCAGGTTGCGCAGAAGATGCGTGTAGGTGTGCCCCGAATCGCCGTTGGACACGACGATGTCCGAGGCGACCACCGTGCCGTCGGCCAGCCGGGCGCCCCTGGCGCGGGCGGTGCGCCCCTCGCCCTCGACCAGAATCTCGTCGACCTCGACCCCGAGATGGATCGCGCCGCCCTGATCCTCGATCACGCCGGCCATGGCGTCGGCGATCGCCTGCACGCCGCCGATGGCGTAGTGCACGCCGTATTCCTTCTCGAGGTGGCTGACGAGCGCGTACATCGACGTCACGTGCATCGGGTCGCCGCCGATGAAGAGCGGGTGGAACGACAGCGCCATGCGCAGCCGCTCGTCCTTCACCCGGGCCTTGGCATGGCCGAGGATCGAGCGATCGGCCCTGAGCACGCCGAAGGTGGGCAGCACCTTGATCGTTTCCCACGCGCGGTGCATCGGCTTGCGCACCATGCCCTCGTAGCCCACGACGTAGCGGGCGCGGCTGTCGCGCAGGAACTGCTTGTAGCCGTCGACGTCGCGCGGCGAGAGACGGCGGACCTCCGCGACCATCGCGTCGGTGTCGGAGCGGGCGGTGAAGGTCTCTCCATCCGGCCAGCGGATCGTGTAGAAGGGATCGAGCGCGCGCAGGTCGACATCGGCGTGGAAGTCGCGCCCGCAGGCCGCCCACAGCTTCTCGTAAACGTCAGGCACGGTGACGATGGTCGGCCCAAGATCGAATCGGTGGCCCTCTTTCGTGATCGACGAGCCGCGGCCGCCCACGCGGTCGAGCCTGTCGAGCACGGTCACGCGATAGCCCTTGGCGCCGAGCCGCATGGCCGAGGCAAGCCCGCCCAGACCCGCGCCGATCACAAGCGCATGGGGGCGCTGGTCGTGCGCGAGGCCGAGATCGGGGACGAGGACGGGCGAGGTGAGGTCTTTTGCCATGGGTCAAGGCTACCGCTGTCTAGTTTGCTTTACAATCTCGATTTAGCTGCCATGGTGCAAGTGTCCAATTTGACTGGATCAAGATACAGGAGTGTCAGCTTTGCTGGACAGTTCCGATACGGCCTTCGCCCGCGACTCGCACGCCCCCCATGCCGGCGCCTGCGTCACGCTGACCTTCCACCGCTTCGGCCCTGTCTGGGCGCGCCTCTGGGCCTTTACCCAGATGGGCGCGGCGCGTTTCTCGCTGCCGAAGGTGCCGGATATCGGCGCATGGAAGCTCTGCGGCTCGGGCGCGAACCAGGGCTTCGTGCCCATCCCCAACACAGCCGTCGCCGCGATCCTGGCCACCTGGCCCGACGAGGCGACCGCCCGCGCCCGCGTGGCGGAATGCCGCCCCTTCACCAGCTGGGCGAAGATGGCCGAAGAGACCTTCACGGTGTTCCTCGCGCCCACCTCGGCCCGCGGAAAGTGGGCGGGAGTCGAGCCCTTCACGGTGTCGGGCGAGCCTGCCCGGGGCGGCCCCGTGGCCATCCTGACCCGCGCCACGGTCAAGCCGAAGGTCGCGATGCAGTTCTGGAAGCGCACGCCCAGCCTGAACCGCGCGATCATGGACGACCCGAACGTCGTCTTCCGCATCGGCATCGGCGAGGTGCCCCTGGTTCAGCAGGTCACATTCTCGATCTGGCCGGATACCGACACGATGCACGCATTCGCGCACGCCCGCGGCACGCTGCACGCCGAGGCGATCCGCGCGGTGCGCGAGGGGAACTGGTTCCGCGAGGAACTGTACGCCCGCTTCCGCATCCTCGGCTCGGCGGGTACGTGGAACGGCGGCGACCCGCTGCAGACACTGGACATCGCACAATGACGGATCAGACCCCCGTGAGAGCCACCACACGCCCCTCCCCCTTCCCCTTCTCCGCGATCGTCGGACAGGAGGAGATGAAGCAGGCGATGGTGCTGACCGCCGTCGACCCCAAGATCGGCGGCGTGCTCGTCTTCGGCGACCGCGGCACCGGCAAGTCGACCGCGGTGCGCGCGCTCGCCGCACTTCTGCCCGAGATCGAGGCGGTCGAGGGCTGCCCGGTCAACTCGCCGTCCGAGCACGACATCCCCGACTGGGCCGAGGTGCACTCTCACCGACTGGTGAAAAAGCCGACGCCGGTGGTCGACCTGCCTCTGGGCGTGACGGAGGACCGGGTGGTGGGCGCGCTCGACATCGAGAAGGCGCTGACCAAGGGCGAGAAGGCGTTCGAGCCGGGGCTGCTGGCGCGCGCGAACCGCGGCTACCTCTACATCGACGAGGTGAACCTCCTGGAGGATCACATCGTCGACCTGCTGCTCGATGTCGCCCAGTCGGGCGAGAATGTCGTGGAGCGCGAGGGCCTGTCGATCCGCCACCCGGCGCGGTTCGTGCTGGTGGGCTCGGGCAACCCGGAGGAGGGAGAGCTGCGGCCGCAGTTGCTCGACCGGTTCGGCCTGTCGGTCGAGGTCGCCTCGCCCTCGGAGATCGACCAGCGGATCGAGGTGATCCGCCGGCGCGACGCTTACGAGACCGACGCGGCCGCTTTCCTCGACCATTGGGGCACCGAGGACGCGAAGCTGCGAGAGCGGATCGTCGCCGCGAAGGACCGCGTGGGCGGCATGGAGACGCCGGACGAGACGCTGCGCGCCTGCGCAGAGCTCTGCGTGGCGCTCGGCGCCGACGGCCTGCGGGGCGAGCTGACGCTCCTGCGCGCGGCCCGGGCTCTCGCGGCCTTCGAGGAGGCACGCGAGGTGGGCGTGGCGCAGGTGCGCGCGGTGGCGCCCTCGTCACTGCGCCACCGCCTGCGCCGCGACCCGCTCGACGAGGCGGGAAGCACGGCACGGGTGCTGCGGGTGATCGACGAGGTGCTGGGGGCATGATGGCTGGAATCGCTCCGGGCCCGGCCGGCAGCGCCGCTGGCGGCGGGGGACTGGGGGCGCTGCCCCCGTCGGCCCGTTCCGGGCCGCCCCCCCCGGAGTATTTGGGCCAAGATGATGGGAGGTGCGGGCCGGCATGACCCCGTGGGAGCGCGCCGATCTTTCGCTGCGCCTGCTGGCGGTCGATCCCGGCGGGCTGGGGGGCCTCTGGCTCCGGGCCCGTTCGGGGCCGGTGCGCGAGCGGTTCGTGGCGGCGCTGGCCGCGCTGCCGCTGCCACGGCGCAAGATCCACCCGCAGATCGCCGACGAGCAGCTTTTTGGCGGGGTGGACCTGTCGGCAACGCTCGGCGCGGGCAAGGTGGTATGGCAGGAGGGGGTGCTCTCGCGCCCCTGCGCGGTGGTGCTGCCGATGGCCGAGCGGTGCCCGCCCGGCCTCGCCGCCCGCCTCGGCGCCGTTCTCGACGCCCATGACGGGCACACGCTCATCGCGCTCGACGAAGGGGCGGAGCCGGAGGAGGCGCTGCCCGAGGCGCTGACCGACCGGCTGGCGCTGCACGTGGACCTCGACGGGGTCGCTCTGGCCGGGACGGCCGCGATCGAGCCGGGCAGCGTTCGGGTCGGCAACCCGCTGCGCGCCCTGCCCGCCGCGCCCGACGCCGCGCTGGCCGACCTGACGGCGGTGGCGGTGCGGCTGGGCATCGCCTCGCTGCGCGCCCCGCTCTTCGCGCTGCGCGCCGCCCGCGCCCATGCCGCGCTCTCGGGGCGGGAGACGGTGGCGACGGAGGACCTGTCTGCCGCGGTGGAGCTGGTGCTCGCCCCCCGGGCCACGCGGATGCCGGCGGCCGAGGACGACGAACCCGACGCGCCCGAGCCGCCCCCGCCGCCGGAGCAACAGCCCGACGAAGGCGAGCGCGGCGAGGAGAGCGAGCAGGAACTGCGCCTGCCCGAGGAGATCCTGCTCGAGGCCGCCGCCGCCGCCCTGCCGCGGGACCTGCTGGAAAAGCTGGCGGCAGGCCGCGCGCCGCGGGTTGCCGCCGGCGCGTCGGGCAGCGGAGCGGGGCGCAAGGGCAACCGCCGGGGGCGGCCGCTGCCACCGCGGCCCGGCCGCCTCGACGGGCAGAGCCGGGTCGACCTGATCTCGACGCTGCGCGCCGCCGCCCCGTGGCAGCCCGTGCGCCGCAAGAGCGCGGCGACCGACCAGCGGCTGCACGTGCGGCAGGGCGACATCCGCACCAAGCGCTATCAGGAGCAATCCGACCGCCTCCTGATCTTCGTGGTCGACGCGTCCGGCTCGGCCGCCATGACACGGCTCGCGGAAGCGAAGGGCGCGGTGGAGCTTCTGCTGGGCGAGGCCTACGCGCGGCGCGACCACGTGGCGCTGGTGGCGTTCCGCGGCGAGGGGGCGGAGGTGCTGCTGCCGCCCACCCGCAGCCTCGTGCAGACCAAGCGGCGGCTCGCCGCCCTGCCCGGCGGAGGCGGCACGCCGCTCGCCGCGGGCCTCTCGGCGGCGATGGATCTGGCACGCGCGGCGCAGGGGCGCGGCATGACGCCGACCCTGGCGCTCATCACCGACGGGCGGGCCAACATCGCGCTCGATGGCACGGCGAACCGCGGGCAGGCCGGGGAAGACGCAACGCGCCTCGCCCGCGCGATCCGGGCGCAGGCGATCCCCGGCCTGGTGATCGACATGTCACCGCGGCCGCAGCGCCCGCTCGAGGCGCTGGCGGCCGAGATGGGGGCGCCCTACCTCGCGCTGCCGCGGGCCGATGCCAGCCGGCTGTCGAAGGCCGTCTCGGCCACGCTCGACGCCTGAGGCCGGCGGAGTGGACTGGGCGCGCTACGCCGAGACCTGGCCCAACGCCGAGCATTCGGCCTTCGCCCAGGCGCGGCCGCATCGCTGGCACGTGCAGGCGCTGGGGCCGGCGGCGGCGCCGGTGCTGCTGTTGCTGCACGGGGCGGGGGGCGCGACGCATAGCTGGCGCGACCTCGCCCCCCTTCTGGCGCGGCGCTGGCGGGTGGTGGCACCCGACCTGCCGGGCCATGGCTTCACCCGGCTCGGCGCCCTGCAACGCTCCAGCCTGGATCTGATGGCGGCCGACCTCGAGACGCTGCTGGAGAAGCGCGGCGAGCGCCCGGCGGCAATCGTGGGGCACTCGGCCGGGGGGGCGCTGGCGCTGCGGATGGCGCAGATCGCCGGGTCGCCGCCCGCCGCCGTGGTGGGGATCAACGCCGCGCTCGACAATTTCGACGGTGCGGCGGGGTTCCTGTTTCCGATGATGGCCAAGGCGCTGGCGCTCAACCCGCTGGTCGCGCCCACGATGGCGCGGCTCGCCCAGCCCAACACGGTGCAGCGGCTGATCGAGGGAACGGGCAGCCGGCTCGACGACCTCGGGCTCGCGCTCTATCGCGCCTGCGTCTCCGACGCGCGCCATGTCGACGGCACGTTGACGATGATGGCCCAGTGGCGCCTCGACCGGCTGCGCGCCGCCCTGAGCCGGACCGCCGTGCCGACGCTGCTGCTCGCGGCGGAGGGCGACCGGGCGGTGTCGCCCGAGACGTCGGAGCGCGCCGCGCGGAAGATGCCACGGGCCGAGGCCGTGACGCTGCCGGGGGTCGGCCACCTCGCCCACGAGGAGGCGCCCGAGGAGGTCGCTGCGCGGGTCGACGCCTTCCTCAAGCGCCACCTGTGAGTCAGAGCGCCACCGTCAGCCCGAGATAGCCCGCGTAGAGCGCCAGCAGCCCCGCCCCCTCGGCCCGAGTCACGCGCCAGCCCGTCACCGCGGCGGCCACCAGCAGCGCCGTCGCGGCGGCCATCGCCCAGACATCGACCTGCAGGATGCGCGCGTCGACCGGCAGCGGCGTCACCAGCGCCGTCACCCCGAGGATGCCGAGCAGGTTGAAGATGTTGGACCCCACGACGTTGCCGAAGGCGACATCACCCTCGCCACGCCGCGCGGCGATCACCGAGGTCACGAGTTCGGGCAGCGAGGTGCCGACGGCGACGATCGTCAGCCCGATCACCGTCTCGCTGACCCCGAGCGCGGCCGCGATCTCGACCCCGCCCGTCACAAGCGCCCGCGCGCCGCCCAGGACCAGCGCAAGGCCCACGGCGAAGAACAGGACCGCCCGCCAGAGCGGCGGCCTGCTGTCGGCCGTCTCGACCACGTCGTGGGCCTCGGTCGCGGCCACCGGGCCGGGGCGGCGGAACGTGGCGAAGAGGAAGGCCGCGAGACCCGCCGCCAGCACGGCGCCGTGCCACCGCTCGAGCGTGCCGGTCAGCATCAGCACGATACCGAGCAGGGTGGCCAGCACCAGCGCCGAGCCGTCGCGGCGAAAGGCGGGGCCGTCGACCGCGATCGGCCGGATCAGGGCGGCAAGGCCGAGGATCAAGAGCACGTTGGCCACGTTCGAGCCGACGACGTTGCCGGCGGCGATGCCGGGCGCGCCGCCGAGGGCCGCCTGCAGCGAGGTGGCGAGTTCCGGCGCCGACGTGCCGAAGCCGACGAGCGTGAGACCGATGACGAGGGGCGGCACATTCAGCCGCTGCGCGACGCCGACCGCGCCCCGCACCAGCAGGTCGCCGCCGACGAGCAGGGCGACGAGGCCGCCCGCGACGAGAAGATTGGCCATGACAGGCACCCTGGCGCGAGGGGACATCCCTCGCGGGAGCGTGGCATGTCGGCGCGCGCCGGCCCGCGGTCAAGAGCCCGACGCAAAAAGGCCGCCGGATGGTCCGGCGGCCTTTCTACTCGTGCCAGTGCCGGGGCGACGCGGGCTCAGCTGCCCTCGCCTTCGGGCGGGGCCAGCGAGTAGAGGTAGGCGTAGAGGTCGTGCGCCTCTTCCTCCGAGCGCACCTTCCACGTCATCGAGCCGCGCAGGCGGTTGCTGTCGGCCGTCTCGCGGATCCACGGGGTGGGGTCCTGGACGTAACCGACGAAATTCTCCTCGGTCCATTGGACGCCCATCTCGTTGAGCGCCTCAAGGCCGTTGGAATAGCGGAAGCCGTCCACGGTGCCCGCAGTGCGGCCCGCGATCTCCCACAGGTTGGGGCCGGTGCGCGCGTTACGGCCCGCGAGCGTCTCGCCCTCGTCGTTCACCACGACATGGCAGGTGATGCACTGGCGCTCGAACAGGGCGGCACCCGACTCGGCGTCACCCGAAGGATCCTGGGCGAGAGCGGGGGCTGCGATCAGGGACGCCAGCGCGAGGCTGGCGGCGAACGTGGCTTTCATGGGTCGACCTCTCAGTCTGGCTGCTTGCTCGGCTGTGCGCGCCAACCTACCGCTCCGGCGACCGAGGTAAAGCCTCTATTGCACACCGCGGCACACGGCTTGCCTCGAAACCGGGCGCGCGGCGAACCCGCGGGCGCCGTGACAGCAACGGGGCGCCCGCAGGCGCCCCGTTGCTGTCCCTTGGCGGGCGCGATCAGAGGCCTTCCTCGGCCCGGATCTCGTCGGCCTGCGCGAACAGGTCCTCGTAGCGCTGGCGTGCCCGGCCGCGGAACCGGCCCTCCTTCGCGGCCTCGTAGTTCGACGTGAAGTCGCCCACGAGGATCAGGCCGACCATGCCGGCGGTCTGGTGAGGCAGGCAATAGTAGGGATAGGTGCCCTCGGTCTCGAGCGTCACCTCGACATCCTGGTTGATCCGGCCTTCCCAGGTTTCGCCCCCCTCGGGGATCAGATCTTCGTTCGACTGGCTGTTGTGCCCCGGCTGCTCGGAGACAAAGCGGACCGTGTCACCGGGCTGCACCCGCAGGAGCGCCGGCCTGAACACCTGGTTTTCGCCCGTCTCGGGATCGCGCGTCAGCATTTCCACCACGTGAACGGTGCCTTCCTCCTGCGCGGCACCGGCGCCCGGCAGGGCGGTGGCAGCCGCGGTGGCGCCAATCAGGGCGAGGTTCTCTCGGCGGGTCATCTTCATGTCAGCTCTCCCGTGCAAAAGGAACGCGCCGCGCCCCGTTCGGGGTACGGCGCGGTTCGTCTGTGAGGCCGGGCCGTCGGCCCCGGCGCATGCGCGGGAGGCTAGCCGTGCGGCCCGACCTGGCCACCGGCTGCGACAGTCTGCCCGGTCACGCCACCTGCCGGGCCAGCGCGCACTGGCTCCACAATTCGCCGAGCGCGGTCACGAGGTGATCGATATCGGCGTCGGTGTGGTGCGGCGAGGGCGTGAAGCGCAGCCGCTCGGTTCCCTTCGGCACGGTGGGGTAGTTGATCGGCTGCACGTAGATGCCGTGCTCGCGCAGCAGGATGTCCGAGATCAGCCGGCACTTCACCGGGTCACCCACGGGCACCGGCACGATGTGGCTGTCGTTGGCCATGTGCGGAATGCCGGCGGCGTCGAGCCTTGCGCGCAGCTTGCGCACCCGGTCGCGCTGCCCCATCCGCTCGATCTCGGAGTTCTTGAGATGCGCGATCGAGGCCCTGGCGGCCGCGGCCACCGCCGGCGGGAGTGCCGTCGTGAAGATGAACCCGCTGGCAAAGGAGCGGACGAAGTCGCAGAGCGCCGCCGAGCCCGAGATGTAGCCGCCGACGCAGCCATAGGCCTTGCCCAGCGTGCCCTCGATCAGGTCGATGCGGTGCGCCAGCCCCTCCTGTTCGCTGATGCCGCCGCCGCGGGGGCCGTACATCCCCACCGCGTGGACCTCGTCGAGATAGGTCATCGCGCCGTGCTTCTCGGCGACCTCGACGATCTCGGCCATCGGGCAGATGTCGCCATCCATCGAATAGACCGATTCGAAGGCCACGATCCGCGGCCGCGCCGGGTCCAGCCGCGACAGGTGCCGGTCGAGATCGTCGGCGTCGTTGTGCTTCCAGATCACCTTTTCGGCGCGGGAGTGGCGGATTCCCTCGATCATCGACGCATGGTTGAGCGAATCCGACAGGATCACCGCCCCCTTCAGTCGGCTCCCGAGCGTCGAGAGAGACGCCCAGTTCGACACGTAGCCCGAGGTGAACAGCAGCGCCGCCTCCTTGCCGTGCAGGTCGGCGATCTCCTGCTCCAGCGCGACATGGTGGGCGTTGGTGCCCGAGATGTTGCGCGTGCCGCCGGCACCGGTGCCGCACTCCTGCACCGTCTCGACCATGCGGCCCACGGTCACGGGGTGCTGGCCCATTCCCAGATAGTCGTTCGAGCACCACACCGTCACGCGCTCGGGGCCCTCGCCCCGGTGCCCGGCCCGGGGAAAGGCGCCGCACTGCCGCTCGAGCTCCGCGAAGATGCGGTAGTTGCCCTCGTCCTTCAGCGCGTCGAGCTGCTCGCGGAACAGGCTATCGTAATCCATGGCTGGTCCCTTCGTTCGTCTTATTCCGCCGGCTCTCTGGGCCGGCTGGTCTGGGTTTGCGTCAGCGCGTCGCGCGGCTCGGGCAGCATCCAGCGCCAGAGTTTCTGGTCGGGCAGCGGCACCACCATCAGCAGGTGCTCGATCAGGGCGAGGCCGGCGATGGCGGCGGCGAGCGTCCAGCCCAGCGCCGCGTGCGCCGCGTCCGCCGCGCCGATCTCGCGCACCAGCAGCGCAGTCGCCACGGCCAGCATGGCGACCGTCACGGGGTAGATCGCGTTCGGCCGGCCGACGCGGAAGTGAGTGGGCAGATAGGCGATGGCCTGGGGCAGGAACTCGGTGTTGATACGCGGCACGCCCCAGAACAGGTTCAGCTTGGCCGAGATGCGCGCGCCGAACAGAACCGCGAAGGTGACGAAGCCGAACGGGTTCGCCGCCCCCTGCGCCGCCCAGCCCATCGCCAGGAGCGCCGCGAACAGCAGCAGCTCGTGCCACGCCACCGCCCACCAGGCCCGCCGGAACCGCTCCCACCCGCTCACCCCTTCGGGCGTGAGCGCGCGGTTGGGGCCCGTGACGATCCCGCACAGGAACGCCATCTCGATCCATCCCCAGATCATCAGCGCCGCGAGAAAGGCCGCGAAGACGGCGAAGGGCTCGGTCCGGTGCAGCGTGTCGACGAACAGGCCAGCCCCCAGCACGAGGACCGGCAGCGCCAGCAGCACCGCCCAGAGATGGCTCTTGCGCCCGCCCGCGTCGGCCCGCTTCACCACGGCGAGGATCGCCCCGGTGGAGAACCACCACGCGAAGAGCGCGATCAGTGTTGCGATCCAGGGTTCGGTCACGGAACGGGTCCCGTCCTTCTTCTTGCTCCAAGTATCCCGGGGGGTCCGGGGGGCTGGCCCCCCGGCCCGTCCGGCTTCGGTCAGTAGGCCGGCTGGAGGCGCGTCACCTTCGGCACCCGGTGCTTCTTGGCCGGGATCGTGTAGAGGCTGGCGAAGGCGAGTGCCGCCCGTGTCGAGCCCCACATCCGGCCGAGGAAGCCGCCGAGGCCCCCCGCTTTCTTCGCCGCGTCGATGTCGACCGACGCCTTCTGGAGCGCCTTGAGCCCCCGCGCCCAGCGCGGGTGGTCGATGTCGAGCGTGATGGGGAAGATCTGCTTCGACAGCTCGCTGGTCTTGCGGAACACTTCGTGGCCGTACTCGTCGGGGTCGACGCCCAGGGCGGCGTGGAAGGCCGGCCGCTGGTGGTCGCGCACGTGCATCGTGGCGTAGACGGCCGTCAGGAAGAACTTGATCCACAGCACGTTCACGCCCGAGGTCAGCTTGGGGTCGGTCTTCATCAGCATGGCGAAGGCCTCGCCGTGGCGGAACTCGTCGCCGCACCATTCCTCGAACCACTTGAAGATCGGGTGGAACCGGTGCTCGGGGTGCTTCTCGAGGTGGCGGAAGATCGTGATGTAGCGGGCGTAGCCGATCTTCTCGCTGAGATAGGTGGCGTAGTAGATGAACTTCGGCCGGAAGTAGGTGTACTTCTTCTTCTGGGTCAGGAAGCCGAGGTTCACCGCGATGCCCGCCTCGCGCAGCGCGTCGTTGATGAAGCCCGCGTGCCGCGCCTCGTCGCGCGCCATGTACTGGAACAGCTCCACCACGTCCTTGTTGTTGCCGCGCCGCTTCATCTCCTTGTAGAGCACGCAGCCCGAGAACTCGGCGGTGCACGACGAGATGAGGAAGTCGATGAACTCCTTCTTCAGCTCCGGGTCCATCCCCTCCCAGTCGACGTGGTCCCAGTCCTCGGTCTTGCGGAAGTGGCCCTTGTTGGGGTCGCTCTTCATCTCCTCGATGAGCGGGTCCCACTCGTCGCGGATATGGCTGACGTCGATGGCGTCGAGCTCGTCGAAATCGGTGGTGTAGAAGCGCGGGGTGAGCAGCGTGTTCTGCATCGCCACCGCGGTCGCGGCCTCGCTGTCGGTGACGGCCTGCCGCTCCTGGATGGCGAGCCCCTCCTCGACGGTCGTGGCGTCGGCGCTGTGCGTGGCGCGGGCGGCCGGGGCGGCGCCCTCGGCCTCGATGCGGGATCCGTCGTTCATAGCGTCACCTCCTCCGAGAACGAGAACTCGCAGAGCTCCATGAATTCCATGTCGCCGGTCAGGCGCGTCCACATCCGCTCGACCGTCGAGGCGCGCCAGATGATGGCGGTGCGGCTCTCCGTCACCACTTCGCCATACGGCGCCATGATCTCGGGGCCCTGGACGACCACCTCGTCGCCGGGGTGCACGACGGCCCCGTTGTCGAACCGCACATGCGCGTGCAGGCTCTCGAACTTGTGCGAGACCTCGACGGTGCAGGGCGCCGTCTCCTTCTCCTTGGTCAGAAATCCCATTCCCTGGTTCCCTTTGGGGTTGTGGCCCCGCCGCTGGCTAGACGGCGGAGCGGTTGCGGTTGCCGGTCACTTGTCGAAAAGCGCGGCGAAGGAGGCGCGGTTGGCGTCGCCGAAGGAGGCGAGCTCGACCGACCACCCGGTCTCGTCGTCGAAGATGGCGAGACGTCCATTCTCGAACTCTACGAGTCTGAGCGGCAGCGTCTCCGCGACCCCGTGCTGCATGCGGGTGCGGTTCATCCCCCGCCAGATGACCGAGATGAACCCGGCCTCGTCGGGGCCGAGGTCGGCCATGACCGCACCGTCGCCCGCCTTCACCACGACGCCGCCATACTTGTCGCCGTCGAGGATGACCTGCCGGCTGCGGACCTCTTCCGAGGGCAGCGGCTGGCCGACGAGCGGGCGGTCTGTCACGACGGCGTAGGTGGTGATCGCCAGCGACGACAGCGCGAGGATCGCCATCGCCTTGAGCAGCACGGGCGGGATCATCTCGCGGTCGCGGTTGACCAGCTCGGGGTTGGCGCGCTGCGCCGCGTTGAGGGGCTTCTCTCGGGAAAGCGGTGTGTCGGACATCTCGGGGTCTCCTTACTCGGCGGGCACCGGCCCGGCGCCGGCGGGCCGGGCGGGCGCGCCCTCGGCGCGGGCGATCTGCGGCTGGGCAAGCTTGCCCTCGGCCGCCTCGGCGAGGATCTCGGCGACGTGTTGCGCATCGGGAATGCAGCGGAAGGCGGGCTGGGGCAGGCGGGCGTGCCACGGGCGGACATGCGGCCAGAGCACCAGGTACGACAGCTGCGCGCCGCCATCCTTGGCGGGCTCGAAGGCGATGGTGCCGGTGCCGGTCTTGCGCAGGTCGAGCGCGATGTTCTCGATCTTCGAATAGGGCATCTGCAGCGTCACCTGCAGCGCCGCGCCGGTGCGCAGGATCACCCGCGAGGTGGTGACGGTGTAGACCGCCTGCCGCGCCTGCAGCCACGAGAAGCCGTAGAGCAGGCCCACGGCGGCGAGGCCGAGCACGATCGGCGGCACGGCCGAGGCGAAGGCGACGCCGGCAGGGTGGTCGGCCAGGGCCGAGACCACGCGCCAGACGGTGAGAAGGGCGAAGTAGCCGATCACCCACTTGAGCAGCAGGCTCTCGACGGCGAGCCGCCACGCGTTCGGCTTGCCCTGCCAGAGCATGTCCTCGCCCGGAGGCAGCGGCTCGGGAAGCCCGTGGGAATGCTCGAAGGCGAAATCGTCGTGGTCGTGGTCCATCATCTGTCCGGTTCCCTCATCATGACCGGCCGGGGCCGGCGGGGCCGGGCTGGCGAGGCCCGGCCCTGTCGTCGTTTGTGTCGTCAGAGCACTTCCATCACGGGCTCGCGACCGGCGCCGTAGAGACTGCCGGCGGCGACGAAGGCCGAGACCTTGTCTTCCTCGAGCTTGGTGATCTGCGTGTCGGACTTGAGCGCCGGGATGCCGGCGAAGCGCTCCTTCACCAGCGAGCGGACCATGACGTGGCCGCGCTTGATGACCGCGAGCTGGATCGGAACCAGACGCTTGCCCGCGCCATCGACATCGACCTCGATGTAGCGGACGAGCTGCTCGGGCTCGTCGATCCACAGGTCCGACACGGTGCCGGCCACTTCCTTGTCACGACCCATCACGGGCAGGCCGCGCGGGTCGCGCCCGGCCGAGACCATGAACGTGTCGTGCGACGACATCGGCACGATCTTGGGGTAGCCCTTGCCGTCGAGCTCGGGCTTGTCCTCGCGCACCGCCCAAGAGGCCGGGCCCACGCCGTCGTCCATCGGGTCGCCCGTGGGCCGCAACGGGTAGCCGCCCATCGGCGACGTCCGCTCGAGCGCAAGGTCGGTGCGGCGGTGCGCGTCTTCCACCTCTTGCGAGGGCACCGTCCACTCGCCGCCGCCGTGGGGCAGGATGCGGGTCTTGGGCGCGGGCACCGGGAAGGGGCCCTGGTTGGCGGCTGCAGCGCCGTCCTCGTCTTCGAGGGGGTAGCCCTCGCGCATGTTCTCGGTCTGCAGGTAGTAGATCAGCAGCGCGAAGAAGAGCCAGAAGAGCCATATCGAAAGGCTCGCCAGATCGAAATTTCCGAAGAAGTTGACGCCAACCATGTGAGGGTCCTCCGAGGGGTTGTCGGGCGGCGTCCCGCCCGGGCGGTTGGTTGTCGGGCGGGGCCCCGCCCGTTGGGGTTCAGGTGGGCAGCTCGGCGAGGCCGATGCCCGGCTTGGTGGTTTCCGTTTCCGGTTTGCGGTAGGTCCCCAGCTTTACCAGCGGGCCGAGGACGGCGAGGGTGGCGAACAGCAGGGCGATCTCGACGTGGTAGACCATGCTGTAGCCGGTGGCGGGCCCGAGCGTGTCGGGGAGCGATGTGGCGGCGACCGCGTCGCGGATGGTGCCGCCCGTGAAGATGGCCACGCCCGCGGCGGTGGCCTGCGCCGCGCCCCAGGCGCCGAGCGCAAGACCGCGACCGGCCGTGCCGGTGGCGGGCATCGTCATCGCCGCGGTCAGGGTCGACACGGCGAAGAGCCCGCCGCCGAAGCCGATGCAGGCGGCGCCCGCGAAGAACAGCGGCGCCGAGTCGAGGGGGGCGGCGAAGATCACCGCCGAGAAGGCGACGATGCCGGCGAGCAGCCCCACGGCGGCGATGCGGTAGGGGTCGCGCCCCTGCGCCAGCCATCTGGCCGACTGCGCGAAGGCCACGAGCGCGCCCGCTGCCCATGCCGCCGTCAGCAACGTGGTGGCCGAGACAGACAGGCCGAGGATCTCGCCGCCGTAGGGCTCCAGCAGAACGTCCTGCATGTTGAAGGCGAGCGTGCCGAGCGCCACCACGGCGATCAGCCGCCCCGCCTGCCCCCCGGCCATGAAATCGGCCCAGGCATCGCGGAAGAGCGGCCGCGGTGCCGCGCGCTCCTCGCGGCTCATCGGGCGCACCTGCTCCTGCTTCCACAGCGCCACGACGTTGAGCAGCACGGTGACCACGGCCGCCCCCTGGACGACCTGGATCAGCTTGAGCGGCGTGAAGTCGCGCAGGAACCAGCCGATCACCAGCGCCGAGACGCCCATGCCCACCAGGAACATCACGTAGAGCAGCGCCACCACCCGGGGCCGCGTCTCGTCGCTCGCCCGGTCGGAGGCGAGCGCGAGGCCCGCGGTCTGCGTCATCGAGATGCCCAGGCCGGTCATCAGGAAGGCCAGCGCGGCCAGGATCTCGCCGTCGTAGGGAAAGTCGTAGAGCGTGTCGCCGCCCAGCACGAGCAGCGCGAAGGGCATGATCGCCAGGCCGCCGAACTGCCAGAGCGAGCCGAACCAGATGAACGGCACCCGCTTCCAGCCGATCGCGCTCCTGTGCGTGTCGGAGCGGAAGCCGAGCAACGCCCGGAACGGCGCGATCAGCACCGGCAGGGCGATCATCGCCGCCACGATCATCGCCGGCACGTAGAGCTCGACGATCATCACCCGGTTCAGCGTGCCCAGCAGCATGACCGTGGCCATGCCGACCGAGATCTGGAACAGCGACAGCCGCAGGATCTCGGAGAGCGGGAACCCTTCGGACCCCGCGTCGGCGAAGGGCAGGTATTTCACCGTCAGTCGCTTGAGGAGCGGTGCGGTGTTCATCGCGCCACCTCCAGGCAGGTCGAGATGTAGAAGCCGCGGGCGACCCGCTCGATCTCCTTCAGCCGCGCGGGAATGCCCGCCTCGGCCATGGCGGCGGCGAGGCGCGCGGGCGAATGCGGCACCATGACGGGCGAGCGGTCGGCGCGCGGGAAGAGCTTGCCCGCCTGCCACATCGCCATCAGCAGCGGCGTGCGCGGCGCGACGGTGAAGACGATGGCCCCCGAGATGCGCCCGAGCAGCCGGTCGACCGCGGCGGCGATCGTGGGCGCGTCGTAGTAGATCAGGCTGTCCATGGCGACGACGTAGTCGTGCGCCCCGTGCACGGGGTCGAGCATGTCGCCCGCCGCGAAGGTCACGCGCCGTTCCATGTCGCGCGGCAGCCGCCTGCGCGCGATCTCCACCAGCGCCGGCGAGATGTCGACGGCGGTGACATGGGCGCCCCGCGCCGCCAGCTCCGCCGTCATCTGCCCCGCGCCGCAGCCTGCATCGAGCACCCGCGCGCCGCTCAGGTCCGCCGGCAGGCGCGACAGCATCGCTTCGCGCATCCGGTCGCGGCCCTCGCGCACCGTCTGCCGCACCCGGCTCACCGGCGCGTCCGAGGTCAGCCGCTCCCACACGCGGGTCGCCGTCCGGTCGAAGTAGTGCTCGACGCGGGCGCGCGTGCCCTCGTAGCCGCCGGCCTCGGCCGACGGCCCGTCCTGACCGGAGCCGGGAAGGATATGCGCGGGCGCCCGCATCAGTCGAAGCCCAGAAGCTCGAAGATGTGGCGATCTTCCAGGGGCGCGGGCGCCAGCGGCTCGGTGCCGTTCCACAGCGTCTCGGCCAGCCGGATATACTCGGCCCGGCACTGCACGATGTCCTCCTCGTCGGGCATCTCGAACAGCGTCTTCTTCTTCAGCCGCGAGCGGCGGATCGCATCGACGTCGGGCATGTGCGCGATCCGCCTGAAGCCCACCGTCTCGCAATAGCGATCCACCTCGTTGGTCTCGCGCGAGCGGTTGGCGACGCAGCCGGCCAGCCGCACGTTGTAGTTCTTCGACTTCGCCTGCACGGCGGCGATGATCCGGTTCATCGCGTAGATCGAATCGAAGTCGTTGGCGGTCACGATCACCGCCCGGTCGGCGTGCTGCAGCGGCGCGGCGAAGCCGCCGCACACGACATCGCCGAGCACGTCGAAGATCACCACGTCGGTATCCTCGAGCATGTGGTGCTGCTTCAGCAGCTTCACCGTCTGCCCCACCACGTAGCCGCCGCAGCCGGTGCCCGCGGGCGGCCCGCCGGCCTCGACGCATTGCACGCCGTTGAAGCCCTCGGTGACGAAATCCTCGGGGCGCAGTTCCTCGGTGTGGAAGTCGACGTCCTTGAGGATGTCGATCACCGTCTCCTGCAGCCGGCCCGTCAGGGTGAAGGTCGAGTCGTGCTTGGGGTCGCAGCCGATCTGCAGCACCCGCTTGCCGAGCATCGAGAAGGCGACCGACAGGTTCGACGAGGTCGTCGACTTGCCGATCCCCCCCTTGCCGTAGACGGAGAACACCTTCGCCCCCTCGATCTTCATCGACGGGTCCTGGTGCACCTGGACAGAGCCCTCCCCGTCCTCGCCTTTCAGGACAGGCGGCGTGGCGACGCGGCGGGCGGCCGGCGGCTGTCTGGGATCGTCATAGGGGCTCATGCGCGTCCTCCTTCCGACGGGGCTCCTGTCGCCCCCATCATCTTGGTCCAAATACTCCGGGGGGTCCGGGGGGCTGGCCCCCCGCTCCCGGCCTCTCGGCTGGCACAGGCGTATGGACGGCGCGGGCTCATTCCGCGGCGATCCCTTCCAGCCGGTCCTCGAGCTCGTCGGCCGCGTCCTGCAGGGCGGCGAGCGTCGCCTCGTCGGGCTGCCAGTAGTTCCGGTCGTGCGCCTCCAGCAGCCGGCTCGCCATGCGCGCGCTGGCCTGCGGGTTCATCTCGGCGAGCCTCCGGCGCATCGCCTCGTCCAGCACGAAGGTCTCCGAGATCCGCTGGTAGACCCAGGGCTCGACCTGACCGGTCGTCGCCGACCAGCCGAGCGTGTTGGTCACCTGCGCCTCGATCTGGCGCACGCCCTCGTGGCCGTGGCGCAGCATCCCCTCGAACCACTTGGGGTTCAGCGAGCGCGAGCGCGTCTCGAGCGCCACCTGGTCCTGCAGCGTGCGCACCTTGGCCGCACCGCGGGTCTGGTCGCCGATATAGACAGCGGCCTCCTCGCCCTTGGCACGCTTCACCGCGCGGCTGATGCCGCCGAGCGTGTCGAAGTAGTGGTCGACCGTCGTGACGCCCAGCTCGACAGACTCGAGGTTCTGGTAGGCCACCTCGACGTCCTTCAGCGTCTCCTTCAGGAGCGCGGGGTTGGCCTTCGACTTGCCGTTCAGCCCGTAGGCGAAGCTCTTGCGCTTCTCGTAGGCGTCGGCGAGTTCGTCCTCCTCGTCCCAGGCGCCCGAGTCGATCAGACCGTTCACGTTCGAGCCGTAGGCGCCCTCGGCGTTGGAGAAGACGCGCAAGCTCGCCTCCTCCATGTCGCAGCCCATCTTCTCGGCATAGGCCAGCGAATGGGCACGGACGAAGTTCATCTCGGGGGCCTCGTCGGCTGTGGCGCACTTCCACGCGGCCTCGGCCAGCAGCTTCGTCTGCAGGGGCAGCAGGTCGCGGAAGATGCCCGAGAGCGTCATCACCACGTCGATGCGCGGCCGGCCGAGCTCTTCCAGAGGGATCAGGTCGGCGCCCGACAGCCGCCCGTAGCCGTCGAACCGGGGCTTCGCGCCCATCAGCGCCAGCGCCTGCGCGATCGGCGTGCCGTCCGACTTGATGTTGTCCGACCCCCAGAGCACCAGCGCGATCGAGCGCGGCAGCGTCGGGTGGGTCTGCAGCAGCAGGTCGGCCTGCTTGGCCCCTTCCGACAGCGCGAAGGCGGTGGGCATCCGGAACGGGTCGAAGGCGTGTATGTTGCGCCCCGTCGGCAGCACCTCGGGCGAGCGGATCAGGTCGCCCCCCGGCACCGGCGCGATATAGCGCCCCGACAGGGCGCGCATCAGCGCGGGCAGTTCGTGATCCTCCTGCAAGAGGCGATCGACCCGTTCCCGCACCTCTTCCGACTGGTCGGCCATCGTCGAGAGGTGCTCGGCCCGCGCCTCGGCGCTCATCGGCCGGCCCACAACGTGCAGCCCGTCGGGGATCAGCGCGTCCTCGGTCTCCAGGAGCTTGATCCACAGCCGGTCGGGGCTCTCGCCGCCCATGTCCACCGCCTCGGCCTGGTCGGCGATCAGCCGCTCCAGTTCTTCCCTCCGCGGGTCCTGCGGCTCCATCTCGCGCCAGCGGCCCACCGAGTCCTTCAGCTCCGAAAGGCCCTTGTAGAGGCCCGAGGCCGCGAGCGGCGGCGTCAGGTGCGTCACCGTCACCGCGCCCGATCGGCGCTTGGCGAGCGACGCCTCGGAGGGGTTGTTGGAGGCGTAGAGATAGACGTTCGGCATCTCGCCGATCAGCCGGTCGGGCCAGTCGCGCGCGCCGAGGCCCGCCTGCTTGCCCGGCATGAACTCGAGCGCCCCGTGCATGCCGAAATGCAGCACCGCGTCGGCGCCGAAGGTATTGCGCAGCCACAGGTAGAAGGTGACGAAGGCATGCGTCGGCGCGAAGCCCTTCTCGAACAGAAGGCGCATCGGGTCGCCCTCGTAGCCGAAGGCGGGCTGCACGCCGACGAACACGTTGCCGAAATGGGCCCCGAGCACGTAGACGCCCCGCCCGTCCGACTGGATGCGCCCGGGCGCCGGCCCCCAGACCTGCTCGACGGCCTTGAGCGGCGGCGTCTGCTTGACGATGGTCTCGGCGTCGATGTGGGCGGCGACATTCGCCTCCTGCCCGTATTGCTTGGCGTTGCCCTCCAGGACCGCGCGGCGCAGGTCGTCGACCGTCTCGGGCACCTCGACCGTGTAGCCCTCGGCCTTCATCCGCTTCAGCGTGTTGTGCAGGCTCTCGAACACAGACAGATATGCGGCGGTCCCCACCGCGCCCGCGTTGGGCGGGAAGCCGAACAGCACCGCGGCCACCTTCTTGTCGGCGTTGCCCTTGCCCCGCAGCCGCGCCAGCCGGTCGACCTTCTCCACCAGGCTGTCGATCCGCTCGCGGCAGGGCGCCATCGCCTTGGTCTCCGTCTGGCAGGGGCACGCATACTGGCAGCCCTGGCAGCCCTCGGCGCCGTGCCGCCCGCCATAGACGGTCGGGCAGGTCGCCCCGTCGATCTCGGGCAGGGCGATCAGCATCGTCGTCTCGACGGGGCCGAGCCCGCCCGCCGACGAGGCCCACTGCCCCAGCGTCTGGAACTCCAGCGGATGCGCGGCGACGTACGGCACGTCGAGGCCCTCGAGCATCTCGACCGCCGCCTCGCTGTCGTTGTAGGCGGGCCCGCCGACGAGCGAGAACCCGGTCAGCGAGATCAGCGTGTCGATCTTCGAGTGCCCCGCGGCGTCGGTGAAGAACCTCTCCACCGCCGGTCGCGCGTCGAGCCCGCCCGCGAAGGCCGGCAGCACCGCCAGCCCCTTCGCCTCGAGCGCCCGGATCACCGCATCGTAATGCGCGCAGTCCGAGGCGAGGATGTAGGAGCGCAGCATCACCAGCCCGACCGTGGCCGTCGCCCCCTCGGGCCGCGGCAGCGCGGCCGGATCGGTCGTGATCTTCTGGCCCGGCAGGTCGGGGTGGTAGAGCGCCACGTCGGGGTAGTCGATCGGGGCGGCCGCCTCGACCTTGTTCCACTCGGCGTTGTCGGCATACCGCGAGACGAGGAAGCGCACCATCTCGCGGATATTGTCGTCCGACCCGCCCAGCCAGTACTGCATGGTCAGGAAGTAGGCGCGCAGGTCCTGGGCCTTTCCGGGCAGGTAGCGCAGGATCTGCGGCAGCTTCCGCAGGATCTTCATCGACGCCTCGCCCGACGACGACCGCTTCGTCTTGGGCTTCAGCTTCTTGAGCAGCTTCATCGCGCCGGAGGCGGGCTGGCTCATGTCGAGCGTGCCCATCTTCGTGAGGTTCACGATCGCCGGATCGGCGATCACCCCGATCAGCGCGTCGAGATCGTCGCGCCGTGCCTTGAGCTCGGGCAGGACCGCGTTGATGTGCTCCTCGATGAACAGCAGGTTGCACACCACGATGTCGGCGTGCCGGATGGCGAGCTTCGCCTCCTCCAGCGCCTCGGGGTTCTCGGCCCACTCGGCGGCGGCATGGATCGACACGGACAGCCCCGGGAAATCCTCGCACAGACGGTCGGCCACGCGGGCGGCGGGGCCAGCCGCGTGGGCGTCCAGCGTGATCACCGCGAAGCGGTAGCCGGGGATGTAGCCGTCATCTCGCATAATGGGCCTTGGCCTCGTAGAGGGTGTCGACGCTGATCTCGGTCACGCCGCGCTCGGCGGCGTACTTCTCGGTGTTCCGCTTGGCCTTGCCGCGCACGAAGAAGGGGATCTTCCTGAGTTCCCGCTCGGCGTCCGCGAGCCACGTCACCACGTCCGATCCGGCCGCCGGAGCGGGCGCGCCCTCGGCCGGGGCCGCGTCTTCCCCCATCATCTTGGCGGAAATACTCCGGGGGGTCTGGGGGGCTGGCCCCCCATCCTCTCCGCCGGGCGCCTCGGCCCGCCGGGTGGCCTTGCCACCGTGGTGGCTCGGGCCGGCCTCGTCGTGGAACTCGAAATCCTCGCGGAACATCGCCAGCAGGTGCTCCTCGAGCCCCATGACCAGCGGGTGCACCAGCGTGTCGAACAGCACGTTCGCGCCCTCGAAGCCCATCACGGGCGAGTAGCGGGCGGGAAAGTCCTGCACGTGGACGGGGGCGGAGATCACGGCGCAGGGGATGCCGAGGCGCTTGCCGATATGGCGCTCCATCTGCGTGCCGAGGATCATCTCGGGCGCGAGATCCTCGATCCGCCGCTCGACCTCGAGGTAGTCGTCGGTGATCAGCGCCTCGACGCCGTAATCCTTGGCCAGCGCGCGGATGTCGCGGGCGAACTCGCGGTTGTAGCAGCCGAGGCCCACCACCTCGAAGCCCATCTCGTCGCGCGCCACGCGGGCCATCGCCTTCACGTGCGTCGCGTCGCCGAAGAGGAACACGCGCTTGCCGGTCAGGTAGGTGCTGTCCACCGACTTCGACCACCAGGGAAAGCGCAGGCGGCTCTCGTCGGCCTCGGGGCGCACGCCCGCGATCTCGGCCACCTCGGCGACGAAGTCGCGCGTCGCGCCGGTGCCGATGGGGATCGTCTTCGTCCAGGGCTGGCCGTGCTCGCGCGACAGCCAGCGCGCCGCGGCCTCGCCCGTCTCGGGATAGAGCAGCACGTTGAAATGGGCGGCGCCGAGGCGGGCGATGTCGGCGGGCGTGGCGTCCATCGGCGCGACCACGTTCACCTCGACGCCCAGATCGGCGAGCAGGCCCGTGATCTCCTCGACATCGTCGCGGTGCCGGAAGCCGAGGCCGGTCGGTCCGAGGATGTTGGCGGTGACGCGGGCGGTCTTCTCGACCGGCTTCGCGAGGTGCCGGACGATCTGGAAGAACGTCTCGTCGGCGCCGAAATTCTCCTTGCGGGAGTAGGACGGCAGCTCGAGCGGGATGACCGGCACCGGCAGGCCCATCGTCTCGGCCAGCCCCGCGGGGTCGTCCTGGATCAGCTCGGCGGTGCAGGAGGCGCCGACGATGATCGCCTGCGGGCGGAACCGGTCGTAGGCGTCCTGCGCGGCGGTCTTGAAGAGGTTGGCGGTATCGGAGCCGAGGTCCTGCGCCTGGAAGGTGGTGTAGGTGACGGGCGGGCGGTGGTTGCGCCGCTCGATCATGGTGAACAGCAGGTCGGCATAGGTGTCGCCCTGCGGCGCGTGCAGCACGTAGTGCAGATCGCGCATGCCGGTGGCGACGCGCATGGCGCCCACATGCGGCGGGCCCTCGTATGTCCAGACGGTGAGCTTCATTGGCGACCTCCGGGGGCGCTGCCCCCGGACCCCCGGAGTATTTGAACCAAGATGATGGAGGGGGCCGGGGTCATCGGGCCGCCTCCAGCTTGAGCGCGGCGCGGCGGCGCAGCGGGCGCGAGAACAGGCCCGCGAGATCGCCCGCCTGCTCGTAGAAATGGACCGGCGTGAAGACGAGCTCGATCGCCCACTTGGTGGAGAGCCCTTCCGCCTCGAGCGGGTTGGCGAGGCCGAGGCCGCAGACCGTTAGGTCGGGGCGCGCGGCGCGGCAGCGGTCGAGCTGCAGGTCGACGTCCTGCCCCTCGGACAGCGTCGGACCCTGCTCCATCAGGGCGAGGTCGGGGCCGTGGATCTCCTTGTGGATGTAGGGGCTGCCGACCTCTTCGGCGCGCATGCCGCATTCGCGGGTGAGGAAGCGCGCGAGCGGGATCTCGAGCTGGCTGTCGGGGAAGAAGAAGACCGACTTGTCGGACAGCTCGGCCGCCTGCGCGGCGATCGCCTTGCGGGCACGGGCGCGGGGGGCGGCGGTGACCTGCTCGAAGCGGTCGCGGCCGACGCCGAATTCCTCGGCCAGCGCGGCGAGCCAGGCGGTGGTGCCCTCCTCGCCGAAGGGGAAGGGCGCGGGGATGTGCCGGGCCCCGCGGCGCTGCAGGGCGGCGGCGGTGTCGGACAGGAAGGGCTGGGTGAGGGCGAAGACGGTATTCGGCCCGACCTCGGGGTAGGCGTCGGAGCGCGGCGCCGGCAGGACCTGCACGTCGTCGATGCCGAGATCGCCCACCAGCTTCTTCATCTGGTCCTCGACCACGTCGGGCAGGGCGCCCACCAGCAGCAGGTTGCGGCGGTCGGTGGCGCCCAGTTCGGGCACCATCGAGGCGAGGCAGGCGTCCTCGCCCTGGGTGAAGGTCGTCTCTATGCCGGAGCCCGAGTAGTTGAGCACCCGCACATGCGGCGCGTGCTCCTTCGAGAGGCGCTCGGCGGCCTTGGCGAGGTCGAGCTTGATGACCTCGGAGGGGCAGGAGCCCACGAGGAAGAGCTGGCGGATGTCGGGGCGGCGCTCGAGCAGGCGGGCCACCTCGCGGTCGAGCTCCTCGTTGGCGCAGGCCATGCCCGCGAGATCCTTTTCCTCGAGGATGGCGGTGCCGAAGCGCGGCTCGGCGAAGATCATCACGCCGGCGGCCGACTGCAGCAGGTGCGCGCAGGTGCGCGAGCCCACGACGAGGAAGAAGGCGTCCTGCATCTTGCGGTGCAGCCAGATGATTCCCGTCAGGCCGCAGAAGACCTCGCGCTGGCCGCGCTGCTTGAGAATCGGCGTGTCGGTGCAGCCGCCGGTCAGCGGCATCCGGTGCTCGGTCATGCGGGGAGCTCCGTCGGTTCGGTGGCTTTGGCGGCGGCGGCGCGGTCGGCGCGCTCGGCAGACAGGCGGGCCTGGCGCAGCTTCCAGACGAACTGGACGGCGTTGACCACGTAGGCGGCATAGGCGGCGAGCGCGATCCACATCTCGACGCGCGACCCCCAGTCGGCGAAGAGCACGGCGTAGACGTAGAGGGTGTGCAGGGCGATGACGCCGAAGCTGACGACGTCTTCCCAGAAGAAGGCGGGCGCCAGAAGGTACTGGCCGAACACGACCTTTTCCCAGATCGCGCCGGTGACCATGATCGTGTAGAGCACGCCGGTCTTGACGAGGATCGAGACCGTGGCCGCGACATAGCCCTCGCCGGTGGCGAGATAGCGGACGACCAGCGCCAGCGAGACTGCAAACACCACGAACTGCAGCGGCGCGAGCACACCCTGCACCAGCGTCCACTTCGTGGCGTCGCGCCGGGCGCGCTGCTCGGGCGTGTAGAGCTGACCGTCGGCCGGCCTTTCGTGGCGCGCCTTGTCGTGGCGACTCGCTTGCATCTGGGCCCTCCCTGGCGCCGTTCGTGGAAGGGAGTATGGAACGCCCAGCCCGGGTGTCAATTAAAACTTACAGTCTTGCAGTTTACAGAAGGACGCGGCCCCACCGGGGGGCGCTGCGGCATCCTGCCCCGTCCCGCCTTTGTTTTCTTAGCACTTCAGTCTTGCACCCCACGCGCCAGGCGCGGCGCGACAGGCCCCTCTGTCAGTTTGATTTGACAACTTGGCGCCGAAACGGGAAAGTTTTGGGGCACGGTCGCCTCCGCGCACGACCGCCCATGGAGCCAGCGAGGACCCGACATATGCTGAACGATGGCTGCGAACCTGGCGGACCCGGCGATCACGGGCCGACTCACGCCACGACGAAGGGGCAGGGCCATGGCGCGGCCACGCCGGGGGCAGGCGTCAGGGCGGGGGCCGACTTCGGCGCCGGAATTTCCGTGCAGGGCCGCGAGGCCCAGGTGCTCGCCATGATCGCCACGGCGGTGCTGTCGCCCGACCGGGCGGAGGGGGAGCGGCAATTGCGTGCCCTGCTCGCCGACGGACTCGATCGTCAGCGGCTGGTGGACGAATGGATCCCCGCAGTCGCCCGCCGCTTCGGCGATGCCTGGGCGCAAAGCGGGCACAGCTTCGTGGAGGTGTCGATCGCGGTGGCCCGGCTGCAGGGCTGGCTGCGCGAGATCGAGGCGCCGCGGCCCGAGGCACCCTTTTGCCTCGACGCGCCCGAGGTGCTGCTCCTCGTCGCCGAGGGCGCGCACCACACCCTCGGGGCGATGGTGGCGATGTCACGCTTTCGACGGCTCGGCGCACTGGTGCGTCTCTCGCTCGGGCAGGACGCGCGCACCGTGGGCCAGATCGTCCGGGCGCAGCATGTCGACATGGTCGCCTTGTCGGCTGCGGGCAACGAAGACCTTGAATTTCTCACCACGCTCATACATTCGATTCGATCGGGTGTAGGTCCGGCGCCCTACGTCGTTCTCGGGGGCGAAATACTGAACCAGAATCCCGACGCGCCCGCGCTCATCGGTGCGGATTTCGTCACGTCGGACCCTGAGGAGGCTCTGAAGCTTTGCGGCCTTACGACATCAGCAAGCGCCGGACCGTCCCCGAAGGCGGGCCGGGCAGCCGCGAGGGGGCAGCCCGAACGGGTGCCTACGGGAGCGTGAGCTCGGGCGGGACGACATACTGGACGCCAGGGTCGATCCCGCTGATCGCACCGGATATCCTCGGCGAGATCATCGCCACCGCCTCGGATCTCTCGGTGGTCGTTTCGGCAGAAGGCAAGATCCTCTCGGTCCTTCGCAACCCGGAGAGCGCCCAGCTCTCCGAGGCCGAAGCGTGGGAAGGTGCCGATATCCGCGACACCCTCGCCCAGGACAGCGTGACCAAGGTCGATGAGAGGCTCGCCGCCCTGCGCGACGGCGGCAAGGGCGTGTCGGGCGTCGAGCTCAACCATGTCGGGCGCGGCGGGGTGGAATTTCCGATCCGCTACTCGTTCCACCGGATCGGGCCGGACGGCACGGTGCTGATGCTCGGCCGCGACCTGCGGCCCATCGCCGAGATGCAGGAGCAGCTCGTCAAGGCGCAGCTCGCGCTCGAGCAGGATTACGAGGTCCAGCGCGATTTTGACACGCGCTACGGCGTGCTGATGGAAGTGACCACCGAGCCGCTCGTCTTCGTCTCGATCGGAACCGGGCGCATCACCGACGCCAACGCCGCCGCCGCGGACCTGCTCGACCTGTCGCGCGACGAGGCCGTGGGCACGACCTTCGCCACCGAGTTCGAGGGCAAGAAGCGCGGCGAGTTCGTCGAGACGCTCACGAGCGCCGCGATCACAGAGGGCGCCGGCCCCGTCACCGCCCGAATCAAGCGCACAGGAACGACCGTGTCGCTCAACCCCTTCGCCTTCCGCGCGGCGGGCGAGCGCATGCTCCTCGTCCGCCTCGGCGCGGAAGATGACGCGCCGGTGACGCTCGGCAGCCTCGCAAGCGATCTTCACGGTCTGTTCGTCGAGGGGGTCGACGGGATCGTCTTCACCGATGCCGATGGCGTGATCCGCGCGGCCAACGACGCTTTCCTCGGGCTTGCCGACGCCGCCCATGTCTCGTCGGTCAAGGGCCGCAGCCTCGCGCAGTTCCTCTCGCGCGGGGCGGTCGATCTCAAGGTGCTTCTCGAGAACGCCGAGCGCGCCGGACAGATGCGGATGTATGCCACCAAGCTCGCCAGCGAGTACGGCTCGTCCGTCTCGGTCGAGATCTCGGCCACCTACCTCGCCGACCGCTCGCACCCGGCCTTCGTCTTCGTCATCCGCGACGCGAGCCGTGCCGAGGCGATGCGCAAGCCGGGCGTTGGGGTGAGCGACGATGCGATGCGCTCGGTGATGGAGCTGGTCGGCTCGGCCACGCTGAAGGACATCGTTGCCGAAACGACCGATGTCGTCGAGAAGATGTGCATCGAAACGGCGGTGGAGCTCACGCGCAACAATCGCGTTGCGGCGGCCGAGATGCTGGGGCTCTCGCGGCAGTCGCTTTACGTCAAGCTGCGCAAGTACGGACTGCTCTCCCGCGAGGAGTGACCGGAACCGGCACCGATGGCCTCCCCAGGAGCTTGGTCCGCCTGACCACCCTGGCCTGCATTCGGGCCGGCCGGCCCTTTTGCACCCGGCGGCGCAAGGTCAGTCGCGCAGCAACTCGTTGATGCCGACCTTGGCGCGCGTGCGTTCGTCCACGCGCTTCACGATCACCGCGCAGTAAAGGTTGACCCCGTTCTTCGACGGCATCGACCCCGACACGACCACCGAGTAGGGCGGCACCTCGCCCATGAAGACCTCGCCGCTCTCGCGATCGACGATCTTGGTCGACTGGCCGATGAACACGCCCATCCCCAGGACCGAGCCCTCGCGCACGATGCAGCCCTCGACCACTTCCGACCGGGCGCCGATGAAGCAGTTGTCCTCGATGATCGTGGGGTTGGCCTGCATCGGCTCCAGAACCCCGCCAATGCCGACGCCGCCCGACAGGTGGACGTTCCTGCCGATCTGCGCGCACGACCCCACGGTCGCCCAGGTGTCGACCATCGTGCCCTCGTCGACATAGGCGCCGAGATTGACGAAGGACGGCATCAGCACCACGCCCGGCGCGATGTAGGCCGAGCGCCGCACGACGCAGTTGGGCACCGCACGAAAGCCTGCCGCCTTCCATTCGGGGTCGCCCCAGCCGGCGAACTTGCTGTCGACCTTGTCCCACCAGGCACCGCCCTGCGGCCCGCCCGATTGCTGGTGCATGTCGCGCAGCCGAAAGCCCAGCAGCACGGCCTTCTTGGCCCACTGGTTGACGTGCCATTGCCCGTCGTCGCCCCGTTCTGCCACGCGCAGACGGCCCGAATCGAGCGCGCCGAGCGTCGCCTCGATGGCGTTGCGCGTGTCGCCCTTGGTGGCGGGCGTGATCGTGTCGCGCGTCTCCCACGCGGCCTCGATCGCGGCTTCCAGCTCGGCGGTGTTGGACATCGCACGCCCCCTCTGGTCTGGTGCTTCGGCGGGCTATAGACGGACCGCGGGGCAGGCGCAATCGGAGGCATCATGCGCGAGGAACGGCACCGCGGCTTCCGCGACGCCCACGAGGACAGCGAGGTCGCCCGCGGCGTCCCCAATACCGAGCAGACACGCTCGCCGGCCTACCGGCTCGCCTTCGCCGACGAGGAATTCATCTACCGCGACGAGCTGCGCCCCGTGCGGCTGCAGCTGGAGCTGCTCAAGACCGAGCTGCTGATGGCCGAGGCCGGGATCGATTCGACCGTCGTGCTGTTCGGTGGTGCGCGCATCCCCCGGCCCGCCGCGGCCGCGCCCGACGCCGCGCCGGGCACCATGGGCGCCTTGAGCCACTTCTACGACGAGGCACGCCGCTTCGCCCGCGCCGTCACCGAGGAATCGGTGGCGCGCGGCGGGCGCGACTGGGTGATCTGCACCGGCGGCGGCCCCGGCGTGATGGAGGCCGGCAACCGCGGCGCGGCCGAGGCCGGCGGCCGCTCGATCGGGCTGTCGATCGTGCTGCCGCACGAGCAGGCCCCGAACGAATACGTGACGCCCGAACTGTGCTTCAACTTCCACTATTTCGGCATCCGCAAGATGCACTTCCTGATGCGGGCCGCCGCCATCGCGGTCTTTCCCGGCGGCTTCGGCACGCTCGACGAGACGTTCGAGGCCCTCACGCTCATCCAGACCGGCCGGATGGAGCAGGTGCCGTTCCTGCTTTTCGGCGAGGCGTTCTGGCGGCGGGTGATCGACTTCGACGCGCTGGTCGAGGCCGGCACGATCTCGGCCGACGATCTCTCGCTCTTCCGATTCGTCGAGACGGCCGACGACGCGCTCAAGGCGATGCGCAGCTGGGAGACCGCGGGCATCAAGCGCGCCGCCATCCCCGGGCGCTGAGGCGTCAGCCAAGGCTCGCGCCCACGAAGATCGCCGCGCCCACGACCACCACCGCGAGGCTTACCTTGTCGGTCGCGGCAAAAACGATCGGATCGTCGTCCATCCGCCCCCGGTGGGTGACCATGACCATCCGGCTGATCCAGTAGAGCAGCAGCGGGCAGACGAGCCACAGCGCCTCGGGCCGCGTGTAGAGCGCCGTCACCTCGTCCGACGAGACGTAGAGCGCGAAGACGAGCACCGCGGAATAGCCCGCCGCCAGCGCCATCGCGCGGATCACCGGCAGGTCGTCGGGCACGTAGCCCCGGCCCGCGCGCTCCTCCTTCCCCTCGGCCAGCATGTCGACCAGCTCCGCCTGCCGTTTCACCGCCGCGAGGGCGAGGAAGAGGAACATCGAAAAGCCGAGCATCCACGGCGAGAGCGCAATGGCGCAGGCGGCCGCCCCCGCGACGATCCGGATCGTGTAGAGGCCGGCCAGGGTGATCACGTCGATGACGAGCCTGCGCTTCAGCCAGAAGGAATAGGCGAACGTCGCGACATAGTAGAGCACGAGCACGAGAGAAAAGACGGGCGGCGTGAAGGCGAGCGCCACCGCCGCGGCGAGGGCGAGCAGCGCGGCCGCGACGGCCAGACCGGCGCCCACGGCCACCTCGCCGGCCGCGAAGGGCCGGTGCCGCTTGCGCGGATGGGCGCGATCGGCGGCGAGATCGGCGATGTCGTTCAGCACGTAGACCGACGAGGCGGTAAGCGAAAAGGCGACGAAGGCCGCGAGCGCCGCACCGATGCCCGCTACGTCGTGCGCGGCCAGAAGTGGCAGGAAGATCAGCAGGTTCTTCGACCATTGGTGCGGCCGCATCGCGCGCACCACCGCCCCGGCCGACAGGCTGGCCCTGGCGCGCGCGGGCAGCACCTCGGGCCCGGGCCCGGCCGCCTCGGCGAGGCGGGCTGCACGATCGGCGCCTTCGGGCGCGTCGGCCACCACGGCGTCGAACAGCCCGAGCCCGTCGGCGACGGCCCGCGCCTGTTCGTGGTCGGCCGCCGTGACGAGGATGGTGCGGCGCCCCTCGGCGCGGGCCGCCCGCACCCGCTCGAGCGCCCCTGCGTCGAGCGGCAGCGCCTCGGGGGGCAGCGGCCGCCTGCGCGACCGACCTCTCAGCGCCCCGAGCGGGTCGGCCGCGACCCCCTGCACCAGCCGCTCTGTGGCGAGGCTGGTGCGGCACAGCACACCCTCGAGCGGCACCACGAGCGCGGCGCCCTGCCCCGTCTCCGCCTCGGCCAGACCCTGTTCCACGTTCCCCTCGCACTTTTCCGCTGCGGGCGACCTTAGCGGCACCGGGGGGCGGCCTGTAGCCGAAAGTCGGGCGAATGGCGCACGAGGTGGGCCACCGGCGCAACGCCGCTCGCCTTGCCCGGGCCCGCGATCCATGGCAGGCGGCGTCGAGATCGACCGGCACGAGGAGGGCTCTATGCGGACCGTTTCCGAGAACAGGTGCTTCGGCGGCGCGCAGGGCGTCTTCGCCCACGACGCCGCGAGCACGGGCTGCGAGATGACCTTTGGCCTCTACCTTCCGCCGCAGGCCGAGGACGGGCCGGTGCCACTATTGTGGTATCTCTCTGGCCTCACCTGCACCCACGAGAACGCGATGGTGAAGGCGGGCGCTCAGGCGCATGCCGCGCGCGCGGGCCTCGCGGTGGTCTTTCCCGACACTTCGCCCAGGGGCGATCAGGTCGCCGACGACGAGGCCTACAACCTCGGCAAGGGTGCGGGCTTCTACGTCGACGCGACAGAGGCGCCCTGGGCGCCGCACTACTCGATGTGGAGCTATGTCACGAAGGATCTCACCGAACTGCTCGGCGCCGAGTTCCCGGTCGATCTCGGCCGGCAGGCGATCTGCGGGCACTCGATGGGCGGGCACGGCGCCCTGACCATAGCGGCGGCGCATCCCGGCCGGTTCCTGTCGGTCTCGGCCTTCGCGCCCATCGCCCACCCCTCCACGTCGGACTGGGGGCGCAAGCAGCTCTCGGCCTATCTCGGCGACGACGAAGCGGCATGGGAGCGCCATGACGCAACCCTGCAGATGCGCACCCGCGGCATAGACGCGCCTGTGCTGGTCGACCAGGGCACGGCCGACCAGTTCATCGACACGCTCAAGCCCGAGGCGCTGGCCGAGGCGATGGCCGCCCGCCGCCAGCCGGGCGAGTTCCGGCTGCAGGCGGGCTACGATCACTCCTACTTCTTCATCTCGACCTTCATGGGCGATCACGTCGACTTCCACGCCGAGGCGCTCGGCCTCTGACCCCATGTAAGGATGCAGGGCTGCCGCAGCGGTTCCGGCAATCCGGCGCCGGGTCGGCTCGCGGCTTGCGTGGCGGCACCCGATGTGCCTGCATGCGCCTGTTCCCACCCCCTCTGGGAGATCGCCCGTGGCCACTTCGCGCCAGCCCAAGTTCCGTTTCGCGGCGGCCATTTTCGCGGGCCTCTCGGCGGCGTCTGCCGCCCTCGCGCAGACCGCCAGCCAGGTGACGCCGGCAGAGGCGGTGCCGCCGACGCAGCCGCTGCGCGGCGCGCTTGTGTTTTCCGGCGCGCCCGGCCTCGCGGCGCCGGCGGGCGCTGAGCGGCTGACGATCCTGGTGGGCGACGTCGCGGTCGAGGGCACCCTGCCGGGGATGGAGGTGCCGACCGAGGCGCTCCGCCAGCGGCTGACGGCGGGGCGCATCCGCGCATCGGAGCTGTTCGAGGCAGCGGCCGAGCTCGAGCAGGCCTATGCCAACGAGGGCTACGTGCTCGCCCGCGTCGTGCTGCCCCGGCAACGGCTGGTCGACGGCGGCACGCTGCGGCTTCAGGTGGTGGACGGCTTCGTGGAATCGGTCGACCTGCGGGCCGCGCCCGCCCCGGTGCGCGACCGCCTCGCGGCGCTGACCGACCCGCTGGTGGGCCGCCGCGGCCTGACCCTTTCGGAACTCGAGCGCCAGATCCTGCTCGCGGGCGACACCTACGGCGTCGCGCTCGGCTCAGCCCTCCAGGCCGGCGCCTCGCCCGGCGGCACGGTGGTGATCCTCGACCCGGAGTATCGCGGGGTGACGGGCTTTGCCGGCCTCGACAACTCGCTGTCCGACAGCCTCGGCGGCTGGAAGTTCGACACCGGGGTGGAGTTGAACGGCCTTCTCGGCTTCGGCGAGTCGCTCTACGCGCGCCTCTCGGGTCACCCGGAGGGCGATTTCGCGGCCGAGCCGGTGCTGCGCACGCTCAGCTTCGGCGCGGTCGTGCCACTCGGCACCGACGGGCTGACGCTGAATCTCGAGCACACGATCAGCCAGACCAATCCCGAAGAGATCGACCCCGACATTCCCAGCGAGTTCGAGCGCAGCTCGGTGCGGCTGTTCTACCCCTGGGTGCGCTCGCGCGATTTCAACCTGACCACGCGGCTGTCGTTCGACGCCCAGCGCGACCGGCTCGACGTCGACACGGCGGCGGGGGCCATCCCGGTCTACGAGGACGATCTGCGCATCCTGCGGCTGGCGGCCGACGCCTTCTGGCAGACTGAGACGAACGCGACGATCGAGGTGGGGAGCGAACTGTCGTTCGGCCTCGACTGCTGCGGCGCGCGTTCGGCCGACGATACGGGCGCAGTGCCGCTCTCGCGTCCCGGCACCGACGCCGACTTCGCCAAGCTCGTGCTGTCGGGCCGCTACCGGGCGCCGCTGGGCGAGGCGTGGGCACTCACCGTGAACGGCCGCGCCCAGACCTCGTTCGGCGAGCCGCTTGCGGTGGCGGAGCAATTCGGAATCGCCACCGAGCGCGAGATCTCGCCGCTCGACACCGGCACGCTGACCGGCGACTCGGGCTGGGTGCTGCGGGGCGAGGTCGCCCGCGAATGGGTGACCGAGGCGGGCGGCCTGCCGCTCGGCCTGTCGCCCTACGCGTTCGCGGCCACCGGGGCCGTCACGCTGGCAGAGCCGGGTCCGGGCCAGCGCGAGACCACCGCCGCCTCGGCCTTCGGCGTGGGCCTCGACCTGTTCACGCCGTTCGACGACAGCTTCTCGAACGCAGCCCTGCGGATCGAGCTGGGAAGGGGAGTGCGCGATGACGACGAGGACGACCGGACGGCGCTCTCCATCGCTGCGAGCTATCGCTTCTGACCGCCGCTGCCGCCGGCTGCGCCTCTGCACGGCGCTGCTGACGACCGCGCTCTGCCCGCTGCCGACGCTGGCGCAGGAGCTGCCGACCGGCGGCACCGTCGTCTCGGGCGGCGCGTCGATCGCCACGCCCGGCGCCGGGCGCATGCAGATCACCCAGACGACGCCGCGCGCCATCGTCGAGTGGAACGGCTTCAGCGTCGACGCGGGCGGGGCGGTCGACTTCGCCCAGCCGGGGGCGGACTCGGCCGTGCTGAACCGGGTGACGGGCCCCCTCGGCAGCCGCATCGACGGCACGGTGACGGGCGACGGGCAGGTCATCCTCGTCAACCCGCACGGCGTCGTGGTCGGCCCGTCGGGGCGGGTCGAGACGGGCAGCTTCGTGGCCTCGACGCTCGACATCGCCAACGGCGATTTCGAGGCCGGGCGCCTGCGATTCTCCGGCGCCGGCTCGTCGGCGGCCGTGGCCAACCACGGCACGATCGCCGTGGCGCAGGGCGGCTTCGCGGCGCTCCTGGGCGGCAAGGTCACGAATACCGGCACGATCTCCGCGCCGATGGGGCGGATCGGCCTCGGCGCGGGCGAGCGCGCCACGCTCGACCTGACAGGCGACGGCTTCCTGCAGATCGCACTGCCGTCGGATACCGACGATGAGGTGCTGATCGAGCAGGCCGGCCGCGTCTCGGCCGATGGCGGACGGGTCGAGATCTCGGCCGCGACCGCGCGCAATGCAGCGCGGCGGGTAGTCAACCTGTCGGGCGTGACCGAGGCACGCAGCGTGTCGGGCCGGTCGGGCGCCATCGTGCTGGGCGGCGGCCCGGGCGGCACCGTGCGGGCGACGGGCCGCGTCGATGCCGGCGCCGCTCCCTCGCGCGTGCTGGTCGAGGCGTCGCCCCGCCCGGCCGTGCGGCCGCAGGGAGGCGAGATCCTCGTCACGGGCGAGCGGATCGAGCTCGCGCTCGGCGCCGAGATCCGGGCTGACGGGCCGGGCGGCGGCGGCCGGGTGCGGATCGGCGGCGACATCCAGGGCCAGGGCCCCCTGCCGCGCGCCGAGAGCCTTGCGATGGACGCCGGTGCGGTCGTCAGCGCCGACGCGACCGAGGCGGGCGATGGCGGCTCGATCGTGCTCTGGGCCGATACCGAGGCGAGCGTGTTCGGCCTGCTCACCGCGCGTGGCGGCTCCGCGGAGGGCGACGGCGGATTCGTGGAGGCGTCGAGCCCCGGGGCCCTGCGCTTCGCCGGTGCGGTCGACACCTCGGCCCCGCTGGGCGCCGGGGGCACCTTCCTGCTCGACCCGACCGACGTGCTGGTGTGCGATTTCGCGCCGGGCAGCTGCGCGCCAGGCGTCACCCCCGGCATCTACACGACCGAACAGATCGAGACGCTGCTCGCCACCACCGCCGTGACCGTCAAGACGGCAGGCCTGGACGAGATCAACGCGATGCCGTTCGACCTCGACCTCGGCTCGGATGCGGGCGACATCACCGTGGCCGGCGACATCGAGTGGTCGAGCTCTTTCACCCTGATCCTCGACGCGGCGCGCGACATCAGCCTGCGCTCGACCATCTCGATGCTCGGCACCGAGACGCCCGCCGTCGACCTGTTCGCGGGGCGCGATATCGTGATCGACGGCGACATCCGCTCGCCCGGCAGCGGCCGGGTGTTCGCCGACGCGGCGCGCGACGCCATCCTCAACGGCGACATCGAGGGGCCCGACACGAGCGTTTTCGCGGATCGGCGGATCGAGACGACCGGAGATATCGTGGCCGCCATCCCCGGCAACGACCAGGCGGTGCTGCTAGCCGCGGGCCTTGTCGATCCGACCGGCCAGATCCGGCTCGATGGCGACGTGCTTGCGCCATCGGGCCGCCTCGCCCTCGAGGCCCCGGGGGGCATCTCGGCCACGGGTGCGGTCGATGTCGACGTCTTCTCGCTCGATCTCGGCACGTGGACCCAGCTCGGCCCCCTGCCCGCCTTCGCCGCGGACGACTTCCGCCTGCGTACCGGCGAGGCGTCGTTCCTCCGCGCCACGGGCGGCACGGGCAGCGCGGCCGACCCTTACGTGATCGTCGACGCCTTCGGCCTCCAGGGCGCGGGCTGGGGCGAGTTCTCGACCGCAAGCTTCGCCCTCGGCGCCGACATCGACGCCTCGGGCAGCGCCGGATGGAATGATTTCGGCTCGGTCGCGCTCGGCTGGCGGCCGATCGGCGCGCTCGGCTCGATCGAGGATTTCGCATCCGTCTCGGTGCCCTACTTTTCGGGCAGCCTCGACGGGCGCGGCTTCACCGTCTCGGGGCTGACCATCCGCGAGCCCGGCCTCGACGCGCGCGACCTGTCGCTCGACCCGGTGGTCGGCATGTTCGGCGGGCTGGACGGCGCCACCGTCAGCAACCTGACTCTGGCCGACATCGACTTCGCCACCGCCCCCGTCGCCTTCGCCGGCGGCCTCGCCGCCCGCGCCATAGGGCCGACCGCGATCTCGGGCGTGACCGTCTCGGGCGGTCTGTCGTTCGACGGGACGCTCGCGCCGTTCACCCAGTCCATGTTCGCCGGCGGCCTTCTGGGAGAGCTCGCGGCCGGCGGGGCGCTCTCGGCCAGCTCCTTTTCGGGCGCTCTGTCTCTCGTCGATGTGGCGCCTCCACCCCCACCCCCACCTCCGCCGCCGCCTCCGGGCAACGATGGGGACGGGCCGCCGTTGCCCTTGCCCCTGTTCCCGGGCGGCAGCCCGCACGCGGGCGCGGCGAACTACGCCGAACTCGGCGGCGCCGTCGGGTTCAACCTGGGCACGCTCGAGGGCGTATCGACCGAGGTGGCGCTGTCGGTCACGGGCGGCGCCGAGGCGTCCGACCTCGCTCCGGTCGCGGCGGGCGGCCTTGTCGGCGCGAACGCGGGCACCCTTTCGTCATCTTCCGCCGCGGGCAGCATCGCGGTTTCCGGCCCGCCCCGCGGCGGAGTGCCCGAGTCCGGCGGCGAGACGTGGTTCGACGACGAAGTGGGCGGCGCGGTCGGCTTCAACCTGTCGGGCGGGACGATCACGGACGTGACAGCGACTACGGACATCACGCTCGCGTCGGGCTCCAACGCCGTCGCGGGCGGCCTCGTGGGCCGCAACGCGGGGTCGGTCGCGGCCTCGCGCGCCCTGGGTGCCGTGGCCTATTCGGGCGATGCCCCGTTCCACGAAGGCAGCGCCTTCGGCGGCTTCGTGGGCGAGAACACGGGCGACATCATCGACGCCCGCGCCGACGGGGCGGTGAGCTTTTCCGGGCCGGCCTCCGACATCGACGAGGACGGGGTGAACTTCGCCACGCTCGGCGGCTTCGCCGGGACGAATACGGGCCTCATCGAGCGCAGCGCGGCGACCGGCGCCGTTTCGGGCGACGGCGGCAGCATCGCGGGTTTCGACCTGTTGGCCGGCGGCCATACCGGCCTCAACTTCGGCACCGTGTCGAACAGTTATGCCAGAGGCGCCGTCGCGCTCGGCGATGCGACCGGGGGCGCCGCCGGCGGTTTCGTCGGAAGAGACGTGTCGAGCACCACGGTGACCGACAGCTACTCGACCGGCGCCGTCACCGCCTCCGGCGGATCGCCCCTGATCGGCGGATTCGCGGGCGAGGTCCCGGGCGGCGGCGTCTCGGGCGCCTACTGGGACGTCGAGACGAGCGGGCTGGCCACCTCGGCCGGCGGCACCGGCCTGACCACGGCCGAGTTGCAGGGCACCACGACGTTCTCCGGCCTCGCCGGGTGGGACTTCGCCACCACCTGGGCGCCCGGCACGACCGGCGATGCGGGGGGCGAGGCGCGGTATCCGCAACTCTACACCATCGACCCGGTCGTGTTCGCCATCGTGGGCGACTTTCCCGGCGGGGTCGCGTTCGGCGACACCGAGGCCGACGCCACCGGCACGCTCGTCGGCGGGCCCGGCACCTACGTCTTCGGCCCGGGCGGTGAGACGCTCCCTGAGTCTGCGGTCTTCGGCACCCTCGCCCTGCCGCCCCTGCCCGCAGGACAGACCCCCGGCGTGACCTTCCCCAGCCGGCAGGCACCCGGCAGTGCCGGCACCGTCTTCCATGTCGTCTATGCGCCGACCGCCGTCGAGGTGACCGCACGGCCGCTGACGGTAATCGCATCGGACCAGTTCAAGGTTTACGGCGATCCCGGATTCGCGCTCGACCAGTTCGCCTTCGCCGTCGAGGGGGAGTTGCTGCCGGGCGACGTGCTGACCGTCACGCTGTCGAGCGACGGCGCGGTGGTGACCGCCCCCGCCGGCACCTTCGCCATCCTCGTGGACGCCGCGCTGTCGGGGCCGGAGGCCGACAATTACGCCCTCGAGATCGAGGAGGGCACCCTCGAGGTGGCTCGGGCCCCCCTCGCCATCACCCCCGACGACCTGACCAAGACAGAGGGCGTGACGCTGTCGTTCGCGGGGACCGAGTTCACCGCGCAGGGGCTGCGCAATGACGATACCGTAACGTTCGTCGGCCTCGAGAGCCCCGGCGCAAGTGCAGACGCATCCGCTGCCGGCAGCCCCTTTCCCATCGGCGTGATCCCGGGGACGGAGCAGGGGCGCGGCCTGCCAAACTACGAGATCGCCTACGGCACCGGCACGCTCGCGGTCGTGCCGCCACTCGACCCGCCCGACCCCGGGCCCTCGCCCGAGACATCGCCCGAGCGGCCGCCCCTTGTCACCGTGCCGCCACCCAACCCGGCCGACGCCGAGACGCCCTCGATCCTGTCCCCTGCCGCACAGGGAGCCGGGGGCGGGGGCGCCTTCGCCTTCGGCACCGGATCGGCCCGGAGCGTCACCGGCTCGCTCGAGGTGGCCGAGACGACCCTGGCCGCCATCACGCGCGCCTCCGACGAGCTGGCGCTGGCCGCTGCCGCATGCAGGCAGGGCGAGGACCAGGTGACCGACTTCCTTGGCTGCATCTCGGAGGCGCTCGAGCGTTACGCCGCCGCCCTCGACCCCTCTGTGCTGGAGCTGCCGGAGGCGATGGAGGCGGTCTCGGCCTCGATCGAGGTAGCGCGGCAGGGCATAGACGGCGCGCGCCGTCAGGCCGAGCAGCGCCTCGCCGGCGTGACCGACCCTGCCCGGCGCCGCGAGATCGAGACCGAGGCGCTTGGCGCGGCGCGCGCCGCGCTCCGGACCGCCGAGGCAGAGGTGACCAAGGCGATCACGCTGATCCGCGCCGACGACCCCGATCTCGCCGGCGCCTACCGCGCGCAGGCCCGAACGGTGCTCGCCGCAATCGACGCGGTCGATCTCGAACTGCAACGCGCGGTCGGTCTCTGAGCTTGGGCCGCCGCCCGCCCCTGCGCTATCAAGGCCGCATGGGACGGGCGGGAATCACGGGCTGGATGGGGGCGCCGCTACGGGTCGCGGCGGCGGCACTTGTGCTCGCGCTCGCCACCCTGCCGGCACTGGCCGAGGGGCGCGTGGCGCTGGTGATCGGCAATGGCAGCTACACGGCGGTGCCGGCCCTCACCAACCCGCTGAACGACGCGGAAGACATCTCGACCGCGCTCGGCGACCTCGGCTTCGACGTCATCACCGTGACCGACGCGACACAGGCGCAGACCGACGACGCCCTGGGCCGCTTCGCCGAGGCCGCCGCCACCTCGGACGTGGCGCTGTTCTACTATGCCGGGCACGCCTTCTCGGTCGGCGGCGAGAACTTCCTCGTACCGACCGACCTGCAGCCCGCCACTGCGGAGGAGATCGTCGCGCAGACCGTTCCGCTGGCCGACGTGATCACGGCGCTCGAGCAGGCGCCGGGCATCCGCATGGTCCTTCTCGACGCCTGCCGCGACAACCCGCTCGGGCTGGAAAGCCCGGGGGGCATCGGCGGGGGGTTGGCGCGGGTCGGCACCGGGGCCGACTTCTTCATCTCCTACGCCACGCAGCCGGGCGCGGTGGCCTTCGACGGCGACGGCCGCAACGGCACCTTCACCGAGGCGCTGCTCAGCCACATCCACACGCCCGCGCAATCGCTGACCGACATGATGATCGCCGTGCGGCGCGACGTGATCGCCGCGTCGGGAGGGCAGCAGATCCCGTGGGAGAACTCGTCGCTCACCCGGCAGTTCGCCTTCCGCGAAGGGGTGCCCGCGGCCTCGCCCGAGACGCTGCTATACCAGGTGGCCGCGCGCACGGGCGACCCCAACCTGATGGCGCTCTATGTCGAGCGTTACCCCGGCGGCGCCCATGCCCGCGACGTGCTCGCCCTTCTGAACGAGCCCGACGCGGCGGCCCCCACGCTGCGGCGCAGCCTGACCGAGACCGACCCCGAGGGCGATCAGCTGTGGCTGCTGGCGCAGCGCACGCGGCTGCGGCAGCTGGCCGACTACTACCTCGAGCTCTATCCCGACGGGCGCCACCGTGCCGCGGCCGAGGCGCTGGCCGCCGCCCTGCCCGCCGAGGCCGAGATGGGCGACGGACGGCTCTGCGAAGAGCTCGCCACCCATCCGCGCGACGCCACGGCGAACACCGCCGGCGTGCCCTTCGCGCGGCTCGAGGCGACGGCGGCGCAAGCGGTGGCGGCCTGTGAGCGGGCGGTCGACCGGTTCCCCGACCTGCCGCACTACGTCGCGCTGCTCGCGCGGGCCAAGGCGGCGGCGGGCGCGCGTGACGAGGCCGTGGCGCTTTACCGGCAGGCGGCGGAACGGGGCGATTTGCGCGCGCTGGTCTCGCTGGGCCTGCTGATGGAGACGGGTGACGGCGTGCCGCGCGACCCGCAGGGCGCGCTCGCGCTCTACGAGCGGGCGGCCGAGGGGGGCAGCGCCGACGGCGCGATCAACCTTGCCGTGGCGCTGTTCAACGGCCAGGTCGTGCCGGCAGACCCCGCGCGCGCGGTGGCTCTGTTCCGGCAGGCGGCCGACGGCGGATCGGCCATCGCCACCTACAACCTCGGCGTGCTTGCGCAGGACGGCGCGCTGGGCGAGGGGCGCGAGGCCGAGGCGCTGGGCTGGTTCCGCCGCGCCGCGCAGCTGGGCGAGCCCCGCGGCTTTCTCGCCGCCGCCATCCTGCTCGACGAGGGCCGCGGCGTGGGCCGGGACGCCGGCCGTGCCGCCGACATGCTGCTGCGCGGCGCCGCCTCGGACGATGGACAGGCGCTGGCGCAACTGACGCAGAACGCGGACGCATGGTCGCCCGAGACGATCCGCGCGGTGCAGGGGCGGCTGGCGCAGGCGGGCCTCTACGCCGGGGCCATCGACGGCCTCGCTGGCCCCGCCATGCGGGCGGCGCTCGAGGCATGGCGCAACGGCGGTTTCGTGGCCGAGGTGCTGGGCAGCTGACCGCCGCCTAGAGCTTCCCCTCGGCGATCCACTCTTCGAGCTTCTGGCGACTGACCTCGAAATGCATCGAGTCCTCCCGCCGCCACGACGCGCCCCACACCCAGCCCTCCTCCTTGAAGAAGTCGGCCAGGATGGTCAGCCCCAGCTGCGTCTTGCCGTCACCCAGCGTGTCGAGCGCGCCGTCGATGTTGAGGTCGACGGCGAGGCCGTAGGCATGCGTCGAGGCGCGCCCCGCCACGCCCCGGATCGCCCGCACGCAGAGCGACCCGGCGGTGTTGATCCGGGCGTAGAGATCGGGGTCGGTCGCCTCGATCCGCTCGAACACGGTGCGCAGCGAGTCGATCGCCGGCCGCAACATCCGCACGCGGATCGGCCCCACCTCCTCTGTCACCAGCTTGGCGGCGAGGCGCTGGTTGGTCATTTCCCGGCAGGTCTGGTCGAGATTCTCGCGCGGCAGGCCGAACTGGTCGCGCAGCCAGCGCGCGCCCGCGATCTGCAGCCCCTCGTTCACCTCGCGACGGTTGGCGATCAGCACCACCTGCGCGTAGGCGTCGATGATCCGGTTGTTCCCGTCGGCGTCGAAGGGCGCGTCGGGCAGTGCCTGCGGCGTGGCTGGCGCGGCGACCTGGGGCTGGTAGCTCGGCGCGGCCGGTCGGCTCGCCACCTCGCGCAGGGCGTTTCCCAGTTCCTCCACGCGCATTCGCAGGTCCTCGACCTGCTGGTTCAGCATCTCGATCTCGATGCGCGCGCCCGAGTCGATCGCCGGCCCCAGGCCCGTCTCGTCGCCCGGCAGGACGCGCGGCAGCACCACCCACAGGACGGGCGCCAGCACGATGGCCAGGGCGATGACGATGGCGGGGAGTAGGCGCATCAGGGGAGCGCTCGCTTCGAGGGCGATGGTACCGAAGATTATGTGGGTCGTGGCCGGCCCGATCAAGCCTCTTCCCGCCCGATCGTGGCGACGTCCGCGTCAAATCGATTGTGAGGGCGGTGGGGCTGGGCTAGCCTCTTCGTGTCCGCGAACAGTGCCGGAAAGGCGATCCCATGACACCGACGCGCTTGGCCTCCCTTGCCCTTTTCGCCCTCTCTATCGCCGCCGCTCCCGCGCTGGCGCAGGATGACGGCTCGATGACGGCCGAAGAAATGCAGAACGCCTTCCAGAAACAGAAGACACGCGGCCTCGTCGTCGTGCCGACCACCGGTGGCGACTCCGCCGCCGCGCAGACCGAGAGCGACGCCGCGACGGAAGTCACGAGCGCCACCTATCAGCCAGTCGCGCCGGAGGACCAGGTGAATGTGCGCATTGCCTTCGACTTCGACAGCGCCGCCCTGCGCGACGACCAGAAGCCGCAGCTTGCGGCCGTCTGCGAGGTGATGAAGGGCATCAACGTCTCCGTGTTCCAGATCATCGGCCACACCGACGCCTCGGGCTCGGCGGACTACAACAAGACGCTGTCGCAGCTGCGCGCCGAGGAGGTGAAGCGCCACCTCGTCGACGAGTGCGGCATCGCCGCCGACCGGCTCCAGGCGATCGGCATGGGCGAGACCGCGCCCTACGACGAGGACGATCCGCGCAGCGACGTCAACCGCCGCGTCGAGTTCCAGGCGCTCGGCTGAGCGACATGTCCGAGGCGGACGCCCCGCACGCGGACGACCTGTTCCGCCCCGGCGACGTGGTCAACAACACCTACCGCATCGAGGCGGTTCTGGGCCGGGGCGGCACCAGCACCGTCTACCGCGCCCGCAGCGAGATCTCGGGCCGGCCGGTAGCCATCAAGGTGCTGCGCCCCGAATTCGCCGGCAACATGGATTATCTTGCGCTTCTGACCCGCGAGGAAGAGATCCGCGAGGTGCGCCACGAGGCCGTGGTGCGCTATTCCGAGAACCACCGGACCGCCGACGGCCACGTCTACCTGCTGATGGACTATATCGACGGTCCCGGCCTCGACCGGCTTATGCGCGAGGGGCCGATGGCGGCCGACGACCTGCTGCTCGTCTGCCGCCGGGTGGCGGGTGGCCTGCAGGCGGCGCATGCGCGCAACATCGTCCACCGCGACCTGTCGCCCGACAACATCATTCTTCGTGACGGCGACCCGGCGCAGGCGGTCATCATCGACTTCGGCATCGCCAGGGATACGAACCCAGGCGCCGAGACCATCGTTGGCAACGACTTCGCCGGGAAATACGCCTACGCCGCGCCCGAGCAGCTGGCCGGCAGGACCGACGCGCGCAGCGACATCTACGCGCTCGGCGCGCTTCTGCTGGCCTGCTTCCGCGGCGCCCGGCCCGACATGGGCCGCTCGCCGATGGAGACGATCGAGAAGAAGGGGCAGCCGCTCGATCTCGAGGGCGTGCCCGAGCCGCTGCGCGGGCTGATCGCCCGAATGTCCGACCCCGACCCCGCCCGCCGCTTCCAGACGGCGGCCGAGGTGATCGCGGCCATGGATGCCGGCGGCGGTTCCCCCGGGCCGGCAACCGAGGCGGACGACGATGCCGACCGCACGGTGTTTTCGCCCGCCGCGCGACCGCGCGAGGAGATCGCCGGCGTGGCCGAGCGACCGGCGCCATCTGTTCCCCCGCCCGGGGAGTCGAGGCCGGGCCGCTCGCGGGCGCCCCTCTTCGCCGGGCTCGCCGCCGCGCTGCTGCTCGCCGTGGGCGCCGGCCTGTGGGCGGCCGGCATGGTCGGCGGCTCCCGCCTGCCCGAGGTCGCGCCCTACGAGCTGACGCTCGACCGCGGCGAGGCGGGCGCGCTGGACGCCGCGGGGCACGTCCCCTCCGAGGAGGTGCTTCAGGCGCTGTCGGGCCGCGCGGCGGCAGAGGGCGGCACCGCCGATCTGGCGCTCGCACGCGGGCCCATCGCGCCGAGCTGGGGGGCCGACGTTCTGGCGCTGGTCGACATCCTCGAGCCGCTCGATACCTATAGCGTCGCTCTGTCGGGCGATGCGGCGCGCGTCACCGGCACCGGGGCCGAGCGCGCCGCCGTCGACGCGGTGCGCGCCGCGCTCGCCCCCGGCCTGCCCGGCGCGCTGACCGGCACGGTCGACATCGCCTATACGCCGCCCTTCCTGGCCGTGGAGCCCCTTCGCGCCATCCTGGCCGAGTTCTCCCATTGCGGCCCGCTCGCGCTGGTCGATCCGCCCGCCACGGGCTACGGCCCTGGGCAGGCGGTGGCGGTGACCGGCAGCGTCGCCTCACCCGCCACGCGCGAGGCCCTGCGCGAGACGCTCTCGGCCGCCGCCTCGCCCCGGCCGGTCGAGATCGAGGCGCAGGTGCTCAACGAGGCCCTGTGCGAGATCGAGCCGCACCTGCCCGAGGCGCCGCCGGGCGGCCTTGCCTTCCGCTTTTCCGAAGGCGCGGCGCCGGGGCAGGAGGCGGGCGACACCTTTCTCGTCGGCGAGAACCCGGTGATCGACGTGGTGCTGCCGGCGGACGTGACCGATGGCTACCTCTCGGTGTCGTTCCTCGACGTGTCGGGCAACGTCTTTCACCTGCTGCCCAACCTCAACCGACCCGACAACGCCGTCGCCAGCCTGCGCGAGGGGCGAGAGGGCGCGGTGACGGTGCGCCTCTCCTACCCGCTGAGCGAGGCCGAGGGCACCGGGCAGCTCGCCTTCCGCGTCGACGACCGGGCGCTCGGCACGAGCAAGATCGTCGCCATCCGCTCCACCGCGCCGCTGTTCGACGCGATGCGACCGACGACCGAGTCGGGGCCGGGCTACGTGCAGGCGCTGACCGACGGGCAGCGCAACGGCGAAGCGCGCGTCACCTCGCTCGACTCCCGCCTGTTCGTCACCGCCGAGAACTAGGGCAACGGCCCTAGACCGCGTCGACCACGATCACGCTGATGTTGTCGGCACCGCCGCCGTCGAGCGCCAGCTGCACCAGACGGTCGGCCACCGTCTCGATCGGCGCCTCCGACAGGATGCGCCGCAACATGGCGAATGTGGCATACTTGGTCAGCCCGTCGGAGCATAGCAGGAAGCGATCGCCGGGGGCGAGCGCGCCGGTCACCTTGTCGAGCTCCAGCGCGTCGCCCACGCCCACTGCGCGGGTGATCGTGTTCGCTTGCGGGTGCCGCTCGGCCTCATCCCAGCCGAGCGTGCCCGAGGCGACGAGGCCCGCGACCAGCGAATGATCCTCGGTCAGCATGTCGATCTCGCCGCCACGCAGGCGATAGAGGCGGCTGTCGCCGGCCCAGAGGCAGGCGAAATGCTCCTGCGCCATGGTCATCGCCACCACCGTCGCGCCGATGGTCGCGCCGCCGCGCCGCGCGCTCTCGGCGCGGATCTCGTCGTGCGCGCGGCCGATCAGGTCGCGGAGCAGGCGCAGCCGGTCGGCGGGCGGGCTCTCGGGCGGCATCGTCGCCACCATGTCGCAGATCATGCGGCTGGCATAGTCGCCGGCCTCGTGCCCGCCCATGCCATCGGCCACGACCCAGAGTGACTGCTCGGGCAGCGACAGGATCGCGTCCTCGTTCACGGCGCGGGTATGGCCGACATGGGTGCGTGCGGAATAGCGGGCGCGGTCTCCGAGGCTCACAGCGGGCGGGCCTCCGTCCAGAGTGCGGCGTGAAGCGTGATCAGCGCCACCTGCTCGCGCGGGCCCGGCAGACCCTCGGCCACCATCAGGCGCGGCACGCCGCCGACCTCGGTCGACCAGAGCGAGGGACGGGCATGGCGCGCTGCAATCAGGCCGCCCGCCACGTCGGCGCAGGCCCCCTCAAGCCCCTGGCCCTGGCTCAGCACCAGGGTGCCCGCGTCGGCCCGCAGCACCGGGTCGGGCGCTGGGGCGGGCGGGGTCAGCGCGGCCAGCCCCTCCTCCAGCGCGGGGCGCGAGGCGCCGTCGTCGAGCATGGCGAGCGCCAGCGTCTCCATGCGCACGAACAGCGGGCCCTCGCGGAAATGGCTCGCCGCCGGGGCGGCCCGCTCGTCGAGCGGCACCACGAGCGTCAGGGGAAAGCGCCGCCCCACCCGATCGACCGAGGGCATCACGACGCCCATGACCGGGCGCGGCCCGGCGAGGCCGGCGGCAAGCGTGAACCGCCAGATCGGCGCCGACATGAACGCCGCGTCGAAGCCCTCGCCCAGCGCCGCCCGCGCCTCGATGATCGTGCGCTGCAGGAAGGCATCCCACGGCTCGACGAAGCCGGGCGGCGCGCTGAGCCGGAAGAAATCGCCGAGGCCCGGGATCTTGCCATAGGCCCCGAAGGCCGTGCCGGGGGCCGCCTCCACCCGCCCGGCCCTCAGAACGATCCCGGGCAGCTGAACTGCGCCAGCGCGGGCAGGGCGAAAGGGTTGAGCACCGAGCCCGTCTGCATCTGGAAGATCGCGATGCGGCCGCCCACGTTGAAGATCACGCGCTTGCGGTCGGCAACGTTGGTGTTGCGCACCTCGGCCGCGTCGAACAGCCGGAACGCCGCCCACGGCCCGTCGCGCGACAGCACGTTCTCGGTGGTGCCTGTGGGTGGCTCGAACACCACGCGAGCCAGGCCCACCGGCCCCGGCCAGCGCACCGCGAGCGGCGTGGGCAGACCGCCGCGATGGGCGAACGACACCGACTGTCCGTCGATCTCGAGCGTCATCGCCTCGGCCGAGGGGTCGAGCGCCTCGGGCGTGATCTGGAACTGCACGTTGGCGCCGCCACCGCCTGGAAAGAACGCCTCCTTGATGTCGTGGGCGTGCTGCAGCTCCTCGAGCACCTGTTGCGAGATGCCGAGGTCGGTGCCGTTGGCGCTGCGCCACGTCCACGGCCTTGTGCTCCGGTCGACGTGCTCGACGAGGTTCTCCTGGAAGAACGCGTCGATCAGGCCCGATGGGCCGAACAGGCGGGTGAAGTCGGTCATCGACACGTCGGCCTGCGCGCGCCGGTTGAACGGGTAGCGGTTCTCGGTCACCTGCTGGCAGAACGGCAGCACGCTGGCCTTCCACCGCGCGTCGAAGGCGGCGCGCGTGCCCTCGGCCGTGATTCCGGACGAGCCGGCGGCGATCTGCGAGGCCCAGCGCGGCACCGGCCCGTCGATGCGGGCGGCGAGTTCCTGGAAGCGCACGAGCGCGCCGCCGCCATCGGGGCCCGTGACCCCTGCAAAGCTCATCCGGTTCAGCTCCTGGTAGACCTCGGTCAGCCGCCCCATCAGCTCGTCGAGCTGCGAGGGCTGGCCGTTGGCGCGCTCGGTCAGGGCGTGCAGCCAGGCGAACCGCTCTTCCACGAAGGTGCCGGGCGGCGCGGGGGGCGGGCCACCCTCGGCCTGGGCGGTGCGGGCCAGCGCCTCGAGCAGGAGGCGCTCCTGGATCGACAGCGCACCCTCGGCCTCGATGCCGACGATGTTCTGCGCGGCCTGTCCCAGCTCGGATTCGCCGAGGGCGCCGCCCCGCTCGGTCAGCCGCGTCTCCTGCGCCACCGCGTCGAGCACGTTCACGATCGGCGATGTCGGCCCCGACAGCACGTTCGTCACCTCGACGGCATGGGCGAGGCTTTCCAGCGGCACGATGTCGATGTCGCCGAGCAACGTGTCGTAGCGGCTGATGTAGTCGTTGTAGTAGAGATCGAGCACGTCGCGGCTGAGACGGGCGAGCGCCAGTTCCGACTGCTCCGACTCGCCGCGCGGCCCCAGCACCCAGCTGTCGCGCTGGATGCGCTCGGCCACGCCCAGCGCCTCGCCGAGGAACACGTCGTTGAAGCCGCGATGGGTGAAGATGCCCTCGATCCCGTCGTTCAGCGCCTTGCCTGACGAGCGGATGAAGACGCGCCCGATGGCCGGCCCCCCCACGTCGGTCAGGCGCCACTGGGGCAGCGAGGTCGCCGCGTCCGAGCCGAGGATGCCGTTGTAGACCCGTTGCGCCAGCGGCATCTCGGCAAGGATGGCCTGAACCTGCTCCACCAGCGGGCCGTTGAGCTCGATCTTCTGCATCGGCTGGCCCAGCAGGGCGTCGAGATGCCCCGAAAGGTCGGCGCGGAACGCCTCGCGCTGCGGCCCGGGAAACGACACCTGCCAGTCGACCGCCATCCACGCCTTGACGAGGTCGGCGTTCATCGGCCCCTCGAGGCCGAGCATCATGTAGACCTTCAGCGCCTCGTAGAGCACGTCGGGCTCGTTGACGTTTGCCGTGATCTGCTCCTCGAGCCGCAGCAGCAGCCGCGGCAGGAACCGCTGGTTGAGCGCGGCTCGGTAGGTCTGCGCCGCCGAGGTGCCGATCACTTCGCCCTGGTAGAGGCCCCACCGCAGGCGCCCCTCGGGCTCGGGCGTGTCGACGGCCGGGTTCGCCGGCATGTCGCGCAGGACGTTCAGCGCCTCGACGATGGGCGGCAGGTCGGTGTCGCCCACGGGGCTGGGCGGCAGAACGGCGGCGGCCCGGGTGTAGCCGGCCGCGGCCTCCTGCGCTTCCGCCACCAGCGCCGCGTTGCCGAAATAGGAGCGCGTCAGCAGCGTGCCGAGCGTGGCGGCGACCAGCACGGTCGCCGCCACGGCGCCCCACTTGGTCACGCGGTAGCGCCGCTCCACCTTGTCGTCGGCCGAGACGAGGCCGGCCTCGGGAAAGATCACCTCCTCGAACAGGCGGGTCAGGAAGAACGACCGCCCCGTGCCGCGCCCGGTGCCGATGGCCTGCCGCCCGATGCCGAAGGTGCGCGCCATCGACAGCATCAGCCGGTCGATCGGGGTGCCCTCCTGCGTGCCGGAGGTGAGGTAGACGCCGCGCAACTGGTGCCGCGCCTCGTAGCGGTTGTCCTGGAAGGTCTCGGTCAGGAAGTCGCGTGCCACCCGGCGGAGCGAGGCGACCTGTCCCGGGAACCCCGCGATCAGCGAGCGCCGCTGGTGATCGGTCTCGGCCGTCATCTTCTCGAGCAGCTGCGCGTTGAGCTGAGCGAGGAGCGCGGCAAACTCCTCGTCGAAGCGCCCCACCGGCGGCACCTCGGCGTTGGCGGCGTCGAGCGGCAGGGTAAAGCCCCAGACCTGCTCGCGCTCCTCCTTGCCGAGCGTGTCGTGGAACTCGGTGAAGCCCGCGATCAGGTCGGCCTTGGTGAACAGCACGTAGACCGGAAAGCGCACGCCCAGCTTCTCGCGCAGCTCGTTGAGGCGGCGGCGCACGGCGCGGGCATGCTCGGCCCGCGTCCGCTCGTCGGACATCAACAGGTCCGACAGGCTGATCGCCACCATCGCGCCGTTGATCGGCTGGCGCTTGCGGTGTTTCTTCAGCAGGCCGAGAAAGCCCAGCCACGCGGCATTGTCGAGCTCGGCGTCGCTTTCCTGCGTGGTGTATCGGCCGGCGGTGTCGATCAGCACGGCCCGGTCGGTGAACCACCAGTCGCAGTTGCGGGTGCCGCCGACGCCGCCCACCGCCGTCTTGCCGATTTCGTCGGCGAGCGGAAACTGGAGGCCCGAATTGACGATGGCGGTCGTCTTGCCGGCGCCGGGCGGGCCGATCATCACGTACCACGGCAGCTCGGCCAGGTGCCTGCGCCCGTTCTTCGACTTGCGCAGGGCGGCCATCGCCGCCTTCAGCTTGCCGCGAAGCTCGTCGATCTCGCCCGCCGCGACGGCGCCCTCGCCTCCCGTGTCGACGCTCTCGACGATCTCCTCCGTCATCTTCCGCTCTCGGCGGCGCCGCAGGAAGAAGACGGTCAGCGCGATCAGGAAGAAGACGAGAAGGATCGCGCCCGCCCCGAGCAGGCGCGAGGCCAGCGTGTCGAAGGGCGCCCAGCCCTCCGTCGACAGGAACGGCCCGAAGTAGAGCAGCAGGCCCGCCAGAACCGCCGCGCAGAAGAACAGCGCGGAATAGACCGACAGGAAGACGAGGCGCAGAACACGGCGGATCATCACGAAGCCTCCCTGACCAGCAATATCTCTATGCGGCGGTTCGCGGCGCGCCCCTCGCGCGTGGCGTTGTCGGCGATCGGGTCGCTGTCGGCGCGGCCCTCGGCCGACAGGCGCGCGGGGTCGTCCATCCTCTCGGCCATCTTCGCCATCACGGTCTTTGCACGCGCCAGCGACAGCGCCATGTTCGACGGCCAGCGCGCGGTCGAGGTGGGCACGTTGTCGGTGTGGCCGACCACGATCACCAGGCCGCGCTCGGCGTTCAGCGCCTCGGTGATGCGATCGATCTTTGGCGCGAAGACGGGGTCCAGCCGGTCGGACGCCGAGGCGAACATGCCCGACCCCGCGACACGGATCGTCAGCACGTTGCCATCGCGAAAGACCGTGACGATGCCCTCGTCGATCTCGGGCTGAAGGAAGGCGGCCACCTTTTCGAGCTGCTGCTGGTCGGTCGGCGGCGCCGGCGCGGGCGGCGGCGGCGGCGCCCGCCGCTGGAGCTGCGCGGGCGGGCCGGCGTCGATCACCGCGAGGCGGCCGACCAGGTTCTCGGTGCGATTGGCCAGAAGGCTCGACAACGTTGCGAACTGCGCGATCAGGATCAGCCCGGTCACGCCGAGCGCGATGTAGACGAGCCGCCACGCCGAAAGCGCCCTGAACGGCCGGTCGACGCCCTTCCATCTCGGCGACAGGTCGCGCTCGACCGGTCCGCGCTGCGCCCGGATCAGCCGGGCGAGGCCCTGGCGGATGCGCAGGTGCTTGTCGGCGCCGTTCTGTTCGACCCGAAGCCGCCCCTCGAAGCCGAGCGACAGGCACATGTAGAGGAATTCGAGCATCTCCAGGTTCTCGGCCGGCTGCTTTTCCAGCCGGGCGAGCAGGTCGTAGAAGCGGTCGCCGCCCACCGTCTCGCGGTGGAACGTACCGACCATGCTCTGCAACCCCCAGCTCGACTGCCCGCCCCAGGGCGTGTTGAGCACGACGTCGTCGAGAAGCGCGCAGAGCGCGTAGCGCGCCACCTTGACCGTCTGGGCGGGGATGCCCGCCTGCAACGCGCGGTTCTCGAAGGCGCGGATCTCGGCCACCACGCTCTGCCGCAGCTTCTCGGGGTCGAGGTGCTGCGCCCGGTTGCGGATGCGTGAGGCGAGCGCGAAGAGCGGTGCGGCGCAGGCGTTGAGACGGTTCATGCCGGTCAGCACGACCTCGTCGGCATCCTCGCCCGCCGCCCGCCCAGGCTGCCCCGCGGGCGCCGTCACCGGCACGCCGAAGGCGTCGACGGCGCCCGCCTGCGCCTCGCCGCCGCCCTGCGGCCCGGGCGGCGCGGCGGGCACGGCCCGAGGCGCCTCGGCGAAGGGGTCGGCAGCGGCGGGTGCGGGGGCGGCGGGGGAGGGGGGAGCGGGCGCGGTGCGCCGCCCGCCGGGATTGGGGCGGATCACCGTCCGGTCGCCGTCGTCCTCGCGGAATGGATCGTCGCTCGCCATGGCCAAGGCCCTCGCGTCAGCTGGTGCGGATCGCCCAGAGTTCCATCTTCAGCCCGGGATACTGGCCCGAGACATGCACCGCGATCCCGCCCGACGTGGTCATCCGCTTCCACGCCGGGTTGTTCTGGTCGAGTTCGAAATACACCACCCCCGCATGATAGGGGATCTGGCGCGGCGCCACGGGCAGGGGCCGCAGCGCGATTCCGGGCAGGGCCGAGTTGACCAGTTGCCGGATTTCTTCCACCGGCCCGATCTTGGCCTGCCCGGCGAAGTGGCGGCGCACGTCCTCGGCCGGGATGTCGGCCGACACCGCCAGAACGAAGCCGGCCGTGCCGAGCAGCTTGCGGTCGGCGATGACGCCCACCGAGATGCCGTATTTGCGCGGCTCGAGCGGGATCGCCACCGCCGTCTGCTCGAGCACCGAGCTGAGGTAGCGCCGAAGCACCCGGATCACCGGCGCGAATGTGTCGGTCAGGTCGTCGTGGCGGTAGGGCGGCAGCTCGGGGGGGCGCTTGTCGTCGGCCATGAAGGTGGCCAGTTCGCCCGCCAGCGCGGCACAGGCACGGAACGCCGTCTCCGGGTGCAGGTTCTCGATCGTTCGGAAATGGCGGAAAAGCGGGATCGACCGGTTGAGCAACTGCAGAAGCAGCACGTCCTGCACCTCGGCCACGCCGCGCGCCCCGCCGCCCTCTTCCAGCCGCCCGGCCAGCGCCTGCATCCGGTGCGACATCAGCCCCTCGAGTTCTTCGAGAAAGCCAGACAGCGGCTCCGCGGCGCGCACGTCGAGCGCCGAGGGCACGAAGGCGCGGTCGAGAACGATCTCCTTGTCGGGGCGCACCTCGATGATGCGCGCGATCGGAATGGCGAGCTTGTCCGACAGGTCGTCGACGGCGAGCGCGAATTGCAGCCGCAGCTTGCCCACGCCGACCGTCGCGGGTTTCCTCTGCTGGCTCATCACGTCGACCACGTCCTGCTCGGCGGGGCGCAGGCGGCTGACCGACTGCTCGGCGCCCGACAGGTCGACCTCTGCCGCGCCCTCGCGCCGCTGCGGCACGGTCAGGAGCACCACGCATTCCTTTATCGTGGGCGGGACGACCAGCGCCGGCGGATGGTCGTCGGCGGCGGGGATGCGGAACACCGCGCCGTCCTGCGTCAGCCCGGCGGCGTGCTTCAGCGCGAACTGGCCCACCTTGAGCGCGGCCTCGTCGATGGCGAGGTCGCTGACCCCCCAGGCATAGGGCGCCACCCGCCGTGCGAGGCCCGCCACCAGCGCCTCGTGGTAGCGGTCGGCCTGCTGAAAGTGGTGGGGCTGCATGAACAGCCCCTCAGTCCAAAGCACCTTGCTGTCCCAGGACAAGAACGCCCCTCCGTCTTTCTTTCGTCGTTGCCTGCCGCGGCCCCGAAGGCGCCGGCAGGGGGTCAGAGCTTTTTCAGCTGCTCCTTGTAGGCACGGGCGAATTCGCGGCTGAAGAGCTCGTGAAAGTCGTTCTCGGCCTGGTCGGAAATCTCGGCATACATCTTCTCGTAGACCTCCCAGTAGCGGGCCTTCTTGCCCTTGAAGACGCTGCCGAGATTGCCGGAACTCTCGATCTGGCCGGCCAGGGCCGCCGGGTCGAGCCGGGCCAGAACGCCCTTCAGCGCCGCCTCCATCCCCGTGACCATCGCAACCTCATGGGCCTTGATGTCGCGCAGCGCCTCGTTGGTGGCGGCCTCGGCATCGAGATAGCCGCGGGCGCGGGGCCGCACGAGCGCCTCCACCGCCTGGTCGGGGCTGACCGAGAACTTCAGCGGGTTGTTGCCCTGGGCCGAGATCATCGTCTGGTCGATGCGGAACTCGTTCTTGATCGAGGTGCGGGTCATCAGCACCTCGCGCAGCCCGGCGATCATCGCGCGCATCACCCGCCCCATCCGCTCCATGGTCGGCACGAGCTGGTCGTCGGGCACCGACAACTCGGCGACATCGAGCGCCTCGAGGAAGGCGCGCGCCGCCGTCTCCCGCGCCCCGCCCGGGGCGAGGGTGCGCGGCTGTTGCGCCGCGGCAGGCGGCGAGGCCGGCTGCGGTGCCGGTTGCGAGTCCTGCGGCGCCGCTTCCGCAGGCGGGGCGCCGGGCCGCGGCGGCACCGGCGGAGCAAGCGGCTCGTCCTCGCCGAAGGGGTCGGCATCCCAGTCGTCGGGGATGATGCCCCCGCCACCAATGCCGCCGCCAATGCCGCCGCCGCTGCGATAGCTGTCCGACACCGACGCCCCGTGCAGCAGCGGCGAGTCGCCCCCCGGCTCCTCTGGCGGGGCGATTTCGTCGTCGAGCGGCGACGTGCGATCCTCCTCCGGGGGCAGCAGCTCGTCGATCGGGTCGGGGATGTTCAGCCCCGACGGGCCGACCGGCCCCTCCGCGCCGAGCAGGTCGTCGAGGAAGTCGCCCTCGGGCGCGGGGGCGTCGAGCAGGTGCGCGGGGTCGGGTGCGGCCTCGGCCGAGCCGAACGACACCGCCTCCTGCGCGACGGGAGCGGCGAGGCCGGGCTCGGGCGCGTCGGCCGCGATCTCGACCACCAGCTCGTACGGCCCGGCCGACAGCACGTCGCCGTCGTTGAGCGGCGTCGGCGTGCGACCGAGCGGGATGCGCGAGTAGTTGAGGAACGTGCCGTTGGTCGACAGGTCGACGACCACGACCTCGCCGCCCTGCGCCTCGATCACGAAATGGCTCTTCGACAGGGTCCTTTCCGGGTCGGGCAGCACGAGGTCGTTTGCAGGGCCGCGCCCGACCGTCAGGCTGCCACCCCGCATCGCCACCGGGCGCCCGTCGCCCGGTATCGCCCCGGAAGACTGGAATTTCAGCCGCACCGCCATTCCGCCGTCAGCCCCCCACCAGCACGGTCGGCATGCAGGGCGGGATGATGAAGCCGCCGCAGGCGCAGGTGTCCGTCACCCGCGCGGCCGGCAGGTTGCCGATCAGCACCGTGGCCGATCCCTTGACGATCGGATGGGGCGGCGCGGCCGCCGTCATGTCGGTGACCCGCGCCGCGGGCAACCCGCCCACCAGAACCGTGGGAAACCCCGCGGCGATCGGCGTCGGCACGCCCGGCGGCGGAGCCGGCGGAGCGGGGGGCGGCGCGGGCAGGAGGCAGCCGTGCAGGTCGGTGATCCTGGCCTGGGGAAACGTCATGTCACACCTCCTCCGACGCGCCGCGGGGCGCCGCGATCCGCCCGTTGCCGCCACGGGCAATGTCCACCGCACGATCGACCAGCACCCGGCCATAGGCCATCGGGTCGCCCTCGTGCTCTCCCATCGCCTTGAGGTTCATCACGAAGGCCAGGACCTCGCACGCGCCCGCGGGTGCGGGGTGCTCGGCGAGGTCGCCGGGGCCGAGCGTGCCGTCGGCATAGAGCACGGCCTCGGCACAGAGCACGGTGTCGTCGTCCACCCTCGCGTGGTCGAGCGACGCCCGTGCCGCCTCGCGATTCTCGTCGGTCGGCCGCACCACCCACGCCTCGGCGGCCTTCAGCGCGGGCGTCATGCGCGCATCGCCGGAGCCGACCATGTCGCGCGCGGCAAGGCAGGCCCACCACACCCGCTCGCGCGGGGGAAGCGCGACCGCCATCAGCTTGAGCTGGTCGATCACGGCGCCCCGTTGCTCCAATCCGGCGAGAACGACGTCGACCGGAGCGGTCGGCGGCGCATCGACGGGCGACTCGAGATCGAGGTTCGCGAGCGACAGGAGCTTCGCCGCGGGCTCCTTCGCCGCCTTCGTCATGTTGTCGAACCGTCCACTCATCGTGCCGCCATCAGTTGATCTTGGTGATCCCGCCCTTGAGGATGAGCGTCGTGTTCCCGACCACGTCGGTAAAGCCTGCCTTCATCTGGGCCATGGCCGATCCCTTGATCTGTATCATGGTCGACTCGATGGCGATCTTCGACGGGGTCATGGTGATCTTGCTCTGCCCGCAGACGAGCTCGATCTTCTGGGCGGCCTTCAGGGTCGCGGTTCCCGCCTTCACGTCGACCGAGAGGTTGCCGCTCGTCACCTCGCGCGTCTCGTCCTGCTTGACCGTGTGCGCGAGATTGTTGTCGATCTGCACCGTCGCGTCGTTCTTGACGAGTTCCTCGTAATCCTTCTGCGCCTGCAGGTAGACACGTTCGCTCCCGGCCTTGTCGTCGAACATCAGTTCGTTGAAACCGCCGCCATCGGGCGACGAGTTCGAGCGCAGGCCGATCTGCGTCCAGTTCTCGGATGTCCCGTAATCGTAGGGCTGCTTCCGGGTGCCGTTATAGACCATGCCGGTGCAGATCGGACGGTCGGGGTCGCCATCCTCGAAGGCGATGACCGCCTCCATCCCCACCCGTGGCAGCGCCACGAAGCCGTAATCCTGACCGGCCCAGGGCGTGACCACGCGCACCCAGCACGAGGCGTGATCGTCGACATCCGGCTGGGCGGGAAGCGGGTCGCCGTTGGGCTTTCGCGACCAGTGAAAGCGCACGCGGATGCGGCCGAGCGCATCGGAGTGGATGTCGCCCTGCCCCACCACCGTGGCGGTCTGGGGGCCGACGATCCGCGGCCACGGCGTGACGGGCGGCGAGCGGAACGGCGTGGCCACCTTGATCGCGGTGAACGTCGACGAATAGACGTCACGGTTGTCTTCGGGCAGCCGGACCCGCTCGCTCACGAGATCGCGGCGGATCGGCACCTCTTCGTAGCCGGCCGACTCCTGAAGGTAGTGCACCGCGTCGACCACGAGAAACTCGTCGCGCTCGAGATCGTCGGCGCCGACCTCCTCGGCGTGAACGAAGAAGCGGTAGCCGGTGCCGAGATGACGCACGGTGCCCGCGCCCCGGCGCACGTCGTGGCGAGCGGCGAGAGACTCCATCCAGACGCGCGCCCTGTCCTTGCCCGACTCGCTGTCCTGCGCGCTCTCCCCATGATCGCGCCCGAGCGTGGTGAACCGGCCGGGATGCATGAAGATCTCGCCCTTCTGCACGAGCGCGCGCTCGCCCATCTCGATCTCGCTTCGCTCGACCATCGTGTCCGACAACCGGTAGTCGAGGTCTGACAGCGTGACCCGCGTCGATTGCACCGTCTGCAGCTTCGCCCACTCGGCGATGTGGTCGCCGCGCAGGGAGGCAGATGCGTCGCGCTTCATGTAGGGCAGGTCCGCCTCGACCGGCACCGGCCCGTGCGAGCCGCTTCCGTCGCAAAGGACGACCTTCTCGTCCTTGCCCTCGGCCTCGGAGTGATCGAAGTAGTAGTAGATCCCCTCCTGCTCCATCAGCCGGCTGATGAAGTCGAAGTCGGTCTCCTGATACTGCACGCAGGTGGGACGAGCCCGGTATTGCGCGTTAAGTCTGATGTCCTTCTGGGTAAGCCCGTGCTCCTCGAGGATGGTCTGGATGATCTGCGGGGTACTCGTGTCCTGGAACACGCGGCTGTTGCGGCGGCGGGTCAGCATCCACAGCCGCGGCCGCAGCTCGGCCACGTAATGCCCCTTGCCCCGTCGCAGGCCCAGCGTCTCGACGGAGACGATCGTTCCGGTGAACAGCCGGTCTGGGCCGCTCTCGGTCTGTCCGGCCACGTGCAGGGTCATCCGCTTGCCGAGGAAGGTGGACAGCGGCTCTTCGTCGGTCTTCCAGAGGAACTCGACCGTCGCCTCGGTCAGACGGCCGAGGGCCTCGCGCACCACGGCGCGCCGCAGGTCGATGTCCTCGTCGGCCTTGACGAAGTCACCGGTGATCCAGGTGAGGGAACTCCTCTTCTCCATCGTCGCTCCTTCGGCGCGCGGGCACAGGGCCCTGCCGGTCACAAATCGGCCGGAAGGGCCGCGAGGTCGTTGTCCATCCTGTCGTCGTCGTCGCACACGTCAAAATCATGGTCTTCGCTGCGGGCCGCCGTCGCCTCGCGCCCCGCACATCCTTCACTCCCGTCGAGCGGCCCGCCACGACCATGCCGCCGCGGGGCCCGACCGCCTAGAGGAGTTGCTCCACCAGGACATCGTCCACCTCCGTTCCGATGCTGTCGACCAGAACGAGGATGCTGTCGGCCGCTCCGAAATCGGTGAAACCGGCCCCGAGAGCGAGGTCGCCCAGCTTCATCGACATCTGTGCGTAGTCGACCCATCCCGGCTTCTTGTCCTTCAGGTTCTTGACCTGCGGCTTGTATATCGTGTTGTAGCGGTTTCGACCCTTGGTGATCTTCCTGTCCGCCTCCGGGATCTCGGCCAGAAGCCGGTTGACCTCGTCCGCCAGCTTGTCGACGGACGTCTCGAGCTTGGGCAGCTTCTTCGACTTGTATTTGCCCTGCCGGAGCTTCTTCTTCTTGACGTCGATCTTCTTCTGGAGCTCGAGCTGCTGATCGAGGATCTTGTTGAGCTTGATTCCCATCTCCGACAGCTTGATGTCGATTCCGTCGAGCTTTCCCTTGAAGTCCGAAAGGCCGTTCTCGGCGCTTGAAATGCTGGGCAGCGTCGCCGCAACGAACTGTTCGACCGCCGCCTTGCCCAGTTCCTTGCCGACCACCGCCGCCTTGCCGTTCTTCATGTACGCGCTGTAGATCGTGCGGAGGTCGTTCCTGAGGTCTTTCTCGGCTGCGTCGACGTCACGGCGCAGCCGGTTGATCACCTTTCCGAGTTGAGCGATGGCCTTGGCGTTGACGTAGATCGCGGCGACGAGGCCGGGGATGGCCGCGCCGCCGGTGGTCGCCACCCCGGCGCTCGAGACGACGGTGCCCAGCGTCGCCGTGGCGACCCCGAGCGTGCCGACCGTCACCTTCGCGCTGGCCTTGACCACGTATTTCGTGCGGTCCTTTCGGACCTGCTGCCATTTCTGGATATGCTTCTTGGCCTGGACCAGCATCTCGGCCTGGGCCTGGGTGAAGATGTCCGGCGCCCGCTTCGCCCATTCCTTCTTTGGGTAGTCGGCAGGCTTCAGAGGCGGTTTGAGAAAATTGTCGTCAATCTCGGTCGCAAGCTTCGCCAGCTCGGCGACCGTCTCCTTGTAGATCTTCGACACGTCCCTGAAGATCTTTCCCGCGAGAACCGCGTCGAGCTCGATCTTCTTGGCGAGATCGTCTGACACCTCGAGGTAAAGGTTGAACTTGGTGTCCTTGGGCAGCGCCGTGTTCTTGAGCTTGACCTTCGACTTCAACTCTCGCCGGATGTCAGCCGTGCAAAGAGGAATTTTTGTCGTTCCCATTGCCGTCTCCTATTCGAAGGAATACACGAAGTCGCCGTTCCTCGCGTCGATCCCGACTTTCGCGACGTGCCGCCCCTCCATCATCCGTCGCAGGAACTCGGCCGAAATGTCGGGCAGCATCGTGTTGGTGACGATGGCGTCGATCATGCGCCCGCCGCTCTCCAGCTCCTGGCAGCGCGAGACGATCTCCTCGACCACCGCGTCGGTGTAGTGGAAGGGCACGCCGTGCGTCTCGGTCACGCGCTTCTTGATCCTGTCGAGCTGCAGCACGGTGATCCTGCCGATCATCTCGGGGCTCAGCGGGTAATAGGGGATCACCACGAGACGCCCGAGCAGCGCGGGCGGAAAGATCCTGAGCAGCGGCTCGCGCAGGGCCGTGGCGATGCCCTCGGGCTCGGGCATCAGTTCGGGGTCGGCGCACAGGTCGGTGATCAGCTCGGTACCGGCGTTGGTCGTCAGCAGGATCAGCGTGTTCTTGAAGTCGATCAGCCGGCCCTCGCCGTCCTCCATCTGGCCCTTGTCGAAGACCTGGAAGAAGATCTCGTGCACGTCGGGGTGGGCCTTTTCCACCTCGTCGAGCAGGACGACCGAGTAGGGCTTGCGCCGCACGGCCTCGGTCAGCACGCCGCCCTCGCCGTAGCCGACATAGCCCGGCGGCGCGCCCTTGAGCGAGCTGACGGTGTGCGCCTCCTGGTACTCGCTCATGTTGATGGTGATGACGTTCTGCTCGCCACCATAGAGCACCTCGGCCAGCGCCAGCGCCGTCTCGGTCTTGCCGACGCCGGACGTGCCCGCGAGCATGAACACCCCGATGGGCTTGTTGGGGTTGTCGAGGCCGGCGCGGCTGGTCTGGATGCGCTTGGCGATCATCTTCATCGCGTGATCCTGCCCGATCACGCGCTGCGCCATGCGTTGCTCGAGGTTGAGCACCGTCTCCAGCTCGTCCTTCACCATCCGGCCGACGGGGATGCCCGTCCAGTCGCCGACCACGCTCGCCACCGCCTGACGGTCGACGATCGGCAGGATCAGCGGGCTGTCGCCCTGCAGCGCGGTCAGCTCTGCGTTCTTCTCCTTCAGCGTCTCCAGCAGTGCCGCACGCTCGGTCTCGCCCAGCGAGCCGTCCTCGCCCGGCACGCCGATCTCCGAGCCCTCGACGATGCCCGCCTCGCCGCGCAGCCTGGCGCGCAGCGCCAGGATCTCGTCGACGACGCGCTTCTCGCCCTCCCACCGCGCGGTCAGATCGGCCCTGCGGGCCTCCTCGGCCTCGCGCGCCGCTTCGATGGCCTCGCGCCGCGCCGTCACGTCGTAGCCCGCCGTCTCGTCGCGCGCGATGATCTCCAGCTCGGTCGCCAGCGCCTCCAGCCGCCGCCGGCTGTCGTCAAGCTCGGCCGGCACCGCGTGCTGGCTGACGGCGACGCGGGCGCAGGCGGTGTCGAGCAGGCTCACCGACTTGTCCGGCAATTGCCGCGCCGGGATGTAGCGGGCAGACAGCGACACGGCGGCCTCGATCGCCTCGTCGAGCACCTGCACGCGGTGGTGCGTCTCCAGCATCGAGGCGATGCCCCGCATCATCAGCACCGCCTTGGGGATGTCGGGCTCGTCGACATGGACCACCTGGAACCGGCGGGTCAGGGCCGGGTCCTTCTCGATGTATTTCTTGTATTCCGCCCAGGTCGTCGCGCCGATGGTGCGCAGGGTGCCGCGCGCCAGCGCCGGCTTCAGGAGGTTGGCCGCGTCGCCGGTGCCCGCCGCGCCGCCCGCGCCGACCAGGGTGTGCGTCTCGTCGACGAACATCACGATGGGTTCGGGGCTGGCCTGAACCTCGTCGATCACCTGCCGCAGCCGCTGCTCGAACTCGCCCTTCATGCTGGCGCCCGCCTGCAGGAGGCCGACATCGAGCGCGAGCAGCCGCACGTCTTTCAGGCTCGGCGGCACGTCGCCCCGCGCGATGCGCAGGGCGAAGCCCTCGACCACCGCCGTCTTGCCCACCCCCGCCTCGCCGGTGAGGATCGGGTTGTTCTGCCGCCGCCGCAGCAGCACGTCGACGATCTGCCGGATCTCTTCGTCGCGGCCCACGATGGGGTCGATCTCGCCCGCCCGCGCCTGCGCCGTCAGGTCGGTGCAGTATTGCGCCAGCGCCTCTCCCGTGCCCATCTGCGCGGGCCGCATGGCCGAAGACGCCTCGCCGGGTTCCGCCCCGCCGCCGGTGCGCGAGCCGTCCTGCGCGCCCATCGCTTCCTCGGGCGAGCCGCTCGTGGCCCTGGCGAAGCTGTCGGCCAGATCGTCGGGGCCGATCCGGGCCAGTTCGGGCGACAGCCCGGAGAGGATGTTGCGCAGCGCCGGCGTCTTGAGCATGCCCAGCAGCAGGTGGCCCGTGCGCACCTGGCTCGAGGAATAGAGCAGCGAGCCCCAGACCCATCCCCGCTCCATCGCGTCGAGAAGATGCTCCGACAGGTCGGAGATCGACGACGCCCCCCGCGGCAGCCTGTCGAGCGCCGCGGTCAGCTCGGCCGCGATCCTGCCCGGATCGAGGTCGTAGTGATCCACGATGCGGTGCAGGTCGCTGTCCTGCCCGTTGAGGATCTGGTGCAGCCAGTGGGGCAGCTCGACATAGGGATTGCCCCGCATCTTGCAGAACACCGTCGCGCCCTCGACGGCCTGGTAGCCCAGCTTGTTCAGCTTTCCGAACAGGGCGACACGGCTGATCTCGGTCATGGGGTCACTCGTCCTTTCAGGCCGCTGTCCGGTCGGGATGGATGAAGAGATCGGCCGCGTCGGGGCGCGGCGGGCCGTCGCCGTCGTCGCGGCCCCGCGACCAGCTCGTCTGGCCAAGGCGCGTCTCGCCGTCGAGCGCGGCGCGCGGCACGTCCCTGCCCGCGAGGACGAGGTTCACGTCGTAGTCGAGCACGTCGCCCACGTAGCTGCGCACGATGTCGTGCAGGCAGGCGATCCCTGCGCCGCCGGGCAGCAGGCTCTCGTATTGCGTGCGGGAAAGCGGGCCGATCCGCAGGCGGAACTTGGCGCTGCGCGACCAGACCCGGTCGCCCACGCTGGTCGTGCGCCCCAGCCCTGCCGGACGGCCGAGCTGCCAGCGGTCATCCGGCTCGAGCTCGAGCCAGGTGCCCACGAACTCCTGAAGCGTCACCGGCACGCCGAAATGGTCCGACAGGATGGCCACCAGCCCCTCGGGCGGGCGCGGCCCCAGCGCGAGGTGCCCGGCGAAGTGGCGGCGCAGGTTCGCGGGCACACGGTCGCGCCCCTCGAAGCCCGCACCGCGATAGCCCGCGAGCGCCGACACCTTCTCGGCCAGGCTATCCTCGGCGCGGTCATGACTCGCCGCCGGCTGCCCCTCGCGCCACGCCCGGTAGAACAGCGCGAGAAAGCGGTGGGTCAGCATGTCGGCGAAGGCGACGAGGGTGCCGTCACGCGCGTTGCGCTGCCGGTTGCGAGCGTATTCGGTCAGGTGCAGGGGCAGCGGGCCGTTCGGACCGAAGAACCCGAAGGAGCGGTTGACGAGCTTTCCCGGCCGCCCCCCCTCGGCCGGCCGGTAGGCGGCGATGGTCGAGGGCGGGAAGGCGAGCTCGGCCTCCTGCCCCAGCCGCACCCTCTCTTCGCGGGGGCGGCGGGCCTCGCCGATGCGCGGCGCGTCGGCATGGTGTGCCTCGACGATGCGCAGCGCCTGGAACAGGTGATGCTCCAGCGGCCGCGCCACGAGATTGTCGTGCAGGCTCAGATCGTTCGGCCGAGGCCGGTCGCCGGTCGCCACCTTGCAATCTCTCCCCGTCTGTCGGTTGTCAGCACCGTCTCGGTGAACGAGTTGATCGAGACATACTTGCGGAAAAACCGCTCGAGCACCGCGCCCAGAACGTAGACGCTGGTGCCCTCGAAGCAGCTTTCGTCGAGCCCCAGCCGGATCTCGATGCCGCGCACCGCGGTCGAGAGCACCTCGTCGGCCATGCGGCGCACGATGGGCCGGCTGTCGACCGACACGATCCCTTCCAGCTGTTTTTCCATCACCCGGTTGCCGAGCGGCGCGTAGAGGCTGACGAGCTCGCGCAGCGCCTCGGCGGCGCGCCCGTCGCCCGCGCGCTCGCCGGTTTCGGCGATCGAAAGGTAGTTGAGGCTGAGGTGACTGATCAGCCGCCACGCCCTGTCGCCCTGCGCCAGTGTCGGCCGCGGCCGGGTGGGCGCAACGGGCAGGCGCACCCGCCTCACCGGTCCGCCCTGCGCCAACTGGAACGTCTCGCCATCGCCGGTGGCCAGCAGCATCGGCAAGTCGCGGTTGGAGCACATCGCCTGCACCGAGAGCTGGTCGATCGCCGCCGGAAACGGCGCCTGCCGGCGGTCGACCAGCGTCAGGTAGACCTCGGAGCCAAGGTAGGACGTGCGCAGGCCGCGCAGCTGCTCCTTCTCGCTGCGCTGACGCATCCTCCGCATCACCGTGTAATAGGCGGCCCAGCTTTCGCCCGCCGCGGTGAACGCGGTATCCGAGTAGAACGGCAGGAACGCGATGTCCTCGCCGCCGTCGTTGCGGATGCCCTGCACCCCGGTGATCGTGTGGATCTCGTAGTCGAGGCCCGCCGTCCGGTCGGGCACGACATGCACCTCGGTGTCCGTCGCGCGCATCAGCACCCGGTCGCAGCGTTTGGGAAACAGGTTGACGGCCGGAACGGCGTTGAGCGTGAAGGCGTCGGGCTTGATCGCCGGCTGGACCTCGCGGTCGCCCTCCCGCAGCAGGATGTAGATGTCGACCGCATCGCCCTCGGCCTTCGCCAACCCGGGCGCGAGGCCCCGCAGCTCGACGAAGAGGAACCGCTCGGGCATCGCGAAATATTCCTGGAGCAGTCGGTAGCCGTCGAACGAGCGCCGCGGCAACGGCAACAGCGCCTCCTCCGGCTCGAAGCCTCTCGGCACCACGGCGCCGTCGGGCAGCATCACGCGCCATTCGGCGCGCGGGTCGGTCGACCGCGCGGTCAGTCCGTTCGCCTGCGTGCAGAGCAATTCGTGCAGCGACCACGGCGCACCGCCTTCCGGGTCGAGGAACAGGGTCAGCCGGTCGAGCGGCAGCGCCGCGATCGGGTCGCCATCTGTGCGCCGCAGCCGCAGCCGTATGCCCGCGCGCGCGTCGAGGTCTCGCGCCAGTCCCGCCGCGACCAGCGCGCCGCGGCCGTCGATGTACTCGGCCTCGGCAATCTCCAGGGGCCAAAGCGTGACGTCGGCGGCGGTGCGGAACTCGCAGGCGGTTTGCTGATCCTCTCCGGGGCGCGAGCGCAGCACCGTCTGGCGCGGCAGCAGGTGTCCGGCCTTCAGCCCCGATCCGCCTTTCTCGGGTTCGAAGGCCGCGATCATCATCGACGGCACCGGGCAGAGGTAATGCGGGTAGACGATCTCGAGCAGATGGCTCGTGATCTCGGGCACCTGCAGGTCGAGTTCGAGCTGCACCCGCGCGGCAAGGAACGCCGCCCCCTCAAGCAGCCGCTCGACGTAGGGGTCGATGACCTCGATCCCCTCCATCCCGAGGCGCGCGGCGATCTTCGGATAGGCGCGGGCGAACTCGCCCCCCATGTCGCGCAGATAGGCGAGCTCGGCCTCGTAGTGCGAGAGAAGGCGCGTATCCATCAGCTTGCCCGCTCCATCTCGACCTCGCCGGTCGTGAGATCGACCCGGCTGCGCAGGTAGAGCTCGAGCGGCATCGGGTGCGCCCAGAGATCCGAGCGGATGTCGAAGGCGATATACATCTCGCCGCCCCGCTCGGTCGGGCGCAATTCGACCGTGGTCGAGCCTTTTACCAGCCTCGGCTCGAACGTCTCTATCGCCTTCAGGATGGCGCGGCGGATCTCCTCGGCCCGATAGATCGTGGAATAGTCGCCCGAGGTCGGCCGCACCCCGTAATTCAGCACCGATCGCGCCGCGTTGGGCGTGTGCCCGGTCTCGTAGAGATCGGTGTTGGCCTGGGTGTTGAGAAGCCAGGCAAGATCCCGCTGCACGATATCGCGCAGGCGGGCGACGTCTATCACCCGCGAGGCGCGCGTCTCCGTCTGCTCGCCGGGCGCCTCGTCGGTCAGCCTGTCCAGCAGCGAGGGCTGGAGCCGTTCTGCCACCGTGCGATCAGACATGGCCGGGCGCGCCCTCGGCCTCGGCCGCGGCGGGCTGCGCGCCGAGCGCAAGCGACCGCATGTCCAGCAGCGCCACGTCTCCCCGGTCGGTCGCCAGCACCCGCTGCCCGATCCCGGCGAAGCAGTCGTGGCCGAGATCGGCCCAGCGGGTGGCCCGCGCAAGCCGCTCGGCATCGGACCCCTCGGCCGTCGTCCCGGCATAGCGCGTGGGGATCAGCGCCGCCACCTCGCCACCGTTGACCAGCGTCAGGGTCGCCGCCGTCCAGACCGCGTCGCGCAGGTCGGTCGGCGCCTCGGCCGTGAGCGTGTCGATCTGCGCGAAGGGCAACCAGAAATACCGGCCGTTCACCACCACCTCGAGCACGGGTCCGAGACGCGAGTCGGCATCGGCGACCCAGGCAAACGGGGCGCCGTCGAGCGTACCGGCGGCCGCAGGAGCCGCCTCGAAGGCGCGTGCGCGCAATTCGGCGGCGCGGGCACCCTCGCCCTGCCCCATCAGCTTCTGCGCCTCGATCAGCAGCGCCAGCCATTCCTCGGGCTCGCCGAAGACCAGCGGCGCCTTCTCCCCGGCGAAGACCTTCTCGCGGTAGACTTCGCAGACGATGGCCTCGCGGTAGGCGCGTGCCATCATCGTGGCGCCCGCGTCGAGTTCGGCAGCAACCTTCAACTGCGCGATGGCACGCTGCCACTCGCCCCGCACGCACAACAACTGGAACAGGAAGACCCGCAGCCGGGCGTCGGCGGGCTTCTTGCGGACCTGCTCCTGCAGCGTCCGCAGGGTCGCCTCCAGGTCGCCCGCCTTCAGGTGCTCTTCGGGCGTCATGCGCGAACCTCCCGCTCGGGATCAAGGGTGGGCGGCCCACCCCCATCAGGCGTCGGGGCGCGGGCCGCACGGCGAGAGGGCGACGTCAGCCCGTGCTGACGTTGCCCTTCTCGAGGTTCCACTTGAACTCGTCGGCCTTGGTGAGCTTGCCCGTCTTGTAGTCGGCTTCCTTGTACTCGATGACGATACTGCGATAGGCGAGCGTCCAGGACTCTTCGGGGAGCGACTCTTCCCCGCCCGAGACCGAGTAGCTGTCGATCATGCAGTTGCCGAGCTTGATGATCAGGTAGGGCTCCATACCCTTGCCGGCGTCGTCGCCCGACCGGCACAGGTGGATCACCGCCTCCTTGGTGACCTTGCCACTGGCCACATACGTGCAGATCTTGGCCGACGCCTTGCTCAGGTCGCTCGTCAGCGACACCTTGTCGAAGTTGGTGTTGGCGTAGCCGCGCTGCTTGGTGGTCAGGTCGGTCATGTCGACCGTCCGCTCCATGCCCCATTCGATGCTCTTCAGGGGCACCCAGCCCGCATGGTTATCCTCGGTGGCCTCGCCTTCGATGCCCTCGATCTGGATGAATGTATTCTCCGCCACGGTTCTCTCCTTGTCCGGGCCGGGCCGTCAGGCCCGAAGTGGTGGGGTGGCCGCGGAATGACGGCCGGATCAGAAGCCGCGCCTCAACCGCCCTTCTCCGAGGGCAGCGTCGAGGTCAGCCTCAGCGAGACTGACAGTCCTTCGAGCTGGTAATGGGGCTTTAGAAAAAATTTCGACGTGTAATAGCCGGGGTTGCCCTCGACGTCCTCGACCACCACCTCGGCCGCGGCGAGCGGCTTGCGCGCCTTCTCGGACTCGGCCGAGATGTCGGCATTGAAGTCGACGTAGTTGTTGATCCACTCCTGCAGCCATTCCTCCATGGCCGTCCGGCTCTTGAAGGAGCCGATCTTGTCGCGGACCATGCACTTCAGGTAGTGCGCGAAACGGCAGGTCGCGAAGAGGTAGGGCAGCCGCGCCGCGAGGTTGGCGTTGGCCGTGGCGTCGGGATCGTCGTATTCGGCCGGCTTGTGCAGCGACTGCGCACCGATGAACACCGCCTCGTCGGAATTCTTGCGGTGGATCAGCGGCATCATCCCGTTCTTGGCCAGTTCCGCCTCGCGCCGGTCCGAGATGGCGATCTCGGTCGGGCATTTCTGATCCACCCCGCCATCGTCGGTGGGAAAGGTGTGACTGGGCAGGTTCGACAGCGCGCCGCCCGATTCCACCCCCCGGATGCGCGAGCACCATCCGTATTCCTTGAACGAGCGGGTGATGTTGGTGGCCATGCCATAGGCCGCGTTGACCCACGAATACTTGCCGCTGTCGGCGCCCTCTGTATCCTCCTCGAAGGCGAATTCCTCTACCGGGTCGGTCTTGGAGCCGTAGGGCAGCCGGCCGAGGAAGCGCGGCATCGCCAGCCCGACATACTTGGCGTCCTCGCTCTCGCGCAGGCTGCGCCAGGCGGCGTATTCCGGCGTCTGGAAAATCTTGGTCAGGTCGCGAGGGTTGGCGAGTTCCGACCACGAGTCCATCTGGAAGAGCGTGGGCTTGGCGCCGGTGATGAGCGGCGCGTGGGCGGCGGCGGCGATCTTCGACATCTCGCCCAGAAGCTCGACGTCGGGCGGCGAATGGTCGAAGTGGTAATCGGCCACGAGAGCGCCGTAGGGCTCGCCGCCGAACTGGCCGAACTCCTCCTCGTAGACCTTCTTGAAGATCGGCGACTGGTCCCAGGCGGTGCCCTTGAACTTGCGCAGCGTCTTGTGCATCTCCTTCTTCGAGATGTTCATGACGCGGATCTTCAGCATCTCGTCGGTCTCGGTGTTGTTGACGAGATAGTGCAGCCCGCGCCACGCGCTCTCGAGCTGCTGGTAATCCTCGTGGTGCAGGATCAGATTGATCTGCTCGGTCAGCTTCTTGTCGATCTCGCCGATGATCCCCTCGATCGTCCGCAGCGAATCGTCGGAGATCAGGGCGGTATTCTCGAGCGCCTGCTCGGCCAGCGTGCGCACGGCGCTCTGCACCGCGGTCCTGGCCTGGTCCGATTTCGGCCGGAACTCCTTGTTGAGAAGCGCCTCGAACTCGGAGGAGCCGAAGGCACTTTCAGCGTGCTGCGGGGCGACGTCGGTCTTTTCTTCTGGCATCTCGGTCACTCCTCTGCCGTCTCGGCGTCGCCCTGCGGCTTGGGCTGCGCCGCCAGCGTCTTGAGCAGCGCCGGGTCGGCCATGATGCGCGAAATAAGGTCTTCGGCGCCGGTCTTGCCGTCCATGTAGGTCATCAGGTTGGCGAGCTGTTCGCGCGCCTCGAGCAGCTCGCGCAAGGGCTCGACCTTGCGGGCGATGGCGGCGGGCGAGAAGTCGTCCATGCTCTCGAAGGTGATGTCGACGGCAAGGTTGCCCTCGCCGGTCAGCGTGTTGGGCACGCTGAAGGAGGCGCGCGGCGCCATCGACTTCATCCGGCTGTCGAAGTTGTCGACGTCGATCTCGAGGAACTTGCGGTCGGCGACGGCGGGCTGCTCCACCTCCGACTTGCCGGCGAGATCGGCCATAACGCCCATCACGAACGGCAGCTGCACCTTCTTCTGCGCGCCGTAGAGCTCGACGTCGTATTCGATCTGCACCCGCGGTGCGCGGTTGCGCGCAATGAACTTCTGTGAACTGTCCGCCATTTCTCGCTCCTTCTCAGGCCATGCGGCGTCGTGCCGGACGCCGCGCGGCGCCTGCTCGCGTCTCAGTCGTCGTCATCGTCTCTCAGCCCGCCGATGCGGCGCACATCGTCCATCCCGTCCGGAGCCATGTCGCGCACGATGGTCAGGAAGTCGGCGCTGACCAGCCGCCGCGCCCGCCCCAGCAGGATCGGCAGCGGACTCGAAGGCTCGCTGCGGGCGTAGTAGTTCATGATCGCGTCGAGGGCGCGCACCACGTCGTCGGGCGAGTGGATCGCCCCCGGCGCCACCGCCCCGCCGCCAGCCGCGGCGACGGCCGGCGCCGGGGCGGCGCCGTCGTTCGCCACCGGCCCGACTTCGGGTGCCTCCGCTCCGGCATCGCCCGCCCCGAACCGGGCATAGGTGGCACCGATCGCCCTCAGCGTGTCGGCCAGCCGGTCGAGCTGGGGCGCGTCGCCCGGAGTCTTGTCCGCGAAGACCGCCTCGATGGCGGAGAGATGCTCGCGCGCCGTCGCCACCGCCGCCGACATTTCGGCCAGAGCGGCGGTGTCGCTGTCCTGGAACGCGGCCGAGACGGCCGCCGGGTCGGTCACGCCGTCGAAGCCCGGCGGCGGATCTGCCCGCCCCTCTGCAATCTCGACCTCGCGCAGCGAAACCCGGCCGAAGGCGCGGCTGTCCGTCAGCCCGGTGCGGCGCAGCGCGCGCACCAGCCGCCTCGGGTCGGCGAGGCCCTGCACCGCGTTGATCCGCATCGTGGCGTCGCCGTCGTCTTCGTCGAGCTGCGGGTGACACGTGTCCCACCACCGTTCGAGATAGCCGCGTACCAGCCCCAGCGCATCGGCGAAGGCCGACAGGCCACCGGTGTGCAGCGCAGACTCTGCGAGGAAGACGGCGGCACGGATGTCGTGGCTCTCGGCGAGAACGGCCCGCGCCTTGGCGGCAAGGTCGCCGAAGTCGGGCTCCTCCGCCTCGAGCACCGAGTCGCCGACCTGCCGCTCCTCGCCGTACTGGGCCGCGAGTTCCATATCGACGAAGACGGTCTCGTATTCGAGGTTCAACCCGCTCGGGGCCGTCTCCGTGATCGGCTCGAGATAGGCGTCGACTTCCATTGATCCTGTCCGTCCCGTGCCCTGTCCCCGACACGCGGAAGGTCGGCCGAAATTTCCGAGCCCCGTCGCGGCCGGGCGCGCGCTCCCAGCCGCTTCAGCAAACACCCCCTGACGCCACGTTTCAAACAAAAAATTGCCTTGACTGCCGTCTGGGCGTTTCGTTCCATCACTTTCGCGGGGGCCGTCGGACCGATCATTGCGCAGCCCTTCCGAAGGGTCCGCCGCGGTCGCTCGCACCCCGTCCCCTGCGATCGCCGCGACCTGAAAGGATCTCGATGCCGCCATCTGCCGCCCCAGCCGCCGCGCTCGCCGCTGCCATCCTCATGGCCGTGGGCACCGCGCCCGTCGCGGCACAGCAACAGGGCGGCCTGATCGTCGAGCTGAACAAGACCGAGCCGGCCGAGGAAGGCGGCTGTCGTGCCTACTTCCTGTTCCGAAACGGAACCGGCGACACGTTCGAAGGGTTCGAGATGTCGCTCGCCGTGCTCGACGGGGGCGGCGTGATCGACAGCCTTCTGGCGGTCGATGCCGCGCCCCTGCCGGTCGCCCGCACCACGCTGAAGCTGTTCGAGATTCCCGGCCTTGCCTGCGGCGACATCTCCGAGATCCTGCTGCACGACATCACCGCCTGCCGCCTGCAGGATGCGGGCGAGACCGACTGCTTTCCCCTCGTCACGCTGGAAAGCCGGGCCGACGCGGACCTGGTGAAGTAGCCGCGTGGGCGGGCTGGGAGAGATCGGCGCGGGCGGCCCCGTCCTCGCGGTTCTGGCCGCACTCTCGGTCCTGTCGCTCGCGCTGATCGTCGCCAAGGCGCTGCAACTCGCCCCGGTGCGCGGCGGTGCCGAGGAGCGCGCCGCCGCCCTGCGCGCCTGGGCCGAGGGGCGACAGGGCGAGGCGCTGGGCCTCTTGCGGTCTGGCCGCGCCCCGGCCGACCGCGTGATGCTCTACACCATGGAGCGGCTGGCCGAGGGGCGGCGCGGCCCGGCCCTCGTCACCGCCACCGTCGCCCGCGGCGCCGAGGAGCTGGCAAGGATGTCGAGCTGGCTGCGCCTGCTCGAGCTGATCGCGATGATCGCGCCGCTGCTGGGCCTGCTCGGCACTGTCCTCGGCATGATCCGCGCCTTCCGCGAGCTCGAGCTGGCCCAGGGCGCCGCCAACGCCTCGATCCTCGCCGGCGGCATCTGGGAGGCGCTGCTGACCACCGCCGCCGGCCTGCTCGTGGCGATCCCCGCCGCGGTCGGGGCCGCGCTGCTCGCCGCCCGCGCCGAGGCGGGCGCGCAGGCCATAGAGGCGTCGGTCAGCGAGTTGATGCTGGTCGAGGACGCGCAGCGCTCCGCCTGAGATGCGCGCGCCGCCTCCCTCCGACGCGCTGCCGGTGGTCCTGCCCCGGCCGCGGCCGCTGCGCTCGGTCATCTCGCTCGCCCCGATGATCGACGTGCTGTTCATCCTGCTCGTCTTCTTCATGGTCACCTCGACCTATCTCGACCTCGACATGATCCCCGCCGTCGCCCCCGAGGAGACCGCCGCCGCCGAGCCCGACGCGCCACCGGGGCCGACCCGGCTGATCCGCATCGGCGCCGACGGGGTGCCCGCGGTCGCGGGGCGCGCCCTCCACGGCCCGGCGCTCGACGCCGCGCTGACCGAGGCAGCCGCCGAGCGGGCGCAGGTGCTCGTGCTGCCCTCGGGTGCCGCGCCGGTGCAGGCCCTCGTCTCGGTAATGGACGCGGGCGCGCGCGCCGGCCTGCCCGACATGCGCGTTCTCCGCCTCGAAGCGCGCTAGGGGGCGGGCCGATGCGCATACCCCGCCCCCCGGCCCGGCCACGCCCCGACACCATCGTGCCGCTGATCGACGTTGCCTTCTTCCTGCTCGTCTTCTTCCTGCTTGCCGGTCGGATGGACGCGACCGCGCCATTCGAGGTGACGCCCCCCGAGGCTCTGGCCGGAGCGGACATGCCCGGCGGTGGCGCGACGCTCTCGGTCGCCGCCGACGGGGCGCTCGCGCTCGACGGGGTGGAGATCGCGGCCGCCGGGCTCGACGGCGCCGTGGCCGCCCGGCTCGATGCCCGGCCGGGCCTCTTCTTCCGCGTCAACGCCCACCGAGAGGCCGAGCTGCGCCATGTCCTGCCGCTGGTGGCGCGGCTCGAGGCGCTGGGGGCGCGCGACGCGGCTCTGGTCGTCACGCCCGACGCGGGCGCGCGATGAAGCGCGCCACGCTCGCCGCCGCGGGCCTCGCCGCCTCGATCGCCCTGCACGGGGCCGGGGCGGGCCTTGTCTGGCTGGCCGTGCGCCCGACCCCGGGGGAGGACCAGCACCCGCAAGAGGCACGCCTCGCCCTTGCGACCGCCGCCGTCGACCGCGCCGAGGCCGCGAGGGCTGCACCCGACACCGACGCCGCCCCCGAGCACGCCGCCGAAGGGCAGGGCCTCGCCGCCGGTGTCGTTCCGCGCACCGAGGCGCGCGCCGCCCTGCCACGGGCCGAAACGCGCGCCGCCGCCAATGCGCCCGCCATCGCCCTCGCGGCCGCTTTCCCCGCGCCGGGGCGCATCGACGCGCCATCTACGCAGGCGCAGGCCCTTGCGCCCACGCAGGCTCCGGTCGCGGCGGCACGGCCTGCGGTCCCGCCCGCGCCCGACCGGCCGGCGGCGCTCCCCGCACCCGTTACCCCCGTCGCGACGCAGGGCCCGCCGGCCCGTCCGGCCGACGCCGCCTCGCCGGTCGGGCCGAGCGTGGTGCCCGAGGGCGTTCCGGTTGCGCCGCTCGCTGAGGCCGCGCCGGCGGCGACGCGCCTGCCACCCTCGCCGACGCCGGCGACCGGCCTGACCGCGGCGCTGCCGCAGGCCGACGCACTGGCGGCTGCGACGCGTCCTGCGGCACGGGTCGACACGGCCGCGCCCGCCTTCGCCGCCATCGGCAGCGCCGCGCCCGAGGGCGTCCTGCTCGCGGCCGTCCCTTCTCCGGCCGCCACGGTGCCTCTGACCTTACCGCGTCCCTCCCCGACCGCACCGGCGGACGCCCCCGCCGCGCCTCTCCTCGAGGCCGAGCCGTTGGCCGGTCCGCCCCGCCCCGCCGCGCCTCGCTCTTCCCCGCTTGCGACCGCCGAAACGGACGCCGCAACGCTGCCTGCCACAACACCCGACGCCGCCGCGCTCGCGGCCGCGGCGCCGACGCCGCGCCCCGCCCCGCCTGGCGCCGCTCCGGTCGCGCGGCAGCGCGCCCGAACCGCGATCGAGGGCTTCGCCGACATCTCCGACCCCGTGTCGCTGGCCGCGTTGCAGAGCTTCATGGCGCCAGACACGCTCGCGCCCGAGGCCGATATCCGCGATGGGCTGGCCGGGCTGCTGGGCGGGGTGCCCTGCGCCCGCCTGCAGGCCCGTTTCGTCCCCGAGACCGGCACGCTCGAGTTGCACGGCCACGTGCCGGAGGAGGGCGCCGCCGCCCCTGTGCTCGCCGCGCTCCGGGCCGAGATGGGCGCCGACATCCCGGTGCAGCCCAACCTGCGCGTGCTGCCCCGCCCGCAATGCGATGTTCTCTCGGCCATCGCCGCCGCCGGCCTGCCGCAATCGACCGACCAGGCGCTCGACCCCCGCCTCGTGGGCGAGGATACCCATGTGCGCGAATTCGCCTTCGCTGCGGGCGAGACGCTGGAGCTGGAACTCGCCGCCCCCGACTACGACGCCTATGTTTACGTGGACTACTTCGATGCGGCGGGCCGGGTCGTGCACCTGAGACCCAACGAGGCCGTCCCGCTCCGTCGCGCAGAGGCCGGCAGCGTTCAGACGATCGGCGGCGCGGATGACGGCACGTCGGGCCTGCGGCTGGAGATCGGCCCGCCCTTCGGGCAGGAGATCGTGGTGGCCCTCGCCGCCTCCGCCCCGCTCTTCGATGCGCCACGCCCGCTGGTCGAGCCCGCCGCCCCCTACCTTGCCGATCTCTCGCGGCGGATCGCGGAGGCACGCAGGCTCGACCCCGCGTTCCGCGGCGAATGGGTCTATTTCCTCGTGATCACGCGGCCGTCCTAGACGCGGCCCAGACGGGGGCGCTCACTCGCCCAGCAACCCGCGCAGGTAGCGCCCGTAGGCGGTCTTGCCGAAGCGCTCGGCCGCGTCCGCCAGCGTGCCGCGGTCGATCCAGCCCTTCCCCCACGCGATCTCCTCGGGCGAGCCGGTCTGCAGGCCCTGCCGCTCTTCCAGCGTGCGCACGAAATTTCCGGCATCGAGCAGCGAGGCGTGGGTGCCGGTGTCGAGCCAGGCGTAGCCGCGCCCCATCCGCTCGACGGTCAGGGCGCCCTCGGCGAGGTAGCTCTCGAGCAGGCTCGTGATCTCGAGTTCGCCGCGCGGCGAGGGGCGCACCTGCCGGGCCCGCGCGGGCGCCGTTCCATCGAGGAAGTAGAGCCCCGTCACCGCGAAGTTCGACGGCGGCCGCGCGGGCTTTTCCATGATCGCGCGCACGCGCTCGCCGTCGAAATCGACCACGCCGTAGCGCTCGGGATCGGCCACGCGGTAGCCGAAGACGGTGCCGCCCCCGTCGCGCGCATCGGCCCGCGCCATCATCTCAGGCAGACCGTGGCCGAAGAAGATGTTGTCGCCCAGCACCATCGCCGAGGGCGCACCGGCGAGGAACGACTCGGCCAGCAGGTAGGCCTGCGCCAGCCCGTCGGGCGAGGGCTGCTCGATCCATGTCAGCGACAGGCCCCACTGGCTGCCGTCGCCCATCAGGCGGCGGAACTGCGCCTGATCGTGGGGGGTGGTGATGACCGCGATCTCGCGAATGCCCGCCAGCATCAGCACCGAGAGCGGGTAGTAGATCATCGGCTTGTCGTAGAGCGGCAGGAGCTGTTTCGACACAGCCAGCGTCACCGGGTAGAGCCGCGTGCCCGAGCCGCCGGCCAGGATGATGCCCTTGCGCGTCATGACCGTGCCTCCAGCCGGGCAAGCGTTTCGGAGAGCCCCGCACGCCAGTCGGGGCGCTCGAGGCCGAAGGCGGTCTGCGTCGTCGCGCAGTCGAGCCGGGAGTTGAGGGGGCGCGCCGCCGGAGTCGGGTAGTCCGCGGTCGGGATGTCGCTCACCGTCACGTCCCGCCCTGCCTGCGCGAAGATCTCGCGGGCGAACTCGGCCCAGCTCACGTCGGGCGCCCCGGAGAAGTGGTAGGTTCCCGCGAGCGCCGGGTCGGCGGCCAGACGCTCGGCGATGGTCAGGCAGGCCCGCGCGATGGCGCGCGCCGGCGTCGGCCCGCCCACCTGGTCGGAGACGATGCGCAGCGCGTCGCGCGACTCCGAAAGCCGCAGCATCGTCTTCAAGAAGTTGCCGCCATGGGGCGAGAACACCCAAGACGTGCGCAGGATCGCGTGCACCCCGCCTGCCGAGCGCACCGCTTCCTCCCCCGCGAGCTTCGTCCGCCCGTAGGCGCCGAGCGGGGCGGTGGGCGCACCCGGCGCTCTCGGCGCCGAGGTCGAGCCGTCGAACACGTAGTCCGTCGAGATATGCACCATCGGCAGGCGGGCAGCGGCGCAGGCTTGCGCGATCAGCCCCGGTGCGGTGCCGTTGACGGCGAGGGCCAGCGCCGCCTCGTCCTCGGCGCGGTCGACGGCGGTGTAGGCGGCCGCGTTGACGACGGCGTCGGCCCCGCTCGCCGCGAGCGCGCCCGCCACGGCCTCGGCTGCCGCCTCGGGGTGGGCGAGGTCGGCCTCTGCGCGCGACAGGATCATGGCCCCGGGGGCCAGCGCCGCGAGTTCGGTGGCCACCTGCCCCGTCCGCCCGATCACGAGGAGCCGCATCAGCCCGCCTTCGCCGTGCCGAGACGCCGGCCCACGCCGTCGCGCTCCAGCAGGGGGCGCCACCACGACTCGTTGGCGAGGAACCAGTCGACGGTGCGCGCCAGCCCCTCCTCGAGGGTGACCGAGGGGCGCCAGCCCAGCTCGCTGCGGATGCGGGCGGGGTCGATCGCGTAGCGCAGGTCGTGGCCCGGCCTGTCGGTGACGAATTCGATCAGACGGTCGTGCGGGGCGCCCTCGGGTCGGCGGGCATCGAGCAGGCGGCAGATCGTGCGAACGAGGTCGATATTGCGCGCCTCGTTCTCGCCGCCGATGTTGTAGCTCCGCCCGACGTGGCCCCGCTGCAGCACCGTCAGGAGCGCGTCCGCGTGGTCCTCGACGAACAGCCAGTCGCGCACGTTCTCTCCCGTCCCGTAGACCGGGATCGCCTTCCCGTGCAGCGCGTTGAGGATCGCCACAGGGATCAGCTTCTCGGGGAAGTGATAGGGGCCGTAATTGTTGGAGCAGTTGGTCAGCAGCACCGGCAGCCCGTAGGTCTCGTGCCAGGCCATCGCGAGGTGATCGGAGGCCGCCTTCGACGCCGAGTAGGGCGAGCGCGGGGCATACGGCGTCTCTTCGGTGAACGTGCCCGTCGCCCCGAGCGAGCCATATACCTCGTCGGTCGAGACGTGGTGAAAACGGAAGGCCTCGGGCCGGCCCCGCCCCTCCCAGTAGCGCCGCGCCGCTTCGAGCAGGGTGTAGGTGCCCGTCACGTTCGTCTCGATGAACGGGGCGGGGCCGTCGATCGACCGGTCGACATGGCTCTCGGCGGCGAGGTGCAGGATCGCGTCGGGCCGATGCCGGTCGAGAACGCGGTCGAGCGCCGCCCGGTCGCGAATATCGGCGTGCTCGAAGGCATAGGCCCCGCTTTCCGCCGCATCTTCCACGTTGCGCAGGTCGGCTGCGTAGGTCAGCGCGTCGAGGTTGACCACGGCGTGCCCCCGCGCCACCGCGAGCCGCACGACCGCCGAGCCGATGAAGCCGGCACCGCCGGTGACCAGCAGCTTCATGGCTCGCCCCACGCGAACGGGCTCTCCCAGGCGTCGAAAGCCGGCGCCTCTGCATCCTTCAGCGACAGCGTGGGCGGGCCCGACAGCCCCCAGTCGATGCCGACCGAATCCCACCGCACCGCGCCGTCGGCCTCGGGGGCGTAGTAGTCGGAGCACTTGTAGGCCACCATCGCGTCGGGCGTCAGCGTGAGAAACCCGTGCAGAAAGCCTTCTGGCACCAGCAGCTGCTCGCCGCCCTCCGCCGTCAGTTCGCGCGCCGCCCATCGCCCGTAGGTGGGCGACCCCGCCCGTGCGTCGACGGCCACGTCGAGGATGCGGCCCGAAAGGCAGCGCACCAGCTTGGCCTGGGCGTGCGGCGGGGCCTGGTAATGCAGGCCGCGCAGCGTGCCCGCCTCGGCCGAGAACGACTGGTTGTCCTGCACGAAGGCCGTCGTGATCCCGTGATGCGCCAGCGTGCGGGCGTTCCACGTCTCCGAGAACCAGCCGCGCTCATCGCCGAAGCGGCGCGGGATCAGAACCATAACGCCGGGAAGCTCTGTCTCGATGATGTCCATGCGGCGCCCGTCCGTTGCCCTCGCCCCTGCCCTTAGCAACAGCCGGCGCCGGGGTCACGGCCCGAAACGGCCGGCGCTCAGAACTCCATCGTGGCGTTGACGGCCGATGTCCACCGCTCGTAGCGGCGCTCCCGCTCGGGCTCGGCCATCTCGGGCACGAACTGCCGCTCGAGCGCCCAGGTCTGGGCGAAGTCCTCCCTGCCGGGATAGACGCCGGCCTGCATGCCCGCGAGCCATGCCGCGCCGAGCGCCGTCGTCTCCAGCACGTCGGGCCGGTCGACGGGCGCGCCGAGGATGTCGGCGAGGAACTGCATCGCCCAATCCGAGGCGCTCATGCCGCCATCGACGCGCAGGGTGCTGCCTGCCCCCTCGCCGTGGTAGTCCGCCTTCATCGCCTCGAGCAGGTCGCGCGTCTGGTAGCCCACCGATTCGAGCGCCGCGCGCGCGAACTCCGCCGGCCCCGAGTTGCGCGTCAGCCCAAAGATCGCGCCGCGGCAATCGGGCCGCCAGTAGGGCGCGCCGAGCCCGGTGAAGGCGGGCACCAGCACCACCTCCTGCCCGGGGTCGGCCCTTTCGGCGAGCGGCTGTGTCTCGGGCGCCGAGCGGATCACCTGCAGCCCGTCGCGCAGCCACTGCACCACGGCGCCGGCGATGAAGATCGAGCCCTCGAGCGCGTAGGTGGGCGTTCCGTCCAGCTGGTAGGCCACCGTGGTCAGCAGCCGGTTCTGCGAGGCGACGGGCGTGGCCCCGGTGTTGAGCAGGGCGAAGCAGCCGGTGCCGTAGGTGCTCTTGAGCATGCCGGGCCTGAAGCACGCCTGCCCCAGCGTCGCCGCCTGCTGGTCGCCCGCGACCCCGAGGATCGGGATCGCCGCGCCGAAGAGGTCGGGCCGCGCCGTGCCGAACTGCCCGGCCGTGTCGCGCACCTCGGGCAGCATCGCCATGGGAATGCCGAGCAGCTCGCAGATCTCGGGCGACCATTGCCCCTTGCGGATGTCGTAGAGCAGCGTCCGGCAGGCGTTGGTCGCGTCGGTCACGTGCGCCGCGCCCCCCGTCAGCCGCCAGATCAGCCAGGTGTCGACGGTGCCGAACAGCAGCTCGCCCGCGGCCGCCCGCGCGCGTGCGCCCTCGACGGTGTCGAGGATCCATTTCAGCTTGGTGCCCGAGAAGTAGGGATCGAGCAGCAGCCCCGTCACCTCGGTCACCGTCTTCTCGTGGCCGGCCGCGCGCAGGTCTTCGCAGATCTCGGCGGTGCGCCTGTCCTGCCAGACGATGGCGTTGTGGACGGGCCGGCCCGTATCCTTCTCCCAGACCACGACGGTCTCGCGCTGGTTGGTGATGCCGATGCCGGCGATGTCGGAGCCGCGGATGCCGGCGCGCTCCATCACCTCGCGGCAGGTGCCGGCGGTGGTACCCCAGAGATCGGCAGGGTCGTGCTCGACCCAGCCCGAGGCGGGGTAATGCTGCGGGAACTCCTCCTGCGCGGTGGCGACGATCTTCATGTTTCCGTCGAACAGGATCGCGCGGGTCGAGGTGGTGCCCTGGTCGATGGCGAGAACGTGGGTCATCGAATCCTCCCTTTGACGTCAGACAAGCACTTGGCGCCCGCAGGGGAAAGAGGCGCCGACCGGGCGCGCGAGGGGGGCGTTGCGGGGGCGCTGCCCCCGTCGCCCGTTCCGGGCGACTCCCCCGGAGTACTTGGGCCAGGATGATGGGGCGGGGCGTCTCACCCCGCGTCTGCGCCGGGCGCGCGCAGGATCGTCAGATGCGTGTCGCCGTAGCGGCGGGTATCGAGCAGGGCGAAGCCGGCGGGCGGGGGCTGTTGCGCGTTGTCCTCCCAGACGATCGTGGCGCCGGGGGCGAGCCAGCCGCCGGCCACGGCCGAGGCGAGGGCGGTCGCGCCGAGGCCCTGCCCGTAGGGCGGATCGAGAAAGACGAGGTCGAATGGCGCGCCGCGCGCCTCGCCGAGGTCGGTCGCGTCGCGGCGGAAGACCCTGGTCTGCCCCTGTGCCCTCGCCCGCCCGATATTCTCGCGCAGGAGGGCGCGGGCGGTGGCGCCGTCGTCGACGAAGACCGCCTCGGCGGCGCCGCGCGACAGCGCCTCGAGGCCGAGCGCGCCGGTGCCGGCGAAGAGGTCGAGCACGCGGGCGCCCTCGACGCTCACGTCGTCGCGGGCGGCAAGCAGGTTGAACAGGCTCTCGCGCACGCGGTCGGGGGTCGGGCGCAGGTGCGCAAGCGGGTCTCCCGGCCCGAGCACGGCGAGCTGCAGCCCGCGATTGCGCCCCGCCACGATCCGCATCAGCGCAGCAGCGCCTTGAGGTCGGTCTCGGGGTCGGCCACCGCCGCGGGGTCGGGCGAGCGGCCCGCCTCGATCAGGCGCTTGCCGACCATGTAGGCGCGCGGATCGCCCAGCGCGTCGACGGCGAGCAGCCGGTCGCCCGCGTAGTACCAGTGAGAGGTTCCGGGGCGGACGACCACGCGGTCGTAACCGGTATTCAGCCCCGCGATCTGCAGCTTGAGGTCGTACTGGTCGGACCAGAACCAGGGCTTGGGGTCGTAATCCCTTTCGGCACCGGCAATGTTGTCGGCCACCGTCTCGGCCTGGTCGATGGCGTTCTGCACGCTTTCCAGCCGGATGCGGGCCCCGCGATACGGCAGCGAGGCGCAGTCGCCCGCCGCCCAGACATGCGGGGCCGAGGTGCGGCCGCGGGCATCCACCCGGATGCCGTTCTCCAGCGCGATGCCGGCGGCCTCGGCGAGCGCGGTGCAGGGGGTGATCCCGATGCCCACGATCACGAGGTCGGCGGGCAGTTCGGTGCCATCGTCCAGCACCGCGCCGGTCACGCGGCCCTCGCCGGTCAGCCGCGCCAGCCCGACTCCCTCGCGGATCGTCACGCCCTTGTCCTCGTGAACCTTGCGGATGAAGTCGGAGGTCTCGGGCGCCGCGACCCGCTGCAGGATGCGCGGCGCGGCCTCGACCACCGTCACGTCGAGGCCGAGGGCCGAGGCGACCGCTGCCGCCTCGAGCCCGATGTAGCCGCCGCCGATCACCACGGCGCGCCTGCCCGTCGCCATCTCGGGCGCCATCCGGTCGATGTCGCGAAGGCCCCGCACGACGTGCACGCCGCCGAGGTCGCCGCCGATCCCCGGCGGCAGGCGGCGCGGGACAGCGCCGGTGGTGAGCACCAGCTCGTCATAGGCCAGGGCATGGCCCCCGGCGATCACCGTGCGGTCGGCGAGGTCGATCGCGTCGACGCGGGTGTCGAGCCGCAGCTCGATCCCGTTCTCGCGATACCACGCCTCGGGGCGCAGAAAGAGCCGCTCGAGCGCCATCTCGCCCTTGAGATACGCCTTGGACAGCGGCGGGCGCTGGTAGGGCGGCGCGTGCTCTTCCCCGATCAGGGTGATCGGGCGCTTCTCGCCCGAGGCGCGCAGCCGCGCCACCAGCGACGCGCCCGCCTGGCCCGCACCCACGACGACGATTCCCGTCATGCCCCGCTCCCTCATCCGCAGCCCCGGCTCTGGCACCGAACGGCGCACGACCCTATAACGGCGGCCGGGAAACGCAACGCGAGAAGGACGCCGACATGACCGTGACGACTGGAGATACCCTGCCCGACGCCACGCTGACCGCGATGGGAGAGGGCGGGCCCGAGCCCGTTTCGCTCGCCGACAAGGTGAAGGGGCGCAAGGTGGTGATCTTCGCCGTGCCGGGCGCCTTCACCGGCACGTGCACCGAGGCCCACGTGCCGAGCTTCGTGCGCACGAAGGACGGCTTCGCCGAGAAGGGCGTCGACGAGATCATCTGCGTGTCGGTCAACGACCCGTTCGTCATGCAGGCCTGGGGCGAGCAGACCGGCGCCACCGCGGCCGGCATCACCATGCTGGGCGACGCCGACGCCTCGTTCACCAAGGCGATGGGGATGGATTTCTCGGCCCCGCCCGTGGGCCTGATCGACCGGTCGAAGCGCTACGCGATGATCGTCGAGGACGGCGTCGTCAAGGCGATGGGCGTCGAGGAGAACCCCGGCGTGTGCGAGGCCTCTGCCGGAGAAGCCCTGCTCGAGCAGGCCTGAGCCCGCCGCGCCGCGGGCGCCTGGCGCCCACGGTGGCGAAGTTTGACGAGACAACAGGGGGCGGGCCGTGCGAGGCTCGCCCCCATGCTCGAGAAGAAGCCGTATCCGATCGAGGCCATCCATGTGCCGGTCAAGCGGGTGAAGACGCTCGATCCGGCGCGGGTCGAGGCGCTCGCCAACGACATGCTCGAGAACGGGCAGACGACGCCGATCCGGCTGCGGGCCGACGGGGACCGCTACGTGCTGGTCGAGGGGTATCACCGGCTCGAGGCGCTGCGCGCGCTGGGGGAAGAGACGGTGCTGGCCTACCTCGTTCGGGCGCGGCTGCACTGAGCGGCGCGCCAAGCCTCAGGCCGCGGCCTCGTAGCGCGTGAACACCTCCGTCGTGCCGTCGCGCCGGATCAGGTGCACGTCGTAGGCCTCGCGTCGGCTTTCGGGCCCCATGCCGGGCGAGCCGTAGGGCATGCCGGGCACCGCGAGGCCGACCGCGTCGGGCTGCTCGGCCAGCAGGCGACGGATGTCGCCGGGCGGCACGTGCCCCTCGATCACGTAACCCTCGACGAAGGCCGTATGGCACGAGGCCATGTCGGCCGGCACGCCTGCATCGGCCTTTGCCCGGAAGAGCGCCGTGCCGCGCGACGGCTCCGACGTCACCGCAAAGCCCTCGCGAGCGAGGATCTCCATCCACGCCGAGCAGCAGCCGCAATTCGGATCCTTCAGCACGTGGATCGGCGGGCCGCCCCGGGCGCGGGCGACATGCGGCAGGGCCGCGGTGGCGGCGACGCCGGCGACCCCGGCGAGAAAGCTGCGGCGCGCGATCATGGTCACGGGCATGGACCGGTCTCCTGTCAGATGTGCAACAGGTCGTCAGCTGGGCCTTACCGCAGGGGGAAGGTCAACACCCGCCGGCAGAGGATGGCGCGAGGTTCAGCCCGCGGCCTTGTCCATCGCGCGGGCCAGCTTGACGTCGAGCTCGGTCAGACCGCCTGCGTCGTGGGTCGACAGGGTCACGTCGACGGTCTTGTAGACGTTCGACCATTCGGGGTGGTGATCCATCTTTTCGGCCACCAGCGCGACCTGCGTCATCCAGCCGAACGCCTGCCGGAAATCCTTGAAGGTGAAGGTCTTGGCGATGGCGTCACGCCCGTCCACCTCGGCCCAGCCGGTGGCCTTGAGGGGGTCGAGCGCGCTGCGGTCGGTGAGCTTTTCGGGCATCAGTCGTGGTCCTCTCCCGTCTGCTTGAAGGGTCCGTATGAGGTGAGAATGTCGATCTCCTGGTCGACGGCGCGGGCTTCGGCGCGGAGGAACTCCTCGACCGCGGTGCGAAATCCGGGGTCGCCGATCCAGTGGAGCGAGTGGCAGGCGGTGGGCAGATAGCCGCGCGCCAGCTTGTGCTCGCCCTGCGCGCCGGCCTCGACCGTGGCCAGCCCCCGGGCGATGGCGAAGTCGATCGCCTGGTAGTAGCAGCACTCGAAGTGCAGGCAGGCGTGATCCTCGACGCAGCCCCAGTAGCGGCCGTAGAGCGCGTCGCGCCCGATGAAGTTGAGCGCGCCGGCCACCGGCCGCCCCGCCCGCTCGGCCACGACGAGCAGCGAATCGTCGCGCAGCGTCTCGTGAGCGATGTCGAAGAACGCGCGCGTCAGGTAGGGCGTGCCCCATTTGCGCGCGCCGGTATCCTGGTAGAAGCGCCAGAAGGCCTCCCAGTGGCGGGGCTCGATGGCGTCGCCCGTGAGCTGCCGGATCTCGCCGCCGAAGTCGTGCGCCGTCCGCCGCTCCTTGCGGATGTTCTTGCGCTTGCGGCTGGACAGGTCGGCGAGGAAGGCGTCGAAGCTCTCGTAGCCGCGGTTTTCCCAGTGGAACTGCTGGGTGCGGCGGTGCAGCAGGCCCATCTCGCGGCCCCGCTCGGCCTCTTCCGACGTGCAGAAGGTGACGTGGAAGGTGGTGATGCGGTTGTTCTCGGCCACCTGCAGCGCCCCCTCGACCAGCGCGGCGGTGCCCGCCTCTTCCCAGCCGGGTTTCACGAGGAAGCGCCGGCCGGTGGCGGGGGTGAAGGGCACGGCCGCCTGCAGCTTGGGGTAATACCGCCCGCCGGCCCGCTCGTAGGCGTGCGCCCAGGAGAAATCGAAGATGTATTCCCCCTGGCTGTGCGACTTGCCGTAGAGCGGCAGGGCGGCGACCGCCTCGCCCCCGGCGCGGGCGACCAGGTACATCGGCTGCCAGCCGGTGCCGCGCCCGACCGAGCCGGAGTCCTCCAGCGCAGAGAGGAAGCGGTGGGTCGTGAACGGGTCGTCCGGCGGCCCGCCATCCGCCGCCTCGGGGCAGGCGCAGGCATCCCACTCCGCCGCCGGGATGTCGGCGAGGCTGCGGTGCACCTGCACTTCGACGGCCATGTCGGGCTCGGGCTGGGCTGCCATCCTGTCGCTCCGTGAGGGACGCCCCATAGGTGGCCCCGCGGGAAAGCCGGTCAAGACAGCCTCGTCAAGACGGGTCGAACCCCTCGAAGGTGATCTGGTCGGCCACGCGAAGCGCCGCTGCAGCCTCGGCGGCCGAGCGGAGCGTCCAGCACAGAACGGGCAGGCCCTGCGCCTTCAGCTCCGCCACGCGGGGCATCCCGAGGTCGCGGTGCCCGTGGCTGACGAAGGCTGCGCCGACGCGCGCCACATCGCCCATCGCCGCAAGCTCGGCGCAGCGGTCCGGCGTCACGCCGGGCCAGTCCTCTGGCCGGAAGGCGCAGGTGACGAGGCCGCGGGGGGTGCCGGGCGCGGCCTCGGCCACGGCCGCCACGGCGTGCGGGTTGAAAGACATGAAGGCGAGCGGGCCTTCGTAGCCGCGGGCGGCCTCGGCGGCCGCACGTTCGAGGGCTCCGTCGGTCGGCCCCATCGTCCCCGACTGGTCCTTGATCTCGACCAGCAGCGGCACGCGGCCGGCAACGATCTCGAGCACCTCGGCGAAGGTGGGAATGCCCTCGTCGCCGCCCGTCAGGGGGATCGCGCCCAGCGCCCCGGCGCTGCGCTCCCGCACCGGGCCGGTCTCGGCCGTCAGGCGCGCGAGCCCGCCGTCGTGAAATACCATCGGCACCCGGTCGGCGGAGGGCTGCAGGTCGATCTCGATGCCCCAGCCGCCCGCCACCGCTGCCCGCACCGCCGCGCGGGAGTTCTCCGGGCGGCCGGGGCCGTGCAGGGCGCGGTGGGCGACCGGGCGGGCGAGGAAACCCCGGGGGAGGGGCGTCGACACGGTCATCGGACCTCGAAGATGCCCTCGATCTCGACCGCCACGCCCAGTGGCAGCGAGGCGGCCGAGACGGCCGAGCGCGCGTGCCGTCCGGCATCGCCCAGCGCCTCCACCAGGAAGTCGGAGGCCCCGTTGATGACCTTTGGCTGATCGGTGAAATCGACTGTCGAGTTGACGAACCCCGTGAGCTTGACCACCCGCACCAGCCGCTCGATGTCACCGCCGCACGCGGCCCTGACCTGCGCCAGCAGGGCGATGGCGCAGCGGCGCGCGGCCGCCGCCCCCTCGTCGACGCCCAGCGTCTCGCCCAGCTTGCCCGTGATGAGCGTGCCGTCCTCGCTCATGCTGATCTGCCCCGACACGTGCACCAGATCGCCGACCTGAACGAACGGCACGTAGTTGGCCGCAGGGGCCGGGGCATCGGGCAGGGTGACACCGATCTCGGATAGGCGGGTCTCGATGGGGCCGGGCATGGCGCTCCTCCTTCTGTGGGCTTCGCGCGCACCCTACGGCATTCGCGCCCCGATGGAACCGCCCGCGCCCGCCACCGGCAGGCGCGGTTGTCTCTCCCCTTCCGCGGCGCTACCATTCCGGCGCGCGGGCCGATCCGCGTGCGCTGCCCGCGGGTGCCCGTGATCCGTCATCGTTTGCGTCTTCCGGCGTCTCGACCGCCCGCCCGCGGCGGCTGACGCATGCCGAACCCCGTTTTCGCCTTCGCTGCCGCCCTCGCGCTCGGCCTGCCCGCCGGGGCCGAAGAATACGACGGCCGCTACCGCATCGTGCCAGGCGCCGATTGCGCCGCCCCCGAGGGCGATCCCGGCATCCTGCGCATCGAGGACGACGTGCTCTACGGCGCCGAGAGCGTCTGCCGCATGACAGACCCGGTCGACGTGCGCGACATGGACGCCACGCTCTACGACATGGTCTGCACGGGCGAGGGCATGGCCTGGCGCGAGCGGGCGATGCTCATGCACGGCGCCGAGGACGAGCTTGTCCTGGTATGGGACGGCTACGCCTTCGCCTACCCCGCCTGCCCCGAAGCGCCGATACGCCCCCGCCCCAGGCCGTCGCCGAGGCTGGCCGCCGAGTGAGCTCCCCTCTCGGAGGGCGACGCCCGCGCGCCGCCATCGGCGGCCGCGTCGCGTGCGGGCTGTCGGGAAATGGCGCATGGCGGGTGCGCACTCCGGGTTGGGCGAGGCTCTGCGCGCGCGCCGCGGAGGTCCGGCGAGAGGCGCGGTGCGTCAGTTCCCGAAAATGCCCTCGAGCACGCCGATCAGGCCGCGCCGCTCCTGCGGCTGCGGCACCGGCTGGGGCGCGGGCTGGCGCAAGCCGGGCGGAGAGGTCTGCGGGGCGGGCTGCGCCTCGACGACCGCGCGCGGCGGCTCTGGCACCCGCATGGGCAGCGGGCGGATCTCGTCGCCCTCGTGGATGCGCAGCATCGCCTCGCGCCAGATCTCGGCCGGCAGCGTGCCGCCGGTGACGCCCGACAGCGGCGTGTTGTCGTCATACCCCATCCACACGCCCATGACGTAATCGGCCGTGAACCCGACGAACCACGCATCGCGCGCGGCCTGCGTCGTGCCCGTCTTGCCCGCCGCGGGCCGATCGCCCAGCCGGGCGCGCTGGCCCGTGCCGCCCTCGACCACGCGGGAGAGCATGTAAACGAGCTTTCCGGCTGCCTCTTCCGAGATCACCCGCTTGCCGTAGCCGCCGCCACGGCCCATCAGAGGCTCGGTCTCGCCCTGAAGGCGCAGCTCCTCCAGACCGTAGGGCAGCACAGCCCGACCGCCGTTGAGGAATCCCGCGAAGGCGCCCGTCATCTCGACCAGCGTCGACTCGCTGACGCCGAGCGCGAGCGCCGGGCCGTCGGCAAGGCTGCTCTCGATGCCGAAATCCTCGGCGACCTTCTGCACGATGTCGCGGCCGACGAACTCGGAGATCTTGACCGCGGGGATGTTGAGCGACCGCGCGAGGGCCTCGGTCAGCGTCACGCGGCCCGCGAAGTCGCGGCTGTAGTTCTTGGGGCAGTACTGCCCCGAGCCGGGCACGTCGATGCAGTAGGGCTCGTCGACCACCGTGTCGTTGGGGCTGTAGCCCAGATCCATCGCCGCGGCGTAGATGAACGGCTTGAAGGAACTGCCGGTCTGCCGCCTGGCCTGAGCCGCACGGTTGAAGCCGCCCGAGACGGTCGTGTCGCGCCCGCCGACCATCGCCCGCACGGCACCGTCGGCCGACATCACCACGATCGCCGCCTCGGCCCGGGAACCGTCGCGCACCTTCTCCTGGAAGATCAGGCGCATCGCCTCTTCCGCGGCGGCCTGGATCTCGGGGTCGAACGTGGTGCGCAGCAGCACGTCCTCGGTCGTGTCACGGGTGAGAAAGCTCGGCCCCGTGCCCATCACCCAGTCGGCGAAGTAGCCGCCGACCGTCTGCTCGGCATTTTCGGCAAGCGTCGCGGGGTCGGCCTGCGCGGCGGTATACTCGGCATCCGTCAGGTAGCCCTGCTCGTGCATCAGGCGCAGCACGGTGGCCGCCCGGCGCTGCGACCGCTCGAGATCGTTGGTGGGCGCATAGCGCGACGGCGCCACCAGAAGCCCCGCCAGCATGGCCGACTGCGCCGGGCTGAGGCCTGCTGCGGGAATGCCGAAATACCGCTGCGCCGCCGCCTCGAAGCCGCGTGCCGAAGCGCCGAGATAGGCGCGATTGAGGTAGATCGTCAGGATCTCGTCCTTGGTGTATTTCAGCTCCATCGCCAGTGCGTAGAGCGCCTCGCGCCCCTTGCGGCCCAGCGTGGTGCGGCGGCAATCGGCTTCGTAGTCGGCCTCGCTCTCCCAGAGGTCGGGGTCGTAGGGGACGCCGAGGCACAGCAGTTTCGCCGCCTGCTGCGTGAGCGTCGAGCCGCCGTGCCCCGAGAGCGGGCCGCGCCCCTCGCTCAGGTTGATGCGGATGGCCGAGGCGATGCCCTGCGGGTCGATGCCGGGATGCCAGTAGAACCGCCTGTCCTCGGTGGCGATAACCGCGTTCTTGAGGTGCCGCGAGACCTGGTCGACCGACACGATGCGGTCGAACTGCTCGCCCCGCCACGCGAAGACCTGCCCGTCGCGATCATGGAGCGTGACCGAGCCGCGCGTGCGGCCGTCGATCAGCTCGCCTGCCGGCGGAAGCTGGTTGTAGAAGTAGAGCACCCCCCCGCCGACCAGCACCGCGGCCACGAGGCCGACGCGCCAGACCAGCCCCACCGCGGCGCGGATCACCGCGCCGATGGCGGCCGCCACCCAGCCGATCGGGCCCCGGCGCTGCCGCGGCGCCGCCTTGCGGGCGCGCCGGCGCGGCTTCGGCGGCGCCTTGGCGCCCGAGCGCCCCGACCCCGACCCTGACCCGCTGCCCGAGCCACCGCGCCCCCTGCCCGTAGACGGGTAGCGCTTGTCTGCCTTCAGGACCGGCCGCTTTCCCCGGTTGGACGCCATCTCTGCCCCGCTTCCTGCCTCTGTCCGGCCGGCCCCTCCGGCCCCGGACCCTGCTGACTCGGGCTTCGCCCCGTTTTTTCGCTTGATAGCCGCTCGGGCGCGTCTTGGGGAGGCCTGCGACCCCTGCGCGCGCTTTCGTGCTTGCCCATTTTTTAGTCACCGCATTCGCTTTGTGCAAAAATTGTGCAAACTTCCCGGTCCGAGCCTGTCGTCGCCCCGTCACATTGCTTGAGGCGCCCAATCCTTTTGCGGCTCTGTCGGGTCCGTGAACCGGCCGGGTGCGCCCTGGCCCTATCGAAGGGGACCCACGTGAAACTCATCATTGCAGCAATCAAGCCGTTCAAGCTGGAGGAGGTGCGCGAGGCGCTCACCGCCATCGGCGTGCGCGGCATGATGGTGACGGAGATCAAGGGGTTCGGCTCGCAGTCCGGACACACCGAGATCTACCGGGGCGCCGAATACGCCGTGAACTTCGTGCCCAAGGTCAAGCTCGAGATCGCCGTGTCGGCCTCGATGGCCGACCAGGTCGTCGAGACGATCCAGAAGACCGCCAAGACCGACAAGATCGGCGACGGCAAGATCTTCGTGCTCGACATCCAGCAGGCGGTGCGCGTGCGGACCGGCGAACTCGACGAAGAAGCGCTCTGAGCGGCGGCAAAGAGAAAAAAGGGGAAGATTCACACATGAAACTCACCAAGTACGTTCCCGTCCTGGCCGCGGCCGCCGCGCTCGCGCTGCCCGGGGCGGCCCTCGCGCAGGAGGAGGCCGCGCCGGCCGTCTCCGACGAGGTGGTCTGGATCCTCAATTCGCTGCTGTTCCTGATCGGCGGCTTCCTCGTCTTCTTCATGGCCGCGGGCTTTGCCATGCTCGAGGGCGGCCTCGTGCGCTCCAAGAACGTCACCATGCAGATGACCAAGAACGTCGGCCTGTTTTCGCTGGCCGCGATCATGTACTGGCTCATCGGCTACAACCTGATGTATCCGCTCGGCGACTGGGCGATCGAGGGCTGGTTCTCGGGGCTGTTCCCGTCCTGGGGCGTGCTGGAGCCTGTCTACCTGAACGACGAGGGCCTCGCGGCGGCGGACGACGCCGGATATGCCTCGACAGGGTCGGACTTCATCTTCCAGCTGATGTTCTGCGCCGCGACGGCCTCCATCGTGTCGGGCGCGCTCGCCGAGCGGATCCGGCTCTGGCCGTTCCTGCTCTTCGTGATCGTGCTGACGGGCTTCATCTACCCGCTGACCGCGTCCTGGCAGTGGGGCGGCGGCTGGCTGTCCGAGGCGGGCTTCTCCGACTTCGCCGGCTCGACCGTCGTGCATGCCTGCGGTGCCGCTGCAGCGCTGGCCGGCGCGATCGTCCTGGGGCCCCGCATGGGCAAGTACAAGGATGGCAAGGTCAACCCGATGCCCGGCTCGAACCTCGCCCTCGCGACGCTCGGCATGTTCATCCTGTGGCTCGGCTGGTTCGGCTTCAACGGCGGCTCGCAGCTCGCCATGGGCTCGGCCGGCGACGTGGCCGACATCAGCCGGATCTTCTCCAACACCAACATGGCGGCCGCGTCCGGCGCCGTCTCGGCGCTGATCCTGACGCAGCTCGTCTACGGCAAGGCCGACCTGACCATGGTGCTCAACGGCGCGCTTGCCGGGCTCGTCTCGATCACGGCCGAGCCGCTCGCACCCACGCTGCTGCTGGCGCTCATCATCGGCGCGGTCGGCGGCGCGATCGTGGTCTTCACGGTTCCTCTGCTGGACAAGATGAAGATCGACGACGTGGTCGGCGCGATCCCGGTGCATGGCTTCGCCGGCATCTGGGGCACGTTCGCGGTGGTTCTCACCGGCGGCTACCATGGCGAGGCGGCGCTGGGCACGCAGGTGCTCGGGATGGTCGCGATCATCGGCACGACCTTCGTGCTCTCGCTGATCGTGTGGTTCATCCTCAAGGCTGTGGTGGGCATCCGCGTCGACGAGGAGAGCGAGGTGAACGGCCTCGACGTCTCCGAGCTCGGCATGGAGGCCTACCCCGACTTCTCCAAGGGCTGACCCCTCCCTTCCGTCAGCCACACTCCGGCCCCGGGCGCATGTCGCCCGGGGCCTTTTTCATGCCCGACGGCACGGCGCCTGTCGCCCCTCGCAACGACCGGGGCGAAGTGCTACCTCCCGCCCATGGCAGACCTCCCCACCAAGGCGCAGATCCTCGACTGGATCGCCGAAAACCCCGGCCAGACCGCCAAGCGCGACATCGCCCGCGCCTTCGGCGTCAAGGGCTCGGCGCGGATCGACCTCAAGCGGATGCTCCGCGAGCTGGAGGACGACGGCCACCTCGACAAGCGCAAGGGCCAGTATCGCGACCCGGAGAAGCTGCCGCCCGTCACCGTCTGCCAGATCGGCGCCCCCGACGACGACGGCGACCTGACCGCGAAGCCGCTGGAATGGCACGGCGAGGGGCCCGAGCCGCGCATCCTGATGATCCCGCGCGAGGGCGAGCCGGCGCTGGGCGAGGGCGACCGGGTGCTCCTGCGCCTGCGCGAGGTCTCGGGCGAGGACCACCAGTACGAGGGCCGGCTGATCCGCAAGATCGGCACCGCGCCGCGCACGATCCTCGGCATCTATCGCGCCGGGGCAGAGGGTGGGCGGATCGTGCCGATCGACAAGGGCGCCGACCGCGAGTGGATGGTGCCCCCGGGCAATGCCGGCGGTGCGAAGGACGGCGAGCTGGTCGAGGCCGAGCAGGCCGGCCCCGGCGCCCGCATGGGCCTGCCGCGGGCGCGCGTGGTCGAGCGGCTGGGCGACCCGTCCGCGCCGAAATCGGTCTCTCTCATCGCGATCCATCAGCATGGCATCCCCGACGTCTTTCCCGACGCGGCGCTGGCCGAGGCCGACCGGATGAAGCCGGCGGGGCTGAAGGGCCGCGAAGATCTGCGCCACCTGCCGCTCGTCACCATCGACCCCGAGGACGCTCGCGACCACGACGACGCCGTCTATGCCCACCCCGACGACGCGCCGGACAATCCCGGCGGTCACGTCGTGTGGGTCGCCATCGCCGACGTCGCCCATTACGTCCGCTCCGGCAGCGCGCTCGACCGCGAGGCGCTGACGCGGGGCAACTCCACCTACTTTCCCGACCGGGTGGTGCCGATGCTGCCCGAGCGGCTGTCGGGCGACCTGTGCTCGCTGCACGAGGGCGTGCCGCGCGCCTGCCTCGCCGTGCGGATGCGGCTGGCCGAGAACGGCGCGCTGGTCGGCTCGACCTTCCACCGCGGCCTGATGCGCTCGGCCGCCTCGCTGACCTACGAACAGGTTCAGGCGGCCATCGACGGCCAGCCGGGCGACAAGGCCGGCCCGCTGGTGGAGGAGGTGCTCAAGCCGCTGCATGCCGCCTACCGCGCCGCCGCCTTCGCCCGCGAGAAGCGTCAGCCGCTCGATCTCGACCTGCCCGAGCGGCGGATCGTGCTGTCGGAGAAGGGCGAGGTGCTGTCGGTCGCCTTCCGCGAGCGGCTCGAGGCGCACCGCCTGATCGAGGAATTCATGATCCTCGCCAATGTCTGCGCCGGCGAGACGCTGGTGAAGAAGAATACTCCGCTCCTGTTCCGCGTGCACGAAGAGCCCGATGCCGACAAGCTCGACGCCCTGCGCGAGACGGCGCAGGCCAGCGGGCTCAAGCTCGCCAAGGGGCAGGTGCTGCAGACCCGCCACCTCAATCGCCTGCTCAACGAGGCGGCGGGGACGGATCTGGCGGAACTCGTCAACATGGCCACCCTGCGCGCGATGCAGCAGGCCTACTACGCACCGGAGAATTATGGCCATTTCGGGCTGGCGCTGCGCACCTACGCCCACTTCACCTCGCCGATCCGCCGCTATGCCGACCTGGTGGTGCACCGCGCGCTGATCCGCGCGCATGGCTGGGGCGACGACGGGCTGACCGATGGCGAGATCGACCGTCTCGAGAGCACCGCGCAGGCGATCTCGCAGACCGAGCGGCGCTCGATGCTGGCCGAGCGCGACACGACCGACCGCTACCTCGCCGCCTACCTGTCGGAGCGGGTCGGGCAGGAATTCGGGGGCCGTGTCTCCGGCATCGCCCGCTTCGGCCTGTTCGTGAAGCTCGACGAGACCGGCGCCGACGGCCTCGTGCCCATCCGCGCGCTGGGCAACGAGTATTTCCACCACGATCAGGACGAGAACACGCTGATGGGCGCCGATACGGGGCGCGTCATCTCGCTCGGCCAGCGGGTGCGCGTGCGGCTGGTCGAGGCGGTGCCGGTGACAGGGGGGCTGATGCTCGAGCCGCTCGAGATCGCGGGAGAAGAGGTCGAGGGCGGCGCCATGCCCGACGGCTTCCGCCGGGGGCCGCGCAAGGCGCGCGGCAAGGGCAAGCCGCCGGGCAAGGGCGGGGGCGGCGCCAGGCCCGCGCAAAAAGGCAAGGCCGGCAAGGGGGCCAAGCCCGCCGGCAAGGCGCCGGCGAAGGGTGCCCGGAAGGTCACGCGGCGCCGCAAGTAGCGCCCTCCCCGCGCGGGGCGCTTGTCGCGACGCCGATGCCGGATCGCGGAGAGATTGCCCTCGGACGTGCCCGGGGCTAAGCCGATCGCATGACCGATCCCGTCCGCCTCACCGCCGAACTGATCCGATGCCCCTCCGTCACGCCCTCGGAGGGCGGCGCGCTGCACCTGCTGGAGGGGGTGCTGAGCGACGCGGGCTTTTCCTGCACCCGCGTCGACCGGGGCCATGTCTGCAACCTCTTCGCCCGCTGGGGCGAGAGGGGCGCGGCCCGCACCTTCGGCTTCAATGGCCATACTGACGTGGTGCCGGTGGGCGACGCGCAGGCCTGGACGGCCGACCCCTTCGGCGGCACGCAGAAGGGCGGGCAGCTCTGGGGCCGCGGCGCCACCGACATGAAGTCGGGCGTGGCCGCCTTCGTCTCGGCCGCCTGCGGCTTCGTGCGGGCCACGCCGCCCGACGGCGCCGTGATCCTCGCCATCACCGGCGACGAGGAGGGCGACGCCGTCGACGGCACCGCGGCGCTCCTCGACTGGATGGAGCACGAGGGCGAGCGGATGGACGTGTGCCTGGTGGGCGAGCCCACCTGCCGCGACGAGATGGGCGACACGATCAAGATCGGGCGCCGCGGCTCGCTCTCGGCCTGGATCGAGGCGACGGGCGTGCAGGGCCATTCCGCCTATCCCCACCGCGCGAAGAATCCCGTCACCGCCATCGCCGCGCTGTGCCACCGCCTCGCCTCGGCCGAGCTCGACCGCGGAACCGAGCACTTCGACCCCACGACGCTGGCGCTCACCTCGATAGACACCGGCAACGCGGCGACCAACGTCATCCCCGCCACGTCGCGCGCCATCGTGAACGTGAGGTTCAACGATACCCATACCGGGGCCTCGCTGACCGAGTGGCTGCGCGCCGAGGCGGCGCAGGTGGCTGCCGAGACGGGGGTGGAGATCGACATGCGCGTGAAGGTCTCGGGCGAGGCGTTCCTGACGCCCCCCGGCGCATTGTCCGATCTCGTGGCGCGCGCGGTCGAGGCCGAGACAGGCCGCCGGCCCGACCTGTCGACCACGGGCGGCACGTCGGACGCGCGCTTCGTCAAGGACCACTGCCCGGTGGTGGAGTTCGGGCTGGTGGGGCGCACCATGCACCAGGTCGACGAGCGGGTGGAGGTGGCCCAGATCCGCCAGCTCGAGGCGATCTACCGCCGCATCCTGGCCGATTACTTCGCATGATGTGGACCATCGCAGAGGCGGCGACCGAGGCCGACCGCGCCGCCTGCCTCGCCCTGCGGATCGAGGTATTCTGCGGCGAGCAGGGCGTCACCCGCGAGGAAGAGATCGACGGGCTGGACGACGGCGCCCGCCACCTGCTGGCCACCGTCGCGGGCAGCCCCGGCGGCACCCTGCGCCTGCGCTTCCAGGGCGAAGCGGCGAAAGTCGAGCGCGTCTGCGTGGCCGGCGCCCATCGCGGCACCGGCCTCGGCGCGGCGCTGATGCGAGAGGCCCTGCGGCTGGCCGCCGAGGCGGGCGCGACCGAGGCGCGGCTCGGCGCGCAGGTGGCGGTGATCCCCTTCTACGAGCGGCTCGGCTTTACCGCGCACGGGCCGGAATACCTCGACGCGCGGATCCCGCACCGCAACATGACGCGCCCGCTGCCCTGACGGCTCAGCCGAGCACGGCGGCGATGGCCCGCGCGGCGGGCGCGACGGTGGCGGGTGTCAGGCCGGCCACGTTGATGCGCCCGTCCTGCACGGCGTAGAGCGCGTGGTCCCCGCGCAGCCGGTCCATCTGGTCGGGCGTGGCGCCGAGCAGCGAGAAGAGGCCGCGCTGGTCGGCGAGGAAGCCGAAGCGGTCGGAGCCTGTCTCGGCCCGCAGCGCATCGGCCAGGGCGCGGCGCATCCCGGCGATGCGGGCGCGCATGGCGGCGAGTTCCGCCTCCCACTCCACCCGCAACGCGGGATCGGCGAGGATCATCGTCACCAGCCGCGCGCCATGGTCGGGCGGAAAGGCGTAGGCCTGACGGTTGAGCCCGGCCAGGCGGGCGGCAACCCGGTCGCGCGCCGGCGGATCGCCCGTCACCGCCAACACCGCGCCCACCCGGTCGCGGTAGAGGCCGAAGGTCTTGGAGCCCGACACGCACAGCAGCAGCTCCGGCACCGCGGCGGCGAGCGACCGCAGCCCCGCCACGTCGGCCTCCACTCCGTCGCCAAAGCCCTGGTAGGCGAGATCGACCATGGGCAGGAGGCCCCGCGCGGCACAGTCCCGTGCCGCCCTTGCCCAGTCTCCGGGGGCGAGATCGACGCCGGTGGGGTTGTGGCAGCAGCCGTGCAGCAGCACCACGTCGCCCGGACGCGCCTGCGCGAGGTCGGCGTGCATCCCCTCGCGGTCGAGCGCGCCGGTCTCTGCGTCGAGATACCGGTAGGCGCGGAAGGGCTGGCCGATCGCGGCAAGGATCGAGACATGGTTGGGCCATGTCGGCGCGCTCACCCATACGGTCGCGCCGGGCGCCGTCATCCGCACGAGGTCAAGCGCCTGCCGCACCGCACCCGTGCCGCCCGGCGTGGCGGCGGCGGCGACGCGCCTGCCCTCCACCGCGTCGCCCAGCGTGAGCCCGCGCACCGCGTCGAGAAAGGCCGGGTCGCCCGCAAGCGCAACGTAGCCCTTGCTCTGCTCCTCCTCCCACAGGCGCCGCTCGGCAGCCTTGACCGCGCGCATCACCGGCGTCTCGCCCGCCTCGGTGCGGTAGACCCCCACGCCGAGGTCGATCTTTTCGGGGCGCGGATCGTCGGCGAAGGCCCGCATCAACCGCAGGATGGCGTCGGGCTCCGGCGCCGTTACCCTTTCGAGCACCATCGCGCCGCTCAGTCGGGCACGCGCGATGAATCCAGCGGGCGGGTCAGCACGCGGGTATGCTCGCTGCGCCCCACCGGCTCGAAGCCGGCCCGCTGGTAGAGGCCGAGGGCGCGGGGGTGGTCGAGCGTGCAGGTGTTGACGGTCATCTTCCGCGTGCCGGGCAGGTCCCACCCCGTGTGCACCGCGCTCTCGAGCAGGAAGAGCCCCAGCCCCGTGCCCACCGCCTGCGGAACCAGCCCGAAATACGACAGGTCGCAGACGCCCTCGCGCCGCGCGTCGAGCAGGAAGAAGCCGTGCGGCCAGCCGTCGCGCATGAGCGTGTAGAGATAGGTCTGCCCGTCGGAGAGCCAGGCGGCGAGCGACGCCTCGTCATGCTCGTGCATGTCCTCCCACGCATAGTCGCGCCCCACGGCGTCGTAGAGGCAGAGGAAGAACCACGGCGGCGGGTTCTCGGCCTTGAGCAGGGCGGCGGGCTTGCCCGCCGGCGCGGCCGGGTAGGGATAGGCGGGGCGCTCCGTCATCTCGAGCCAGGTGACGGTATAGCGCAGTTCGGTTCCGGCGGGCGTGACGGTCATGCCGTCTCCGGGCGGCCGGTGGCGACGGCGAGATCGGGGAAGCGGCCCCATTCCGCCCATGACCCGTCGTAAAGCGCGTTGCCCTCGTGGCCCAGGCGGGCGAGCGCGAGATTCACGATCGCCGCCGTCACACCCGAGCCGCAGGTGGTGATGACGGGCTTGCCGAGATCGACCCCCGCCGCATTGAAGGCGGCGCGCAGGCCGGCCGCGTCCTTCATCGTGCCATCCTCGTTCAGAAGCTGCCGGTAATGCAGGTTCGTCGAGCCGGGAATGTGCCCCGACCGAAGGCCCGCGCGCGGCTCCGGCTCCTCGCCGGCAAACCGCCCCGGCGACCGGGCGTCGACGATCTGCCAGTCGCGCAGCTTGGCGGCCTGCGCGACCTGCGTGACATCCTTCACCAGGTGGGCCTGCCGCTGCGCCGTCATGTGCCGGTCGCGAGCGAGCGGCGGCAAATCCTCCACCGGGCGCCCCTCCGCCTGCCACTTGGGGAAGCCGCCGTCGAGCACGGCGATGTCGGGCTTGCCCATCAGCCGGAAGAGCCACCAGACGCGCGCGGCCGAAAACAGCCCGGCGCCATCGTAGACGACCACTTGGTGCCCGTCGCCCACGCCCATCGCGCGGCAGCGGCTCATGAACTTCTCGGGAGGCGGCGCCATGTGCGGCAGCTCCGACCGCGAATCCGACACCTCGTCGATGTCGAAGAACCGCGCCCCGGGGATGTGCGCCGCCTCGTACTCCGCCCGCGCGTCGCGGTCGGTGCCCGGCAGGTAGAGCGAGGCGTCGAGGACCCTCAGATCGGGGTCGGAGAGGTGGGCGGCGAGCCAGTCCGTGCTGACCAGCGTGCGGGGGTCGTCCTGCATGGGCGCGTCGTCCCTCGTTGGCTCGGATCGTCCGGACTGCTTAAATCGCGCGCGGCGGGGTGGCAAGCGAGGCGCGCCGCGCGATCAGTCGCGCTCGGCCACGATGAGGCGCTGGGCGCGACGCGCCGGGTAGTCGCCCGTCTCGACGATGCGAAAGCCGGCGCCCGCGATGGCGCGCTCGAGACCCCGGGCGCTCACGAATGTCAGCGGTGGCGCGAGGCTGACCAGCCGCAGCGCCGGCACGAGCAGGCGTATCCAGAGGGCAAGGTCGCTGAAGCACGGCGTCTTCGAGATCAGCCGCCCGCCGGGGCGCAGCCCCGCGTGGATGGCCCGCAGCGCGCCCGGCAGGTCGTCGAGCAGGTGCAACGCGTTGAAGGCCAGCACCGCATCCCACGGACCGCCCCCGTCCGGCACCCCCTCGGCGACGGCGAAGGAGAGCTGCGGCAGCGCCTGCGCCTCGGGTTTTCCTTGCGCGATTCCGATCATGCGGGGCGAGAGGTCGGTGGCGTGGTAGGTGGCGACCGATGGCGCGAGCAGGAGTGCGGTGGCGCCGGTGCCGCAACCGATCTCGAGCGCGCGGTCGTCGGAGCGCAGATGCGCGCGCACCCGCTCCAGCGTCGCCTCGTAGGCGGCGGGGTCGTCGATGGGCCGTTTCGCGTAGCGGTCGGCGACACGGTCCCAGAATCGGGCATCGGCCATGCGAGAGATCTCCGGTCTCGGTTGGCCGGACGGCCATGGCCGCGAGACGGGCGGCCGACCATCGCCCCCCGGCCTCGGCGACCGCCGCTCAGCCGTGCTCCTTCAGCAGCCGTTGCTTCTGGCGCTGCCAGTCGCGCTTGGCCTCGGTGGCGCGCTTGTCGGGCGCCTTCTTGCCCTTGGCGATGCCGATCTTCACCTTCGCGATGCCGCGGTGGTTGAAGTAGAGCACCAGCGGCACCAGCGTCATGCCCTTGCGCTGGGTGTCGGCCCACATCCGCGCGATTTCCCGCTTCGAGACGAGGAGCTTGCGGCGACGCCTGTCCTCGTGGCCGAACATGGCCTGCTCGTACGGCGCGATGTAGCTGTTGACGAGCCACAGCTCGCCATCCTTCACCTCGGCATAGCTCTCGGTGATCTGCGCCGTGTTGAGGCGGAGCGACTTCACCTCCGAGCCCTGCAGCACGATCCCGCACTCGATCTCCTCGTCGATGGCGTAGTCGTAGCGGGCGCGCCGGTTCTCGGCGATCACCTTGTAGTTCTTGTTGTCGTCGCGCTTGGCCATGGGGCGGCGATATAGGCGTCCGACCCGTCGCTGTGAAGCCACCGCGCGCGGGCCACGCAGGGGGCCGCCCCGGCGCCGCACCCGGCTGCCCGGTCGTGCAGATGCGTATTTGAGACAGAAAGAAGCCGAAAGGAACGGCCAGCGGCACCCCGGCACGCGGGCCACCGGCAAAGCGGGCGCGGCGGGGGCGCCCGTCGCGGGACGGGCGCGGCCCCCTGCTTCTTTCTGTTCCAAATACGCCCGCCGAAGGCGTTCCGCCCGTGCCGCCGACGCGCGGCCGGGCACTCAGCGCAGGCGTTCGAGCAACGCGAGCGAAGCGTAGCCGTCGGGGATCAGGCCGGCAGCGGTCTGGTAACGGCGGATGGCGGCCTCGGTATTGGGGCCGATCCGGCCGTCGACGCCCTGCGTGTCGAAGCCCGCCCGCGTCAGCCGCGCCTGCAGTTCCTCCCGCTCGGAAAAGCTGAGTGCGCGGTCGCCGCGGGGCCATTCGGCCTGGATGGGCGGGCCGCCGGCGATCCGGTCGGCGAGGTGGCCGACGCCGATTACGTAGGCGTCGGCGGGGTTGTAGCGCTCGATCACGCCGAAATTGTCGAACACCATGAAGGTCGCGCCGCGCGCCCCCGCCGGCAGCAGGATCGAGGCGGGCCCGTGATCGGGCACCGCCCGCCCGGCGGTGTCGCGCACGCCCATCCGCGCCCACTCGTCCGGGTCGCGGGTGATCGCGCGCCCCGTCAGCGCGTAGTCGAAGCCCTGCGGCAGCACCACCTCGACGCCCCAGGGCTGACCCGCCTGCCACCCGAACCGGGCAAGGTAGGCGGCCGTCGAGGCGAGCGCGTCGGTCGGATCCTTGCCCCAGATGTCGCGCCTCCCGTCGCCGGTGAAGTCGACCGCGTAGTCGAGGAACGAGGTAGGCATGAACTGGGTGTGCCCCATCGCGCCGGCCCACGAGCCGCGCATCGACCGCGGGTCGGTGTCGCCCGCCTGCAGGATGCGCAGGGCCGCGATCAGCTGCGCCTCGAAGAAGGCGGCGCGGCGCCCGTCGAAGGCCAGCGTGGCGAGCGAGCGGATCACGTCGTTCGACCCGCGGAAGCTGCCGTAGGACGTCTCGAGACCCCAGACCGCCACCACCACCTCGGCCGGCACGCCGTACCGCTGCTCGATGGCCGCGAGCGTCGTGCGGTGCCGGTCGAGCGCGGCGCGGCCGTTACGCACGCGCGTGTCCGACACGGCGCTGTCGAGATAGTCCCACAGTGTGCGGGAAAACTCGGCCTGGTTGCGGTCGAGGCGGATCACCTCGGGGTCGTAGCCGACCCCGGCAAAGGCCGACTGCAGCACGGGCGCCGAGATGCCCTCGGCCGCGGCGCGGCGCTTGAAGTCGGCCACCCAGGCGTCGAACCCGGCATGGCTGGCGCGCGCGGCGGTGAACTCCATGTCAGCCAGCGCCGACGGCCGCGCCTGCGGCCGCAGCGACGCCTCGACCGCCGGCGCCGCGGCGGCAAGCACGGGATAGAGGAAGACTGTCGCGGCGACGAGGGCCGCGGCGGATGCTCGGATCATGGGGTGGGTCGCCTGTCACTGCCGTTCTTCGTTTGGACGGAGTATAGCCGGAGCCAGGGTTTCCGGAAAGTGAAGCATGGCCCGGATTCTCCCTATCGGCGGGCTGTCGCCCTTTCGGCACGGCGCTCCCTCGCCGCGGCTGCCGCCGGCAGCGGGGCGGCAGCGCTTGCGCGCGCCGGCGTGCCGGCCTACCTGTGCGGCGCACGTGCCAAGAGGAGTTCCGCCCGATGCTCATCGCGATCTACCAGGTCCTCCAGCTCGTCCTCGGGGCGGTCTTCTTCATCATGATCGTGCACATCATCATGAGCTGGCTGATCAATTTCAACGTGCTCAACGCCCGGCAGGAATTCGTCGGCGCCATCTGGACGGGGCTGAACCGCCTGCTCGAGCCGGTCTACCAGCCGATCCGGGGCATCCTGCCCGATACGCGGCCGCTCGACCTCGCGCCGCTCGTGGCCTTCCTTATCGTCATCGCCCTGCGCGACATCATCCTGCCGACGGCCTTCGGCCTGCGCTGAGGCAAGGCCCGTGCGCGACGAGCCGGCACAGGGTGCGCGCGACCCGCGCGAGGCGCTGCGCTCGGTCTTCGGGTTCGGCAGTTTCCGCCCCGGCCAGGAAGAGATTGTCGAGACCGTGCTGCGCGGGGCAGACACGCTGGCGATCATGCCAACGGGCGGCGGCAAGTCGCTCTGCTACCAGCTTCCGGCGATCTGCCGCGATGGCGTCACGCTTGTCGTCTCGCCGCTCATCGCGCTGATGCGCGACCAGGTGCGCGCCCTCCGCGAGGCGGGCGTGGCCGCCGGCGCGCTGACCTCGGGCAACACCGACGACGAGACCGACGCGGTCTGGCGCGACCTGGACGCGGGCCGGCTGAAACTGCTCTACCTCGCGCCCGAGCGCCTCGCCTCGGGCGCGATGGACAGGGTGCTGGCGCGGGCGGGCGTGCGGCTCATCGCGGTGGACGAAGCCCATTGCGTCAGCCAGTGGGGGCACGACTTCCGCCCCGACTACCTGCGGATCGGCGCGCTGCGGCAGGCCCTCGGCGTGCCTCTCGCCGCCTTCACCGCCACCGCCGACGCCGAGACGCGCGACGAGATCGTGGCGCGGCTCTTCGCCGGCCGCGCGCCGCGCACCTTCCTGCGCGGCTTCGACCGACCCAACATCCACCTCGCCTTCCAGCCGAAGGATAGCCCGCGCGCCCAGATCCTGCGCTTCGCCGATGTGCGCAGGGGCCGCTCGGGCATCGTCTATTGCGGCACGCGGGCGCGCACCGAGGCGCTGGCGCAGGGGTTGCGCGAGGCGGGCCACGCTGCGCTGTTCTACCACGGCGGTATGGAGGCCGACGCGCGCCGCGAGGTCGAGGCGGCATTCCAGCGCGAGGACGGGCTGATCGTGGTGGCCACCGTCGCCTTCGGCATGGGGGTGGACAAGCCCGACATCCGCTGGGTCGCCCATGCCGATCTGCCCAAGTCGATCGAGGCCTATTACCAGGAGATCGGGCGCGCGGGCCGCGACGGCGCGCCCGCCGAGACGCTTACCCTCTACGGCCCCGAGGACATCCGCCTGCGGCGCGCGCAGATCGACGAGGGCCTCGCCCCCCCCGAGCGCAAGGCGGCCGATCACGGGCGGCTCAATGCGCTGCTGGGGCTGGCCGAGGCTCTGGGCTGCCGCCGACGCCAGCTGCTCGCCTATTTCGGCGAGGAAATGCCGGAGCCCTGCGGCAACTGCGATCTGTGCGACCGTCCGCCGGACACGTTCGACGGCACGACGCCCGTGCGCATGGCCCTCTCGGCGGCGCTGCGCACGGGCGAGAGCTTCGGCGCGGGGCACCTGATCGACATTCTGACGGGCAACGCCACCGACAAGGTGCGCCAGCGGGGGCATGACGGGCTGCCCACCTTCGGGGTCGGGCGCGACTGGGACAAGCGCCAGTGGCAGGCGATCTTTCGGCAGATGATGGGGCACGACCTGATCCGCCCGGACCCCGAGCGCCATGGCGCGCTGCGCATGACCGAGGCCGCCCGCCCCATCCTGCGCGACGAGCAGGCGATCACCCTGCGCCGCGACGCGCTGGCGCGCGAGCGCGGCCGGCCCCAGCCCAAGGCGCTGGTGTCCGACGAGGACGCACCGCTGCTCTCGGCGCTCAAGGCGAAGCGGCGTGCGCTGGCCGAGGCGCAGGGCGTGCCGCCCTATGTCGTCTTCAACGACAAGACGCTGATCGAGATGGCCGAGCGCCGCCCGGCCTCGCTCGACGCGATGGCCGGCATCTCGGGCGTCGGCGCGACCAAGCTGGAGCGCTACGGCACGGCCTTTCTCGAGGTGATCGCCGGCGCCCCCGCGCCCGGGCTGCACCCCGCGCGCCGCAGGCTGGCGGGCTCCGACGCCGGCCCGCTCTTCGACCGGCTGCAGGCGATCCAGCTGCGGCTCGCCCGCGGCGAGGACGGGACGGGCAAGCATCTCTCCTGCACCCACTCGACGCTGCGCCAGATCGCCGAGCGGCGCCCCGCGACGGAGGCGGACCTCGCCCGCATCCCCGGCATGGGCGAGATGAAGGTCGAGCGCTTCGGCGCCGCCTTCCTCGCCGCCATCGCGGAGGCGGGCGACTAGCGACCGGGGGCCGTGCTCGGCGAGGGGGGCGGATCAGGCCGGAGCGGCGCCGCGCGCGGCCCAGAGCGCGCCGCGCCGGATCATCTCGGTCACCTGCGGCACCTTGAGGTCGTCGAGCGTGTGCCCGATCGAGCAGTAGAAGATGCGCCCCCGGTCCCAACGCCGGGTCCAGACCACGGGCATCACGGTGCCCTCGATCCACCACAGGTGCTCGCCCGAGAAGGTCGTCGTGGCCAGCACCTCGTTCGAGGGATCGACGAGCATGTAATACTGCTCCGAGTGCAGGCGGAAGCTGCCGATGCCTTCGACCAGAGGGTGGTGCGGCTTGCAGATCGTCACGTCGTAGTCGACGAAATCGTCCGACGGCACGGGGTTGTCGGGCCAGCCCGGCGGGTGCGCCACGAACTGCCCCCCGATGAGAAAGTGATAGGTCGGCCGGTCGCGGAAGGCGTCGCCCATGTGGCCGTGCCAACCGGCCAGGCCGCAGCCCTTGCCGACCAGCTCGAGCAGGCCGTCCTCCTCCTGCTTCGTCATGTTGCCGAATTCGGGGCGGTGGGCCGAGCGCGCCGACGACCAGATCGGCACGATCAGGTCGACATCGGCCATCCCGTCGGGGTCGGCCAGCGGCGCGAGCGTGTCGCGCACATCGACCTCGAAGCCGTTTTCCTTCAGCAACCCTTCGCACCAGTCGGCGAAGTCGGTGGGCGTGTGCCCCTCCCAACCGCCGACGAAAAGAGAGGCCTTCATGCCTGTCTGTCTCCCATGAACGTCAGGATTGAGGCCAAGTCACGCGCGCCGAAGCCCGCGCGCTCGGCCTCTTCCAGGATGTCGAGCGTCACGCGCCCCTGCGGCATCGCCGTGCCCAGCGCCTCGGCCAGCGCCGCGGTGACCGCCATGTCCTTCTTCGCCAGCGCCACCGTGAAGGTCACGTCATGGGCGGCCTCGTCGAGATAGAGCGGCCGGCGATACCCGATCATCGGCGCCGCGGCTGCGCTCGCCCCGATCACGTCGAATGCCGCCTCGCGCGGGATGCCCGCCGCCTCGGCCAGCGTCACCGCCTCGGCCAGCGTCTGGTTGAGGCCGTGGATCAGCGAATTGACGGCGAGCTTCATGATCGCGCCCGCGCCGACAGCGCCGAGGCAGATCGTCTTGCGCCCCATCGCGTCGAGGAGGGGCCGCAGGGGCGCGGCCTGCCCCTCCGCGCAGCCCGCCATGATCAGCAGCTGCGCATCCGCCGCCGCCTGCGTCGCCCCCGAGACCGGCGCGTCGATCACCGTCACGCCCTCGGGCGCCTCTGCGGCCAGCGCGCGGATGTGGTCGGGGCTCATCGTGCCCATCTCGAGCATCACGCGCGGCCCGCCCGCGGCGAACAGGCCGTCCGGCCCGTGATGCACCGCCTCCGACGAGGGATCGTCGGCCAGCATCGTCACCACCGCCTCGGCGCCCGCCGCCGCCGCCCGGGGCGTATCGACTACCCCGGCGCCGATCTGCGCCCCGAGCGCCGCGGCCTTGTCGCGCGTACGGTTCCACAGCACCAGGTCGTGCCCGGCCCGCGCGAGGTTGCGCGCCATGGGCGCGCCCATGCGCCCCAGCCCGACGACGGCGACCCTCACGCCGCCTTGCCGCCGCCCTCGGCGCGGATGCCCGAGATCGCCTGAATGAGGCTGTCTTCCGTCACCTCGTCCGAGGTGAACGTGCGGATCAGTTCGCCGTGATACATCGCCACGATCCGGTCGCTGACATGCAGCACCTCGGGCATCTCCGACGAGATGACCATCACCGCGTAGCCCTGGCTGGCGAGCTGGCGGATCAGCTTGTGGATTTCCGACTTGGACCCGACGTCGATGCCGCGCGTCGGCTCGTCCACGATCAGCAGCGTGGGGTGCATCGACAGCCATTTGCCGATCACGATCTTCTGCTGGTTGCCGCCCGACAGGTTGCCGACCAACTGGCGCCACCCGGGCGTGCGGATGTCCAGCTTGTCGCGGTACTGGTCGAATATCGCCACCTCGGCCCCGTCCGAGACGAAGGGGCCGGCGGTCAGGTCGCCCACCTGAGGCAGGGTCATGTTGTCCCGGCAGTTCATGCCGAGCACCAGGCCCTGCCCCTTGCGATCCTCGGGCACGAGGCTGATGCCGCGCTCGATCGCGTCGGCCGGCGAGTGCAGATGAACCTCCTGGCCGTCGAGCAGGATCTGCCCGGCCGACGGCGCGCGAAGGCCGAAGAGCGTCTCGGCGATCTCGGTGCGCCCGGCGCCCACGAGGCCGTAGAAGCCCACCACCTCGCCGCGCCGGATCTCGAAGGAGATGTCGCGGTAGAGGTCGCCGCAGGACAGCCCCCGCACCTCGAGCGCCACGTCGCCCAGCTCGGCGTGCTCGTGGTTGCGGCTGAGATCGAGCGAGCGGCCGATCATCAGTTGCGTCACCTCGTCCTCGGTCGTCTCGGCCGTCACCAGCGTGCCCCGATACTGGCCATCGCGCAGCACGCTGATCCGGTCGGTGATCTTGAAGATCTCCTCCATCCGGTGCGAGATGTAGATGATCCCCACCCCGTCATTCCTGAGATCCTCGATCACCTCGAACAGCACGACCTTCTCTGCGTCGGTCAGCGAGGCTGTCGGCTCGTCGAAGATCACCGCCTTGGCGTCGACCGTCAGCGCGCGGGCGATCTCCACCATCTGCTGATTGGCGATCGAAAGCGAGCCGACGGTCGTGCGCGCGTCGAACCCCACCTTCAGCTTCTTCAGGATCTCGTTCGTCTGCGCATGGAGCTTCGCCCAGTCCACGCGGCCGAAGCTCTTCCGCGGCAGCTCGCCGAGATAGATGTTCTCGGCCACCGTCAGCTCTTCGGCGAGCGACAGCTCCTGGTGGATGAAGACGATGCCCTTGGCCTTGGCCTCGAGCGGGTTGGTCATCACGACCGGTTCCTCGCCCACCAGGATGCGGCCCTCGTTGGGTTGATGGATGCCGCCGAGCACCTTCATCAGCGTGCTCTTGCCGGCCCCGTTCTCGCCCATCAGGGCGTGCACCTCGCCAGGCAGCACCTCGAACGAGACGCCGTCGAGCGCGCGGACGCCGGGAAAGGTCTTGACGATGTTTTCCAGTCTCAGCGCCGGCTTGGTCATATCCTCAGGGCCTCCTTGCCCTTCACGTTCAGCTGCCGGTCGAGGAACAGCACCGCGATCAGGATGAGGCCGATCACCAGGTTCACCGTCGACGTGTCGGCGCCGATATGGTTGAGCCCGCGGCGCAGGATCTGGATCGCCAGCACCCCGCCGAGGGTGGAGACGATCGAGCCCGAGCCGCCGGTCAGCTTGGTTCCGCCCAGGACGACGGCGGTGATGATCCACAGTTCGTAGAGCATCCCGTCATTGGGGTTCACCGACCCCGTCTCGGAATAGAACACCACCGCCGAGAGGGCCGCGAGGAAGCCGATGATCATGAAGTTGATCATCATGTGCGGCCCCACCCGGATGCCGGCATTCACCGCCGCCTCGCGGTTGTCGCCGATGGCGTAGGCGTTGCGCCCGTGCACGGTGCGGTTCATCAGCCACCACATCCCGACGGTGACGAGCAGCAGGAACCACGTCGCGGTGTGCAACCCGAGAAACTGCGCCTCGGCGAAATCCACCAGCGTCCAGTTGAGGTGCGAGGTCGGCTGCTCGCCGTTGTACATGAAGACGAGGCCGCGGAAGCCCAGCATGGCCCCCAGCGTGACGATGAAGGCGTCGACGCCGGTCTTCCACACGAGGAAGCCGTTGACCGCCCCGAGCGCCACACCGACCAGCAGCGCGAACACCCATGCCAGCGGGAGCGACCAGTCGCCCATCGCCGCCATGAAGGGCCACGTCATGCTGTCGAGCAGGATCACGGCGGCCAGCGCGAAGATCGCGCCGACCGACAGGTCGATGTTGCCGTTGACCATGACGAGGGTCATCCCCATGGCGATGATGCCCAGGGGCGCCGACTGCTTGAGCAGCAGCAGCAGGCTGTCCCACGTCAGGAAGGCCGTGTCCGAGGCCGACAGGAACTGGCCGGCGATCGAGAAGAAGGCAAGCTCGAGAGCGATGAACGCCCAGATCGCGCCGCTGCGGAGGAACGTGCTCAGTCTGCCAGGTGCCATCACGCTACCCTCCTCCTCAGGCGATCGGCGACAGCAGCCGGCCGCGCTTCGCCGCGATGTCCAGCCAGACCGCCAGGATGATGATGATCCAGGTCACGACGAACTGGACGTAGAACTGCAGCCCGATCAGCAGCAGGCCGTTCTGGATGAAGCCCAGGATCAGCACGCCGATGACGGTCTTGAAGATCGTCCCCGAACCGCCCATCAGAGAGGCGCCGCCGAGGATGACGGCCGCGAGCACCTCGAGCTCCATCCCCTGACCCACGGTGTTCTGCGAGCCCATCGACCGGCTCGCCTGGATCAGGCCCGCCGTCGCCACGCAGAAGGCCGAGATCAGGTAGCAGGTGAACACCGTCCGCGCCCGCCGGATGCCGGAAAAGGTGGCGGCCGTCCCGTTGCCCCCGACCGCATACACCTTGCGCCCGAAGGGGGTCTTGGCCAGCACGATTCCCAGCACCGCGGCGAGGAGGGCGAACATCAGGATGGGCACCGGAATGCCCAGCGCCGTGCCCTGCCCGAACACGGAAAACCACGTGCCCTCCTTGTCGGCGATGTCCATGTTCTGGCCGCCCGACCACGTGAGAGTGAGGCCGTGGATCGCCGATAGCATCCCCAGCGTCACGATCAGCGAGTTGAGCCGGAGATAGCCGACGAGAAATCCGATCACCGCCCCGATCGCCAGCGTCAGCCCGAACATCGCCGGGATCGCCAGCGCCGGACCCAGCGTGTCGTGCAGATCGAGGACCACGATGGTCGAAAAGCTCATCAGCGAGCCCACCGACAGGTCGAGGTTGCCGCTGATGACCACGAACGTGACGCCGAGCGCCATCACGCCCAGGATCGCCGAGGAGCGGATCACGCCGAGTATGTTGTCGGGGTCGAGAAAGCGGTCGTTGGCCAGCGTGAAGCCGACCATGAACAGGATGAAGGCGATCAGGATGCCCTGCTTCGCCAGAAAGGTGCCGACCTTCGCACCGGTCAATCCCCCCGCACCGCGGGCAGGCCTTTCCTGCGCAGCCTCGCTCATGGCTCAACTCCTCCCGTGCCCGTCTCCGGGCGAATGGCGGGCAGGCGCGTCAGACGAGGGTCATGCCCCCGTCGATCATCACGATCTGCCCCGTCATGTAGTCGCTGTCCCTGCTGGCCAGGAACGTCGTCGTACCCGTTATGTCGTCTGGCGTGGCCACCCGTCCCTTCAGGATGTCGGCGGCGAACTCCTCCATCGCCTGGCCGGGGCGCTCTGCGGCGCCGATCTCCATCAGGTCGCGGTCCACCTGCTCCCACATCTCGGTGGCCACCACGCCGGGGGCGAACCCCGTCACCACGATACCATGGCGGGCCAGGTCGCGCGCGCCCGACTGCGTGAGCGACACGACCGCCCATTTTGATGCGCAGTAGGGGGCCACGTTGTCGAAACCCTGCCGGGACGCGATGGACGCGGTGTTGACGATCTTGCCCGCCACGCCGTCGGCCCCCCTGCCCTGCGCGATCATCTGGCGCGCGGCCTCCTGCATCCCGATCAGGCAGCCGAGGCCGTTGACCCCCATGATGAAATTCCAGTTGTCCTCGGTCACGTCCATGAAATTCATCGGCCGGTTGACGCCGGCATTGTTGAACTTCACGTCGAGCCGGCCGAACCGCTCCACGACCTGGCCGATGGCGTCGCGCACCGACGCCCGGTCGCGCACGTCGAGGGCCGCCGCCATGGCGTTGCCCGCGTTGCCGTTCAGCCGGCGGTTGGCGGCCTCGGCCACGTCGGCCACCTTGTCGCCGTCGAGATCGGCGAAACAGACCTGTGCGCCCTCGTCGAGCAGGGCCTCGCCGATGGCCCGGCCGATGCCGCGCGCGGCGCCGGTCACGAGGCACACGCGCCCCGATACACGTCCCATGCCGTCCTCCCTGCGGACCCTGTGGGCAAGAAGCGGCTGCGAGGCGCGTTCCCCGCAGCCGCCAGGGGAGGTTCCTCAGAAGACGGGCTTCTCGAACTCGTCCATGTTCTCCTGGGTGATCTTCGGCGTGTCGAAATAGTTGAGGAAGGGCACTTCCTCGCCGTTCAGCACGTCGATCGCCGTCTGCAGCGCGGCCTCGGCGTCATCGACCGGCGACTGGTAGATCGAGCCCCAGTAGTCACCCGCCGCCATCGCCTCGTAGCCCACGGCGAAGTTGGTGGCCCCGACGAAGGTGATGTCGCCCGCGCGACCCGCGGCCCGCGCGGCGTTCAGGGCGCCCACGCCCATGTTATCGTCGCCGGAATAGACGCCGTCGATGTCGTCATACTTGACGAGGAAGGCCTCCATCACCTGCTGGCTCTTCTCCCGGTTCCAGTCGCCCGGCTGCGTCTCCATCAGGGTGACGTTCGGGCAGACCTCGGGCAGACGCTCCTCGAAGCCCTGGGCGCGCTCGATGGCGGTGGTGTAGCCCGGCTGGCCCGAGATCTGCACGATCTGCGCCTCGTCCTCGATGCCGAGCTCCTTGAAGCGGTCGCACATGATCTCGGCCGAACGCGACCCCTGGGTGATGTTGTCGGGCCCCGAGAACGAGGCGACGAAGTCGAAGCCCTGCTCGGCGATGTTCGAGTTGGTCACGATGACGGGGATGTCGGCCTGGAAGGCCTGACGCACGACGGGGATCACCGCTTCGCCGTTCGTCGGCCAGATGATGATCGCGTCGACCTCCTGCTGGATGAGGTCTTCCATCTGGGCGATCTGGCGGGCGACGTCGCCGCCGGCGTCGAGCACCACCGTCTCGACGTCGGGGTTGGCCTCGGCGGCGGCGATGAACGCCTTTTCATACGTGGTCTGGTAGCTGTCGACGCCCACGTTGTTCTGCGTGATGCCGATCGTGTACTCCTGCGCGGTCGCGGCGCCGGCCAGCGCGAGGCCGGCGGCGGTGGTGGCGGCGAGCATGCTGCGGATGTTCATTCTGGGTCTCCTCCCGGTTCCTCTAGATATTCTGGCCCCTGCCTGTCCTCACGGCCGGGGATTCGCCGCGGCAGACGCCGACGGACTGCGCTTAACTTGCGCTGAAGGCGTGAGCAGGGATGCCCGAAAAGTGTTCATTACGGATATAAAAATATCCATAGTGGATATACAACCGATATTACCAGCTGACCGAAATGAACAAGCTGCGAGGCGTCGCGAATGACCCGACCGAAAACATCCAGAACGAACGATCGGTCGGCAGCCGTCGCGCCCCGACCGCACAGGGCGACCGTTGGAATGAACAAGATGGGCCTTACAGACGCACGCGCCGCCGCGACCCCCGTCGCGTCGCCGATCGCGTCGTCCGTGGCCACCGGCGACGCCCTGCGCCTGATCGGCTTCCTCGACGACCTCTGCGAAGAGGTCGAAGGCACCATCGACCTGATCCAGACCGATGCGCATCTGCGCATGGCGCTCAACCTCTTGCGCAACCATTTCGAGGGGCGCACCGTCACGCCCACATCGCTGATCGGCGCCAGCCGCGTGCCCTACGCCACCGCCACGCGCCGCCTGCGCGCCATGGTGGATGCCGGGCTCATCGAGCAACGCCCCCGGACCCCCTCGGGGAAGTCCTTCTCGCTTCATCCCAGCCCCGCCCTGCTCGACGCCTGGACGCAGCTGGCCGACCGTGTCCGCCGCCTGACCGATACGCGCCTCGGCACACCCAGGCACGACCCCGCGACCGAAGACTACTATTTCGGCGGCTCCTACCGCGCGGCGCAGTCGCTGCCGCCGCTGCAGGTGCGCCCCGATCCGCTGCGGCTGGCGGGCGGCCTGCGCGTGCTCGCCCATGGCGATCCGACCTTCATGGTGATGGACAATCTCAAGCGCCAGTTCGAGCAATCCATCGGCCTGTCGATCCACCAGCGCGCCTTTTCGATCGACCGGCTGCGCGACGAGGCCCTGCGCAACGCCGAACGCACGGCCAGCCGCTACGATCTCGTCGCGGTCGACCTGCCGTGGTTCGGCGAGTTCGTGGAGAAAGGCGTGCTCCTGCCGCTCGACGAGGTGATCGACCTCGCTCGCCTCGACCCGGCCGACTTCCACACCGCGGGCTGGCAGGCCACCCACTGGGGCGGGCGCCCCTACGGCGTGCCCGCACAGACCACGCCGGAGCTGCTGTTCTACCGCAAGGACATGTTCGCCGAGGCGGGGCTGGAGCCGCCAGACAGCACCGATGCGCTGCTCGCAGCCGCCCGCTCCCTGCACGACCCCTCACGCGGGGTTCACGGCATCGCGTGGAACGCCGCCCGCGGCACCGCCCTCGGGCACACCGTGCTGATGACGCTCGCCGATTTCGGCCAGCCCGCGCTCGACCTGCCGGCCATCGCCGGCGGCTACGACTGCGCCGGACTGTCGAGCGGCGACCATCGCCCAACCATCGACACCGAGGCCGGCCTAGCCGCGGCGGAGTTCCTGCTCGAGCTGCTCGCCTACTCGCCGCCCGACATCCTGTCGATGTCGTGGTACGAGCGTATCCGCCCCTACGCGGCGGGCTCGGTCGCCATGGCCTACGGCTATACCCTGCTCGCGCCGTATTTCGAGCTCGACCCGGGCTCGCCCGCCTGCGGGCAGACGGGCTTCCTGCCGCACCCGCCGGGGCCGGGGGGCACGCCGGTCGCCCCGGTCGGCGGCTACGCGCTCGGCCTGCCCGCCAACCTCGCGCCCGAGCGGCGCGCGGCGGCGGCAGAGGCGCTCGCTGTCTTCACCTCGCCCGAGGCGCAGAAGCTATTCGTGCAGAACGGCAGCCGCACCAACCCGCGCTACTCGGTCGGCGCCGACCCCGAGGTGCGCCGCATCTCGCCGATCTTCGAGGCGGTCGAGGCGATGTCGTGGCGCGACGAACTGCAATTCTGGCCGCGGCCGCCGGTGCCGCAGATCACCGAGATCATCCGCATCTGCGGCGAGGAATTTCACGACATGCTGCGGGGCCTGCAATCCCCGCGCGAGACGCTGCGCAAGGCCCAGTCCCGGGCCGACGCGCTGTTCTGAACAACGAGGGACCAAGGGAGGAGCCAGATGGACCCCAACCGCCTTAAGGGCAAGAACATCCTGATCACGGGCGCCGCCAAGGGCATGGGCGCCAAGAATGCCGAGCACTTCGCCGAGCAGGGCGCCAATGTCTGCATCGGCGACATCGACGTCGAAGAGGCGCAGAAGGTGGCCGACGCCATCAATGCCGCGGGCAACGGCCGCGCCATCGCCGTGAAGATGGACGTCACCAGCAGGGAGGACAACGCCGCCGCCGTCGCCGCCACGGTCGAAGCCTTCGGCGAGATCAACGTCGGACTGTTCAACGCCGGCCTGAACAAGCCCAGGTTCTTCATGGATATCGACGAAGACAACTGGGACATGATCATGAACGTCAACACAAAGGCGATGTGGCTCGGCATGCAGGAGACCGCACGCCAGATGATCGAGCAGGGCAAGCGCGACTATCCCTACAAGATCATCAACGTGGGCTCGATCGCCAGCCGCAAGCCGCTGGTCGACGTGACGGTCTACTGCACCTCGAAATACGGCTGCCTCGCGCTCACCCATTGCGGCGCCGTGGCGCTCGCCGAGCACAATATCACCGTCAATGGCTACGCGCCGGGCGTGGTGGTCACCCCGCTCTGGGAGCAGCTCGACAAGGACCTGATCGACATCGGCTTCAAGGAGCGCGAGGGGCAGGCCTACGAGGACATCGTGCGCGACGCGCTGCAGATCAAGCGGGTCTCCTACCCCGACGACGTGAAGGGCACGGCTGCGTTCCTGGCCAGCCCCGACAGCGACTACATGACCGGCCAGATGATCCACATCGACGGCGGCTGGTGCATCCAGTGACGTGACCGCGGGCTTAGGCTGCGTGCTCGGCACGCACCGCCCGCCGCCGGCCGGCCCGCCGGCGACCCGCCGACCAACCCGCGGTGCGTGCCGAGCACGCACCCTACGCCTCACGGGAGGACGACCCCATGAACCAGGCCCTGAACCCACGCATCCTGCAACCATCCGATCTGGATCCGAACTGGCGCTGGGAGGGGCGGCTGCCCGCCTGGGGCCATACCTCGGTCGATTTCGAGCGGCGGGTCGACCACGACCGCCTGCGCCGCTACCGGCTGAGCCGCGCCAAGCAGGCGCTCAAGGGCTCGGAGTGCGGCGCGCTGCTGCTCTTCGACGTCAACAACATCCGCTACGTCTCGGGCACCAAGATCGGCGAGTGGGAGCGGGACAAGATGTGTCGCTTCGCCCTGCTCGCCGGCGACGCCGAGCCTTATGTGTGGGATTTCGGCTCGGCCGCCGTCCACCACAGGAAATACGCCGACTGGCTCGACCCCGAGCATTGCCGCGCCGGCGTCGTGGGCATGCGCGGCACGATCCCGCCCTCCTTCGGGCTGATGAAGCACTATGCCGAGGAGATCGCGGCGCTGCTGCGCGAGGCGGGCGTGGCCGACATGCCCGTGGGCGTCGACTACGCCGAGACAGCGATGTTCTTCGCCCTGCAGGAGGCGGGCATCAAGGTGGTGGACGGCCAGCAGATCATGCTGTCGGCCCGCGAGATCAAGAACGTCGACGAGATCCAGCTGCTGACCCAGGCGGCCAGCATGGTCGACGGGGTCTACCACATGATCTACGAGGAGCTTAAGCCGGGCATCCGCGAAAACGACATCGTCGCGCTGTCGAACAAGATGCTCTACGAGATGGGGTCCGACGACGTCGAGGCGATCAACGCCATCTCGGGCGAGCGCTGCAACCCGCACCCGCACAACTTTACCGATCGCTACTTCCGCCCCGGCGACCAGGCCTTCTTCGACATCCTGCAATCCTACCAGGGCTACCGCACATGCTACTACCGCACGTTCAACATCGGCCGCGCGACGCCGGAGCAGAACGATGCCTACGTCCGCGCGCGCGAGTGGCTCGACGACGCCATCGCGGCGATCAAGCCGGGCGTGACGACAGACCAGGTGGCCAAGCTGTGGCCCACGGCGGAATCCCTCGGCTTCCCCGACGAATTGTCGGCCTTCGGCCTGCAGTTCGGCCACGGTCTCGGGTTGGCGCTGCACGAGCGGCCGATCATCAGCCGGGCGGTGTCGCTCGACAACCCGATGGAGATCGAGACCGGCATGGTCTTCGCGCTGGAGACCTACTGCCCGGCAAAGGACGGCTATTCGGCCGCCCGGATCGAGGAGGAAGTCGTGGTCACCGACACCGGCTGCGAGGTGATCTCGCTGTTCCCGGCCGAGGAGCTGCCGATCGCCAACCGCTACTGATCGCCCCCGTGCCGGGGGCGATGCCTCCGGCGGGGATATTTGACGCAAGAAGAAGACGGGGGCGGCGCGCGCCGCTCCCGAGGGAGGGCGCGATGGCCGCGCAGGCTGCGAAGAAGACGGGCGGAAGCCGCTCGCGCAAGACACAGGGCGCCGCAAAGGCCGCGAAGGCGAACACCGAGGACTATCTGCGGATGTACCGGCAGATGGTGAAGATCCGGGCCTTCGAGGACCAGGCGAACCAGCTCTATCTCTCGGCGAAGATGCCGGGGCTGACGCACATGTATTCGGGGCAGGAGGCGGTCGCGGTCGGCATCTGCGAGGCGCTGACCGACGAGGACCGCATCACCTCGACCCACCGGGGCCACGGGCACTGCGTGGCGAAGGGGGCCGAGTTCCGGCAGATGTTCTGCGAGCTGCTCGGCCGCGAGGAGGGCTATTGCCGGGGCAAGGGCGGATCGATGCACATCGCCGACCAGGCCCACGGCAACCTCGGCGCCAACGCCATCGTGGGCGGATCGATGGGGATCGCCACGGGGGCGGCGCTGAGCGCGAAGCTGCAGGGGCGCGATTTCGTCACCGTCTGCTTCTTCGGCGACGGGGCGACGGCGCAGGGGCTGTGGTACGAGGTGATGAACATGGCCGCTCTGTGGAAGCTGCCGGTCATCTATGCCTGCGAGAACAACGGCTATTCCGAGTACACGAAGACCGAGGAGATCGCCGCGGGCTCGCTGACCGCGCGCGCCGAGGCGTTCGGGATCGAGGCGCACGGGGTCGACGGGCAGGACGTGCTGGCGGTGAACGAGCTGGCGCAGCGGCTGGTGGAGCGTGCGCGCCACGGCGAAGGGCCGTTCTTCGTGGAGCTCGACACCTACCGCTACCATGGCCACCATGTGGGCGACATCAACCGCGACTACTACCGCTCGAAGGACGAGGAAGCGGAGTGGAAGGAGCGGCGCGACCCGATCGTGAATTTCGGCAAGTGGCTGGAGGCAGAGGGGATCCTGTCGGCGGACGACCTAGTGGCGATCGGCGACGAGATCAGGGCGGAGGCCGAGTCGGCCGTCGCCTACGCTCTGAACGCCGGCTACCCCGAGGCGGGCGAGGTGGACATGCACGTCTTCGCCGGGGTCGACCACGCCCTTCCCTATATCGACGGATACGCGAAAGGAGCCGGGGCATGACCCGCGAGATCACGCTGTCGAAGGCCGTCAACGAGGCCATCGCCGAGGAGATGCGGCGCGATCCGGCCGTCTTTCTGATGGGGGAGGACGTGGCCGAGGCCGGTACGCCCTTCAAGGTTCTGGCCGGGCTGGTCGACGAGTTCGGCCCCGATCGGGTGATCGACACGCCGATCTCGGAGCCCGGCTTCGTCGGCATGGCCGTGGGGGCCGCGATGACCGGATCGCGCCCGATCGTCGACCTGATGTTCGGCGATTTCCTGTACCTGGTGATGGATCAGCTCTGCAATCAGGCGGCCAAGACCCACTACATGTCGGGCGGCAAGCTGACCGTGCCGATGGTGCTGCGCACCAATCTGGGCGCCACGCGGCGCTCGGCGGCGCAGCACAGCCAGTCGCTGCACGCGCTGGTGGCACACATCCCGGGGCTGAAGGTGGCGATGCCGTCGTCGGCCTACGAGGCGAAGGGCCTGATGAAGACGGCGATCCGCGACGAGAATCCGGTCGTGATCTTCGAGGACAAGCTCATGTACCAGGACAAGGCGCCGGTGCCGGAGGAGGAATACCTGATCCCCTTCGGCGCGGCCAACGTCCTGCGGGAGGGGCGCGACATCACCCTCGTCGCCACCTCGTCGATGGTGCAGGTGGCGCAGAAGGCGGCAGAGGCGCTTCAGGCCGACGGCATCTCGGCCGAGGTGATCGACCCGCGCACGCTGGTGCCCCTCGACGAGGCGACCATCGTGGAGAGCGTGAGGAAGACGAGCCGCGCCATCGTGATCGACGAGGGGCACCGCAACTTCGGCGTGACGGGCGAGATCGCCAGCCGCATCGCGGAGAAGGCGTTCTACCACCTCGACTACCCGGTGCAGCGGATGGGGGCGATGGACGTGCCGGTGCCGTTCAGCCCCGCGCTCGAGGACCTGACCGTGCCGACGCCCGAGGCAGTGGCCGAGGCCGCGCGCCGCGCGGTGAGGGGCGAGGTGGCCGATGCCGCATGAGGTGATCATGCCGGCGCTTGGCATGGCGCAGGATTCGGGCGTCATCGTCTCGTGGCTGAAGAACCCCGGCGACCCGGTGAAGACCGGCGACGCGCTGATGGAGGTGGAGACCGACAAGGCCACGATGGAGGTGGAGGCCGCCCATGACGGCTATCTTGCCGACGTGCGGGCCGGGGCCGGCGACAGCGTGCCCGTGGGACAGATCGTGGCGATCATCGCCGAGACGGCGGAGGGCGCGGGACAGGCGCCTTCGGGCAACGGCGCGGAGCGGGCGGCCCCCGACGAGACCCCGGCGCAGGCCGGGGCCGAGGCTGTGCCGGAGGGGCACGAGGTGATCATGCCGGCGCTCGGCATGGCGCAGGATTCTGGCATCGTGGTGGCGTGGCACAAGGAGGCCGGCGAAGCGGTGGCCGAGGGCGACGCGCTGCTCGAGGTCGAGACCGACAAGGCGACGATGGAGGTCGAGGCCGACCGTGCCGGATATCTGGCCGCGATCCTCGCCGAAGCGGGCGACGACGTGCCGGTCGGGCAGGTCATCGCGGTGATCTCTGCCGAGGCGCCCGGGGCGCCGATCCGGCGGGCGATGGCGGCGGCGCCGCAGGGCGGGGCGACGGCGCCAGGGCCCGAGCCCGCGGCAAGGGCCGAGCCGACGCCGCAAACCGAGCCGGCACCGGGGCCAGACCCTGCCGCGGCAGCCCTGCCGACACCGCGCCCGGCCGCCGCGCCGAAACCGGCCGGCCGTGTTCTTGCCTCGCCCAAGGCGCGCAGGCTGGCGGCGGAAGAGGGGCTCGACCTCGCCGATCTCGTCGCGGCCGGCCACCAGCCGCCCTTCCACGTGGCCGACCTCGAGACGCTGCGTGCCCTGCCGAAACCGGCCGCGGCGCAGGCTGCGGCCGGCGCGGGTCCGGTGGGCGTCGGCGAGGTGGGCGTCGTCTCGGCGGAGGTGGATGCGACCGGCTTCGACGCCTTCCGCGCGTGGCTGCAGGAAGAGGGCACCGCGCCCTCTTCGCCGCGCCTCCTCGCCGCTTTCGCGGCAGGGGCGCTGAGGGCGGCGCGCACGGACGAGGCTCCGCTCACCGTCGCCGCCGGCACCCTAGGCACGACAACCGCGTGGGACGACCCCGACCGCGCGCCGGTCTCGGCCGATCTGCCGGAGAGCGAGGCCCGGCCCCGCCTGGTCCTGCGCGACCTGACAGGCACCGCGCTCACGGGGATCAAACCGGCCGCCGCGCCCGTTCCGGTGGTGACGATCACCCGACGCGGCGACACGCTGGCGCTGCACCTCGCCCACGAAGCCACGCTGCCCGACGAGGCGGCGCTGACGCTGCTTTCGGGCCTCGCCGACCGGCTGCAAGAGCCGCTGCGGCACCTGCTCTGATACGGGAGGCACCCATGACCAAGCTCGACGCAACCTTCGAGACGCTGCCGACGGACCTCTACATCGACGGCGGCTGGCGCCCCGGATCCGAAGGCGCGCGCTTCGACGTGATCAACCCCGCCGACGAGAGCGTGCTGGCCTCCGTCGCCTCGGCCACGCTGGACGATGCCGACGCCGCGCTCGACGCCGCGCAGTCCGCCTTCGCCGACTGGGCGGGGCGCACCCCGCGCGAGCGCGGTGAAGTGCTGCGCCGGGCGTGGGAGCTGATGACCGCGCGGCTGGAGGATTTCGCCCGCCTCATCACGCTGGAGAACGGCAAGGCGCGGGCCGACGCCATGGGCGAGGCGACCTATGCCGCCGAGTTCTTCCGCTGGTTCTCGGAAGAGGCCGTGCGCACCGACGGCCTTCTGACGCGCGGCCCTTCGACCGGGGCGCGCATCGTGGTGCATCACAAGCCCGCGGGTATCGCCGTGCTGGTCACGCCGTGGAACTACCCGGCCGCGATGGGCACGCGCAAGCTGGCGCCGGCCCTCGCCGCAGGCTGCCCCTGCATCATCAAGCCCGCCTCCGAGACGCCGCTGACCATGCTGGCGCTGATGCCGCTGCTCGAGGAAGCGGGCGTGCCGAAGGGGCTGGTCAACGTGCTCCCCTCGCGCCAGACGGGCGCGCTGGTCGACCACCTGATGCATGATCCGCGGGTGCGGGTCATCTCGTTCACCGGCTCGACGCCCGTGGGCCGCAAGCTGCTGCACGGCGCCGCCGACCAGGTGCTCAAGCCCGCGATGGAGCTGGGCGGCAACGCGCCGCTCATCGTCTTCGACGACGCCGACATCGACGCGGCGGTGAAGGGCGCGATGCTGGCCAAGATGCGCAACCTCGGCGAGGCCTGCACCGCCGCCAACCGCTTCTACGTGCACGAGGCGGTGGCCGAAGAGTTCGCGCGGAAGATGACCGAGGCGATGGGCGCGCTGAAGGTCGGCAACGGGCTGGAGGAGGGCGTCGATGTCGGCCCGCTCGTCAACGCCGACACCCGCGACAAGGTGCACGCCTTCGTGCAGGACGCCATAGAGAAGGGTGCCAAGCTGAGGATCGGCGGCGAGAAGCCGGGCGGCAAGGGCTTCTACTATCCGCCCACGGTGCTGACCGACGTGCCGGAGACCGCCGACTGCGTGCATGACGAGATCTTCGGCCCCGTCGCCGCGATCCAGACCTTCACCGACACCGAAGACGTGATCCGCCGCGCCAACGACACCGAGTACGGCCTCGTCGCCTATGTCTTCTCCGGCGATTTCCGGCGCGGCCTGCAGGTGTCGGAGCGGCTCGACTACGGCATGGTGGGCCTCAACCGCGGGCTCGTCTCCGACCCCGCCGCGCCCTTCGGCGGCACCAAGCAGTCCGGGCTGGGGCGCGAGGGCGGTCACGAGGGGATGCACGAGTTCATGGAAGCCCAGTACATCTCGGCGGAGTGGTGAGCATGGAAGACGTGATCGCCAGCCCGTCCGTGCGCAAGCTCGCCGCCGAGCGCGGCGTCGACCTTGCCGCCCTCGCCCGCGACCTCGGCCGCGAGACCATCGGCAAGGAGGACGTGATGGCCAGCGGCTCTGCCGGGCCGGCGGCGCCGGCCACGGCCGACACGAGCTACTGGAACGTGGATCATGCCGCCTACGGGCCGGTCCGGGAGGAACCCGTCAGCCGCTTCGCCCGAGTCGCGGCGCAGAACCTCGCCGCGGCGCAGGCGCTGATCCCCGCCGTCACGCACCACGACCGCGCCGACCTGACCGCGGTCGAGGCGTTCCGCGCGCGGGTGAAGGACGAGGCGCAGGCGAAGGGCGTGCGCCTGACCACGCTCGCCTTCCATGTCAAGGCGCTCGCCCGCACGCTGCGCGACTTCGAACGGTTCAACGCCTCGCTGTCGGCCGATGGCGAGACCCTGATCCTGAAGGACTACGTGCATGTCGGGATCGCGGTCGATACCGCGCACGGCCTGATGGTGCCCGTGATCCGCGACGCCGACCGAAAGGGCCTGCTGGCCATCGCCGCCGAGATCGCCGATCTGGCGGGGCGGGCACAGGCGCGCAAGATCCGGCCCGACGAGATGGGGGGTGCCTCGATGACCATCTCCAATCTCGGCGGCATCGGCGGCACGGCGTTCACGCCCATCGTCAACCCGCCCGAGGTGGCGATCCTCGGCATTACCCGCACCGAGCAGGTCCCGGTCTGGGACGGCCAGGCCTTCCAGCCCCGCCCGATGGCCCCGCTCGACCTCTCCTACGATCATCGGGTCATCAACGGGGCCGACGCCGCGCGCTTCCTCGTTGCCCATGCCCGCTACCTCGCCGATCCACGCCGGCTCCTCTAGCGCCGCTCCACCGGCGCCCGGCCCGCGACGATTGGCCTGCCCCGCGACTGGAAGGGGAGCTCCTCGCGGAGCGCGACTGTCACGTCGGGTGTCCGACATGTCCGTTTTCGACTGCGGCCGGGAGGCACCGCATGAACGCGCGAGGGATTCCGTCGTGTCTGGCCGTTCCCCAACCTCGCTGTCATCTGCGGCGCCGAGAGGTGCCGAACGGCGAGTAGTGGACCCGGCAGGCATCCGTCCGCAGGCCGTAACGCCAGCGTCTCGGCAGGGATGACCTTGTCACGGTCCGCGCCTGGCTCTCGGATGAAGCCATGGATAAGTCCCATACGCCGCCGCCCCGAGGGCAGGGAGAGCGCGCCGGCCACGCGGGGCCAAGAACAGGCGCGGCCAAGGACGCGCAGGGCTGGACCCGGCGCACCACCCCGTTATCCTGCGCCTGCAAACGGAGGACCGCCCATGCTCGTCGTCATCTCGCCCGCCAAGCGCCTCGACTGGTCGGAGGTGGAAGGGATCACGCCCACCGCGCCCGCCTTCCAAGACGACGCGGTGAAACTGGCGAAGGCCGCGGGGCGCCTCTCGAAGGCCGACCTGCAGACTCTGATGGACATCTCGGCCGACCTCGCCAAGCTCAACAAGGAGCGCTTCGCCGCCTTCGAGGCCGAGCCCACGGGCGAGCGCACCCGCCCCGCCGCGCGTGCCTTCGCCGGCGACACCTATGCCGGGCTCGAGGCGAAATCGCTCGACGCTGACGCGCTCGACTGGGCGCAGGAGCACCTCCGCATCCTGTCCGGGCTCTACGGCGTGCTGCGCCCGCTCGACGCGATCCAGCCCTACCGGCTCGAGATGGGCTCGAAGCTGAAGACACGGAAGGGGAAGGATCTCTACGCGTATTGGGGCGACCGGCTGGGGCGCGCTCTCCAGCAGCAGGCCGAGGCGACGGGTGCGCGCGCCCTCGTCAACTGCGCGAGCCAGGAGTATTTCGGCGCGGTCGACACCTCGGCACTGGGGATTCCCGTCGTCACGCCGGTCTTCCTCGAGGACAAGCCGGGCGGGCCGAAGATCGTCAGCTTCTTCGCCAAGAAGGCGCGCGGTGCGATGACCCGCTTCATCGTCGAGCGGCGGCTGACCGACCCCGAGGCGATTCGCGATTTCGATGCCGGCGGCTACGCCCATGCCCCCGACCTGTCGGAGCCCGGCCGCCCGGCCTTCCTGCGATCCGACGCGGCGGCGCGCGAGGCCGCCTGATCCGGCTCGGCGTGCCCTCGGCGGGGACCGGACCGCCCCCGCCCCACGGGTGCCTCCGCTTGCATCGGTTCCGTGGAGGCGCGAGCGGCGGCCACCTGCCTGACGGATGCTGCCGCACCATCGGCGGGCACTGCGTGCCTGGCCCAGTTTTGTGCGACTTTGGCGGCTGCAGGGCGGGCCGGCCTGCACCCCGGTCAGTCTCCGCGCGGGCTGTCGTCGTATTCGTCGTCGAGGATGCGGCGGGCGTCGCCTTCGGGGTCGTCGAACTGGTCGGAGCGCACCGCCCAGTAGAACGCCGCAAGGCCGATCCCGCCCAGCACGAGCGCCACCGGGATGAGAAGGGCGAGCACCTCCATCAGCGCACCCTAAGGGCGTTGAGCGACACGGTGAGCGACGAGGCCGACATGGCCAGCGCCGCGGCGAGCGGCGTGGCGAAGCCGGCGATGGCGATGGGGACCGCGATCACGTTGTACCATGTGGCGATGGCGAAGTTCTCGCGGATGCGGCGCACGGCCGAGCGTGCGGTGGTCACCGCCCCTGCCAGCGGCGCGATGTCGGCCCCCAGCAGCACGATGTCGGAGGCGGTGCGCGCCGCGTCGAGCGCCGTGGCGGGCGAGATCGAGGCGTGGGCCGCGGCGAGGGCGGCGGTGTCGTTGAGACCGTCGCCGACGAAGAGCACCTTCGCCCCGCCCGAGTGCAACGCCTCGACGCGGGCGGCCTTGCCCTCGGGCAGCACCTCGGCCGTCCAGTCGTCGATCCCGACGCTCGCGGCGAACCGGGCGACCGCGGGCGCCGCATCGCCCGAGACGAGCGCGACCTGCAGTCCTGCGGCCTTCAACCCGTCGACCGCCTCGCGGGCGCCGGGCCGCAGCCGGTCGGCGAAGGTGAAGGCCACGGGCGCCCGCCCCTCGACCCCGAGCCACGCGGCGGTCGTCTCGCCCGGCGCCGCGCCCACCCAGTCGGCGCGCCCGAGGCGGACGGTGCGTCCTTGCCAGATCGCCTCCGCCCCGTAGCCCGGCACCTCGCGGTGGGCCTCGAGCGTGACGGGCGCGATGCCCTGCGCCGCGACCGCCTCGGCCAGCGCGCGCGACAACGGGTGGGCCGAGCCCTCGGCCAGTGCGCGGGCGAGGGCGAGGTCGTCGCGCGCATGGGCGTCGAGCCCCGTCACCTCGGGCGTGCCGAGCGTCAGCGTGCCCGTCTTGTCGAAAAGCACGGTGTCGACCTCGGCCAGACGCTCCAGCGCGGTGCCGTCCTTGATCAGCAGGCCGTGCCGGAACAGGCGCCCCGAGGCGGCAGTGGTGACGGCGGGCACGGCGAGACCGAGGGCGCAGGGGCAGGTGATGATGAGAACCGCTGCGGCGATGTTGAGCGCCAGCCGCAGATCGCCCGTGTAGAGCCACCAGCCGATCCCGGCCAGCGCCGACAGGATGTGCACGCCGGGGGCGTAGAGGCCCGCGGCCCGGTCGGCCAGCGAGGTGTATCGGTTCTTGGCGCTCTCGGCCACGGCCACGAGATCGGCCATGCGGTGCAGCGAGCTCTCCCGCCCCGCCGCCGTCACCCGCACCTCGAGCGGCCCCGTCAGGTTGACCTCGCCCGCGCTCACCGCCTGCCCGGGCCCCGCGAAGACGGGGCGCGTCTCGCCCGTCAGCAGGCCGCGGTCGAGCTCCGACGTGCCTGCCACGATCTCGCCGTCAACCGGCATCCGCCCCCCGGGCTTCACCCGCACGAGGTCGCCCGCGGCGAGGTCGCCGACGCGCACCTCTTCCTCTCGGCCCTCCGCGACGCGCCAGGCCCGCGGCACTTCCAGCGCGGCCAGTTCCTCGGCGGCCGAGCGGGCGACGGCGCGGGTGCGGTGGTCGAGATAGCGCCCGCCGAGGAGGAAGAAGACCAGAGCGATGGCCGCGTCGAAATAGGCGTGCTTGCCCGACAGCGAGGTCTCCCACAGCGAGGTGCCCACGGCCAGCACGATGGCCAGCGTGATCGGGACGTCCATGTTGAGCCGCCCCTTGCGCAGCGCGCCCCAGGCCGAGACGTAGAAGGGCCGGCCCGAGAAGATCACGGCGGGGATGGCGATGGCCGCCGAGATCCAGTGGAAGAGGTCGCGCGTGGCATCCGCCGCCCCCGACCAGACCGCCACCGACAGGAGCATCACGTTCATCGCCGCGAAGCCGGCCACGGCGAGCCGCATCAGCAGGTCGCGCCCCGCCCGGTCGGTCTCGGTCATCGACAGGGCCGAGGCGTCGAGCTCGTGCGCGGCATGGCCCGCCCGGTCGAGCGCGGCGACCAGGCGCGCGGGCGTCACGCCGGGGTCGGTCTCGACCGTCGCGCGCTTGAGCGTGAAGTTCACCCGCGCCGATCGCACCCCCGGCTCGGCCGCGAGCGCCTTTTCGACGCCCGAGATGCAGCCGGCGCAGCGGATCTCCGGCAGCGACAGCATCACCCGCCCGGCCTGCGCCTCGCCGGCCGCTGCCGCCGCCTGCCGCCGCGCCATGGGCGTCGCCGCGCAGGCCGGGCAGGCCGAGGGCGCGTCGGTGAAGGCGTCGGTGTAAGCGTCGGTCATGGGCCTCGGGCCTCTCGGGGCGCAAAGGGGGGCGGCCGCGCGCACCCCCTCGCTTCTTTCTGTTCCAAATACGCAGGCAGGCCCGCCGGCAGCGGGCGCGCCGCCCGGGTCAGTTCACCCGCAGCACCACCCGCTGGGCAAAGAGCGTGCCGTCGGGCGCGTGGGCGGTGAGGCGAATGTTCCAGTTGCCGGGGCCGAGATCGAGCGGCGTGTGGAAGGTGCCCTCGCGATAGCTGAATTCGGGCGTCACGTCGTGCGCCACGCTCGTGGCCTTGCCCACGATCGCTTCCATACTGGCCACGTCGACCGGCACGCCGGACTCGTCGGTAAACGCGATGGCGAGCACGCCATCGTCGAGCGTTGCGGTCACGTCCCAGCCCAGCGCCTCCTGCGCGTCGCGCCGCGCCTCGAAGGTCTGGCTCTCGGCGAAGCCGTTCCGGGCCTCCAGCCCGGGGAAGGTGCCGACCGCCATCCACGCCATGAAGCCGTTCACCGCGAAGATGGTGCCGAAGAAGCCGACGAAGATCAGGGCCACGTGCCGCCCCGTCAGCTTGCCCTTCCCGTCGTCATGCGCCGTGTCGCTCATCATTCGCTCCCTGTCGCGCGGCGGGTCACTCCACCGCCTCTCCCGTTCCCATGAACGTGCTGTCCTTGTGCACGCGCTCGCCGCTCTGCAGATCCTCGACCCAGAACCGGATCTCGGAGCGCTCGCCCTCGGCCGCCGCCGAGTCGGGCGGGGCCAGCACGTAGACGCGCACGAGGTCGGTCGTGTCGGCCGGCACGACGATGCTTTCGTAAGGCGTGCCCTCGACCGCCACGCGCAGTTCCGACGGACCGCGCAGCGACAGGCGGAAGCGGCGGTCGTCGCCGTGCTTGTTGCGCAGGCGGATGTCGTAGGTGTTGCGGATCGTGCCGTCGGCCAGGGTCACGTAGACCGGGTTGCGCTCGGGCGCGACGGTCATCGAGATGTCGGGCCGCACGAACAGCGCCACGACGAGGCCCACGCCCACCAGCGACCACAGCGTTGTGTAGAGGATGGTCCGGGGCCGCAGGATGTGCTTCCATACCGGCTTGGGCGGCTCTCCCGCCCGCTCGCGCCCCTCGTCCGACAGGGCCATATAGTCGATCAGGCCGCGCGGCTTGCCGATCTTGGCCATGATCTCGTCGCAGGCGTCGATGCACAGGGCGCAGGTAATGCATTCCAGCTGCTGGCCGTCGCGGATGTCGATGCCCATCGGGCAGACGTTGACGCAGGCCATGCAGTCGATGCAGTCGCCGGGGCCGACATCGGCGCCCGCGGGAATGTCGCCGCCCACCTGCCGGTCGCGCCCAGGGTATGGCGTGGCCGGATAGACGGCACCGCCGGGGCCGTTCTCCGGCCCGGCGAAGGCGGCGATGGCCTCGGCCTGCGCCGCCTGCGCCTTGCTCGCGCGGCGCACGTTGCCCTTGCCACGCGGCTCGCCGCGCCACTCGCGGTAGCCGACGGTGATCGTGTCCTCGTCCATCATCGCGCCCTGGATGCGCGGCCAGGGGCAGGCGTAGATGCAGATCTGCTCTCGGGCGAACCCGCCGAAGAAGAAGGTCGTCGCGGTAAGGATCGCGATGGTGGTATAGGCGGCGGGGTGCGCCGAGAAGGTCGCCAGGTCCACCGCAAGCGTCGGCGCATCGGTGAAGTAGAAGACCCAGGCCCCGCCGGTGGCCACGGCAATCAGCAGCCAGACGAGGTATTTCGTGGCGCGCAGCCGGATCTTACGCGCGTCGAGCTTCTCCTGCCGGTGCAGGCGGATTCGCGCGTTGCGGTCGCCCTCGATCCACCGCTCGACCGCGATGAAGAGGTCGGTCCATACCGTTTGCGGGCAGGTATAGCCACACCAGACCCGCCCCAGGGCCGAGGTGAACAGGAACAGCCCGAGCCCCGCCATGATGAGCAGGCCGGCCACGAAGTAGAATTCGTGCGGCCAGATCTCGATCCAGAAGAAGAAGAACCGCCGGTTGGCGAGGTCGACCAGCACAGCCTGGTCGGGCAGGTTCGGCCCCCGGTCCCACCTGATCCAGGGCGTCAGGTAGTAGATGCCGAGCGTCACGATCATGATCGCCCATTTCAGCGTGCGGAACGAGCCGTGCACCCGCTTGGGAAAGATCGGCTCGCGGGCAGCGTAGAGACGCTCTGGCTGGCTGTCGCTCACGGGGGACGGACTCCGGTCGATGACGGTATGCCGTCCCTCCTATGAAGCCGTCCAAAAGGCGTCTTTGACATGCATCAATTGCCCACGGGCGCCCTGCGGGCGCGGCGTCCGCACGATGCGGGGAACAGTGCCCCCCTGCCCGGGTTCTCTCAGCGACCTCAACGAAAAGGAGTGCCGCCATGAACTGGGACGAAGTGAAGGGCCGCTGGAAAGAGATGAAGGGCAAGGTCCGCGAGCAATGGGGCGAGCTGACCGAGAACGACGTCGAAGAGGCCGCGGGCAACCGCGAGCAGCTCGAGGGCAAGATCCAGCAGCGCTATGGCCGCACCAGGGAAGAGGCCAGCAAGGAAGTCGACGACTGGATGGCGCGCAACTGAGCGCGCCGGCCGTGACCCGACTCGAACAGGCGCCGGGGGTCGACCCCTCGGTGCCTTCACGCGTCAGGGCGATCGGTCGTCGACGCCGCGCGATGATCCGGACCGCCTGGAAAATGCCGTGGGCCTGACCAAGTGGCGGCAGCCGGATCGACCGGATGATGCGCGGCACATCCGCAGGGTCCGTCTCGCCGCTCGGGTGCCGATCATGGCGAGCCGGCCCCCGCATCGCCCGCGTTCCGGCAGCCCCGACGGCCTCAGCCGCCCTGAAGCCACGCCACGACCAGCGGCACCGTCACGATCGAGGCCACTGTCGAGATGAGGATCGAGGCCGACACGCGCGCCGGCGCCACCCCGTAATGCTGCGCGAGGATATAGACGTTGCCCGCCACCGGGAGGGCTGCAGCGGCGATCATCACCATCGCCGGGAACGGCTCGACCGGGAAGAGCACCAGCGCGGCGAAAGCCACCGCCGCGGGGTGCACCACAAGCTTGAACGTGGCGAGATAGCCCGCCACCGACAGCCGCTCGGCGCTCTTGCCCGCGAGCGACGCGCCTATGGCGAAGAGCGCACCGGGGGTGGCCGCGCCGCCGAGCAGCGCCAGAAAGCTCTCCATCGGCCCGGGGAAGGGAAGATCGAGCGCCGACCACCCCAGCCCCGCCGTGATCGCCACGATCATCGGGTTCTTGAGCAGGCCCAGCCCCACTGTGCGCAGCACCGCCGGGCTGACCCGCCCGTCGCGGCTGCCCGTGACGATGATGACGATGAGAGAGGAGAACACGATCAGGTCGACGGCCAGCACCAGCATCAGCGGCCCGACGGCCTGCGGGCCGAGCAGCAGAGCGAACATCGGGATGCCGAGAAAGCCGGTGTTGCCGATCACGGCGCATTGCGCCTCGACCGCGATCTCCTCCATCGGGCGGCGGCGGATAAAGCCGATGGCGGTCGCGATCAGGTAGACCGTCATCGACGCCCAGAGGTAGGCTGCGACGAAACTCCAGTCGAGGATCTCGCGCAGCGACAAGTCGGCCGAGAAGCGGAAGAGCATCGCCGACAGCGCGAAATAAAAGACGAACTTGGTGAGGTAAGCCGTGGCCTCGGGCGTGAAGAATCCCGTGCGCCCGGCCCACCAGCCGAGACCGATCACCCCGAAGAAGGGCAGCGTTTCGAGAAAGATCGCCAGCATCCGCCCTCGCCCTAACTCTTTGCGAAGCGAGAGGGAATGGCGCGCGAACTTGCGGGAACTGAACCGGACGGTTTATGTTGCACGGGGGGAGGATCGCATGAACGTCCAGGCCAGCCCGCAGCGCGCCACCGCTGCCGACATCAAGCGCGGCCGCAAGTACGAGCAGGTGCTGGCCGGCGCGCGCGAGGTGTTTCTCGCCAAGGGCTACGAGGGCGCCGGCGTCGACGAGATCGCCCGGTCGGCCGGCGTCTCGAAGGCCACGCTATACAGCTACTTCCCCGACAAGCGCCTGCTGTTCATGGAGGTGGCGACGCTCGAATGCCGCCGCCAGACCGACACGGCGCTCGAACGGGTGGACATGTCGCGCCCGCCGCGCGAGGTGCTGCGCTTCGCCGCCGACCGGATGATGGAGTTTGTCCTGTCGCCCTTCGGCCTCGGCGTGTTCCGCATCGTGGTGGCCGAGACGGGGCGCTTTCCCGAGATCGGGCGCGAGTTCTGGCTGTGCGGGCCGGAGCGGGGCAAGGGCATCCTCGTGGACTATTTCCGCGAGGCCTGCGCCCGGGGCGAGTTGCGCATAGACGACCTGCGGCTCGCGGCCGACCAGTTTTCAGAGCTTTGCAAGGCCGACCTCTTCGCCCGGCTGATCTTCGGCCTTTCGACCGAGTTCACCGACGCCGAGCGCGCCCGCGTGGCGGACGGGGCGGTCGAGACCTTCCTCGCGCGCTACGGCGCTGGCACCTGACCAGGGCACGGCGCCCGACAGGTGGCGGCGCAGGGCGGGCGCCCGATGGCCACGGCCATGCGCCCGCCGGGCGGACTCGACCCCGCGCTGGCGCGAGTGTGCCGCCGCTCCCGCGTGGGCGAGACGAGGCTTCACCTGTCGGGGCCGGTGTGGCGGTGCCAGTTCGGCGGGGGCCGGTGTGGCGGGGGCCGGTGTGGCGGGGGCCGGTGGGCACCAGAGGCGATCGTCCTCGCCCGGCGCATGGACACCCGCCAAACCAATCCATAAAAGAGAACGAAATCCGCGAAAGATTGAATTTTTATCCCATCCTGCGCGCTGCTACCTCGCGGCGACATCTCGCCGCAATCATGGGAGACGCGCACGATGGAGTCCTTCCCGATCCCGCTTCTGGCGCCGGCCATCATGGTCGCCGCCATGGCCTTCGCCTTCACCACGCCCGGCCGCCGGCCAGGCGCCGCGCCCCGCGCGGCCGAGGCCGCGGGCCTCGCCGCGTTCGCCGCCGCGCTCGTCGCCGGCCTCACGCTGATCTTCGCCGGGCCCGCCTCGGCCAGCCTCTTCAGCCTGACCGTCAGGCTCGACGCCGTGAGCGCCGTGATGCTCACGCTGGTGTCGTTCGTGGGCTGGGTCGTGCTGCGCTACGCGTCGACCTACATGGACGGCGAGGACCGTCAGGGCGCCTTTACCGGCTGGCTCTGCGCGACCCTCGCCGCGGTGATGCTGCTGGTCACCGCCGGCACGCTCTGGCTGTTCGTGCTCGCCTGGATCGCGACCAGCGTCTTCCTCCAGCGGCTCTTGCTGTTCTACCCCGGCCGGGTGCCCGCGCGCCGCGCCGCCCGCAAGAAGTGGGTCACCTCGCGGCTCGGCGACCTCGCCATGATCGCGGCGGCCGTGCTGCTGCAGATGGGCTACGGCACCGGCGACATCGGCGCGATCCTGGCGGCCGCCCGCGAGGGCACGGCTCCGGACGGCGCGATCTGGGCCGCGGCCTTCCTCGCCGTCGCGGCGCTGCTCAAGTCGGCGCAGTTCCCGATGCACGGCTGGCTGACCGAAGTGATGGAGACGCCGACCCCCGTCTCGGCCCTGCTGCACGCGGGCGTCGTCAATGCGGGCGGCTTCCTGCTGATCCGCTTCGCCGACGTGCTTCTGCTCTCGCCCGGCGTGCTGGCGGTGCTGGTGATGATCGGCGGCTTCACCGCGGTGTTCGGCGGCCTGGTGATGCTGACTCAGCCGGCGGTCAAGACCTCGCTCGCCTGGTCGACCGTTGCGCAGATGGGCTTCATGATCCTGCAATGCGGTCTCGCGCTCTTCCCGCTGGCGCTGCTGCACATCGTGGCGCACTCGCTCTACAAGGCGCATGCCTTCCTCGCCGCGGGGCAGGCCGTCGAGGGGGTCGCGCAGGTGCGCCGCCCGGGGCCGGTCGCCATCCCCAACGGGGCGGCGGTGCTCAAGGCCTTCGTCGCGGCGCTGGCGATCTACGGTCTCGTGGGCTTCGGCTTCGGCTTCGAGAACAAGTCGCCCCAGGCCATCGCCCTCGGCGCGATCCTGATCTTCGGGGTCGCCTACCTTCTCGCGCAGGGCCTCGCCGACGCCGCCCCCGCGGCGCTGACCCGGCGGACGGCGGCGATGTCGGTCGCGGCCTCGGTGGCCTACTTCGCCCTCCAGCGCGGCTCGGAATGGCTGATGGCCGGCACGCTGCCCGCCACGCCCGCGCCGGGCCCGCTCGAATGGGCGTTGATCGTCCTTGCCGTCGTCAGCTTCGGCGCGGTGGCGATCGCGCAGGCCATGTTCCCGCTCTGGGCCTATCACCCGGCCGCGGCGGGGCTGCGCGTGCACCTCTCCAACGGCCTCTACGCGAACGCCGTGTTCGACCGCGTGCTCGGCGGCTGGGCCGTCCGGCGGACCCTCTGAGACAAGGGAGACCTGAGACATGACCAACGCCCCCCTCTCCCCCGCCGCCCTGATGGCCGCCGCCGACGGCGCCGGCCGGGCGATCCCCCCGGTCTGGCCGCTCGCCTCGTCGGTCGCGGTGAACCCCTATCTCGGACAGACCGGCGAGCGCCTCGCCGTGACCGGTGCGCGCCTTGCGCGGGTCGCGGGCATCCCCGTCGCCATGCCGCGCGACTGGTATGCCGAGCGCATCGCCGACGGCCGGATCACCGACGATGATCTCGCCGCCGCCCTCGCCGCAGCCCCGCAGGACGGGCGGCCGGCCGACCTCGCCGCGCTCAGGGCCGCGGTCGCCTCGCCGGCCCGCACGCCCAAGGCGCTGCCCACGGTCGCCGACCTCGCGGCCGATGCCTCGCGCCTCGACTGGCCGGGCCTGATCGCCGAGCGGATCGGCGCCTGGTCCGGCGCCTATTTCGACGCCGGCCAGGCGCTCTGGGCCGCGCCCAAGCGGCGCGGGCCGTGGACGGAATGGCGTGCCGTCGCCACCCACGACCTGACGCCCGAGATCCAGGGCCTCACCGGCTTCGCCGCCCATGTCTTCGACGCGCCCGAGACCGCCGAGGGCGCCATCGCCCGCGCCGCGCTGACGCTCGGCCTGAGCCGACCGATGCTCGAGACCTACTTCCACCAGCTCTTGATGAGCATGGGCGGCTGGGCGCAGTTCGCCCGCTACCGGCTCTGGCAGGTCGAGCTCGGCGGCGGCGCCGACCCGATCATGGCCGAGATGCTGGCGATCCGCCTGACGTGGGAGGAGGCGCTCTTCCGCCACTACGAGGACGAGATCGCCGACGAATGGGCCCGCACCCGCGCGGCCCATGAAGAGCCGGTGGCAGCCACCGACGCGCTCATCATCGACGAGATCCTGCAGGAGGCCGCCGAGCGCGCCGCCCAGCGCGATCTCGCCGCCCTCTTCGCCGCCGAGACGCCTCAGGCGCAGGAGGCGCGGCCCGCCGTGCAGGCCGCCTTCTGCATCGACGTTCGGTCTGAGGTGTTCCGCCGCGCGCTGGAAGCGGTCGATCCCGGAGTCGAGACGCTGGGCTTCGCCGGCTTCTTCGGCGTGGCGACGAAGCACCGCGGCTTCGCCTCCGACGTCGACGAACTGCGCCTGCCGGTGCTGCTGAACCCCTCGGTCAGCACCTGCTCCGGCGGCCCCGACACCGCGGAGGAAGACCAGGATGCCCGCTTCGCCGCCCGCGCCAAGCGCGCCTGGGGCCGCTTCAAGCTGGCGGCGGTGTCGTCGTTCGCCTTCGTCGAGGCGATGGGTCCGGTCTATGCCGGCAAGCTGGTGCGCGATTCGCTCGGCCTCGATGCGGCCGGGCTGCCCGACGGCCCGCCCCCGCGTCTCGACCCGGCTTTGCCGCTCGATGCGCGTATCGGCGCCGCCGAGACGGTGCTGCGCGCCATGTCGCTGACCGAGAACTTCGCGCGCATCGTCCTGCTGGCGGGGCACGGCGCGAACGTCACCAACAACCCGCATGCCTCGGCACTGCATTGCGGCGCCTGCGGCGGCTATTCGGGCGAGGTCAACGCGCGTCTCCTGGCGCTGCTGCTCAGCGACCCGGCGGTGCGCGCGGCATTGCCGGAACGCGGCATCGAGGTGCCCGACGACACCCTCTTCCTCGCCGGCCTGCACGACACGACGACCGACGCGGTCAAGCTCTACGAGGCCGATGTCGACACCGCAGGCCACACGGCCGACCTCAAGCAGCTGCGTGCCTGGCTCGCCGCGGCGGGCAAGGTCACGCGCGCCGAGCGCGCGCTGCGCCTGCCACGGGCCGAGGGCCCCGGCGACATCGAGAGCCGCTCGCGCGACTGGGCCGAGGTGCGGCCCGAATGGGCGCTCGCCGGCTGCAAGGCGTTCATCGCCGCGCCCCGGTCGCGCACCGCCGGCCGCAGCCTCGAGGGCCGCGCCTTCCTGCACAACTACGACTGGCGGGCCGACGAGGGCTTCGGCGTGCTCGAGCTGATCATGACGGCGCCGGTGGTCGTGGCGAGCTGGATCAGCCTGCAATACTACGGCTCGACCGTCTCGCCGTCGGTCTTCGGCGGCGGCAACAAGCTGCTCCACAACGTGACCGGCGGGATCGGCGTGGTCGAGGGCAATGGCGGGCTCCTGCGTGCAGGCCTGCCCTGGCAATCGGTGCATGACGGCGAGAGCTACGCGCACGAGCCGCTGCGCCTGTCGGTCTGCATCGAGGCGCCGCGCGAGGCGATGACCGACATTCTCAGCCGTCACGAGGGGGTGCGGGCGCTGTTCGACAATCGCTGGCTCCACCTGTTCGCGCTCGACGAGGCGGGACAGATGGCGTGGCGCTATGCCGGCGGCCTGGAGTGGGAAGAGACCGCCCCCCAGCACGCGCCTGCCGACGCACCGCACCTCAAGGCGGTGAGCTGACGGGCCAAGCCCGAGGGACGAGGGGGCGGCGCATCTGCGCCGCCCCTTTCCGGTGCCCCGTCCGGCCCGGCGCGGTGCGTCGAGGGACGGCGGGCGGGGCGATGTGCCGAAGGCACGAGCGTCGCCCCCGTCCCTGCGCCCCCGTCCCTGCGCCCCCGTCCCTGCGCCCCCGTCCCTGCGCCTCCCGTCCCTGCGCCTCCCGTCCCTGCGCCTCCCGTCCCTGCGCGTCCCGTCCCTGCGCGTCCCGTCCCCGGCACTCGGCCGGATCAGCGCGCGGCGCGCGACCCGTCCGACGAGGATCCGGCACCGATGGCGGCAGCGAGCGCAGCGATGGCGCGGCGGCGCAGCCCGGCGACGAGGGCACCCGTGCCGGCGGCGCCGAGGCGCCCCGTCCGGGCGGGTTCCGCCGGCGCCTCCTCGACCCGCAGCACCGCGACCGAGGCGTTGTCCTGCCCCTCGACACCTTCCGCATCGACGGCGGCGAGCAGCCGCTCGGCGAGGGCCGTGGCCGCCACCTCGCCCTTGGTGCCGCCCAGAAGGCTCTCGATCGCCGCCTCGTCGAGGGTCAGCAGCCCGTCGGACGCCGCGAGGATCACGTCGCCCGGCCAGAGGGGCACAGGGGCGTCGGGGCAGTCGATCTCCTCGATGGTCTCGCCGCCAAGGGCCGAGGTCAGGCACGCCCGCGCGGGGTGACCGGCCGCCTCCGCTGCGCTCATCTCGCCCATCTCGACCAGGAGGTCGAGCTGGCGCGCGAGCGAATGCGTGGCATTCAGCCGCTCCAGCCGCCCCTCGCGCATCAGCCAGAGCGGGCTGTCGCCGACCGACACCCAGTGCAACCCGCCCGCCTCGACGGAGACGACGAGCAGCGTCGTGCTCATCCCCTCGAGCTCGGGATCGCCCTGTGCACGGGCGTAGACGGCGAGGTTGGCCGCCTCGGCCGCCTCGCGCAGCCGCTCGGCCGGGCTGCCCTCGGCCCGGGCCAGAGCGCGCAGCGCCACGTCGGCCGCGATGTTGCTGGCCAGATCGCCGCGGGCATGGCCGCCGCAGCCGTCGGCCAGCGCGATGGCGCCGGTCGCGCCCACGGCGGCGCCCAGAACGGCGTCTTCCTGCAGCGCACGTCCTCCGCGAGAGAGCGCGGTGGCCGCGTCGAGGCGAATGGCAGGCCCCTCGGTCATGTCCCGCCCGTCGCGCTGCCGCCCGCTGCGCCGCCGTCTGCCACGCCTTCGCTCCAGGAGAACCCGTCGCCGCAGAGTGCCACGAGGCGCAGCGTCGTCTCGCCGAGGCGGATCTCGTCGCCGCCCGCCACCTCTTCGGTCGCCAGCACCGGCCGGCCGTTGCGGCGCACGAGGTTCGTGCGCGAGCCGGCACCGAGGAAGAAGCGCCCCGTCTCGTCGTCGAACACGATCGAGGCGTGGCCCTGCCGCGAGATCGCCGTATCGCCGAAATCGAGGCGCACGGTCTGGTCTTCGCCACGGCCGAGCGTGGCCACGCCCGAGGTGAGCGCGAAGGACGCGCCGCGCCCTGCCCCGTCGACCACGACAAGCCAGCCGACGGGGAAATCGGGGCCACGGCCCGCGCAGGCCGCGCCGCCGCGCGCCATGGGGTCGTCGTCGGCCTCGGGGGGCCGGAAGCCGAGAACCCGCGTCTTCACCCGCGCACTGCGGCCGCCACGGGGCGCGCTCTCCGCGTCGTCTGCCCCGGCGTCGGCCAGCCCGAGCTCGGCCATCCGCGCAAGCTGTGCCCGGGCATAGGCCACCGGGTCGTCGGCATCCTCCTCGGGCGCGTCGCCCGGTTCCTCGGCGATGCCCTTCGGCGGGGCGCCGGCGCCGTCCGCCACCGGCGCACCGACCGGCGCGGCGGGCTCGGGCCGCCTTCCAAGAACGAAGGGCGCCGGGCTGCGCGACGCGGGCCTCGCGGCATCCGTGGCAAGGCGATCCGCTCCGCCCGAACGGTCCGCCGCGTCGGCCGCGTCCGCGGCGTCGCGCGGCCCGGAGGGGGACTCGGGCTCGCGCTCGGGCTTGGGTTCGCGCTCGGGCAACCCGGCGGCGGGATGGGCCGCCCCGCTCCGGTCGGTGCGGAGCGGGGCGGCGCCCCCCTCGCCCTCGCCCGGCGTGCCGATCCGGTCGAGCCAGTCGCCCCGTCCACCGCGCGATTCCGCGCGGGCAGAGGCCGGGCGCGGCGCACTCGCGGCGCCGCTCTCCTCCATCTCCCAGATGCGGGGCCGGCGCGGCAGCCCGGCCTGCTGCGCCGCGAGGCGTGCGCGCGCGGCGAAGGTCTCGTCGCCATGCCGGGCGAGCGCATCCGATACGGTCGCAGTCGACGACGGGCCCGATACCGGCCGATCGCTCGCCCCCGCGTCGGGGCGGAGCGCCGCCCGGGCGGCCTGCGCGGCGGCTTCCGAGACGGGAGACCCGTCTTCGGCGGGGCCAGGCATGCCGGACCCGGCTCCGGCCTCCAGGGGCGGCCGCTGGGCTCCGGCGGCCGCCGGCTCGACATGGGGCCGCTCGACGGCCCGCATCTGCGGCGCGTCGGCCAGGCGCGACGCGGGCGCAACCGGACCGTCCCCGGCGATCTCGCCGGCGACGGTCGAGCCCGGCCGCAAGGGCCCCTGCACCGGCCACGCGCCAGACTCGCCGCCGCCGCGCTCCGACCAGCCGAACCGTCCGCCGCCGAAGCCGAAGCCAGGCCGGCCGGCCGGCCCACTGTCGCGCCCGCCGGCGGCGTCGGTGCCGCCCGCATCCCTGTCCCTGAACATGCTCATGCGCCAAACCCTTCCTTGCTACTCGCATCCCGTGAGGCGGGGCGCAGCCAGCCGCCGCCGAGCATCAGCCCGAACAGCGAGCCGCGGCTCGTCCGCGCTGCCGCCGCCCCCGACCCGTCCTGCCGCGAGAGCGCGGCCGTCTCGGCCTGCTCGCGCTCCTGCCGCGCCCGCTCGACCCGCTCCTTGAGCAGCTTCGCGCGGTTGACCCCGCCCGCCCCGGGCACGTGCGGCACCTCGCCGTCGCCCTGCGGCACGACCGCCGCCTCGTCCTCCTCTGGGGGCGCCGCGCCGGGCGCGGGGGCCGGGACGGCGCGACGCGCCTCCGATTCCTGCCGCTGCCGCTCTCGGTAGGCGCGCTCGGCCTCCTCGGCCTCGCGCCGCGCCTCCTCGAGCCGCCGGCACCGTGCCGCCTCCTGCGCGGCGCGCTCTTCGGCCTCGCAGCGGGCGCGCTCCTCGAGCTCGCGCGTGCGCTCGGCATGCAGCGCCTGCACCTCCGGGTTCGTGGCCTCGACCAGCCGCCGCACCCGCTCGACGATCACCGCGTCGTCCATCGTCGGGTCGGGGAGGGGCGTGGCGGGGTCGGCGGCCGCTTGCGGCGGCGCGGCCCGCTCGATCGCGGCGAGCCAGTCGGCGGCGCTCTGCACCCGGTCGCGGGCGAAGACGGCGAGCGCCGTGTCGATCATCCGCAGGAAAGCCGGGTCGTAGCCGTCGGCCGTACCCTCGAGCGGAACGTAGGGGTCGGGCCGGCGCTCGGCGATGGCGGCGAGCCGGCGGTGCGAAAAGACCGGCGGATCTCCCGTGATCGCGCGGTAGAGCGACGCGGCGAGCGAATAGAGGTCGGAGGCGGGCGATTGCTCCCCCGCCTGCAGGTAGAACTCCTGCGGCGAGTAGCCGTCCTTCACCACGTGCAGCGTCGAGAGCACGCGGCTCTTGCGCCAGGCCGAATCGCGCGCCGCGCCGAAGTCGATCAGGATGGGCGTGTCGTCATGCGTCAGCAGGATGTTGTCCGGCGAGATGTCGCGGTGGAGCATCCCCATTCCGTGGACATGCCCGATCGCGTCGAGAAGTTGCACGGCGATCTCGCGCACAGTGTCGGGGTCGAGGCGCCATGTCTCCTGCTCGATGACGTCGTGCAGGTCGCGCCCGTCGATGTAGTCGAGCGCCATGTAGGCGGTTCCGTTCTCCTCGAAGACGTCGCGGACGCCCACGATGTTGGGGTGCTCGAGCTTGGCCAGCCGCCGCGCCTCCTGCCCGAAGAGGCGCACGACGGTCTCGAATTCCGACTGGTTCGCGTGCGAACGGGCGCGCACGACGCCGCCCGCGCGGCAGCACATCGAGGCGGGGTAGCATTCCTTCAGCACGACCCGCCGCTCGAGGCTGTCGCGTGCGAGGTAGGTGACGCCGAAGCCGCCCGAATTGAGGTAGCCCTCGACCAGGTACTGCCCCTGGAGCAGGGGCGTGCCGGGCGGCAGCGTGTCGCCGGCGGAAGAGCTGTCTTGCGGTGCGGCACTCACGGCCATCTGACCCCTGTCGGTCTGCGTCCCTCGATGCGGGCCCGTGGGGCCGCATTCGTCTGCAGACAGCTTCGGCAAGAGATCGGGCGCAAATAAGGCAGACTTTTCAGAAAATTCGCGGCAATTCGGGCGATTCCGTGTCAGGGCACCCGCCGGGGGCGACGGCGCGGGCCGGCTGGCCACGGCCGTTTCCGTGCGCGGGCCGGATTGCGGCGCGGACGCGGCGGGACATGTGGAAATGCCGGGCTCAGGCCCAGCCGAGCAGCATCTGCTGGAGGGTCGCGGCGAGGGCGTCGCCCGCCTCGGGCAGCGCGGCGATCCCGAGGGTGACGCCGCCCGAATGCAGCAGGGCGAGCGCATGGTCGGGCCGCGGCGCGGTGGCCAGGGTGCCCTCGGGCAGGGCGGCGGGGCACGCCGCGAGCGCGGCGGCAAGCGCATCGAGATCGGCGAGCGCGGCGGGGTCGCCGTCGCCGTCCGACGCGCCCCCCTCGACGGCGAGCCACGCGAGCAGCTTCTCGGGGTGGGCGGCGAAGGCATGTTCGAGCATCGCGGCAGGCTCGGGCACGGGGCCCGGCGCGAGAGCCTCGCCCCGCCGGGCGGCGAGATCGGCGACCGCCACGCCACGCCGCCCGGATGTGCCGGCGCGGGCCTCGGGGGCGATGCGCAGCGGCCCGCCCGCGGCGAAGTCGGCAAGGGTGTCGCACAGCCGATCCAGCCCCGCCGCGTCGGCGGCGTCGGGCGTGCAGGCCGCGATCGTGGCGCCGGGGCCGGGCCGCACCCCCAGAAGGCGACGGTTGGCGAGATCGAGCCGGAGCGTGGCGCCCCTCGCATCGGTCACGCGCAACGTCTGTGGCATCACCGCCTCGTCGAGCGCGGCGAGCAGGCTCGCAAGCGCCGAGCGGCGTCCGAACGGGCGCACCAGGCGGGCGGCGTCCGTGCGGGCGGCCGGCGCGGCCAGGGCCGCGAGCGCGCGGTCGAGCGCGGCGATCTCCTGCGGGCGGCCCATCAGGCGCCTTTTGCCGACAGCATGGCGGCGACGGCGGCCCGCGCGGCGGCGCGGGCCTCGGCCGGGGGCGTCTCGGGGTCGAAGACCAGGCAGAGCGCGGTGCCCGTCTCGCCCGGCAGGGCCAGCAGGGCGGCGAGCCCCGCGGCCGAAACGACCAGCCCCGCCTCGCCCTCGGCCCCGTCGAGCAGCGGGCCGGCGGCACGGCAGAGCCCGTCGAGCGCCTCCTGCGGCAGGCCGGGGTCGGCGCTCGTGCCGAGCACAAGCCCCGCGCTCACGTCGAGATAGGCGCAGGCATCGGCGCCCGGCGCCGCCCCGAGCGCCGCGTCCAGCCGCCGGGCGAGCGCGGGCGGCGGGCCGGAGCGGGGGCGGCCCGGGATCGGGCGGCCTGCGACCGAGGCGAGGCCCTGCATCACGCCGCCCCCCTCACGAACCGTAGGTCATATGGCCCGGCACCATCTGGCGGATGGCGGAGTGGGGCAGGCGCGTGCGCGAGCCGCCGTCGCCCCGTGCCTGCACCCGGCGCGGCACGACCGGGCGCGACGGCGCTGGCGCCGCCGCGGAAGCGGGCCGCCGCGGCGCCCCGTCGCCGGCATTGGCATGGGCATGGGCCACGATCGGGGTCGGCCGCCGGCGCGCGGCGTTGTCGATCCGGAACACGATGTCGAGCAGGCTGCGCGTGACGGCCTCGGCGCCGCTCACCTCCCAGGCGTCGCGGTCCTCGCCGGCGGTCGCGGCGAGCATCAGCGAGACGGGGAAAAGCCCGGCGAACATGCCCCCGGTCTCTGCCTTGACGCGGGTCACGACGCGCTGCAGGTCGGCCTCGCGCAGCTTGTCGGCACGGGTCAGCAGCAGCAGGCTGTTCGCGTGAAGCTCCGCCGGCAGTTCCTCCCACGTGGCCGCCTCCGACTGGCGCCACGCCTGGGTGGCATGGGTGCACCAGATCACGCCGTCGGCCTCGTGGATCAGCCGCTTCCAGACGGTCGCCTCCATGTTGGGGTCGGAGATGCCGGGCATGTCGATCAGGTCCATCAGCTCGAGCACCCCGGCGGCCAGCGGCACCCGGATGAAGGCGGTGTCGTGCGGGTCGATGCCCTCGATCTCGGCGGGGGGGATCGGGTGCGCGTGGCCCTCCAGATCCACCCGCTCGGGGCTGCCGGTGCCGTAGGTGTACCAGATCGGCGGCAGCTGCGTGGCCGTGACCTTCACCGGCGAGGCGCGCTCGCCGAGCAGCAGGTTGGCCAGCGTGCTCTTGCCGGCGCTGAACTCGCCCATCAGGGCGATGACGGGGCGGGCGCGGCCCCCGGCGGGGCGGTCGATCATCGTCATGCGGCCTCCGTGCTGCCGAAATCCTCTGCAAGGTAGAGCGTGAACGTGTCGCGCGCGGCGGCGAGGGTGGCGGCGCGGTCGCCCGCGCCGGGGCCGGCGACGCGCTCGGCCACCTCTTCGGCGCTGACCTCGTCGCGCATCCACAGGTCGACGAGCGTCTTGCGCTGACCGCCGATGAACTCGCGCAGCACGTCCTCGGCCCGCGCCCGGTCGGGTGTGCCGTACTCGGCCTTCACCTGATCGACCATGCGCGCGCATTCCGCCGCGATCAGGTCCGACATCTTCGCGGCGTAGGCCCCGTAGCCCTGCCGTCGGTTCCAGAAGCGCGACCACCAGCCCGCCTTGAGGTCGAGCGCGATGGTCTCGCCCAGGATGACCGGCGGGGCGAGTTGCGGCACGGGCGGCGGGGCGAGCGCCGCGCTGCCGGCGTCGAGCTCGAAGCCGCGCACGTAGAGGCCCGCGATCTCGGCCGCGGCCTCGCCATAGACCTCGCGGATCAGCTTGCCCGCCCGTGTCGAATACACCGTGAAAGCCGAGCGCAGCAGGATGCGCAGGCCCGTGGGGTCGTAGGTCCAGACCGCGCCCTCGCCCTCCCGCTCGAGATGGCGGGTCAGCGCCGCCACGGCCCGGTCGACGAAGCCCGCCTGCGCCCGGTCGAGCCGCTGGTGAAAGTCGGCCACGATCCCGTCGAAGCCCTCGGACAGCCGCGCCACCATGCGCGCCTCGATCCCGTCGACCTCGGGCAGAAGCGCGGCGCGGTCGATCGGCGCGGTCGCCACGGCGCCGATGGCGCGCGGACGCACCCGCGTCTCGGTGTCGAGCCGGGTGACGAGGTTCAGCCCGCCGCGCGCCACCTCGTCGGCCACCTCGGCGCCCACCGTTTCGGCCACCCGGTCGGCCAGCGCGCCGTAGAGGCCGGTCACGCCCGACAGCTCCCACACCGCCGCGCGATCGTAGCGGCCATCGGCGCCCTTGGGCAGGTCGCCGCACTCGGCCTCGGCCCAGCTCAGCAGCGCCGCCTCGCTCTGCGCGTCCATCTCGTGCAGCGTGTCGGCAATGGCGTGGCCGGCCCAGAGCGCGCTTCCGAAGACGATCTCGGCCTCCGACGGGCCGCGATGGTCGTGGATGGTCTGGCGGATGCTCTCCTCGATCTCGCCCACATGGGCGCCCGGCTCGGACAGCTCGTCGATCCGGTTGACGAAGATCACCACGTCGCGGCTGGGGATGTTGGCGATCAGCCGGATCAACGCCAGGTCGACCGCGTTCAGCGCCTGGTGCGCCGACAGCACCACGACGCAGGTGCGGCTGTCGCGAATCGCCTGGATCGTGATCTGCTCCCGCATCAGGAACGTGTCGTTCACCCCCGGCGTGTCGCGCAGGCACAGCGCGACGGGCATCTCGGGGCGGTGCAGGTGCAGGTCGGCCGAGCGGGTGATGTCGGCAAAGCGGCCCTGCCCGTCGGGGTCTTCGCCCTCGCCCGGCTCGTCGCCGAGGCACACGTAGCGTTCCACGAGGCCGGGATCGACCGTGGCGTAGCGGTGCTCCTGCCCCATCAGCAGCTCGAACTGCGCGCCGAGGCGGCGCATCGACTTCTTCCGCATCGCCTCGAGCTGGGCGGTGACGCGGGCGACTTCGTCCTCGGCGCCCGCGCGGCCGGCGAGCTCGCCGATGCGGCCGCCGTTCTTCATCAACCGCTGCCACTGGTCGGCCTCGAAGAACCGGAAGACGGCCTCGACCCCGTCGGCGGCGGGCTCGGGCGACAGGTGCAGCGAAGTGACGACCGATGTCCAGGGGTTGACGTCGGCGGGCAGCAGGCCGGGCTGGCCGACCATCGCGTTGACGAGGCTCGTCTTGCCGGCCTTGACCTGACCGATCATCGTGACGGCGGGCTCGGTGCGCCGAAGCATGCGCTTCAGCCGCCGCGACGTCGCGGCGACGGCGCGACCGCCGGTGCGCTCGAGCGCGTCGATGGCATGGGCGAGATCGGCATAGGCGTCGGCCATCGGCTGGAACGGCTCCATCGCCTGCGCGAGCAGGTCCTGTGCACCCGGTGCGCGGGCGAGCGGGGCGGCTTCGGTCTCGGTCGGCGCGTCGGCGGCGATGGCGGTCTGCACGGTCATGCGGTGCCCTGTCCTTGGTCATGGCCGGGGATCCGGCGGAGCACTCTCGACGGCGGCTGCCCTCGTGGCTGCCGCGAACTGGTCACTGTGGTTAATTATGGCTCAAGCAAGGTGGCCATTGTTGGGCAGGCCGCGGGCGAAACAATGGGGATCGCCAGGGGAGGTCTGTTCACGCGCCGGCGCGGGCCTCGAGCGCATGGCGCAGTTGGGCGAGCAGGCGCACCGCGTCGTGCGCGGCAGCCACGTCGGCCTCGGCCTCGAGCAGCACCAGCGTCTCCTCCGCTGCCGAGAGCAGCGCCGACAGCTCGCCCTGCGCGTCGGCGTCGGCGGCAGGCAGGCCGCCCTCGGCCATGTCGTCGAGCGTCTCGGCGAGGGCCCGCACCGTCTCGGCGCCCGCCCGGGCCACGGGCGGTGCCCCGCGCCCGGCGACCCCCGCCCGCAACCGGCGGGCGCGCAACCGGATGCGCGCGGCTCCCTCCCGGCAGAACGCGCGCAGCGGCTCTGAGAGCGGCGGAGCCGACGGCGCAGCGGCTCGCGGCGCGGAGCGGGGCCGCTCTGGGGCGACGCCCCTGCCGAAGAGCCGTGCTCCCACCGAAACGGGCCGCTCGGACACCGGCGGCGCCCCCGGAGCACGCGCTGGCACCACGCGCTCCGGCGTGGCGGACCCGGGCGTGGCGGGCTCGGGCGCGGCGGGCTCGGGCGCGGCGGGCTCGGGCGCGGCGGGCTCGGGCGCGGCGGGCTCGGGCGCGGCGGGCTCGGGCGACACCGACGAGGCCGGCGCGCGGGAGGTATCACCGCCGTGGCTCTGAAGAAACAGAAGTGCCGCATCCGCGTCGGCCTGTCGTCCGAGCGCGACGTGGCGCTGCACCTCGGCCGCCAGCTGCGGCCCGGCCGGCACGCCCTGTCCCGGGACGACGACGCGCAGGAAGTCGTCGCGGGCCGCGGCGGCGGCCTGCCGCGCCTCGGCGCCCGCCCCGTCCAGCACGAGGAAGCCGTGGTCGCGCAGGCGCGCGGGCGCCGAGCGCCACGCCGCACGTTCGTCGGGGCCGAAGCCGTGCGACCACCACACCGCCACGTCGGCCCGCCGTGCGGCCCAGGCCAGTGCGGCCAGCAGGTCGTCTGCCGACGGTTCGGTCACGAGGTCGGTCAGCGTGATCCGCCGCAGCGCGGGCAGGGGGCGCTCCACCGTCACGAGCGCCGCCTCGGGGTCGGCCATCGCCTCTGCGATGTCGGCCCCCTCGACCAGCGCGCCGCAGCCAAGCCGCCGGACGACGCGCGCCTCGGCGCCAAAACGCAGCTCCAGCGGCGGGCGCCCGGGCAGATCGGGAAGGTCGGCCAGAGTCTCGTCGCCCGCCAGCGCGGCAAGCCCCGCGCCCCGCCCCGCCGCCTCGGGCCCGACGAGGGCCACGCGCACCGGCGCCTCAAGCCGCGCCAGCAGCGCCTCTGCCCGCTCGGCGACGCGCGCCGGCAGCCCGCCCGCAAGGACCAGCGCCCGCAACCGTGCCGCGGCGGCGTCGAAGGCCGGGTCGTGAATCATCCCGTTGGCCCGGCCTGACCCGTCAGGGCGGGCACGGCCCCGACGGGGGCCTCGGCCCGTGACTCGGCCCGCGACCCGGCCCGTGACTCGGGCGCGACTCGCCGCGCAGGGCCGCCGCCTGTCCGCGCCGGCCCGATCCGCACCACGGCGAGCGAGACGTTGTCCTGCTCGGGGTCGTCCAGCGCCGCGACCGCGCGCATCAGGGCATCGGCGATCCCCGCGGCGGGCGCCGCGGCATGGGCACGCAGCACCCGGCGGATCTCGGCCTCGTCGAGATGCAGCAGGCCGTCGCTGGCAAATACCAGCACGTCGCCGTCCTCGAGGCGGAAGGGGACGCGCGGGCAATCGACATGCGCCACGGGGCCGCCCGAGAGCACCGAGATCAGGCTGGTGCGCTCGGGGTGCCGGGCGGCGGCCTCGGCGTCCATCCGGCCCTCTTCCACCATCGCGCGCATCACCGAGCCGAAGGAATGATCCTCGTTCAGCCGCAAGAGCGCGCCGTCGCGGAACAGGTAGAGCGGCGAATCGCCCACCGAGATCCAGTGGAGCGTCCGACCCCGCAGCACGCCGGCGACCAGCGTGGCGCCCATGCCGGCGGCGCCGGGGCTCTCGTCGACATAGGCGTGCAGGCAGGCGTTGGCGCCCTCGGCGGCGCGGCGCAGGGCGGCGGGCACGTCCGCCGCGCTGCTCGCCAGTTCGGCGCTGCGCAGCTTCAGCTCGCTGAAGACCTCGGTCAGCACGATCCGGCCGGCCACGTCGCCGCAGCGATAGCCCCCCATCCCGTCGGCCAGGACGACGAGGCCCAGCTCGGCCCCGAGGGGGCAGTCGCAGATCACCGCGTCCTCCTGATGCGCGCGCCGGCCGACATCCACCGCCATTGCGGCGTCGAGGCGCGGCTCAGAGGGCGGCTGCATCCGGCGCGCCCTCCACGGTGTCGTCGGACCAGCTGAAATCGGGGCCGCAGAGCGCGACGAAGCGCAGCGTCGTCTCGCCGATCCGGATGCGGTCGCCGTTCGACAGCGCTTCGGTCGTCAGCACCGGGCGGCCGTTGAGGCGGACGAGGTTGGCCTTGCCGCCGTGGCCGAGCCAGCACGCCCGGCGCTCGTCGTCGTAGGCGATGGCCGCATGGGTGTCGCGCGAGATCGCGGTGTCGCCGAGATCGAGCTGCACGGTCTGCCCTTCGCCGCGGCCGAGGGTCGAGAGCCCGTCGAACAGCGCGAAGGCGGCGCCGCGGCCCGGCCCGCGCTCGACCACCAGCCAGCCGACGGGGAAGCGCGCGGGCGCGGCGGCAGCGGCCCGCTGGCGCGGCTGGCCGAGCGGATCGTGCCCGTGATCGTCAGCACCGTCGGGCGCGCGGAAGCCGAGCAGACGGGTCTTCACCCGCCCGGCAGGCGGCGGTGGCGGCTCGGGCAGATCACCCAGATCGGCGGCGGCGGGCGCCACGGCCTCGGGCGCAGGCATTCCGTGCCCCGGGGTGCCCGGCAGACTGTCGGCATCGCCGCTGTGGCGCGGCTCGCGGGCCGGGTCATCGCCCATGCGGGGCTCGGCCTCCGGCGCCAGAGGCGCCTCGGGCTGCGGCGCGCGCAGGTCGGCGGTCACCGTGGCGTTTTCACGGGCACGCGGCGCGGCGGCCTCGTCCATATCGGGTGCACCTGCATCCATGCCGATCGCCCCTGCCTCGGTGGAGGCGGACGCGAAGCCGTCGTCTTCGCCCTCGCCGAGCGGCGCGTGGGCCGGTGTGGTGCCGGACATGTCGCGCCCGGCGCGCACGGGATCAACGAGGCGGAGCGGTTGCGACCCGGCTTGCGGGCCCGGCATCATGCCGTTCCCGGGCCGGTCCGACACCGGCGCGGGCGGCGCCGACGGATCGTCGATGGGGGGCATGTCAGCCAGCCGCGACACAGGCTCGGCCCGGTCGCCAGCGGGCGGGTCGCTCAGTCGGCGGCGGCCGGGCTGCGTGCCGGCCCGCCCCACGAGGCCGGCCGGGCGCGACTCGGCGACGGCGCGTCGAAACGGTGAGGCGCGCAACGGGCGCGAGCGGGGCTCGACGCCCTCGCCCGGCGCGACGTCGAGCCCCCAATCGTCGTCGTCCATCGGCTGCGCCCGCTCGAGCCGAGAGACCGGCGCCGCGCCGCCCTCGGCGGTCGCCGGGGCCATGCCACCTTGCCGGCCGGTATGGTCGGGGTCGTTCGCCAGCCACGGATCGGGGACGTCTTGGCGGGGGGTCTCCGGCTCCGGCATCTCGCCTTCGGTCGGTCCGGGCTCCGGCATGCCGCTGCCGGTCATTGTGTCGCCGGCCATCCCGCCCGTGGAGCTCTCGAGGCTCTCGGCCGGGGCATCGGCAGGCGCGGTGCCGTCGTTCTCGCGTGCGAGCTGCGGCGGCCATTCCAGCGGATCGGGCAGGTCGGCCCGGTCGAAGCCCGGCGGCGGGCCGACCTCGGGGTGGGTCGCTCCGAAGCCCTGCCGGAAACCCTGCCCGAATTCCGGGGCGACACCCGGCCCGGCGCCAGGCCCGCCACCATGTTCGTCATGGCGCGACTCGCGACGCTTGCGGTCGATCATTTCGTCGATGAATCTCATATCCCCTGACCCTCGCGTAACCTCTCTTCCCTGCTACGCGGCGTCGCCCTTCCCCAAGGCATGCAGGCCGCGCGGCCGGTGCGTCGGTGAACATACGGATCGCGGCCGAGGCCGCCGGACAATCTCTACAATTCGAATGAGTGCCCCCGGATTGTGGCAGCGGCGTGGATGGATTCGGGCCATCGCTGGCCACACCGCCGGCGCGCCCTGCCGGGCCGCCGGAACAAGCGCGGCGCGGCGGCGGTTGCCCCTCCGGCAATTCGGGCAGGGACCCGGACAGGGAGATACGGTTGCAGGGACAGGCCAGCCTAACCTGGGTCGCCCGGCCGGGTGCGGTGGTGCGGGCCTCGCTGGCGCAGGCGCACGTGGCGGCGATGGTGCTGGCCGTCCCTCTCGCGGTGGCGCTCGGAGAAGGCGCGTGGGCGGTCGCCGCGGCTCTCGGTGGGTCGCTCGTGCTGCCGATTGTCGCCGCCGGCCTTGCCGGCCGCTACCCCCCGGGCCGCGACCTGCGCCAGATCGAGGCGGTGGCGGTGATCGTCCTGCTCTTCGTCGGCGTGTCGGTGCTTGCGGTGCCGGGTTTCATGGCGCTGGGCCTGTCCCCCGTGGACGCGCTGTTCGAATCCGTCTCGGCGATCACCTCGACGGGGCTGACCGTGGCGGAGGGAACGATGGGCTGGCCGCTCGCCGGCCACGCGCTGCGCGGGTGGATGCAATGGGCGGGCGGCTTCGCCATCGCGGTGGCGGGGGTGGCGCTGATCCTCGGCCCCGGCTCGGCCCGCGGTGCGGCGAGCGCGCTGGGCCGCGCCGGCCTGCCCGAGCGCGATCTCTTGTCCTCGACCCGCGCGCAGGCGCGACGCCTGCTCGTGGCCTATTCCGCGCTCACGGTGCTGGCGGCGGCGGCCTTCGTGCCGCTGTTCCCCACCTGGTGGGAGGGGGTCGCAGTGGCGCTCGCCGCCGTCTCGACCGGGGGCTTCACGCCCCGCCCCGACAGCCTGGAGAGCTATTCGCGCGCCGCGCAGGCGGCGACGATGGTCGCCTGCCTCGCCACGACCTTCTCGCTGATGGCCTATGTTCGCGTCCGCCGCGACGGGCCGCGCGCTGCCTTTGTCGAGAGCAACGCCGCCCGCGTGGTCGTGCTCTGCCTCGCGGTGTCGGTCACCGCGGCGGGGCTGCGACTGGTCTCGGGGGGCTCGCCGTCCCACGCGCTCGACGCGCTGCTCAACACGCTGAGCGGGGTGACGACGGCGGGGTTCAGCGTCGCGCCGATCGGGCTGCATACGCCCGTCATGGCGCTGATCCTCGGCGCGATGGTTGTGGGCGGGGGCGCGGGCTCGACCACCGGCGGCATCAAGCAGGAGCGGGCGGCGACCCTCGCCGCGATGGTGCGGGTCGCGCTCACCCGGCTGAGATCGCCGCCGCGCGCCGTCACGCCGCTCAAGACCCACGGCGCGCGGATGCGGCCGGGCCAGGTGACCGCGCTCGGGGCGGTGCTGTTCCTGTACGCAGCCTCGACGATGGTCGTCTGGATCCTGCTACTTCTGGGCGGTGTGGCGCCGATGCCGGCGCTCTTCGACACCGTCTCGGCGCTGTCGACCGTAGGCCTGTCTATGGGGGCCGCTGGTCCCGACCTCGCCTGGCCGCTCAAGCTGGTGCTCGCCGCGGCGATGCTGCTGGGGCGGCTCGAATTCCTCGCGCTCGTGGCCGTGCTCTCGCCCGGCACCTGGGCGCCGCTGCACCGATAGGAGCAAGTCATGCGCATTGTCATCGTCGGCGCCTCGCGCTTCGGCACCGCCACCGCCGCGCACCTGACCGAGGCGGGGCACGAGGTGGTCGTCGTCGACCGCGACGCCGACAAGCTGCAGGCCCTGTCCGACGAGGTCGACGCGGGGCTGCTCGAGGGCGACGGATCGCTGCCGACGGTGCTGCGCGACGCCTACGGCGACGGGGCCGACGCGCTGGTGCTGCTGACCAATGTCGACGACGTCAACATCCTCGCCGCGCTGGTCGGGCGTTCGGTCGGCTACCCCAGGGTGGTGCCGCAGATCGTGCGCAAGGAGCTGCTGGCCGTCTGCGAGGAACTGGGGCTCCAACACCTCATCACGCCACACGCGACCGTCGCCCGCTCGATCGCGCGCACGCTCGAAAGCCGGCACGACGCCGCGCTCGACCTGCGCTCGCACAGGGGCTTCGACGTGCTGGGCTACCGCGTGGGCGAACGCCACGACGGCGCGCGACTGGCCGACCTCGAGCTGCCCGAGGCGACCCGCGCCGTCGCCGTGGCGCGCGGCTCGGGCGACGAGTTGCTGACCGACGAGACGCGGCTGAGAAGCGGTGACCTGCTGATCGTGGCCGTGGCCGCCGAGGCGCAAGAGCAGATGGACGAACTGTTCCCGTCCGGTTCGGATTAGGCGTCGCCACCCTGCGCACGACAAGTCCGCCGCGACCGCGTGCCAAGTCTCCGGGCGGCGTCTCCGGGCGGCGGGGCGTCGCCTGCTGCAGTCGCGAACCGGGGCGATTATCCCGCCCGCCGGGCCTGCCGCGGCGCGCCGAAAGGCTGGCAGACCCGAGCGGCCGACGCTGTGGAGCGGCGGGACACCGGGGCCTCGCCCGGAGGGAGCCGCCAGCGCGCCGCCGGCGGCCCGGAAGGCGGAGCCGTCAGGCGCGCGCGGCGGCCGAAGGCTCCGAGATGCCCACGGCGGCCCGCTCGCCGAACCCGGCGCGGGCGAGGTCGGCCAGCGCCACCATGCCGACGAGGCGCTTGTCGGCGTTGACGACCGGCAATCGGCGCACCTGATTCTGCGCCATGTTGTCGGCGACATCGGCGCAGTCGGCGTCGTCGAAGCAATAGAGCACGCCGTTCGACATCACGTCCTCGACGCTGCTCTCGTCCATCTGACGGCCGGCGGCGACGCCGCGCAAGGCGATGTCGCGGTCGGTCACCATCCCCACGAGGGTGTCGTTCGCGCCCACGGGCAGCGCGCCCACGTCCTCGTCGGCCATGCGCTTCGCGGCCTCGCGCACGCCGGTGTCGGGGCTGACGAGCTCGACGGTCCCGGTCATGATCTCGGATACCTTCATGTCGCTCCTCTCCTTCTCTTCGATCCGGTTCAACGCGGCGGAAACGGGCGGGGCGCCGGGATGTTTCGCGGCGCCCCGATGCCGACGCGCCTTTACTGCGGAACGATGTCCTCGATCCGCCGCGGATCGAGGTCGCCGGTCTGCGAGAGCTCGGTGTAGAGCGCGGCCACCTGCGCATCGGTGATCTGCGAAACGTCGGTCGACCAGCCCGCACGCACCAGCGCCGCCTCGACCGTCCGGCGCAGGCTTTCGCTTCCGGCAACGGTGCCGGCATCTATGCCCTGGGGCTGGTAACCGGCATCCGCGGCGATCGTGGTGACCGCTTCTTCCTTGTCCTGCCGGTCGGTGGCGGTCAGCGTCAGCAGGATACCGGCGAGCTGGCCGCTCGACAGCTTGTCGATGGTGACGCCGTCGATACCGATGGCCTGCAATTCCTCGAGCACCGCGTCCTCGAGCGCGGTCGTGCCCGCGGCGGCCTCTCCGGCCCCGGAGCTGTCGGCCGCCTCGACGGCCTCGTCGGCCTGGGCGTGGGCCATGGGCGCGGATAGCACCAGTGCGAGGATCGCGGCAAACGACGGACAAAGCGTGGAGCGCGTCAAGGGCTGCCTCCTTTCGATTGCGGTGAAGGCCGGTCACGCCCGCGGGCATGACGGCCGGAGCCGCGCATGACGGGCGCGGCACTCATCGCCCGTCGAACCGCCGGCGGCGGGGAATGTTCCCCGCTCATCCGGCCCGCGGGCGGCCGGACAGGCCCCGGCCACGCGGCCGCGTCGGCCCTCTCAGCCGAGCCAGCCTTCCAGCCGTTCGAGCGTGTCCTTCGTGATCGACTGCAGGTCGCCCGCGAGATCGAGATAGGGGCAGGGCTGGCCGAGCCGCTTTTCCATGTCGGCCATCCCGAAGACGTCTGGGCCGGAGAGCTCTCCCAGCTCGTCCCACGTCACCGGAACGGCGACCGGGCCGCCGGGGCGGGCGCGCAGCGAATAGGGGGCGATCGCCGTCGATCCGCGCTCGTTGCGCAGCCAGTCGACAAAGATCCGGCCCTTGCGCCTGGCCTTTGCCATCTTCGCCACGAAGCGGTCGGGGTCTTCCTCGGCCAGACCGTGCGCCAGCGTCGAGGCAAAGCCCTTGACCGTGTCCCACCCGGCGATGCGGCGGAGCGGCGCCCAGACATGCACGCCCTTGCCGCCTGTCACCAGCGCGCCCGAGCGTATTCCCAGCGCCTCGAGCCGGTCGCGGATCTCGAATGCCGCGGCGCGAGTGTCGCCCCACTCGACACCCTCGCCAGGGTCGAGATCGAACACGAGGCGGTCGGGCCGCTCAAGCCGGTCTGCCCGCGCGCCCCACATGTGCACCTCGAGCGTGCCCATCTGCGCCGCGGCCACGAGCCCCTCGGTGTCGGAGATGGCGATGTAATCGGCCATGTCTCCGTCCTTTTCCTCCACCTCGACCGTGCCGATGGCAGCGGGCAGGCCCTGCCCTGCGTGCTTCTGGAAGAAACACTGCTTCGCCATCCCCTCAGGGCAGCGCACGATCGACAGCGGGCGGCCCTCGATGATCTGCGCCATCCGCGCGCCGACGCGCTCGTAATGGCGCGCGACGTCGAGCTTGGTGCAGCCCGCCTCCGGATAGACCTCGCGGCCCGGGCTGCTGATCGCGATCCCGGCGACTTCCTCGGGGTCGTCCATGCTGCTCTCCGGCGTCTCGACCGTCACCTCCGCCGCATCCTTGTCGCGCCGCAGCCCCTGGTAGCTGGCATGGCGGACATGGCCGTCGGCAGTGAACTCGGTGAAGGCTATCTCGACCACCGTGTCGGGTCGCACCCATTCCGCCTCCCGCGCGACGCTTCCGGGCACTTCGGCGAAGGGCGACGTCTTGCGCGATGTCAGCGCCGTGTCGATCTCGTCGAAGTCGCGCTCGGAGAAGCCGGTGCCGACCCGACCGCGATAGACGAGCTTTCCGTCCTCCCAGGTGCCGAGCAGGAGCGACGCGAAGGGCCGCCCCGGCTTGTCGGAAGGCGAGCGCCCACCGACGACGAATTCCTGGCGGTGGCCACATTTCACCTTGCGCCATGTCCTGGTGCGGGTGGAGCGGTAGGGCGCGTCGGCCTTCTTCGAGACGATCCCCTCGGCGCCTGCCCGGCATGCGGCGGCGTAGACCTCGGGCCCCCGCCCCACGACATGCTCGGACATGCGCAGCGGCCCGCCGGGCGGCAGCCCCTCGACCAGCCCGCCGAGCAGGCCGCGCCGCTCCTTCAGGGGCTTGGCCGTCAGGTCGACGCCGTCGAGCTCCAGCAGGTCGAAGGCGAAGAAGACGAGCGCCCCGCCCTCCGACAGCGCGCGCTGCAGCGAGGAAAAGGCCGAGCCCTCGATCTGCGCCGCCATCACCTCGCCGTCGATCAGGGCGCTGTCGCAGGGCAGCGAGTCGAACGCCCCGGCGAGCGCGGCGAACTTGTCCGTCCAGTCCTTGCCCGAGCGGGTGTAGAGCGTGACACCTCCCTTCCCCAGCGCGGCGAGGGCGCGGTAGCCGTCGAACTTCGTCTCGTGCCACCATGCGTCGCCCTCGGGCGCGTCGCTCACGAGCGTGGCGAGCTGCGGCTCGCGGAAGCTCGGCGCCTTGTGCGAGCGTGCCTTGCCGCGCGGCTGCTTCGGTGTCTCTCCGTTCGCGATCTGCTTCATCGTCCGCCCGGTGCGGACGGAGCGGGAGTACCCTCCGGTGAGCGCGTCGGCCTCGCCCGTCTCGCCGCCCCTCTCCTTGATGAGCAGCCAGTTCTCGCGCGTGTCGTCACCCTTCATCCGCACCAGCACCCAGTGGCCGCGCATCCGGCGGCCGTGCAGGTCGAGCTTGAGCTCGCCCGAATCGAGGCCCTCGTCCACGTCGCCGCGCGGCTCCCACGTGCCCTCGTCCCACAGCATGACGGTGCCGCCGCCGTATTCGCCCTCCGGGATGGTGCCCTCGAAGTCGGCGTAGTCGAGGGGGTGATCCTCCGTCCGCACGGCGAGGCGCTTCTCCGAGGGGTCGGGGCTGGGGCCCCTGGTCACGGCCCACGACAGGAGCGCGCCGTCGTGCTCGAGGCGAATGTCGTAGTGCAGGCGGCTTGCGTCGTGCTTCTGCACCACGAAGCGGCGGCCCCCGCCGGCACCCTGCCGGGGCGCGTCGACCAGGCCCTCGGGCTCGGCCGTGCGGGCGAAGTCGCGCTTTTCGTGGTAGCGGTCGAGACGGTCGCGGGCCATCACGACGCCTTTTTGCGCCGCGAGCCGGATGTCGACCCGCCCGACCTTGTGTCGCCCGACGCCTTCTGGCCGCCGGGCCGCTTGCGCCTCTTGCCCTTGCCGCCTCCCGCCTCGTCCTCGTCCTCGTCCTCGCCGAGGCTGCGCTTGAGAGCGGCCATGAGATCGACCACGTTCCCGCCCTCGGGCCGCCGCTCGCCCTCGCCGATCTCCACCCGCTCGGCCTTGCCGCTCCGGCGCTTGGCCTCGATCAACGCGCGCAGCCCCTCGGCATAACGATCCTCGTAGGCCGAGGCGTCGAACGGCGCGGTCTTGCGGTCGATCAGCGAGGTGGCCAGCTCGAGCAGCTCCTCGTCGGCCGCCTCGTCGGCGATGTCGCGGAACATCGGCTCGGCGTCGCGCAGCTCGTCGGGGTAATACAGCGTCTCGAGCAGCAGGCCGTCGCCGCAGGGGCGCAGGGCGGCGAGGTATTCCTTGCCCCGCATCACGAGCTGGCCCAGCCCTGTCTTTTCCGCCCGCCGCAGCGCGTCGCGGAGAACACGGTAGGCATCCTGCGCAAGCTCGTCGGTCGGGACCACGTAATAGGGACGGTCGAAGTAGAGCGGCGGTATCTCGGTCGCGCCGACGAACTGCACCAACTCCAGCGTCTTCTTCGTCTCCAGACGGATGGCCTCGATCTCGTCGGGTTCGAGCAGCAGGTATTCGCCCTCGCCGGTATCGTAGCCCTTGACGATGTCGTCGCTCTCGACCGGGCCGATACCCGGCACCGTCCTCTCGTGGCGCACGGGCCTGCCCGAGGGGGCATGGATCTGGCGGAACGAGACCTTCGATCCCGTGTTGCGCGCCGAATAGACCTCGACCGGGATCGAGACCAGCGACAGGCGCAACTGACCTTTCCAGACGGCGCGCGGCGCCATGGGCCTCTCCGTGGATGAACAGGCCGGGTCAACGCGGATGGCGGGCATTTGTTCCCCACCTGCGATCGTGCCGGGCGCCCGGAGCAGCCTAATGCGACCGGGGGCATCACGTGCCGTCCGCCTCAGGGGGTGACGTGCGCGCACCCAGCCCTTACTCTCTGCCCATGTCCCTCGCCGACGCTGCCCGCGCCCTGCACCTGATCGCCCCGCCGAGCCCGCGCGAGACGGCGTCGGCCACCGGCGGCCGCCCTGCCAGGCCCCGGCCGGGGCCCGTGCTCATGGGCGACATCCACGGCGCGCGGATGGGCAGGCCCGACCTGCTGCTGCTCTGGGCGCGGTGGGAGGAGGCGGCCCGCGACAGCGAGGACTAGCCCTCGCCCGCCATCGCCGCCTCGACCATCGCGCGCACATCCTCGACCAGCGCGGCGCCGTCGAGACCGCGGGCGGTCACCTGCTCGATCCACGCCTCGGTCACCTCGGCGCCGATTGCCCGGATCTCGTCGGTCGCCTCCTCGGACAGCGTCGTGATGGCATTGCCGGCTGCGGCCATCTCGTCGCGCCCCTCGACGTCGCCGGTGTCATGGGCCCGGCCAGCCCAGCGGCTGGCCATCAGCCCCGAGTTGGCGTCGATCACCGCCTTGAGATCGTCGGGCAGCGCCTCGTAGCTGTCGCGGTTCATCGCCCAGAGGAAATAGAGGTTGTAGAGCGCCCGGTCGCCGGCCACGTCGGTATGGCTGTCGGTCAGCTCGTCGAGCTTGAGCGAGGGCGACATCTCCCACGTGATCACGCCGCCGTCGAGCACGCCCTGCGCCAGCGCCTCGGGAAAGGCGGGCACCGGCATGCCGACGGGCGTGGCGCCAAGCCGCTCGAGTAGCAGCGTGGCGGGGCGCGAGGGGCCGCGCAGGCGCAGGCCGTCGAAATCGGCCACGCTCTCGACCGGCGCGCCCTTCTTGTGGACGATGCCGGGCCCGTGCATGTGCGCGGCGATCAGGTGCACGTCGGTGAAATCGTCGGCGAGATACTTCTGCGTGAACTCCCACGCGATCGCGCTCGCCACCTCGCCCGATTTGGGCATCATGAAGGGCAGCTCCAGCGCCTCGGCCTCGGGAAAGCGGCCCGGCTGGTAGCCGGGGATCACCCAGCCACCGTCGATCACGCCGTCGCGGATCATGTCGTACTGGCTCTGCGCCTTTCCGCCCAGCGCCATCGCCGGGTAGAGCTCGACCTCGATGCGGCCGCCGGACTGCTCCTCGACGGCGTCGGCCCAGGGCTGCATGAAGTAGGTCGGGTTGGCCGACTTGGGCGAGACGAAGTGCTGGAAGCGCAGCGTCACCTCCTGCGCGGCGACCGGCAGGGCGGCGATGGACGCCAGCACGGCGCCGAGGACAAGACGGCGTGCGGGGCAGGCAGCTTTCATGGTCGTCACCTCTCGATGAGGGCTGATGGTCGCCGACAGCTAGGGCAGAACGGCGTGGATGGGAAGCCGGGCGATGCGGTCGTCGATCTCGGACACCAGCGCCGCGAAGCGCGGGTCGCGCGGCCCGCCGAGGGTATCGCGAAAGGTCTGGATCGTCATCGGCGGCGGCAGGCCGGCAAGCGCGGGGATCACCGAGTCCTCTCCTTCGATCCGTCCCGCCAGCCCTTGCAGGGCATCCGCAGGCGAGTCGAGCAGGCGCACCGCCAGCGCGCGGCCCGACCGCTGGGCGACGAGGTGGGAGGGATCGAAGAACCGGGCGTCAGGGCCGGTCAAGGCCGCCCCGGTGCGCACCGGTTCGAAACGGCCGAGCGTATGGTGGCGCCCGATGGCCTCGAGCGCGGCAGCGGTCAGGAAGCGCCGTGCCAGGTCGGCCCGGCCGTGCAGGCCGGCGCCGCCACAGGGCGTCTCCGCCAACGGGACCGGCCTTGCCATGACGCCTTGGGGGAGCAGCTCGCCAAACCCGTAGCGCAGCCCGTGCGTGCCGCAGAGCCGGCCGAGCGCCACCAGTGCCGCCGCCATCTCGCGCCCCGGAGCGTCGGCCGCGGTGGCGCGGTCTGCCGCCAGGTGGAGCGGCTCCCGGAGCAGGGAGGCGAGCGAGGTGTTCGGTTCGGCCGTGGCAGCGGCCCGCACCGCCTGCTCGTAAGGTGCGAGGTCGTCCACGCCCAGAACGGCCGCGGCGGCCTCGGCCGGGCCGACGCGCAGCATGGCCGCGACCGGCCGGGTGGTCAGCCGTGACACGCTGTCGAGCCGTCGCGCCGCCCGCTCGCCGAAGCGAGCACGGAGGGCGGCCCGCCCGAGCGCCAGCGCCGCAGCGGGCTCGAGCTGGATGCGCCCGACGGCGACCCTGCCCAGACGCGGCGCCCCGCCGAAGTCGGGAACCCGCACCGACACGTTGACCCATGGCCCCATCCCGATCAGGCGCAGCGGCACCGAGCCCCTGAGCGTGAGCGCCCCCTCCTCGAGCACGGCCTCCGACCGCGCTCCCGGCACTGCGCGCTCGGCCAGCCGTGCCAGCGCCGCCACCTGCCCCGGCTCGAGGATCAAGGTGTGCGGCGCTGCACCCGGCGCCGTCGCCGCGCGAAGGCGCTCGGCCGCGGCACGCGCGGTCTCGATCTCGGCGCGGGTGGGCGGGGGGCTGTCGGGCAAGAGGGGATCGGGCTCGACCAGCAGAACCGTCGCCAGAGCCCCGAGCGCGATCGCTGCGAGCACGAGACCGGCGACGATCCGGAAGATCCAGCGCATGCGCCCGTGCCCCGGCGCCCGGTCAGCCGTAGGTCGGGTGGAAGCGACCGGCCGGCGAAAGGGTGAAGATCTCCACCCCGTCTTCCGTCACGCCGACCGAGTGCTCGTATTGCGCCGAGAGCGACTTGTCGCGGGTCACCGCCGTCCAGTCGTCGGCGAGCACCTTGGTCTCGGGGCGGCCCAGGTTGACCATCGGCTCGATGGTGAAGAACATGCCCGGCTCCAGCACCGGCCCGGTGCCCGGACGGCCGTAATGCAGCACGTTGGGCGGCGCGTGAAAGACGCGCCCCAGCCCGTGTCCGCAGAAGTCGCGCACGACCGACATGCGGTTGCCCTCGACGAAGCTCTGGATGGCGTGGCCGATGTCGCCGAAGGTGTTTCCGGGGCGCACCGCCGCGATGCCGCGCATCAGCGCCTCGTGCGTCACCTCGATCAGCCGCTCGGCCTTCCGGGGCAGCTTGCCCGCGACATACATGCGGCTCGTGTCGCCGAACCAGCCGTCGAGGATCACGGTGACGTCGACGTTGAGGATGTCGCCGTCCTTCAGCACCTTCTCGCCGGGTATGCCGTGACAGACGACGTGGTTCACGCTGATGCACGACGCGTGCTGATAGCCCTTGTAGCCGATCGTGGCCGATTGCGCGCCGGCCTCCGTCACCATGCGCTCGATCTCGGCGTCGATGGCCCCCGTGGTCTGGCCCGGCTCGACCATGGGGATGATCGCGTCGAGGATCTCGGCCGCGAGCCGGCCGGCCCGGCGCATGCCCTCGAAATCCCCCGGCTCGTAGAGCTGGATCCCGTCTTTCGTCAGCTTGCCGCGCGTCTCGTCCACCGGCCGAAAAACCCCTTTTGCTTCCGCGGCGCAACATAGGCCGCCATGCGGCCAAGCGCCACCCGCCCCTGTCACGCCTGCGGCAAGGGGTCCACCGGCAGGGCGGGGCCGAGAGTGACGCTTTCGCGGTCGATCACGCAGGTGTGACAGAGCATCTCGACGCCGGCCGCGCGGGCCGCGTCGAAGGCCGCCGCATAGGCGGGGTCGAGATCGGCGGCCATGCGCAGGCGCGCGCAGTCGGTGCGCTGCACGAGATAGAGCATCACGGCCCGGTGCCCCCGGACCGCCATGGCGGATAGTTCGGCGAGATGACGGGCGCCACGGGCAGTGACGCTGTCGGGAAACTCGGCCCAGTCGTCGGTGCGGCGGAGGTGGACGTTCTTCACCTCGACCCAGGCGTCGGGCAGCCCCGGCTCCGTCAGGAGGAAGTCGACGCGGCTCGCGGCACCATACTTCACCTCCGGCCTCACCGTGCCGTAGGCGGCTAGCGGCCCGATGGCGCGGGCGTCCAGCGCCTCTTTCACCACGCGATTGGGCACGGCGGTGTCGATGCCCGACCAGTGGCCGCCCGGCAGCTCGACCAGCCGCCAGCCCCAGCGCAACTTGCGCCTGGGGTCGTCGTTGGGCTCGAGCCAGATGCGCATTCCCGCCTCGGTGAGGCCCATCATGCTGCCGGGGTTGGGGCAATGCGCGGTCACGACCTCGCCGCCCTCGAGCTCGGCCTCGGCAAGGAAGCGGTTGTAGCGGCGGATCAGCCGCGCCGGGACGAGCGGGGTAGGAAAGCGCATGGCCCTGCCCTACAAAGCCATCCTGACCGGAACAAGGCGCGCCATGACCGACGACAGACCCGCGACCGCCCTGCCCACCGCCGCGATGCTCGTGATCGGAGACGAGATATTGTCGGGGCGGACACGCGACGCCAACATGCACCACCTTGCCGGCGAGTTGACCAAGCACGGCATCGCCCTGCGCGAGGTGCGTGTGGTGCCCGACGAGCCGGCGGCCATCGTCGCGGCGGTGCGGGCGCTGGCGGGGGCCTACGACACCGTTTTCACGTCGGGCGGCATCGGGCCGACGCATGACGACATCACCGCCGACGCCATCGCCGAGGCCTTCGGCCGGGCGATCGGGGTGCGCGAGGATGCCCGCGCGGTCCTGGCCGCACATTACGAGCGCACGGGGCTGGAACTGAACGAGGCACGCCTGCGCATGGCGCGCATCCCCGACGGGGCGACGCTGATCGACAACCCGGTAAGCGCGGCGCCCGGCTTCACGCTGGAGAACGTGCACGTCATGGCCGGCGTGCCCGCCATCTTCGAGGCTATGGTGGCCTCGGTGCTGCCGACGCTGACGGGCGGTCGGCCGTTGCTCTCGCAATCGCTGCGGGTCGAGCGGGGCGAGGGCGACATCGCCGGGCCGCTGGGCGAACTCGCGGCGGAATTCCCCGACCTGTCGTTCGGCTCCTACCCGTCGCAGCGGGGCGGGGTCTTCGGCGCGACAGTGGTGGTGCGCGGCGTCGACGGTCAGCGGGTCGACGCGGCGATGCAGCGGCTCGCGGCGCTCTTCCCCGAGGCGCTGGCGTGAGCCTCGCAGCGGCAGAGGCAGCCTCGGCCGAGGCGGTCCTTGCCGCGCTCGAGGCCACGTGGCCGCCGCTGCGCTGGCACGAGGCGCCCGGCTGGCGCGTGGCCGAGGGCGCGGGCGGGGGCAAGCGCGTCTCGTCGGGCGTGGCGCTGACGCGAGGGGCCGAGCCCGCCGCGCTGGTCGCCGCGCAGCGGGCGCTGGGCCAGCCGGCGCTCGCCATGATCCGCCCGGGCGACGACGCGCTCGACGCCCGCCTCGATGCCGAGGGCTGGCGGGTGGTCGATCCGACGGTGGCGCTCGCTGCCCCGGTCGCGCGGCTGGCCGAGGTGCCGCCCCCCCTCGCCGCCTTCGAGGTGGCGTGGCCGCCTCTCGCGGTGCAGGCCGAGATCTGGGCCGGAGGGGGCGTCGGCGCCGCGCGACTCGCGGTGATGGAGCGCGCCGCCGCGCCGAAGCTCGCCCTGCTCGGCCGGGCCGACGACAGCCCCGCGGCGACGGCCTATGCAGCGTGCCACGGCAGCCTCGCGATGGTGCACGCGCTGGAGGTGCTGCCCGCGATGCGGCGCAAGGGTATCGGGCAGCACCTGATGAGGGCCGCCGCCCTCTGGGCCCGGCGGCAGGGGGCAGAGGCGCTCGCCGTGCTCGTCACCCGCGCCAACGCCCCGGCGCTCGCGCTCTACCGCGGTCTCGGGATGGAGCAGGTCGCGGGCTACCACTACCGGCTGAGGGAGGAGAGCCCATGACCGAAGCAGACCGACCCACCGCGCTCGACCTGCCCCCGGTCGACCCGCTGCCGGAGCATGTCGCGGCGTATTTCGCCAAGTGCGAGGACAAGCTCGGCCTGGTGCCGAACGTGCTGCGCGCCTACGCCTTCGACACCGCGAAGTTCGACGCCTTCGCGGCGATGTACAACGACCTGATGCTGGCGCCCTCGGGCCTGTCGAAGCTGGAGCGCGAGATGATCGCGGTGGTGGTGAGTTCGGTGAACCGCTGCTTCTACTGCCTCACGGCGCATGGACAGGCGGTGCGGGCGCTGTCGGGCGACCCGGCGCTGGGCGAGCACCTCGTGATGAACTGGCGCACCGCCCCGCTCGAGCCGCGCCAGCACGCCATGCTGGCCTTCGCCGAGAAGGTCACGGTGGAGAGCGCCAAGGTGGAGGAGGCCGACCGCGAGGCGCTGCGCGCGCACGGCCTGACCGACCGCGACATCTGGGACGTGGCCGCCGTCGCCGCCTTCTTCAACATGACCAACCGGCTCGCCTCGGCGACCGACATGCGCCCCAACCCGGAGTATCACGCGCAAAGCCGATGAGGGGCGCGCTGCTCTCCGCCCTGGTGGGCATGCTGCCCGGCGCCGCGTCTGCGCAGGAGGCGTTTCCACCCCTCCCGCCGCTCGCGTCGCTCGTGGTCGACCGCGACGAACCGCAGGGCGCGGTGAACCTGCCGGTGACGGTCTGGCAGGCGGGCGAGGTGCAGACGATCCGCGCCGAGGGCACCGTGCACAGGCAGGTCTGGCAGATCCCCCAGCCGGGGCTGACGCCCGCGCAGCTCATGGCACCGATCCGCGACGCGCTCGAGGGAGAGGGCTACGCCGTCCTGCTCGACTGCGCGGCGGACGCGTGCGGCGGCTTCGAGTTCCGCTTCGCGACCGACGCGCTGCCGCCCCCCGAGATGTATGTCGATCTCGGCCGCTATCGCTACCTGTCGGCGCAGAAGAGCGCGCCGGAGGGCGCGCGGTGGCGCGCGGTGATGGTCAGCGCGACGCAGGCGCGCGGCTTCGTTCAAGTCACCTCCATAGGGCCGGAGGAGGCGCGCGAGACGCGCGACGAGGCCGATGCCTTGCCGCGCGCCCCGGGGGAGCTTTCCCGCACGCTGGCCGAAGAGGGGCACGCGGTGCTGTGGGACGTGACGTTCGAGACCGGCGAGACGGCGCTCGACGCGGGCGGCTTCGCCTCGATCGATGCGTTGGCGCTGTGGCTCGGCGACAACCCCGGGGCACGGGTGGCCCTGGTGGGCCACACCGATGCCGAGGGCGGCCTCGCCGCCAATATCGACCTCTCGCGCCGGCGGGCCGCGGCGGTGCGCGACCGGCTGGTGGCGGAGCACGGCATCGCGGCAGAGCGGTTGTCGGCCGAGGGGGTGGGCTGGCTCGCGCCGCGCGCCACCAACGCCACCGAGGCGGGGCGCGAGGCGAACCGGCGTGTCGAGGCGGTGGTGGCGGAGCGCTAGATCACCGGCGGGCGGGCGTCACCACGCGGTGTCGCTCTTGTCGGCGAACTTGCGCACGAGGAAGTCGATGAAGGCGCGCACCTTGGGCTGGGTGAACCGCCCCGGCGGATAGACCGCGTAGATGCCCAGGGGATCGACCGGCAGGTCGGGAATGGCCTCTTCCACCAGGCCGTCGCGCATCGCGTCGGCGTAGAGGAAGGTAGGCAGATAGGCGATGCCGAGGCCGGCGATCGCGGCGTTGAGCAGCGATTGCCCGTCGTTGACCGTCAGCCAGCCCGAGGTGCGGATCTGCCGCTTCTCGCCCGAGGGGGCGGTCACCTTCCACAGGTTGCCGTTGGACTGGTTGGAATAGTGCAGCAGCTTGTGCTCGTTGAGGTCGTCGATCCGCATGGGCCGGCCGAAGCGCTGGAAGTAGCTCGGCGACGCGATCATGCGCTTGGTGGTCGCGGCGAGCTTGCGGGCGCGCAGCGTGGAATCCTCCAGCTCGCCGATCCGCACCGCCATGTCGAACCCTTCGGAGATCAACTCCACGTAGCGGTTGTTGAGCACCATGTTCACGGTGATGTCGGGGTATTCCTGCAGGAAGTCGCCGATCACCGGCGAGAGGTGATTCACCCCGAAATCGGTGGCGACCGAGATGCGCAGCAGGCCCGACGGCGCGGATTGCATCGCGGTGACGAGCGCGTCGGCCTCGCCCGCATCGTTCAGCACGCGGCGGGCCCGGTCGTAGTAGGCCAGCCCGATCTCGGTCGGCGAGACGCGGCGCGTGGTGCGGTTGAGCAGCCGCGCGCCCAGCCGCGCCTCGAGCGACGAGACGTGCTTGGAGACGGCCGACTTCGAGATCCCCATCTTCTTCGCGGCGTCGGTGAACCCCCCCTGGTCCACAACGGTGGCGAAGGCTTCCATTTCCGTCAGTCTGTCCATCCCGCTTCCCCGCACACCCCTGCCCCCACGGGTGTGATTGACCCCGTGATGGCGGCGGAATGGGGCAGGAAAGCGGCGCTCGCCCGACAATATCGGGAAGCCGTCCGGCACCGTGGCGCGGGTGGAAACAGCAGCGCGTGGCCGTGCCGGGGGCGCTCCCGCCTCCTCTCTCGGCCTTGCGGCCGCTCGCTCCGTTGGGTCCGGCGCCGCGCGACCGCGCGGCGCGGACGCGCCCCGAAGCCGCCGTCGCGCGGGCGGAAGAGTGGAACTGGGGGCTCGGACGCACCCGCGCGGGTGGTGATCCGCTCCGCATCCGTCCTCGACTGCCGCAGCGTCAGACGTACGGTCCTCGACGAGCAAGTGGAACGGCCGTCTCCCCGCGCTTGCCGCGCGAAGCCCCTCGGCGATTCCGCTTGCCCGGCTGCCGGCCTGCCTGCCGCGCGTGGGTCGCCGAGGACGGCTCCGGAGCGGATCGGCGGCTGCTTGGGTGTTGCCGCCCGGGCAGGAGACGCAGGGCGGCGGTCGCGCTGCCGGCAGCTCAGAGCGTGGCGCCGAGACGGGCGCCCTGGTCGATGGCGCGCTTGGCGTCGAGCTCGAGCGCGACATCGGCGCCGCCGATGACATGGGCCGACGTGCCCCGGGCGGCGAGCGCGTCGGCAAGGCGTCGGTCGGGCTCCTGACCGGCGCAGAGCACGATGGTGTCGGCCGCGATCAGCTCCTCGCCCTGGCCCGTCTCGATGAGAAGGCCCTCGGGCACGATTCGGCGGTAGCCGACGCCGGCGCGCATCTCGACTCCGAGCATCCGCAGCTCGGCGCGGTGGATCCAGCCGGTCGTCTTGCCGAGGCGCTTGCCCGGCTTCTCGGCCTTGCGCTGCAGGAGCGTGATGCGGCGGGCCGGCGCGTCGGGCCGGGGGCCCTCGGGGGCGAGGCCACCGGGCGTCTCGGCGGGGTCGCCCACGCCCCATAGGCGCCGCCAGTGGGCGAGGTCGAGCGTCGCGCTCTCGCCCGGGCGGTGAGCGAGGAACTGCGCGGTGTCGAAGCCGATGCCGCCGGCGCCGACGATGGCGACGCGCGCGCCCACTTCCGCCCCGTTCTGCAGCACGTCGATGTAGGACAGGACGTGCGGCGCCTCCTGCCCGTCGATGCCCGGGTCGCGGGGCAGGACGCCGGTGGCGATCACCACGTCGTCGTAGCCAGCCAGGGCCTCGGGGTCGGCCATGGCGCCGAGGCGGGTCTCGACGCCGAGGGCGGCGAGCATCGTCTCGTAATGCGCCACCAGGCCGTGGAACTCTTCCTTGCCGGGAATGCGGCGGGCCATGTCGAGCTGGCCACCGATGCGCTCGGCCTTCTCGAAGAGCGTCACGGCATGGCCGCGCTCGGCAGCGACCAGAGCGGCAGAGAGGCCGGCTGGGCCGGCACCGACCACGGCGATGCGCCTGGGCTGCGTGGCCGGCTGGTAGCGCAGGTCGGTTTCGTGGGCGGCCCGCGGGTTCACCAGGCAGGTGGCGACCTTCATCTGGAACGTGTGGTCGAGGCAGGCCTGGTTGCAGGCGATGCAGGGGGCGATCTGGCCGCTCCGCCCCTCGGCCGCCTTCCGCACGAAGTGGGAGTCGGCGAGGAAGGGGCGCGCCATCGACACCATGTCGGCGCAGCCCTCGGCGAGCACCTCTTCGGCCACCTCGGGCGTGTTGATCCGGTTCGACGTCACCAGCGGCACCGAGACCTCGCCCATCAGCTTTTTCGTCACCCAGGCGAAGGCGCGGCGGGGCACGGAGGTGGCGATGGTCGGTATGCGCGCCTCGTGCCAGCCGATCCCGGTGTTGAGGATCGAGGCGCCGGCCCGCTCGACGGCCTTGGCAAGCTGCACCACCTCGTCCCATGTCGAGCCGTCGGGCACGAGGTCGATCATCGACAGGCGGTAGATCAGGATGAAGTCGTCGCCCACCGCGGCGCGCACCCGGCGCACCACCTCGAGCGGCAAACGCATCCGGTTGTCAAAGGCGCCGCCCCAGCGATCCTCGCGCCTGTTGGTGTGGCGGACGAGGAACTGGTTGAGGAAGTAGCCCTCAGACCCCATCACCTCGACGCCGTCATAGCCCGCCTCGCGGGCGCGGGCGGCGGCGGTGGCGATGTCGGCGATCTGCTTCTCGATGCCGGCCTCGTCGAGCGCCTTCGGCGGGAAGGGCGAGATGGGCGACTTGATGGCCGAGGGCGCCACCGCGTCGGGCGAGTAGGCGTAGCGGCCGGCATGGAGGATCTGCATGGCGATGCGGCCACCGGCGGCATGCACGGCATCGGTCACCGAGCGGTGGTTGGCGATGTCGGCGGCCGTGAACAGGCCCGCCGCACCGGGAAAGACGCCACCCTCGCGGTTGGGCGCCATGCCGCCCGTCACCATCAGCCCGACGCCGCCCTCGGCCCTCTCGGCGTAGAAGCGGGCGACGCGGGGCCAGTCGCCCGTCTCCTCGAGCCCGGTATGCATCGACCCCATGAGCACGCGGTTGGGCAGCGTGACGTGGCCGAGATCGAGCGGGCGGAAGAGGTGGGGGTAATGGGTCATGGCGGCCTCCCTGGCGGCCGGGTTGTCTCTGCCGCGCCGCGGCCTGTCACGCGCAACGCGGCGTCACGGCTCGGCCCGCGGGCGGTGGCTGACGGTCAGGTCGGTCAGGACCAGGCCCGCACCGTTCGGGCGCTCGACGATCAGGTCGATCCAGCCGGCGGTGACCGGCGCATGTGAGAGACCCATGTAGGCGAGATCGAACTCGGCGAGCAGCAGGCCACCCGCGATTCGCGCCGGGCGCGGCTGCTGCGCGGTGTTCGGGCCGTGGCGCAGGTTGAGCCGGCCGAGAAGCGGGCGTTCGGCGGTCAGGTGCGCGCGGGCGGCAAGCGTGACGACGCGGCGCGAGGTGAGACCCGCCACGCCCTCGGCAGACAGATCGACCGCAAGTGAGACGAAGAGGCCGGCACGCTCCTCCCCCCAGAGAGCGAGGCCTCCGGCCCCCGGGGCGATCACGGCGGCCGGCGGCGCGCCCTCGTGGAACACCTTGAGCCCGGGCGCGACCGGACGGCCCGGCTCAGCCCAGCGGCCGGGCCAGAGATGCGCGCCGCCCGTGGCCAGGTCGGCCCGCCACGCCCAGCTCGTGCCAGGGGGCCAGGGCCAGCCCTCGGGCGGAGCGATCATCCGCAAGGCGATGTCAGAGGTCCATGTAGACGTGTTCCTCGGCCTTGCCGCCGGGGTGGGTGACGGCGCCCCAGCGCGCGCCGCCCACCAGCCTGGCGAACTTGTGGATGGCGCCGGTGGCATAGATCGTCTTGCGGGGGCCGGGCCATGCCTCGCGGCGCTTGGCCAGCTCCTCGTCGGACAGGTCGACCGAAAGCGACCCCTTCACCGCGTCGATGGTGATCATGTCGCCGTTCCGCAGCATCCCTATGGGGCCGCCATGCGCGGCCTCCGGCCCGACATGGCCCACGCAGAAGCCGCGGGTCGCGCCCGAGAAGCGGCCGTCGGTGATGAGCGCCACCTTCTTGCCCATGCCCTGGCCCGACAGCGCGGCGGTGGTGGCCAGCATCTCGCGCATGCCGGGGCCGCCCGCGGGCCCCTCGTTGCGGATCACGATCACCTCGCCTTCCTCGTAGCCGCGCGCCTTGACGGCGGCGAAGGCCTCTTCCTCGCTGTCGAAGACGCGGGCGGGGCCGGTGAACACCTGATCCTCGGGCGCGATCCCGGCGACCTTCACGATGGCGCCGTCGGGGGCCAGATTGCCCGAAAGGCCGACCACGCCGCCCGTCTTCGACAGCGGCTTGTCGATGGGGTAGATCACCCGGCCGTCGGCTTCGCCCTCGATCCGGTCGAGCTCCTCGCCGATGGAACGGCCCGAGGCGGTGATGCAATCCTCGTGGATCAGGCCCGCCTTGCGAAGCTCCTTCATCACCACGGGCACGCCGCCGGCGTCGAACAGGTCTTTCGCGACGTACTGCCCGCCCGGCTTGAGATCGACGAAATAGGGCGTGTCGTGGAAGATCTCGCAGACGTCGAACAGGTCGAAGTCGATGCCCGCCTCGTGCGCGATGGCCGGCAGGTGGAGACCCGCGTTGGTCGACCCGCCGGTGCAGGCGACGACGCGGGCGGCGTTCTCGAGGCTCTGGCGGGTGACGCAGTCGCGCGCGCGGATGTTCTGCTCGATCAGGTTCATCACCGCGGCGCCGGACGCCTCGCCGTAGCGGTCGCGGCTCTCGTAGGGCGCGGGCATGCCGGAGGAGTTCATCAGGGCAAGCCCGATCGCCTCGGAGACGCAGGCCATCGTGTTGGCGGTGAACTGGCCGCCGCAGGCCCCGGCCGAGGGGCAGGCCACCCGCTCGAGGATCGCCAGCGCGGCATCCGACAGGGTGCCGTTCTGGTTGCGGCCCACCGCCTCGAACATGTCCTGCACGGTCAGGTCGCGGCTCGCGAAATCCTCCGGCACGTCGGCGCCCGCGGGCACCCGGCCCGGCAGGATCGAGCCGCCGTAGATGAAGACCGAGGGCACGTTGAGGCGCACCATCGCCATCATCATGCCCGGCAGCGACTTGTCGCAGCCGGCAAGACCCACCAGCGCGTCGTAGCCGTGGCCGCGCACCGTCAGTTCCACCGTGTCGGCGATCGCCTCGCGCGAGGGCAGCGACGAGCGCATCCCCTCGTGGCCCATGGCGATGCCGTCGGTCACGGTGATCGTGGTGAACTCGCGCGGCGTGCCGCCCTCCGACTTCACCCCCAGCTTGACCGCCTGCGCCTGACGGGCGAGCGCGATGTTGCAGGGCGCGGCCTCGTTCCAGCAGGTGGCGACGCCGACGAAGGGCTGGTCGATCTCCTGCTCCGACAGGCCCATGGCGTAGTAGTAGGAGCGATGCGGCGCGCGCTCCGGCCCCTGCGTGGTGTGCCGGCTCGGCAGCTTCGACTTGTCCCACTTGCGCTTGAGCATCTGTCCCTCCCCGTGGATCGGCCCGTGGCTCGGCCCTGACGCGACGTGGATAGAGCGCGGCAGGGGGCGGGGCAAGCGGGCCGCGTTGCGGCCGCGCGCCCCTGCGCCTACGTGAAGCGGACGGGAGGGGAGCCGATGAGCTACGACGCGCACGAGGCATACGTGGCGCCCGCGCGCGATCGGGCCGAGTGGTGGCGCACGGCCGCCGGCCTCGTCACCGCCTTCGTCGCGGGGCTGGCGCTCTACCAGCTGTTCCTGGCCTTCCTCGCCTCGCTGATCGGCCCCGCGACCATGCAGGCGATCTGGGACGAGGCGACATTCTCGGGCGACACGGCACGCGGCACGCTGTTCGCCCTGTTCTCCTTCGCGTTCTTCGGCACCGGCCTGGCGATGGCGCTGCGGGCGATCCACGGGCGGGGCCTGGGCACGCTGTTCGGCCCGTGGGAGGCGGTGGTGTCCGACTTCCTGCGCGTCGCGCTGTCGACGGGGCTGCTCTACGGCGGGTTGCTGGTGCTCTTGCCGCAGGATTACGCGCTGGTGCGCAACGAGGCGATGAGCGCAGGGCTTTGGCTGGCGCTGCTGCCGCTGTCGCTTGCGGCGATCATCGTGCAGGCCGGCACGGAGGAGCTGTTCTTCCGCGGCTACCTCCAGCAGCAGATCGCGGCGCGGATGCCGGGCTGGCCGGCATGGATGCTGATCCCCGCGACGCTGTTCGGCCTCGCGCACTGGGCGCCCGAATCGGCCGGCGACAACGCGGTCTGGTTCGCGGTGTGGGGCGTGGCCTTCGGCCTCGTCGCGGCCGACCTCACGGCGCGGACGGGGGCGCTTGGCGCGGCGCTGGGCCTGCACGTCGCCAACAACGCCTTCGCGGTGCTGGGCACGGCGCTGGCCGGGCCCGGCTCGGGCCTGGCGCTGTGGCACGTGCCGATGGCAGCCGATGCGCCCGGGCTCGCCGCGCTGATGCCCGTGGAGTTCGCCACGCTTTTCGTGGCGTGGCTCGCGGCGCGGCTGGCGCTGAAGGTCTAGGCCGGTCCGGGCGGTGCTCGCGCAATGCGTCCGCATCGTCCTGGCTGGCGAACCCCGACGGCGCACGCCCATACGTCAGGGCGGGCGCATGGCGATGTCGCATCGGCGCCCGCCGCGTGCGGGCTGCAAGAACAGACCGCGCGCCACGGGCCCCTGAATGAAGCGACACCTGCATGGTCACGAGCGGCTGCGCTCGAGCCGCCCAGATCCTTCTGGAAGGATCTGACGCCCAGAATTTCCCAGAAAATTCTGGGTCCCGTCCCGAGGTGGGTGGCTTCACCCCGGGCGTCCGTCAGGCCGGAGGCAGGAAAGGCGCGGTCCCAAGCGCCCCGCCGAGATCGGCCGCGGCCCTACGCAGAGGGGTCCGCAGGGAAAGCGCGTCTCGGCCCCCACCGCTCGACGATCTCGCGATCCATGCCGGGCATCCTAGAGGCTGTCCTCGACGCGGCAGCCCTGAGGGATGGTGTCGCGCCCGTCGAGCACGAGGTCGGCCATGACGCGGGCGACCCCGGGGGCGAGGCCGAAGCCGATCTTGAAGCCGCCATTCGCCACGTGGTGCCCCGGCCGTCCGGGCCACCCACCCAGCATCGGCCGGCGCGAGCGAGCGCGGGGACGCAGGCCGGCCCAGCGGTGCAGCACGGGGGCCTCGCGCAGGGCGGGCACCGTGGCGCGGGCGCGGGCGATCACGTCGTCGAGTTGCGCGTCGGTGGCGTGGGGGTCGCCGAAGTCGCGCTCGGCGGTGGAGCCGACGGCCACCGTGCCGTCCTCGTGGGACACGACGAACAGGCCCTCGCCGCCGATCTGCGGGGTGCCCGGCCGGTCGAGGCCGAGCACGGCGGCCTGCCCCTTGACCGGCCGCCCCACCTCGCGGCCGAATGCGGCCGACAGGTCGGCCAGCCCCGCGGCGCCGGTGGCCCAGATCACCGGTTCCGTTTCAGGCTCCGGTGCCGCCGCGCCATGGCCTTCCACCACCTCGCCGCCCCGCGCCCGGATCGCGGCCGCCAGCGCCGCGCCGGCCTGACGCGGATGGAGCCGGGCGGCCAGCGTCTCGTGCACCAGCTTGCCCGTGGGGCTGGCGGGCGCCCAGTCGCCCGCCTCGGCGGCGTCGATCACCCGCCAGTCCGCCGCGCCCCGCCAGAGGGTGCGGGCGGCCGCGACCCGCTCCTCGGCGCGGGCGAGCGCGGCGGCGTCCGCGATGGGTTGCAGACGGCCGGTGCGGGCGTAGCCGGGCGAGAGGCCGGACGCGTCGGCCACGCCGGCCCAGAAGCCTTCCGCCGCGAGCAGGCTGTCGAGCTGGAACGCCTTGAGCGGCCCCCACCGCTCCGGCGCGTGGGGGGCGAGCGCGCCGACCACCCCGCCCGACGCGCCCGCCCCGATCCGGTCGCGTTCGATCAGCCGGACGCGGGCGCCGCGGCGGGCCATCTCCCACGCGCAGGCGAGGCCCCAGACCCCGCCGCCCATGACCGTCGCGTCCCATCTGCTTGCCAAGGTCCGGCCCCTCTCCGATAGTCCGCCGCGGTTCCAACTCGGGCCGGGGAGGCATAGGGCAGCGCATGACCGGCGACCAGAGCAGCGCGGCGTCCGGGCTCGACTGGCGCGCGGGCGAGGTGCCCGTCTCCACCCGCTTCGGCGATCCCTACTATTCGCTTCAGGACGGGCTGGCCGAGGCGCGGCACGTCTTTCTCGCCGGCAACGGGCTGCCGGGGCGGCTGACCCCGGGCTTTCGCGTGGCCGAGCTGGGCGTGGGCACGGGGCTGAACCTCCTCGCGCTGGCCGAGGCGGCGGGCGAGGTGCCGGTGCTGTATCTCGGCTTCGAGGCGTTTCCGCTGACGGCGGCCGAGGTCGAGCGCGCGCTGGCGCCCTTCGCGTCGCTCGCCCCCTTCGCGGGGCAACTTGTGGCGGCCTGGCGGCCCGAGGGCTTCGCCGCGCGCATCGGCTCGGTCGAAGCGGGCATGGTCGTGGGCGACGCGCGACGGATGCTGCCGGTCTGGCAGAGCGCGGCGGATGCCTGGTTCCTCGACGGCTTCGCCCCGGCGAGGAACCCCGAGCTGTGGGAGCCGTCGCTGATGGCCGAGGTCGCGCGGCACACCGCGCCGGGCGGCACCTTCGCCACCTACACCGCGGCGGGCGCGGTGCGGCGGTCGCTGGCCGAGGCGGGCTTTGCCGTCGAGCGGGCGGCGGGCTACGGGCGCAAGCGGCACATGAGCCGCGGCGTTCTGGCTGCCGGGGCCGGGCCATGACCGAGCAGAACACGCGGCTCGGCATCCTGCTGATGGTGGCCACCACCTTCGTCTTCGCCATGCAGGACGGGATCTCGCGGCACCTGGCGAGCGAATACAACGTGCTGATGGTGGTGATGATCCGCTACTGGTTCTTCGCCGCCTTCGTGGTGACGCTCGCGGTGCGACAGGCCGGCCTGCGCGCCGCCGCGGCCACCTCGCAGCCCTGGGTGCAAGCGTTCCGCGGCGTGCTGCTTGCCGCCGAGATATGCGTGATGGTGCTCGCCTTCGTGCTGCTGGGGCTGGTCGAGAGCCACGCCGTCTTCGCCTCCTACCCGCTGCTGATCGCAGCCCTTTCCGGCCCGGTGCTGGGCGAGCGGGTGGGGCCGTGGCGCTGGGTGGCGATCGGGGTGGGCTTCGTCGGCGTGCTGGTGATCCTGCGGCCGGGATTCGCCGTGTTCTCGGTCGAGGCGCTGGTGCCGCTGCTCTCGGCGACGATGTTCGCGCTCTACGGCCTGCTCACCCGTTACGTCGGGCGGCGCGACAGCACCGCCACCTCGTTCTTCTGGACGGGGACGACCGGTGCCGCCTTCATGACCGTCGTCGGCATCTGGTTCTGGGAGCCGATGACGGGCCCCGACTGGGCGTGGATGGCCGCGCTCTGCATCACCGGCGCATCGGGGCACTGGCTCCTGATCCGCACCTACGAGGTGGCCGAGGCGAGCGCGGTGCAGCCCTTCGCCTACCTCCAGCTCGTCTTCGCCTCGACGCTGGGAATCACCGTGTTCGACGAGCGGCTGGAGTGGAACGTGGCGCTGGGCGCGGCCATCGTCATCGCGGCGGGCCTGTTCACGCTGTGGCGCGAACAGGTGGCGCGCAACCGCCTGCGCCGCCCGGGCTGAGTGTGGCAGGCGAACAAACGCGGCGGGCCGGGCGTTCACGGCGCATGGGGCAGCGGCCGGATATCTGCGTTCTCGTGAATCCCGGGGCCGGGCGCGACGCGCCCGAGCAGAAGCGCGCCTGGCTCGAGGCCGCCTGCGCGCGCCATCCCGGCCGGTTCGCGCTGCGCGAAACCGACCGAGACACACCGCTTTCCGAGCAGGTGCGCCGGGCCACCGGCGACGGGTTCGCCCGCATCGCCGCGGCCGGCGGCGACGGCACCGTGGCAGGCGTCGCCGCCGCGCTGGCGGGGATGGACGACGCCCCCGACCTCGCCGTGATCCCGTTCGGCACGTTCAACTACTTCGCCCGCGGGATCGGCCTGCCGCTCGAGACCGGCGCGGCGGTCGACCTCGCGGCCGGGGGCACCGCGCGGGCGGTGGCGGCGGGCGAGGTGAACGGGCAGCTCTTTCTCAACAACGCGAGCCTCGGCCTCTACCCCGAGGTGCTGCGGCGACGCGAGCGCATCTACGCGCAGTATGGCCGCTCGCGGCCGGCGGCGCTGTGGTCGGTCGCCCGCACGATCCTGCGCGCGGGCGGGCCCGAGGCGATGCGGGTGACGCTCGACGGGTGCACGGTGCGGCAACGCTCGCCGCTGGTCTTCGTCGCGCGGAGCGCCTTTCAGGTCGAGAGGTTCGGCCTGCCGGGGGCCGACTGCATCCGCGACGGCCGGTTCGCCGTGTTCGTGGCGCCCGACGGCACTCGGGCGGAACTGTTGACGCTGGCCGCGCGGCTGGCCGCAGGACGGATCGAGCCGGGGCGCGACTTCGACTGGCACTGCGCCGGGGCGGTCACCATCGACACAACGGGGCGCCGCCGGACCGTCGCCTGCGACGGCGAGCGCTTCGACATGGCTGCGCCGTTCCGCTTCACACTCCGCGGCGATGCTCTGCGCGTCGTGCGCCCCGAGGGAGCGGAGCGGCACGGCGACGAGGCAGGCCCCATCACGCCCGGACCGGGTGCGGCGCCCGGCGCGGGGTCGGGCCTGGCTGCGGGGGGCGCATGACGACGCGGATCGTGCATCTCTCCGACCTGCATTTCGGACGCGACCGGCCCGAGCTCGCCGAGCCTCTGATCGCGGCGGTGGGCGAGCTTGCACCGGATCTCGTGGCGGTCTCGGGCGATCTGACCCAGCGCGCCCGCATCGGCCAGTTCCGCGCCGCCCGCGCCTTTCTCGAGCGGCTGCCCGCGCCGGTGCTGTGCGTGCCGGGCAACCACGACACGCCGCTCGACAACCTGTTCGTCCGTCTCCTGCGGCCTTTCGGGCGCTACAGGGAGCATATCTCGCAGGATCTCGAGCCGCGCCTCAACGTGGGCGACGTGGCGGTGGTGGGGGCCAACACGGTCAACCCGCTCGCGTGGCAGCGGGGGCGAATCGGGCCGCGCACGGTGGACCGGGTATGCGCGGCGTTCCGCGCGCGGGGCGACTCCGGGCCGAACGTGGTGGTGCTGCACCATCCGCTCGAGCATGCGCCCGGCACCGACAAGGCGCTGACCAGAGGCGCGGGCCGGGCGCTCGCCGCCTTCGGCGCCTGCGGGGCCCATGTCGTGCTCTGCGGGCACCTGCACAGCTGGCGCACCGCCGCGGCGACGGTGGCGCGCGGCACGCTGCTGGTGCAGGCCGGCACCAGCCTGTCGACGCGGGTGCGCGACGAGCCCAACGACTTCAACCTGATCACGCTCGACGGGCGGGCCGCGCGGGTGGATCGCTACACCGCACGCGACAACGCGACCGGCTTCGCGCACGAGGGGGCCTATCGCTTCATGCGGAGCGACGCGGGCTGGGAGATCGACGCGCGGCGATGACCCCCCCGCATGAGAAAGGGGCGCCGGAGCGCCCCTCGCCTCGTGGCGCGCGGGGCCGCGCTCAGATGGCGCTTTCGATCCAGTTCTGCAGGGCGGCCTTGGGCGCGGCGCCGGTCTTGTTCGACACCACCTCGCCGTCCTTGAACAGGAAAAGCGCGGGAATACCGCGGACGTTCAGCGAGGCGGCGACCGACATGTTCTCGTCGACGTTGACCTTCACCACCTTCACCTTGCCGGCCATCTCCTCGGAGATTTCCTCGAGCGCGGGGCCGATCTGCTTGCAGGGGCCGCACCACTCGGCCCAGAAATCCACAACGACGGGGATGTCGGACTGCCTCACTTCGGTGTCGAAGGTATCGTCGGTGACGGCATGCGTGGTCATTGGGGCGCCTCCTCGGCTCGATCGGTTGGAGGCCGAAGCTATGGAGGCCCCGGCGGGGCGTCAAGACGAGGGGGCTGCGCGGGCAAGCGCCGCGGCGGCAAGGGCGGGCGGCACCGTCATCAGGCGCGGCGCGCGGGTCCACAGAAGCGCGGTCTCGATCTCGTGGCCGGGATAGATCAGCCCGAGCGCGGCGGCATAGGCGCCCATCTGGCGCAGCAGGCCCTCGGGGATGTCCTCCGGCCGCTCGGGGATCAGCGTGTTCGACTTGAAGTCGACGGCAAGAACGCGGGCCCCCTCCACCACGAGACGGTCGATGCTGCCGGCGATGCGCTGTCCGCCGAGCTGGGGCAGGGACGCGGTGATGGGCACCTCGGCGAGCGTGCCGGGGGTGAAGAGCGGCGCGAGGCCGGGATCGCCGAGGATCGCCGCGGCCTCGGCCAGCTCGTCTTCGGCGCCCTCTGCGTGCGGGTCGAGGGCGGCGGCGATGGCAGGCCAGGTGGCAGGGTCATGGCGCGGCAGCTCTTCCAGCAGACGGTGCAGGCGGGTGCCGCGGGCGACCGCCGCGTCTCCGGCCGGCGCGCGGCTCTCGCCGTTCGCGGGGAGTGCGCCGTGGGCGGGGGGTGCGCCGTGGGCGGGGAGTGCGCCGTGGGCGGGGGGGCGCTGCCCCCCGTCGCCTGCGGCGCCTCCCCCCGGAGTATTTGGGCCAAGATGATGGAGAAGGGCCTTGGCGCCGCCAAGATCGGAGGGGGCGCGGGGCCGGGCGGGCCGGGGCGGCGCCGGCGGCGCGGTGCGCGCCCAGCCGGGCAGGGCGGGGGGCGGCGTGGCGGCGGCGGCGGGCGCATGGGGCCCCTCGGCGGGCCAGTCCTGCGACTGCAGCAGCAGGCCGCCCGCGCCGCGGGTATCGTCGGCCACGGCGCCGGCGCGCTCCAGCCCTGCGCGGGCCTGCTCGTACCATGTGTCGCCGCGTGCGCCCAGCTCGCCCGAGGCGGCGAGGACCAGCCATGTCTCGGCCCGGGTCATGGCGACGTAGAGCAGACGGCGCGATTCCGCCTCGCGGCGGGCCACCGCCTGCTCGCGCAGCTCCAGCAGGGGGCGAGGCGCCTCGGCCTTGCGGGCCGACCAAAGGGGGCGGCCGGCGGCATCGACCAGCACGCGGTCGGACACGTCGCGCAGCCGCCGCTGCTGGCCGCAATCGGGCAGGATGACGATGGGGCTCTCCAGCCCCTTCGCGCCGTGCACCGTCATCACCCGAAGCTTGGCGCCCCTGCCCTCGGCCTGCCGCTTGATGCGCGCGGCCTCGCCCTCCTGCGCGGCGAGGAAGGCGGCGAGCGAGGGCACCGCCTGCCCCTCGTGCGCGAGCGCGCGGGCGAGCAGGGCGTCGATGCCGTCGGCGGCCTCGGGGCCGAGCCGGGCGACAAGGCGGCGGCGGCCGTCGTGCCGCGTCAGGATGCGCTCGATCAGCTCGAAGGGGCGGTGGAAGTCGGCCGCGGAGCGCAGGTCGTCGAGGGTGGCGACCGTCTCGGGCCAGTCGCTGGCGCGCCTGCGCAGGGCCTGCCAGAGGTGGCGGCTCTGGCGGCCCGCGGCGAGGTCGTAGAGATCGCCCTCGGACCAGCCGAAGAGCGGCGAGCGCAGGGCGGCGGCGAGCGACAGGCTGTCCTCGGGCGTGTCGAGGAACGCCAGCAGCGCGGTGACGTCGCGCACCGCCAGCTCCTCGCCGAGCTTGAGCACGTCGGCGCCGGCCACGTCGAGGCCGGCCGCCTTGCACCGCCGTATGATCTCGTGGAACAGCGTGCCGCGGCTCTGCACGAGGATGAGAATATCGCCCGCGGTGACCGGGCGGGGGCCGTCCGTGCCCGGCAGGTGCGCGCGGTCGACCATGGCGCGGGCGGCCTCGGCCACCTGCGCGGCGAGGCGGGCGTGGTGATGCTCTTCTCCGCGCTGGTCGACTGGCTCGTACCACGGTGCGTCCTCGCCGGTGTCGGCCGGCTCCACTCGCGGCCAAAGCTCCACCCGGCCCGGCGCGTTACCGTGGAAGGGGATGTGCTCGAAGTAATCGCCCAGCCCGTCGCGGTTGCCCGGCGCGAAGGTCTCGTCGACCGCGCGCAGGATCTCGGGGGCGGAGCGGAAGGAATGCGCCAGCTCCAGCTCCTGCAGGGTCTGGCCCGTGGCCGAGAGGCGGGCGCGGTAGCGGTCGCGCTCGGCGATGAAGCTGTCGGGGTCGGCGCCCTGGAACGAGTAGATCGACTGCTTGAGGTCGCCCACCACGAAGAGCGTGCGGTCGCCGGGGGCGTGGGCCGAGGCGCCCGAGGTGAAATCGGCCGTCAGAAGCTGGACGATGCGCCATTGCTCGGGGGCCGTGTCCTGCGCCTCGTCGACGAGGATGTGCTCGATCCCGCCGTCGAGCTTGTAGAGCACCCATTCGGCCACGCCGGGGGCGTCGAGCAGGCGCGCGGTGCGGGCGATGAGGTCGTCGAAATCGACGAGGCCCCGCTCGGCCTTGGCGCGCTCGTAGGCGGGCAGGAAGAGGGCGGCGAAGCGGTGGAGCGCGTGGGTCTGCCGCGCGGCGGCGAGCGCCCGCTCGCCCTCGCAGGCGGCGACGATGGCCTCGGCCATCGAGTCCCACGTCTCGGCCAGGGGGCCAAGGGCGATGCGGGCATTCTTCGTCGGGATCTTCGAGTTGGCGCGAGAGCGGTCTGCAACGAGGGCCACGGCGCAGAGGTCGTCGAAGGCCGCCGCGCCACCGCCCGCACCGGCGATTCGGCGCAGCTCGGGGGCGAGCGCCTGCATGGTCTTCGACTCGCCGTCGAACACGTCGGCGATGGCACGCAGGTCGTCCGGCCCGATGGCCGAGACGGCATCGGCGCGAAGGGCATCGACGGTGCTGCCGGGGGCGAGGCCGAAGGCGGCCAGCGCACCTGCCGCGTCGAGCGGTGGATCGAAGGCGGCGCGGTGGCGCAGGATGTCGTCGCAGAGGGGGCCGAAATCCTCGTCGGAGACCTCGGCGGCGACGGCTTCCACCTCTGCCTGGCTGGCCTCGGCGATCTGCGAGAGCACCTCGGCACGCAGCTGCGCCGCCTCGGCCTCGTCGAGCTCGCGGAAGGCGGGGCTGATCCCCGCCTCGAGCGGGAAGCGCCGCAGGATCGACGCGCAGAAAGCGTGAATCGTCTGGATCTTCAGCCCCCCCGGCGTCTCGATGGCGCGGGCGAAGAGGCGGCGGGCCCTGGCCAGCGTGGCGGCATCGCGGGGCGCGTCGGCGCCGAGCACCTCGAGCGTGTGGGCGAGCGCCGCGTCGGGGGCCATCGACCACTCGCCGAGGCGGCGGAACAGGCGGTTCTGCATCTCGCTGGCGGCCGCCTTGGTGTAGGTCAGGCAGAGCACGTTCTGCGGCGCGGTGCCGGCGAGCAGGAGCCGCGCCACCCGGTCGGTCAGCACCCGCGTCTTGCCCGAGCCGGCGTTGGCGGCGAGCCAGGTCGACGCCGTGGGATCGGCCGCCTGCACCTGGTGCTGCGTGGCGGTGTCGCGCTTCGCCTCGTCCCTCATGCGTCGTCGCCTCCGACCCGTTCCGGCACGGCCGCGTCGGTCAGATCCCATTCGCCGAGGCGGGCGAGGTGGTCGTAGTCGCCCTCGAAGCGCACGGTCTCGGCCGCGCGGCGGGCGGTGTAGCCACGGTCGCGCACGTCATAGGCGGCGATCAGGGCATGAAGTTCCTCGAAGGCGCGGTCGGGCAGGCGGGCGCCCTCGTCCTCGACGGGGATCTCGCGGTCCGACCCGCTTGCGCCGAGGGCGATGTAGGTCATCGCCGTCACCGGGGCGGCGGGCAAGCCGGGAAAGGCACCGCGCTCGGCCATCGCCGCCTCGAGCGGGAGCTGCTTGTCGAAGGCGCGCACCTGCTTGAGCGTGGGCGGGTTGCCCGACTTGTAGTCGCGCACGGCGTAGGTGCCATCTGCCGCAAGGTCGATGCGATCGGGCCGCGCCTCGAGCGTGAAGTCGAGGCCGGAGAGGGGGAGGCGGCCCTTTTCCTCGGCGAACACAGGCTCGGCGTCGGCCAGCCGCGCGGCCTCGCCCGCGATCAGCCGGTCGGCCACGCCCATCAGACGCGCGCGCCACAGCGTGGCCATCGCCGGGTCGTGCGCCCGGGCGTCGAGCGCCGCGGTCGCCCTTTCCAGCGCGGCGCGAGCCGAGCCCGGGTCATCGCGCCACTCCGCGTGATGCTTCAGGAACCGCTCCATCGTGTCGTGCAGGGCAATGCCGCGGGCGCGCGCATCGGCCAGCGGCAGAAGGGGGGCGAGGCGGCGCAGACCGAGCACGTATTGGGCGTAGATCGCGTACGGATCGCGGATCAGCGTGGTGATCCGGGTGACGGACAGCGCCTTGGGTCGGGCGGCGAGCGGCGGGCGGGGCGAGGGGCGCGGCGCGGCAGCGACCGGCGCCTCGGGTGTCTCGAGCGCGGCGTGCCGATCGAGCCAGTCCGAGCCGCGCTTCTGCATCGCCTTCAGCGCCTCCGCGCCCCCCGGCCCCAGCCCCTTCAGCAGGTTGGTGAGCCGGTTCAGCCAGCGCGAGGGAACCGTCTCGGCCTCGGCGTCACGGGTGGCGCGGGTCAGCATCGCCTCGGGCGCGGCGACGGCCTGCTGGAAGTCGTGGGCCGAGAGGCCGATCTGGCGCTCGGGCAAGGTCAGCCCCGCCTCGGCCCGCATCCGCCGGTTGAGCCACGGGTCGGGGCCGGGCAGGCCGGGCCAGGTACCCTCGTTCAGCCCGGCGAGGATGGCGAGGTCGACACCGCCCGCCCGCGCCTCGAGCGTGCCCCAGATCATCACCTGCGGATGGGGCAGCCGCGGATCCTGCACCTGCGCGGACGACAGGTGCAGGCGCAGCAGGTCGCCGTAGGCCCGCGCCGGGAGCGGGCCGGCATGGGCGGGGGCGGCCTCGGCCAGCGCATCCATCGCCGCGCGGGCGGCTTGGCCGGCGGCCGCGTCCCACAGGGTGCCGGGCGGCGTGCCGCCAGGGCCGGCCGCCACCGCCTCGGCCAGCGCGAGATGGGCGGCGATGCGCTCGGCAAGCAGGCAGGGGGCGCGGTGCGACGCGGCCTGCTCGAGCAGCGCGGCGAGCCACTCGGCCCACTCGGCCTGCGCCTGTCGCTTCTCGGCAAAGGCCGCGAGGTCGGCCGCCCCGGGCCGCGGGATGTGCGCCTCGCGCAGGAACAGCTCGAGCTCGCGGGTGGCGAGCAGATGGGGGCCGCGGGCGCCCCCGGTCGCGGCGAGCGGGTGCTTGAGCAGCGCCAGCAGGTCGGGCAACTCGGGCGGCGCCGCCATCAGACCCGCGGTCAGGCGCAGAAGGCGCCCCGGCGGGGTCTGGTGCAGCGGCGTGCCGCCGGAATCGTCGGGCTCGATCCCCCAGCGATCGAGCGCGGCGGCCACCTGCCGCGTCAGGTCGCGGTCGGGGCAGATCAGCGCGGCGCGCTTGCCCGTGTCCACGGCCGCGCGCAGGCACAGGGCGATGGCGCCGGCCTCGGCGCGGGGGCTTGGCGCCTCGACGAGCGACAGGCGGGCGGTCGCCGCCGCAGGATCGCCCAGCGCCGCACCCTCGGCGCGCCAGCGGTCGGTCACCGGCGCCGGGCAGAGCGCGAGCGAGACGAGGCGGTTGCGCGCGGGGTCGGGCGCGGGCGCGTCGTTCCAGGGCGCCACGTCGGCGGGTGTCAGGCCCAGCGCCTCGATCAGGCCGAGGAAGCGGTATTGCGGGTGATCCTCGCCGTGGTGGGCACTGTCGAGCGCGGCCCAGTGATCGGCCGGCATGTGCGTGTCGAAGCCGGGAAGCACGACCCAGCCCTCCGACAGCCGCGCCACCGCCTCCATCAACCGCCGCGTCGCCCCCCGCGAGCCGGTGGAGCCCGCGACGACCACTGGCCCGTCGGGTGGCGCCGCTTGCCACCGCGCAACCAGCGCATCGACGATGCGGGCGCGGCGGGCCTCGGCACCCGGCAGGCTCCCGCCCCCGAAATGCGCATAGGCGGCATCGACGATCGCGCGACTGCGCTGCCAGTGGGCGGCGTGGCCCGCCACGTCGATCCGCGCCAGCGCCTGCGGCGGCACGCCCTCGCCCTCCATCTCGTCGATTAGGGCGGCGAGGCTGCGGGCGAGGTCGAAGGCGGCGGCACGCGGGCCGAGCGTGGGGTCGCGGTCGATCAGCGCCTCGATCAGCCCGGCGAGCTCCAGCGTCAGGGCGAGGGCCGCGCGGGCCTGCGGCACCTCCGGGAAGGCGCCGAGGGCATCGAGATCCGACACCGGCACGATGCGCGGCAACAGGCGCGGCGGGCCGGACGACAGCGCCTCGGCCACGCGCCGCGCCATGCGGCCCGAGTTGACGAGGATCGTCGTGCGCGCCCAGTCGTCGGGCGGGCGGCCCGCCAGCCGCGCCTCGAGCCCGGCGGCCAGCGCGGAGGGAAAGTCGGCACCGGGCGGCAGGGCGTAGAGGCCGCTCACGGTGCCCCCGCCAGCATCCGCTCGGCCTCGGCGATGCCGCCGGGGTGGCCGACGTCGCACCAGCCGCCGGGATGGACCGCGCCGAACAGGCGGCCGCGCTCCGCGATCCCGTCCCACACCGCGTTCAGCGAGAAGGCGCCGGGCGGATGCGCCGCGACCGCCTCGGCCACCACGATCTGCGCGCCGGTATAGGTAAGGCTCCCGCCGCGGGCGAGCCGGCCGCCTGCGTCGAGGCGGAAGTCGCCCGCGCCGGCATGGCCGCGCGCGCGTTCGGCCGGGACGAGAAGCAGCAGCGCGTCCATCCGGTCGGGCTGCCATGCCTCGGCCAGCGTGTCGAGCGGGTTCGGCCCCGTCCAAACGGCATCGGTATTGAGCGTGTAGAGCGGCCCGCCGCCCAGCAGCGGCAGGGCGTGGCGCAGGCCGCCGCCGGTGTCGAGGAGATCGGGCGTCTCGTGCGACACGGCCACGTCGGGGCGGGCGGCGAGATGCGCGGCGATCTGCTCGGCGCGGTAGTGGGCGTTCACGGCCTTTGCCGGCACCTCGGCCGCGTCGGCCAGCGCCAGCGCGTGATCGAGCAACGCCCGGCCCGCCACCTCGATCAGCGGCTTCGGCCGGTCGGCCGTCAGCGGCCTCATCCGCGTGCCGAAGCCAGCGGCAAAGAGCAGGATGGCCCGCGGCCGCGCCCCGCTCACGGCGCGGCGGGGGCCGGGTCGGCCACCGTGCCCGCGCGGGCGCGGATGCGGTCGAGGCCGGCAGCGTCGGGCGCGGGCAGGGTGCGGGCCACGGCCTCGGCAAGGTCGGCACAGGCCGGGTGGGCGATGTCGCGCTGCAGAAGGCCCCAGACGCGGGGGATCAGCCCGGCATATGCGGGCTTGCCGTCGCGCAGCGCGAGCCGGGCGAAGACGCCGAGGATGCGCAGCGCGCGCTGGGCGCCGAGGACGGCGCAGGCGGCCTGCACCTCCGGCTCGGGGCGCCCGGTGGCGGCGGCGTAGCGCGCGATCATCGCGTCGTGCAGATCGGGAGAGACATCCCGGCGGGCGTCCTGCACCAGCGAGACGAGGTCGTAGGCCGGGTGGCCGCGCGCCGCGTCCTGGAAGTCGAGCAGGCCGACGCGGGCAGTGCCCTGCCGGCCGGGCAGCCACAGCAGGTTCTCGGCGTGGTAGTCGCGCAGCACCGTCGCCGCGTGGCCTGGCGCGTGGGCCTCGATCGCGGCGCGGGTCGCCCGCGCGAGGATGGCGGCGGCGTCCTCGTCGGCGTCGCCGGGCGAGCGGCCGGCAAGACCGGGGCGATACCACAGCGCGGCGAGGCGGGCGCGGTCGGCCATCTCGGCCGGTCCGTAGGCGGGCAGGTCGGCGGGCGGGGCGTGTCCATGGAGGGCGACGAGCAGATCGACGGCCGCCTCGTAGAGGGCGCTCTCGGCCTCGGGACGGCGCGCGACCACGCGGGCGTAGAGGTCGTCGCCGAGATCCTCGATCAGGGCGAGGCCGTGCGCCTCGTCGGCCGCGAGGATCGCGGGCGGCGAGAGGCCGAGGCCCGCAAGGTGGCGCGCGATGTGCAGGAAGGGGCGCACGTCTTCGCCCAGGTCCGGCGCGGCGTCCATCAGCACGGCGCGGGCCCCGCCGGGCGCCGTGAGCCGCTCGTAGCGGCGGCGCGAGGCGTCCCCGGCCAGCGGGGCGCGGGCGGCCTCTCGCCAGCCGGCGCGGTCGAGAAAGGCGGCGATGGCCCCGTTGCGGCTCATGGCCCGCGCCCGAGTGCCGCAAGGGTATCCGCCCAGCGGGAGGGATCGCCCGAGAGGGTGGCGCGGCGGCCATCGCCCTCGGGCGCGAGGTCGATGCGCAGGGCGTCGGCGGGCGCGGCCCCGCCCAGGCGGTCGGGCCACTCGACAAGGCAAAGCGCGGTGCCGAAGGCTTCGGCGAGGCCCAGTTCCTCCAGTTCCGACGTGTCGCCGAGGCGGTAGAGGTCGGCATGCACGATCTCGCCCGCCGGCGCGGCGTAGGGCTGGACGAGCGTGTAGGTGGGCGAGGGCACCTCGGGCGGCTCGGCTCCGCCGGCGCGGAAGGCCGCGCGGATCAGGGCGCGGGCGAGGTGGCTCTTGCCGGCGCCGATGGGGCCGGCGAGCAGCACCGTGTCGCCGGATCGCAGGAGGGCGGCCAGAGCCTGGCCCAGGGCGTCGGTCGATACGGCATCGGGCAGCGCCAGCACGCGCTCGGCCCGGCCGGCACAGGCAGCACGGGCGGGGTCGGTCGGAGCGGGCGGTGCGGCTGCGGCGGTCGTCACGCGGGGCACAATACAAGCGGCGGGGGCACGGACAAGCCCGCAGCGGGCTCAGGCAGGGGCGGTCTGGCACTGGCTGCGGCCGGCAGCGCCGCTCAGGTCGTCGCCGTCGCCGCCTGACGCGGTGTGCCGGAAGCCGCTTCGCCGGCTGCCTCGCCCTCGACCGGGGCGAGGCGGCCCGCGCCGGGCGCCCGCGGGGTAAAGCCGACCAGCGTGCCCGCCCCGGCCAGCGGCGCGACACGGCAGACCAGGCCGCGCCCGTCGGCCAGGCGCACTTCGCGCGACCAGCCTTCGGCGCCCGGATTGGCGGCGAAGGCGGCGATCTCGTCCCATACAGGGGTCGGGCTGGCCGCCGCGCGCCACCGCACCACCGCCTCGGCCAGCGTCGCCGGCACGAGCGTTGCGGTCGTGTCGTCGTCCCACAGCGACTCGTAGGCGGCATTCGAGAGCACGAGCGCACGCGAGGGCCCGAAGACCGCGATGGCCTCGGGCATCGCGTCGACCACGGCCTGCCCGAGTTCGAGCTCGGAGCGGAAGCGCCGGGTCAGGGTCACCTCCGAAGTGATGTCCTCGAACAGGAAGGCGATGGCGCCGTCTGGGTGCGGTCGACCCGTGACACGGAAGGTCGTGCCGTCGGGCAGCGCCCACGTCTCGATATGGGTGCCGTTCGCCGCCGCTGCCTCCATCTCGACGATGCGGCGGCGCCATTCGCGATAATCCTTGGGCTCGGGCATCCGGCGCGCCTCGCGCAGCGCATCGAGGAAGTCGAACAGGGTGGGCCGGCGGCTGAGGAACAGCGGTTGCAAGCCCGACAGGTCGGTCAGCGCGGGGTTGAACACGGCCAGCCTGCGATCGCGATCGAACAGGGCGAGGCCGATGGGCAGGTGGGCAAAGGTCTTGACCAGCGTCTGCATGAACTCGCGGTGCTGCCCCTCGGCGCGCGCCAGCCGGTCGGCCGGCATGGCGAACACCATCGTGGCGTCGCCCGACCGGGCGCGCGTCGCGTCGAAGATCAGCGTCTCGGTGCCCTCGCCCTCGCCCTCGCCGTCCGCGCCGTCTCCCTGCTCGCGCGGCAGCTCGAGCGACAGGCGCCCGCCCGGCTGCTCGCCCCCGTCGGACGCGGGAAAGAGCCGTGGCAGCGGCCACGAGAGCGTCTCGCCCTCGGGGTCGGCGCGCAGGGCGAGCTCGATGTAGGCGGCATTGGCCCAGCGCACCGCGCCCCCGGCGTCTTCCTTCCAGATCAGCACCGGCGCGGCGTCGATGGTGGTGCGGAGGTCGGCGAGCTCGTCTTCCATCGCGGCGAGGGCGAGGCTGTCGGGCAGGGGGGCCTCGCGCTCCTCCCGCGGGCGCAGGGCGATGCGCGTCAGGCCCGAGCGCCACTCGGCCGCGAGCACCGTCTGCCCGTCCGACGACTCGATCTCGAGCGACTGGCGGCGGCCGAGGCCCGAGAGCCGCTCGGCAAGGTCGGGGAAACGCGGCGAGAGCACGGCGGCGAGGCGCGGAAAGTCCTCCATCTGCTCGGGGCCGTGGGCGAGGAGCGCGCGCGCGTCGGAGGTGGCATCGACGAGATCCTCGTCGTCGAACAGGAAGGCGGTGGGATCGCCCTCGTGCTCCAGCGGCGACCAGGTGACGCGGCGCGGCGGCGTGAGCCGGACAACCAGCACGAGCGCGGAGAGCGAGGTCAGGAACGCTGTGACCAGCAGCAGAAGGCCGAGCGGAAGATCGAGGTAGTCGAACGGGTGCATGCCGCCTCCCCAAGCGCCCCGTGAGCCTCGGCGAGAATGGTTAACTTGTGGTTAAGGATGACCTTGCGGTCGGCGCCGGGCCGTCGCCTGCGGCCCACGGCCGCGCCTCGATCCGCGGCTCAGCCCACGCGGATCGGCCGGTTCTGCCCCAGCGGCCGGCTGCCCTCTGGGGTCTCGGCGGCGATGCGGGCGCGCGGCCACATCACCTCGACCAGTGCGCCCGACCGGTCCGCGCGGTCGCCCGGCGTCGCGAAGAGATCCGACCCGTTGGCGAACGAGAGCTCGGCCCCCGACCGCTCCAGCAGCGTCTTGGCGATGAACAGGCCCAGCCCCATCCCCTCGTATTCGGGGCGCTTTCCGCGCTCGGCGGCGCTCTTGCGGGCGCGCATGAACGGGTCGCCGATCCGCCCCAGCAACGTGGTCGGAAAGCCTTCGCCGTCGTCTGCGATCCGGATCGAGACGGTGTCGTCGGTCCAGCGCGCGTCGACCCAGACGGTGGTCGAGGAGAAATCGACCGCGTTCTGCACGAGGTTGCGCAGGCCGTGGATCACCTCGGGGCGCCGCCAGATCTGCGGCTGGCGCGCGTCGGCCCCCGCCTCGGGCGCCACGTCGAAGCGGATGTCCTTGCCGCGGTCGCGGTGGGGCTCGGCCGCCTCGCGGATCACGCTGTCGAGGGGGGCCTGCCGCATGTGCAGGTCGTCCTTCCCCGCCCGGCCCATCGAGCGCAGGATGTCGCGGCAATGGTCGGCCTGGTCGCGGATCAGCTCGGCATCCTCGCGCAGGGTCTCCTGCCCGTCGAGCTCGTCGATCAGCTCGGTCGAGACCAGCTTGATCGTCGCGAGCGGCGTGCCCAGCTCGTGCGCCGCCGCCGCCACCACGCCGCCGAGATCGGTCAGCTTCTGCTCGCGGGCAAGCGCCATCTGCGTCGCCAGCAGCGCGTCGGACATCGAGTTGATCTCCATCGAGACCCGGCGCGCGTAGAGCGCGAGGAACGCCACGCCGATGACGATCGCCATCCAGAAGCCGAAGCGAAAGATCTCGGGCATCTCGAGCACGTCGCCCGACGCGCTGCGCAGCGGGATGTAGGAGACCGCGAGCACCGAGACGAGCGCCACCGCCGTGGCACCGAGGATCGCCGCCGACCGAAGCCGCAGCGCCGAGGCGGCAACGGTGACGGGCGTCAGGATCATCACCGCGAAGGGGTTGTTCATGCCCCCAGTCAGGAACAGCAGGAACGACAGCTGCGCGACGTCGAACATCAGGGTCAGCGTCGTCTCGGCCTCGGAGAGGCGCTTGTTCTCGGGGTAGACGAGGATGGCGACGAGGTTGGCCATGATGGCCACGCCCACGGCGAGGTAGCACAGCCCCACCGGCAGCTCGATGTCGAAGTAGTGCCGCGCCGTCTCGATCGCGGCGAGCTGCCCCACGATGGCGATCCAGCGCAACACGATCAGCGTGCGCAGGCGCACCCAGTGGCTGCGCGACATTTCGTCGAACATGGGGAGCGTTGGTTCGTCCATCCGCCGGCCTTACATCTCGCCTCGCCGCCCGTGATAACGCGCCGCGCTCGGATGCAGAAGGGCGAACGGGAGAGGGGAGATGCCAAGATGCAGACCAGAGCCTACGCCATTCTCGCCGGGGCGTTGACCGCGAGCCTTCTGGCGGCGCTCGGCGGGTTGGTCGCGGTGCAGCGCTTCGGCGGCACCAATGTCGCCGCCGATTGCGGGGCGGGGGCATCGGCGGGCGACATCGGCGGCGATTTCACGCTGGTCTCCGAGACCGGCGAGACGGTGAGCAGCGCGCAGGTGATCGACCGCCCGAGCCTGATCTATTTCGGCTACACCTTCTGCCCCGACGTCTGCCCCCTCGACACCGTGCGCAACGCCGAGGCGGTCGACATCCTCGCCGAGCGCGGCCTCGACGTGCAGCCCGTCTTCATCTCGATCGACCCCGCCCGCGACACGCCCGAGGTGGTCGACGCCTTCACCGCAAACATCCACCCCGACATGCTGGGCCTCACCGGAAGCCCCGAGCAGGTGAAGGCCGCCTCGCAGGCCTATCGCACCTACTACAATGCCCACGACGACGAGGACGACGAGTTCTATCTCGTGGATCATACCACCCTGACGTATCTGACCCTCCCCGAGCGCGGGTTCTCGGGCTTCTTCCGCCGCGAACTGTCTGGCGAGCAGCTGGCCGACCGGGTGGAGTGCGTGTTGCGCGCAACGGGCGCGTCTGGCTGATTCGCGCCGCCAACACATAGGTTTGACGCAGTGGCGAAGTGCCACTAACTCTAGGTCGGCGATACGGGACGCCGACGGGAGAGACACACATGGGCGAACGGGAGGCTGAGGATCTTGGCGTGGAGCGCTCGCTCCTGATCGTGGATGACGACGAGCCGTTCCTTCGCCGTCTCGCCCGGGCGATGGAAAAGCGCGGCTTCGAGCCAGAGCTGGCCCAGTCGGTCGCCGCCGGGCAGGCCATCGTCACTGCCCGGCCACCCGCCTACGCCGTGGTCGACCTGCGGCTGGAGGACGGCAACGGCCTCGACGTGGTCGAGGTGCTGCGCGAAAAGCGTCCGGATTCCCGCATCGTGGTGCTGACCGGCTACGGCGCCATCGCCACGGCGGTGGCCGCGGTCAAGATCGGCGCGACCGACTACCTGTCGAAGCCGGCCGACGCCAACGACATCACGGCCGCCCTGCTCGCCAAGGGTGAAGACATGCCGCCGCCCCCCGAAAACCCGATGTCGGCCGATCGGGTGCGGTGGGAGCATATCCAGCGCGTCTACGAGCTGTGCGACCGCAACGTCTCCGAGACGGCGCGGCGGCTCAACATGCACCGCCGCACCCTGCAGCGTATCCTGGCGAAGCGTTCGCCGCGGTGAGATCGGGGCGGCCGGCCGGCCCTGCGCTCGCCGCCTGTCTGGCGCTCGCGGCCTGCGCCCCACCCGCCACGGCGCCGCCTCCGTCCAAGCTGCCGCCCGCACGCGGGCTGAGCCTGATGCCGGCCACGCAGGGCATCGACGTGGCGCCCACCGGGCAGGAGATCGGCTTCGGCCGCCACCGCGCAGGCGCCGTGGCCGCGGTGGCCCGCGTGCTGGGCCGCGCGCCGGATGCCGCCACCGCGCCGCCCGGCTGCCCTCTCGCCGCGGTGGCATGGCCGCGCGACGGCCTGACGCTGTATTTCGAGGGGCGCGACGCGCGGTTCGTCGGCTGGCGCGCGGGCGATGGCCGCACCTTCCCCGGCGCGCCGCGCTCCGCCGGGCGTACCTGCTAGAGCGCGGCCATAAGCTCGGCGTGCCGGGCGGTGTAGGCGGCGCGCACCTCGGCGGGGGGGCGCAGCGCGATGGCGAGGCCCTCGGCGTGCTCGGGCCTCGGCCGGCCGAAAAAACGGTCGGCCTCCCGCTCGGAAAAGCCCGCGATCTGCGTCGCCTCGAGCCACGCCGATACCTTGTCGGCCTTCTTGATCTGCTTCTTCACGCGGCCCGGCACCTCGGCCGGCAAGCCGAAGCGCAGGTGGATCGCCGCCGACAGCCGGTCGTCGAGCCGGCCGTATTCCGGCCCCACCGCCGCCTTGACCGGCGAAATCATGTCGCCGATGACGTATTCCGGCGCGTCGTGCAGCAGCGCGGCAAGCTGCCAGCGTGGGTCGGGGGGGCAGAGCCGGGCGAAGATGCGCTCGACCAGCAGGGAGTGCTCGGCCACCGAGTAGGGCCAGTCGCCGGCCGTCTGCCCGTTCCACCGGGCGACGAAGGCGAGGCCGTGGGCGATATCCTCGATCTCGATGTCGACCGGCGTGGGGTCGAGCAGGTCGAGGCGGCGGCCAGAGAGCATCCGTTGCCAGGCACGGGCGGGCATGGGCAGTGATCCTCCGGCGGGTCGGTCCGGGGCAGGGTTAGGGCAGCCCAACGGCACGGGCAACAGGCGCAGTTGCCGTTGTGAGGGGGCGGTGCTAACTCCCGCGCGACCTCATAACGGAGCGCAGAGCATGCCCAGGGATTTCGTCGTCAAGGACATCGCCCTCGCCGGGTTCGGGCGGCGGGAGATCGAGATCGCGGAGACGGAGATGCCGGGGCTGATGGCGCTCCGGGAGGAATACGGGGCGGCGCAGCCGCTGAAGGGGGCGCGGATCGCCGGCTCGCTCCACATGACGGTGCAGACCGCCGTGCTGATCGAGACGCTGACCGCGCTCGGCGCCGAGGTGCGCTGGGCCTCGTGCAACATCTTCTCCACCCAGGACCACGCCGCCGCCGCGATCGCCGAGGGCGGCACGCCGGTCTTCGCCGTCAAGGGCGAGACGCTCGCGGAATACTGGGACTACTGCGACCGGATCTTCCGGTTCGGGGGCGAGAGCGGGGGCGGCACCGCGAACATGATCCTCGACGACGGCGGCGACGCCACGCTCTACGTGCTGATCGGCGCCCGCGTCGAGGAGGGCGAGGAGGATCTCATCGCCGTGCCCACCTCGGAGGAGGAGGAGGCGCTCTTCGCCCAGATCCGCAAGCGCATGGCCGAGAGCCCCGGCTGGTTCGGCCGCCAGCGCGCCGCCATCCGCGGCGTCTCGGAAGAGACCACCACCGGCGTCCACCGCCTCTACCAGATGATGAAGAAGGGCCACCTGCCCTTCCCCGCCTTCAACGTCAACGACAGCGTCACCAAGTCGAAGTTCGACAACAAGTACGGCTGCAAGGAGAGCCTCGTCGACGGCATCCGGCGCGCCACCGACACGATGATGGCCGGCAAGGTGGCCGTGGTCTGCGGCTACGGCGACGTCGGCAAGGGCTCGGCCGCCTCGCTCGCCGGCGCGGGCGCCCGGGTGATCGTCACCGAGGCCGACCCGATCTGCGCGCTGCAGGCGGCGATGGACGGCTTCCAGGTGACCACGCTGGAAGACGTGGTCGAGACCGCCGACATCTTCGTCACCGCGACCGGCAACAAGGACGTCATCCGCCTCGAGCACATGCGCGCGATGAAGGACATGGCGATCGTCGGCAACATCGGCCACTTCGACAACGAGATCCAGGTCGCCCAGCTGAAGAACCACAAGTGGACCAGCATCAAGGACCAGGTGGACATGATCGAGATGCCCTCGGGCAACCGGATCATCCTGCTCAGCGAGGGGCGGCTGCTGAACCTCGGCAACGCCACCGGCCACCCCAGCTTCGTGATGTCGGCCTCCTTCACCAACCAGGTGCTCGCCCAGATCGAGCTCTGGACGAAGGGAGAGCAGTACGACAACGCCGTCCACGTCCTGCCCAAGCACCTCGACGAAAAGGTCGCCCGCCTCCACCTGGGCCGCATCGGCGTCAAGCTCACCGAGCTCGCCCCCGACCAGGCCGACTACATCGGCGTCACCCCCCAGGGCCCCTTCAAGCCAGACCACTACAGGTATTGAGG
>NZ_QPLK01000039.1 GCF_003340565.1 Rhodovulum sp. 12E13 | reverse complement strand
CCACGGGCACGGCGGAGATCTCGAACGGGGTCCAGTCGACCGCGCGCCAGAGCTCGCGCTGGCCCTCGGGCTTGGAGATCTCGAAGCGGTGGACCTGGTAGCCGATGGAGACCGCGCGGATGTGCCCGGCCTCGATGTCGCGCCAGATGTCGCCGACGGCGTCGCGCTCGGAGAGCCGGATGCGGGCGATGCCCTGTCCGTTCTCGATCCGCGCCGAGCCCGGGACGACCGAGCCGATCACCGCGTCGAGATCATGCGCCTCGTGCACCTTCAGGAAGGGCGCGCCCGCGTTCAGCCGCTCGAGCCGCACATGCTCGGGGGCCATGCTGAGCTCCTCGTCATGCGGCTCGCCGAAGAGCGTGGCGCGGCGCACTCGGGCGCCGGTCGACCAGATCACCTCGACGCTGCGGGTCTCGGGGTCGATGCTGTTCGGCGCAAGCTCCGCCGACCGGCGGAAGGCCGGCAGTTCGATCGTCTGCTCCATGTGTGGATCCTCGTCAGGCCGCGTCAGTTTCCGGATCGTCCGGATCGGTCGCGGGGTCGGCCGGCGCATTGGATTGCGCGCTGCCGGTCTTGGTGACCCGGCGCGGGTCGCTGTCGAGCACGAGGCCCAGTTCGTCGAGCTTGGCGTTCGTGGTCGCGATCTCGGCCAGCACCGCGTCGGGGTTGCGGCCCTGCCGGGCGATGGCCTCGGCCAGCGTCATCGTGCCCGAGCGGATCGCGAGCAGGTCCGCCATCGCGTCCTTCTGCGGATCGACCGCCTCGAACTTCGGCGGCGACCACTCCACCGGCACCTCGGGCGTGGGGATGCGCCCCGCCGCCCACGCGGCTTCCGTGAACCAGCGCCAGACAGGTGCGCAGAACATCGGAATGAAGAGCTGCCACTGGACCGCGTCGATCATCCGGCGGAACTCCACGAGCCCCGCGCGGATCGAGGAGTAGTTCACTTGGCTGAGATCCCCGGTCAGCAGCTCGTAGGGCACCCGGAACCCGGCCGAGATCGTGTGCAGGCTCGCCCGCTTGTATTCGCCGTAGCCGCCCGTGGCCGCGGGCTGGTTGAAGCGGATGTCCTTGCCGCCGCGAGCGTAGGCGATGAGCCCCGGCTCGAACTGCTCGACCCGGTTGCCGTCGGCGTCGACCACCGCGGGGGCGATGCCCTGCTGGGCCTCCTCGTCGCCGAAGACGATGGCCGTGACGCAGGCCTCGGTCTTCTTGCGCACGATCTCGGCAACCTCGTAGTCGTCGAGATCGCGCAAGGCCCGGATCACCGGCGCGCCCCAAGGGACGCCGCGTGCCTGCGTCCGCTGCTTCTCGTAGACATGGGCGATCTCGGTCGCGGGGATCGCGCGGCTGGTGAGCCCGCCCGTCAGGCTGAGCGTCGCGTCGCCCGGATGCGCGCCGAAGAGCCAGTAGGCCCGGCGCCGGCCGAGCGCGTCGAACTCGATGCCCTGCACCGCCTGGCCCGCGCCGAGCGCGCCGTTGCGGGTCGCGTCGAGGAAGTCGGCCTCAAGCAGCTGCAGCTGCACGGGCGGCATGACGCCGTCGCCGGGCCGCCGCGGGCGGCGGCGCACCAGCACCTCGCCGGCCTCGACCATCTCGCGGCAGGCGAGCGTCTGCAGCCCGTAGAAGTCGAGCTGGCCGTCGGCGTCGCAATCCCGCGCCCAGATCTCGAAGAGCCGGTCCACCTCGCGGTCGAGCGCGGCGTCGCCACTGGCGGCGCGCGGCATGATCCCGGCGCCGACGATGTTGTTGACGAGCACCGAGACGGCCTTGGCCGCATGCGGGTTGTTGCGCACCAGGTCCCGCATCCGGTCGCGCAAGAGCGCGCCGGCCCGGCCGATCTCGGCGTCTGCCGAGGATCCCGGCGCGTGCCAGCCGTCCGTCCGTCGTCCGCGGGCCGCTCCCTCGTAGGAACGCGCGAGCCCCTCGAAGGCCTGCCGCGCCAGCACGCGCCGCGTGGCCGTGCGCGGGGCGACCGAGGCGATTGCCCTGTCGAGCCAGGAGACCATCAGCGATCTCCGCGCGAAAAGCCGGCGAAGCCCGCGATGGGCCGTGCCGTGGCGCCGGCGATCTGCCGTTCGATGGTCCGGATGCGCCCGAGCAGGTCCTCGGCCGAGCCATAGTCCACGGTCTTGCCGTCGTAGCTCACCCGTGTCGTCCCGCTCGCATAGGCGCGCCGGAGCGCCGCGAGCTCCGCTTCCGTCCAGTCCGCCATTGTCAGAACCATCCTTCCCGCCGCCCGAGCCAGTCTGAGCGGCGCTTGCCTTGCGCGCCCGGATCGGGCCGCCCGATCAGACCGGCCGGGCTGTCCATGCCGCTTGGGACGCCGAGCTGCGCTTCGAGATCGGCCCATGTCGCCTCGGGCCAGCGATCCGCGCCCGCGATCCAGGCGGCGGCGCGGGCGTAGACCCGGCAGTCCAGCGCCTCGTTGCGCTCGCGGAGTTTCTGCCATTCGAGCTTTGCGAAGCCGCGCCGGTTGCGCACGGTCACCAGCTGCTCGGCCGTCAGCTGCCGGATCCACTCGCTGTCAGCCCAGCCAGGCAGATGCACCGTGCCGGGCGGGTACGCCGCGCCGGCCTCTAGCTCCTCGGCCGTCGGCCGCGCCAGCCGCAGGAAGCGGTAGGTCTCGGCCTTGAAGGTCGAGGTGGCCACAGTCCAGAGCCGTGCGCCTCGGCGCAGGCGTTTCCCGCCCGCGGTCGCGTCCACGAAGGTCGGCCCGGAAACCGGGCTCGAACGGTTGAAGCCCTCGAGCCCCTTCACCGGCGCCACCTGCGCGAAGCCGACCGAGCGCGCCCAGCCATAGACCGCGGCCGTCTCGTAACCCGTGTCGATGGCGAGCCGCGCGAGGCTCAGTTCCGCGCCGCCGGCATGCCGCCAGTTCCGCCCGAGCAGATCGGTCAGCGCCTCCCAGGCCTCGGGTCGCGCCGGGCCGCCCTCGATCACCACGTGATCGACGAGCCAGCTTTCGAGGCCACGGCCCCAGGCCCAGACATCGACTTCGATCCGGTCCTTCTGCACGTCGGCGCCGGCGGTCAGGAACAGCCCGCCCGCAGGAACAGTACCCGCCGGCCAGTCCTCTCGCCGTTCGGCGATCCGCTGCCAGTCCGGCGCGTCGCCGGTCTCGGTCCAGGTCTCGCCGAGCACCGTGTTGCGGAACACGCGCTCCGCCTCGTCGGACCCTGCCGCCGTCTCCTTGTCGCGCGCGATGTCGGCCCAGCTCTTCCACCCCGGCGGCGAATAGAGCGCCGAGAGATGAAACCCCACCGTCCGCGCATCTCGGGGCTCGGCGGTCGCCCGCCATTCGCCCGCGGCCAGCATCGCCGGCTTGTGGTGCTCCTCGATCGGCTCTTCGCAGGCATCGCAGTGGTACGTCGCCGTCTCCGGTTTGCCCTTCTCCCAGCGCAGCCGCTCGAACCGCAGCCACTGCATCGCACCGCAATGCGGGCATGGCACGAAGAAGCGGCGCTGGTCGCTCGCCTCGTATTCCCGTTCGATCCGGCTGACGCCGCGGATCGTCGGCGTCGAGACCAGGAACACCTTCCGCCGGTGCGCGAAGGTCAGCGAGCGTGCCTCGGCGAGCCCGACCGGGTCGCCTTCCTCGTCGGCCGAGGCCGGATAGGCGTCGACCTCGTCGAGGAAGACGTAGCGGGCCGGCATCGAGCGCAGCCCCACGGCCGAGTTCGCGCCGGTCATCACCAGCACGCCGCCGGGGAAATCCTTCGACAGCTGCGTGTTGCCGCTGTCGCGCGCTCGCGCCGGGCGGACGCGTTCCTTCAGCGCCGGGCTCTCCTCGATCAGCGGATCGATCCGCTGGCGCGAGTTGCGCTTGGCGAGCTCCACCGTCGGCTGGACCGCCAGCATCGGCCCGGGCGCGTGGTGGATCACGAAGCCGATCCAGTTGTTGCCCGCCTCTGTCGCGCCGACCTGCGCGGCCTTCATGAACACGACCCGCTGGGTCGGATCGCCGGGCGAGAGCGCGTCCATGATCGCGCGCATGTAGGGCGTGCGCTCCGTCCGGTACCGGCCGGGCTCGGCGCTCGCGCGCGAGCTCAGCCAGCGATGCGTGTCCGACCATTCCGAGACTGTCAGCCAGGGATCGGGCGTGAGCCCGCGGCCCCAGGCCTGGAGCAGCGCCTCCGCCCCGTCGAACTGCGTGACCTCGTCAGAGGGCGATCCGCGGCTGGGCGAGTTCCTCGAGATGGGCGCGGACATGGGCCTCCAGAACCTTCTGCATGGCCGCCGTCTCCGTTCCCAACTCCGCCGCCATCAGCGCAGCCACCCGCGCCGGCCAGTTCACCCACGCGTCGCGTTCCTCGCGCGCGAGCCGGAAGACCAGCGCCGTGGCGCGGTCGCGATCGACGAGCTCGCCCTTCAGCTTGGCGAGCCGGATGCGCCGCTCCTGCGCCTTCAGCACCTCATGCGCCGTCTTCGCCTGCAGGAAAGTCGTGCCGCCGCCGGTGACCGGCGCGGCCATACCCTGTTCTTTGAGCGTGTCGCCGACGGCGGAGACCGCCGCCTCGGGCACGGGCTTCAGCTTCGGCGCTGCCGTCTTCTTGGCCTTCGACGGGTCGGTCGCGTCCGTCCGCAGTCGGTCCGAGGCTCCGGCGTCGATGCTGCCATCCTCGTGCAGGACGAGCCGACCGGCGGCCTTCGCCTTCTGGATCGCGCCGCGCGACAGCCCGACATGCGCGGCGTACTGGCGCTCGCTCATGCCCTCCATCGCCAGTCCAGATTATCATTCAAAATCATGTGCTTATCGAGTTGATAAGCCGGGCCAGCGGAGCGAACGTCCATCCCACAAGGACGACGCAACTCACCCGGAGCCACAACGATGACCACGCGCTTGAACCCGATCACCACCCCGCGACACGAACTCCGCGCCGAGAAGGCGCGCCGGAACAAGGAGGCGGCCCTGAACGCCTTCATCGGCAAGAAGGCCGATATCGACGAGATGCTCGCCCGGCTGCAGGCGCTCAGCGACGACCACTTCAACGCCCACCCCGACGAGATCAACTGGGGCGACGTCGGCACCCTCGAACACTACGCGAGCCTCCTGAAGCGCATCACCGACAGCGCCTTCGGCGAGGGCGAACACGCCGAGTGATCTCCGGCACCGCCGGAACTCGTGCCGCGCCCTGCGCGGCTCGGGGTCGTAGGAGGGTCGCGACGGTCGCGGCCCCGAAACCGGAGACCCCAGATGACCAAGCTTTCCGACACCCAGCTCGTGATCCTCAGCGCCGCCGCGCAACGTGAGGATCGCAACGTCCTGCCGCTCCCCGGCTCGCTCCGGGGCGGCGCCGCCGCCAAGGTCGTCGGCGCGCTGCTCTCCCGCGGGCTGATCGCCGAGACCACGACCGACAGCCGGACCAAGGCCGACGCCGCGCTCAACCGCATCTGGCACAACGACGAGGACGGCCGTGCCATCCTCCTGCACATCACGGACGCGGGCCTCGCCGCCATCGGCGTCGAGCCGGAGCGCGGCGACAGCGCGCCCACGGGCGCCGACAAAGCGCCGAGTGCGGAGCCTCCGCAGGACGCTCCCGCCGAGACCGACCCCGCGCCCAAGGCGCGCACGCCGCGCACGGGCACCAAGCAGGCGATGCTGATCGAGATGCTCCGCGCCGAAGGTGGCGCCACCATCGACGAGATCGTGGCGGCCCTCGACTGGCAAGCTCACACGGCTAGGGGCGCGATGTCCGGCGCGCTGAAAAAGAAGCTCGGCCTGACCATCACCTCCGAGAAAATCGAGAGGCGCGGTAGGGCCTACCGCATCACAGACAACTGACGCCGCACACCACGACGGTCCCGATGCCGCCGTCCCGCATGGGGCGGCGGTTCTTCATTCCGAGTTCCGCATCCGGATCGCCTCGAACAGCCTGCGCAGCAGGTAGCCGCGCGCGAGCGAGACGCCGACGAAGGCCAGACCGATGGTCAGATGCTCCGTCAGCCCCGTCTCGATCCCGAACCACGGGAACACCACGATCTGGGTAGCGATGGCTAAAACGTAGCCGACGACAACGTTTGCCGTGGCCTCGACCATCGACATGGTCCGGCTCTGCTTCATGCGGCGGCATCCTTGTCCTTCGAAGCCGGGGTCTCGTTCAGCCGCTTCGCCTTGACGTCGGCGAAGTTCCGTCCGTCGCCTTCGAGGATCGCGTCCCTGCCGGTCTCGGCCTGCCAGCGCTCGACGGCGACATCGACATAGGCGGGGCTGATCTCCATCGCGAAGACGCGGCGACCGTTGGCCTCGCCCGCCATGATCTGCGAGCCGGAGCCGCAGAAGGGCTCGTAGCATAGCCCGCCGCGCGCCACGTGCTGGCGCATCGGGATGCCGAAGGCGTCGAGCGGTTTCGGCGTTGGGTGGTCGGGCCGCTCATCCTTGGCGAAGGACGGCATCTCCCACGTCGAGGGCAATGTCTCCTCGGCCACCTTCGGCGGGCGGTTCGGGCGGCGCCAGCCCATGAAACAGGGCTCGTGCTTCCAGAGGTAGTGCGAGCGGGTGAGGACACCCCGGTCCTTCACCCAGATGATCTGCTGATGGACGAAGGCGCCGGCCTTCTCCCAGCAGGCCTCGAGCATCGCCTGGCGCCGCGAGGCATGCCAGCAGTACCAGGCGGCGTCCTCGGTGATGGCTACGGCGACCGCCGCGGCGATGAAGCCGTCGTAGAGCTCCGCGCCCTGCGAACTGTCGTCCCAGGTGACGCCGTAGGACTGACTCCAGTCCTTGTTCCGCGTCGGGTGGTTCGATCCGTCGTAGTCCACGAGATACGGCGGGTCGGTCGCGAACAGCACCGCGCGCTCGCCGTTCATCAGGCGGCGCACGTCGTCTTGGCTGGTCGAGTCCCCGCAGAGCAGCCGGTGGTCGCCGAGGATCCAGAGGTCGCCCGTCCGCGAGGCCGGGTTGCGCGGCGGTTCGGGGATGGTCACCGGCGGCACCGAGCCCCCGGCGCCACCTTCTTCTTCACCGCCCCCGTCCGGATCGAAGGCCAGCAGCTTGTCCAACTCGCCGTCCGAGAACCCGACCAGCGACAGGTCGTAGTCGTCGGCCAGCAGGTCCTGCAGCTCCGCCGAGAGCAGCGCCTCGTCCCAGCTTGAGAGTTCAGTGAGCTTGTTGTCCGCGATCCGGTAGGCCCGCCGCTGCGCCTCCGTCAGGTGTCCGAGCACGATCACCGGCGCCTCGGTCAGTCCGAGCTGCGTCGCGGCCAGCACCCGCCCGTGGCCCGCGATCAGCTCGCCGTCCTCGCCGACGAGGCACGGCACGGTCCAGCCGAACTCGGCCATGCTGGCGGCGATCTTCGCGACCTGGTCGGGCCCGTGCACCTTCGCGTTCTTCGCGTAGGGCTGCAGGCGCGCAAGCGGCCAGGTCTCGATCCGCTCGGGGGCGAAGGCGAGGGTCATGGGCGAGTGGTTTCCGTCGATGAGGTGGATGCCGGCCGGACTCCGGACGCCGGATGCGGCTCTGGACTCCAGGCGGGATCCAGCGGCATCCAGGGTATCCGGCCCGCAGGCCAGCGTTCATTGGTGTTCGCGCAGGAGGCGGGTGGCTCCGGATTCCGGGTGGCTTCGCAAAAATCCGGCCCTATCGCTGGCGAAATATCGCGCCACGCCCTCCCGTATACGGAATGGCCCAGAAGGAACCAGAAACTTCAACGGGTTGGCGGGGTGGACCCCGACTGGACCCCGGTGAGGAGTCCGGGGTCCACCGGGAATCCGATCACGGCTGGGGCGCATCGGCCTCGCGGTTTCTCGGCCCATACAGCTTCTCGCCCAGCTGCCGGACGAGTTCCCGCTCTGGCCAGCTGAGACGCTCGTCGTCGATAGAGAGGGCGAGCACGCCCTGATCGCGCCAGCCGTCCCGTTTCACGCGGTCCGCGTCGCGGCGCTCGCCGCCATAGCCTGGAGGATGCCAGCGCATCGTCTTCATGCACGCCCCTCCTGCCTTGCCCGCTCCATGGCGGCTCTGGCCTGCTGGGCCCGGCGACGGTCTCGGTCGTTGTCGAGGTCGATCCGGCTCTCGCCGGTCTCGCGACCGATATGGGTGCCCTTGCCGTGGCGGGTCCAGGCGATGAAGGCGTTTCCGATCCTGCCGTGGAGCGCGATCAGGGAACTCTGGTTGGCCACCCCGATGAGCGGTGCGAGATGGCGCGAGAGGAAGGGCAGCCAGTCCGCCGGGTTCGGGACGATGACATGCTCGACGAAGGAGAGCGGCGTCTCGATCAGGACGAAGACGCCGTGGATCTCGCTCGGCCAGAACCGGACCTCGAGCGCGCCGCCCAGCATGCCCTCCTCGGTCAGGAGCGTGTGCTCGCAGTCGAGCACGCGGTCGAAGGCCCGGTGGAAGTCCACTCGTTCGCTCTCGCACAGCCGCTCGGCCTCGCGGTACCAGTCGGGCAGCTCCGTGTCGTGGAAGCGGCCGGCGTCGTAGAGGCGGATCCTGTCGTAACTCATGCCTCAATCTCCTCTTCTGGGTGGGGGTGATGGGGATGCCGCAGGGCAGCGGGCTTTGCGGCCTCCAGCCGGGCGGACAGCGCATCGAGGGCCGCACGCCGCGCGGCGAGCACGGCCTGCATGCTGGCGGTCATGCGGGATGCGAGGGCGTCGAGCCGCGCGGCTTCGGCGGGATCAGGCACGCTGGCGTCGGCGCCCGCGAAGTGACAGATCTCGAAGCTGGCGAGCGGGCCGAGGCGGTTGGTGAGCCAGGCTTCCGGATCGGGGATGCGGGAGAGATCGACGCGGGCGGTGCGGGCACGATGGCCGGGACCTTCCGGGCGATGGGTCACCTCCGCCGAGGATGGGGACATTCTGCTATTATAGAGGTCTCTATAATAGTCATTTGTCCCCTTCCTCTGGCCGTCCTTCTTCGCGGCCTCGCGGGTCGGCCAGAGCTCCGGGAAGCAGGCCGCCATGTCGGCGGCGTTCTCGAGCACGATACCGGTGAGCGCCATCAGGTCGCGCCGGGTCGGACGGAGATCGGACCAGGGCACCAGCGCGTCGACGGTGACGGGCAGGACCACATCCGTGAGCAGGTCGATCTCGAGCGGCGTGGCCGCGGTGCGATTGACGCCGCGCCCGCGGCCCATGGCCTGGATCAACTCGCCCTCGCAGATGCTCCAGCGCACGGCCTCCGCGATGGGGTCGGCGTGTTCCTCCATCGCGAGCGGCGCGCTCCGGTCGCCGACGAGCCTGACCCGGCGCTCGACCATCGGATACCACCAGCCGGCGTCCTCCGGGTTCGGCGCGGGCACCCGGCCGGTCAGCGCGATGGCGATCAGCTCGACAGTACGGGGCGCCGGCAGCGTGCGGCCCAGCACGACCATGCCTCCGATGCCGCCCCAGCGGTCGAGCCCGCTCAGCGCGTTGAAATGCACCGCCTCCACCCGCGGCGGCAGGCCGGCTGATCGCAGGGCGTCGATGGCGGCCTTCTGTCCGATGACGAGCAGATCGACCGCCTGTCCGAAGCGATGGCACTGGCGGGCGCGGAGGTCGATCCAGGCGCGGAGGTCGCGCAGCCGGGTCGCGGCGGCCTTGTGGTCCCGCTCGGGCGCGTCGGCCGAGGGCGTCAGGGCACGGGCCGAGGTCGGGCTGCCGGTCACCTGGCGGACGCGGACATGGTGCTGGCGCGCGGCGACGGGCGCGCCGATGTCGATCCTTGGCAGGTAGGTCTGGACAAGCTCCGGCCGCAGCGTCGCGTCGAGATGCAGGATCGGCGCCTGGGCGGCCCAGCCGTTGCGCATCGGGCTGCGCCAGCGCAGGCGGAGCGCGCGGACGGAACCCGCCTCGGTCATCTCGTGGACGAGTTCCGCGCCGGCGGCGTCGTGGCCATTCTCCAGCGCCTCGGCGAGGATCAGCCAGAGCGTGGCGCAGCGTCCGGGCGGGGCCCATGGCTCGCCCGCTTGCGGCAGGACCGCCTCGATCCGCTTGCGCCGTTCGACGGGCGACATACCGGGGCGAAGACCCGCGTCGCGCATCCGGCGGCGTTCCAGCGTCGCGGCATGACGGCAGTCGTCCGGGGTGAGACCGACGGCTTCCAGCAGGCCCAGACGCAGCGGACCGGGCCCCGTGACCCGCAGCGCCTTGCAGAGCCGCTCCCGCGCGGCGGTCAGGTCGGCCGTGGCGCCGACATCCATCTTGCCCCTGGACCCGTAGCAGGTGACCGAGGTGCGCCCCGGCTCCAGCCCGTCCTGCGTGAGCGTCGCCTTGCCGTCGAGACCGCGCAGGCCCGACTGCCAGAAGCCCTCGTCGATGACGAGCAGCCCGACTTCGCCGATGGCCTGCGGCTTCATGTGGAAAAGGCTGTCATGGGCGCAGACGATGACCTGCGCCGCCTGCGCCAGCGGCTTCTGGCGCTGGTAGCCGCAATCGTGGAACCAGGGGCAAAGCAGCAGTTCCGCCCCGTTCTTGCCCTTGCAGCAGCTCTGCTCGACCGGGTGCTCGATCTCGTGCGCGTCGAAGGTGGCCTCCGTGTCGAGGCACATGAGCCGGTCGGGATTGTCGTCGGTGGGATCGGGTGCGGTGCGGCCCTTCCAGAGCATGGCGCTGAGGCCGAGCGCCTCGAAGGCCGCGACCTGTTCGGCGCCGAGATCGTGGCGCGGGACGGCATAGACGACCTTGCGCGTGCCGAGCCCGCCCGCGGCGATCAGCTCCGCGATGGCGGCACGCGCACTCGAGGTCTTGCCGAGGCCGACGTCGACCGGCAGGCCGAGGAGGGGCGGCAGAGCCGCGCGTGCCACGATGTTGAAATCCAGCGGGTCACGGTCCGCGTCGGCGCTCTTCGCCTCCTCCTGCGCCGCCTCGACGGCGGCCCAGTAGTCCGGGATCGCGGCCATGAAGCTGGCGATGGCCGCCGCCAGGCTGGCGCGGGCTTCGTCTGGCGTGAGGACCGGTGCCGGATAGGTCGGCGGTGGCGGCGGGATCCGCGCCGCACTGGCCACCAGCGCCGCGACGGCGTCCGGGCCCTCGGCGCAGAAAAGGTCGTTGGCGTCGCCAGGGCTGTCGGGCACGGCAAGGCGGCCGTGAACCGTGAGCGCGACCTTGCGCGCGGCCTCGACGCCGGGATTGCTGTCGCGGTCGGGCTTCGCGTCGTTGTCGGCGACGAGGAGGAGGTCGGCCGCCGGAAAGCGCGCCCGCAGCGCCTCGGCCACCGGCATCAGGTTGCCCGCGTCCATCGCCGCGATCACGGTATGGCCCGTGGCGATGTGCAGGCTCGCGCCGGTCGCCCAACCCTCGCAGATCAGGAGCGGGCCGCAAGGCTCCAGGAGCGGTCCCGGCTCCGCGCCCACCATCGCGAAATGACCCTTCTTCGCGCCACCGGCGAGGAAACGCTTGACCCCATCGGGCGCGATGAACTCCACACTGTGGATCCCACCGTCGATGTCCTGAAGCGGCACGACGAGGCGGCGGCCCGCGTCCATGTGCAGGGCGAGCGGCGCGGCCTGCTTGGCGACGAGATAGGGGTGGTCGGCCGGTGCGGGACCGGCGCTGGTCCAGATGCGGGCAGCGCGCTCGGCCGCCTCGTCCGCGCGGTTCGGCGCCGCCGCGGTATCGTCATCGGGGTTGCTCTCGGTCGGCCCCGTGGCCGGTGCCGTTGGCGGCTCGCCCGGATCGTTCGCGGGCGTTGTGCCTTGTGTGGCCCGCTGACGAGCCGGCCGGGGCAGCGCCGCCATGCCGATCCGGTCGGCGATCCAGTCGGTCGCATCCTCGCGCGCCATGCCGAGGTCGCGGCCGACGAGGTCCGAGAACCAGCCGCCGCGGCCTTCCTCGTGGTCGAACCACATGCCCGCCCGCGCGCCGCCGATGACGACCGAGAGGCTGCCCTTGCGGCCCCAGCGCCATTCCTGGCCCGCCCGGAAGGTCGGCTTGCCCAGAAGCTCCACCGCGAGCGCCGGCACGCGGGCGCGCAGCTCGGCGTCGAAGGCCCGCCAGTCCCGCCCGCTCATCGCCGGCCCCGTGGGAAGTGCGCATGCACGGCAGCCGGCGCGTGGCCGACGGCGGCATGCTGCAGGGAGGGACGGATGCGGGCGGACACGGGGGCTGCGGAACCGGATGAGGGGCGTCGTTGCCCCCGGTTCTGCCGCGCATCAGAGCGCTCTCGCGACGTCGGAACCGCTCCGCCCGGCCGCAGACCATTTCGCCGGAAAGGGGCGACCCCTTCCAGCAAGGCATTGAAATCACGTCAGTTCATGGGTGGCCCCCACGGGTCAAATGACCGGTCCGAAGCGCCCCTGGCAGCCGTGCCCGATCGGCGGGGTGATCCCTCGTCCGCGCGAACAGGGTGAACGGTTCCGCCCTTCATCGGGAAGCCGATGCCGTGGGCTCACCCCTTGGAGTTGGCCACTGTCAGGGGTGTCCTGGATCCTTCGGTGGACCCAAGGCCGCCAGCCGGCGCGGCAGGTCCGAGCGGCTGTGGAGCACGTCCACCACGATCACCTGCTCCGGCATCTCGACGAACACGATGAAATGCTGCCCGGCCCGCGTAAAGCGCAAATCCTCCGGCAGGTCGGGATCGATCAGGCGGCGGCAATCCTGCGACGGTGCCTCACCCGCGGCGATGGCGGCGCAGCGCGCGATGAGGTCGGCCTCGTAGGCCTCGGCCTGGCGCGGCCCGAAGGTCTCCAGCGTCCAGCGCGCGATCTCGACGAGCGACAGTTCCGCCTGCCGCGTCAGCCGCCAAGGCTTCGGCATCAGGACGCGGTGCGCGTGGCGGCAAAGGCTCTGCGGATCGCATCCTCGCCGGCGCCCTCGGCGAGCGCACCGGAACGCGCCTCCTCCAGCCCCGCGGCGAGCCGGTCCCGCAAGGCAGTCATCTCGGCCTCCTCGCGCTCCAGCAGACGAAGCCCGGCGCGCAGCGCCTCCGACGCGTTCTGGTAGCGGCCATCGGCGATCAGCCGCTCGATCAGGTCGGTCTGGCTGTCGGTCAGGACGACATTGCGGGTTGGCATCGGCATCTCCCCGGGGCTGCATTGGCAATATATGCCAGTGGTCGCCTGATGTCCACCTTCAGCGACGTCCGGCATCAGCCCGTCTGCCGCAGATCGGGCCCCAGCACCCGCTTTGCGCCGCCGCGCTGTGCCGAGGGCAGCCGGATCAGCGTGGCCATGGCATCGGCCAGCTTGTTCGAGACCGGCTCGCCCTCGATCTCCTGCTCCAGAAACCAGTCGACGAGGCAGTCCTTCTTGCCCTGGTCCTTGGCCGTGATCCCGAACTTCGCGATCGCCGCCTGCATCAGATCGAGGTAGGGCGTCGTGTAGGGCACCGCCTCAGTGCCCGCCGCCGGTCGCACCTCGGGCACGTAATCCGGCCAGATCGCCTTCACGAGAAAGCGCGGCATGCGGATGTCGATGAACTCCCAGTCGCGCGCGGTCAGGCGCCCCAGATGGCACTGACCCTCCCGCCACTGCTCGGGCCGGATGCTGGTGTGATATCCGGAATGCAGGTCGAACCCGCTGCTGGCGCCGTAGCCCCAGCCGTTCGGACGATCCTCGGTGTAGCGGCCCTGCGCGATGAGATCGCCGTCCCGCAGCGCGACCAGCAACTCGTTCTCGGCCTCCGCCTTCCAGGCGATCGTCGGATCCTGCGGCCGGTTCCAGTGCTGATAGGCCGGCTCGGGCTTCGGCGGCGCCTTGGCCGCCTCGGCCGTGCGCCGGGCGACGGTCACGGTCTCAACGTGGGCCAGCGCCTCCGCGTAACTCCATTGGGTACGGTCGAGCGATTGCAGCGACATCGGCGGCCTCGTGAGTCATGCGGGATGCCATGAACATAATGGGAACGCCCAAACCGCTCAACCCATTCCGATGGCGCGAGGGTGGAGGGGTTCACCCTCGCGAGGCGAGCGCGGGGTGACCCGTTCCGAGGTCGCGGGCGGCGGCGCAATCCGGCACCGATGGATCATGATGTTCGATCCCGGTCCCATTCGTCGCCCCAACCCGCTCGCCCCTTCGGCGATGACGCCCGCCGGCCGCCGCGCCGAGCTGTGCGGTCTGCTGGCGCTCGGGCTGGTCCGGTTGCGGCTGAGAGAGCGCGGCGACCCTTCTGACGCTACTGGAGAAATTCGCCTACACTCTCCGGCGAGCGCATGCCGTCATGCAACTCCAACTCACCGGAGACCCGCATGACGACCCACGATCCGATCCCCGCGCGCCTGGCCGCGCTGAAGACGGCGACGACGCCGGAACTGAGGGCGCAGTGGCGCGAGCTGTTCGACACCGAGCCGCCGCCGTTCAACCGACGCTACCTGGAGAGCCGGCTGGCCTATCGCATCCAGGAGCTCAGCCTTGGCGGGCTGAAGCCCGAGACGGTGCGTCGCCTCGAACGGCTGGGCGAGGAACTCGACGGCGGGGACCGCAAAAAGAGCCGGATCCGCACCGACACCATGCCCATCGCCGGCACCCGCCTGATCCGCGAGTGGCAGGGCGTGGAGCACATCGTCACGGTCACCGCCGACGGCTTCGAGTGGCAGGGACGGCCCTACAAGTCGCTGTCCGCCATCGCGCGGGCCATCACCGGCACGCGCTGGAACGGGTGGGTCTTCTTCGGGCTCAAGAACCGGAGGGCGCGGACATGACCAAGCCGATCGTCCGGAAACATCGCTGCGCCATCTACACGCGCAAGTCGTCCGAGGAAGGGCTGGAGCAGGAGTTCAATTCGCTGCACGCCCAGCGGGAGGCCTGCGAGGCGTTCGTGGCATCGCAACGCTCCGAGGGCTGGGTGTTGGTCCGCGATCAGTATGACGACGGCGGCATCTCCGGCGGCACGCTCGACCGCCCGGGCCTGCGGCGCCTGCTGGAGGACATCGAGGATGGGCTGGTCGACGTGGTCGTGGTCTACAAGATCGACCGCCTCAGCCGCTCGCTCGCCGACTTCGCCAAGCTGGTCGAGGTGTTCGATCGGAACGGCGTGACCTTCGTCTCCGTGACGCAGTCCTTCAACACGACCACGTCGATGGGCCGGCTGACGCTGAACATCCTGCTCAGCTTCGCCCAGTTCGAGCGCGAGGTGACGGCCGAGCGCATCCGTGACAAGGTCGCGGCCAGTCGGAAGAAGGGGATGTGGATGGGCGGGGTGCCGCCCTACGGCTACCGCGTCGAGAACCGGAAGCTGGTGGTGGACGAAGACGCCGCCGAGCACGTCCGCTGGATCTTCGCCCGCTTCCTCGAGATCGGGTCGGGCACGGAACTGGCGCGGGAGGTCGCGAAGCGCGGCATCCGCACGCCGCGCGGCAACCGGATCGACAAGAAGTACCTCTACCGGATGCTGAACAACCGCGCCTACATCGGCGAGGCGGTCCACAAGGGCGAGAGCTATCCCGGCGAGCACGACGCGATCATCGACCGCGAGACATGGGACCGCGTCCATGCCATTCTGCAGGAAAGCCCGCGCAAGCGCGCGGCCCGCACCCGCGCTGAAACACCGGCGCTACTGAAGGGGCTGCTGTTCGGACCCGATGGCGCGGCCTTCTCGCCGACCCACACCCGCAAGGGCGACCGGCTCTATCGCTACTATGTCAGCCAGACCGTGCTGAAGCACGGCGCCGGGGCGTGCCCTGTCGGTCGCGTGCCCGCGGGCGAGATCGAGGCGGCCGTTATCGACCAGCTGCACGCTGTCTTCCGCCAGCCCGAGATCGTGGCAGGGACGTGGAAGGCGGCGCGCGCCCACGCCGACGATGTCTCCGAAGCCGACGCGCGTTCCGCACTCCAGAAGATTGACCCATTGTGGGACGAACTGTTCCCCGCCGAGCAGGCGCGCATCGTGGCACTGCTGGTCGAGCGCGTGGACATCGGCACGGATGGGCTGAACGTCCGCCTCCGCGTCGATGGGCTCGGAGGTCTGGCTCGCGAGATGCTGGCCGGGGACATGGGAGCGGCCGCATGACCCGCGTGTCGCCGATTCCCGACACGGTGACTCTCCACGTCCCATTCCGCGTCGTGAAGCGCGGCGGGCGGAAGGAGATGCAGCTGCCGGAAGGCGCTACCCAGCCGCGGCGCGCGGACAACACGTTGGTCAAGGCGCTGGCACGCGCATTTCGCTGGAAGAAGATGTTAGAGTCCGGCGAGTATACCACCATCGCCGAACTGGCGGAACGCGAGGGGATCGCACCCTCCTACATGACCCGCGTCCTGCGCCTGACCTTGCTCGCGCCCGACATCGTCGAGGCGATCCTGGACGGGACGCAGGGGCCGGAGGTCACGCTGGCACGGGTGCTGGAACCTTTCCCCATCGCGTGGGAGCAGCAGGTTCAGACCTTCAGTCTGGCGAAACTTTAACCGCTCTCGACCATCGCGCGCACGGCCATGTCCCGCAGCCCTGAGAAATCTGCGAGCCCGTCCAGGGCGGCGTGATCGGAATGGGAATATTGCGGCTTGATCCCCGCGCCGACGAGGCTGTCCACCGCCGCCGCGACCCACGGGTTGTTCCGCGAATACCACCCGGCCCGCCGCGCCGCCGTGTTCGCGCCCGCCAGGATCGCGTCCTCGTGGCGGCGGAAGAACAGGCTTTCGCTGCGCAGGTCGCGCAGCAGGTGGTAGGAGCGGATCAATCGGAGCCCGCGCAGAACGCGCAGGAACCCGAGGTTTTCGGCCAGAAGCGGCGCCAGCAGCAACGAACCGACAACGATCAGATCGGCGATGGTATGGACTTGCAGCAATTCGCGCCGTCGGTTGGGGGCGATCCACATCCGGGCTGCGAAATCCAGCAATATGACGACGCCCAGAACCGCGTTCAGTGCCGTGATGGCTGGCGTTGCGGGCAGCGCAGCGGTCGCGATGAAATAGACGATGCTGGCCGCGTCGAAAACGATCAGCCCATAGCGAAATCGCCGGGCGCGTTCGCTCGTGCCGGTGTAGAGAAGCCTGACGGCGCGATGAAACTGTTCCATGAACCCGCAGTATTCACCGAATGCGTCTGAGCGGCGGATTTGGCGGTCGTGGGCCGGTCGTGAGGACCGGTCGAGGGTTGTGCAGACCCTCCCGAGCGGCGCGACGCCTGTTGACGGTGCGCGTGG
>NZ_QPLK01000038.1 GCF_003340565.1 Rhodovulum sp. 12E13 | reverse complement strand
GAGGCGGAGTCTGCCCTCCGACGCCGAGACCGGCCGTTCGAGCCGGCCGATACCCGGAAATCGCAGGCATCCCCGGCCGACGTGCCCTCGTCAGACCGCCTCTGCCCGAAAATCGGCGAAGCCGAAGAGGTAGATCAGACGATCCTAAAGAACATCAGGGGACACCGTTCGGAGAGAACCCCGGAGCCCAACCCGCATCCCCACCCCTGAACAGCGGGGCGCTTGACCATGGCGATTAGAGAACCACAGGGGGCACTGCCCGACAGGCCCGCGCCAACATGGTTGGCTGACGCCACCGTGCTCGCCTTGTCGAAACAGAGGCGTAACACGGTACAGTAGTTCATGACCTCTGTGCGAGGCCGTAAGCGGTTCCGCCGCCAGAGCCACGCATCCACCTGTTTCTGGGGACCGTCCCAGATATTCTCAGCGAAGTCGCGGCGAAGAGCGCCAGAAGAGACTGGAAACACCTTATTTTCCTGCTGGCGCATTGCTGGTACTGTCTTCGGGAGGCAGGGGTCGTAGGTTCGAATCCTGCCACTCCGACCAACAAAACAAGGGCCCCGCGGGGCCCTTTCTCGTTTCCGGGGGCGCCGTTTCTGGGGGCCGTGGCTCTGATGGTGTGAGACCGCGCCCGACGGCATCCGGTGTGCCAAGATGGGTCAGCGACGATCCACGAAGAGGGCGGTCATGTCGGAGATTACCACGGTCGCGCTCGATCTGGCGCGGGCAGTGCTGCGCCGGAAGGTGCGGCGCGGTCAGGTGCTCGAGATGTTGGCGGGGCTGCCGCGCTGCACGGTGGCGATGGAGCCATGCGGCGGGGCGCACTTCTGGGGGCGGGAGATCGGCAAGCTGGGACACGAGGTCCGGCTGATCCCACCGGCCTACGTGACGCCTTTCGTGCGCAGGCAGAAGAGCGATGCGGCAGATGCCGAGGCGATCTGCGGTGAGGCGTGACCCTGTCGCCAGTGGGGCCGCGTAAGCGCACCGAACGCATTGCGGCCGAACCGGCGGTTCGTGCCGGTGAAGAGCGAGGAGACGCAGGGCGCGGCGGCCGTCTTCCGGGTGCGCGAGCTGCTGATCCGGCAACGCACGCAGACGATCAACGCGCTTCGGGGCCACCTGACCGAGTTCGGCGAGGTCGTCCCGAAAGGTGCCGCGAGCATGCGTCGGCCGGGGAGCACTGCGACCGCGTCAGGCGACCGGGGCAATGGATGTGGCGCCACGCGGGTCGGCCTTGATGCGCATCTCGGTCTGCGGGAACGGGATCGTCAGGCCGCGCGCGTCGAAGGCCTCTTTCACCTGTTGGGTCAGGTCCCAGTAGACCTCCCAGTAGTCTTCCGCCCGCACCCAGGGCCGGGCGACGAAGTTGACGGAGCTCTCGCCGAGCTCGTTGACGCGGATGACCGGTGCGGGATCCTTCAACACCTTCGGATGGCTGGAAATCACCTCCTCGAGCGTGTCCTGGCCAAGCTCGATCGAATCCTCGTAGCCGATGCCGAAGACCATATCCACGCGCCGCGTCTCGGAGGCGGTGGTGTTGACGATCACGTCGCCCCAGACCTTGGAATTGGGGATCACGATCACCTGGTTGTCGGGCGTCGTCACCGTGGTCGAGACCACGGAGACCTTCCGGACGGTGCCGCCGACGCCCGCGACCGTCACGTAGTCGCCCTGGTCGAAGGGGCGGTTGATCATGATCATCAGCCCCGCGGCAAGGTTGCCCAGGGTATCCTGCATCGCGAAGGCCGCGATGAACGAGGCGCCGCCGACGAGCGCGAAGAGCGGCGTGATGTTCACCCCCAGCGCCGCGAGCACGATCATCAGGCCCACCGCGATCACCAGCCAGTAGACGACCATGGCCAGAAATCCCTGCAAGAGCTTCGACAGGTCCGGCACGCGCCCCAGAAGGCGCCGCGCCCAGGCGCGGACGATCTTCGCCACGATCAACAGGCCAAGGAGCGAGCCCACGACCACCGCGACGCGAAGCGCGAACTGGAGCCCCCCCTCCGGCGACACGAGCCAGGAGAGGACGTTGGCGACGATCTCGCGCGGCTCGAGCGTCGCCGTCTCTTCGACGGAAATGGCCGTGCGGTAGGTCCTGAGCGAGTCGATCAGGGCCGGATCGCCGCCCTTGCCCTCGAGGCTGGCGACGACGGCGCCGTATTTCTCGAATATCAGGCCGCGTGCCTCCAGCAGATCGGCATGGGCCGCGCGGTCGGCCTCGGTCGCGCGGGTCCCTGCCTCCCGGAGCTCGAGGCTGCGCTCGACGACGGCGAGCGTGGCGTCGCGGGCATTCGCCCGCCATGCGTCGGCGAGCACGGTGAGCTCCTCGACGGTCAGGGGCACGAGCCGCAGGCGAAGCTCGTCGAGCGGGATCGCGGGGTCGGCAAGGCCCGCCGGAAACCCCGGCCCCTCATCCGCAGGCGGCGGCGCGACGCCGTCCGCAGAAGCGCTTTCGGAGGCGGCGTCCGCGCCGGCCGTCTCCCCCTGTGCCGAGACGGACATGGGGGCCACAAGGAGAAGCAGAAGCGCGAGAACGCGAGGGACGAGGCGATCCATGTCAGTGCTCCGGTGTCTGGGGGGTGCTGGACGACGCCGGCCGCCCGCCGGAGGGGCCCGCGGTCGATCGAGCGCCCGGGCCATGCCGCGGTGAACCTCCCGGCCCCCGCCGGACAAGCAGCCAGCCGGCGAGGGCGAGGTAGGCGAAGATGCCCATCGTAAGCAGGGCCTGGTCAGGCCGCGGGTTGCGCGCCGTGGGCGCCTCGGGCGGGCGCGGCGCGAGCGCGGGGGCGGCGCGAAGGCTGGCGCCCACGTCGGGGCGCGTGCCGAGCGCCCTGTCGATCGCGCGCACGGTCGTATCCGTGAGCGGCTGCACGCGCATGTCGAAGGAGATCGGGCCCTGCCGGCCGAGGCCGGCCGCCTCGGGCGGCGCCGGCCCGGTGATCACCGTCTGCATGGACAGCACGGAGACCGCGCGGCCGAGGCCGGGATGGGTTTCCGGGCGCAGCGTGGCCTGCGCGAGGAACGGCAGGGCGAGGCGCGCGGGCCCCTGCCACCAGGCGGAGGCGTCCACGAGGCGCAGGGACGGATCGGCGCGAAGCGCCTCCACCACGTCGCCGCGCTGACGGCTCGCGATCACAAGCCCGACATCGGCCGCACCATCCGCGATCGCCGCGCCGACGGCCGCGGCGCCGCTCTCGGCCTGCGGGGCGAGCATGACGGCCGTCTCGGCGTGTCGGGCCAGGACAGAGGCGACGAGGTGGCTCGGCGAGCCTTCCGGCCCCGTGGCCACCACACCCGCGCCACCGAGGCGCGCCGGCCCCTCATCTGCCGCGAAGGCGTAGAGGACGGATCGCCCGACCACGCCGATCGCCTCGACCGTCTCGTCGCGCACCGCACCGCCCGGCGTCATCCGGAAATGCGCGGCCGCAGGCACGACGGCCATGCGGGTCTCGCCCGCGGCAAGGGCCGCGAGCGGGCGCGAGGTCGGTGCCAGCGCCACGGCGCGGCCCGGCATCGCGGTGCGCACCGCGTCGAGGGCACGGTTCGCGGGGGTGCTGCCGAGTTCGAGCGGATCGATGGCGAGGGCAAGCGGGATCTCCGGCGGCGTCGCGGCGCCTCCCCCGGCAATGTCGAGTTGCGCGAGCGCGATCGCGGCCACGGCCCGCGGCGTTCGGCCCGTCACCTGCACCTGCCGCACCAGTCCGCGCAGCGTCGCCGCGTCGATCGCTCCGGCCAGCGGAGCCAGCGCGTCCGGCACCCCTGGATGCCGCGACAATGCGGCGTCACTCGTCAGCGGGGCGGCCTCGTAGGCCGGGAAGAAGGGCATGTCCACGACCAGCGTCGCCAGGCCGAAATCAAGGATCTGCGGGTCGGTCGAGAACCCAATCATCACGTCGATCCGCTCGTCGACGAGCATCTGGTAAAGGCTCTCGCGTCGCTCCTCTCCGACGACGACGACATCGCGGAAATCGAGGCCGAACTGCTCGAGAAAGCCTATCAGGCCGTCGCGCGGACGCTCCGCGAAGCTGCGGCTCACACCGAGGCGCAGCTCGCCTGCGATCGGGGCGAGGTCGCCGACGCGGGCGAGCCGCTCGCCTTGCGCGAGGGCCCGCCGCGTCACCGGCACGAAGCGCGACTCGAAGCCGAAGGGCGCGAGGAACTCGAGGCCGAGCGCCGCGAAGGGCGCCGCCAGACGGGCGCGCACGACGCCGGGGTCCGTCTCCGGCGGCGCGTCGAGCAGCGCGAGCGCGGTGCCCGAGTATTCCGGGTAGACGTCGATATCGCCCGCGCGCAGCGCCTGGAAGGCATCCGCGCTGTCGCCGAGGCCGATCCGGCGCTCGACGGGCAGCCCGCGCGCCTCCAGCGTCAGCGCCATCATCTCGCCGAGGATCCGGTCCTGCACGGTGTCCTTGGAGGCGACGACGACGGGCGTGCGCGTGCAGGCCGAGAGCAGCAGCAGGGCTGCGAGGCAGAGCGCGGTGATCCCCCGCATCACGCAGCCTTCTCTGCCGGAGTCCGGCCGGCCGGTTCGGCCGCGAGCGCACGCAGGAAGCCCACGATCTGCAGCACGAGCACCGCCGAGAACGGGATGGCGCCGAGCGTGGCCATCGCGCGCGCCACCTCCACCGAGGTCGACAGCAGCGTCGCGGCGGTGATGATCGCGGCGAGGCTGCCCCAGACGATCTTGGCCGAGGCGGGCGGTTCGAGACGTCCGTCCGTCGTCATCATCGACAGCACGAAGGTGCCGGAATCCGCCGAGGTGACGAGGAAGATGAAGATCAGCGCGAGTGCCGCCGCGCTGAGGAGCCCCGCGAGCGGGAAGTAACCGAAGAAGGCGAACAGCGCCTCGGAGACGTTGTCGGCCACCAGCGCCGAGAGGCCGCCGGGGCCGAACAGCTCCACGTAGATGCCGGCGCCGCCGAACACCGCGAACCACAGGATCGAGAACAGCGTCGGCACGAGGATCACACCGGCGCAGAACTCGCGGATCGTGCGGCCCTTCGAGATCCGGGCGATGAAGACGCCGACGAACGGCCCCCAGGCGAGCCACCAGATCAGGTAGGTCAGCGTCCAGCTCGCCGACCACTCGGTCAGCCCCTCGTAGGGGAACAGGCGGAACGAGAGCGTCACGATCTGCGAGACGTAGGCGCCCAGCGTGTCCACCGCGCTTTCGAAGATGAAGGCGGTGGGCCCGACCAGCATGATGAAGAGCATGATGGCGAGGGCGAGCACCATGTTGATGTTGGACAGAAGCTTCATGCCCTTCTCGACGCCGGTGAGCGTCGAGATCATGTAAGCCGCGTAGAGGACCGCCAGGATCGCCAGCGCGACGCCGATCGTCTCGGGGACGTCGATCACGCTCGCGAGGCCCGAGCGCACCTGAAGCGCGCCCATCGCCAGCGATCCCGCGAGGCCGAAGACCACCGCGACCACGCCGAGCACGTCCGCCGCCACCAGCACGCCGCGCTCGGCCCGCCCGCCGATCAGCCCGACGAGCGGGGTGGAGATCAGCGGCCTGCCGCCGCGGCGGTAGGTGAAATAGGCAATGATCAGGGCGCAGATGCCGTAGATCGACCAGGCGTGCAGGCCCCAGTGCAGGTTGGTGATCACCATCGCGGCGCGGGCCGCCTCGGCGGTGCCCCCCTCCATCCCCGGCGGCGCGGCGAAATGCGTGACCGGCTCGGCCACGCCCCAGAACAGCAGGCCCGCCCCCATGCCCCCGGCGAACAGCATCGCGATCCACGAGACGGTCGAGAACTCCGGCCGGTCGTCGTCGGCGCCGAGGCGGATGTTCCCCCACGGCCCCAGCGCAAGCACGGCGGCGAAGATCACGAACCCCGAGCAGAGCGCCAGCCACCACCAGCTCGCGCCCACCATGAACCACGCCGTGAGGCCGAGAACGCTGCCGGCCATGGCCTGGGGCGCCACGACCCCCCACAGCCCCACGGGCACGCAGATGGCGAGGGCGATCAGGAAGACGGGGGTGATCTGCATTCGTGCGGCTTTCTTTGCGGAAAGGTGAAGGCGGGCGTAGAGCTTCCATGCCGCCTGCCGGGAGGCCCGGATCCGACCGTCAGGGCAAGGACGACCGCCCACGAACGCGCGCTGCGGTCAGTGCGGTGCCTGCGGCGAGCAGTTTCCACAGCAGTCTGCGGTCCATCTGGTCTGTCCCTTTCACGATTTCGACACGTCAAGAAATGACCGGGCCTCCGGCCGCCGGGCCCGGCAGCATCACTCTGTACGGCGGCCTTATCCGCGCCCGGGCGCGCGGCTGTCCAATGCAGACTTGTGCGGCTCCAATGTCGTTTAGGAATGAGCGGGCCGGGGCGATCCGGGGCCGGGGGCGACCGGCGCCGCAAGCTGCCCCGCCGCACTCGGCGTGGCGGGTGTCGGACGCGGGCCGTCGGCGTGCCCCCAGCTCTCAGCCAATCGGTCGCCGCCCCCGTGCGGCACGCGCGCGCATGCGCTCGCGGACAGCCTGGAGAAGCACGTAGAGGACGGGCACGAGGACGATGCCCAGGACCGTCGCCGCGAGCATCCCGCCGAAAACGGGGATGCCGATGGCCTGCTGGCTGGCGGCCCCCGCCCCCGTCGCCACGAGCAGCGGCACGACGCCGAGCAGGAACGACAGCGCCGTCATCATCACCGCCCGGAAGCGCTGCTCCGCCGCGGCCAGCGCGGCCTGCCGGATGCCGAGGCCGGCCGCGCGCCGCTCCATGGCGAATTCGACGATCAGGATGGCGTTCTTCGCCGCCAGCCCGATCAGCATGATCATCCCGATCTGCGTGTAGAGGTTCACGTCACGCCCGGCGACGCTCACCGCCACGAGGCCGCCGAACAGCGCGACCGTAACGGAAAGGAGGATCGCCAGCGGCATCGTCCAGCTTTCGTACTGGGCGACGAGGAAGAGGTAGCCGAAGATCACCGCCGCGGCGAGCACGAGGAGCACGATGTTGCCGGCGGCGAGCTGCTGCTGTGCGGTTCCGGTCCACGCGTAGGCGTAGCCTGGCGGCAGCGCCGTCGCGGCCGTCTCCTCCAGCACGGCGATCGCGTCTCCGGTCGAGAATCCCGGCGCGGGCACCGCGGTGACCGTGGCCGCGCGAAACACGTTGTAGCGGTTCAGCACGACGGGGCCGAGCACGGTCTCCGTGCGCACGAGGGTCGACAGGGGCACCATCGCGCCGGCGTCGGACCGGACGTGAAGCGCGCCTATGTCGTCCACGACGTTCCGGAACTCGCCCTCGGCCTGCACCATCACCCGGAAGGTCCGGCCGGTGAGGTTGAAGTCGTTGACGTAGATCGAGCCGAGATAGGCCTGCAGCGTCTGAAACACATCGTCCACGCCGACACCGAGAGATTTCGCCTTTTCCCGGTCGAGCTCCACGAATACCTTCGGCACGTTGGCCCGAAAGCTCGTGTAGACCTGGGCGAGCTCGGGCCGCTGATTGGCGGCATAGACGAGCGAGCCCAGCGCGGCCGAGAGGTCCCGTGCGCTGCCGCCGCCGGCCTGCTGCACTTTCAGCTCGACGCCCGCACTCGTGCCGAGGCCCGGTATCGGGGGCGGGTTGAAGGCGATGACGTTCGCCGCAGCCTCGCGGTTCGCGATGTCGAGCACGCGGGCGAGGATGGCATCGGCACTCAGGCCCGGATCGGCCCGCGCGCTCCAGCCCTCGAGGTTGACGATCACCATCGCACCGTTCGCGCCCGCACCGCCGAGCAGGCTGAAGCCGTTCACGAGCACGGTATCGGCAACGCCCTCGAGCGCCATCAGCTGCGCGTTGACCCGTTCGGTAACGCCCTCGGTGCGCTCCAGCGACGCCGCGTCGGGCAACTGCACGTCGACGAAGAGGTAGCCGTTGTCCTCGAGCGGCAGGAACCCCCGGGGCAGGCCGCCGAACAGAGCGCCAGAGCCGATCCCGACGGCCAGAAGCAGCGCAAGACCGAGGAGCGGCAGCCGCACGAGGCGGCGGACGACGCCGACATACCGGAGGCGAGCCGCAGCGATGACCCGTTCGAAGGTGGCCAGAGGCCCCTTCGGCGGGCCCGCCCGGCGGTCGAGGATCATCGCGCACAGCGCCGGCGAGAGGGTGAGCGCGTTGATCGACGAGATGACCACGGCGACCGAAATCGTCACCGCGAATTGCGAGAAGAGCCGTCCGGAGATGCCGGGCATGAAGGTGACGGGCACGAACACCGCCAGCAGCACGAGTGTCGTGGCGACGATGGGCGCGGTGACCTCGGCCATGGCCCTGGCCGTCGCTTCGGCGACCGTGAGCTCCGGCTCCTCCGCGAGGATGCGCTCGACGTTCTCGACCACGACGATGGCGTCGTCGACCACGATCCCGATGGCGAGCACCAGCGCGAAGAGCGATATCGTGTTCAGCGACATCCCGAACAGCAGCAGGAAGGCGAAGGTGCCGATCAGCGAGACCGGGATCGCCACCGCCGGCACCACGGTGGCCCGCACGCTTCCGAGAAAGACGAACACGACCGAGATCACCAGCACGAAGGCCGCGATCAGGGTCGTCACCACGTCGTTCAGCGATTGCTCGACGAAATCGGTGCTGTCGAAGGGCACGTCGTAGGCGACGTCCTCCGGGAAGGCGCGCGACAGCCGGTCGAGCTCGGCGCGCACGCCCTCGGCCACCTTGAGCGCGTTGGCGCCGGGCGCCTGGTAGACGGCGAGCACCGTGGCCGGCCGGCCGTCGTATCGTCCCGACGCATTGTAGTAGTTGGCGCCCAGCTCGACCCGGGCGATGTCGCGAACGCGCACGAGGCTGCCGGCCGCGCCCGTGCGCACGATGATGTCGCCGAAATCCTCGGGCGTGCCCAGTCGCCCTTCGGCGGTGACGGTGTACTGGAACTGCTGTCCTCGAGGGACGGGCGGCGTGCCGATCTGACCGGCCGAAACGGCGACGTTCTGCTCGCGGATCGCCGCGATCACGTCGCCCGGCGTCAGGCCCAGGGCCGCCATGCGCTCGGGGTCGAGCCACATCCGCATCGCGTAGGCGAAATTGGTGAGCACCTCGGCATTGCCGACGCCCGGCACGCGCGCCAGCGCGTCCTTCAGGTTGATCGAGGCGTAATTGGACAGAAACACCTCGTCGTAGCTGCCATTCGGCGAGGACAGCGTCGCCACGAGCAGCATGTTGGTCGACGACTTGCGCGTCACAACGCCGGCACGTTTCACCTCGGCCGGCAGTTGGGCCATCGCCTGCGCGACGCGGTTCTGCACGTTGACCGCCGCGATGTCGGGGTCGGTGCCGACCTCGAAGGTGACGTTGAGGCTGTAATTGCCCACGTCCGTGCTGTCGGACGACATGTAGATCATGCCATCCACGCCGTTCACCTGCGCCTCGATCGGCGCCGCGACGGTGGTCTCCACGGTCTCCGCGTCCGCGCCGGGATAGGTGGCGTAGACGCTGATGACGGGCGGCGTGATCCGGGGGAACTGCTCGACCGGCAGCACGGCGTAGGCGATCGCGCCCATCAGGGTGAGCACCGTCGAGATGACGATCGCCATCTTCGGGCGGCGGATGAAGCTGGACGAGAGCACGCCTCTATCGCTCCGCGGGACGCCGTCCGTCCAGGACAGCCTCGACCGGGACGCCGGGGCGCACGCGCTGCAGCCCCTCGAGGATGACGCTTTCCCCTTCGCGCAGCCCCTCCTCGACGACGACGGCCGTGCCGGCCTGCCGGCCGAGCGTGATGTGACGTTGCTCGACATGGCCGGTATCGTCGACGACCAGGACGAAGTCGCCCCGCTGGTCGCGCTGCACCGCGGCCTGGGGCACCAGCAGGCGCGGCACCGGCCGCGCCGCCTGGATGCGCACGTTGACGAACGCGCCGTCCAGGATCAGCCCGCGCGCGTTGTCGAATTCCGCCCGCAGTGTCAGGGTGCCCGTTTCCGGGTCGACCCGGTTGTCGAGAAAGGCGATGCGGCCGCGTTCCTCCAGCACGGTGCCGTTCGGCAGTTCGAGGGACACCAGAGGCGCGGCGCCGCGCCCCGTCAGGCCGGCGATGTCCGTCTGGACCTGCTGAAGCAGGTCGACGAGTTGTCCTTCGCTCAGGGAGAACGCGACATAGATGGGCGATTGCTGCACGATCGTGGCCAGCGGTTCCGTGGTCGGCCCGACATAGGCGCCGGGGCTGACACCGATCCGCCCCAGCCGGCCATCGAACGGAGCGGTGATGACGGTATAGCCCAGGTCCAGCTCCGTCTGCCTGAGGGCCGCACGCGCCGCAGCCACGCCGGCCTCGGCGGCGGCGACGGCGGCTCGGGCGAGATCGAGTTCCGACTGCGGCGCCGCCTCGCGCGCCACCAGCGCCGTCTTCCGGTCCAGCTCGATCCGGGCGAGCTCCAGATCGGCGGTCGCGCCTGCGAGTTCGGCCGCGGCCGCCGCACGCGCTGCCTCGTATCTGTCGGACTCGATCCGGAACACGGTATCGCCAGCCTCGACCGCCGCCCCGTCCGCCACCGCGACCTCCCGCACGAAGCCGGTCACGCGCGCGATCAGATCCGACCGGGCGGCCGCCTCGCCCCGCCCGATGAACCGGACCTCCTCGACGAGATCTTCGGTGTAGGCTGCGGCGATCGTGACCCTCGCCGCCGAGGGGACGGCGTCCTGTGCCGGTGCCGACAGCGCCCAGACGAGCAGCATGAAAGTCGCTACGGCCGGAATTGCCAGTCTTCCCGGGTCTCGCATGAGGATCGTCCTTGGGTTCAGCGCGGGAACAGGAAGGTCGTGCCGATGCGGAACCCCACGCCCTCGGGCCCGCCATCGGGGCTGTCCGCCCAGTAGCGCACGCCGCCCTGAAGGCTCACCTTCTGGCCGCCGATGTCGACGAGGCGGGCGACGGTGAAGTTCACCGGGACAGACCAGACCTCGCGCTCCCAGTCGTAGGCGGCCTCGGCACTGGCGGTGAAGGTCACGGCGGCGGGCGACACGTAGGAGAAGAAGGGCTGCACGAAGCTCTGGTTGACGTCGGCGCGATCCTCGTCGCCGCCGACCGACCAGAGATGGTTGAACAGCGCGCCGTAGGTGAAGGGGCCATCCATCCGCAACGCGGCCGCCGTCGGGCCGGCCGTCCACTTTCCGGTGCCGAGCGCGTCGTCGGTCGCCGTGGGCAGGCCGAAGGCGAGGCCCGCCCCCCAGATGAGCCCGCCCCCGGCGCCGGCAGAGGCGGGCGACAGGAAGACGCTCTGCAATATGTCGCCCATCCCGCTCTGCTCGCTGTCCGGCAGAACGTCCTCCTGCCAGATCACCGGAATGATCGTGCGGCTGATCAGGTTCCAGTCGTCGCTGAGCCGGACGGGGTAGACCGGCTGGATGTTGAGCGTCGTGCGCCGGCCCTTGTCGTCGGCGCCGAGGCCCTCGTCGAAGTTCAGCTGGACGGGAAGGCTGACGAGGTCGGCGACCGGATTCGTCAGTGTCTGCGCGAGGTCGGCGTCCTGCGCGGCCGCCGCGGCAGGCAGGATTGCGGCGAGCGCGACAGCCGCAAGGGCACGCGCGGGGTGGGGGGCAGGCATGGGAGCGGTCCTTTCGGGAAGGGGCGGGCGCGTCACCACAGGCGGGCGAGGGTCAGCCGGAAGGTCTCGCCCTCGGGCTGGCCCGCCGGAGCGGACACGGTGGTGTCGTAATTGACAAAGAGCGTGCCGATGGTGCCCACGCGCAGGCCGAGGCCGGCGCCGAGGCGCCAGGTGTCGGCGGCGTTGTCCTGCGCGGCGCCGTCGATAACCGTCTCGCCGCCCCGGTCGTAATAGGCGTCGGCCGTGAGCCAGAAATCCGGCGTCAGGTTGCGGCTCGCGTGCAGCTCGATCTGGTAGAGCGGGCGCTGTTCCAGCGTCTCGGCGGCGCCGGGCGCATCGGTGTTGTCGCCGAAGATCCGGGCGGTGGCGTAGGCTTCGAGCCACGTCCAGCCAGCATCCGGGGTGTAACTGTAGTTGATCGTGGGTGCGAGGCTCCAGCGGTTGGAGCCGACATTGACGGACGCGTCCGGGTCGTAGCGGCCGGTGGGCAGCGTCGCGAGCAGATGGACCGAGGCGAAGGTCTCCGGCGTCCAGTCGGCGAAGGCCTCGCGGCTCAGCGCGGGCGCGCCGAACAGGTTGACCTCGGCGACGATCCCGATGTCGCCCGTCCCGGCGGCGCCGGCGCCGAACGGGCCGGCGGCGACGTCGATGTCGGCGTGGGGCAGCACCACTGACAGCCCGCCCGTGCGCCCGCCGACGTCGAGGATGCGCGAGACGATCAGCGACTGCGAGGTGACGTCGGTCGTGACCCCGGAGATGCCGTAGGCCGCACCCCCGGTGACGGGGGCGACGCTGCTGGAGAAGCCGAGGTTGTAGAAGGTCACCCAGGTGTTCACGGGCGCGTTCAGGTAATCGCGCGCCTTGCCCGCCAGCGCCGGTGCACCGGAGAGCAGCAGAGCGCACAGGGCGGCCTGGGGCGCCTTGGCAGCTTTCGTGGACAGGGACAGACGGGGCATCGGTCGATCGTATCCAGAAGGTCCGGCGCCGCCCGCACGCGAAGGGCCTGCGAGGGACAGGGATCCTCACGCACCATGGAAGCTGGCGGCGCCGGAGACACCGGACGCCCGGGGGTGGGGCGCCCGGATCAGGGGATCAGAGCTCGGGCGTCCAGGGGCCGTCCTCGTTCTCGGGCAGACCGCGAGAGATCGGCGGGCCCATCGAATGGTCGGTGCCGTCGTCGTAGGTCCCGGTGAACATGATCATCTCGCAGAAGCCGGTCGCCACGATCGGCCCGTCCGGCCCGCCTTCGCGCAGCTGGATCACCCCCTCGATGTAGGGGCCGGCGAAGCCGAGGCCCTCCTGCTCCTCAAGGGTCGGCTCGTACCAATAGGTGCCGTGCGGCGTCTCGATCCGGCCATACCAGGGGTAGACGACGCCGGACTTCTCCGAGGTCCACATCCGCTCGGGGATGAGCTTGAAGGCCGGGCCGAAGGCGTAGCTCCGCTCGAAGGTCTCGCCGTCCATGTAGAAGTAGCGATTCACGTTGTAGTTCGGATTCCGGAAGTCCTCGCCCTCGTAGTACTGGCGGAAGGTCATCAGGTCGCCGCTCTCCTCGAACCGGAACCAGGCCCAGAAATAGCGATACTGATACGTGTTGCGGAAGTTGCCCCACTGGTGCTCGAACCAGCCGGTCCCTTCGAAGCGGACGGTGCGGCCGGCCACTTCGAGTTCACCCGTCGTGGCCATGTCCGGCGCCGTGTAATACAGGGTCAGGCCGTACATCGTCTCCGGGTTCTGGCGCTGCTGGGGATCAACCCCGATGCTCTCCAGCCCCCAATAGGCCATCGGCGCATAGCCCGGCGCCTGGGCCACCGACGTCATCGAGAGGCGGAACGGCTCGTTCCATTCGTCCTTCTTCGTCGTGTAGCCGGCGAAGGTCCATGTCTCGGTGGCATGTTCGTACGCCGTGGTGAAAGCGCTCTCGCCGTCGTCGATCTCGTAGCGGAAGTGGAAGTCTTCCGCGTCCGGGCCCGAGCCTTCGGTGGTCATCGGCCCGGTGATGTAGAGCAGCGCGGTGTGGAACTCGCCAGTGTCGAGGTTGTGGAAGGCGAAGAGCACGTTGTGCAGCGGCCGGCCCTCCGCCGCGACCCAGCCCTGGCTGAGCGGCACCCAGAACACCGAGATGCGCTCGCCGGTGTCGAGGTCACGACCGAGCACCGTGATGTAGTGCCACTCGTTGAAGTCGTTGGACTGGTAGAACTCGCTGCCATGCCAGGCATGGTCGCGGGGCAGCGAATAGATCGCCTGCCCGCTCGACGTCTCGATGCCCGGACCCTGCAGCGGGGGTTGCCCGGTCTGCGCGCGCGCGGGCGCCGTCGTGGAGGCCAGCGTGCCAGCGAAGGCGCCGGAGCCCAGGGCAAGGCCGGTGGCCGGTGCGGATTTCAGAAGCGCGCGGCGCGTCAGGCCTTCGGCCCGGGGCGCGCCGCGTTGGATCTTTGCGGTCATCAGGGTTCAATCTCCGGTTGGAACGGACGTGGAAGGCACGCCTCGCGATAGGCCGCGGACCGGCATGCGCCACGAGGAACCGGAAACCGGCACGCCACGCCCTGCAGCGGCTGCCTTGTCCCTTGGCGGAGCCGATACTGTCCAATGCAGAGTTCCGGGTGTGTGATGCACGTTGTGCATCACGGTGCCACGACCTTGCAGTGCGATAGCGCCCGCTCGCCGACAGGCCCGCGCGGAACCGGCGTACGAGATCGCCGCTCACCGCTCTCGCGCCGGGACGACGCATGGTTCGGAGGCGGAAGGTGCGGCAGACGTATATCGGCCCCGGGAGGGGGGGGCATGTGCGAGCAGCGGGGCAAGCCCCCCGCGGCGCGATGGGGCCGTGTATCGGCAAAGGCGCGGAGCGCGCGGCCCGCCCCGCTCTCGCTCTCAGCGCGCGTCTGCCGCAGACACGTCCCCGGCGGGTTCCGGGCGCGCGAGCTGGTTGCGGGGCTCCGCTCCTTCGGCGGCCACATGCACCGTCCGCGTCGGGAAGGCGAAGGTCACGCCGACCTCTTTCGCGAGCTCGATGATGTCGCCGACGAGGGCGTGGCGGGCTTTCACGAAGCCATCGTGGCTGTAGACGCGGAAATACCCCCAGAGCTCGATGTCGATCGACGACGGCCCGACCCCTGTCATGCCCACCCATCCGCTGGTGGGGTCGGCGCGGTCCTGGGCCTGGTAGGTGTCCGAAAGCCGCTCGACGAACGCGTCGAGCCTGTCGCGCGGGGTGTCATAGGTGAGCCCGATCTGCAGGAGGATCTTGCGCCGGCGTCGCTTGTTGTAGTTGAAGATGCCCCGGTCGGTCAGCTGGGCGTTGGGCAGCACCAGGAGCGTGTCGTCGAGCGTGCGCATCCGTGTCGAGCGCGGGCCGACCAGCTCCACCGTGGCCAGCCCGTGATCGGTCTCGATCAGGTCGCCCTGACGGAACGGCCGGTCGGCCATCAGGATGGCGCCGGCCAGCAGGTTCGACACCGTGTCCCGCGCCGCGAAGGCCAGGGCGATGCCGCCCACGCCGAGGCCGGTCAGAACGCCCTCGTAGGGCAGGCCCACGATCTCGGCGAGCGCGACGATCCCGCCGATGACGATCAGCATCTGCACCAGCCCCGTCGCGAGCGAGACGAAGATCTGGTCGACGACGCTCGGCGTTTCCTCGGCACGGTGGCGAAGATGGGTGCCGACAAGGCCCACGAGACGGAACAGGACCAGCGCGATGGCCAGCGTGGTGACGAAGGTGATCGCGAGGCTCGCGCCTTCGAGGGCGGTCTGCGCGAGGCCGAGCCATCCGAAGGCGAAGATCGCGGCCATGCCCGCCACCGCCACCCGCAACGGCCAGTCGAGCCGGCGGATCGTGGCCGGCTCCAGTTCCAGCGACAGCCATCGGTCGAGACCGCGCAGAAGCGCCGTCGCGGCGCGCCCCGCAGCCCAGCCGAGAAGAACGGCGGCGATCCCGGCCCCGACGAGCAGGCCCCATTGCCAGGCCTCGAGCAGCCCGTAACGCAGGGTCAGCGCCGGCGCCCTGTCCCGCACCGCCTGGCGCAGCCGGAAGAAGTCGGTAAGGGGCGCGGCGTCGCGGAGTCCGTCGGCGACGGCGAGGTCCTGCATGGCGGTGAACAGGTCCGGCGCGCCGCGCATCGTGTCGGCCGTGAAGAGCCAGGGCCCGGGCTCGCCCTCGGCCGTGACGGACCGCTCGATCACGATCGCGCCCGCCGGGTGGCGGTAATGCTCGTAGGGCGTGGGCCGCGCGGGGTCGTCGGGGATTTCCTGCCAGATCGGGTATCCGGCCCGGTCGAGCACCCGCTTGAGATAGTCGGCGAGCACGGGCGCCTGGATCTCGTAGAGCTGTGCCGGAAGGTAGGACAGGTCGAGCGCCGCGAGGGCCCGGTCGCGCCCCGGGCCGTCCCAGTCCTTCGTGCCGAGAACGAACCGGCGCAGCGCCCCGCGGGGGCTGTCGGCGCGCGCGGCGCGCGCTTCGTCGATGGAGGCGTGGCCGAGGGCGTCGAGGAGGCGGGCGGTATCCGTCTGGATGACGTCGAGCGGCGGCACGACGAGAACCCAGCCCTCGGAGGCACGCCGAAAGCGCAGTTCGAAGGTCTCGGTCGTGCCCGCGGGCCCGATACGGAAGACCGCCGTATCGCCGTCGACCGATCCGGGCGCATTCCTGAGACGGAAGGTCGACAGGTCGACGAGTGCCCAGAGAAGCCTGCGTCGCAGCGCCTCCTCGCGGCTGTCCGACGGCGCGCCCTCGAAGGTCATGAGCCGCTCGACCATCCGCATCGCGGTGGGCTCGCCTTCGTAGGCGACACGATTTCCCGCGGCGAGCAGGGTGCGCAGCGCCTCGCGCGGCGTATCGGTCCGCGTGAAGGGTCCCGTCGCGGCGGCGGCCGGATCGATGCGCTCGCCGTTCCAGTATTCGCCGCTCTCGTAGCGGCCGGTGAACACGGCCCCGTCCGCATCCAGCGCGAAGACGAAGTTGCCCGATGCGCCCCGCTGCTGCCATGTGCCGACGAGCCGGGCGCCGTCGGCCGTCGCCTCGACCCGGCCGCCGCCCGGCTCGTAGGTGCCGGTCACCCGGTCGCCATCCTGGTCCAGCGAGAGGATCGCCGCGCCGTCGCGCCAGTAGGTCTGCCACTCGCCGCTCCAGGGCCCCTGGGCGAGAGCCGCGACCGGCAGGAGCACGAGAACGGCGAGCGCCGTCAGCACCCGCGCCACGATCAGGCGCGTGCCCCGGAGAATCGCCGCTGCGGGCGCACGGGGGGCATGGGGTCGGTCGAACACGAAGGGCTGTCCTTGTAGGCTTGCGGCGAATGATCGGGCGGCCCGCCAGCGGGGCGCTCCGGGTCCGGCACGGACGAAGAGCGCGGGGTGCCCCGTTCGCAGGGCCGCGGACCGCCGGTGGGCCTTTTGGGTTGTGGGCAGCCCCGTGTCCAATGCATAAACGGGCCGTTGTGATGCATTTTCGACATCGATGAGGACCGTTCGGGACCTCAGGATCGTGCGCGCCCTCGCCGCGCACAGGAACTTCGCGCGCGCGGCGGAGGATCTGGGCATGAGCCAGCCCAGCCTCAGCCGTGCGCTCGCGCGGCTCGAGGAGACAATCGGCGCGCGCCTTTTCGAGCGCAGCCGCACCTCCGTCAACCCGACGGCCGTCGCCGAGATCGTGCTGCAGCGCTGCGACCCCCTGATCGCCGGCTTCGAGGACCTCGCCCGCGCCATCGAGGACCATCGCCGCCAGGGGAGCGACGAGTTCCGCGTGGCCGTCGGGCCCTTCGTGGCCGAGGCGGTGGGCCTCGCCGCCTTCGCAGCCCATGCGGCCAAGCGCCGCCGCCCCGCCGGCCGGCTGATCGTGCGCGACTGGCGCACCTGCCTGCGGGAGCTCCGGGAGGGCCGTTGCGACCTCGCCATGACCGACGTGCCCTCGGCACAGGAACACGACGAGCTGGAGGCGGAACAGCTCTTCGACACGCCGATGGTCATCTTCTGCAGCGCGCAGCATCCGCTGGCGGGCAAGAACGACCCAACGCTCGCGGACCTGATGCGGTACCCTTGGGCGGCGCCGCTGATGCAGGGGCGCTACCTCGCCAACATCCCGTCCGACCTCGGGGCGGCAGGGCGCATCGACCCCCAAACCGGCGACTTCGTCCCGGCGATCTGCGCCGATTCCTTCTCCGCGATGACCGCGGCGGTGCGCAACGGACGCGCGATCAGCGCCGCGCCGCCTGCCTTCATCCGCGACGACCTCCGGCGCGGCGAGTTCGTGGTGCTTCCTGTCTGGGAGAACTGGATGCGGATGAGCTACGGCCTCATCTGGCGCAAGGGCCACCCCTGGTCGCGCAGCCTGTCGGATTTCATCGACACCCTGAGAGAGGTCCTGGCCCGCACGGAGTTCGGAGAGGCCGCGCCTGCCGGGGACCCCCCGACTGCCGCGCCCCGGTGATCCCTCCCGCCGCGGCCTCATCCTGCGGTGCAAACGACCGGGGGAGACAGGCCGGTCGCCAGACTGGACGCATCGTGTCGACATACGTCGCGGGTCGCCCTTTCCCGGTTGTCCGATGCGGTGCAGCGAACGACCGGGAAAGGGCTGCACGGACCCTGCTGCACGATTCCGGCGGAAGATCCATCGCCTGAATCGAACGTGATTGCCGCGGCGGATAAGCAGCCTTGCCACCACCTCGCGGGGCACTCACACCATCGGGATCTTCCCCATCGCTACGTCCAATCGCGATGCCTGTCTCCCCCCGCGGCACCCGAAACCGGTCGCTTCGCTTGCCGCGGCATCCCGCTCGGCGCTACGGACGGTCATCGGGCAATGAGCGGTGGGTCAGCATGACAACGTACGAAACTGCACCTGGCGAAGGGGCGCGCCTCGGGGCCACGCGCCGCGCGTGCCCTGCGTCGCCGCCCTCTCTTGTCGGCCGTGTCGTTGCGCGCCTGCTCGGATTGCTGCTCGCGGGCGCCGCCTGCGTGCCGGCCGCGGCAGCCGAGACGCTGACCGGCACCGCCCTGATCCGCGAGCGGATCGCGCTGCCGCAAGGCGCCACCTTCGAGGCGGTGATCGCCGACATCTCGCGGGCCGACGCCCCCGCGCGGCCCCTCGCCCGCACAGTGATCGACGACCCCGGCCAGCCGCCGATCGCCTTCGCCATCGGGTACGACCCAGCCGCGCTCGACTCGCGGTCGTTCTATGCCCTCCGGGCCACGCTGCGCCACCAGGGCCGCCTGCTGTTCACCGCCGACACGGTGACCCGCGTCCTGCAGCAGGACGGACCGCACGGCGTGGAACTCGTTCTGAAGCGAGCCGGGCCGGACAGCTCGGGCCCGGCCGGACCGCTTCCGGCCCACGGGCTGCGCTTGCCCGCCACGTTCCGGGGCACGCTGCCGTTCGCCGATTTCGAGGGCGTGCGCCATCACCTGGATCTCTGGCCAGACCAGTATTACCAGATGCGCCGGGAATGGCTGGGGGGCGAGACCAGCCCCTCCCGGCGCGACGAGATCGGGCGCTGGTATGCCGACCCCGCACGCGACGCCATCGTGCTGCACGGGGCCTCCGAGATGCCGCTCGTCTGGGAGGTGAAGGGGCCCGACCGGCTACGGCAGACGGACCTGGCCGGCAATCCCATCGAGTCCGACCGCGACCATGCCCTGACCAGCGACGGCACGCTCGAGCCGACCGAGCTGGAAGACCTCTTCATGCTCGGGCGCATGACATACAAGGCCGACACCGCGACCTTCGAGGAATGCGTCTCCGGGGTCCACTACCCCATCGCGCAGGATGGCGGTTACGGCGCGCTCGAACGCGCCTATCTGGAGGCGGCCCCGCGCCCCGGCGCCCCGGTCACGGTGCACGTGGAGGGCGATCTCGCCCTGCGGCCCGCAACGGAGGGAGCCGCGCGCGCCAGCCTCGTCGTCGACCGGTTCATCGCCGTTCGGGGCGACGATGCATGCACCCGCCCCGAGCCACAGGCCGCGCTGACCGACACCTATTGGCGTATCGACTCGTTGATCGGCGACGACGTCCGCGCGCAGGCGAACCGACGCGAGCCGCATCTCGTCCTGCATGGCGGGGCCGAGAGGCGCTTCCGCGCGACCGTTGGCTGCAACCGGATCGTCAGCCGCTACGAGGTCGCGGACGACGCCCTGACCTTCGAGCCGGGGGCGCTCACGCGCATGGCCTGTCCGCCGCCGCTCGACGCGCTGGAGCGAACGCTGCTCGCCGCGCTGTCGCTGACCCGCACAGCGCGCCAGGAGGGACAGACGCTCGACCTGCTCGACGCTGAGGGCATGCCCCTCGCCCACCTTCCCGCCGTCTACCTGCGCTGACGACGCTTGATCGCCGGCCTTCAGACCTGCCATTTGCAAGGCTGGGCGGCACGGGCTTGCCCGCCTCAGCACGCTGCCGACCGGCTGGGGCCCGCGTTGCGCCGGCAACCACGCGCGAGGCGGCAACGTCAGGCCGGTCCGGCAACCGAGCGACGCGCTGTGGGAACGCCGATGGCCACGCCCGGGCAGCCGATGCTTATCGCGGTCGCGACCGTGGGAACATCTCGCCAGAGCAATGCCAGCGTCCGATTTGCGGTACTGGCCGCTGCTGGGGCAGCGCTGCACTGAGGCCACAACAGGGCAGATCGCCATTGTATCAGATTGCCGGATGCGCCGAGGGGTCTGGCTTCCCGCCCTTTGAGGCCTTCCTCGGCGTCCTGCATCAGCGGCCCGACCTCGGCCATCCGAGCCGGGCGATACGCCGAAATCGACCGTGTTACCGGCCGATATGCGGCCATCAGACAACCCTTGCCCCAAAAATCGGCTGAGCCGAAGCGGTAGTTCAGACGATCCTTAACAGCATTCGGGCGCTTGTTTCGGAAAGATGCCCGGAGAGGTTGCCGATCCGCGACACCGTCGGCGCGGGTCATGCATTCGTGCCCGATGAGGAAACCTCGGCCGAAGCGGCGCGCCAACGGTCACTCCTGAATGGGGCTCCCGCGCCGTTGCAGCCGCCACTTGTTGGTGCCCACCTGAAGCAGGCCGGGCCGGTCCGCCGCACGGATCCCGTCGTTGAGAAGCTGGCTGGGGTCGGTGCCCACAGCTTCGCTGTAGATGTGGTAAACCCGCCTTATTCATCGAAATCGGGGGTAATGGCTGGCGTGCCCGCGAAAGCTCTGTAGAATCAAGTTGCTACACCAAGTCCGACAGCAGCCCTCGGAGCACGCCATGGGTGAAACGCTACAGCCG
>NZ_QPLK01000037.1 GCF_003340565.1 Rhodovulum sp. 12E13 | reverse complement strand
CGGCTGTAGCGTTTCACCCATGGCGTGCTCCGAGGGCTGCTGTCGGACTTGGTGTAGCAACTTGATTCTACAGAGCTTTCGCGGGCACGCCAGCCATTACCCCCGATTTCGATGAATAAGGCGGGATCATAGAACAGTCCATCGCAGATGCGTCCATCCTCTGCCACGGGGCAGAGCGTCACCGTATTCTGGCGCCACTCGGGCCATTTGCGGCGGATACTCGCAAGGGCGGGATCGAGTTGGTCCGGCAGGTTCAGGCGGGCCAGCCGACGGACATCCGCGCTGACTTCTGAGAGCTGGCAGCTATCGGCATCCCAGTCGCCGCCACTCCACGGAGAGAGATCGGGGCGAGCGAGAATCAACTTTCGCTGCTCCCGTCCAAGACGCGTAGGAAACTCCCCATCGCTGTCGAAGCCTGTCGCATCGCGGTAGGGTCGCGTGAAGTCCAGCAGATTCTGCTTTGCGAGGGTACGTTCCGCCTTTTCAGATCCCAGCCTGTCCAGCTCTGCGTCCTGCAAGGGAGCAGGAACCTCGCCATCGTGCTCCGCCGCCTCGACGAGAGCCCGGAGCTGCGACGGCGCCTCAATCCGACCGGCGGCAAAGAGCGCTCCTGCGCCTCTCCACTGCACGTCGAGCGGATAGACCCAGGCGCCCCGATCGAGCACGTCCGCCAGCCATCGCTTGTCGTCGACAACACTCGGATCGGGAGAGAGCACCTGTAGCTCAGGCGATTCGAAGGCACGACTTTCCGCAGGCCGCCGCGCCATATGCCGCCAGAGCCGACCTGCGCGCTGTATCAGAGCGGGCACCGGGGCGAGGTCGGATATCATCAGGTCAAAATCGAGGTCGAGGGAACTCTCCACGACCTGCGTGGCGACCAGGACCTTACCGGGGCGATCGAGCCGGTGCTTTCCGAATGTCGCAAGCACTTCGCTCTCTATGCGGAGGCGGTCACACAGCGCATACCGCGCATGTAACAGGGCTACATCAATCTTCCTTTCCCTCAGTGCCTCGAAAGCGTTGATGGAATCGTCGACGGCATTGCGGATCCAGACCGCGGCCGCGCCTTTCGCTGCAGCCTCGGATATGCTCTCAAAGGCCGCGTTCTCGCTCTCCACCCGAGTGACGGTCACCGTCCCGCGTGGTCCGGTCTCCTGGGGAAGATCCGTGATCTCCTCGCCCCCGGCGACTGAAAGAGCCGGATACGCGTCGGTCTTGGGCGGCGGCGCCTGCCAGGCTGCGAAGAGGCGGCTCCGCTGGGCCTTGGGGAGGGTCGCCGTCATCAGGATCGCCGACCCCCCGTTTGCGCGATGCGCTTCGAGCAGCCGACCAACGCCTTCGAGAATGTAGGGGGTTCCCAGTTCGTGAACTTCGTCGACGATCAGAACCTTGCTTGAAAGCGCGAAATGCCGAAGCGGCGCATGGCGCGTGGGAAGAACAGACAGGAGGGCCTGGTCGATTGTTCCGACACCCACGGTAGCGAGCAAGGCCCTGCGGCGGTCGTCCGCCAGCCAGGTCGTGCAGGTAGGCGAGTCCTCGCCCCGTGCCTCCGCCCCAATGAGTGCCCGGAACGCTTCGGACTGACGCGCCCGACCATGAGCGAGCGCGAGTGTCGGTCTGCCCGCATAAAGTTTTCCCAGTATCTCCGAAGTACGTGCAAACATCGCATTGGCTGTCGCCATCGTCGGCAAGGCGATGTAAATTCCATCGCCTTTGCCTTCGGCCAACATGCGCTGTGCCAGGATCAGGGCGGCCTCGGTTTTTCCGGCGCCTGTCTCGTCCTCGATGAGCGCGAGGGCCGGGCCCCGAGGCAGCGCGACCTCGGCCGCGCGCTGTTGCATCGGCCGCGGCTTCCATGAATGCGGAAGAAGCGCGGCCCTGCCGACTGAAGGGCGCCTCAGCCCCGCCTCGTCGAGAGCGATCTCAGCACGGGCGCGCGCTGTCTCCAGATAAGTTGCGAAGGACGGACCGGGTGCGCATGGGGGAAAGAAGTCCGCACTGGATCCCAGCCAGTCGGCCGCGGCAATGAATCCGGGTAACCACCAAGTCAGTGCAGTTCGATCACACGCTTCTGCGATCGGTGATGCGTCAGGCCACAGCGCAATCAGTGCCACGACTGCTGCACGCGCTTCGCGGCTTGCCTCATCGCCAACCGCAAGGCGCATCCTTGGAAAGTCCTTGTTCTGGGTCTGCGGCGGGCGACCGTGGTGACCGGCGATCGCGGCATAGAGATCCCGGCGCGATCTCTTTCCCTCACCCCCAAGCACCGACGCGAGCAGGTCGTCGTTCTCGCGCAGGAGGTACTCAGATATTTTCCAATGACTGAAGCTTTGAGGTTCCCCATCGCGTAACATTGCACGAAAACTTGCGCTGAACTTGCCGAGATCATGAAGCGCTGCACAGAGCGCCAGAGCATTTCGCCGAGGCTTGTCATAAGCCAATTTCTCGGCAACTGCTCCAACATCAATCATATGGTAGATTGCTGGATGCTCAATCGCGCCGGGAAATGGTGGGCTTTTACCCGGCCAGTCAAGAACAGGTGGGGGATAATTGTCAATCACTCTTCAGCCTTCAAGTGTCCAGTTCCAGATGACCACATAGGCCCTCGCTGTCGGATACTACTCAGATCAGGCTCGATCCTGAAGTAGATTCGGGACGGGTGGCAACCACGCTGATCGCTCGTCACAAAAGAAAACGACGCCGAAGATCAGAGTAGCCATCCAGGCGAGCGACGAACCGGCATGGGGGCTGGCGCCGCGAAAATGGGAGGTCGGCCGCAGGCGGTGGCTCACGTTTGGTATTCGGCCTGAACATTCCGGCCGCGACGCGCCGGCTGATCGTCAGCGCCGTGCGGCTGTCCGGCCGTGAGGGCGTAGGGCTCGGGCGTCTCCATCCGCATGGCGACGCGGGCGCCCGCCGCTTGCCATCCCTCGCCGAGCAGCCTCGCGTAGCTGCTGCGCGGAAACGCGCAGGATGCGTGGCTGTCGTGCACCGCCGCTATCGTGGCCTCGAGGATGGCCCCAGCGGCCGTAATGCGCGAACCCGCCCGGCACCGAACGACCGGCTCCGCGACCCTTCCGATGCCGGCGCGGGTGACCGGCTGGAAAATATTCTCCATCCCGCTTCGTGTCTGTGCCGCCTGGCCAATATCGCTGTCGAGGCCCGGTGCGGACGGGCTGCCTTGACGCCGGTCGACCGAGGGCCGGCCTGCGAGATGCGGACGCCGCGTCGGCGGTGCTCCGGCCACATCGGGGCCGAGGGCCTCGGCCTGCGGAGCCTGTCTCGCAGATGGCGCGGGACGCGCGCCATCCCTTGAAGCGCCCGGCATCCCGCCGGGGGCATGCCAGGGAGGCAGACCATGCACCGTCCGAACAGGCGAGACCCGCATTCCATCCAGGATCGTGCGACGCGGGCAGTCGCGGCACACCGCGCGCTGATCGCGGCGAGCCGGGAGAACCTTTCCGCCCTTCCCATGGTCGACCGGGTGCCGCTCGCCCGCGTCCTCGCCGAGCTCGACCGGCGCGGGTGCTTCGAACCCGACGTCCTCGGTACGGCCGACGCCGTCATCGCGCGCCTGCAGGCCGCCATGGCCCGGGCGGGCGGGGCGCCGGTCCGGCGCTGGACGGAGCAGGGCGAGGGGTACCTCGTCGGCGGCACGGAGACAGGGCGCCGGATCGGCTGCATCCGCGACGCGCTCCGTCGGTTCCAGCGCGAGGCGCAGGCCGTCGCCGACCGGCTCGAGGCGGAAGCACAGCTGGCCCGACGGCGCGCGGCCGCTGCCGGCGACGGTGTCGCGGATGACGGCGCCTGAGGCGGTCCCGCCAGGGCGTCCGCCGCGGGCCGGTTCGGACTCTCTCCGGGCTGCCGAAATTTTTCTTCGGGGCCCCTTCTGGGCCGCCTGACAGGCCAAGAACAGAACGCAATGAAAACAGCACCTTGCTCCGTGAGGGAGTCAGTTTCCCAGACGATCCGCCTTCGCCATGGGCGTCTCCAGATCCCGAATATCGCAGGACCGAATTCGGAGGTGACAGACCCGGCCACGATCAGGATCCGCCCGCCCCGGGGAGCGCGGCCCGCCATGACGCGGGCGGCACCGGGGAGAGGATCAAGGGCCAGACCAGTGCACGCAGACAGCAGAGGTAGCGCCGGCACCGCGTGACGCCGGCGGGCGGCCCAGGCCGCCGAGGACCCCACACCCACAACAGAAGAGACGACGATGCATCAGACATCGAATGGCGGCATGTCGCTGCCCCAGCCTTCCATTGCCGGACGGAACGTCGCGAAGCGTTCGAAACGGCATTTCGTCGGCCATATCGTCGGCAACGACGGCGCCGTCCCCGGGACCGGCAATTTCGGCGTGAGCCCCGGCCGGGTCATCCAGACCGAGAGCGACCTGGAGAAGAAAACGGCGCTGATCCTGGGCGCCCGGCCGGACACGGCGCTGCTCGAGGAGCAGGTCAGGTTCGAGTACGGCACCCGCCAGGTCCACTTCTTCGATCTCCGGCTGACCCGGACGGATGGCCGCTGCACCGCGATCTCCGTCAAGATGACGAAGTATCTGCCCAAGCATCTCGAGGAGATGCGCCCCATCGCGGCGGAAGTGCAGCCCGATTTCGCCGACGCGGTCCGTATCTGGACGGAGCGCGACGTCGACCCGGTCGAGTTGTACAACGCCAGGCTCTTCCACGCCATGCGCGAGGCCGATCCCGAGGCCGACATCGCCGCGGAGACGGTCGTCGCGCCGCTGCTCGGCGCCGTCCCCATCCGGGATCTGACCGATCGCATCGGCCTCGGGGCGCGGGGCTTCCGCGCCCTGGTCCGGCTGCTCGCGCAGGACCGCCTTCGCCCGATCCGCCATGAGCGCATCACCCCCGCAAGCCTCGTTCGTCGGAAGGAGACCGAGCAATGAACGCCCCCGCCCCCGCATTCGTCCCCCGCCTGGCCTTCGCGCGCGACGACGAGATCGTCATCGACCGCATTCCGTTCCGCCCCGTGAGCAGGAACACCGAGGGCTGGATCCTCACCCGCATGTCCGGCGAACAGATCGCCGAGTGCTTCACCCACGCGCAGCTCAGCCGGCTCGCCGCGGAAGGCGCGATCGTCCACAACCGCGGCAAGTACAGCCCGGAGGGCGCGCTCGGGGTGCTGTCGGCCACGACCCTCGACCCGATCTCGGCGCTCCAGCGCGACGTGCAGGACAGGGTCAGGGTGCGCGCAGCCTTCTGCGAGGCGTTCCTCGAACTCGAGCGCGAGGGCGCCGTCCAGCGGACCTACGGGTCGATCGAGGCGAAGGTCCGCAAAATCGAGGAGAAGGCGAAGGCCTTCCTGCAAGACCACGTATGCACCAGGAACGGCCCGACGAAGCGCAGGGCCCACAAAAAGAAGGAGGCGGGATACCACGCGCCCCATCCGCGGACGCTGTTCCGGTGGGTCGGGAACTACGAACGCGAGGGGCTGTCCGGCCTCGTCGACCGCTGGGAGCGGAGCGGCAACCACACCAGCAAGTTCTCGGCGGAGGTGATGGGGCCGCTGATGGAAGAGGTCCGTCGCTTCGCCTCGCCGCAGTGCCCGACGAAGAAGGTGATCTTCCAGAACGTCCGGAACCGCTTCAGGGTCGAGAACCAGAAGCGCGAGGCCGAGGGGCTGGCTCCCCTGCCCGTGCCGTCCCGGGAAGCGGTGCGTCGCGCGATCGGCAAGCTCGACCCGTTCCATCTCGATATCGCGCGCCTCGGTCTCGAGGCCGCGCGTCGCCGCCACCGGCCGGTCAAGACCGGGGTCGAGGTCACGCGGCCGCTCGAGCGCGTGGAGATCGACGAGTACGAGATCGACCTGTTCACGCTTCTGTCGTCGATCGGCCTGCTCGACCTGATCGACGACGAGGACAGGATGCGCATGGGCCTCGACGGGTCCACGCAGCGCTGGTGGGTGTCCGCCGCGCTCTGCGCCGCGTCCCGCTGCATCGTGGGCCTGCGGCTCACCCGGGCACCCGGCTCGGCGAGTTCCATCGAGACCCTGCACATGTGCACGCTCGACAAGGGGCAGTGGGCCGACGGCGTCGGCGCCCTCAGCCCCTGGCACATGGCCGGCACGCCCGAGGAGGTCGTCACGGATACCGGGCCGGCGTTCAAGGCCTTCGCGTTCCGCCAGGCCGTCGCCGATCTCCGGGCCGGGCACTCGCTCGCGATCGCCGGCGAGCCGCACCTGCGCGGTCGCATCGAGCGGGTATTCCACACGATGGCGTTCGACCTGCTGCCGCGGCTCTCCGGCCGGTCCTTCTCCAATGTCGTGATGCGCGGCGATTACGACTCCGAGGGGCAGGCTGCCCTCACGCTGGACGATCTCGTGGTCGCGCTGGTGCGCTGGGTCGTCGACATCTACCACAACTCGCCCCACGAAGGCCTCGAAGGCAGCACGCCGCTCGAGCGCTGGACCGAGCTGGTCGAGACCTACGGCGTCCTGCCGCCTCCGGACCTGCGCAGGCGCCGCCTCGTCTTCGGGACCAGGCTCGAGCGCACGGTGGGCCGCAAGGGCATCCGGGTCTTCGGCATCTGGTACCAGTCCGAGGAGCTGCAGCGCTGGCGCATGCACGCCCACGACAAGCGCGTGAAGGTCCGCTGGTACCGCGAGGACATCGGCGCGATCGAGGTCGAGTTCGGCGGCGAATGGCGCGCCGTTCCGTCGCTCTTGCCCGGCCTCGACGGCGTCCACGCGAATGTCTGGCTCGCTGCGGCCCGACGCCTGCGCGCGGCGAAGAAGGCCGGGCAGAAGGCCAGCGACGAGATCGTGCTGAAGGCCATCCGGGACATCGAGGCGCTCGATGCCACCGCCCGGGCGCGCGTCAACCTGGTGGCCGAGGACTGGTCGGCGGCGCGCCTCGAACGCGAGGAGAACAACCTCCTCGTCGGCTTCGACGTGGGCGGCGAGACGACGGCCGCGCCTCAGGCGCCGTCCGGCGACGATCTGGGCATCCCCCTGGAGACGGCGGCGGACAAGACCGCCGGTGCGAGCGCCGGGGCGGACGCCCGTGAGAAGGCCGGGGCGCCCGCTGGTGCGCCGGAGGGGGCACCCGCCCCGCACGCGCCGGAGGGTGCACCCGCCCCGGACGCGGCCGAGGCGACGCCGCCGCACCGGGCGAAGCGCCAGCCGGGCTCCGGCTTCCGGATGGAGGACTGAGCCATGGCAGACGGCAATTCGGTGTCGGCGATCATCGCCGACCTCCGGTCCAGGTACGTCTTTTCGGAGCGGGATGACGCCATGCGGCGTCATCTCCACCGGCGCCTGGCGCACGACGACGCGGGCGCCCCCCTCGCGCAGCCGGCGCTTCAGCGCAGCGGGGAATCCGGCGGGATCATGGTCACCGGCCCGTCCGGCGCGGGCAAGAACTGGCTCATCGGAAAAGCGATCGAGCGGACCCCGGCGCTCGGGGTCGGCACCGCCGCCGAGCTCCTGGACCGGACCACGGACGGCCCGCTCACCTGCCTGTTCGTGCGCGTGCCCAGCCCCGCGACGCTGAAGAGCCTCGGCCTGACGATCATCAAGGCTTGCGGCCTTCCGGTCGCCAGGCTCCCGGCGGAACGGTGGGCGATCTGGGATCTCGCGCGGATCCGGCTGAAGACGCGCGGGGTCGTCGTGCTCTGGATCGACGAGGTGCACAACCTCTTCCGGACAGGGGCCGATCGCGACGTCCGGGAGATCCTCGACGCCTTCAAGAGCCTGATGCAGGGGGGCGACGAGGCCGTCGTCCTGATCCTGTCGGGAACCCGGCTTCTGTTCGACATGACGAAGATCGACCCGGAAACCAGCCGGCGTCTGACGAAACTCCACATGCCCGTCCTCTGCGACGCCGTGCATGGCGACGAGCTCCGGGGCCTGATCGAGGCCTATTGCGCCAAGGCCGGGCTCGAACCGCCCGACCGCGGCGATCTCGTCGGCCGCCTGATCCACGGCGCGCGCGGCGCGTTCGGCCGCTGCCTCGACATGACCATCAACGCGATCGAGGAGGCGCTGACCGAGGGCCACCGCCAGCTCGACATCCAGCACTTCGCCGACGCCTTCGCCATGCACGAGGGCTGCGACCCCGAGGGCAACGTCTTCCTCGCCCCGAGCTACGCCGACATCGAGCTCGACCTTGACCCCGACCGAGACCCTGACCCCGAGCCGTCCGGGACGCGCAAGCGGCCCGCAAGGAAGGAGACCCGCCCATGAGCCGGCTTCACCCCCATCTGCCCTTCGACCCGGAGGAGACGCATCTCTCCTTCGCGGGCCGTCTCGCCGCCCTCCACATCGAGGGCCGCGTCCAGCCGTTCCTGGGCTGTCTCGGGATCGACCCGATGCGCTATGTCGCCGGCGCCGAGGCGGAGGTCCGCACGCTCTGCGAGCTCGCCCGGGTCGACCCCGAGCCGGTCCTCGCGAACGTGCCCCGCAAGGTCGCGAAGCGCCGGTACCTCCTGCGCGGAGACCCGATCTCGGCCGAGGTCCTGTCGCGGCCGGCCACCGTGTTCTGTCCGCTGTGCCTGCACGAAGACGACGTCGCGCGGGCCGCGGGCGGCCCGGGCCGCAGGGGCCGGTTTCTCTGGAGCCTCTCGGTCGTGCGGACCTGCCCGGTCCATGGGCTGCCGCTCCTGCGCCGCGAGAAATCCCGCTGGTCGGACGAGTTCCAGGAGCTCGACCTGCGCGTGCCCGAGCGCGGCGCCGCGCTGGAGGCGCTCGCCGCCGGTCTCGCGCCCCGGTCGATCTCGCCGCTCCAGGCCTACGCGACCGCGCGGCTGGCCGGGGAACCCGGGCCGGCCTGGCTCGACAGCCAGACGCTGGACCAGGCCGTGCGCGCGACCGAGATGCTGGGCGTGGTGGTCGCGTTCGGCGCGAAACCGAACCTCAAGCGCTTTACCCAGGACGACTGGGACGCGGCCGGACGCGCGGGTCATGCCTACACCGCGCGCGGCGAGGCCGGCATCCGCGAGGCGCTCGACACGGTCCACGCCGCCTATACCTACCGGCGCAGCAGGCCCGGCCCGCAGGCGGTCTACGGCCGCCTCTACGAATGGCTGGCCTACGGGAATGGCGACAAGGATCCGGGCGACATCAAGCGGATCCTGCGCGAGGCCATCTTCGACACGATCGCCTATCCCGCCGGTGCGACGGTGCTCGGCCACACGCTCGAGCGGCGGCGGCTGCACACGACCCGGTCGCTCTCGGAGGAGACGCGCGTCGATGCCCGTACGCTGTGCAACGCGCTGCTCGCGCGGGGCCTCATCCGGAAGGGCGAGTACGAGTACCACCACGCCTTCGACGCGGAGGAAGGCGCGCGCATCGCCGACGCGATCGGGGCCGCGATCCTGGTGATCAATGTCCCCAAGGCCCTGGGCTGCGGCCGTCCCCTCGCCGACGACCTGATCCGCGAGCGCGTGCTGCCGCAGGTCGCGATGGACGCGCTCAGCGCCGGCGGGCGCCTGCGCAAGGCCGTCCCCGAAGCCGCCGTGGACGCGCTCCTGGAGAGGGTCCGCGCGGCGGCAGCGCCGGTCGACCGTGCAGAGCCCGGAATGGTCCCGATCGCCAAGGCCGCCGAGAAGGCGCGGGTGCGGGGGATCGACATCGTCCACCTGATCCTCGGCGGGTTTCTGCGTCGGGTGCAGCGGCTGCGGGCCCCGGACGGGATCGCGGGCCTCCTGGTCGACCCCGCCGAGGTGCGCGAGGCGGCGGCCCGCACGCTGGTCGGGATCTCGGCCACGGAGGCCTTCGGCATCCTGAAGATGCCGCCGGCATCGATCTGGGCGCTGGTCGACGAGCCGGAGGAGGAGGCCACCATTCCGGCGATAACGATAGAGGGAGAAAACGGGTCGTACCGGTTCCACCGGTTCCGCCGGGAGGACCTGGAGGCGTTCAAGGCGGACTTCACGACCGTGCCGCGCATCGCGGAACAGGCCGCGCGCGAGTTCAAGCTCGAGGAGATCGGCCGTCGCCTCAACTCCGCCGGGGTGAAGCCCGTCTTCCGAAAGCGGGACCTCGGAATCCAGCTCTACCGGATCGCCGACCTGCCCGCGGCGTTCCGCACCCCGTAGACGTCACCGCGCGCACGGAATACCGGCACGGACGAGGCGACCGGCACCGGGCGGCAGAGGTCGTGTGCACAGGGTTCCCTGATGCACACGGCCCACCGTCGGCCGTCGGAGCCGCCCGGCCGCGCGCCGCGCCGTCCACAATGCGAGCAGGGTGCGATGCCGACGCGCGAGTTTTCGATCGCAGCGGCCGCACTGACGAGGGCCGGCCATTCCATCCGGGCGGCATGCGCGAGGGCGCGGCCGAGGCAGGCTCACGAGTTCTGTGCCACGTCGGTACCGACGTGAGTGCACAGACATAAAGGAGAAGACCGACCGCCCGCAGGTCGTCGGCATGCACACCACCCGGGCGCTCGATCAACTGAAGACAGGCGGTTGGAGGATCGGGGAGCGGAAACGCCAAGTGGCGGCGCGTGCGCCGCGACCCAGCAATGACCCACATTATGCCGACGACATCAGTCAGTCGAACCTGTCCGCCTGAGCCTGCCAGTTTCGACCTCTGCGACGGAGGGGGTCGCGAGGTCGAACAGATCGCGCGTCGAGCAGTACCCGTCGCCGCCCATCCGCCCGACTGCGTCGAGGCGCCGGGCGTCGGAGTAATGCGTGTCGAGGTCAATGATGTCCTCGCGGACATGGGCCATCTCGATCCGCCCGAGAATGATCTCGCGCGCGCCGCTGACCGCGATGGAGACATGACGCCGGCACTCGAACGCCACCGGCGCTTCGGCGATGCGCGGGCAATCGATCATCGTGCCGGGAACGGCAGCGAGGCCGGCCATGGCGAGCTCGTCGGTCTCCGGTTCGAAGCCTGCGGCGGTCGCAGACATCGGGACGAGGTTCGCCATGTCGCAGATGTTGACCGTGAAGACCTCGGTACGGCGGATATTCCAGGCGGTATCCTTGAATCGCCCGTCGGGCTTGTTCTCGATCCCGAGCGCGAGAATCGGGGGATCGGCGGACAGACAGTTGAAGAACGAGTAAGGCGCGGCATTGGCGACGCCTTCGGGCGAGACGGTTGTGACCCAGGCGATCGGACGCGGCACCACCGTGCCGATCATTACCTTGTAGGCCTGCCGTTCGGTGAGATCGGCAAAGCGGATCGCATGATGGGTCATTGGGCCAGTTCCTTGCCGTAGCGGGACAAGATCGACGCGACCGTGTCGGGCGTCCGATCAAAATCGGCGCGATCCGCGACGGCGCCGAGATGGTGATCCATCAGGGCGATGGCCGCTTCGGCGTCCCGTGCGCGCAGGGCGGCGATGATCTGGGAGTGCTCATCGACGGCACAATCGGTCGAATGCGTGCGCGCATACATCGCCATGATGAGCGAGCAACGCTGCACGACCTCAATGACGTAACGCGCAAGCACGGCGTTGCCGCTTAGCTCGGCCAGAAGCGTGTGGAATTCGCCCGCGAGCCTGATCGATACCGTACCGTCCCTGCCTCTGACCGACTGCTCCGCCCGGACATGCGCTTCGAGCTGGTCGAACCCGGCCTCGGGCATCCGCTCGACGACCTTGCGGACCACCTCCGTCTCGAGGCAGCGCCGAACCTCAAAGACCTGGCGCGCCTCTTCCAGCGTCGGTTCGGCGACGAAGGCGCCCCGGTTGCGACGCGTGACGACCAATCCCTCGCTTTCCAGTCGCACAAGCGCTTGCCGCACGATCGTACGACTGACGCCGAACTGCTCGCCGACCGTATCCTCGGGCAGCCGCATCCCGGGCTTCAGCGCCTGCTCGATGATGGCGCGCCGCAGCAGGTCATGAACGGTGCGCGAGTTGGTGCTCTTGTCGTGATCGCTCATGCCCAACCGATGCCCTCAAAGTGTGCGTTTTCGCAAGATGTACTCACCTTGGACTTCTGAATGGATACAATTTGCTTGCAATGTCAAGCGAGTCCGGGCAGTGAGGACGACAGATCGTATTCAATTATTATATCAAATCCGACCCACCGACTGTCAGCAGGGAGACTACCCATGACCCACCGAACCCTTCTGCTCGCCACGGCCGCAGCCGGCATCCTTTCGGGGCCGGCCGTCGCCCAGAACGTGCTCGACTGGGGCGCGAACCGGGATATCGGCTCGCTCGATCCCTATTCCTACGGCGACAGCTTCACCATCAACGTGCTCAATCACGTCTACGAGGGCCTTGTCCGGTACAACCGTGACCTCGAGATCGAGCCGGCGCTGGCGACGTCGTGGGAGATCCTCGATGACCAGATCACCTGGCGCTTCACACTCCGCGAGGGGGTGACCTTCCACAACGGGAACCCCTTCACCGCCGAGGACGTGCAGGCCTCGCTGGAGCGGGTCAGCCACGAGACGTCGCCGCTCAAGGGCAACCTGCCGGCCTATGTCTCGTCCGAGGTGGTCGACGACCTGACGATCGACATCACCCTGAACGGCACCTATCCGCTACTGCTCAACGACCTGACGAACATTCATATTTTCGACAAGGAATGGCTTGTCGAGAACGGAGCGGAGTTGCCCACCGACATCGGCGCAGGCGTCGAGGGCTTCGCCACCTACAATGCCAACGGCACCGGCCCGTTCATCGTCGAGAGCCGCCAGCCCGACGCGCAGACCGTCTTCACGGTCAATCCAGAATGGTGGGATGAACCGGCCCACAATCTCGACGGCTTCGTGCTGCGCCCCGTCGGGTCGCCCGCGACGCGGGTGGCGGCGCTGTTGTCGGGCGAGATCGACTTCACCAACGACGCGCCAGTGCAGGATCTGCCGCGGCTCGAGGCTGCGCCGAATGTCGAGGTGCTCGAGGGGGTCGACCTGCGCACGGTGATGATCGGCTTCCCCTTCCGCGAGACCCTTGTTTCCGGCGAGCCGAACCCCTTCGCGACGAAGGAGGTGCGCGAGGCGCTCTACAAGGCGATCGACCTCGAGTTGCTTCACGAGCGCGTCATGCGCGGAAAGAGCCGGATTGCCGGGGCCACGGTCGCGCCGCCGATCCCGGGCTACAGCGAAGATCTGGATACGATTCCTGCATACGATCCAGAGGGCGCGCGCGCGCTCCTGGACGAGGCCGGCGTGCCCGAGGGGCTTGAGTTCGAATTTAACTGCCTGTCGGACGGGCTCGTGAACGAAGAACAGTTCTGTCAGGCCATCGCGTCGATGTGGAGCCGCATTGGGCTGTCGCCGCAGCTCGACGTCGCCCCCCGCGCGGTGCAGACGCCCAAGCGCACCAACGGCAATACCGACATCTACACGCTGGGCTGGGCGACGCTGCCCATGCTCGACAGCTACTCGCCGCTGCTGCAGATCTTCCACAGCAAGGAAGGGAATTCCGGCGTCTTCAACTGGGGCGGGTGGTCCTATCCCGAGCTCGACGCGCTGGTGCAGGAGGCGGGCCAGGAGCTCGACGTCGAGACCCGTCTCGACCTGCAGAACCAGGCGCTGCGCATCGTCAAGGACGAGTACATCATGCTGCCGCTGCACCAGCAGCCGATGGCCTGGGCTGTCACCGACAGCGTCACCGAGATGCCGCTATTCCCTGACAACAAGCCGCGGCTCTGGTTCGCCCGCATGAACGGCGACAGCTGACGCCCACGCCCTCTTCCAACCCTCCGATCCAGACGGGGCCGGGCGTTTCGCCCGGCCCCGCCCTCGCCAGGGAGATCGCCGCAGTGCTCGCCTTTCTCGTCAAGAGAACAGCCAACGCCGTCTTCGTGATGCTCGCCGTCGCGTTCCTCGCCTTCCTGATCTTCCGCTCCTTCGGAGACCCGGTGGAGATGATGGTGAACGAACAGGCCACGCAGGCCGAGCGCGCCGAACTGCGCGAGCGATTGGGCCTGAACGATGGCTTCCTCACGCAGTACGTCCGCTTCGTGACAAACGCGGTGCAGGGCGATTTCGGCATCTCCTACCGCAACCAGCAGGACGTGATGGTGCTGATCGGCGAACGCTTCCCGGCGACGCTGGAACTGGTTCTGGTCGCGACCGTGATCTCGCTCGTCGTGGGCATTCCGCTGGGGGTGATCACGGCCATCCACCGCGACAGCCGGCTGGCCGGCATGCTGCAGCTCGGGTCGATCGTCGGTGTGTCGCTGCCGAGCTTCGTCGTCGGCATCCTGCTGATCCTCGCGTTCTCGGTCACGCTCGGCTGGCTGCCGGCCTTCGGGCGGGGCGAGACGGTCGATATCGGTTGGTGGTCGACGGGGCTGCTGACGCCGTCGGGGCGGGCGGCGCTGGTGCTGCCGGCGATCTCGCTGGCGACCTTCCAAATCACGCTCGTGATGCGCCTCGTGCGCGCCGAGATGCTCGAGACCCTGCGGACGGACTACGTCAAATTCGCCCGCGCGCGCGGCGTTCCGCGCGGGCGCGTTCACTGGGTGCACGCCTTGCGCAACTGTCTGATGCCGGTCATCACCCTGACGGGCATGCAGATCGGCAATCTCATCGCCTTCGCCCTCGTGACCGAGACGGTGTTCCAGTGGCCGGGCATGGGGCTGCTCTTCATTCAGGCCGTGACCTTCGTCGATATCCCGGTCATGGCCGCCTACCTGCTGCTTGTCTCCTTCATCTTCGTGACGCTGAACACAATGGTCGACGTCACCTATGCCTGGGTCGACCCGCGCCTGCGCGACGACACCGCCGAGGTGGGAGGCACGAATGGCTGACCGGTCCGAGCGCATGGCGCAGGCGCAGCCGCTCACGCACGCGGCGGCGGTGCTTCCGCCGGAGCCGGGGCTCTGGGCGCGGATGCGCGACAGCGACCTGTGGCACTCCTTCCGCGGCCACCCGAGCGCGATCTTCGCCGCCGCGCTTCTTGCGGTGCTCACGCTGACGGCGATCTTGGCGCCCTGGATCACCGCGCAGGATCCCTACGACCTCGCCGCCCTTCAGCTCATCAATTCCGAGATCCCGCCGATCTGGAATCCGGCGGGGCAATGGCCCTACCTCCTGGGCACCGACGTGCAGGGGCGCGACATCCTGTCGGCGATCCTTTATGGCTCGCGCATCTCGCTGGTGATCGGCTTCGCCTCGGTGATCCTCGCCCTCGCCGTGGGGCTGAGCCTCGGCCTGATCGCCGGCTATTTCGGCGGCTGGGTGGACAACGTCATCATGCGGGTGGGCGACGTTCTGCTGTCGATGCCGTTCATCCTGATCGCGATCCTGATCTCGGCCATGGCCGGCGCCGCCCTGCCGCCTGGGCTGCGCGACGTGCTGGCCGCGCCGATCCTGATCGTCGCCATCGCCGTGCCGTCCTGGGTGCAATACGCCCGCACGGTGCGCGCCTCGGCCATGGTCGAGCGCAAGAAGGAATACGTGCAGGCGGCCCGTCTGATCCGGGTGAAATCCTGGCGCGTCATGCTCCACCACATCCTGCCCAACACGCTGACCCCGATCATGGTCGCCGCGACGCTCAATTTCGGGCTCGCGATCCTGTCGGAGGCAACGCTGTCGTTCCTCGGTGTCGGCATGCCGCCCGACCAGCCTTCGCTCGGGACGCTGATCCGGATCGGCAACCAGTACCTGTTCTCCGGGCTGTGGTGGATCGTCGTGTTTCCGGCGGTGCAGCTCTGCCTGATCGTGCTCAGCGTCAACATGATCGGCGACTGGCTGCGCGACGCGCTCAACCCCAAGCTTCAGTGAGACCATGACCGACCTGATCCTGCGCCATGTCCGCCCGATGGGCGCCGCCGTCACCGACCTCGCCGTAGCAGGAGGGCGCTTCGCCGAGACCGCGCCGGCCGGTGCCGAGGTGATAGACTGTGGCGGGCGCATCCTGATCCCCGGGCTCGTCGAGGCGCACACCCATCTCGACAAGTCGCTGCTGGGCCTGCCCTGGTATCGCAATGAGGTGGGGCCGCGGCTGATCGACAAGATCACGAACGAGCGCGAGGTGAAGGTCTCGCTCGGCCTCCATCCGCAGGTGCAATCCGAGCGGCAGGCAATCCAGTCCGTGGGCTACGGAACGACGCACATCCGAAGCCATGTCGATGTCGACACCCATCACGGCCTGGCCGGGGTGGAGGGCGTGATGGCCACCCGCGAGAAGCTCGCCGGCCTCGTCGAGATCGAGATCGTCGCCTTCCCGCAATCAGGCATGATCACCCGCCCTGGCACGGTCGAGCTGATGGACGCGGCGCTGGAGATGGGTGTGGAAGTGGTCGGCGGCCTCGATCCCTGCGGCATCGACCGCGACCCGCGGGCGCATCTCGACGCGATCTTCGGCCTTGCCGAGAAGCACGGCAAGCCCGTCGACATCCACCTGCACGAGCAGGGTGCACTCGGCTGGTTCTCGATGGAGGAAATCCTGACGCGCACGCGTGCCCATGGCATGCAGGGCAAGGTCACCGTCAGCCACGCCTTCTGCCTTGGCGCGCCGGAGCGCGCGCAGGTCACCGCGCTGCAGGAGCAAATGGCCGAGGAGCGCATCCACGTCGTCACCACCGCGCCCGCCGCGACGACCGTACCGGCGGTGAAGGAGCTGCGAGCGGCGGGCATCCTCACCGGTTCGGGCTCGGACGGCATCCGCGACACATGGGGCCCCTACGGCAACGGCGACATGCTGGAGCGCGCGATGTTCATCGGGCTGCGCAACAACCTGCGCCGCGACGACGAGGTCGAACTGGCGCTGCATATCTGCACCCAAGGCGGGGCCGAGATCATGGAGATCGAGGGTTACGGCATCGCCCCAGGCTGCTTGGCCGATGCCGTACTGGTAGAGGGCGAGACGCTGGCCGAGGCGGTCGCCAGCCGCGCGCCCCGCAAGCTCGTGCTGAAGGGCGGCCGCGTCACCGCGCGCGATGGCCTCTGCGTGGTCGCCGCACCATGACGCGCACGCTGCTGACCGCGCGCTGGGTAATCGGCTACGAGGACGGCGCGCATGTCGTCCACGAGCACGGCGCCGTCCTTATAGAGGGCGACCGAGTGGCGTATGTCGGGCCCGTGCCCGCGACGGACGCGCAGCGGATTGACTACGGCGAGGCGATCCTGTCGCCCGGCTTCGTCGATCTCGACGCGCTGTCCGATCTCGACACCACGATCCTCGGCTTCGACAACTTCCCCGGCTGGAAGAAGGGGCGGGTCTGGCCGGACAGCTACCTCGAACGTGGCCCCTACGAGATGTATTCGCCTGAGGAGCTCGCCTTCCAGAAGCGCTTCGCCTTCGCCGAACTCATTCGCAACGGCATCACCACCGCGCTGCCCATCGCCTCGCTGTTCTACCGCGAGTGGAGCGAGACGGTCGCCGAGTTCGACGCCGCCGCTGACGCGGCCGAAGCCCTCGGCCTGCGCGTCTATCTCGGGCCCGCCTATCGCACCGGCGGGCAGGTGGTGGACGCCACCGGCACCATCCGGGCCGTATATGACGAGGCGCGCGGGCTGACCGGTTTGGAGGACGCCGCCGCCTTCGCCGCGCGCATCGACGGGCGAGCCGGCGGCCGGATCCGGGCCATGTTCGCGCCAGACCGGATAGAGACCTGCACCAAGGCGCTGCTGCGCCGCACGGCCGCGCTGGCCGGCGAGATGGGGGCACCGGTGCGCCAGCACTGCCTGCAGTCGGAGACCGAGCTGGGGCTGGTGCGCGACCAGCACGGCTGCACCCCGATCGAGTATCTGGCCCGCGAGGGCGCGCTCGGCCCGCTCTGGCTTCTGCCCCATGGCACTCATGCCACCGGCGCCGATTTTGAGACGATCCGCGACGCCGGCGCGAGCCTCGTGCACTGCCCGCTCGTCTCGGCCCGGCATGGCGGGTTTTTGCGGTCGCTGCCGCGCTGCCTGTCGATGGGGCTGACCGTCGGCATGGGCACCGACACTTGGCCGCCCGACATGATCCTCAACATGGCCCTGGGCGTCACGATGGCGCGGATCGCCGATGGGCCGGAGTCGGTCCGCTCTGAGGCGCTCTTCGACGCCGCGACGCTGGGCGGGGCCCGGGCGCTGGGTCGTGACGACCTCGGCCGTCTCGTGCCGGGCGCGAAGGCGGACATCGCCGTGATCGACCTGTCGGCGGCGCTGCAGACACCCGACCCCGTGCAAACGCTCCTGACCTCCTGTTCGGGGCGCGACGTGCGCGACGTCTGGATCGATGGCCGCCGCGTGATGCGAGACCGTGAGATTCCCGGCGTCGACACCGCCTCCGACCGCTCCCGCGCGCAGGCGCAGTTCGATCGCCTGATCGCACAGTATCCCGAGCGAACGCTCGGGCATCCGCCGCTGTCGGAGATCTTCGTGCCGAGCTACCGGAGGAGGACGCATGACCGACACCGTTCTTGACGTGCGCGACCTGCGCGTCGAGTTCCCGACGCGGCGTGGCTTGCTCACCGCGCTCGACGATGTCTCGCTGTCGATCCGGCGGGGCGAGATCCTCGGCGTCGTGGGCGAGAGCGGCGCCGGCAAGTCGATGACCGGGCTCGCCATCCTCGGCCTGCTGGAGCCGCCGGGCCGGATCGCCGGCGGCGAGATCCACCTGTCGGGCGACCGCATCGACACCCTGCCCGAGCGTGCAATGGAGGCGGTGCGCGGCCGGCGCATCGGTGCGATCTTCCAGGATCCGCTGACCTCGCTCAACCCGCTGTTCCGCATCGGCGACCAGCTGGTCGAGACGATCCGCCTGCACACCGCGCTTAGCCGCGACGAGGCGCGCGCCCGCGCCCTGTCGCTGCTGAAGGAGGTCGGCATACCGGCCGCCGAGGACCGCATGGACAGCTATCCGCACCAATTCTCGGGCGGCATGCGACAGCGCGTAGTGATCGCGCTCGCGCTCTGCGCCGAGCCCGAGTTGATCGTCGCGGACGAGCCGACCACGGCGCTCGACGTCTCGATCCAGGCGCAGATCACCGCCTTGCTGCGCCAGCTCTGCACAGAGCGCGGCACCGCCGTGATGCTCGTCACCCACGACATGGGCGTGATCGCCGAGACGGCCGATCGCGTGGCGGTGATGTATGCCGGCCGCGTCGCCGAGATGGGGCCGGTGGACGAGGTCGTGCGTCGCCCGCGCCATCCCTACACCGCGGGACTGATGGGCTCGATCCCCAGCCTGCGCAAGGATGTCGAGGAACTGCGCATGATCCCCGGCTCCATGCCGCGTCTCGACGCGGTACCGCCAGGGTGCGCCTTTAACCCGCGCTGCGGCGAGGCCGGCCCGCGCTGCCGGCGCGAGGTGCCGCGTATCGCGGGGCCGGGCGCGGCCTGCTGGCTCGAACGGGAGGGAGGCACCGCATGACCCGAACCGACGCGATCCTCGAGGCCGACGCGCTGGAGCGGCGCTTCGACGTGTCGGCCCCGTGGCTGAACCGGGTGCTGGAACGCCAGCCCCGGCGCATCCTGCGCGCGGTCGACGGCGTCGATTTCCGCATCCGCCGCGGCCGGACGCTCGCGCTGGTGGGCGAGTCCGGCTGCGGCAAGAGCACCATCGCCAAGCTGGTGACCGGCCTCTACCCGCCCTCGGGGGGCCGGATCCGCTTCCACGGCGACCGGGACCGGATGCAGATGATCTTCCAGGACCCCTATGCCTCCCTCAATCCGCGCTGGCGGGTCGGCCGGATCGTGGCGGAGCCGATCCGCACTCTACGCCCCGAGACCGGCGATGCCGAGGTCGAGGCGCGCGTGGCCGATCTGCTGGCGACGGTCGGACTGTCGCCGGGGGACGCCGTAAAGTTCCCTCACGCCTTCTCCGGCGGGCAGCGGCAGCGCATCTCGATCGCCCGGGCCCTGGCCGGCGAGCCCGAGTTCCTCGTCTGTGACGAGCCCACATCGGCCCTCGACGTCTCCGTTCAGGCGCAGGTCCTGAACCTGATGAAGCGGCTGCAGCGCGAGTTCGGCCTGACCTACCTCTTCATCAGCCACGACCTCTCGGTCGTGCGCCACATGGCCGACGAAATAGCCGTGATGTATCTCGGTCGCATCGTCGAGATTCAGCCGACCGCCGATCTCTTCGCCCGGCCGTTGCACCCCTACACGCGGATGCTGCTGGAGACGATCCCCGACCTCGAGAGCCCGAACCGTGCGCGCAAGCCCATGGGCGGGGAGGTGCCCTCGCCGGTGGCACCGCCCGCGGGCTGCAGCTTCCACCCGCGCTGCCCCCTTGCCATGGACCGCTGCCGCAGCGACCGGCCCACCCGGCGCCCCGAGATCCTCGGCGGGCGCGTCGCCTGCTTCGCCGCCGAAGGGGCGACCGCCCGATGAGCTACGACGAGACCTTCATGCGGCGCGCGATCGAGATCTCGGCGCAGGCGCTCGAGACGCCCGGCACCGAGCCCTTTGGCGCTGTCGTCGTGCGCGACGGCCAGATTGTGGGCGAGGGGATCAACCGCTCACGGATGACCCATGACCCGACCTCGCACGGCGAGACCGAGGCGATCCGCGACGCCTGCCGCAGGCTCGGGACCGTCGATCTGACGGGGTGCGATCTCTACACCAGTTGCGAGCCCTGCGCGCTCTGCGTCGCGGCGATGGAGATCGCACGGATATCGCGGCTCTACTACGCCGCCGACATGGCGCAGGCCGGGGCCATTCTCGGCCCCTTGCCGGAAGAGGTCAGGTTTCCGATCGATGTCGACGCGCTAACCCAAGCATGCGCCCACCCCGTGGACGATCGGCGGATGCCGTCGGCCCAGACGCTTGACGCCGAAGCCGCCGATATCCTCGACCGCTGGGCGACACAGGCCGTCACGCGCCATCGTGGCGAGGTTATGCCGGGGCAGCCATGATGCCGGAGGGGGCTTGCCCAGACATTCTGCTGCTCAACGCAAACACCGACACTGCGATGACGACGCGGATGGTCGCCGCGGCCCGCCGCCTGCACGACGGATGCCGCGGCGCCACGATGGCGAATGGCGCGACCTACATCTCGGACATGGCCACACTTGGCAAGGCCGCCTCGGCCATCCAGCGACGTGCGGGCCATCTCGTCGCGGAAAAACGGCCCGATGCGCTCGTCGTCGCCTGCTTCGGCGACCCGGGAGTGCACGCGCTGAGATCTGAGCTGTCGTGTCCGGTCGTCGGAATGGCGGAAGCGTCCTGCCACCTTGCCTGTCAGAAGGGAGGCAAGTTCGGGATCGTGAGCGGGGGGCGGGCTTGGGGCCCGATACTTCAGCGCTTCGTCGCGGAGATCGGGCTCGCCTCAAGGCTGAGTGGGATCCATACTATCGATCCGACTGGCGACGCGATCGCGCGAGACCGCGCGGCGGCGCGCGCTGAGGTCCACCGCGCCGTGGTCGAAGCGGCGGCCTGCGGAGCAGACGTTGTCGTGATTGGCGGAGCAGGTCTCATCGGTTTCGCCGACGAACTCCGGGATGAATTTGCCGTTCCGTTGCTTGACTCTCTTGACTGCAGCGTGAGCCAGGCTCTCGCGTTGGCACTGTTGGAGCGGCACGCGTCAAGGCAGTGCCGTTAGATCATGCGCTTCACGCCCGTCGACGCGAGCGGTCCCGAAAGAAGCCGCTGGCGCGGCACTGGCGTCCCGGGGTGATGTAACGCCCCTCACCCGTCCCGATGTGCCTTACGGAATGCAGATTCCCTTCTACGTATTTGATTAATATATACTAATTAGACAATGGTATCAGGTGAAAACGGCGGAAGCGATCCATATAGCTCGGCCGGTGCACCCCCCGGATCTGCCCGCGGAGGGCAGGCCCCGGCCCGGCCTTGGCGGGTCTTCCGGAGCCCGGCCGTCCCGCTCAAGGCGCCGGCGTTCCCGCAGGACGAAACGCAGAGGATGCGCCTTTCGGCCTGCGGGCCGCGAAGGTAACGCCCGGCCCGGAAGGGGTCGGCCGGGTGGCGTACGAGACGTTGAACAAGAAGCACCCCGCAGATCTCGGGGCCGACCGGCTCGCCGAGCTCCTTCTGCAGGCGGTGGAGGGCGACGCGGCGCGCAATCGGCCGAGACCCTGTGCCGATGGGAGCAGCGGTTTCGCATCATCGACGCGCAGGGAAAGCGCAAATATCTGCTCGGTCGCGGCACGCCGTGGCGCCTGCCCGACGGTGGCACCGAATGG
>NZ_QPLK01000036.1 GCF_003340565.1 Rhodovulum sp. 12E13 | reverse complement strand
AACGTGAGCTTCACCGTCGAGCTGATCGCGCCGATCGCCATGGAGGAGAAGCTGCGCTTCGCCATCCGCGAGGGCGGCCGCACCGTCGGCGCCGGCGTCGTCTCGAAAATCATCGAGTGATCGCGCGGCGCCGCCGCTGCACATGTCGATCTCGAAAGGGCGCCCCGCGGGGCGCCCTTCCTTTTCTGACCGCCTGGACGTGCCGGCCCGGCCCCTGCCGCGTTATCGCCAACAGCGACCGAGGGGCGCAATTCGTCGTCTTGCCCCGTCCCGCGCCCCTTGTCACAAACCGCCAACCGCCGGAGGAGGGATACGATGGGGTACAGAGAGGTCTACGAGGCCGCCAAGGCCGACCCTGAAGGGTTCTGGATGCAGGCCGCCGAGGCGATCGACTGGGTCGAAAAGCCCTCGCGCGCCCTGTTCGATGGCGACGGACCGGTCCCCGAATGGTTCGTCGACGGCCGGGTGAACACCTGCTGGAACGCGGTCGACCGGCACGTCGAGGCCGGGCGCGGCGCGCAGGTGGCCCTGATTCACGACAGCCCCGTGACCGGCGTCACCCACAAGATCACCTACGACGAGCTGCGCAACCGGGTCGCCTCGCTCGCCGGTGCCCTGCGCGCCAAGGGCGTGGAGAAGGGCGACCGGGTGATCATCTACATGCCGATGGTGCCCGAGGCGATCGAGGCGATGCTCGCCTGCGCGCGGCTCGGCGCGATCCACTCGGTCGTCTTCGGCGGTTTCGCGGCGCACGAGCTGGCCGTGCGGGTCGACGACGCGCGGCCCAAATGCATCATCGCCGCCTCCTGCGGGGTCGAGCCGGGACGCGTGGTGCATTACAAGCCGCTGCTCGACGCCGCGCTGGAGCAGTCGCGCCACCAGCCCGAGTTCTGCGTGATCTTCCAGCGCGAGCAGGAGGTGGCCCATCTCGAAGAGGGGCGCGACGTCAGCTGGTACGGCTTCCAGTACGGGGTGGAGCCGGCCGAATGCGTGCCCGTCGAGGGCAACCACCCCGCCTACATCCTCTACACCTCGGGCACGACGGGAGCGCCCAAGGGCGTGGTGCGGCCCACCGCAGGTCACCTCGTGGCGCTGAACTGGACGATGAAGCACGTCTACGGAGTGGACCCGGGCGACGTGTTCTGGGCGGCGTCCGACGTGGGCTGGGTCGTGGGCCACAGCTACATCTGCTACGCGCCCCTCATCCACGGCAACACGACCATCGTGTTCGAAGGCAAGCCCGTGGGCACGCCCGACGCCGGCACCTTCTGGCGCGTGATCCGCGATCACCGGGTGCGCGCGTTCTTCACCGCGCCCACGGCCTTCCGCGCGATCAAGCGCGAGGACCCGAAGGGCGAGCTGGTGAAGGACTACGATCTGTCGTCGCTCGAGACGCTGTTCCTCGCCGGCGAGCGGGCCGACCCCGACACGGTGCGCTGGGCCGAGCGGGTGCTGGGCGTGCCGGTGATCGACCACTGGTGGCAGACCGAGACGGGCTACGCCATCGCCGCCAACCCCGTGGGCATCGAAATGCTGCCGGTGAAGGTGGGCTCGCCCTCGGTGCCGATGCCGGGCTGGGACGTGCAGGTGCTCGACGAGGGCGGCCACCCGGTGGGCCCGAACACCCTGGGCGCCATCGCAATCAAGCTGCCCCTGCCCCCCGGCACCCTGCCCACGCTGTGGAACGCCGAGGACCGCTTCCGGAAGTCGTATCTCGACCATTTTCCCGGCTACTACGAGACCGGAGATGCGGGCTATCTCGACGACGACGGCTACCTCTACATCATGGCCCGCACCGACGACGTCATCAACGTGGCCGGTCACCGCCTCTCGACGGGGGCCATGGAGGAAGTGCTGGCCAACCACCCCGACGTGGCCGAATGCGCGGTCATCGGCGTCGAGGACGAGCTGAAGGGGCAGCTTCCGATGGGTTTCATGTGCCTCAACGCAGGGGTGACCCGCGATCACGCGGAGGTAGTGCGAGAATGCGTCGCACTGGTGCGCGAGCAGATCGGCCCTGTCGCCGCCTTCAAGCTCGCCGTGGTGGTCGACCGGCTTCCCAAGACGCGCTCGGGCAAGATCCTGCGGCGGACCATGCAAAGCATTGCCAATGGACAGGAATTCAAGACCCCGGCGACGATCGACGACCCCGCCATCCTCGAGGAGATCGCCACGGCCCTCGCCGGCATCGGCTACCCCAGGGCCGCCGCGCCGGCCAAGTAGGCGCCCGGCGCCAAACCTTCCAGAAGCGTCAACCTGCCCTTTTTGGCATGTTGGTCGGTCGCCCCCCGTTTCGCTAGTGTCGGCGCAACCATAACGTGCAAGTCGCCCGGATCCAGCCCCTGTCTCGGCCCCGGGCGCCGATCGACGCGCCACCGGAGGGACATGAGCGAACGGACGGAGGAGACGGAGCGCCTCACCCGCCTGGCGCTTGTCGGCCACGATATCCGGTCAGCCATGTCCGACGTGGTCGGTGGCCTCGAGCTTGTCGAGACGAGCGGTCTCGACCCCGACTCGCGCCTGCAACTGGAGCGTGCGCGCGCCGCGGGCGAGACGCTGGCGCGTCTCGTCGACGACGCGATTGCCGCCCTGACCGACGGCCAAACGCCTGCCAGGGCTGGACGCGGCGGCCGCGCGTCCGACACCGTGGTCCTTTCCGATCTCGTTCGCGATCTCGAGCGGCGATGGGGCGGGCACGCGGCAGCCAATGGCCTCGTCCTGCGCATCGACCTCGCCCCCGACGTGCCGCTGGCGACCAGCATCGCGTCGGGCCCGATAGAGCGCCTCCTGTCGAACCTGCTCGACAACGCCGTGAAATATGCCGAGCGCGGGGCCATCGTCCTGTCGATCGACCTCGACGCCGAGGGTGCCCTTCGCTTTGCCGTGCAGGACGAGGGGCCGGGCTTTTCCGACACGTCGCTCGCGCGGCTCTTCGGCCTCGGCGGGCGGCCGCCGGATTCTCCCCAGCCGGGCACCGGCATGGGCCTGCACATCGCCAAGTCGCTGGCCGATCAGATGGGCGGCCGGATCGAAGCCGGCAATCGCCGCAGCACGACCGACAGGAAGTCGCCCCGGGTGACCGCGGCAGACCGGCGTTCGCCAGACGGATATTCGCCAGACGGGCATGCACCAGACCGGCATGCGCCGGATGCGTATTCGGCGGACGCGTATTCGCCAGACGGGCCCCCACCCGACGCGGACACCGCGAGCGGGGCCTGCGTGGCCTTCGTTCTGCCGGCTGGGCGCTGGCACCCCGACGGCCGCGGGTCCGGCGCCGACGCGCCAACCCTGCCCGAGCTGACCGGGCGCCATGTGCTGGTGGCCGACGATTCGGGCGTGAACCAGGCTGTGCTTGCCCGCATGCTCGGCCGCCTCGGTGCGCGTGTCGACACGGTCGACGACGGCGAAGCGGCGCTCCACGCGCTTCGGCGGGGGGGCTACGACCTCGCCATCCTCGACATCCACATGCCGCACCGGTCCGGCCTCGAGGTCATTGCCGAAACGCGCCGACTGCCCGGCCCGTGCGGCCGCGTGCCGATCCTCGCCGCGACGGCCTACGTGGTGCAGGGTCAGCGCGACGCCATCTACGCCGCCGGGGCCGACGGCCTGATCGCAAAGCCCGTCGTCAGCCTCGCCGCGCTCGGCGAGGCGATCTCACGGCTCGGTCACGAGACGCGGACGTGGCTGCCGTCGCACCCGGCGGCCGAGGCCGCGCCGCACCTCGGCCCGGACGAGACCGGGATCGCGCAGGAAACGCCCGTGGCCCCGCGCCTCTGCCATCTGCTCGCCCTCGCCGGCCCAGACGAGGCGGGCGAGCTGATCGACCGTCTCTCGGCCGATCTCGAGCGCAGCGCCGACACCCTCGCAGAGGCCGCCGACCGGGGCGATTCGTGCGGCGTCCGTGCGGCGACGCACGTCCTCATCTCGCTCACAGGCGCCGTGGGCGCCGGCCGGCTCCAGCGCGAGATGGAAGCGGCCAACGCCGCCGCGCACCGCGACGACTGGACCGACATCCGCACACGGGTCGATGCGGTCGCGGCACCGCTGGCCGCCCTGCGCCGCGAGGTGGCGGCCGCCCGCGGGGCCAGCGCCGCCAAGACGGCCTCAAGCGCGCCCAAGGGAGCGCCCGCGCCATGACCGGGCCGATTCTGCTTGTCGAGGACACGCCCTCTCTGCAGCTCGTCTATGCGTCGGTGCTGCGCGGGGCCGGGCACGCGGTGATCACCGCCGACACCGCACAGGATGGCTATGCGCGCTTTGTCGAGCATCGGCCGCGCGCGGTGCTGCTCGACCTGATGCTGCCCGACCGCGACGGCCTGGCGCTGATGCGCGACATGCTGGCGCTCGAGCCTGCGACATGCGTGGTCGTCGTCACCGCGAACGGCTCGATCAACCGCGCGGTCGAGGCGATGCGCGCCGGCGCCCACGAGTTCCTCGTCAAGCCCTTCGACGAGACGCGGATGCTGGTCGCCATCCGCACCGCACTCGACACGGCGCGGCGGCGGAGCACGACGGACAGCAACACGAGCGACGGCGCAGAGCCCGAGCCGGGCGGAATCGCCGGGTTCATCGGCTCTTCCACCGCCATGCAGAGGATCTATGGCACCCTGCACTCGGTCGCACGGTCGATGGCGACGATCTTCATCACCGGCGAGAGCGGCACGGGCAAGGAGATCTGCGCGCAGGCCGTCCACGACGCCTCGGCGCGCGCCTCCGGGCCATTCGTGCCGCTGAATTGCGGCGCGATCCCGTCCGAACTGCTCGAGTCGGAGGTATTCGGGCACCTCAAGGGCTCCTTCACCGGCGCCATCGCCGACAAGCTCGGCGCGGCCGCCGCGGCCGACGGGGGCACGCTGTTCCTCGACGAGATCTGCGAGATGGATCTCGCGCTTCAAACCAAGATGCTGCGATTCCTGCAGACATCGACGATCCAGCCGGTGGGTGCCGTGCAGCCGCGCAAGGTGAGCGTGCGGATCGTCTGCGCCACCAACCGCGATCCGCTCGAGGAGGTGCGGCGCGGCCGCTTCCGCGAAGACCTGTTCTACCGCCTTCATGTCGTGCCGATCCACCTGCCGCCCCTGCGCGAGCGCGACGACGACGTGATAGAGATCGCCGGGCAGGCGCTGCGGCGCCTCGCGGCGGAGGAGGGAAAGGCCTTCACCGGCCTCGACGAGGAGGTCACAGCCCTGTTCCGGCGGCTGCCCTGGCCCGGCAACGTGCGCCAGCTTCTCAATGCCCTGCGCAACGTGGTGGTGCTCAACGACGGGCCGCTGGTCACGCGGGCCATGCTGCCCCCGGGCCTCGAGGAGGAGCGGTGCGGCACATCGGGTCATGCGGGGCCGCTGGCCCGGCATCCCCTGTCCGCCCGGCGGGAGGCGGGAGCGCCGCGCCGGACGGGGAACGGCGGTACGGCGCGCGACGGCGACGCCGAAGCCCTGCGTCACTGGTCCGCCAACTGGCCGGCGGGTGGGCCCGCGCCCGAACGCACCGAGGTCGCGCGCACCGAGCCCGAGACACCGCCCGACCCGATCGACCTGCTCAGCGGCAAGACGCTGGCCGAAATCGAGCGGATGGTGATCGAGCGTGCCATCGACCGCAACGGCGGCTCGGTGCCCCGCGCAGCGCGGGAACTGGGCGTCTCGCCCTCGACGCTCTACCGCAAGCGCGAGGCATGGGCGGCGAGGGCGTCATGACCGGAATAGCCGCATCTTCCCCCGCCTCAGGCGCTGGTCACGACGATCTTGCCGGGCACCGTGCGGGCGCGCAGCGCCTCGATCGCAGCGGGCGCCTCGACGAGCGGGAAGCGCGCGCCGACATGCACCCGCAGGCTGCCCTCGGCCGCGGCAGCCATCACCTCGCCCAGTGCGGCGGCCAGCCGCGCCGGCGCAAAGCGGCGGTAACCGCCGAGGTTGAGGCCGATCACCGTCAGGTTCTTGACCAGCAGATGGTTGGCCGGGATCTGCGGAACCTCCCCCCCGGCGAAACCGATGGGCAGAAGCCGCGCCTCGGGCCGCGCCGCGCGGAAGAGCGCCTCCCACACCGCACCGCCCACCGTGTCGAACACCACGTCGGCCCCGCCGAGCGCCTTGACCTCGGCGCGCAGATCGGCCGTCGCGGCGTCGATCAGGTGCACGGCGCCGGCGGCGCGCGCCGCCTCGAGCTTGTCCGCGCCGCGGGCCACGGCCACCACCTCGGCCCCGAGCGCGGCAGCGGTCTCGACCGCGGCGAGGCCCGAGCCGCCGCCCGCACCCGTCACCACCACCCGCTCGCCGGCCTGCAGATGCGCCCGGTGGACGAGGGCGAGGCGGGCGGTTCCGTGAGCCACCAGCACCGAGGCGGCCACGTCGAGCGGCACCGAGGCCGGGACCTCGACGCACAGCGCCGCGGGCACGTTCGCCGCCTCGGCGAGGCCGCCGTGGCCGGCATGGACGGCAACGCGCGCGCCGACCGCGGGCTCGGTCACGCCCGGCCCCGCGGCCTCGACCGTGCCGGCCATCTCGATGCCCGGCACGATGGGGGGCTCGACACGATCCTGGTAACGGCCCTCGAGCAGCAGCAGGTCGGCGAAGTTGAGCGCGCAGGCCGCGATCCGAAGCCGCACTTCGCCCGGGCCCGGCGGCGGCAGGTGCGCGGTCGCGCGGTGCAGGGGTGCGCCCTCGCGCAGGGCCTGCCAGCGCACGACGGGCGCGCGTGCCCGCGAGCCGGGCGGCGGGGGAGTGTCGCTGGGGGTGTCGTCCATGACTGCCGCCTTGTCCTGTCGCCACCACCCTGCGCAGCGCGGGCGGGCGACGCAAGCGGCGCAGGCCGGCAGCGCCCCTCCCGCGGCGACGCCGCCGCGCGTGTCGGCGCCGCACGTCCCAGCCCCGGCGTCTTGCAATTTGCAATGCCTTGGCCCGGACGGCCTTTGCATTTCGCAAATTTACCGCGAGTTGCACGCATGATTGAGCAGCACCGCCGTGCGCTCGCGCGAAAGACGAGTCGCGCGCTGAAGATGAATGAAGATTTCTTTAACTACCCCAACGGCTTGTCCGGCCCGCCGCGACCATGCGCCTCGGCCGCCCGATCTGGCACGGAACTTGCTGTAAATGATGCATAGAGTATGCGAGGAGAGTATCCATGTCGCACCCGGTTGATGTTCATGTCGGAAAGCGCGTCCGCCACCGCCGCTGGATGGTGGGGATGACCCAGCAGCAGCTCGCCGAAAAGGTGGGGATCAAGTTCCAGCAGATCCAGAAATACGAGACCGGCATGAACCGGATCAGCGCCTCGCGCCTGTGGGACATCGCCGACGCGCTCGGCGTGCCCGTCTCGTTCTTCTTCGAGGGCCTGCGGGAAGAGCCCGAAGCGGCCTCCGAGCCCGACATGTTCTCCGACAAGGAGGCGCTCGAGCTGGTTCGATCCTACTACGCGATCCCCGAACATCAGCGCCGCCGCCTGTTCGACCTCGCGCGCGTTCTGAGCGACGCCGCCTGACAAAGTGCCGACAGGCGCCAGGCGCGGTGCTTGACGCGCCCGCAGCCTGCGCCTAGCGCGGGAGGGCGGCCAGGCCGGCCGCGCCACGCCTGCGCCCGATGACCGACCTGACCCGAGCAGCTCAGCCCCCGGCCCTCTCGCCCGACGAGACGCGCGACATCGTGGCGACCGCCGCGGCGCTCGCCGATGCCGCGCGCGCCGAGACGCTGCCCTGTTTCCGGGCGGCCGGCCTCGGAGTGGATAACAAGGCGACGGCCGGCTTTGACCCGGTGACGGAGGCCGACCGCGCCGCGGAGGCGGCAATGCGGCGCGTGCTTGCGGAGCGCCGGCCCGCCGACGGTATCCTCGGAGAGGAGATGGCGGGCGTCGCGGGGCGCTCGGGCCGCGTCTGGGTGCTCGACCCGATCGACGGCACCCGCGCCTTCATGATCGGCGCGCCGACATGGGGCACGCTGATCGCCCTCTGCGACGGGCCGCCGGAGGCCGGGGGCCGCCCCCTCTACGGCCTGATCGACCAGCCACATACGGGCGAGCGCTGGGCGGGCGGCCTTGGCCGCGCCAGCCTCGCTGCACCGGGCGGGGAGAGTCGGCTCGGCACCCGCCCGGTGGAGGCGCTCGAAGAGGCGCGGCTGTGCACCACCTTCCCGGAAGTTGGCAGCGCGGCGGAGCGAGCCGCCTTCGCCCGCGTCGCGGCCGAGGTGCGGCTGACGCGCTACGGGCTCGACTGCTACGCCTACGGGCTGCTCGCCTCGGGGCATGTCGACCTCGTGATCGAGGCGGGCCTCGCGCCCTACGACATCTGCGCCCCCATCGCCGTGATCGAGGCCGCGGGCGGGATCGTCACCGACTGGCGAGGCAGCCCGGCGCAGGGGGGCGGGCGGGTGCTCGCCGCGGCGAACGCGGGTCTCCACGAGGCGGCGCTGAGGTTGCTTCCGCAGGCGTGACGGGCGCCGCCGGACCGACGCGACAGGCCCGGACGGCTTACTGCCTTGCAACCCCCGGATCCGCAGAACGGGTCCCGCGCCGCCCTCTGCCTGTCACCTTCCGAACATCCGCCCGGCGATCCAGGTGGCGGCGACAGCCCGGTCGTCGCCCATCATCAATGTCGGGAAAATGCTCTCCCACAGGGTTTCGGCGCGGGCTGCGCGCTGCGCGATGGCCGGTGTCGAGGCGAGATCGAGCACCACGAGATCGGCGGCCGAGCCGGGCGCGAGGGTGCCGATCTCGGCCGCGCGCCGCATCGCCCGCGCCGAGCCCTCGGTCGCCAGCCACAGAAGCTGCGCAGGGTGCAGCGCGGCGCCCGAGAGCTGCCCGATCTCGTAGGCCGCCGCCATCGTTCGCAGCATCGAGAACGACGACCCGCCGCCGGTGTCGGTCGCCAGCCCCACGCCGATGCCCCCCGCCACGGCGCGGGCGCAGTCGAACACGCCCGACCCGATGAAGGTGTTCGAGGTCGGGCAATGCACGACCGACGCGCCCGCCTCGGCCAGCCGCGCCCGCTCGCGCTCGGTCAGCCAGATCGCATGGCCGAACATGGCGCCCGGCCCGAGCAGCCCGTGCGCCTCGTAGGTGTCGAGGTAGTCGCGCGCCTCGGGGTGCAGGCGGGCCACCCAGCGCACCTCCTCGCGCTGCTCCGACAGGTGGGTCTGCATCGCGCAGTCCGGGTGTGCCGCCCAGAGCGCGCCCAGCGCCTCGAGCTGCGCGGGGGTCGAGGTCGGGGTGAAGCGCGGCGTGATGGCGTAGCGCGCCCGGCCCCGCCCATGCCATCGACCGATCAGCGCGGCCGATTCGTCGTGGGCCGCCTGCGCGGTGTCGCGCAGGGGGGCGGGCGCGTTGCGGTCCATGCAGGTGCGGCCCGCGGTGACGCCCATGCCGCGCGCCGCGGCCGCCTCGAACAGGGCCTCGACCGAGGCGGGATGGATCGTGCAGAACGACGCGACCGAGGTGGTTCCGTGGGCGATCAGCAGGTCGAGATAGGTCTCGGCCTGCGCGCGGGCATAGGCCGGGTCGGCGAAGCGGGCCTCCTCGGGAAAGGTATAGGTTTCCAGCCAGTCGATCAGCCGCTTGCCCCATGACGCGATGATCGCCGTCTGCGGGTAATGCGCATGCGCGTCGACGAAACCCGGCAGGATCAGCGCGTCGCCGTGATCGACCACCCGCGCCGCGGGATGCGCCACCCGCAGCCGGTCGGCCGGGCCGACCGCCACGATCCGCCCCGCGCCCACGGCCACCGCGCCCGCCCGGTCATGGCGCGCGGCCTCGTCGGGGGGCACGTCGAAGGGGCTTTCGGCGAAGGTCAGCACCTGCCCCAGGATCAGCGTCTCGGCCTGCATCGCGCGACATTAGGGCGAGGCGCGGGCGCGGTAAATCCGCCGTCCGCCCGGATCCGCGACCGGCGGTGCGCACCGGCCGGTTGCACCCCACCGCTCCCCGCCTATTGTGCCCGCGATCCATGACGGGAGGGCGGCCATGACAGGCGAGCGCGACAGCCAGAGCCTCGATGAGCCGCGCGACGGGCCGCCGCCGCCCGAGAGCGACGGCGACTGGCCGGAGCTGGCCGACGCCGACGCCTATTCGCTGCCGGCGGAGTCTGTCCGCACGATCCTGCGCGCCATCAATTCCCGCGATGTCCGCACGCTGGGCGCCGAGCTGGAGCAGTTCCATCCCGCCGACGTGGCCGACCTCATCGAGCAGCTCGGCGAGGGGATGCGCCGCGACCTGCTGCGCCTCTGGGGCCAGGAGATCGACGGCGAGATCCTGTCGGAGCTCGACGAGGCGGTGCGGCGCGAGGTGATCGCCGCCCTGCCCCCCGAAGTGCTGGGCGAGGCGGTGCGCGACCTCGATTCGGACGACATCGTGGATCTCGTCGAGGACCTGCCCGAGGAGGACCGCGAGCGCATCCTCGCCGCACTGCCCCGCGTGCTGAAGACGGGCGTGGTGCAGGCATTGAGCTACCCCGAATACTCCGCCGGCCGCCTGATGCAGCGCGAGGTGGTGCGAGCGCCCGAGCACTGGAGGGTCGGCGACGCCATCGACGCCCTGCGCGCCGCCGAGGATCAGCATCTGCCCGAGCAGTTCTACCACGTCATCCTGGTTGATCCCAAGATGCACCCGGTGGGCTACGTCACGCTTTCGCGCATCCTGTCCTCGCCCCGGCGGACCCCCCTGCGCGACATCGTCGAGCCGTCGTTCCGCACCGTGCCGGTCGACCAGTACGAGGGCGACGTGGCCTACGCCTTCAACCAGTATCACCTCATCACCCTGCCGGTGGTCGATGCCGAGAACCGGCTGGTCGGCGCGATCACCATCGACGACGCGATGGCGGTGCTCGACGAGGAGAACGAGGAAGACATCCTGCGCCTCGCCGGCGTCGACGAGGAGAGCCGCATCTCGGACCGTGTGATCGACACGGTGAAGCGGCGCTTCCCGTGGCTCGCGGTGAATCTGGGGACGGCGATCCTCGCCTCGGTCGTCATCGGGCTGTTCGACGACGCGCTGGCGCAGATCGTGGCGCTGGCGATCCTGATGCCGATCGTCGCCTCGATGGGCGGCAACGCGGGCACGCAGTCGCTGACGGTGGCGGTGCGGGCCATCGCGACGAAGGACCTGACCGGCGCGAATATCTGGCGCGTGGTCAGCCGCGAGGCGGCGGCGGGGCTGGTCAACGGCGTGGCCTTCGCCGTGATCATGGGGGTGGTGGCGACCTTCTGGTTCTCCGACCCGACGCTGGGGCTGGTGATCGCGGCGGCGATGATCGTCAATCTCGCCGTGGCGGCGCTGGCGGGCATCCTGATCCCGGTGGCGCTCGACCGCGCGGGGGTGGACCCGGCTCTGGCCTCGGGCACCTTCGTGACCACGGTGACCGACGTGGTGGGCTTCGTCGCCTTCCTCGGCCTCGGCGTGCTGGTGCTGCTGTGAGCGGCGCGCTTGCCGCAGAGAAGGCCGCGGCGCGCAAGGCGGCGGCGGCGCGGCGGGCCGAGGCCCATGCGCAGCATGGGGCGGCGGCCTCGGCCGCGCTCGCGGGCCACCTTGCGGGCACGGAGGGGCGCGTGATCTCGGCCTACCTGCCGATCCGGAGCGAGGCCGACCCGTTGCCCGCCATGGCGGCGCTGGCCGGGACCAACCGCATCTGCGTGCCGGTGGTCGGGGGCAAGGGCCGGCCGCTGTCGTTCCGTGAGTGGCGACCGGGCTGCCGGCTGGTCGAGGGGCCGTTCCGGGTGATGGTGCCCGAGGGCGGCGCGGTGCTGGTGCCCGACCTGCTGGTGGTGCCGATGCTGGCCTTCGACGCGAGCCTCTACCGGCTGGGCTACGGCGGCGGCTTCTACGACCGGACGCTGGCAGCACTGCGCGCGGCGGGCGGCTGCCGGGCCGTCGGCTTCGCCTATGCTGCGCAGGAGGTCGACGCGGTGCCGCGCGAGGCGACCGACGAGCCGCTCGACGAGGTCGTCACCGAACGGGGCGTGCGGCTGCGGCGGTAAGCAAGCGGCGCGCCTCGCGGCGCATTCCCCTCGTTCGCGCCCGTGCCGGGCGCGGGCCTCCGGCGGGGATATTTTCGGCAAAGAGAAGCAGGGGCGCGGAAAAGGCGCAGCGGGCGCTTGCCGGCCGGGGTGGGGCGCTCTAGGCCGACCCCCATGAAGATCCTGTTTCTGGGCGACGTGATGGGCCGGGCCGGTCGGTCGGCCGTGGCGGAACGGCTGCCGGGCCTGCGCGCGGCCTGGGGCCTCGATTTCGTGGTGGTGAACGGCGAGAACGCGACGTCGGGCGCGGGGCTGTCGGAGGCGCATGCGACGCTGTTGTTCGAGGCGGGCGCCGATTGCGTGACGCTGGGCGACCATGCCTTCGACCGGTCCGAGATGCTGTCTTGCATCGAGCGGGAGACGCGGATCGTGCGCCCGCTCAACTATGCCAAGGCCGCGCCGGGGCGCGGGGCGCGGGTGTTCGAGACGCGCGGCGGCAAGCGCATCCTCGTGGTGCAGGCGCTCGGGCAGGTTTTCATGAAGCGGCCCTTCGACGACCCGTTCTCGGCGCTCGACCGGGTGCTCGCCGCCCATCCCCGCGGCGGGCAGGTGCAGGCCGTGCTGGTCGACATCCATTGCGAGGCGACGTCGGAGAAGATGGCGGTGGGCCATTTCTGCGACGGGCGGGCGAGCGTGGTGGTGGGCACGCACACGCATGTGCCGACGGCGGACGCGATGATCCTGCCCGGCGGCACCGGCTATCTGACGGATGCGGGGATGTGCGGCCCCTACGAGAGCGTGATCGGGATGGACAAGGCCGAGCCGATGCGCCGCTTCGTGACCGGCATGGGCAAGGGGCGTTTCGAGCCGGCCGAAGGGGCGGCGACGCTGTCGGGCCTCTATGTCGAGACCGACGACGCCACGGGACGCGCGGTGCGGGTCGAGATGGTTCGGCAGGGGGGCGTGCTGCCGCAGGCGGGGCCGGCGCCCGTGCCGGCAGGCGGCGCGTGAGCGCCGTCGACGCGGCGGCGCGGGCCGCGCGGCGCGACCGGGCGGTGCTGACGGGCCTGCTGGTGCTCCTCGGCGCGGGCTGGGGCATCACCCAGCCGATGGCCAAGATCGCGGTGTCCGAGGGCTATCGCCATGTCGGCATCGTCTTCTGGCAACTGGTGCTCTCGGGGGCCATCCTCGGCGCGATCTGCGCCGCGCGCCGGCTGCCGCCGCGGTGGGATGCGCAGGCGATGCGCTTCTACACCGGGATCGCGCTGATCGGCACGCTCCTGCCCAACGGTGCCTCCTACGAGGCGGCGCGGCACCTGCCGGCGGGGTGGCTGTCGATCACGCTGTCGATGGTGCCGCTCTTCGCGTTTCCCATCGCGCTCGCCTGGGGGATCGACCGGTTTCACTGGCCGCGGTTTCTCGGCCTCATGCTCGGCCTTGTCGGCGTGACCTTCCTCGCGCTGCCGGTGCAGGCGTGGCTGACCGGCGACGCCGAGCTCGGCGCGGTCACGCTGGCGATGGCCGTCTGGCTGCCGCTCGCGCTGGTTGCGCCCGCGCTCTACGCGCTCGAGGGCAACGTGGTGGCCCGCTTCGGCACCGGGGGCATGGACCCGGTGCAGCTGCTGTTCGGCGCCTCGGTGGTGGGCGCTCTCCTCGCTTTGCCCGCGACGCTCGCCACCGGCACCTGGATCGACCCCCGCCCGCCATGGGGGGCGCCCGACGCCGCGATCGTGGTGGCCTCGGCGGTGCATGCGCTGGTCTACGCGTCCTATGTCTGGATGGTCGGGCGGGCAGGTGCCGTCTTTGCCGCGCAGGTGAGCTATCTCGTCACCGGCTTCGGGGTAATCTGGGCGATGCTGCTGCTCGGCGAGAGCTATGGCGCGGGATTCTGGATCGCCATGGCCTGCATGTTCGCGGGGCTGTTTCTCGTCCAGCCCCGCGCCCGCGAAGGCGACCCGCTCAGGTGAACTGTTCGCGGATCAGTCGCTCTTCCAGCCCGTGGCCGGGGTCGAAGAGGATGCGGTGCTCGACGGCACGCTCTGTCCGGACGATCACGGTGACCACGTCGCGCACGCCCTGACCGTCGGCCTCGGCCATCACGGGGCGCTTCCTGGCCTCGAGCACGTCGAAGCGCACCTCGGCCGACTTTGGCAGCAATGCGCCGCGCCAGCGCCGGGGGCGGAAGGCGGCGACGGCGGTCAGCGCCAGAACGTCGGAGCCGATGGGCAGGATCGGCCCGTGGGCCGAGTAGTTGTAGGCGGTCGAGCCCGCGGGCGTGGCGACGATGGCGCCGTCGGCCACCAGCTCCTGCATGCGGACCTTCCCGTCGACGGTGATGCGCAGCTTGGCGGCCTGCGGCCCCGCACGCAGCAGCGACACCTCGTTGATCGCGAGCGCGTCGCGGGCCTCCCCCCCGGCGGTGATGGCGCGCATGGCCAGCGGGTTGATCACTGCCTCCTCGGCTGCCTCCAGACGCGCGGCGAGGCCCGCCTCGCGGTACTCGTTCATCAGAAAGCCGATGGTGCCGCAGTTCATCCCGTAGACCGGGGCGGGCAGCGCCTGGGTGCCGTGCAGCGTCTGCAGCATGAACCCGTCGCCGCCGAGCGCCACGATCACGTCGGCCGCCTCGGGGGGCACCTCGCCGTGTTTGGCCACCAGCGCGCGGCGGGCCTCCTGCGCGATGGGCGTGTCGCTGGCCATGACGGCGATCTGTACCATCGCGTTCCTTCCGGCGCCGGGCCGGGCCACCTAAGCCCCGCCGATGGTCGGTGACAAGCCTCTGACGGCACGTGGCGACGCGGGAAAAGCCGTGCGACCTCAGCCGGCTGCCGCCCGCGGCCCCGCAGATGCCGGAAACGCGCCTTTGCGCAGGGGCCGATTTGCTTTATCTCGACACATCGACGCTGCAGCGTGAGGCGGCCCCACCGCCAGACACAAGCCCCGTGACCCTGATCCAAGGAGAGCCCCATGAACGCTCCGCACCGCGACGACGGCTTCTTCACCGAGACCCTCGCCAGCCGCGATCCCGAGCTGGCCGCTGCCATCGACAAGGAGCTCGGCCGCCAGCGCGACGAGATCGAGTTGATCGCCAGCGAAAACATCGTCAGCCGCGCGGTGCTCGAGGCGCAGGGCTCGGTTCTGACCAACAAGTATGCCGAGGGCTATCCGGGCCGCCGCTACTACGGCGGCTGCCAGTTCGTCGACATTGCCGAGGAACTGGCGATCGACCGGGCGAAGCAGCTCTTCGGCGTCGGCTTCGCCAACGTGCAGCCCAATTCGGGCAGCCAGGCCAACCAGGGCGTGTTCACCGCTCTCCTGCAGCCGGGCGACACGATCCTCGGGATGAGCCTCGACGCCGGCGGCCACCTCACCCACGGGGCGCGACCCAACCAGTCGGGCAAGTGGTTCAACGCGGTGCAGTACGGGGTGCGCGAGGGCACCCTCGACGTCGATTACGACCAGATCGAGGCGCTGGCCCTCGAGCACAAGCCGGCAATGATCATTGCCGGCGGCTCGGCGATCCCCCGCCAGCTCGACTTCGCGCGCTTCCGCGAGATCGCCGACAAGGTGGGCGCGTGGCTGCTGGCCGACGTGGCGCATTATGCCGGCCTGATCGCGGCCGGTGTCTATCCCTCGCCGTTCCCGCATGTGCATGTCGCCACCACCACCACGCACAAGACGCTGCGCGGCCCCCGCGGCGGCATGATCCTGACCGACGACGAGGCGCTGGCGAAGAAGTTCAACTCGGCGATCTTCCCCGGCATCCAGGGCGGGCCCCTGATGCACGTGATCGCAGCCAAGGCGGTGGCCTTCGGCGAGGCGCTGCGGCCCGAGTTCAAGGCCTACCAGGAACAGGTGATCGCCAACGCGCAGGCGATGGGCGCGGCGCTGGTCGAGGGCGGTCTCGACCTCGTGACGGGGGGCACCGACAGCCACCTGCTGCTGGTCGACCTGCGGCCCAAGGGCGTGAAGGGCAACGCGACAGAAAAGGCGCTCGGGCGCGCGCACATCACCTGCAACAAGAACGGCATCCCGTTCGACACCGAGAAGCCGACGGTCACGAGCGGCATCCGCCTCGGCTCGCCCGCGGGCACGACGCGCGGCTTCGGCACACCCGAATTCGCCCAGATCGGCCGCTGGATCTGCGAGGTCGTCGACGGGCTCGCCACGACGGGCGGCGAGGGCGATGCGGATGTCGAGGCGAAGGTGAAGGGCGAGGTGGCCGAGCTCTGCGGCCGCTTCCCCCTCTATCCGGGGCTCTGACCGGTTGGCGCCCGGCCTGCGCCTCCATGTTGCATTGACCGCAGGCGGGGATACATGATCTGCCGATGATCAAGTACGCTCTCAGATGCGCCAACGGCCATGCCTTCGACAGCTGGTTCGCGTCGGCGTCCGCCTACGATTCGCTGGCCGAGACCGGTCGGCTCACTTGCGCCGTCTGCGGCGGGGGCGGGGTCGAGAAGGCGATGATGGCGCCGCGGCTTGCCGGGGGCGAGGCCGAGGAGACGGATGCGCGCCCGCTTGCGCGCTCCGCCACGCCGGCAGAAGGGGCGCTGGCCGAGTTCCGCCGCCACGTCGAGGCCAACACCGAGGATGTCGGCCGCCGCTTCGCCACCGAGGCGCGCGCGATCCACGAAGGCACGGCGCCGGAGCGGGCGATCCGAGGCCAGGCGAGCGGCGCCGAGGCGCGCGCCCTCGTCGGGGAGGGCGTGCCGGTGCTGCCGCTCCCCTTCCCGCCCGAGCGCCAGGTCAACTGATGGCCGGCCGCGCGGCGCCGGCCGGGCCGGTGACCGGAGCACGCCGCGGCATAGCCGCGGCGCTGATGGAGCGACTGGCCGCGCGAGGCCCCGCGATCGGTCAGGCGCGCCTGCCCCTGGCCGCCCAGCACTCCGCAGAATGGCCGCCGCTCGGCGTGACCGCGCAGGCCGACTTCGGCGCGCTTGGGCCTGCGCTCGACGGGCAGCCGCCTCCCTCGTCGTCTGCGACGCCGGCCTCTGCCCCGACAAGGGCAAGACCCTCGCCGACGACTATCCTGCCGCGATCTGGGCCGAGACCTTCGCCACCGACGGCACCGATGCCCCGCCGACCGTGCAGGCCGGTCTGCCCTCGCTGCAGGCGACCATAGCGGCAGGGGCGCCCGCGCGCCTCGCGATCCTCGCGTGGCAGATGAGCTCCACCGAACGGCCTCCGGGCGGCAGCTGCATCTACCGCGCTTCAAGGGCGGCCGCGGTCAATCTCGGCCGCAACCTCGCCACCGACCTCGCGGGCCTCGGCCTTGCGGTGGGCATCTACCATCCCGGCTGGGGGCGGACCGCGATGGGTGGCACGGATGCCGAGATCCCGGTCGAGGAGGCCGCCGATGGCCTGATGGACCGGTTCGAAGCGCTGACGGTCGAGACGACCGGGCAGTTCCCGACACGGGATCGCCGCGCGCATCCCTGCTGAGCGGTGCGCGCAAATTCCTTCCCAAGGAATTTGCCAAAAGTCTTCTTCAAGACTTTTGCACCCGCCCCCCTGCCTGCGCTTTCAGCCGGGCCTCGCGCCAGGCGATGAAGGTAACCGCAGCCACGATAACCAGGCCGCCGCCGATCACGAAGGGGTCGATCGGCTCACCGAACAGCGCCACCCCGACTGCAACCGACCAGACGAGCTGCAGGAAGATCACCGGCTGCGACACGGCGAGCGGGGCGGCCGCGAACGCGAGTGTCATCGTGTAGTGCCCACCTGTGGCGAAGGCGGCGACAAGCAGAAGCAGCGCCAGTTCCCGTCCTGTCGGTGCAACCCAGACCGATGCCGCGACCGGCGCCAGCGCCAGTGTCACGACGATGGACAGAAGGCCGACGACCGCCGCCGCGGGAAAGTCGGAGGTCATTCGCTTGGCGAGCAGGTAGCTGCCGGCGAAGAACACCGCGCAGGCCAGCATCGCGCCGTGGCCGGGATCGAGCTCGCGCACCCCCGGCCGCAGGATCAGAAGCGCCCCGAGAAGCGCCGCAAGCACGGCGAGGATACGGCGGATCTGCAGCCGCTCGCCGAGAAACAGCGCTGCGCCGAGCGTCACGTAGACCGGGTTGAGATAGTTCATCGCCGTCACCTCGGCGATGGTGATGCGCGTCATGGCGTAGAACCAGCAGAGCACGCCCGCAGCGTGCAGCACGCCGCGCAGGGTGAACAGACCGAGGGCCTGACGGGTCAGCCGCGCCGACCGCAGAGCCGGCCACATAGGGACGAGGAACACGAGGCCGAGCGCGTAGCGGAGAAAGGCCGATTGCGGCGCCGGCACCCGGTCGCCCAGGTATTTCACCGTCGCGATGACGCCGACGAAGAGCACCCCTGTGGCCACCATCCACCCGACCGCCGCAAGCGGCCGGTCCCCCGGTGCGGCAGGCGGCGGCGAAAGGTCGGTCGGGGCCGGCATGTCGCGCACCTACGCCGGCCCGGCGCGACAGGCAAGCCGACGAAACTGTCAAGCGACGCCGGCAGTGTCCCCGGTGGTTTTCTAATCGCCTTGTTCAAGCGCTGATCTCGCTGCAGTTCATCCTGCGTGCCGGTCTCTGAGGTTCTCTCCGCAGTCGCCGCGAGGGGTGCCGCATGTTTGCGTTCAGGGTCGGGTGGATCGAAGTGGTGTGCGCGGTCGTTGCCGCAATCCAGGGATCGAACTCACCCTCGCCGCGCGTCCCGGCTGGACGCATTCGGTCGTGCCGAAGATCAGCGTCGGATCAGTTTCGGTCTTTACGCCATCGCGGGCTCCCGAAAGGGCGTCTCGGTGCGCCACATGGCGTGCAGGGTGACCGCCAGCTTCCGCGCCGGTGCGACCTTGGCCTTGCGCGGTCCGGTTCTCTTGGCAATCGGCTTGGCCCAGTCCCGCAGCCGAGGGCCGCCGAGGTTTCGGCAATAGATGTCACATCCCACGTGATTGTACGGCCGCTTCTTGAGGACCTCCGGCCTCCGTTGATGCCACTCCTTGAGCACGTCGTTGGGCGTTCGGCCTTTCGGAACGGATTGCGGGAGCTGGCCGTTGTAGAGCCGGACGTAGCGCAGGATGGTCTGTTCGAGGTCCTCGCCTGACCGGAAACGGTGGCTCTGCAGGACATCCTCGATCCGGCCGTTGAACCGTTCGACCATGCCGTTGGTCTGCGGGCGCATCGGCGGGGCCAGCCGATGCTCGATGCCGAGGTCGGCGCAGAGACGGTCGAAGTTGTGCGTGCCGGTCGCCGGGCGGCGGCGGAGGCCGAACACCCGGTCGGTGAACTCCTTGCCATAGCACATCTGGAAGCGATCGGTTGACGAGGCCATGGACGGCTGCGGAGCCATCATGGAGCGCAGCAGTCGGCCATGGCCGGGCTCGGGGTCCCTTACAATGAAGTGGCCAAACGCCATCGTAGGGGAGACCGACCATACCTTGACCAAGGATATGCCGGATCGCGCCGTCCTGGTAGCGATCGACATCGCCAAGCATCGCAACGAGATCCTGATCGAGATACCGGGCCGGACGCGGCGCCGGCGGCTGACCATCCTCAACACGCGCGCAGATCACGATCGGCTGGTCGAGATCCTGGCGGGCTTCGAACAGCCGGTCGTGGCCGGGTTTGAGGCCACCGGCAACTATCATCGCCCGCTGGCGTATCGGCGGCTTACGGCGGCTGTCGATCTGCGCCTGATCTCGTCCCTGGCGCTGGCGCGCACCCGGGAAGCGATCACCGGCGGATGGGACAAGAACGATCCCAAGGACGCCCAGATCATCCTGCACATGCTCCGCATCGGTCATGTTCAGCGCTATGGCGGTGATCCAGGAGGCCTACATCCACGGGGTCTCCACCCGTGCGGTCGACGATCTGGTCCGGGCCATGGGACTGACGGGCGCCTCGAAGAGCCAGGTCTCGCGGCTCTGCGAGGAGATCGACGAGCGAGTGCAGGCGTTCCTGAACCGGCCACTGGAAGGGGACTGGCCCTTCCTCTGGCTCGACGCCACCTACGTGAAGCTGCGCGAGGGCGGGCGGATCGTCTCGATGGCGGTGATAGTGGCCGTGGCGGTCAACACCGACGGACGCCGGGAGATCCTGGGGATCACGGTCATGCCGTCGGAAGCCGAGACGTTCTGGGCCGACTTCCTGCGCTCCCTCACGCGCCGTGGGCTGCGGGGCGTGCAAATGGTGATCAGCGACGCCCATGAGGGCCTCAAGGCCGCCGCACGCAAGATCCTGGGCGCAGGGTGGCAACGCTGTCGCGTGCATTTCCAGCGCAACCTCCTGGCCCGCGTGGGCAAGACCAACAAGCCGGTGGTCAGCGCCGTGGTGAGGACGGTCTTCGCCGAGAAGGACCGCGACCAGGCCCATGCCCGCTGGCGCGAGGTCGCCGACAGCCTGCGTGAGCGGTTCCGGGATGTCGCCGAGCTGATGGACGAGGCCGAGCACGACGTCCTGGCCTACATGGCCTTCGACGAGAGCCTGCGGGCAAAGCTGCACGGCACCAATCCGCTCGAGCGCGTCAACAAGGAGATGAAGCGGCGCACCAACGTCGTCGGGATATTCCCGAACCGCGCGGCCGTGGTCCGTCTCGTCGGCGCGCTCATGCTGGAGCAGAATGACGAATGGGCCGTCTCCCGACGCTACATGCCGGTCGAAAAGTTGACCGCCATGTGCGATGATCCCCACACGGCGATGACGATCGCCGCGCAGTGAACGAGCGACACCAGCTATGAAGAAGCAGGTGGACGCCAGCTCCTACACCACCTCGTGGGACACGACCAAACTGCCGCGTGATCGTGTCCAGCCGCAGGGGCGCACTCCATGGATCGGACAGACTCGGCACTGCAGAGAGTCCCCTTGCACCTGCCCCCGCGCTTGTCTACACCCACCCTACTATGGCAGCAATTTGCCCCTTCCGTGCCCGGGTAGCTCAGGGGTAGAGCAGTGGATTGAAAATCCTCGTGTCGGTGGTTCGATTCCGCCCCCGGGCACCATTTGATCCAAGCAAAACCATGTTTTTGCGGGACTTTCTGGGGGAGACCTCCAGGCGGTCCCCACCTTGGCCCCCACTTTGCGCGACCCTAGCGCGCAGACTCTGAAGCGGATCACGCGAGCGCGCGCGTCTAGTCCTAAGGACGATCGCCCCGACCGGCCATAGCACCGATCACTGACGCACGATCCCGCTAACGACTGTCGGGCGTCGTGTGAGGTTGGAGACGCTGCTCTTCGGCCAGCACCACGCCTTCTCTGGCACATGGCTGACGGCGACCCACTAGTCATCGGCACGGCGCCTCGGGCTGGGAGAAGGGGCAGGTCGAGAACCAGGTCGGGGTGATCCGCCGGCGGCTCTTCGTGCCGCGGCCGCGGTTCAAGAGCTACGCCGACCTCAACGCCTGGCTCGAGGACCGGTGCGTCGCCAGGGCGAAGACGCACCCGCATCCGGAGTTGCCGGGCCGGACCGTCTGGGAGGCGTTCGAGGCGGAGCGCGACGTGGAGCATGGGCGCATCCGCCAGGCGTGGGCGGCGCTGGAAAAGAAGCGTGCGGAGGTCGAACGGAGGCAGCGGGAGCTGGTTGACGCGGTCAGAGAATGGATGGATCTCGGCGCCCGCGTTCGGGCCGCGGCGCGCCATGTCGGCCTGACATCCCACCCGCTGGTTGCGCGCGGTCTCGAAGCGGTCGAGGCGATGCGCGAAATCGCAGTTCGGCTTGGAGGTCGGCAGCGATGAAGCAATGCCCTCCAATCTCCGAAGCGGCGGAACTACTCCTGATTCTCGGCGGAGGCCATAGTTCTGAATGGGTAGATTTCCACCCAGTCCTTTAAGCAAAGCAGATCCGTCCGGAGCTGGGAAATCCGGTCTGTGTTTCCTGGCATGGCGTCGATCACGTCCATCGCGCGGTCGACCATTTCCGCAGCCTCGTCCATCCGATCGAAAGTGATGCCATACAACGCATCGTTCAGATCGGAAGACTCATATTTGGGGTAATTCTCTTCTCCGTGATAGTAGATGGACCCGAAACCAGAAAGAAACGCCAGCCTCACGCCCAGACGAGCGTTTCTCCGTATACTATCTGCATTGTCGCCATACCTTTCGGTCAATTCCTGATCGGATGCGGACAGAAGATCGATCGCCTCTTTGTAATCCGTATCGTCCGGGCAGATTAAGCGCTCTTTTCGTGCCTGCGCTCCGGAGGCAGCCCTCAGGGCTGTAGGCATGCAGTGAGCGACCGTCTCCATCGTCGCGGCGCGATGCCCTCTAATTCCCCTCTCTTCGAGCGTAGCGATAAGAGTGTTTTGGGCACGCGTGACCAGAGCATCCTCAAGGCTCTTATGTCCTTCAAGGCCGAACAGCTGAACCATCGACCACGCCATGACCGCGGAGCCGCCAAGAATCTGTGCCCATACTTCTTCATCAGAAATCGGCACGCCTATCCGATCAGAATTGGCGACGACGCAGTCTCGCATGGCTGCCTCCATGGCGTTCGAGACCATGTCCGCAAATGCAGGCGGCGCCGACACTGACAAGAAGAGTGCAAACGAAAACCCACGCAGTTTCATGAGGATCCTTCCTAACGCCGTCACGGTGAAAGATGACTGCTCCAGTGGCTAATTGTCGCATCCCGCGTGATTGTACGGCCGCTTCTTGAATAGTTCCGGCTTCTGGCGATGCCAGTCCTTGAGTGCCTCGATGGGCGTTCGGCCTTTCAGGACGGATTGCGGCAGCTGGCCGTTGTAGAGGCGGACGTAGCGCAGGATGGTCTGCTCGAGGTCCTCGCCGGAGCGGAAGCGGTGGCTCTGCAGGACATCCT
>NZ_QPLK01000035.1 GCF_003340565.1 Rhodovulum sp. 12E13 | reverse complement strand
TTTGCCAGATCGACGCCTATGATGCTAACTTCTCCCATGGATGCCCTCTCCTTCAGCTTGTGATTCAACACCGCAAGCTTGGCACATTGCGATGCCGTCAGGGGAGAGCGGCATCCACCCCATCTCCTCTATCTGCTCGACGACGATGGGCCGAAACGGGATCGTGCCGTCGCGATACTTGCGGGCGGTGGAACCATCAGCGTGCAGGTCCTCAACGAAGTTCTGGTCAACTGCCGGCGCAAAGCCGGCCTGGACTGGGACGAGGCCGGGGAGTTTCTCGGCGACATCCGCGACCTGTGCGAGACCGTCAGCCTCACGCCTGAAATCCACGACATAGGCCGTGCGGTTGGCGCGCGGTAGCGGCTCGGCGTCTAAGACGCGATGTTCGTCGGCGCGGCCCTCGCGCACGGGTGTACCCACCTCCTGATCGAAGACCTGCATGACGGGCTCGTGATCGAAGGCGCGCTGACGGTCGAGAACCCATTCCGCGATCTTTCCTGAACGGGACGGGATGGTGTTCACGGTCGGCATCGGTGTGGATCGGCTCTGTACTCGCGCCCCACCTCACTTGGTCGCAAGCAGTTGAAGACGCCGCATTTTCGAGGCAATCGCGCGATCCCTATCGGCGCCGATCGGGACCCCGGGCAGGTAGCGCTTTGCGTTGCCTTTTCCAAGGCTCGGACCGAGACTGACAGGGGTCACCATTCAAAGCCGATCCACACCCGACCGTGGTAATCTCCGACATGCCTGCCCTCCTCGTGGATTGTCGCTGACCCACATTGGCACACCGATGCCGTCGAGGAGCGCTGACACCATCAAAGCCCCGTGGACCTCGATGTCCTTCTCCACAAAACGGGGGATGGGATCGTCGTGGTCGCTGTCGATGATGCGCACGAAACGCCGGCGCTGCCGGGGGCGTCCGCATGGCCGAATATCCAGTATGATCATGCAGATGTCCATTCTCGACGTTCTGCAGGGTCGACCCGAAGCAGCGCGGCAGGCTCCCTCAGGTCAGGGAGGATTCGGAATGCTGAAACTGACTCTTCGTGGGGCGGCCACGTCGATCGCCCTGTGCGCCGCCGGCATGCAAGCCAGCGCGCAGGACCTTGCGGACATGCGTATCGGCTACTCGATCCCGGCCAGCGGGCTCGAGGTCATCGACAATTTCGCGGACACCCTCGAGAAGACGGCCGCGCGATCGGGCGGGTCGGACTTCGTGGTCGTCAGCGCAGAGGGGGACCCCCTCAAGCAGACGACCGACGTGGAGGGGCTCGCCACGCAGGGCGCGGACGCGGTAATCATAACGGCGGCCAGCGATGTCGGCTGGGACCTCGCCATCCAGAACGCCAAGGCGCAGGGCACCGTCGTCGTCAACCACTCGGGCTTCGCCATCTCGGGCGTCGATCAGAACGTGATGCTCGACTTCTACGACTCGGGCTACGAGGTGGGCGCAGCGGCCGCCCGCTGGCTCAACGAGACGCATGGCGGCGAGGGTCTCGTCGGCATTCTCGCGCAATCGGGCGACAGTGGTCTCGTCGAGCGCAGCCAGGGCATGCGCGACGGGATCCTCGAGAACTCCGACGCGGAGGTGGTGGCCGAAGTCGACGCCTACGATCGCCTCGAGGGCGCCGAGGGGGCCGCGAACATCCTCGCGGCGAACCCCGATATCCGCGTGCTTCTGGCCTTCAACGACGATGTCGGCCTCGGCGTGCTGCAGGCCGCGACGGAGGCGGGCCGAACCGACCCCTCGGAGCTGTTCATCGGCGGGACGGACGGCCTGCCGGACGCGCTCGACGCGATCGAGGGCGGAACCCCCTACCAGGTGACGTGGGGCTACATGTTCGGCTTCAGCGCCATCCTGACGATGCAGGACACCGAGGCGCTGCTGCGCGGCGAGGACGTGCCGCCGACGCGCGTGCAGCAGGGCCGCCTCGTCACCGCCGACACCCTCGCGCAGTACCGCGAGATTACCGCCGACCCGTTCAGCGAGGCGGCCGGACCCATCTTCGACGAGGTCAGCCGCTATTCCGACACCGTGCTGGTCAAGGGCGACGCGACGCCGGCAGAATGATCGCCCCGGTCGATCCCCGCGCGCCTGAGGATGCCCCCATGTCGGCGGACGGGGACGCCGCGCGACGCCCCGCGGTCGCCTGCCACGACCTGACCCGGTTCTTCGGGGCGGTGCGGGCGCTGCACGGCGTCACGCTGTCCATCGCGCCCGGCGAGATCGTCTGCCTCGTGGGCGACAACGGCGCGGGCAAGAGCACGCTGGTCAAGATCCTGAGCGGGGCGCTCGCCCCCGATGCCGGCCAGATCGAGATCGACGGCCGTGCGTATCCGGGCTACGCGATGCGCGAGGCGCAGCGCCTCGGCATCCAGACCGTCCACCAGCATCTCGCGCTGTGCAACAAGCTGTCGGCGGCAGAGAACATCGTGCTGGGGCGCGAGCCCGCGCGCCTCCGCCTCGGCCCGCTCGAGGTTCTCGACCGGGCGAAATCCCGACAGATCGCGGTGTCGAGCCTCGAGGCCGTCTCGGCGTCGATCCCCGACATCGACATCCCCGTGGAAAAGCTCTCGGGCGGGCAGCGGCAGGCCATCGCGATCGCCCGCGCGGTCCATGCCGCGGACCGGATGGTGATCTTCGACGAGCCGACGGCCGCGCTCGGCATCAAGCAGACCGCCGCGACGCTCGAGGCGATCCGCAACGTGGCCCGCACCGGGCTCGCGGCGCTCGTGGTCATGCACAATCTCGACGACGTCTACGAGATCGCCGACCGCATCGTGGCCCTGCGCCTCGGCTTCGTGGTGGCCGACGTGGCACGGGACAGGATGAGCCGGGCCGAACTGGCCGCGCGGATGTCCGGCCATGACTGACGCCGCCGCCCCGGGGCCCGCCCGCAGCGGCGGCCGCAGGTCGCTGTCCGAGGCGGCGATCCGCAACCTGACGCTGCTGGCCCTCATCGTGGCCTTCAGCGGGGTGGTCCAGATCGTCAACGACAACTTCCTGACCTTCGCCAACCTGCGCGTTGTGGGCCTCAACATCGCCTTCATCGGGATCGCGGCGGTGGGGGCGGCGCTGCTGATGATCGGCGGGCAGATCGACCTGTCCATCGGCTCGATCTTCGCGCTCTCCGCCGTCGTCTCCGCCATGCTGGCGCAGACGCTGCCGGCGGGCCTCGCCATCCTGCTGGGCGTCGCCAGCGGCGGCCTGATCGGCCTGCTGAACGGGCTGATCGTCTGGCGCATCAACATCTCGCCGATCATCGTGACGCTGGGCGCGCTGACCTTCGTGCGGGGGCTCGTCCTGATCCTGACCGGCGATTCGAGCGTGACGGGCGTTGCGGCCGGGTTCACGGCGATGGGCCGGTCGGCGGTCCTGGGCGTACCGCTGCCGATCGTGCTCTTCGCGGCCATCGCCCTCGGGGCGACGGCGCTGCTGGCGCACACGCGGACGGGGATGCATATCCGCGCCTTCGGCGACGACCGACAGGCCGCGGAATTCGCGGGCCTCAGCGGGTGGCGGATCACCCTCGGCCTGTTCGTGACGAGCGGCCTCATGGCCGGGCTCGCCGGCGTGCTGGCCGCCAGCCGCCTCGGCGGGGCGAGCCCGAATTTCGGCGTCGGCTTCGAGCTGGAGGTGATCACCGCGGTCGTGCTCGGCGGTGTCGCGATCACCGGCGGAGAGGGGCGGATGACGGGCGTGGTGCTGGCCGTCATCCTGCTGGGCCTCGTGACCAGCGGCATCACGGCGATGGGGCTCGATCCCAATATCGGGCGACTGATCGTCGGGGCGGCGCTGATCGCGGCCGTTGCCGTCAACCAGATCGGGCAGGAACGCCACAACCGCCGCCAGCGGCGGCAGGCGATGGAAGAGTTCGCCGCCGAGGGCGGTGTCGCCGAGCGCATGGGCCTCGCCGTCGAGGGCCGCGCTACGCCGCGACAGGATCGCGGGCCCGATGCCTGAGAGCGCGCTTTCGGATCGGCTCGCCGCGGTGCTGGCGGCGGGAGAGCCCGGCGAGCCCGGCTTCGGTGCCGGCGTGGCCGTAGCGCAGGACGGGGTGGTGCTGGCCGAGGCCTGGCTGGGGGAGGCAGCGCCCGGACGACCGTGGCGCGCGGATACCCCGATCGTGACATGGTCTGTGTCTAAGGGCCTCGCGGCCATGGTCGTGGCGCGGCTGGCCCAGGACGGCGAGATCGACCCCGACGCACCAATCCGCAGCTACTGGCCCGGGTTCGGCGCGGCCGGGCAGACCACGACGCTGGCCGACGTGATGACCCATCGGGCGGGCCTGCCGTGGCTCCCGGACGCGCCGGGGCTGCCCCGCTTCGACGATGCCGCGAGCTGGGCCGGCGAGACCGCGGCAGAGGCGCTGGCCCGCACGCCCCCCGAGCCGGGACTCGTGGGCCGTGTCGCCTATCACGCCCTCACCTACGGCTGGCTTGTCGGCGAATGCGTGCGCCGGGCCACCGGCCTCGGCCTCGACGCCCAGACGCAGCGGGTGCTGGCCGAGCCGCACGGGCTCGCGCTCGGCTTCGGCACCCGGCCCGCCGATATCCGCGACCGCCTCGCGAGGCCCGGCGTGCCCCGCACAGGGCTCGAGAAATGCGCGGCGGTGGATGCGGCCTTCGCCGACCCGGGCAATCCGCTCCGGCGGGCGCTTTGCGTGCCCGTGGGGCTGGGGTTCGCCGACGTCCTGCGCCTGACCGGGGCCGCCGATTTCCTGGCCGCCGAGACGCCCGCGATCTCGCTGATCTCCGATGCGGCGAGCCTCGCCCGTGCCTATTCCCTCTTCGCGGCCGGGGCACCCTCCTTCATCTCCCCCGCCGGCCGCGACGCGATGCTCCATCAACGCGCACGGACCGCTGACGATGACGTCACCGGCGGGGCCCGCATCATGGCGCTCGGGGTCGTGCTGAACTCCCCGCCGTCGATCGAGCTTTCGTCCGGGCCGCGCAGCTTCGGTCACCCGGGCATGGGCGGATCGCTCGCCTGGGGGGACCCGGACACGGGCCTCGGCTTCGCCTACCTCACGAACGCCGCGATCCCGGGTACGGTCACAGACCCGCGCGCGGTAGCCCTCTCGCGTGTCGCGCGCGCCCTCTCTGGCACAGGATGAGTGCCCGAGCGCACCGGCCTGAAAGATCGGTGGCGACCAGGTGTTCCGACCGAGTCAGCAGACCCTGCTCGGTCATCGGCGTGGCGCCGATCTCTCCCGCCCCGATGGCCCACAAGAGCGCTCCACGCCATGACTTCACCCTCCTGATGACGCGGGCCTCGATCGACACCGCTGACACCCTCGTCCTTCGAGAGGAAGCTGCACGGGAGAGCCTCCTGCCGTATTTCCTAACGAAACGGTCGAACCTTGCATCTGTTCAGCGACCCGAGAAGTGCACCGCCGTCACGAGGCGCGCCTCCGCCTCGACCAGGCGTACATCGCCGGCCGGCTGCGGCTGGCTCGCCATGCTACGCCCCTCGGGCATCAGGAAGGATACGGCCCAGCCCGCCTCCGCCGGCTGCCGGGTGAAAGTCTCCGCGATGTCAATCTTCTCGCCCTCCCTGTCCTCGGCGAAGATGTGCCGGCTGCCACCCGCTTGGCCCGCGCCCGGACGTTGGCAGCGCGACGGCGGAAACGTCAGAAGACGATCGGCGCGTCGTGCCTCTCCAAGGCGCTGACTACGCTCATCGCGGCGAGGGCCGAGCTGCGCGGGTTGTCCGGCAGGGCCGTCCCCTCGATGCGGAACTCGAACGTGCCGAACTCTCCCTCGACGTGGATTTCGTGGACGTTGCGAGACACCTGCGGATCGGCGACGAGCGCGACCTCGGTCGCGTCGAAGCCCAGGCCCGACAGGGCGACGGCGGCCGCGACATTGGCGTTTTTCGGGTAGACGAGGGCAGCCTGCCGGGCCGTGCCGGTGAAATGCGTCAGCGCCGGCCCGTGCATCCCGTCGAGGTCCAGCATGTGCTCGGCCGGCGAGCCAATCCAGCCCCGGGGCGGCTTGCGTCCCACGTAGCGGACCGCACGCAGGCCACCGACCCGCGCGGCACGCAGGCAGTCGAGCGCGCCGACCGCACCGCTCGCAATGCAGAGCCGCGCGCCGCCGGCCTGCGCCGCCCCGGCAAGCGCGTCGTGCAGGGCGGGGTCGGCCAGCGCGCCTGCGGACACGGTGGTAAGGTCGTGGCCCGCCGCCAGGACGGCGGGCCCGTGGGCCGCGAGGCCCGCGTGGCCGGCGCAGTCGATCACGTGGTCGATGCCGTCCGGCAAGTCGCCGGCCGACGATACCAGCACGGGGCCGTCCGGGCCGCACGCCCGCGTTTCCGCGATGCGCTCCGGCCGCAGGACGAGCGCGACGATCCGGTGACCGCGCTCCTTCAGCCGCTCCATCGCGTATCGAGCGATGGTGCCATGACCGATCACGGCAAGCCTCACCGGTCGGCTCCAGCGCCGACAGCGCGGTGGCCAGCGGCGTGCGCGGCGATGCAACGGCGGACGGCGGCCGGAAACTCTAATTCCTTATCAGTATCTTGCGACTTCATCATGGCGATCCTCACGATCCACGGTTGCTCGATGCAGTGATGTCTGTAAACTCAATTTAGTTATGTTGCAAAATAGTGGTCAATGATGCCCAAACACGTGCCGCATGCGGAGGTCCCCTCCCAGAAGCGCCAGAAGCGAGACGGCAACACGGTCGCTCTTGCGCATGCGCGCCTGAAGGCGATGATCATCGAGTTCGATCTGCGCCCCGGGGAGCGTCTCAACGAGATGCATCTCTCCGAGCAGCTCGACGTCGGCCGGACGCCCCTGCGCGAGGCGATCAACCGGCTGCTCGTCGAGCGCCTCGTCGAGTTCGTGCCGAACAGGGGCTTCTTCATCCGTCAGGTCGACGTGAAGGAAATCGAGGACCTGTTCGAGGCCCGCGGCATCGTGGAAGTCGGCGCCGTGCGCCTCGTGGTCGAACGGGCGAGCGCCTTCGACCTCGAATCGCTGTCCGACTACTGGCAGCAGGTGCTGGACAACTACGGGGAGTCCGACGCGGACTATCTCGTCAAGCAGGATGCCCTGTTCCACGAGCGGCTCGCGGCGCTGTCAGGCAACTCGGCCCTTCTCGACACCGTTCGCGACATCAACTCGCGTATCCACTTCGTTCGCTGGGCCGATCTTCACGGTGTCGACCGCAAGCGGACCTTCGAAGAGCACGAGGCGATCCTTTCGGCCATCGCGGCGCGGGACGCCGACAGGGCCGCCGCAGAGATGTTCAGCCACGTCACGCATCGCAGCGGTGGCCTCCGCCGCGCCATCGCGGACGGGCTGCTCATGGGCTTGTCCCGCCCGGCAAACGTGGCTCACCACGCTCCCCTTTCCGGCAGCGGAGGCGGCGATGATGAATGACAAGACGCGGGACGACGCGACGACGGGCCCGGCCATCGTGCGCGCGCTCGAGGACGGCCGGAGCTACTGGCAGCCCGTGCCGGCGAACGGCTTCGTGCGCTGCCTGATCGACAGCGCCGAGATCGGAGCCGAGCACCCCTTCTCGATCGGCACGCAGACGGTGGCGCCGGGCGGCTGTTACGTGCGCACGCATGCCCACGACCGACACGAAGAGGTGATCTACTTTCTGTCCGGCCGGGGGCAGATCGAAATCGACGACGCGGCGACGGTTGCCCGCGCCGAGCCGGGCACCATCGTCTTCGTCGGATACAACCGCCGACACTCGTTCATCAACGACGGTGACGAACCGCTGACCTTCCTTTGGCTGCTCATGCCTGCGGGCATCGAGCGCTTCTTCGAGCGGATCGGGCGGCGCCGCACCCCCGGCGACCCCGCGCCGGAGCCGTTCCCCCGGCCAGACAACGTCGCGCAGATCGAGGCCGAGACCGTCTTCGCCGCGCAGCCGTCGAAAGGGGAGGAGTGAGCCATGCGCATCATCGAGGAACGCGATTACCGCACCAAGCCCGGCCGGGCACCGGAATTCGTCCGGATCTACGAAGAGCACGGGCTGCCCGTCCAGAAGGAGATGCTGGGAGATTTCCTGGGTTACTTCGTCAGCGACGTGGGGGAGCTCAACCGTGTGGTGGCGCTGTGGGGCTTCGACAGCATGGACGATCGCCTCGCCCGGCGCGATGCGATGATGGCCGACCACCGCTGGGCGGCCTACCTCGACAAGGTGCTGCCTCTGCTCGACCAGCAGACCACGCGGTTCCTTCGGCCGACACGCTTTTCGCCCCTGCAGTAAGCCCGGACCGGAGCGCGCGTTGGCAGAGATGATCGGCATCGTTGGCTGCGGCCTTATCGGGAGTTCGTGGGCCGCGGCGTTCCTGCGGGGCGGGCACGATGTCGTGGTCTTCGACCCCGCGGTCGATGGCCAGACCCTGCGCGAGCGGACCGTGCATCGCCTGTCGGTGGACGCCTCCGGGGGCGCTCCCCCGAGCGCGCCGGGGCGGCTCACCGTCGCGGACGCGTTCGACGCCTTGTCCGGCTGCGCTTACGTTCAGGAATCGATCGCGGAGGATGCGTCGGCCAAGCGGGCCCTGTTCTCCCAGCTCGATCGCGCGCTGGCGACCGAAACGATCGTGGCAAGCTCCACCTCTGCGCTCTGCATGTCCGATCTTGCCGCCGACCTGCCCGGACGCGCTCGCTTCGTGGTGGCGCACCCGGCGACCCCGCCGCACGCCCTGCCCTGCGTCGAGATCGTTCCGGCACCGTTCACCGCTGAAGAGATCGTCATGCGAACCGAGGCGCTGCTCTCTGGCATCGGGCAGACGCCGGTGCGCCTCGCGCACGAGATGCCGGGCTTTGCCATGAACCGCCTTCAGGGCGCCTTGCTGTTGGAAATGATAGATCTCGTGCGCGAGGGCGTTGTCACGCCCGGCGGCGCCGACGCGCTGATCCGCGACGGGTTCGGCATGCGGTGGGCGCTGCTCGGGCCCCTCGAGGCTGTTCACCTGAACGCCCCAGGCGGCATCAACGACTACTTCACGCGCTACCGGGCGATGTTCGACGGATTCTGCCCAGACGGCACGCGCCTCGACGACCTGCTGACGCCGCAGACGCGTGCGGCGCTGCAGGAGTACTGCCTCGCCGAAACGCCCCTGTCGCAGGCGCAGGCGCGCCGCGATCGCCGCGACGACGCACTCGCGGCCCTGCGCGCGTGGCGGGCAGAGAGGGCAGTGTGATGCGTCGGCTCGCTGGGGGCCTCGTGGGGACGGCCGATGCCCTGAATGCCGCGGCGAAGGTCGTACTGGGCCTGCTGCTGCTCTGGATGACGCTCGCGACGTTCACGCAGGTTCTTGTGCGGTTCGTCTTCACCAATTTCGGCTTCGCCATCTCGGCGCCGTGGACGGAGGAACTGTCGCGTTACGCGATGATCTGGGTCGTGTTCCTCGGAATGGGCGTCGGCTTCCGCACCGGGATGCTGCTGTCGCTTACCTTCGTCACCGACGGGCTGGGGCCGCGGGCGGGTCAGGCACTGCGCTATGCGGCTCAGGCCCTGTCGTTCGGATTTCTGGTCACGATCTTCCTTCTCGGACTCCGCTTCGTCGAGTTCGGCGCGATCGAGCGGTCGCCCGCGCTCTCCATACCGAAGACGTGGGTCTACTGGGCGATGCCGGCGGGGGCGGCTCTGGGCTGCCTGAACATCCTCGCGCTGGTTGCCGATACCTGGCAACGGGGCGCGGACATCCGCGCAACGAGTGCGCCGACGCGGCGGGAGGACTGAGCATGGGCCTCGCGATCCTGCTCCTTCTGTTGCTCTTCGGGGCGAGCGTGCCCATCGCGATCGCGCTGGGCCTGGCGCCGCTGCCCGCACTGATGGAGCGCGGCATGTCGCTGATCGTGGTGCCCCAGACCACGTTCGAGGCCCTCGACAGCTTCGCCCTGATGGCGCTGCCGTTCTTCATCCTCGCGGGCACGCTGATGGATCGCGCAAGCATCGCGGACCGGCTCGTGTCCTTCGCGCATGCGCTGGTCAACTGGTTCCGCGGCGGGCTGGGCTCGGCGGCGGTGTTGTCGACGATGTTCTTCTCGACCGTGTCGGGCTCGTCCTCGGCCACAGCGGCCGCCATCGGCTCGATCCTGATCCCGAAGATGGAGAAGGCGAAATACCCCCGCCCATTCGGCGCGGCCATCGTCGCCTCCTCGGCAGAACTCGGCGTCATCCTGCCGCCGTCGGTGCCGATGATCATCTACGGCGTCGTGACCGGCGTCTCGATCACCGACCTGTTCATCGCCGGTATCGTGCCGGGCCTGATGATCGGGGCGTCGCTGATCGCGACGATCTCGATTCTGACATGGCTGCGCGGCTACGGCGATGCCGTGCCGTTCGAGGCCGCGCGCTGGCGCCGCGAGGTTTGGCGCACCTTCAAGGGCGCGCTCCTGTCGCTGTGCATGCCGGTAATCATCCTCGGCGGCATCTATCTGGGCGTGTTCACGGCGACGGAGGCCGCGGTGGTGGCCGTCGTCTTCGCCTTCGTCGTGGGCAAGTTCGTCTACCGCACGATCGCGTGGCGCGACCTGCCGCAGATCCTTTCTTCGGCGGCGCTATCGTCGGCCGTGATCCTGGCGATCGTAGGCTTCGCAGCGGTGCTCGCCTACGCGCTGGCCCTCTTCCAGGCGCCTCAGGAAGTCGCCGCGCTGATGCTGTCGATCTCCGAGAACCCGCTCGTGTTCCTGCTCCTGGCGAACCTGCTGCTCTTCGTGGTCGGAATGTTCATGGAAACGTTCGCCGCGATCATCATCCTCGGACCGGTGCTCGCGCCCGTCGCGCTGACGCTCGGGATCGATCCCGTCCATTTCGGGATCGTCATGATCACCAACCTTGCGGTCGGCATGGTCACGCCCCCTGTTGGCGTGAACCTGTTCGTCACCTGCTCGGTCGCGGGGATCCGGGTCGAGGAATTGGTGAAACCGCTGCTGATCTTCCTCGCGGTTTTGCTGATCAACCTGGCGGCAATCACGTACCTGCCGCTGCTCCTTTGAACCAGAAGACACAGGGAAGTATCATGAACACCTTCCGGAACGTCGCCGCCGGCGCGGCGCTTGTCGTGGCCGCCGTCCCGGCCGCCGCGCAGACCGAACTCAACATCGCCCACGTTCTCGGCGAGACGTCGAGCTACCAGATCGCCTCCGAAACCCTCGCCGAACTGGTCGAGGAGCGCACCGACGGCGAGGTGATCATCAACGTCTTCAACCAGGGCGCCCTCGGTGGCGAACTCAAACTGACGCAGGGCCTGCGCACCGGCACGGTGGACCTCGCCTTCATCTCCACCGCCTCGCTCGAGAACACGATTCCCGAGATGAAGGTCTTCTCGCTGCCCTATCTCTTCACGTCGAAGGACGAAGCCTACGAGACGCTGGCCTCCGAGCCCGGGCAGGAGATGCTCGGCGTGTTCGACAATTACGGCATCATCGGCCTCGGCTGGGGGGCGATCTACGAACGCTCGCTGCCGTCGACCTCGCCGATCACGACGGTCGACGCGATGGAAGGAATCAAGATCCGCGTCATCCAGGCGCCCGGCTGGGTCCAGACCTACGAGGCGCTGGGCGCGCAGGCCACGCCGCTGGCCTATGGCGAGCTGTTCCTCGCGCTCCAGAACGGCATCGTCGACGCCGCGGAGCTTGCGCCCGACCAGACGGTGGGCGACGGCTTTGCCGAGGTGATCAGCGACTACACCCTCACGCGCGTCCACCAACTGCCCTCACTGATGCTTGCCTCTGCGCAGCTCGCAGGCAAGCTGACCGACGAGCAGCTCGCCGTGATCCGCGAGGCCGCCCCCGAGGCGCTCGCCGCGGGCATCGAGGCGCACAACGCGGCGACCGAGGCCGGGCTGGAGACGATGGCCGACCAAGGCATCGCCATCCACGAGCCGGATCTGGCGCCGTTCATCGAGACCGCGCGCGAGGCGTGGCCCGGTCTGATGGAAGAGATCCCAGGCGGTCAGGATCTTGTCGACCAGCTGGTCGGCGGCTCGATGTGAAACAGCGTGCGGGCGGGCCTCCCGCCCGCACCACCTGCCCCCGCACATCGCCTCGGAGACGCAACGCGCATGGGACTGACGGAGCCGCAGGGTGCGACGCCATGGCGACATGTGGAGGGGCCGTGCACGGCGTCGCCCCTCCTGCTGGTCTCAGGACTGGGCGGAACGGCGGCGTTCTGGGCCCCCGTGCAGGCGCTGTTGCGCGGTCGCTTCCGCGTCGCGGCCTACGACCAGCCGGGATGCGGCCACAGGGATCCGTCGGACGGGCCTGTCTCGATCGCGCGGCTCGCCGAGGACGCGGCCGACACGGTGCTGTCGATCTTCGGGGCGCGCCCTGTCACGGTCGTCGGTCACTCCACCGGCGGCGCCATCGCACAATTCCTCGCCGCCGCGCGCCCCGACCTGGTGGACCGCCTGGTACTCAGCGGAACGTGGCTGCGCGCCGACGCCTACATGCAGGCGCTTTTCGGCTACCGCCGAGCCTTGCTGGGCCGGGCGCCGGAACTGGCCCAGGGCCTGACAGCGCTACTGACCGAGGACATGGCTGGGATCTCCGCCGCATCGCTGGCGCCGCGGCCTCTAACGCAAGGTCAGATCGCATCGGTGGTTGCGCGGATCGACGCGTTGCTGGCTTTCGACGGCGTCCCGCTCACCGGGCAGATCCGCGCGCACTGCCTCGTGATCGGCGCGCGGGACGACCGGATCGTTCCCCCGTCGCGGCAGGCCGACCTGGCGGGCGCGCTGCCTGCCGCGACCCTGGAGATGCTCTCCGAAGGGGGGCATTTCTTCCCCAGGACGCGGCCCGACCGCTTCGTGCGCTGCGTCGAAACCTGGCTGTCGGCCGGCGACCGCGCCGCCACCCGGCACGGCGATTGACAAGAGGAGACACCACACGTGACGGACATGGAAGGCTCGACCGTTCTCGTTACGGGTGCAGCGCAGGGCATCGGCGCGGCCTGCGCGGCGGCCTTTCACGCCGCTGGCGCCGCGGTCAGGGCGCTCGACAGGGATTTCTCGCAGGAATCGGAGGCGCTCCGCGGCCTCGAACGGATGAGCCGACACACTGTCGACGTGGCCGACGAGGGCGCGGTCCGGGCCCATGTCGCAGAGCACGGCGCTCCGGACGTTCTTGTCAACTGTGCCGGGATCGTCGCGCACGGCTCCATCGCGTCCTGCAGCGCCGACGAGTTCCGGCGAGTGCTGGACGTCAACGTGACGGGCACGTTCCTCGCCACGCGCGCGAGCGTGCGCGCCGCCCTCGACGCGGGCCGGGCGCTTTCGATCGTGAACATCTCGTCGGTGATCTCGTCGATCTCGGCCGCCCCGGACCGCCTTGCCTACGCCACCAGCAAGGCCGCCATGATCGGCCTGACCAAGTCGGTCGCCCTCGATTTCGTCCGCCACGGCATCCGCTGCAACGCGGTCTGCCCCGGAACGGTCGACACGCCATCGCTGCGCAAGCGCATCGCGGCCCGTACGGACGAATTCGGCGGCGCGGATCGCGCGCTCCAGGCCTTCAACGATCGCCAACCGATCGGCCGCATGGGCACCGCCGAGGAAGTCGCCGACCTCGTCCTGTTCGTCGCAAGCGGCCGCGCGGGCTTCATGACGGGCTCTATCCTGACATCCGACGGCGGCTTCTCCCTTTGAGAAAGGACCTCTTGGCCGCGAGACCGAGGCTATGGCGTCGGGCTCAGGCCCCATTGATCGAGCGGTCAGCTCATGAATGGCTGCTCGACAAGCGAGCGGCGACATGAGCAGTCTTTTCTGGCTGACGGACGAGCAGATGGCGCGTCTGGAGCCGTTTTTTTCCGAAGTCCCACGGCAAGCCTCGCGTCGACGATCGGCGCATGTCCGAGCTCTACCTCGCGCAGATCGCGCGGATCGGTGCAGAGATCGACACGCTCGACCGGCGGATCGCGGCGACGGCGAAGGCCAGCGACGACATGCGCCGCCTGCAGACCGCGCCGGGCATCGGTCCTGTCACCGTCGCGGATTGCAGCTCCGTCGCGCTGGTGTGTCAGCCTCCCCTGAACAGAACGAGGTCGATCTCGACGAGCGCGTCGCGGCCGAGTTTCGCCACGCCCACCGTGGTGCGGGAGGGCATCTGGGACTCGTCGTCGAAGTAGCGATGGAAGACCGCGTTCATGTCCGCGTAATCGCGGTCGAAATCCGAAAGGAAGATCCGCGCGAACACCGTGTCGGTGAATGCGTAGCCCGACGCGCCGAGGATGATCTCGAGGTTGCGGAACGCCATCTCGGTCTGCGCGGCAATGCCCTCGGGCAGCGGTCCTGCCGGATCGTCCGGGTTCACCGGAAGCTGCCCTGTGACGTAGAGCCAGCCCCCCGCTTCCACGGCGTGGCTGTAGCGGGCCGTCGCGGGCGGCGGAGCGGCCCCCTCAGCCATGATGTGTCGCTTCGAAGTCATCCTGGTCCTTTCGAACGGTCGGGCTTAGGCGCGGGCTCTGTCCGCCGGCGCCGCCACCTCGGAGAGTAGCGCCTCGGAGAGGCGGGCGCAGTGCGCCGAGAGTTCCGGCACGCCGACCACTTCCCAGAACACGCCCCGGGTGAGCGGGCCCACGGCGCGGAGCGCGTGTTGCGGCCGACCGGCCCGGTCCCGCAGGCGGAAGGCGGCGTCGACGTCGAGCCCCAAGCGGTGCGGATCGGGCCGGGCGAGCCCGGCAGCAAACAGGCCCTGCAACAGAGGGTCGTCGCGCCGGGTGATGTCGGCGCAGGGACCCATGCAGTTGACGACCGCGTCGGCGGCAAGGGTCTCGGGGGCCGCGCCTCGCGGGCGCAGGTCGACTTCCAGCGCCTCTCCCGCCGTCGAGAAACCGCCGAGCGCGGCGGCGCGAATCCGGAGGCGCCCGTTGCGGCATGCGGCGTCGAGGCGGGCGGCGAGTTGTGGCGCAATGCGGAAGCGGTGCACGTCCCACGCCGAGCGCAGCCGATGCAGGGCGCGCGCCTGCTCGGCGACGGGCCAGCGCTGCCAGATCGCCTCGGCCGAGCGGCGCAGACCCTCGACGGCGAGATGCCAGTCGCGATCGGCCGCGTGCTCCCGCGCCACCATCTCGCGGGCGAGTCGCAGCCCCGCGCGTGCTGTCGGCGGGAAGCTCTCGGGTGGAACCGCCGTCACGGGGCCGAAGGCGCCGTGCCCACGGGGCAGAAGGCCCCGTCGTGACAGCGCGAAGATCGGCCCTCGATGCCCGCGCGCCAGAAGGCCCGTGACCACGTCCACCATCGTCAGCCCCGTGCCCAGCACCACCACCCGGGCATCGGGCGGGATGCCGGCGAGGCGCGCGGTGTCCCACGGGTCGCCGTGGTAGCCGGGGTGGCGGAGAAAGCCGGGCGCCGGCGCGACCGGCAGCACCGGGCGGTCGTGGCTGGTGACCAGCACGGCGCGGTCGGCCGGCAGGGCGCGTCCGCTTTCGAGCGTGACGATGGCGCCGTCGCCGGCCGGCCGCATCCCGGCGACCCGGTCTCGCACATGCTCCAATCGGCATCCCCGCGGCGCCTGGGCCGCCGCTTCTGCCACAAGATCGGCCATGAACACGCCGAAGTCCGCGCGGCGACTGTAATGGCGGCCCCGTCCTTCGGTCGCGGACGTGTCCTCGCCCTCCGGGTCGGCCTGCCGCCGTCCCGTCCTCTCCAGCCAGTCGGTGAATGCTCTCGGGGCTTCCGCCAGAACGGTCATGTTGTCGGAGGGCACGTTGATGCGGTGCTCGGGGTCGGCGGTACCGTAGGCAAGGCCCGCGCCCAGCCTTTCGCGCGGCTCGACGACCGTGATCGCGAGCGGCGCGCGCGCCTGCCGCAGCAGATGGACGGCGAGCGCAGCCCCGGCGAACCCGCCCCCTGCGATCAGGACACGCGGCATCCTCAATACTGGTCTTCCGGCATGTGCAGCACCAGCCCGTCGAGCGCCGGCGTGAGGGTGATCTGGCAGGCGAGGCGGCTGGTCTCGGCCACGTCGTCGCGGATCGAGAGCAGGTCGTCCTCGCCCGGCCCGGCGGGGCCGACCGCCTCGCGCCATTCGGGTGCCACGTAGACATGGCAGGTGCAGCAACTGCATGAGCCGCCGCAATCGCCGAGGATGCCGTCGATCCCGTTATGGACGGCGGCGGTCATGGCGCTCGTTCCGGTCTCGGCCTCGACAGTACGGGCCGCCCCGTCATGGGCGACATAGGTAACCTTGAGCATGTCTCTTTCCTGGTGTCCGGGTGCGGTCAGCGGCTCGCGAGGCGGGCGCGTTCGGCTTCGGTGAACTCGGCCGCCTCGGCCGCGGCGGCGAGGTGCCGCTCCAGCCGGGCGCCGATCTCTCGCAGGCCGGGATCGTCGCGGCTCCGCGGGCGCGGCGCGGCGATGTCCAGCGTCTCGGCGATACGCCCCGGCTGTCCGGTGAAGAGCACCAGCCGGTCGGCCAGCATCAGAGCCTCGTCGAGATCGTGCGTGACCATCACCACGGTTGCGCCGCTGTCGCGCCACGTCGAGAGCAAGTAGGCCTGCATGATCTTGCGGGTCTGGTGGTCGAGCGCGCCGAAAGGCTCGTCCATCAGGAGCAGCGTCGGCTCGGTGGCGAAGGCGCGCACCAGCGCCACCCGCTGCCGCATCCCGCCCGAAAGCGCCGTGGGCGGCTTCTTGGAGAAATCCGACAGCCCGACCATGGCCAGCAGCTCGCGCGCCCGCGCCAGCGCCTCGCGCCGCGCCATGCCCCGCGAACGCAGGCCATAGGCGACGTTGGCCTCGGTCGTCATCCACGGGAACAGGTTGTGCTGCTGGAAGATCAGCGCCGTGTCGCGCGAGGGGCCTGTCACCTCGCGCCCGTGGGCGGTGACGAAGCCCTCGGTCGGCGCCTCGAGTCCGGCGGCGAGCGAAAGCAGCGTCGACTTCCCGCAGCCCGAGGGGCCGATCAGCACGGTGAATTCTCCCGCCGGCACCCGCAGGCTGACATCCTCGATCGCGGTCACGTCGCCGAAGGTCTTGGTGACGCGGCCGAATTCCACCGCGGCATTCGGGGTGGCGATGGTGCGGGTCGCGGGCATGGCGGGCGCCTCTCCCGGCGCGGTCAGGCGGACATTCATTGCGCGTCCTCCCACCAGACGATGCGGCGTTGCGCGACGAGCAGCAGCCGGTCGAGCGCGAAGCCCACAACGCCGATAGCAATGATGCCGACCATCACGAGCTTCATGTTGTACATCTGCTGGCCCATGATGATCAGGTAGCCGAGCCCCGAATTGATGCCGGCCATCTCGCCGGCGAGCACCGCCATCCACGCGGCGAAGAAGCTCATGCGCACCATCGTCATCAGCGACGGGGCGGCGGCGGGCAGCAGGACGGTGCGCCACATCTCGGCCGTGCCCGCGCCGAGCGAGCGGGCCACCTTGCGGTATTCCTGCGGGACGGAGTCGAAGGCGGCGACGGCGGCGCAGCACATCGAGCCGAAGATCGCCATGAACACCACGAAGATCGCCGCGGGGTCGCCGATGCCGACGATGGCGATGGCGAAGGGCACCCAGGCGACGGGCGAGATCGGCGCGATCGACTGCACGATGGGCAGGACGAGGGCGCGCAAGAGCTTCACCTGCAGGATCAGGAAGGCCACGCCGATGGCCGCCACGAGGCCGAGCACGAGGCCCACCGAGATGCGGACCAGAGTAACGCTGATCGCCTCCATGAGGCCGGTGCGCTGGGTGCCGAAGCCAACGGTCGCCTCGCCCGCCAGCAGGAAGGGGATCGTCTGCGACGGCGGCGGCAGGATGCGGTCGGAGAACCAGCCGGCGGCAGCGCCAAGCTCCCACAGCCCGAGCAGCACCGCCCAGGCAAATACGAACGACAGCGGCGTGGCGAAACGCCGGGCGAGTCGCCGGGACAACGGCGGAGGGGCGGCTGCACGCCGGGGCGGTGGTGGCGCTGTGGCCTCGGGCGCGGCGTCGGCCGGCGCGGCGTGCGTGGTGGCGGCCTGGGCGGTCATGTCACCTCCGTCTCGTGGGTCTCGCCAAGGGCGGCGAGCGCCCCCTCGAAGCAGGCGGCGGGCGCACGAGCGACGCCGATGCCGATCCAGCCCGTCGCCCCGTCGCGGTGGGCGATCCCGGTATGGATGCGCACCCCACCGGCCGCGGCAGCGCGTGCGGCATGCAGGCCCGCGCCGAGGCCCGCGCCCCCGGCGAGCGCGGGGTCGAAATGCGGGGATCGCGCGGCGAAGAGCGCCCGCATCCGTGCGCCCTCGCGCTTTGCCTCGTCCCAGTCGCGTCCCATGGTACGGGCGATCTCGGGCGCGGTATGCGCCGTGCAGCCGCCCAGCCCGAAGGTCTCGACGATGGCGCTGTCGCCCAGATCGGGCTGCGCGTCGGCCTGCGCGAAGCCCTCGAAGAAACCGCCCACCGGGTGGGACGCGGGCGCGCGGTGCCACTGCTCGCCGGTTCCGGCAAGGCGGATCGCGCAGTCGGCGCCGTTGCGGGTGAGAGCGGTGACGATCCGCGCACCGGGCACGCCGCTCGCGCGGTCGAGGCAGAGCTTGGCCGCGGCCATCGCGTAGTTGAGGAAGTGCTGCGGCACGCCGGTCAGCCACGCGCGCACGTCGCCGGGCAGGTCGGGCAGCGCGGCGAGGAAGGCCGACATGCCGCCTATGTTGCGCTGGTGGGTGTCGTCGCCGAGCGTCAGGCCGTGGGCGACGAGCGGCCAGACCGGCAGTCCCCCCTTGGGCAGGGCCGCGGAAACGGCGGGCGCGATCACGGTGTCGACATGGCGCAGCCCCTCGGCGGCCGCGTCGTCGTAGACGCCGAAGCGCAGGGCGCGGCGCCCCGCCTCGGCGAAGGTGGCCCATGTGGTGCCGCTGCCTTCGGCGTTCTCGACCCGCATCACGGGCTGGGAGGGGCGCACGACGCCCGCCATCGGAGACACCGTGCCGAGGTCGTGGTTGGCGTGGAGCGCGATCTTGCCCGAGAGCACCATCTCGCGCCCCTGCGCAACGCTGCCTGCCCAGCCCTCGTGCACCGCAGCGCCTGCGAGCGCGCCCAGCACCACGGCCGGGATCTCGTCGCGCGAGCGGAAGGGCGGGCCGGCATGGCCGAGCGCGCCATCGCCGAGCCCCAGAGCGTCGCGGGCGATCTCGAGCCCGGTCAGCACCGGACGGCACGCGATGATCCGGCCGACCGCCTCGCGGTCGGCCGGGGTGATATCGTCGGCCAGGCTCATTCCGCGGCGATCGCGGCGGGTTTCGGCGCGGCGGTGCGCGTGTTGGTGGCGAATTCGGCCAGCACGCTCTCGACCGAGAGACCCGTCACCTGCTCCATGCCGGGAACGTGCGGGATGACGTCGGTCCAGGGCCGCGACGAGCGCGCCCAGACGTCAACCATCTTACGCGCCAGATGTGCGTCCTTGATGAAGGCGTCCATCACCACGCGCATCGCCGCGTCGGACGGCGCCTCGCGCAGGTGCTTGCAGAAGGCGTAGAGCTCGGGGCTCTCCTCCTCGCGCCAGGCGGGGTAAGAGGTCGCCCAGTCGCCCGCGGCGATCCCTTCGGCCAGCACCTCGGCGGCGTGGAGCGCGTCGCAGATGCCCTGCGCCGAGGCGGGGTGCTTGAAGTGCGCGGCGTCGCCCACCAGCGCCCAGCCCGGGCCGGTATGCTGGCGGTAGAAGCCGTCGAGCCGGGTGGTGCCGGTGACGCGGCTGACCTGCGTCGCGTTTTTCAGCCGCGCGGCAAGCGCCGGGATCGACATGATCTTGTCGAGGTAGAAGGCCTGCAGGTCGCCCATCTCCTTCCGCGCATCGGCGGGACCGTTCATCGTGATCACGTGGTGCCCGTCGTCGGCGGGAAAATGGGCGCAGATCCACGGGCACTCGAAGAAGAAATCCTGCGTGTTCCGCGTGTCCACGCCCGTCCAGTAGGCGTAGTAGAGCATCGTCTCTGTGGGCATTACCTTTTCGCGGTCGAGCCCGACATGGCGCGCGAGCGCCGAGTTCACGCCGTCGGCGCCGACCACGATGTCTGCCTCGATCGTCAGCTCCGCGCCCTCGGGCGTCAAGCAAGTGAGGCCGCGCAGCGGGTCGTCCCCGCTCCCGGTGCCGATGAAACCGGTGGCGCGGTGTCCTTCCAAGATGGTCGCGCCTTCGCGGCGGGCGGCGCGCACGAGGATGTCGTCGAGCGTCACACGGCGCACGCAGAGCGCCCAGTCGCGCCCGCGTTCCGGCGTGTGCGGGGCCACGAACATGCGTCCCTCGTGATGCCACGACGTGTAGAGCGGCGGCGGCCCATGCGCCTCGACCTCCGCGAGCACGCCCAGATCCTCCAGCCGTGCCAGAGTGTTGGGGTAGATGACGTGGGTCGACATCGTCTCGGACGGAAAGGTCGCGCGGTCGACGGCGACGACCTTTCGGCCCTGCCGGGCGAGGTGGATGGCGAGTGACGAGCCGGCCGCGCGGGCGCCGACGATCACGACATCGGCAGTGACGTGACCGCTCTCGGCGGCCCGTGTCGTGTTGGGGGATTGGTCGAGCATGAATGCCTCCCTTCAGCAATGCGGGGGCCGGCGCGGGGATGGGGCCGCGCGCCGGCCGGGTGCGCGGTGGATCAGACGACGACGCCGGGCTGGCGCTCGAGCATCAGCACCTCGTCGGCGATATTGGTCTCGAAATAGCCGAGCTCGATCAGGTACCTGACGCCGTCGCGGATGCCCGAGGCGCCGGCGGCGTTGATCACCGGGTCGGGCGACTGGCGCTTCAGCGCGATCGCGAGGATCTCGCGCGGTGCGCCGTAGATCGGCTGCAGCACGTCGAGCGCTGCCTCGAAATCGTTGTAGAACGAGCGCGCCGCCTCGGAGAGAACGGTCATGTAGGCGGTCATCAGCTCGCCCTTCCCGTCCATCATCTCGGTTGTCGATGTGATCACGCAGTCGGGCGCCTCCGGGCCCCAGACGTCATTGCTGTCGGCGAGGTAGATGCCGTTGGCGTCGCGCACGACCGTCTCGGCATAGGGCTGGACGAGGGTGCACACATCGATGTCGCCCGAGGCCAGTGCCTCGCCCATCCCCACCATCGAGGGGAAGAACGTCATCTCGTAATCTTCGTAGGACTTGCCGTTCTGCGCCATGGTTCCGTACCCCACGACCTCGAGCGTATCGAGGCGCAGCGTGCCTACGCGCAGCCCCGTCCCGGCAGCCTCGATGAACTCGCGCACGTTCTTTACCGAGCCTTCGCGGGCCACGAGCTCGACCCCCGAGATGCCCGAGCCGCCGACGATGCGCAGGTTGTCGGTGCCGTTGGCGTAGGCGGCCAGCGTCGTCGTCCAGGGGTTGTGCATGGCGTGGATGCCACCGGCGACCAGCGCCTGGAGGTTGTCGGCCGGGCCATTGAACTGGGTCAGCTCGACGTTGAGCCCCGCCTCGGCGAACATCCCGGTCGCCTTGGCCAGCAGCAGGTGAGAGACGCAGCCCGCTGGCAGGTGCCCGATGCGCAGCACCTCGTCCGACACCTGCGCCTCGGCCCGGCCGGCCGCGGCGAGCATGGCCGAGCCCGCGGCCGAGATCGGCAGAGCGACGCAGCCGCAGGCGGTCAGGAAGTTGCGGCGCGACAGGCTGGAGCGTGCCCTGGCTGTCGCGGGCTCGGCCGAGTGGGCGTGGTTGCAGGGTTCGGGGCCGCGATGCTCATGGGTGTCGTCGGTCATCTCTCTCGTCCTTTTTGTTACGCCACGCCGCTGGCGGGCCCCCGATCGGCTTCAGCGGGAAACCGATTGGTCTGTGTGATCAGACGGCGAGGGTCGCCGCGCCGTCAACACGGGTCGCCAAGCGCGCGGCAGGAGGAAAGGCGTGCATTGTCAGGATGTTGCGTCAGCGATGCCCATTCTCTCGGCAACGTTCGTTTCTGCGCCGCGGCGCTTGAATGCTGAAAGATGCGCCAACCTGCGCGGAGACCGATCAGTTTCCGCACGCTGTCTGCGCGGGTCGGGGCGAATCGCTGGCTCCGGCCCGGCGCGCGGTGCGGCGTGTTCGCTCGGTCGTTCCGGGCTTGTCATGCGATCGCCGCGAGTCAAGATAGGTGAACAGATCGGCGGCGCTGTCCGCCTCGCGTCGCCGCAAGGAGACCCATGAAGGACGCCCCGCCCCCGCCGGATCTTCCGCGCGAACGCCTCCTGACGGCCGCGCAAAGGCTGTTCTGCCGCTATGGCGTTCAGGGCACGGGCATCGCGCGCGTGCTGCAGGAGGCCGGCGTCAGCCGCAAGACGCTCTACGAGCGGTTCCGCTCGAAGGACGACCTGCTGCATGCGGTACTCGACCGGGAGGGCGAGGAATGGCGGGCCTGGTTCGCCGAGGGGCTCGGCCGGGCGCCCGGTCCTGCGCGCGACCGCCTGCTCGCGGTGTTCGACCTGCTCGAGGAATGGTTCTGCTCTGACGGTTTCTACGGCTGCGCGTTCATCAATGCGGTGGCCGAGCATGACAAGCTCGCGCCACCGGTCGCCGACGTCGTCGCGCGGCACCGGCGCTTGACCGATGAGATCCTCATACCGCTCGCGCAGGAATCCGGCTGCTCCGAGCCCGAGCGCCTCGTGCGCGAGATGAGCCTGCTTATCGACGGCGCGATCGTGACGGCAATGCTGGAACGGTCCGTCCGGCCCGCGCGCGAGGCGCGTGCCCTGGCCGCGCTCCTGATCGACGTGCGGTGCGGTTAGCGGCAGTTTCTTTCGTTCCCGAGCACTGACCGCTTGGTAATCCGGGCTCACGGTCCTGGACCTTGCGACGGGAGCGGTCTCAGGTCAGAACGCTGGCGAGGGCGCGGTACCCGTTCGCGTCGGTCGGCTGGGTGGAACGGCTGACGACGAGCGCTTGCCAGAATGCCTCGGGCGCACTGCCGAAGGATCCCTTTGAGGCGTTAACAGGCCGCTGAAAAAGGCCGCCTCGACACGGGTTTGAGGACATGATTCACCCTTTCCGGGTCACGAGGGGGGCGGTCATGCGCGGGACAGACGAGGCGAGCGGGTCGCTGTTCAGCTATGTGGATCT
>NZ_QPLK01000034.1 GCF_003340565.1 Rhodovulum sp. 12E13 | reverse complement strand
CCTGAAGGGCGCGAACCAGTTGCCAAAGGTCGTCGAGGGCGTCACGTTCAACGACGGCGTCGCCGCACGTGACACCGAAACCCGCGCCGCCTGATCAGGCCGTGTCACCCAAAATCGGGCATAGCTCTCTACACGCCGGGCGACTACATGGACGCCGTCAACGGCCCTGGACTCGCGCGCTACGCTTCTGCAGAGATGATGGACCACGGGAAGGGCATCGAATACGAGCTCGCCGCGTTCCCCGTCGATGCCTGCACGCGTCCCGAGGCCATCCAGCGGATTTCCGCGACGGTCGCTGCGGACATCTGATCCGGCCCACCCGACCCCTGACCAAGGCCCCGCCCCCAACCGGGGCGGGGCTTTTCCGTAGGAGCGCCCCGTGAAGCTCAACACCGCCCGCCACTTCTCCCGCATCCTGGGCCGCCCGGCGACATACACGGCGCCGGAGGGCGGCGCGGTGAGCGTGCGGGCCAAGATCGAAGACGCGGACGCGGCCCTTCGCATGGCGGGTCAAATGGAGATGGTCACGCACGACGCGGTGGCCTTTGTCGCGGCAGATGTCGCCCCCGAGCGCGGTGGCGAGATCCAGCAGGACGGCAGCACATACCGCGTTGACGGAATCCAGGACGCGAAGAGCCCCGGCATGCTCCGACTGGACCTGACCAGGCTGAGCGGCTCCGGCGTAGACCGCTGGGACTTCTCGCGCGGCGTCAGGCTGATGAACACGGAACCGGTCGAGTGGCATGGCCATACGATCGGGGCCCACGTGAACAACCAGGGCGTCCACTTCGAAGACCAGGGATACGGCGTGCCTGTCGAGACCGTGCGCACGGTGGTCCTTCTCGCGGTCCAGGATGACCCGGGTATCTCCGTGGGAGACACGCTGACCGTCCGGGGTGAGGCGCGAACCGTCGTGAAGGTGATGCGGACCGGCGCAAACACCATCCGGGTGGTGCTGTGATGGCGGGCTTCGAGGGCATGGAAGACCTGCGCCTTGGGGAGAGCATCGAGCGCTCGGTTCGAAAGGCCGAGAAGAAGGTCGGCAAGAAGATCGGGCGCAAGTTCACGAGCCTGCGCAAGCGCCGTCTCGGGAAAGCATCCCGGCGCCGGAAGGCCGGCGTCCGCTATGTCGTCGGGAAAGACGGCACGCTCGTGCTGCTGGACCTCGCGCCGATGGCATACGCTCGGGAGTTCGGCGCCGTGATCCGTCCCCAAGATCGCCCCGAGCTTCTCGTTCGCACGGGCGAGCCCCTCCAGCCCGGCGAGAAGCCGGCTCGCCGCGGCGACTATCTTCTCGCCACCCGGCGCGGCGGGCGACCCCGTCTTCTCGGCGTCTACAAGACGGAAGTGCGGGTCGATCGCGTTTCCGCAGGGCGCCGTTTCTTCAATCAGGCCGAGCCCTTCTTCGACGACTACGTGAAGGCGATCGCCGAAGAGCCGATCGACATCTGAGGTGCATAATGGACCGTTCTGAACAGATCCTCCAAGAGATCGTTTCGATCTGCGAAGGCCTCGGCGTGCCCGTCGATCTCGACCGCGTGCAGCCGGTTGACGACTCCGAGTGCCCGCGTTTCGTCGTCCGCACAGGCGAGGAGCAACTCGATCCCCCGGAGGGCGCGCGGCCCGAAACGGTCGGAAGGCGCTGGATGATGCTCCCCCAGGTGGAGTTCTACAACGCCGGATCGGATCCGGCCGCTCTGCGCACCACCAACGTTCAAATGTGGTCGAATTTCCGCGCCGCGTTCTTCCAGTCGCCGGTTCTGGAAATGCTCTCGCACGGGACGCTCCCCGCGATCGAGCGGAATATGACCAGCCCAAGCCAGCACCCGAACGTCTCGGGCTTTTTCATCGACCTCGCCTTGACCTTCGACCGGCGCGACTGACGCGCCGGGGCCACATCTCCCCTTTGACAGACATCCAGGAGCCGCCCCATGAGCTTTCTTCCGAACGGCGACAACGCCACCGTCCTGACCGGCTACCTCTATGGCCGCAAGCCCAGCGAAACGCGCCCCTCGAGCTTCGGTCTGGTCCGGACCTTCACTTACACGCCGGAGGTCGAAGAGGCCGAGCTGGAGAACAACAACTCGGGAGTTAACGCGCTCATCAAGACGCGGTCGCGCACCGTGGGAGCGACGGTGTCTCTCGTCCTGGACGAGCTGACGGCGCGCAACCTCGCCATGGCACTGATGGCAGAGGAAGCCGATCTGACGCAGACCGGCGAAACCGGCATCTCGATCTCGGAGTCCAACATCGTGGCCGGCCAGATCACACGACTCTCCGGTCGGAATGTGTCGAACCTCTCCCTTCAGGACGATCAGGCCAACACCCTCGTCGAGGGACAGCACTACCGGCTCGAGTCCACGCCCGGCTATATCCGCTGGCTCGTCGACCTGCCTTCCGTCACCGGAACTTGTGACACCGGCAGCGTCGACGCGACGGCCAACATGACGACCCTTTCGCTGCTGCAGCGCGTTCAGGGCACCGAGGTCTTTCTGACGCTCATCCCCACGAACGAAGGGCCTCAGACCGTCGTCGAGGATGTCCTCGTCCAGCTGCGCCCGTCCGGCGCCATTTCCTTCACAGAGCAGGGCTCGGACTTCCAATCCCTGGAGCTTGAAGGAAAGGCGCTCCGCAATCTGGCCGACGACCAGCATCCCTTTGGCCGGGTCATTCACCTCCCGCCTGCCTGATCCTTTCCTGTCTGTCCCTGTCCTGGGCCGCCTTCGGGCGGCCCTTTTCTTTCTGTGCAGCGCGGCCCGCGCCGCCGGGCCACATTTCCTCTGAAATGGCAGGAGACACACAGACATGAGCCTTCTCGACCTCGTCCCCCAGTCGCGAACGCTGGATATGCCCGGCGGAACGGTGGAGGTCCATCCTCTCCGCGTCCGTCGCATCCTGGAGATCGTGGCGCGACACACGAGCATCGCGCAGCGCCTGCGCTCCATGCCCCGTGACGAGCGCGTCGGCGCGATCCGCGAGGCGGTCCTTTCCGCAGGTCCCGACGCCCTGGACGACATTCTGGACGCCGCGACCCGATCCGAGCCGGGCACGGCGGCGCAGGCCGCGCTTTCGGCGGCCGATGAGGCGGAGATCGTGGCCGCCGTTCTCGACCTCTCGCTGCCTGCGGACCGCCTGGGAAACCTCATGGCCGAGGGAGAGCGCTGGGCGGAGGCCCTCGGCCTGGACTCGACGCCCTCCTCGACGCCTGGGCAGCCGCCCTCGACTTCCTGAGGGACAACGGCGTGGAGGACCCGCTGGACCTCACGCCGCGACAAGCATTCGCCGAGCTGCGCCTCGCCGACAAACGGCACAAGAGGCGGCTCTTGGAGGACTACACGATCAGCCGCGCGGCCCAGCATGCGGACAAGAACGCGGACAACAAGCTGAGAAAGGCACTCGGTGGCTAAGGGCTCGAAAATCCTGCGACTTCTCTTCGACGCGGACACCCGTGACGCGCTGAAGTCGGTTGTCGGCCTGGAAGAGGGCCTCGAGTCCGCGTCCCGCCAGGCGGCTGACGCGCAGGACAAGCTCTCCGGGGTTGGCGAAGGCGTGAAAGAAGACACGCAGGACGCTGACAAGGCCATGCGGCGCCTCGGAATAACCTCCGAGTCCGCCGCGAAAGCTCAGATCGAACAACTCGAGGCCGCCGTCGAGACGGTCAAGCAGGCGGCAAAGGAAGGCCGGGCGACCGAGGGCGACGTCATTCGGGCGCAGGAGCGTCTCGCGCAGAAGACGGAGCGGTGGTCGCGCCTGACTGCAACGAGCGTCGAGCGCGGTTGGCTGGACCCCCTGCGCCGCGCCGAAGACCGTTTGAACCGTTTCTCCGCGCGGCTCCGCTCAATCGGCGCCGGAGCGGCCCGGCTCGGGGGCGCGGCTCTCGCCGGTGCAGGTGTTGCGGGCGGTCTCGCTTTCCGCTCCATCCAATCCGCCGCAGAGGCTGACGACGCGCTCTTCAAGCTGTCGGAGCGCACCGGTGTCGCGCTGGAACTCCTGACCGGATACAGCCTCGCCGCGGAGCAGGCCGACCTCTCGACCGAGCAGCTTTCGAAGGCTTTCCGGAAGCTCCGTGAAGCCATCGAGAGGGACGAGGAAATGGTTCGGTCCTTCGGTCTTGAGACGCGCAACGCAAACGGGGAACTCAAGAGCCAGGCTACGCTCTTCGAGGAGGCGATCGCGCTCCTGCAGGGCATGGACTCCGAATACGAAAAACTTACGGTCGCAGGCGAGCTTTTCGGTCGGAGAACCGGTCCCGAGATGGCCACGCTCATAAACGTCGGCGTGGACGGCATCCGTCAATACAAGGATCTCGCCGCCGAATTGGGTGTCGAACTTGACGAGGGCGTGGGGCGGTCCGCGATCCGGTTCAACGACAATCTCGACAGCCTTTTCCGCTCTGTCGAGGCCGTGCGTCGACAGGCTTCCCGTCCCTTCTATGACGCTTTCGCGGACGCTTTCGAGCAGGTGACCGCCGTGGTTGTCGAGAACCGCAACGCGCTGGTGGAGTTCGCGGGCGTCATGGCTGAGCGCGTTCTTTCTGTCGTCGAGGATTTCGTCGCGCTGATCGAGGGCCGCCGGGGCGATGTGCAGAACGCATGGCTCATCCAGCTTGTGGATTTCGCGCAAGTCCTGGGGCGTGTGCTTGTCGACATCGTCATTCCGGCCATCACCGAGATCCTGCGCCGCCTCGAGCAACTCGGCCCGCGCTGGGGAAAGATCGCCGCCGGTGCGCTGATCATCGGCGGCGCCATCGGCCCGCTGGTGACCGCCTTCATCGCGATTGCTGGCTCGGTCGGGGCGATCGCCGCGAAGCTGGGTGCTGGCGGCGCCATTGTCGCGGGCATCAAAGTTCTCGCGGCAGGGGTCGCGGGTATCATCGGCACGATCGGTCTCATTCCCACGCTCATCGCCGCTGGCGTCATCGCGGCCGGTGCGGCGATCTACAAGTGGTGGGACGAGATCGTCGCATTCTTCAAGGGTGCCGCGGATGATGTGAAAGAGGCCTTTTCCAGCGCGGTCACGGAGCCGCTTCGGAAGGCGCTGGGCTATGCGAAGGAGGTCGCGAAGGTATTGACGCCTCTGGGTCCGGCGCTGGGTCTTCTCGACGCGGCCCGTGGCCAGAACCCTCTGCCGCAGCTGCCTGGCTTTGCCGCCGGCGTCATAGGCATCGACGGCCCCGGCACCGGCACATCCGACAGCATCCTGGCGCGCCTGTCGCGCGGCGAGAGCGTCATCACGGCGCGGGCGACCAATTTCTGGGGCGAGGACTTCCTGTCCGCGGTCAACGCAATGGTCATGCCCCCGGCATTCGGCGCGATCCCTGCGGCACTGGTGGAAGCCGGGCCCCGGCAAGGAGGCACAGTGGTCCTTCCGATCCAGGGTCCCGACGGCGTCTATGAGGGCACCTTCGATCTCGACACGGCCGAACGCCTTACGCGCGACATGCGCCGGCGCGCGACGACGAAGAGCATCCGGTCGCCGTCCTTCATGCGTCGGAGGTATTGATGAGCATCCCGGAGACATATCTGCGCCTGATCCGCCAGCCTTCGGGCGAGGAGATTCCCTTCCCGGACAACTCGGCGACGTATGTCGACGTCGACCTGTCTCCGATTTCTGAGGCGGCGCAGCTGGCGCGCGATGTGAACGGGAACTTGGTCGACCTGGGCGACAACCGCTTCCGGAAATACGCCTTGACGCTCTCCTGTTCTGGCAACGTCCAGCTGCCGGGGGTGCTGAATCTCTGGCCGGGGATGCAGTTCGCGGTCGAGCTGCCGACGGTGCTCCGTGAGCCGGGCACTGCGCCGTCGCGTGAGGCCGTGGAAGGCACCGTGCGCACCGTCGGCGGGTATGTCGAATACCGGCCTCGTCTGTCTGTCCGTCTGACGCGGAACTCCCTGCAAGAGACCGAATTCAGGGGTCGGTCGTCCGGGTGGTCGCTGTCGTTCGAGGAGATCGATGCGGTCTTCGATGACGTGCCCCCCCTTCCCGACGAGCTCGTCGAGGCGACCGGCGGGACGGTGACGGACTATACCGATGACGAGGGGCGCAAGTGGCGGGAGCATGACTTCACGTCGAGTGACGCTTTTGTCGTTTCTGCCGCGGGTGAGATTGAGTTCTTCGTCAATTCCGGCGGCGGCGGCAGCGGGCTTGGTGGAGGGGGCGGTGGCGCCGGGGGCACGTTCCGCGGAACTGTCAGGATCCCTGTGGGCTCGCATTCGGTTGTTGTCGGTGGCCCTGGATCGGGCGGTGGAAATGCGTCGCACGCCGACAGACATGGTCGCCGTGGTTCGCCATCCTCCTTTTTCGGAATCTCGCCCCAAGGCGGCGGCGGTGGTGTGGGGTCGTCGACTGACCCTTCCACTGTCCAGTCTGACGGCGGTTCCGGTGGGGGTGCATGTCACCGTCCATACGATGGTCTTTCCGGCCCTCCAGGGACTGGGGAGGCCTACCGCGGAAATCCGGGCGGCGATGTCGAGCGTGTCACCGGATATGGGGCCGCGGGCGGTGGCGGCGGAGCGGAAGCGCCGGGAGGACTTGGAACTGCGCCCGTAGGAGCTCCACAGCCGTCCGGCGGCCCTGGCGGAGACGGTGGTGGTGGTGTCTCTTTTCCGACCGCATCCGGAGAGCTGGAGCTTGCGGGCGGCGGTGGAGCTTTCGGGGATCCGGGCGGCGCTTCTTCGCACGGCGGCGGTGCAGGAGTGTCAAGCGGCGCCGGGAACCCCGGTCAACAGAACACTGGAGGCGGCGGTGGCGGAGGTATCCCCGGCGCCAACGGCGGCTCCGGCCGCGTCATCATCCGCTACCGCATCGCGTGAGGCACTGACATGGCATACTTCGCAGAACTTGACTCCACATCCCGCGTCCTCCGCGTTGTCGCCGTGCCCGACGACCAGGAGCACCGCGGCGAGGCGTTCCTGCGCGACGACCTCGGGCTCGTCGGGACCTGGGTGCAGACGTCTTACAATGCCAGCATCCGCGGGAAATTCGCCGGCATCGGCGATCTATACGACCCCGACCTCGACGTCTTCGCGCCCCCGAAGCCCGGCCCCGGCTGGACCCTCGAAGCCAGCGGAACCTGGTCTCCCCCGCCCCAGCCCGCGGGCACGGGCTGGACGCTCCCCGAAGGGGCGATCGCGTGGAACCTCGACGTCAACGCCGCCGACGAAACAGCCCTCGATGAGCTCGAAGGCATCGGCCCGACACTCGCCGCCGCGATTGTCTCGGAGCGCACCGCCGGAGGCCCGTTCGCAGATCTCGCCGACCTCGCCGCGCGCGTGGACGGCATCTCGTCGGATACCACCGAAACCTGGCCCGCCTTCGCCGGATAACCCATGCTCTACTTCGCCCTTACATCCACCCCCGAGCCCTTCGACGCAGCCTCCCACAGCCGCGTGGACCTGGACGTCCTCGAACTCTCGATCGACCAAGCGGAGACGGGCTACGCCCGCGCGGACCTTCTCCTGCGCAACCCTCGCGCCGCAATCGACGGGCGGTGGTTGCACATATCCGAGGATGGTCGCCACCTTTTCCACGGCGAGGTCGCCGTCGCGCCGCGCGGCACGGTAGAGGCGGTTTATCGCGTCGAAGCCCTGGCCCGGCCCGATGACGCGGAGGCGCAGAAGGCCGCTCTTGCGGAGAGCCTGAAAACCCCGCCGGGATGGGACCCGCTTTTCTCCGAAGAGGACGACCTCGCCGAGGTCCTGTCCGGCCATGGCCTCGTTCCAGCGTGGAGCCGGACGACCAACCAGCTCACCGCCGTCGACCCGCTGGGTGGCGCCCAGAGCCTCACCATCACCCCCCTGCAGGGCACCCTCGATGTCGAAGCCGACGACCCGGCGCCGGCGTCCGCGAGAATGACGCTCGAGGTGCAGTGGAAGCAGCAGAACCTCGTCCAGCACCGCCTCGGAAGCCGCCTCGGCCGCATCGAGACGCTGACCTGGCGCGGGCTGGAGTCCGACTGGCCCAGCGAGGGCGCTTCTCTTGGGTCGGGCTACCGGGTGTCCCGGTCTTCTCTGACTGAACGGGAAGACGAGCGCGAAGCGCTTACATCCGACTACCCGCTCGGCGTCCTGGCAATCGACCCCGCCTGGGATCTCGCGAGCACCGACCTCGGGCAGAACGATCCGCGCCCGGCGGAACGGCGCGTCTATGAAGCGGAACTGGACCTCGACCACCGCTTCGAGGTGAAGCGCCGTGAGACCGCGACGGTCACGCTCACCGCAGGTATCCAGCCCGTCGTCCGATCCGACGCGGAAGAGTCCGAGACGATCCGCCTGCGCGACATCGCGGAACGCGCCAACGCCCCGGCGTGGTCGCCGGAAGCGGCCTACGCCCAGGGCGACCAGGTCATCGACGGCGGCAGGGTCCTCGAGGCCCGCCGGGACCACTTTTCTGGTCAATCCCTCGACCCGGCGGACTGGCGCGCGATCGGGGAGTCGGCCTACATCTCTTCGCGTCGGATTGGATCCTTCTTCAAGACCGCCCGCGGTCAAGCCGCCCTCGCGCACGCGGTCGAGCGGCTCCGGGCGCGCCTGCGCTTTGCGGCCCGGTCTGTCCTCGTCTCGTGCGAGTGCGCCATGCCGGATCTGGACGCGCTCACGCACGATGCCCAGGCCACGATAGAAGACCCGAATCTGATCGGGGGAAGCGCGACCGGACGGGTTGTCGAATACTCGCTGAATTGGGTCCAAGGCCGCCGCTACGCGACCGTCACGATCGCCTGCGCGGCCGGAACCGGCACGGGCTCCACGGTGACGGTGGGCGAACCCACCGGCGCAACGCCGGTCGCCTCTTCGCGGGTCGCTGTCACCGTCGAGAACACCGCAGAGCAGCAGCTCCCGGCATACAACTCAGGGTCCGAGGTGCCGGAAACGGTCGTGCGCATCGAGCCGCAGCCCGCTCCGGCGGCGGATTTCGAGCAGACCGTGGCGGTGCCTATCTCCGGTGAAGTGAGCATCCCCCAGCAGGTGGTTCTGGTATGAGCCTCGAGCGCAAGATCCTCGCCGACGCCCCGGCTCCCAACACGGGCCATGCGGCCGACGCGCCGCCGGAGGCAGAAAAGCCTTCCGGCCTCGAGATCCGGGGTGGTGCAGCATACGCAACGCGCGAGCCGCATGTCGTCGAAGCCGGGCAGGTCATCCGGCACCAGGATGAGCATACGGCCCTGCTGCGCACGGCGATCTACCGCCAGGATGACGGCGCGATCGACCCCGGTCGCTCATCCCGCTGGATGATCCGTGCCACGGGAGATCTGACGATCGCCCTGGCAAAGACGCCGGCGGTTCCCGCTTCGCAGATCCACCCCTCCGGACTGGTCCGGCGCCGGGAGGCTGACGTGGAGGTCGTCGTCTACTACGCGGCTGATGTCACCGTGACCTGGCCGGTCAATATCGTCTGGGGCGGCGCTGGGCAGCCCGCGAATCCGCGGCCGTCCGGGACCTCCGACCGCGTGACCCTTCGTTACAACGAAAGAACCGGGGAATGGTGGGCGTTCGCAACCCACACGGAGGTCGTCTCGGCGGACCCGCTGAACCCGGCCCCGGACCCGACTGAACCGGCTCCCGAGCCGGACGACCCCAGCGACGACGGTGCGCCGCCGGGCGGCGACACAGACCACGACTACACGAACCCGGACAACGGCGACCCAATGACCCCGGTCCAGCCGCCGGATGAAGTCCCCGGCGCGCCTGGGGCGACCGGGACTCTTGTCGCTCTTCACGACGCGGCCGTGTCTGTTTCGGGCAATATCGGGCACACGTGGCGGGTCTATCCTGGGCCAGCCAGTGCGGCAGGCATGTCTGCGCTTCGAGGGCAGGGAGTCGTTGTCCGCGACAGCCTCGGCGCTGCATGGGAGACCTTCGATTTCGCGACTTGGGAGCAGCTTTCCTTTACCGAGCAGATCGAGACGGAACTGCCTCTCCTGAACGGGGGCTTCGAGCTGGGCAATCTGGCGATGTGGACCGTCGCATCAGAAAATGCCCCGCTCCCCACCGACATAACCGTGCCGCAGCCGCGCGAGGGTAGGTGGATGCTCGGGCCCGACTTCAACGCAGCGACGCCGGATTACGAGGTGCGGCAGGATGTCGAGCTGCCGAACGTCGCCGTAGGCGACGTGACTGTCCGCGGCTGGGCCTTCGTGCTGAGCGGCGGGACGGCGGAGCTTGAAGTCAGGAGCGACTGGGACGGGCAGACGTGGCAACCGGCGCCGGGGCAGACGCTGCCGCCCATGCGCGAGCAGTCTGTGTTTCCCTACAGCGTTTCTGACAGCCTGGACTCGTGGAGCATCGAGGGACCGGTGCAGCACCTCGGCGCGCTGACGTATTTCGAAGCGCGCGTGCGGTGGCAGGATCTGATCGGGACGGACCTCGACAAACCCGTCACCGAGAGCATCGAGATCCGGTTCTCGGACTCCGAAGGTCAGGGTTCGTGGCAAGGGGCGGTGAGCGGCAATTACGGCAACACGTCGAGCGCCAGCACGGCGCGAAACAGGCTCGTCTACATCGACTTCGACGCGAGAGCGACGGCACAGCAAGTCGACATCACGCTCACGAACGGCGCCCGCCCGGGCGAGACCGTGACCGTCCGCATCCCGGCGGGGTGGGGCCTGCCTTACAACCGCGAGGAGTCGACCAGCAGCCAGATCTTGCTAACCGGCCGCGAAGGCTCATCACAAGACGACGACCCCTTCTACCCCTACACCCTCGGAACCGATCCTTCCGGCTTCTCCGTCACCGATACCGTGACGGCCAGCAACCAGTGGACGCCTGTTTCCCTGACCTTCCCCCGCACCGTCGGCTCCCCGATCACCGTCATCCTTCGCGGGTCCGCCGAGGCCGTGTTCTGGGACGAGGTCTCGGCCTCGATCGTGGAGACGCGCACCGAAGAAGTGACCGCCGTCGCGCGCGACCTGGTCAACCGGCGTCACCTTCTCTGCACAAGCGAAAGCATTCACGCCCGCGCGGACGCGACCACGGCATACCTCGCCCCCTCACCCTTCGCCGCCACCCTCGCCGCGGCTCACGGTGACACGATCGTCCTTGCCGACGCGACCCAGGTCGCAGTCTCAACCGACGGCGGACAGGCATTCGCGACCCACGCCCTAACCGGGGCCGCCCAGGTTTTCGCGCACCCGGCCCCGGCGGTCATGCTGAGCAACGGCCAGGTCGGCACCGTCGACCCGACGGCCGGCTTCTCCGCGACCGCGACACTCCCCGCCGGAACATGGCTCTACTGGGACGCCCGTGCGCAACGGTGGCGCGCGACGGCGCCGGACGGCGCTGGGCAGGTCTCCACCGACCTGGTGACGTGGACAGCCATCGGCGCAATGCCCGTGTCTGCCACAGCGCCCGACCGGCGCGCCCTCGCGACAGACAGTGGACGAAAAATCGGGTGGGCCGATGAGTCCCGAGATCTCTTTCATGCGGAAGCCGGAAACGATTGGCTCGTGTCTATTCCGCTGACAGAGCCGATCCTGGATATCCAAGAAATGAAGTGATCCCCGCGCGATAGAGCGCGGGGAAACGCGCCGGGCCACATCTCCTATTCAAAGCGGGAGGGCCCTAATGAACCGCGCAATTTTCTATGACAGTATCCGGGAATCCCTTTTCTGGGGCCGACTGACGCAAGCGCAAGTGAATGGCATTGAAGGTCTGCTGAACGCCTTCGCGACTCACAGCGACGGCCTGCCCGATACCCTCGCCTACGGGCTCGCCACCGCCTACCACGAGACGGGATCCAGGATGGTCCCGGTCCGCGAGGGCTTCGCACGGACCGACCGAGAGGCGAGGCGGCGGGTGGCCCGCCTCGCCCGTCGGCGCGGCGCGCATTCTGCGGTCGCGCGATATGCGCGGCCGCAGCCCCCGTTCGGGCACGTCTATTACGGCAGGGGCCACGTCCAGCTGACATGGCGTGAGAACTACCGGGACTCGTCCGAAGACGCGGGCCGGGACCTCGTGCGCAACCCCGACGCAATGCTGAATCCCGAGATCTCCGCGAGAGTCCTGTGGCGCGGCCTCCTCGATGGCCGGTGGAATGCGCACGGCCACGGCGTCCGGCATTACCTGGACGCCGGCGATCCTGTCGAGGCGCGCCGGACGGTCAATATCCTCGACAAAGCGGAGACGATCGCTGGCTACCACGGGCGGTTCCTCGAGGCGATCGAGGCCGCGTCGTGAAAGAGGCGGGAACAGACGCCGCCCGCCGCACGGCCGGCCAGGTGGCAGGGGATGTGTCCCGCGATTGGCTTGCGCTCATCGCGACCGGCCTTGGGCTTTCCATCAGCGGCGTGGAATTCCTGGGCGGGATCCTCCTCGCGATCGGGGGCGGCGCTCTCGTCGCGCACGTCCGACGCAAGCAGCACCCGGAGCATGAGCGCTTCGCATGGTGGTTCACGCTCGTGGCCGCAGCGTTTTTCGGCACCCTCGCGGGGCAGGCATCGCCTCACCTCCTGCCCGGCTGGCCTCCCCAGGTCGCGATGGCGCTGGCAGGCATGGCGTCCCGCGCTCTTGTCCTGATTGTCATTGACGCGACCGACGCGGGCGTGACCGAAGCCCCGAACATCATGCGGCGTATCATCGACGCGATCTTCAACCGGCGCGGGCCCGGAGGGGGTGTGTGATGTGGGTCGCGGCTCTGAAGCTGGGTGGCGCGGTGTTCGGGCCAGTAGCGCGTTTCTTCTGGAAGCCCTCGAACAGATACCTCCTGCTGCAAGCGGGGATCGTCGCGGCTGCGGCGTGGGCTTTCTCGTGGCAGCACGACCAGCTCGAAGACGCGCGCGCGGCGGCAGACACCGCGGCCGATCGGGCCGAGGCACAGGAGGCCAGGGCCGACGGACTCGAAAAGACCCTCGAGGCAGAGCGCCGGACGCACGCCCGCGAGATCGAAGCGGTGCGCCAAGCGGTCGAGGAAGAGCGCGCCCGCGCCCAACGCGCCCAGGAGCTTCTGGAGAGGATCCAGGCCGCGCCTCCGGAAGATGACGGACCGATCGCCCCGGTCCTGCGCGACACCCTCGATGCACTGCGCGGAGGTGAGGAATGACGCTGGTCCTGGTTCTCACCGCACACCTGTCTGTCATGTCGAAGCCTGCGGAAATGCCTGACCAGTTGTGGGTCCAGGCCTGCCGCTTTTTCGCGCAATGGGACGGCGTGGAATGCGTCGAGGCACACCGTGCGTAAGACGGTTGCCCTCCTCGCCCTGGCCTTGGCTGCATGCGCGCGCCCGGACCCCGAGGTCATCCGGCTCCCGCCTGAGCGCGTGCTCGTCTCCCCGCCCAGGCTTCTTCTCGAGTGCGCCGACGCGCCGGCAGTGCCTGACGCGGAAACGCAGCGCGCCGTGGCGGAATACCTCGTGCGCCTCGAGTCCGCAGGGGCTGACTGCCGGGACAAGCTCCGTGCCGTGCGCGAATTCATCGAGCGCGAGTCCGCCGATGGATAAGGCCCTGGCTGCCTTCTTCATCGTCGCCGCGGTCTGCCTCGCGACCAGCCACGCCCTCGACTCTCTGCGGACCTTGAACGCCACGCTCACCGGAGCACAGGAGGGGCCCTGACATGCTGCACCCCCGCGCACTCCCGATTTTTTCGCAGGCCCCCTCAATTCTCGGCGTTGCTGACCCGCACGTGTTTCAGAATGAAACGCATGACACGATGGACCGATTTATCGCAATTGGGCGCCTCGCGCTCGATAGAAAACCGGATGTCCTCGTCCTTATGGGAGACGTGGGCGACTTTTTCTTCTGCCGAAAAGACATCGAAGTGATCGACGGCGATCGCGCTTGGGGAGACTGCATGGCATTTAACAGGCTGCTGAAAAACTCTCGCCCCGGAGACACGCTCGAAAATCGGGCGATTTTTCACGATCTCTCGTCGAGCTGGTGGCCGACCGCCGTGCCGGGGATCGGTTTGCTCGACGAGCGAGCGCTATCCAGAACGTTCTTCAGCAGCCTGTTAAGCAAGCCCTGCAGATGATGCTGCGTCCGATCGAAGAGGCAAATAAGAGGCACCGGAAAGCGGGACACAAAGAGCGATGCTACATGCCGCGACTTGTTTTCTGCGAAGGAAATCACGACGCGCGGCCACGGCTTCGAAAAGAAATGAAAGGGCCAGCTTGGGCGGATGTGATGCCTCAAAAGGTTGCGGAAAGTCTGGGTTTCGAGTGGGTTCCTCTCAACGAAACGATCTGGCTGGAAGCGGAGCCGGGCGTTGGCCGGATCGGCTTTTCACACTGGCAGAAAAGCGGGTCGAAGAAACAGGCTGCGGCGATCACAACAATGCAACGCAAGCACAAATCGTATATCGCCGGGCATGAGCCAATCCTGGATCTGCGCTACGATTATGCGGGCGACGGGGAGCGTCTTCTCTTCGGCAAGATCGGGGTGTGTCAGCCGCCGGAGCGTGTGGATCCGGAGGCCGGAGAGTGGTCGGGCGCCGTGTGGTTCTCCTGGGCGGGTGCGGCGGGCGGATGGCTTGCCGCGCCGATCGCGTATGACCAGCTCCTCGAGGCCTACGGCGAGGCCGGCTACGCCCAGGCCCTCCGCACCGCCCGCGCCCAGGCCGCCCGCGATCGGTCGGACGCGGACGCGGCTTTCACATGAAAGCCCCGACTACGGGGTTCGGAGGGGTAGCCCATCTTCCTCGGCCTTTTTCTCACCGAGGAGACCGACATGCCCGCTGCCACCCCTTCCAAGTCCCGCATCCAGAACGCTATTCAAGCCATCCAGGCCGCCGGATTGACGCCGGGTGAGGTCGTCATCGCGCCCGACGGATCGCTCCGCGTCCAGATTGCAGACACGCCCGCTCCTGCTAACGTCCCGAGCCAGAAGACCGGACCGAAGAAGTGGGGCGAGGACCGCCGTGCGGCATAAGTTCCCTGGACTACTGAAAGACAAGACCGCCGCCGGGAGCACCCGGTGGCGGGTCCGGGTCGAGGGCCAGCCGAACAGGAAAATCCGCATCCCGATGGGGCCGGGCGAGCCCGGCTTCCACGAGCACTACTGGGCCGCTCGCGCTGGCGATCAGATCCAGACCGTCAAGCCGAAGACCGCCACGCCCCGCTCGCTCGACGCTCTGGTTGAGCGCTACCTCGACCATCTCGCCGCGAAGGTGGAGCGCGGCCAAGCCTCCCCTCTGACGCTGAAAGGGCACAGGTCGCTCCTTACGCGCGCCCTGGAAGTGACGGACCCCGAGGGCGACCGGATGGGCAGCTTGGATGCAGACATGCCGACGGCGGCGTTCCTGCACATGCGCGATGCGTTCCCCTCCGGCGCTGGGCACAATCTCGTCAAAGCGCTTCGCGCGGCGTATGCCTTCGGCGTCGAGCGCGACCTGGTAGCCAGCGCGGACCCTGTTCGGGCCGTCCGGCGCGAGCACCGGTCAGGAGGCGGGGCTGTGGCGTGGAGCGTCGACGACTTCCGGCGCTTCGTTGCACACCACCGCCCCGGCACGACGGCTCGGCTCTGGCTCATGCTGTCGCTAAATGTCCTGCCCAGGATCGGGGACGTCCCAGGTCTCGGGTGGCAGCATCTCAATGAGGGCATCCTCTTCTACCAGCCCGAAAAGCGAGGCTCGGCGCCCGTGTCGGTGCCGCTGCTGGGGTGGACACGCGAAGAGTTGGAGCGGCACCCAGGCACGAAGGGTGGACCCTTTATCCGCACAGAGTCCGGGAAGCCGTTTCGCTCCCCGGAAGCCCTCCGCAACCGTATCCAGAAATGGACGGCCTCTGCAAAGCTCCCGAAGGGCAGGACGCAGCACGGCGTCCGGAAGGGCGCTGCCGCACTCCTGGTCGCCGCCGGAGCAAATCAATACGAGGTCATGGCCGTGATGGCTCACACGGAAGCGAAAACGAGCGAGATCTACACCAGGAGCGCCGAGCGCGCCCGCCTCGCCGCCGCTGGCATCGCTCGACTCGACAGCCTGAACCTTGAGAAGGTGGACCACGACGACTCCAGCGTGGTCCACATCTCCAATAAAAGTCAATGAAATCAAGGGTGTTTTGCGAATATGGTAGGCCCGGAGGGACTCGAACCCCCAACCAAAGCGTTATGAGCGCTCTGCTCTGACCAATTGAGCTACAGGCCCTCCCAGTCTGCGCTACCCTGCCCCGCGCGCCCCGGTCAAGCCGCCGCGTTGCTGCGCTGCCGCGGCTGGGATAAGCCGCCACGACCGGCGGCCTGCGCGGCGCGCCTTCCCCAGCCCGGTGAGGCAGGATGCACGACGAGCACGAGACCGACAGCGGCGCTGCCCCGACCGCCGGGATGACCTACGCCGGGGCCGGCGTCGACATCCAAGCGGGCGACGCGCTGGTGCGCCGCATCGCTCCCGCCGCCCGCGCCACCGACCGGCCCGGCACGATGTCGGGGCTCGGCGGCTTCGGCGGCCTGTTCGATGTGCGCGCGGCCGGCTTCTCCGACCCGATCCTCGTCGCCGCGACCGACGGGGTCGGCACCAAGCTGCGCATCGCCATCGAGACGGGCCGGCTGCACGGGCTGGGGCAGGACCTCGTGGCGATGTGCGTCAACGACCTGATCTGCCAGGGGGCCGAGCCGCTCTTCTTCCTGGACTACTTCGCCACCGGCCGGCTCGACGTCGACGCGGCGGCCGAGGTGATCGAGGGCGTGGCGGCCGCCTGCGCGCTCGCGGGATGCGCCCTGCTCGGCGGCGAGACGGCCGAGATGCCGGGCCTCTACGCGGCGGGCGATTTCGACCTCGCCGGCTTCGCCGTGGGCGCGATGGAGCGGGGCGCGGCCCTGCCCGCCGGCGTCGCCGAGGGCGATGTCGCGCTCGGCCTCGCCTCAGACGGTGTCCATTCCAACGGCTTCTCGCTGGTGCGCCGCATCGTCGAGGCGGCGGGCCTCGGCTGGGACGACCCCGCCCCCTTCGGCGCGCACGCGCTGGGCGAGGAGCTGCTGACGCCGACCCGGCTCTACACCGCCTCGGTCCTGCCCGCGATCCGGGCGGGGGGCGTGCATGCGGTGGCCCACGTCACCGGCGGCGGCCTCACCGAGAACCTGCCGCGCGTTCTGCCCGAGGGCCTCGGCTGCGAGATCGATCTCGGCGCGTGGGCGCTGCCGCCTGTCTTCGGCTGGCTGGCCGAGGCGGGGCGGCTCGACCGCGCCGAGCTCCTGCGCACGTTCAACGCCGGGATCGGCATGGTCCTGATCGTCGCGCCCGACCGGGCCGAGGCGCTGGCCGCGCTCCTGATGGATGCGGGCGAGCAGGTCACCGCGCTCGGCCGCGTCGCGCCGGGGCCTGGCGTGACCTATACCGGCACTCTCCGCTGAGGCGCGGGCGCATGCGCCGTGTCGCCATCCTCATCTCGGGCACGGGCTCGAACATGGTGCGCCTGGTGGAGGCGCTGAAGGCGGAGGACAGCCCGGGCGACGCGGTCGTCGTGGTCTCGAACGAGCCGGCGGCGGGCGGGCTCGCGCGGGCCAGGGCGCTGGGCGTTCCCGCCCTCGCCGTCGACCACAGGCCCTTCGGCCGCGACCGCGCCGCCTTCGAGGCCGCGCTCGACGCGGCGCTGGCGCCGTTCGCGCCCGACGTGATCTGCCTCGCGGGCTTCATGCGCATCCTGACGGCAGGGTTCGTGTCCCGTTGGGGGGGGCGCCTCCTCAATGTCCACCCCTCGCTGCTGCCCGCGCTCAAGGGGCTCGACACCCATGCCCGCGCCCTCGCGGATGGACACGCGGAGCACGGCTGCACCGTCCACCTCGTGACGCCCGCGCTCGACGACGGCCCCATCCTCGGGCAGGCGCGCGTGCCGGTCGAGCCGGGCGACACCCCCGCAAGCCTCGCCGCCCGCGTTCAGGCGGCCGAGCACCGGCTCTACCCCGCCGTGCTCCTGCGCGTGCTGCGGGGCGAGCAGGCGCCGCTGCTGATGCCCTAGGTTCCCTTCCCCGCGCGCGCCTGCTACGACGGCCCGACCGGCAGGAATACCCCGAGGGAGCCGCGCCCCGCAGATGCGAACCATCACCACGACCGACGACCTCGCCGAGTTCTGCCGCCAGGCCGCAGCCGGCCCTTACGTGACGATCGACACCGAGTTCCTGCGCGAACGCACCTACTGGTCGAAGCTGTGCCTCGTGCAGATGGCCCTGCCCGGCGACGGCGAGGCGGTGCTGGTCGACCCGATCGTGGGCGGCGAGGAGATGTCGCTGCAGCCGCTGTTCGACCTGATGGGCGAGACCGGCACGGTGAAGGTCTTCCACGCCGCGCGGCAGGATCTCGAGATCTTCCACCACGAGGGCGGCGTGCTGCCCGAGCCGCTGTTCGACACGCAGGTCGCGGCGATGGTCTGCGGCTTCGGCGAGCAGGTGGGCTACGAGACGCTCGTGCGAAAGATCGCCAAGGGTGCGGTCGACAAGACCTCGCGCTTCACCGACTGGTCGCGCCGGCCGCTGACGGACGCGCAGAAGGCCTACGCGCTGGCCGACGTGACGCATCTGCGGGTGGTCTACGAGCACCTCGCCGCAGAGCTCGACCGCTCCGGCCGCCGCGGCTGGGTCGAGGAAGAGCTCGACGTTCTGACCGACCCCGCCACCTACGTGATCGAGCCCGAACAGGCATGGCGACGGGTCAAGACGCGCACCAATTCGGGGCGCTTCCTGGCCACCGTGCGCGAGCTGGCCCGCTTCCGGGAGACCTACGCACAGGAGCGCAACGTGCCCCGCAACCGCGTGTTCAAGGACGACGCGCTGCTTGAGCTCGCCTCGACCAAGCCCGCGAGCCTCGCCGATCTGGGCCGCTCGCGGCTCCTGCTGCGCGAGGCGCGGAAGGGGCCGATCGCCGAGGGCATCCTGCAGGCGGTGGCCGACGGGCTGGCCGCCCCGCGCGAGGACTGGCCCGAAGTCGACGACCGGCGCGACCGGCTGCAGGTGAACCCGGCGCTGGCCGACCTCCTGCGCGTGCTGCTCAAGGCCAAGGCCGAGCAGGCGGAGGTGGCGCAGAAGCTGATCGCCTCGGCCGCCGATCTCGATGCCATCGCCGCGGGCGAGCGCGACGCGGCCGCCCTGCGCGGCTGGCGCCACGAGGTCTTCGGCGCCGACGCGCTGCGCCTCTGCGCCGGCGAGATCGCCCTGACCGCACAGGGCACCGAGGTCAGGGTGGTGCCGGTCTGAGAGCGCCGCTCCGGGCGTGAAGAATTTTGAAGGAAAATTCTTGCGGCCCTTCGGGCCGCGGCGCCCGAGGCGACGGGCAGCCCTCAGCGACGGGCGCTGCGCTGGTTGCGGGCGCCGACGACGGTGATGCTGCGTACCGCCGCGAGCGCCTGATCCGTCAGGAACACGCCTGCGCTGATCTCGCGCGAGGCAGGCGTGCCGGAGGGCCGCCGACCGGGCGGCGGCACGGCGACGAAACGGAAGGTCAGCACCCCGTCCTCCGCCACGGGCCGGTCGTCGATGCCCGTCTCGGTAGGCAAAAGCTCGGCGCCGTGAAAGCCCTGCACGGTCGGCAGGCCGATGGCGGTGACCAGCGCGCCCCCCGGCACCCGATCGACCTGCATCGCGACGACCTGGTCGACCAGCGGGCGGGGATCGACCGGTTCGACCTCGTCCTGCGTCGTGGCCGCGACCGGCTCGGAGGTCGAGCCCCCGAACCAGTTGAACGGGTTGAGGCGCGTCCCGCAGGACGCGAGGAACACGAGCGCGGCCATAGCCGCCAGAACCGATCCGCGCATGTCACCCCCGTGCTGCCCTTACCCTCGGGTGCTAGCGCAGCCCTGCCCGCTTGAAAAGGCCGACGGGCACGAGGTGCGGCAGGGCGGGCGGCACCGTCGCGGCCCCGGGGCGCTCCGGGGACTGGACCGCGCGGCGCGCTCCCGCTACCTCTGGCGCCCGACCGACAGAGAGGACTCATGGCCCGGCCCGACTTCGAAGAGCTCGTCGATACCTTCGCCTTCCTCGACGACTGGGAGGAGCGCTATCGCCACGTGATCGACATGGGCCGCGCCCTGCCCCCGCTCGACGAGGCCGAGCGCGTGCCGGCGACCAAGGTCGAGGGCTGCGCGAGCCAGGTCTGGCTGGTGCCCGAGATCGAGGGGGAGGGCACGGCCGCCACCCTGAAGTTCCGCGGCGAGAGCGACGCGATGATCGTCAAGGGGCTGATCGCGGTGCTGCAGACCCTCTACAACGGTCTCACCGTGGCGGAGGCGCGCGATGTCGACGCCCAGGCCGAACTCGCCCGCCTGTCGCTGCACGACCATCTCTCCTCCCAGCGCTCCAACGGCCTCAAGGCGATGGTCGCCCGCATCCAGGAGATCGCCGCCCGCGCCTGAGGCCGCGCCTGGCGGCCTCGTGGGCCAGACGAGGGACCGGCTCGCAGCGCCGATCCCAGCGCCGCTCCTGCGGCTTCTTTCTGTTGCAAATACGCATGGCGCCGCCCTTGCCGCCGCGCGCAAGCCGGGGGCACGCGCGGGTCGGATCGGCCTCAGTGCACGATCTTCTCCTGCTTGACGAACATGTTCGCCCAGGCGCGGTCGATCAGTTCGGGGCTCATCTGGTAGGGGATGCCCTCGAACTCGCAGACCGCCTTGATCTGGTCGATCAGGAAGACCGGCTGATAGTTGGCGTATTCGTGCCCGATCTCGGCGTATTTCACCTTGAGCAGGTGCACCAGCGCATCCTGGTCTAGCGGCACGCCCTTCTTCTTGGCGACCATGGCGAAGATCTTGAGAAAGTCCTCCTGGTTCGGCCCGTCCACCTTGATCTTGAAGAAGATCCGCCGCAGCGCCGCGCGGTCGAAGATCTCGTTGGGGTGGAAGTTGGTGGAGAAGATCACCAGCGTATCGAACGGCACCTCGAACTTCTCGCCCGATTGCAGCGCGAGGATGTCGCGGCTCTCCTCCAGCGGAACGATCCATCGGTTGACGAGCGACTGCGGCGGCTCGGTCTGGCGGCCGAGGTCGTCGACGATGAAGATGCCGCCCGTCGACTTCAGCTGCAGCGGCGCCTGGTAGGTGCGCGCGGTGGGGTTGTAGACGAGGTCGAGCATGTTGAGCGTCAGCTCCCCCCCGGTGATGACCGTCGGCCGCTCGCAATACACGTAGCGGGTATCGTAGCGCCCGGAGGTCCTGCGCAGGCAGGTGGGGTCGTCCTCCTGCTCCTCGGCGGCTGTATGCACGATCGGGTCGTAGACGGTGATCACCTGGCCCGCGTACTCGATGGCGCGGGGAATGTAGATCTTGTCGCCCATCGCGTCGCGGATGCCGTTCGAGATCGACGACTTGCCGTTGCCGGGGGGGCCGTACATCAGGATGGAGCGGCCCGCGCTGACCGCCGGCCCGAGATGGTCGAGCAGCTCGTCGGGCAGGATCAGGTGCCCCATCGCGCCGGTGAGCTGGTCGCGCGTGATCTGGATGTTGCGGATCGACTGGCGCTCGACCTGCTCGGCATAGACCGGCAGCGGCACCGGCATCGCGCCGTAATATTCCGACTGCGAGAGCGCGTCGAGCGCGCGGGCCTTGCCCGAATCGGTGAGCTGGTAGCCCATCTCGCCGGCCGCGTTGGCGTGCAGCGTGCCGGTCGCCTCGATCAGCTTCTGGGTGCGGCCCAGATCGACCAGCTCCTGCGTCACGGGGACAGGCAGGCAGATCGCCCGCGCGAGGTCCGTGACGAGATCGACGTTCTTTCGGAACATCGTCTTGAGAACGATGTCGCGCATCATCACCAGCGGCAGGCGCATCTCTTCCAGCCGCTTCGGGGCGGGCGGCGCCATCACGTTGCTGACGGTCATGTTCATCGGACCGGTGCCTCTCTGGTTCGCTTGTCGCCGTTTCCTTGCCTTTGTGCCGACCGTGCCCGGAAATCGCCACGACTTCCCGCCAGCGTCGGCAAGTGCCGGTGTGACCGGCCATTATGGCCAAAAGAAGGACAATGGGGCGATGATCTTCGGGCAGGGATCCGCGGCGCACGCCGCAGGGAAGACGGCCGCGCGGACCGCCGCGCAGGGGAGGGACAGGCCGGACGGCCTGCTCGGCGCAGTGGCCGGGCAGGCGCGGACAGCCATGGGCCCCGGCAGCGGCGAAGGCGCCGGGATGGGCATCGCGGGTACGGCCCTGTCGGGGCCCGCCGCCCTCGCGGCAGGGCTCCTCGCGATCTGGGCGGCCCTCGCGGTCGTGACGCTGTCGATGGGCGGCCTCACCATCGACATGCACGAGGGCGACGCGCTCCACATGGCGGCGATCGTGCTGCGCATGGCCGAGGGCGAGTGGCCGCATCTCGACTTCATGACCCCGATCGGCGTGGGCGCCATGGCACCGATCGCGGGCTTCGTCTCGGCCGGGGCGGGCGTCGGCCACGCGTTCCTTCTGTCGCAGGCGGCCATCGCCGCGGCCCTTTTGCCGGCGCTCTGGTGGGTGGGTGTCACCCGCCTCGGCGGCGGCCGGCTCGCCCTCGGCTTCGGCGCGCTTGCGATCACGCTGTGCATGGCGCTGGTCTACGGCGGAGCGGACACCGACGTATCGGTATCGATGCATTACAACCGGTGGGCGTGGGCAATCGCGTGGATCCTGCTCGCGGCGCTGCTGGTCCCGGCAGACAGGTCGGCGCCGCGCCTCGACGGTGCGATGATCGGGGCCGGGCTCGGAGCGCTGGCGCTGATCAAGATCACCTATTTCGCGGCCGTCGCCCCCGTCGCGCTGCTGGCCCTCGTGCTGCGCCGGCAGGGACGGGCGCTGGGCTGGGCAGCTGCGACCGGTCTCGGCGTGGCGGGCGTCGTGACGGCCCTCGCGGGCCCGGGCTTCTGGCCGGCCTATCTCGGCGACCTTGCGGCGGTGGCCGCGTCGGAGACGCGCCCCCGGCCCGGCCTCCGGCTTGCCGGTATCCTCGGCGCGCCAACGCATCTGGCCGCGACGCTGACGCTGCTCGGCGCGGTGGTGGTGCTGCGGCGCACGGGGCGCGAGACGGAAGGGCTGATCCTGCTCGCGGCCGCGCCTGGACTGGTGCTGATCACCTGGCAGAACTTCGGCAACGACCCGCAGTGGCTGCCGCTTCTTGCCGTGGCACTGCTCGCGCTTCGGCCCCTGGATCGGGGCGCGCAGGCCTACCTCTCCGTGGCGCTCGTGGCGGGCGCGCTCGCGCTGCCATCCACGGTCAACCTGGCGAGCAGCATCTCGCGCCTCGAGCGCGTCGCGCCGGAAACGAGCGTGCCCTTACTGACGGGACGCCCTGTCCATGCCGACCTGCGCGTGAAGACGGAGCGGCAGGAGACCGTTCTCCAGCGCGAGCCGTCGCCCCGCTTCGCCCCTGACGTCGCTCCGACCTTCTGGGGCACCGAATTGCCGGCGTGCCAGATGGTAGCCGGCGGCACGCGCGTGCTCGCGACGATGGCCGACGAGGTGGCGGCGGCGGGGTTCGCCGGACGCGCCGCCCTTCTCGCAGACCAGATCCAGCCGATCTGGCTGATGGGCGATCTCGGGAGGCTCGAGGGCGGGGCGCCGTGGTATTACGGCGGCCTGCCCGGGCTGGCCTCGGCCGAGATCGTGGTCGTGCCGCTCTGCCCGCTGCGGACGGCGGCCCGAAAGGAAGTGATCGACGCCCTCGCCGCGTCGGGAACGCGCGTGCGCGAGGCCTTCCGCGGGCGGCACGCCATCGTGCTCGAGATCGTGCGCGGCTGAGGAGCTAGGATGCGGACTCATAATGCCTGGCCCAGAGCCTGGAGCAGGCAATCAGGACCGCGGCGAGGTAGTTGGTGGCCGACTTCTCGTAGCGGGTCGCGATCTTTCGGAAATGCTTGAGCTTGTTGAA
>NZ_QPLK01000033.1 GCF_003340565.1 Rhodovulum sp. 12E13 | reverse complement strand
AGATCCACATAGCTGAACAGCGACCCGCTCGCCTCGTCTGTCCCGCGCATGACCGCCCCCCTCGTGACCCGGAAAGGGTGAATCATGTCCTCAAACCCGTGTCGAGGCGGCCTTTTTCAGCGGCCTGCTAAGGACAGATCGCACCTGCTGACACCGCCCTGGCGATGACCTGTTCACGCGTACGCGCCCGGAGCTTGGTGGGCGCCCGGACGATGTGCATGTCCACCGTCGCGCGATGCAGCCCGAGCCGCTCGGCGATCCGATCATTCCGGTGCCCCTGCCCCAGCAGTTCGAGGCATTGCACCTCCCGCGGGCTCAGGGGCTGCGGCAGCGGCGGCGGCTCCGCCATGGCCAGGTAGGCGGCGCAGAGGCGGGCCACGAGCGTCATCCGCTCGACGTTCTCCGCCATGTGGTCCGTCCAGCGATCCACGGCGACGTCGCTGCCCAGCGACAGGATGCCAACCTTGGTGCGACCGATCGGGACCGACGGGGTCACCGGAAAGGTGGTGACCGGAACGGCGGTGCTGCTGGCCACCCTGTCCAACCCCGAGGCCTCGTGCTTCCTGACCTCGATGCACGTCGGAACGCTGGTGCCCCGGCCGGGGCCCGGCGACATCGTGATCGCGGCGCTCGCATTCGCCGGCCTCGGTCTGCCCTGCCTGATGCTCGGGTCGCCGGGAGGCGCGCAGCTGCGACGGGTCATCCGGACACCTGCGGCGGGCCGAATGACGGCGATCGCGCTCGGCTGCACGATCCTGGCCAGCGTTTCGATGCTGTTCTTGTCCCCTGTCTCGTGACCTCTTATCCGCTCACCACTGCGAACGGCGTCGAGATTTGACGCCCCATCGGCCCCGATTGGTGCCTCCTACGGGCGCAGCAGTTTAAACATCCCGGTCGAGGTCAATTCCGGCCCACCCGATCTGTCCACCCCGCGGGGCGCTCTCCACCGGAAATGCCGAATGTGTCATCCGAGTGTCATACTCGGAAAGTACCGCGCGACCATCAACCGACGACAGATGAGGGAAATGGCGACCATGACCACCACGAGATTTCTTCTGACCGCGACGGCTGCCGCACTGATCGCGGCGCCCGCGGCCCATGCCGAGTTCATGCTGGGCGACCGTTACGTCGACAACGATGGCGACCTCGTCGCCGACATCCCCGAGGACGAGTCGGAGTGGGTCGACCCCGACACGCTCATCTTCGCCTACACGCCCGTGGAGGATCCGGCCGTGTATGCCGAGGTCTGGGCGGGCTTTCTCGATCACCTGTCCGAGGTGACCGGCAAGGACGTGCAATTCTTCCCGGTGCAGTCCAACGCTGCCCAGATCGAGGCGATGCGCGCCGGGCGCCTGCACGTCGCGGGCTTCAACACCGGCTCCAACCCGCTCGCCGTGGCCTGCGCCGGCTTCCGCCCCTTCGCGATGATGGCCGCCGAGGACGGCTCGTTCGGCTATGAGATGGAGATCATCACCTATCCGGGCTCCGGCATCGAGGAGGTCGAGGACCTGCGCGGCCAGACGCTGGCCTTCACCTCCGAGACATCGAACTCCGGGTTCAAGGCGCCCTCGGCCATCCTGATGGCCGAGTTCGGCATGGTGGCCGGCGAGGATTTCGAGGCGACCTTCTCGGGGGCGCATGACAACTCGATCCTCGGCGTGGCCAACCAGGACTACATCGCCGCCTCGATCGCCAACTCGGTCAAGGGCCGGATGATCGACCGAGAGGTCGTCAGCGAGGACCAGCTCGAGGTGATCTACCAGTCGCAGACCTTCCCGACGACGGGCTACGGCACGGTCTACAACCTGACGCCCGAGCTGCAGGACAGCATCCGCGAGGCGTTCTTCAGCTTCGACTGGGAGGGCACCGCGCTCGCCGAGGAGTTCGGCCGCAACGGCGAGGACCAGTTCATCGAGATCTCCTTCGCCGAGGACTGGGCCGTCATCCGGACCATCGACGAGGCGAACGGCGTCACGTACGACTGCAACTGATCCGGACACCCGTCCGGGTCGGGCTGGCGGGCGGCCTCTGCCGCCCGCCTTGCCGTGCGAGGAGACCCGATGCTCAGACTCGAAGGCCTGTCCAAGACCTATGCCACCGGCGACCCTGCGCTGAGCGACGTCTCGCTGGTCGTGCCCGAGGGACAGATCATGGGGCTGATCGGCCCGTCGGGGGCGGGCAAGTCGACGCTGATCCGCTGCATCAACCGGCTGGTCGAGCCGACCGCGGGGCGCGTCCTGCTCGGCGAGACCGACCTTGCGCGCCTCGGCAAGGCCGAGCTGCGCCGGCAGCGGCGGCGCATCGGCATGATCTTCCAGGAATACGCGCTGGTCGAGCGGCTGACGGTGATGGAGAACGTGCTCTCGGGCCGGCTCGGCTACGTGCCGTTCTGGCGCAGCTTCCTGCGCCGCTACCCGGCGGCCGACGTCCAGTCGGCCTACCGGCTGCTCGACCGCGTCGGGCTGATGGACAAGGCCGACAACCGCGCCGACGCGCTGTCGGGCGGGCAGCGCCAGCGCGTCGGCATCGCGCGCGCGCTGGCGCAGGAGCCCGAGCTTCTGCTCGTCGACGAGCCGACCGCGAGCCTCGATCCCAAGACCTCGCGGCAGATCATGCGCCTGATCACCGAGATCTGCGCCGAGCGGGGCCTGCCGGCCATCGTCAACATCCATGACGTGCCGTTGGCGCAGCAGTTCATGCAGCGGATCGTGGGCCTGCGCGAGGGGAGGGTGGTGTTCGACGGCCCGCCCTCGGAGCTGACCGAGGCGGCGCTGACGACGATCTACGGCGCCGAGGACTGGAACGCGATGCGCCAGGGCGATGCCGAGCAGGCCGAGGCCGAGGCCGACTCGCGGCGCCGCATGGAGGCGATCGCGCGGTGACGGCGAGCGCCTATCCCACGACCTGGCGGCGCCCGCCGCAGATCATAAAGAGCGCGCGCTGGCGCTACGCGGTCCAGTTCGGCATCGCGATCTATCTCGCGCTGGCCATCGGCACGATCGAGGTTGACTGGGCGCGCGTCGCCGCCGGGCTCGAGCGCGGACAGCGCTTCGTGATGGGCTTCCTGCAGCCCGATTTCGTCAGCCGCTGGGGCGACATCTCGCGCGGGCTGATCGAGAGCCTGACGATGACGCTCACCTCGACGGTCGTCGGCGTGATCATCTCGGTGCCCGTGGGCATCGGCGCGGCCCGTAATCTCGTGCCGCGCGCGGTCTACCTCGTCTGCCGCGGCATCATCGCCGTCAGCCGGGCGTTGCAGGAGATCATCATCGCGATCTTCCTTGTCGCGATGTTCGGCTTCGGGCCTTTTGCCGGTTTCCTGACGCTGTCCTTCGCCACGATCGGCTTCCTCGCCAAGCTGCTCGCGGACGATATCGAGGAGATCGAGCCGGGCCAGGTCGAGGCGGTGCGCGCCACAGGCGCCTCGTGGTGGCAGGTCGTCAACTACGCGGTGCAGCCGCAGGTGATGCCCCGGCTGATCGGCCTGTCGCTCTACCGTCTGGACATCAATTTCCGCGAGAGCGCGGTGATCGGCATCGTCGGCGCCGGCGGCATCGGCGCGACGCTGAACACCGCCATCGACCGCTACGAATACGACAGCGCCGGCGCCATCCTTCTGCTGATCATCGGGATCGTGATGATCGCCGAATACGGCTCCAGCTATCTGCGGAAGTTCCTGCAATGAGCACACCCGGGCATTACAGCGAGGTCTGGCGCCATCGCACCCCCCGCGCCCGTCTGCTGCTCTGGGTCGGGTGGGTGGCGCTCGTGGCGCTGTTCGTCTGGTGCTGGGAGCTGATGACGGCGAACACCATCTGGGTGTTCGTGACCGATGCGCCGCGCCAGGCTGCGGATATTGGCCGGCGGATGATGCCGCCCGAATGGGGCTATCTGCCGGAACTGATGGTGCCGCTCTGGGACACGATCAACATCGCCACGCTCGGCACGCTGGGCGGCGTCGCCATGGCCGTGCCGGTGGCGTTCCTCGCCGCGCGCAACACCACGCCCTCGGCGATGGTCCTGCGCCCCATCGCGCTCTTCATCATCGTCGCGTCGCGCTCGATCAACTCGCTGATCTGGGCGCTTCTGCTCGTGGCGATCATCGGGCCGGGCCTGCTGGCCGGCATCGTGGCGATCGCGCTGCGCTCCATCGGCTTCGTCGGCAAGCTCCTCTACGAGGCCATCGAGGAGACCGATCCCCGGCAGGTCGAGGCGATCGAGGCCACCGGCGCCGGCAGCATGCAGGTTCTCACCTACGGGATCGTGCCGCAGGTCATGCCGGCCTTCTGGGGCATCTCGGTCTTCCGCTGGGACATCAACATCCGCGAGAGCACGATCCTCGGTCTCGTCGGGGCCGGGGGCATCGGCCTCAAGCTGAACGCATCGATCAACACGCTGTCGTGGGACGAGGTGGCGGTGATCCTGCTGCTGATACTCGGCACCGTCGTCGTCAGCGAGTGGGTGTCGGCGCGGATGCGTCACGCGATCATATAATGCCGGGGGCCAGAATGGCGGGCTGCTGAAGGGCGCGCTGCCCGACGTGCCCGCCGAAGCGAGGCCAGGCAGCCGGCGGGAGATGGTGAACTCGGTCTGTGACCGCGTCAGGCTAACGGTATCTGCCTTATTCGACCTCCCCCGGCGCGGTGAGGCGAAGGGCTGGGCAGTGTCCCAGTACATGGTGTGGGAGGCCGCGCGCGGACCCGACTCCTTTTTTTGGGGTAATCACGCGATCCCCACCGCCGCCGACCCGGCCCCGTGCAGGGAGCGCTTTGCGTCGCGTTTTCAGAGGCTTGGACCGAGACTGACAGGGGCCACCCTTCAAAGCCGATCCACAGCGGACACATTATCGAAGTCCACGGCGCCGCTCACTCAGTGCGCGGCAGGCCCGGTGCGCAGGCTCGAGCGCGTGTCGCGGAAGATGTCCGCGATCTGCCGGAACAAGGCGGCCTGTGCAGTGCTCTGGCGCCAGACGAGGACGACCCGGCGCGGTGTCGCCCCGGCCAGTCTCGACAGGTGGAGTTCGTGGCCCTTGGTGAGCCCGGCATCCGTCGCGACACCCGGTAGCAGCGTGACCCCGATGCCTTCCTCCACCATCGAAACGAGAGTGGGCAGGCTGGTCGCAGAGAAGCTCTTGTCTTCCTGCAGGGCGAGGCCCGGCACGCTGGACAAGGCATGCTGTTGCAGGCAGTGGCCGCGTTCCAGGAGCAGCAATTCGCGGCCCGCGAGGTCCTCGCCCTCGACCGTCTCGAGATTCGCGAGCGGATGCCCGCGCGGGGCCGCGAGGCTGTAGCCGTCCTCGAACAGCAATTCCGTCTCGATCTGCGACGGCAGGTCGTGCGGCAGGGCGATCAGGGCGAGGTCGAGTCGTCCCTCCACCAGTCCCGAGACGAGCGTGTCCGTCAGCTCTTCGCGCAGGTAGATCTGGACGCCCGGCATCTTCTCCCGAATGCGCGGCAGGGCGGGGGGCAGCAGGTAGGGACCGACGGTCGGAATGGCGCCGAGGCGCAGCCGGGTCACGCCCGCCTGCGAAGCCTTCTTCGCGACGTCCTCGAAGTCCTTCACGCGGGCGAGGATGTCGCGCGCCCGGGCGGCGAGGTCGGTGCCCTCCGGCGTCATCAGGACGGAATGGGTGGTGCGTTCGGCGACCTTCACGCCAAGCCGCGCCTCCAGCTCCTTCAGCCCGGAAGACAGCGTGGACTGCGTGACGTTGGAGAGCTCCGCCGCACGGGAGAAGTTCTGCGTGTCGGACAGCGCCACGAGAAAGCGCAGCTGACGGAGCGTGGTCATGGCAGGCCTCGTTATCGAACTTTTCGATAGCCGGAAAAGATATATTCCATTTCCACAATAATGCCAGTGTCCCTACCTCTGCCTCCACACAGACATGGACCGAGGAGACCTGCCATGAACGCCCACGCACAGACCAACACCGAGGCCACACCGGTCGCCGGGCCGCCGCGGATCAACGAGCCCGCGCCGGACTTTGACACGCTCACCACCGACGGCCGCAAGCAGCTTTCCGACTACCGCGGCAAGTGGCTGATCCTGTTCTCGCACCCGGCCGATTTCACGCCGGTCTGCACGACCGAGTTCACGGCCTTCGCCCGCCGCGCCGAGGACTTCGCCGCGCTGGATACCCAACTGCTCGGCCTGTCGATCGACAGCCACTACGCGCACATCGCGTGGATACGCTCGATCAAGGAGAGCTTCGGCGTCGACATTCCCTTTCCCATCATCGCCGATCTCGACATGAAGGTGGCGCAGGCCTACGGCATGATCCAGCCCGGCGCGTCCGACACGCAGGCGGTGCGCGCGACCTTCGTGATCGACCCCGAGGGCGTGCTGCGGGCGATGGTCTACTACCCGATGACGAACGGCCGGTCCGTCGACGAGTTCTACCGCCTCGTGCAGGCGTTGCAGACCTCCGACGCGCACAAGGTGGCCACGCCCGAGAACTGGGTGCCGGGACAGGATGTCATCGTGCCGACCCCGCAGACGGCCGAGGCAGCCGAGGCGCGCCTGTCCGAAGGCTACGACACCAAGGACTGGTATTTCTCGACCCGCGCGCTCTGAGCCGGGCGTATCCGCCCGGATCCGATCCCGGGTGGTCGCAGGGCCGGGCCATCACACCGACGATAGTGACAAACACCGCGGCGCGGCCGGTGCCCCCGCCCCCGCCGCGGCGCGAAAGGAGCGCGCCGTGACCAAGCCGAACATCAAAGGCTTCCGGGACGAGCCGACCTGCAACTGGAAATGCGTCTTCCTCGACCCGGCGACCATGAAGGATGCCATCGTCGACCAGCGCGCCCGAGGGCCGCAAGGCGGCTTGCATGACCGCGGTGGCCGAGCACAAGGCGTCGAACAGCCATCTCAAACATCCGCCGCCCGAGGACGGCTACCGACAGGTGTGCGACGCCCGCGACACCACGCTGCCTGGGCTCATGCTGGCCGCATTGCAGATCAACATCCGGGGCGGGCGCGCGCCGGCGGCCGAGGATAACGGCCAGTCGTATCTGAAGATCCCGCTGGACCATTTCGACCGCCGCTGACGGCGGGCGCCCCGGGCCGGCCGGGCAGACGTCCGGCTTCCCGCGATCATTCCGGCAGCCGCCGTCCTTTTGCGCCGAGGCGGGCGGAGCCGAACAGGAGGCACCACGATGCTGGACGCAGTCTCGGCCGAAACGCTGGCGCGGATACAGTTCGCGTTCACCGTTTCGTTCCACATCATCTTTCCGGCCTTCTCCATCGGGTTGGCCAGCTACCTCGCGGTCCTCAACGCGCAATGGCTGCGCACGCGCGACCGCACCTACCTGACGCTGTTCGACTACTGGAAGAAGATCTTCGCCGTCGCCTTCGGGATGGGCGTCGTCTCGGGCATCGTGATGTCCTACCAGTTCGGAACGAACTGGTCGGTCTTCTCCGATCGCGCCGGGCCCGTCGTCGGCCCGCTGATGGCCTACGAGGTGCTGTCCGCCTTCTTCCTCGAGGCCGGGTTCCTCGGCATCATGCTGTTCGGGCGCGAGAAGGTCGGCGAGCGGCTGCACATGTTCGCCACCGCGATGGTGGCCTTCGGCACGCTCCTGTCGGCGACCTGGATCCTCAGCGTGAACAGCTGGATGCAGACGCCCGCGGGCTATTCGATCAACGACGCCGGGCAGTTCGTGCCCGAGGACTGGTGGGCGATCGTGTTCAACCCGTCCTTCCCCTACCGGCTGATGCACATGGTGCTGGCCGCCTACCTGACGACGGCCTTCGTCGTGGCGGGCGCGGCCGGCTGGCAGATGCTGCGGGGCACCGCCACAGCGGCGACGCGCAAGATGTTCTCCATGGCGATGTGGATGGCGGTGATCGTGACGCCGCTGCAGATCTACGCCGGCGACCTGCACGGCATCAACACGCTGGAGCATCAGCCGGCCAAGGTCATGGCGATGGAGGGGCATTACGACAGCCACCCCGACGGCGCGCCGCTGATCCTGTTCGGCATCCCCAATGCCGAGGAGAAGCGCATCGACCACGCGGTGGAGATCCCCAAGCTGTCCTCGCTGATCCTCAAGCACGACCTGAACGCGCCGCTCGACGGCCTCGACACGATCCCCGACGACGACGAACCGCCGGTGGGCATCGTCTTCTGGTCCTTCCGGGTCATGGTGGCCCTCGGCTTCGCCATGCTGGGCATGGGCCTCTGGAGCCTGTGGCGCCGGCGCAAGGACACGCTGTTCGAGGGCCGCTGGTTTCATCGTGCGGCCGTGGCGATGGGCCCCTCGGGCTTCGTCGCGGTGCTGGCGGGCTGGATCACCACCGAGGTCGGCCGGCAGCCCTTCACCGTCTACGGGCTGATGCGGACGTCCGACTCGCTGTCTCCGGTCGAGGCGCCGGCCGTGGCGACGTCGCTTCTGGTCTTCATCGTCGTCTACTTCTTCGTGTTCGGCGCGGGCACGGTCTACCTGCTGCGCCTGATGGGCAAGGCGCCCGAAGACACGGGGCTCGACCCTACCGCCGAGGGCCCGCTGCGCACCGCCGGCATCACGCCCGCGCCGCAGCTCCACCCCGACGCGATCCCCGGCGAGTAAAGGAGAACCCCAATGTTCGATCTTCCGACGATCTGGGCGGCCATCATCGCCTTCGCCGTCCTGACCTACGTCATTCTCGACGGCTTCGATCTGGGCGTGGGGATCCTCTTTCCGTTCGCCCGTACCGACCGGGACCGCGACATCATGATGAACTCGGTCGCGCCGGTCTGGGACGGCAACGAGACATGGCTGGTGATGGGAGGCGGCGGCCTGTTCGCCGTCTTCCCGATGGCCTACGCCGTCATCATGCCGGCGCTCTACATGCCGATCGTCCTGATGCTGCTGGCGCTGGTGTTCCGGGGCGTGGCGTTCGAATACCGCTGGCGCGTCGTCCGCTGGCGCGGCCTGTGGGACTGGGCCTTCATCGGGGGCTCGACGGTGGCCGCGTTCTGCCAGGGCGTCGCGCTCGGCGCGCTGGTGCAGGGCATCGAGGTCGAGGGCCGCGCCTATGCGGGCGGCACCTGGGACTGGCTGACGCCGTTTTCCCTGCTCACGGGCGCGGCGCTCGTGGTTGGTTACGCCCTTCTCGGCGCGACCTGGCTGGTGATGAAGACCGAAACCGACCTGCAGGGCCTGATGCGGCGCTTCGCCTGGCCGCTGGCGGCGGGCACGCTGGGCCTGATCGGGCTGGTCAGCCTGCTGACCCCGTTTCAGGACCCGGTCTATTTCGACCGCTGGTTCGCCTTTCCGGCGGTGCTCTACTCGGTCGGGGTGCCGACGCTGCTGCTCCTCGACGCGCTGGTCCTGTTCCGGGGCCTGCGCGACGGACACGACTACACGCCGTTCCTCGCCAGTCTCGGGATTTTCGTGGTGAGCTTCATCGGCATCGGCATCAGCTTCTACCCGATGATGGTGCCGCCGGCCCTGACGATCGCCGAGGCGGCAGCGCCTGACAGCAGCCTCGCCTTCGCGCTGGTGGGCACGGTGATCCTCGTGCCGATGATCCTGGCCTACACCGCCTATGCCTACTGGGTGTTCCGCGGAAAGGTCGACCCGGATGCAGGGTATCACTGATGCAACCCGGAAAGCTCAGACGCATTGCATGGTTCGTCGGCCTCTGGCTCGCCTCCGTCACGACGCTCGCAGTCGTCGCCTACGCGATCCGTCTGGCCATCCTCTGAGGCGCTGAAACCCGAACCCGAATAGAGAGTTGCCGCCCCATGGAAGACCGCAAGCTCACCGACACGCTCGCCGTCAGCCCGCAGATCCGGCCCGAGGACATGCCCGAGATCCGCCGCCGGGGCTATCGCGCCATCGTCTGCAACCGGCCCGACGGCGAAGCGGCTGACCAGCCGTCCTTCGACGCCGTCGCCGCGGCTGCGCGTGCCGAGGGGCTCGACGTGCACTTCATGCCCGTGACCTCCGACGGAATCGACGATGCGGCCGCCCGCCGCTTCGGAGCTCTGCTCGCCGACATGCCGACGCCTGCTCTGGCCTATTGCCGGTCGGGCACGCGCTCGGCCACGCTGTGGGCCCGCAGCGCAGAAGCGACCCGCCCCGCAGGCGAGGTGCAGGCCCGGCTGCGGGTTGCGGGCTATGGTGGCCCGCGCCGCTGAGGCCGGCCCGCCCCGGCGTTCCGCGGGCAACCTCCCGGTGCGCACACGGCGCCCGCCGATTGCCGGCGAACGGCATCGAGACAAACGACCACCCAAGGGCCGGGCAGGGGCGCCTGCCGTCCCCTCCGGCCTGCCCAATCGAAAGGAACGACCATGCGGAATCATATCCTGGCCGCCGCCGCAGCCGTGGCCATGACCGGCGGGGCCACGGCTGCCCCCGCACCCGAGGATCCGGCGAAGCAGACGTCGTGGGGCCTGTATCTGACCGCCGAGGAAGCCTACGAGATGGAGACGTCGCGCCCCGACGAGGTGCTGTTCGTCGACGTCCGCGAGCCGATCGAGATCATGTTCACCGGGTTCACCGACGTCGTGGACGTGAACGTGCCGTTCCTGCTGGTCGACCCGTCGCGGATGCACGATACCAAGCCCGTGCTTGCCATGGAGCGGAACCCCGGCTTCTCGGACGAGATACTCGCCGCGTTGGAGACGCATGGCCTCGACCGGTCCGCGCCGGTGATCCTGATGTGCCGCTCGGGCGGCAGCCGCGGCGCGCCGTCGGCCGCCACGCTCGAGGGCCTGGGCCTCGAACAGGTCTACGTGGTCGTGGACGGGTTCGAAGGCACGACCGCGACCGACACTCCGAACGGGCCGCGGCGTGTCGTGGACGGCTGGAAGAATTCCGGTCTTCCATGGGGCTACGAGATCAACCCGGACAAGATCCACCTGCGGTCCTTCGATTGACCGCATGCCGGCATGGCGGACGATGACCCCGCCATGCCGCGCTCCGCACTCCCCCCGGTTCACCCGCTGTCCGAATCCCGATTTCGTCTGCAGGAGCCTCGCATGGAAACGTCCCTTCTCATCGTCATCGGCGCCGCGTTCCTGACGGCGGTCATGACCGGCGTCGGCGCGCTGCCGTTCCTGGTCGTCAAGACACTCGGGGCGCGCACCATCGGCTGGTCAAACGCCGCTGCGGCCGGGCTGATGCTGGCGGCCAGTCACAGCCTGATCGCCGAGGGCGTGGCGCTGGATGTCGGGCTCGCCCTGGTGGGGGTGCTTGCGGGTCTCGGCGCCATCGTGCTCGCCAACCGGCTGCTGGCCGACCGGGACGATGCCGAGATCGCCGACCTGCAGGGCGCCAGCGCCACCAAGGCTTTGCTGATCCTCGGGATCATGACGGCGCATTCCTTCGCCGAGGGGGTCGGCGTTGGGGTTTCTTTCGCAGGGTCCGACGGCCTCGGCGCGTTCATCACCACGGCGATCGCCTTCCACAACGTCCCCGAGGGCCTTGCCATCGCGCTGGTTCTCGTTCCGCGCGGCACACCGGTGTGGAAGGCGGCGCTGTGGGCGATCTTCACCAGCCTGCCGCAACCCCTGATGGCGGCGCCGGCATTCTGGTTCGTCGAGGTCTTCCGGCCCTTCCTGCCCGTCGGCCTGGGGCTGGCCGCCGGCGCGATGATCTGGATGGTCTTTTCCGAGCTCTTCCCCGAAGCGCAGGAGAAGGTCGACAGCAGTGCGGCCGCGACCGCCGTCACGCTGGCCTTCTCGATCATGATGGCGTTCCAGCTTCTCGTCCTGTCGCACTGACGGCCGCGCCCGTTCCAGAATGGCCGGTCACTGAAATTGCGCTCGAAGCCGTGACAACTTCGACGGTCCCGTGGAGTGCGCCCCTGCGGTTGGACAGATCGGGTAGGCCGGAATTGACCGGGGCCGGGCTTTCCAAGGAAGAAAGCCCATGCCGAGACGCCACCGCAGGCCGCTTGCGGCGCGCCGACTTCAAGCGCCAGGTCGTCGCCGAGTATCACGCCGGCGAGACCCTCTACGCCCTCGCTCGCCGCCATGACCTGTCGAGGAACCTGATCCGGATCTGGGTCGAGAAGGCCGAGGCCGACGCCCTCGACGAGGACGGCGCGGCCGCCGAGATGCTCACCGCCTATGAGGCCCGGATCGCGGCGCTCGAGCGGCTGGTCGGCCGCCAGGCGCTGGAGATCGATTTTCTAAAGGGGGCTGTGCGCTCCGGACCCTCGCGGAAAGGCGCGCCTACATCCGTGACCAGCGGCCCCGCGGCCTCTCCGTCCGGCGGGGATGCGAACTGATGGGCGTCGCGCGATCCAGCTACTATGCCGAACTCGAGGGCAAGCCCCGCGACGAGGAGATCATCGCGGAGATCCGCGCCATCACCGACGCCTTCGACGGCTACGGCTATCGCCGCGTCGGCGCTGAACTCCGTCACCGCGGCTTTGTGGTCAACGCCAAGAAGGTGCGCCGGCTGATGCGGGAGCACGACCTGAACCCTCGGCGGCGCCGGCGTTTCGTCCGGACCACCGACAGCGATCACGACGGCCCGATCCACCCGTTCGTAGCCAAGGACTTCGAGGTGCACGGTCCCGACCAGCTCTGGGTGGCGGATCTGACCTACGTCGCCATCGCCGCCGGCTTCGCCTACGTGGCGCTGATCATGGACGCCTGGTCTCGCCGCGTCGTCGGCTACGCCATCGGCCGCCGGATCGACGCGCGCCTCGCAGTCGAGGCCTTGCGCCGCGCGATCGCGCTGCGCCGGCCGCTGCCGGGGTGCGTGTTCCACTCCGATCGCGGATCCCAAGACGCCTCCGAGCTCCACCGCGACCTGCTGAAGGAGTATGGCTTCGTCGGCTCCATGAGCCGGCGTGGCAACCCCTACGACATGGAGTGCGCCCATGACCGCCAACCCTTCAGAAAGGGGGAATGTGCCGGGGATTGACGCATTGGGAAGCCTGGCCGAACATCGCCCGCGTCGCTGCGCTTTGACCCGACAGGACGCATGCCCATTCCCGCACTTGAGACTCTTTCGCCCGATGCGACGAGGCGGTTGAATGGAATGGTGACGCGGCTGGTCGGCGGCTTGGGCGTGCGGCACGCGATCCTCGCCGTCGCGCGCTCGGACGGGTCGCCGCTCTGGCTGGGCGCGACCGGCGCGGCCGACGGGGGCTGCACCCGGATGACGGCCGACACGCCGTATTTCCTGGCGAGTGTGACCAAGCTCTACATCGCCACCGGCATCCTGCGGCTCATGGAGCAGGGTCGCGTGTCGCTGGATGCCGGCATGGCGGCCTACCTTCCCCAAGAGCTGGTCCACCGGCTTCACGTGTGGCGGGGCAAGGACCAGACCGGCGAGATCACCCTGCGCCACCTGCTCGGCCACGCGGCGGGGCTGCCCGACTACCTCGTGATCCGGCCACCCGGCGGCACGTCGCTGTTCGAGGCGGCGGCCGCCGGCGCGGTGGAGCGCTGGGGCATAGGCGAGATCGCCGACCTCGTGCGGGAGCATGGGCGGCCCGACTTCCCGCCCCGGCCGTTCGACGGGCGGCGCCACACGATCCGGTATTCGGACACGAACTTCCAGTTTCTCATCGCTGTAATCGAGGCCGTGACCGGCGCCTCTCTGCAGGCCGCGTTCGACGACCTGATCTTCCGGCGCCTCGGCCTTTCCCACACCTTCCTGCCCGCTACGCCCGCGGCGGCCTCGGCCACACCCGCGCCGGCCGCGGTCTGGCTTGGAGACCGGCGCCTCGACACGCTGACGGGCGCCATGGCGTCGTTCAACGACCTGTTCGGCACCGCCGGCGACCAGCTCCGCTTCATGGCCGCGCTGGTCAGCGGCGCGGCGTTCGACGATCCCGCGACGGCGCGGCTGATGACGGCGCACTGGAACCCGCTGGCCTTTTCGCTGAACCCCCGTCCCGTGGGCCCCGGCTGGCCGATGGAATACGGGCTCGGGACGATCCGGTACCGGCTGCCCCGCCTGCTGACGCCCCTGCGCCCGATGCCGGAGCTTGTCGGCCATACCGGCGTCACGGGCTCGTGGCTGTTCCATTGCCCGGAGCTGGGCATCATCACCGCGGGAACGGTGGACCAGGCCACGGCGGCCGCGACGCCCTATCGCCTGATGCCGCGGCTTCTGGACCTGCTTCGGAGGGAGATGTCGCACGAGACCCCGTTCCGGTAGCGGGCCCGCGCGGGGCCAGTCCGGAGTGCCGGCAAGCTTCGCCGCGCCGGTGCGCTTGATCGACGTCATCGCGTCGGGGCGGCCGCCCCGACACGCTGCGCGGGAAAGGAGACGCGGGTGAGGATCGTGCAGGGACTTGCGCTGGCGCTCGTGCTGGCCGCGGCCGCACTGGCCGCTCTGCGGGCCGCCGACTGGCGGGCGCTGCGCGCGGAACGGGCGCGACTTGTGGCGCTGCAGCCCGCCGAGCCGGAGGTGTTCCGCCCCGAGATGGTCGCCAATCTGCCCGAGCCCGCGCGCCGCTATTTCGGCTACACGATCGCGCCCGGCACGCCTCTCCTGCCCGTCGCCGAGATCCGCATGGGCGGGTGCTTCAGCCTCGGCACGCGCGACGACCCGCGCACCCAGCCCATGCGGGCGCGCCAGATCCTCGCTGCGCCGGAGGGCTTCGCCTGGGCGATGCGGACCACGGGCGGCCTGCCGATCTCCGGATCCGACACGGGGCGCTGGACCCGGTTCCGCATCCTCTGGCTGGTCCCCGTGGCGCGGCTCGGGGGCGATCCTGATCACCGCCGCTCCGCCTTCGGGCGGTACGTCGCCGAGGCGGTGTTCTGGACGCCGGCGGCCCTGCTGCCGGGCCCGGGCGTGACGTGGGAGGCGGTCGGGGCGGACACGGCGCGCGTCACCGTGCGCCACGAGGGCCTCGACCAGGCTGTCGACGTTCGCGTGGACGAGGTGGGGCGGCCGGTCGAGGTGGTGTTCCAGCGCTGGAGCGACGCGAACCCCGACAAGACATACCGCCTTCAGCCCTTCGGCGGGCGGATGTCGGACTTCCGCGAGGTGGGCGGCTATCGCCTGCCGTTCCGCGTCGAGGCGGGCAACATGTACGGCACCGACGCCTATTTCGCCTTCTTCATCGCCGAAGTGGCCGACATCCGGTTTCCGGGGGCCAGGCAGTGACCGGCCTGATCCTCGCCGTGCAGGTCGCCCTGCCCCTGGCGCTGTTGGCTTGGCTCGCCCTCGCGCCCGCACCGCGCTTTCCGGCTTCGCGCCGCCGGCGGACCGGGCGATCTTCGCCCGCGCGGTCGCGCTGCTCGCCGGGATCGTCGTACTGGTCCTCGGTGTCGGCGCGGCCCGCGGCCTGCGTGGAGGATGGGGCTGGCTGGCGGGGATCGTTGCGGTGGGCTTCTTGCCAACGCCGCGGGCCACGTCGTCCTCTCGGGTCGAGCAGGGCAGCCGCTGCCCGGCGTGGTCACCGCGGCGCTGCTGACGGGGCCGGCCGCAGCGTGGCTGATTGCCGGGCGCGAACTGGGCGGGCGGGCGCGGCTCGCCGCTCTCGCCCTCGGGGGGGCGGCGATGCCCGCCGTGGCGCTGGCGGCGCTGGCGCTTGCCAAGGTAACGGACGGGCTCGGGTGACATGCGGGCTACGGTGGGGCCCGCACCGCGTCGAGGAACGCCGCCACGGTCGTGACGAAGCGCTCCGTCTCGGTCAGGAACGGCGCGTGGCCCGAGCCCTCGAACACCACGAGCCGCCTGCCCCGGGGCGCCTCGACGCTTGCGAGCCACTCCCGCACGAGGGCGAGCGGCGTGTTCCTGTCCCGCGCCCCGGCGATGACCAGCATCGGCACCGGCATGCGCGGCACCTCGGCGATCAGGTCGCGCGCGACGTAGTCGGGCCACATCGGGCCGCTGCCCCGGTTGGCCCCCTCCAGCCAGCGCGGATAGTCGGGCAGCCGGTATTCCGGCGCCGCGAGCGCCCGCGGCAGCAGCGCCGCGAGCGGCACGCCCATTCCGCCGCCATGGGCCTCGACGGCCTGCATCAGCCGCACATAGGTGCCGTGATCGCGGAACGCCTCCGCCGGCAGGCCCGCGAGCTCCGATCCGGGGGCGACCTCGCGCAGCCAGTCGCGGGCAAGGACCGCGCCGTGCAGGGTGTCCACGTGCTGGCTCACCGCGACGTACCCGGCATAGTCCTCCGGCCAGCGGGCGACGAGCCGGGCGCCCAGCATCGTGCCCCAGGAATGGCCCAGGACGACGATCGGCTGCGGGCCGACCTCCGCCCGCAGGAGCGCCGTCACCTCGCGGGCATCGGCCAGGAACCGTTTGATGCTCATCGTGGCGGGGTCGAAGCCCGGCGGGTTCGACTTGCCGGCCCCCCGCTGGTCCCAGTGGACGACGACGGCATGGCGCTCCAGCCCGGCGGTGATCCCGTGGATGGGCATCTGCGCCGCGCCCGGCCCGCCATGCAGCCACAGCAGGATCGGCGCGGTCCGGTCGGCGCCCCGGATCAGCAGCCATTGCCGCATCCCCCCGATGTCCGCCGAGACAAGGCGCGCGATCGGGGCGGGGCCGTCGCGCGCCGGGGTGCGGGCGGGCAGGCTCTTCCACGCGGCCGCGCCCGCGAGCGCGGCGAGGAGCAGCAGCCCGGCAAGAGCCAGGGGCCTCACCGCGCCCGCCTCGGGGCAAGGGCGACGCGCGCGAGGGCGAGCCCGGCGAGGCCGCAGGCACCGACGAGCCACGGCCAGAGGCCGGGCAGGATGGAGTAGAGAAAGAGGTAGTCCCGCGTCGCGGCCCAGAGCGCCCAGCCGGCCGCCGCCGCGCCCAGCCCCGCCGCGGCAAGGCGGAGGGCCGGGCCGGGCCGCCAGCCCCGAAGGGTCGCCCAGGCACACAGCGCGGCGACGGCCAGCAGGGCCGCGATGGCGGCCCGGGCGAGCGGCTCCGCCCACAGCACGCGGGACATGCCCACCGGGGCGACGCCGAGGCTGTCCGACCAGTCGCGCAGCACCTGCGCGAAGAGCGGCCAGGCGCGCTGGCTGTTGGCGAGAAGGACGATGCCCTCGCCCGCCCCGGGGACGAGGTGCATGTGGCTCATCCATCCGTGGCCTTGCCCGCCATGCCAGACCGCCGCCCGCCCGTCCGACAGGGTCTCGGTGAAATGGCCGAGGCCGTAGCCCTCTGCAGCGATCCCGAGCAGGCCCGCGACATCGGCCACCGGCCGGTGCAGCTCCGCCACTCCCACGGGCGACAGGACAGGGTTGGGCGCCCCGGCCTTGCCCGCGGCCGCGAAGCGCGCGATGTCCCCGGCCGTGGCGTGCAGCCCGCCCGAGGCGCGCGCGGGGTAGAGGTAGGGCGCGACGGGCCGCCCGCGCAGGTCGTGGCCCACGGGCATCCCGGCGCCCGGCCCGTCGAAGCGCGCGTCGTCCATCCCGAGGGGCCGCATCACCTCCCGCTCCATCCAGGCGGCGAAGTCGATCCCGGCGCAGTCCTCCATCACCAGCTCGAGCAGGGCGTAGCCGGTGTCCGAGTAGGCGAAGCGTGTGCCGGGAGGCGTCACGATCTCCGCCTCGCGGGCGATCTGGTCCGCGAGGGTGGGGCGCTGGGCCCCGGGGGCATGGCGCGCCGAATAATCCCCGAGGCCCAGCCCCGCGGTGTGCGACAGAAGCTGCCGGGGCGTGGCGGCCGAAAGGGGATCAGGCGGGTGCCATCTCGTCAGGCAGTCGCCGATCGGCGCGTCGAGGTCGAGCCGCCCCGTCTCGGCGAGGCGCATGGCGCCCCAGGCGGCGACGGGCTTGGAGAGGGACTCGGCCCGGAAGAGCGCATCGGCCGTCATCGCACGGCCCGCCTCGGGGTCGGCGTCACCGAACGCCCCGGTCCAGACGGCCTCTCCCCCCGAGATCACCACGACGACGAGGCCCGGCACCCCGTCGCGCTGCATCCGCGCCGGGACGCTTGCCGCGAGGCGCTCGCGCAGGTCGGCCTCCGCCGCCTCCGCCCGGGAGGCCCAGGCGGCCCCGGAGGCCCCGGCGAGGAGCACGGCGAGAGCGAGCCACGCCATGCCTGCCGCCCTCACGCCTCGGCGACCCGCAGCACCAGCTTGCCCCGCGCTTCGCCCGCCTCGATCCGCTCGTGGGCGCGGCGGGCCTCGGCGAGCGGCAGCACCTCGGCGACGACGGGCCTGATCCGGCCCTCGGAGAGCATCCCGAACAGGGTGGCGAGATCTTCGCGGAACCACTCGGGGTGCTTCCGGCGCATGGCGCCGATCGAATAGAACGCGGTGGCGTGGCCATTGGGCAGCCAGTCCCACAGCTTGAGCTTGACGAAGTCCATCGGGATCGAGCCGCCCTGACCCATCACCTCGCTCTGGAAGCCGAAGGCGATCAGCATCCCGCCCGGCTTCAGCGCGTGCAGCGAGCGCGACAGGCTCTCGCCGCCCAGCGGGTCGAAGGCATAGTCGACGCCTTCGCCGACCGCGTCGCGCAATGCGTCCTCGGAGGCGTCGGCGGCGATCGGCGTGGCGCCGAGCTCGCGGATCAGGTCGTGCTTGGCGGGTATGTCGGTGCCGAAGGCGGCGATCCCGGCGTCGCGCGCCAGTTGCAGCATCGCCGTGCCGACCGCGCCGCCCGCGCCGTGGATCAGCAGGCTCTCGCCCGCCCGCGCCTTCGCTACGCGGTGCAGCATCTGGTAGGGCGTCACCGCCGACAGGATCACGCCGAGCGCGTCCACGTCCGACACGCCCTCGGGCACCGGCGTCAGACGGTCTTCGGGCAGGCAGATGTACTCGGCATAGGCGCCGATGGTGGTCAGGTCCGCCACCCGGTCGCCCGGGCGAAAGCGGCTCGCCCCAGGCCCGGCGGCGTCGACGACGCCCACCATGTCGTAGCCAAGGGCGAAGGGCGGGGTGTCCTTCACGTCCGGATACATCCCCTTGCGGATCATCACGTCGGTGAAGGCGGCGCTGGTGACCAGAACGCGCACCCGCACCTCGCCCGTCCCGGGCTCGGGCAGGGCGTCGATCCGCTGCGTCTCGAGGGTTTCGGGGCCGCCGAATTCGGTGACGACGATGCGGGTCCAGCTCATGGTGTCCTCCATGGGTCGGGTGTCATGGTGCGGCAGGCCCGGCGAAGGCCACGATCTCGCGCGCGACGTCGGCGTCATGGCCGAGCCAGATGTGCCCGCCCTCGGGCCAGATCGTCAGCCGCGCGCCGGCGATCCGGTCCGCCATCAGGCGGGCGGTGGCGGCGGTGCCGAACAGGTCGTCCTCGCAACTCAGGATCAGCGTGGGAGCCGCGATGTCGGTCCATGCGGTAGGCGAGGGCGTGCCCGCGTGGTGCCCGTCGTTGCGCAGGCCCTCGGTCTTGCGGCTGATCGGCAGGAGCTGGGCGAGGATCGTCTCGGCGCGCGCCCGTTCCGCCCGGCCCACCCGGTCGAGCAGCGCGGGGTCGGTGGCGAGCAGGGTGCGGATCATCCGGCGCGGCGCGAGAGACGACAGCGCCCAGAACGCGAGGTCCGAGCCGAGCACCGCGTCGACCGCCAGCCGCTGCAGCGCGCCGAACGCCACCGGGTCGCGCCCGGTCAGGTTCGCAGCCGGCACGAGCAGCACCAGGTGCGTGCAGCGGTGGGGGTGGCGCAGGGCGAACTCCCCCGCCGTCAGCGCCCCGGCCGAGCCGCCCACGACGGCCAGGCGGCCGATGCCGAGATGGTCGAGCAGGTCTGCCAGCGCATCGGCCTGCGCGGCGGGAGAGGCATCCTCGGGGAAGGCGCTGCGCAGGTAGCCGAAGCGCGAGGGGGCGACCAGCTGGAAGCGCGCGCGCAGGCGGTGGGCGAAGAGCAGCCCCTGGTCGAAGCCGCCGCCCGTGCCGTGGATCATCATTAGCGGCGGCCCCTGCCCCGCCACGGCGTATTCCAACGGGCCCGAGCGGGTCTCGGCGAGGTGAGAGCGGAAGGCGAGGCGCGTCTTGGTCGCCGCCATCCGGGCACGGAAGGCGCCGGCGGCCCAGGCCCCGCCCGCGAGCGCGGCGGCGCCCATCCCGGCGAGGAGGGCGCGGCGCCCGATCACGGGCCCGTTCCCGCAGACGCGCCGATGGCGAGATCGGCCAGCGCCGCCTCGAGCGCCGGCACGAGATCGGTGCTGTCGTCGACCACGCCCGCGTCGGTGTTGATCTGGAACGCCACCGTGACGCCGGGCTCGGCGTAGTGGCGCAGGCTGGAGACGTAGGCCGGGATCCAGCCGCCATGCCCCCAGACGGGGCCGCGCGGGGTATCCGCGTAGATCGCCACGCCCGCGCCGTAGCGGATCTCTGGCGCGTCCTCGGCCACCGGCACGGCGTCGAGCAGCCGGTCGAGGTAGGGCGCCGCCATCGCCCCGCCGGTGAACAGCGCCTGTCCCCACCGGGCGAGGTCGGCCGAGGTCGAGGCGAGGCCGCCCCCCGTCCATTCCACGCCCGGATCCCAGACAAGCCGCCCCCCGGCATCGGCGGTCCGTTCGGGCAGGCCGAAGGGGTTGCCCGGCACGGTGTAGCCCACGGCGAGGCCGGGGATGTCCGGCCCGTCCGAGGGCAGCGTGTCGTCGAGGCCGAGCGGCGCGAGGAACCGCTCCCGCACCTCGTCGTGATAGGCGCGGCCTGTCACCTGCTCGATCACGAGGCCGAGCAGGATGTAACCAGTATCGCTGTAGGCCCAGCCATCGCCCGGCGCGAAGAGCGGCTCCCGGTCGAGGACGAAGCCCACCAGCTCCTCTGGCCCGAAGGCGGGCGCGCCTGCGGCAATGCGCGCGGCGGCGGCCTGCTGGAAGGCCGGCAGGTGGGGGTGGTCCGGCAGGCCGGAGGTGTGGCGGAGCAGCTGCCCGAGGGTGATGGCATCCCCATTGGACAGATCGCCGAACCACGGCCGGTCGCCGAGGTGGTCGGCGAGCGGGTCGGCCTGCGACAGCCGCCCCTGGCTTTCCAGCGCCAGAACGGTGGCCGCGACGAAGGTCTTGCCGATGCTCGCGGCCAGCATCCGCGCGCCCGGGGTCATCTCGCGCCCGGCCTCGATGTCGGCGAAGCCCGCCGCGGCCGTCACGAGCCGTCCGTTCGGCAGGGCGAGGGCGGCCGTCGCGCCGGGAAAGCCGTAGTCCGCGCGAAATACTTCGAGCGTCGCGCCGAGCCGGCCGGTCAGCCTGGCCGGCGCCTCCGCACTCGCCGGCGACGCGACGGCGAGGACGAGGGACGCAGCGGCGAGGAGGCGGGCCGCGCGCATCGCATCACCCGGCTGTCCGGAGGGCGGCCGCCCCGGTGCCCGGCAGGACCTCGGTCACCGCGCCGTCGCGGCTGAGCATCGTGTCCCGCATCCACCAGACGAGCGCGGCCGCGACGCCGAGGAGAATCCACGTGTCCCAGGGCTGCGCGTCGGGCCAGAACGGGTTGATCAGCTGCCAGTGGAACAGCACCGGCAGCAAGAGGCTCCCCCGTGCCGCGTTGAAGATCGGGGTGACGAGGATCGCCAGCACGACGTTGCCGACGAAGAAGGGCAGAAAGCTCCACTCGGCGAAGACGACCCCGGCGAGGAAGAAGGCCGGCAGATGCCAGATCCCCCACACCGCGCCGATCAGCGCGCCGGCCCAGAGCGGCGCCATGTGCCGCTGAAGGATCGGCTGCGCCACGCCGCGCCAGCCCAGTTCCTCGACGGGGCCGAGGAACAGCATCATGAACAGGAGCGCCACGAGCGCCCCCGCCCCCTCGGGCGGCAGCGGCGCCAGCACCGGCCCGCCCTTGATCAGCGATCCGGCGACGAAGACGAGTGGCAGCCCGACCAGGATGAACAGCCACCAGGCAGGCGGGCAGCGCCACATCAAGAGGCGCGACAGGAACGGCAGCAGGGCGCGCGGGCCCGCATGGGCCGCGACGACCGCGAGCCCGGCGATCCCCGGCGCCCAGGTGACGAGGAAGAACAGCGGATGCGCCCCGCCGATCTCGCCGAACCACCCCGCCGCGCGCTCCGGCGCCAGGATGTAGAAGCCCAGCACGCCCCAGGTGATCACGAACGTGACGAGGACGAAGGGCACGAGCGCGCGCGAGGGGATCGCGCCGTGACGCGGGGGAGACGGGGCATCGGTCATCGGGCCAGGCCTCGACCAGGTTCGAGTCGCCGCGCGTATACGCCGGGGCCGCGCCGCCCGCCGTGACGCATATCAATCCGTTCGAATGAGCTCGACGATGCGGGCCGAGGGCACGGCCTGCCCGAGATCGAGACCCCCCAGCGTCACCGGCAGAGGAAAGCGCCGCGGCCCGGCGCTGCCGGGATCGAGGGAGAGCACGCCCGACTCGGCCCCGGCCGACGGCTTGTGCGACTGGCCGGAGACGACAATGGAGACACCGCCGGGCACGCCGCCGGCGCCCAGCGCCTTGCGGTCGTGCACCATCAGGACGACGTGGCCCGACAGCTCCACGGTGACCCGCTCGGGATGGACGCGCGCCCGGTCGGCGGTATCCACGTTGCCGCGGATCGCGGTGACCGGGGCGACCTCCGCCAGCCGCTCGACGATCCCCGCACGGCCGATATCGCCCGCGTGCAGGATGTGCTCGACCCCTGCCAGCCGTTCCAGCGCCTCGGGCCGGAGCAGGCCATGGGTATCCGGGATCACGCAGACGCGCACCGGGCGGGCTCAGCGCGTGTCCGCGAGCGCGGCCGTGCCGCCGAGCACGTCCGACAGCAGGATCTGCCGCGCGCGCGCCGGCTCCTCGAAGAGCGGGCTGTGGGCAGAGTCCTCGAACAGGTAGAAGCCCTTCACCGGCGCCTCGATCGTGTTGAAATAGGCGCGGCTCAGCTCGGCGTTGGCGGTGTAGTCGTGCCGCCCGGTGAAGAAGTAGACCGGCAGCTCGAGGCGGGTGAGCCGCGCGGTCAGGTCGTCGCGCAGCAGATCCTCCCAGAAGAACGGCCGCGACCAGATCTTGCCGCGCCAGATGTTCACCTTCTCCCGCAGCGTGTAGGCGCGCACCCGCCACATGGGCACGAAGATGCCCGTGATGACAGACCGCATCTGGTGCATGTGGCCCACGCCCGCCTCGTGCATCGCCCGGTCGCGCAGCCGCATCCAGGCCTCCGATGCGCCCGCCTCCAGGCTCACCGGCGCGGCCTCGAGGCGGCGCGCCATGCGTTCGTCGCCGCGGGCGCGGAAGACATCGATCAGGTACTCCTGCGCCAACGTCTCGGACCGAAGCTGGTGGACGATCTGGGCCATCCCGACATAGGCGAGGAACCGGTCGGGCGCGGCGGCGGCCACCTGGATGCCGAGATAGGCGCCCAGGAATGCCCGAAGAGCAGGATGCGGTCCTGCCCGAACCGCGCCCGAAGGTAATCGGCGACCTCGATCGTGTCGGCGAGCATCCGCTCCATCGTCATCGTCTCGGGCGGAATGTCGGTCGAGAACGACATGCCCGCCCCGCGCTGCTCCCACCAGGCCATGGTGAAATGCTCGTGCAGGCCGGTGGGGTAGTCCCGCTCCATGAAGAACTCCACCATCCCCGGCCCCCCGTGCAGGAACAGCAGCACCGGGTTCGCCGGGTCGACCGTCTGAACGATCATCCCCTGCGGCACGCCGCCGATCTGCACCGTCACGCGCTCCGAGATGCTGCCGGGGATCAGGCGGCCCTGCGCGTCGCGCAGGGTCTCGGGGCGGCCGGGGCTGACGGCGTAAAGGGCGCCGACACCGACGAGGGCCAGGGAGAGGACAAGGAGCAAGGCGATCGTCATGGCGCGACGGGCAACGCCTCTGCCGGGACCCCGACGTCGTGCCACCCCTCTCCTCCCGCGTGAACGCCTCCCTGCCGCGCCCGGCCGAAGACACCGGCCCCAATCCGCGACACGCTACGGTATCATGACCGCCCAAGGTGCGGAACGATGACCTGCGCGGCCAGGCTTGCTGACGGTCATCATGCAGCGAAGAGATCGGCCTGATCCGCTCCGTTGTGTCGGAGCAGATCGCCGAGGGCACGCTCAAGTCCCGTGCCCGAAGCCGCCGTTCGAGGCATTCCTGGCAGAGAGCCAGGCTTGGTCTCGAGTAGACGTTGCCGTTGAGGAAGCTTCCGACGCGTTGGGCGAAGCCGCCTCGGAGCGGCGACCGGCGGGGGGCGTCGCCCGGAGCCTCGCGTCGGTGCCGATCGGGTGGAGTAGCCAGCGAGACGGCGAGACGGCGAGGGCCCGGGGAACGCGACGGCTCATGATGGGAGTGCAGAGCGCAGGACCTCCTCCAGCGGCGTGTCCCGGAAGTCTGGCAGCAGGGCCTCGAGGCGTCGCCCGGACAGGGCGTGGTCAGTCTCCCAGAGATACCGCATCTCGGCCAGTTCGCGCGCCAGTTCCCAGACCGGGCCGGCCAGGGTGAACATCCACCACGGAAACCGCTTGACGGTCAGGCCGCGCCCGGTGATCCGCTCCAGCTCGGACCTGATCTGCGCCGCCGTCAGGGTGTGCCCGGGAAAGGGCACATCCTCGAACCGCGACAGCTCGTGGCGCATCCCGGCAAGGGCGACCGCGGCGCGGCCCCAGTCCGGCAGGTAGCACATGGCCTGGCGGGTCTCCGCCGGCCCGGGAAGGGTGATCCGGCCGCGCGCGATGTCGCGCAGGTAGATCTGGGACATGATGCAGCCGTCGCGCTCGGGGTCGATGAAATTGCCCGCCCGCAGCACGATCGTCTGCACGCCGCTCCGGGCATAGACGCGCTCCATCTCCAGCCGGATCCGGCCCTTGCGGCTGACGGGGTTGGGCGGCGTGTGGTCCGACCACGTGCCGCCCCGGTCGCCGAAGTGGTAGACGTTGCCGGGCAGGATCACGGTGGCCCCGCTCTGCCGCGCCGCGTCGATCACCTGCGCGGTGATCCTCGGGATCGCCTCCGCCCAGTTGTGGTAGTTCGGCGGGTTCAGCCCGTTGACGATCACGTCGCAGCCTTGCGCCGCTTCGGCCATGTCGTCCCTGTGGCGGTCGAAGGGACGCACCTGCCATCCGGCCGCCTCGAAGGCCGTCGCGCTGTGGCGGCCGATCTTGCCCCTGCCGCCCAGGATCAGGACCGTCTGTGTCATCTCGTCCTCCTTCTGCGTGGATGGCGGCAGGATGGGCCTTGCGAAAATGAAAGGAAATTGACTGAAACCGCAGGTCGGGTATTCATGAGTGAATGGCAAGCGGATCTGCTTCCCTGGACTGGAGCCATGTGCGGGCCTTCCTCGCCGTCGCCGAGACGGGCTCGCTCAGTGCCGCGGCGCGCGCCCTCGGCCAGAGCCAGCCGACGCTGGGGCGCCACGTCAGGGCCGCCGAGGCGGCGCTCGGGGCCACTCTGTTCGTCCGCGTGCCCGGGGGGCTGCAGCTGA
>NZ_QPLK01000032.1 GCF_003340565.1 Rhodovulum sp. 12E13 | reverse complement strand
GCCCACGCGCACCGTCAACAGGCGTCGCGCCGCTCGGGAGGGTCTGCACAACCCTCGACCGGTCCTCACGACCGGCCCACGACCGCCAAATCCGCCGCTCAGACGCATTCGGTGAATACTGCGGGTTCAAGAAGCGGCCGTACAATCACGCGGGATGCGACACCTACTGCGCCAAGGCAAAGGCGTTGCGCCTGCCCGACGGCCAGGCTCTCGACGTGGGCGAACGGCTGCAAGGCTTCGCCGACGGCACGGACGTGGTGGCCGCCATCCGCCCCGAGGCCGTGCGCTTCGCCGCCGATGGCCATGGCCTGCGCGCTCGCCTGAAGTTCAGCGAGGAACTGGGCAGCGCTCGTCTGCATCATTTCGAGGTCGCGGACGAGACGTTGCCGATTGTTGCCGCCGATCGGCGCGCGCTCGAAAAGGGCGCCGTCGTCGCGCTGGACGCCCCGATCGCCGACTTGCACTTCTTCGATCCCGAAACGGGGACGCGACACCCGGCCTGACGAGGGCAAGAGGTGCTGTGGAGGGCGAATTCACGGTCGCGTTTGGCTGTGCCCACGTTGAAAACCACGGGAGAGGCCGTTTGCGCCTGCGTCACGGTGGGCCTGCGGACCGCACTGCCGGGCCCCGGTTTGCGGCACCCCACTGAACGCGTCTCGTGGAGCGCTCAAGGGGGCGCAGGCCGCGCGCGCCGAGCCCAAACCCTTCGCCGCCTTCATGTATTGCGTCGTCATGGCCGTCGGGGCCGTACTGCTGGTCTCCGGGCTTGGCGTCTCCGGCACGCGCTTGGCCCGCGGCGGCGCGGCCCGGCTCACCCCGGCGATGCGCCGGGCGTTGGCCCTCGGGCTCTGGCTGTCCTGCGTCCTGACCCTTGTCACCGCCGGCGTCCTGAGCAGCGGCACCAGCCACTTCGTGGGTACGCCCTGGCCCGACGCCGCGACGCTGCCGCTGCTCGGCTGGTCGGCGGAGGTCGGCGACCTGCGCCCGGCTCATTTCCTCGCGCTCCATGCGATGCAGGCGCTGCCGCTGGCACCGCTCTTGGCCGAGCGTCTCGCGCCAGCCGGCGCCCTGCGCTTCGTCGGGATCGCCGCCGCCCTCTGGGTCGCGCTGACCGCCGCGGTCTTCGCCGTGGCAGGCTGCCCCGCCACGACCAGACGTGCCGGTGCCACGCTGTCGCACACCCGCTTGCGCCCTATGGCGAGCGCCGAGACGACTCTGTAACACGATCATGACGAAACGGCGCTGCGGGTGGGGGCCATGGCGAAGAACGTGCTGATCGCGGAAACGGACGAGACGGGCGGCGTGGCCTGGGTCTGGCGCTACGCCGCACACGACCGCCAGCCACGGCCCGTCGCCCCAGGGCAGCCTTGCGGCATCGCCCCGCACGCGGCCGACATCCACGGCGCCGAGCGTGGCGCGGTGGTGGCATGGCTTCGTGCGCGTGACTGCTTGCCGCTGTCTGTGTCCGACGCCCTCGAGACCGTGCAGAGCAGGTCGGGGCTGGGCGTTGGCGGCGGCACTATTTGTTGAGGCCGCCCCCGGTCGGGGACTGCCTTCGGGGGCAACGGCCGCGATCCCCCTGACGAACAGCGGGGCCCCGCCGCTCTTCCTCTGAACGCTCCGCTTCCGGCGGCGTCACACCGTTGTCGCCGAACTCCGCTTTCCTTGGGGCGTCGTCACGCCGAGGAGAGCGATCCATGACCCACCTGACACGCCGCGCCTTCATGGAGCGCACCGCGGCGCTGGCCGCCGCGGCCGCCGTCACGCCTGTCATCGTCACCCGCGCGCAGGCGCAGGCCGGGCCGGGCCAGCTGGCGATGGTGGCGGCCCAGCCAAACCCCGAAGGCGCCGTCGAGCGGCTCTGGCTGCTCAAGGGCGATCCGCTGGCTGGCCCCGTCCGCGAGGTTCTGGCCGAGGACGGCGCGGTGGAACCCGCGCGCCTCGCGCCCGGCGAGCGGCGGGTGCTGCGTCTGATGCATTTCAACGACATGCACAACCACATGACCGATCTGCACCCCGCCCGCGGCGACACGCACCGCATGGCGCAGATGGTCAAGCGGGTGCGCGAGGCCAGGGCGCAGGCGGGCGGGTCCGAGGTCGTCCTCTTCCTGACGGCGGGCGACGACCATACCGGTTCGGTCTTCGACGAGCTGATGGGCTGGTCGGAAGACGAGTTCGTGGCCGATGCCGGCTACCGTGCCGCCTCTGCCGCCGGCGTCGATATCGGCGTGCTCGGCAACCACGAGTTCGACCGGGGCGCCGATCTGCTGAAGGTCGGCATCGACCGCGATTGCGCCTTCCCGTTGCTTTCGGCCAACGTCCACGGCTCGGCCCATATCGCCCGCGATGCCGACTACGTCGCTGCCGCCGTGGCCGAGGCAAAGGGCCTGCGGATCGGCTTCATCGGGCTGACCACCGCCGTCGATACCCGCGTCGGCATGGAGAGCGACCCGGGCCTCGCCGTTGCCAGCCCGGTCGAGGCCGCCACCAACATCTATCGCGCCGTCGAGGCGGTGTCGGACGTCGTTGTGATCCTCTCCCATTGCGGCTACGGCCGCGACATGCACCGCTCCGGCAAGGCCGGCACCGCGCGGCGGATCGGCGAGGGCGATTTCGCCATCGCCGAGGCGGTCGGCGCGCCCGGCACCAAGCCGGTCGTGCTGGTCGGCGGCCATTCCCATACAGAGCTCAACACCGACGGGCTCGACCCGCACAACGTGGTCAAGGGCGTTCTGCTGACCCAGGCGAAGGCCAACGGCGCCTTCCTCGGCGACATTTCCATGTCGATCGGCGCCGGCATGGGCCGCGAGCAGTGGTTCTCCAACGTCGCGCTGCACCCGATCAAGCGCCGCGACAATCGCGTCGACCCGGACGACGAAGCCTACACCTCGCTCGAACACGACGGCGATTACGACGCCGATTTCGAGCAGCGGGTGATGGCGCCGATGATCGCCGCGCTCGACGCAAAGCTCGCCGAGGTGATCGGCGAGGTGGCCGATGCGCCGCTGATCTCCACCGAGCGCACCATCGCCGACCGCTACGTGGGCGAGGCCGCCATCGCCAACTTCATGAACGACGCGCTGGTGGCGCGCTCGGCCACCTTCCCCGGCGGGCCGGTCGACTTCGCGCTCTTCAACGCCACAGGCCTCGCCTCGGGCGTCGATGCCGGCCCGCTCACCTTCCGCGAGTGGTTCGACGTGATGCCCTATGCCGACGTGATCGACGTCGCCACGCTCACCGGCGCGCAGATCCGCGACATGCTGAACAGCAACGCGCGGCGCATCCTGCGCCCCGAGGAAGTGGCGGGCACCGACCTCAGGGGCTTCGTCTCGCGCGGCTTCCTGCACTTCTCCGGCGGGATCCGCTACAAGATCGCCCTCGGCGCCTCGGCGGCCGAGGCGCGCGCCGAGCGCATCACCCTCGCCGGAAAGCCGGTGGAGGAGGTGCTGGAGAACAGCTTCACGCTCGCGTTCAACTCCTACATCTCGCTCGGCGCCTTCGGCGAGACGTGGAACGGCAACCCCATCGGCGGCGGTGTGCCGGGCGAGATCCCCAGCGTCGACGTGCGCGCGTTCGACTGGGAGCATACCGGCCTCGTCTACCGCAACGAGGTGATCGCCGCGATCCGGCAGATGGGCACCGTCTCCGCGGCCACCGGGGCCCGCCTCGACGGCCGCCTCGCCGTCGCCTGACGCCGGATCAGCCATCGCTGTCGCGGAACCGTCACGCAGGTCTGCTCGAATGAGCAGGACGGGAATCGCGAGCGAGCATCCATGGACCGGCGGGCGCACATCCTCGATCTGGCGCGGCGGGAGGGACGGGTCACCGTGGACGGCCTCGCCGCCGCGCTCGGCGTCTCCGCCCACACGATCCGGCGCGACCTGAACACGCTGTGCGACGAGGCGCGCCTGCGGCGCCTGCATGGCGGGGCCGAGTACATCGAGGCGCGCGCCAACATCCCCTACCAGGCGCGTGCCGTGCTGAACTACGGCGCCAAGCTGGCGATCGGCCGGGCCGTCGCCGCGCTGGTGCCCGACGGCGCGACCGTCGCACTCTCCATCGGCACCACGCCCGCCCTCGTCGCCGGCGCGCTGGCCCGGCGCCGCGGCCTCACCGTCGTCACCAACAACCTTAACGCCGCAATCGCCCTGTCGGAGGCCGAGGGCGCGCGCATCGTGATCCCCGGGGGCGAGCTGCGCCTGCCCGACCGCGACCTGCTGACCCCCGAAACCACCGCCCTCTTCGCCGCCTACCGCGCCGATTTCGGCATCTACGGCGTGGGCGGGATCGACGCCGACGGCAGCCTGCTCGACTTCCACGAGGCGGAGGTGCGTGCCCGCGAGGCGATCCGTGCCAATGCCCGGCAGGTCATCCTCGTCGCCGACCATACCAAGTTCGGCCGTCGGGCCGCGGCCGTGGGCGGGCACCTCGCGGACGCCGACCACGTCGTGCTCGACCGGCCGCCGGAGGCGCCGCATGCCGCGCTGCTGGGCGACCTGCGGGGCCGCCTCGTGCTCGCCGAGGCGGAGGATGCCCGTGTCTGAGGCGCCCTTCGTCGCCCTGCACGGCGTCACCCGCCGGTGGAACGGCGCGGGCGGGGTGCAGGGCGTCTCGCTCGCCGTCCCCCGGGGCGCCTTCGTCTCCATCCTTGGCCCCTCGGGCTGCGGCAAGTCCACCCTCCTGCGCCTGCTCGCCGGCCTCGAGACGCCGCAGGAGGGGCGGATCGAGATCGCCGGGCGCGACGTGACGGCCCGCTCCCCGGCCGAGCGCGGCCTGTCGATGGTCTTCCAGTCCTACGCGCTCTTCCCGCACCTCAACGTGCGCGAGAACATCCTTTTCGGCATGAAGGTGCGCCGCGCCACGCGGCCCGAGCGGGAACAGGCGCTCGCCCGCGCCACGGCCATGACCGGCCTTCAGGGCCTCGAACGGCGCAAGCCCGCCGAGCTCTCGGGCGGCCAGCGCCAGCGCGTCGCGCTCGCCCGCGCCGTCGTCTCGGGCCAGCCGCTCTGCCTGATGGACGAGCCTCTGTCGAACCTCGACGCCAAGCTGCGCCACACCGTCCGGCGCGACATCAAGGCCCTGCAGCGCCGCCTCGGTCTGACCGTCATCTACGTCACCCACGACCAGGCCGAGGCGATGAGCCTGTCGGATCACGTCGTGCTCATGCGCGAGGGCCGCACCGAGCAGACCGGCGCGCCCGAGACCCTCTACCACCGCCCCGCCACGCCCTTCGTCGCCCGCTTCATCGGCGACCCTCCGATGGCGCTGGTCGAGGGCGCCGCGCTGGGCGAGGCCGGGCAGATCGGCATCCGCATCGAGGCGCTGGAGCGGGTGCCCGAGGGTCGCGCCGACCTCACGGCCCGCGTCGCCGACGCCGAGTATCTCGGCGCCGAGACGCGCCTGCTGCTCGACCACCCGCAGGCCGAGGGGCTGGCGCTCATCCTGCCGGGCCGCGTCGCCCTCGCTCCGGGCGAGACGGTCGGCCTGCACCTGCCCGAGAAACACAGGGTCCGCTTCGGCGCGCAAGCCGAGGCGGCCGCTGCCCGAGATCGCGGGGCGGCCGCTGCCGCCACCCGCGATGGCCGCGAGGCCGCGCTTCCCTCCCCATCCACCCGAGAGGACACCAGATGACCCGCCACCTTTCCGCCGCCGCGCTGCTCGCTGCCGGCACCGCGCTCGCCGCCCCTGCCGCCGCGCAGCAGGTCGAGCTGACCATGTACTACCCCATCGCCGTGGGCGGTCCGCTCACCGAAGTGGTCGACGGCATCGTCGCCGATTTCGAAGCCGAGAACCCCGACATCTCGGTCGAGGCGATCTATGCCGGCAATTACGACGACACCCGCATCAAGGCGCTCTCGGCGCTCAACTCGGGCGACCCGGCCCAGCTCGCCGTGATGTTCTCGATCGACGCCTACGACCTGATCGAGCAGGACCTGATCGTGCCCTTCGAGGAGGTGATCGAGGGCGAGGAGGAGCAGGCCTGGCTCGACAGCTTCTACCCGGCGCTGATGGCCAACGGGAAGATCGAGGGCCAGACTTGGGGCGTGCCGTTCCAGCGCTCCACCATCGTCGCCTACTACAACAAGGACATGTTCCGCGAGGCGGGCCTCGACCCCGAGCAGGCGCCAGCCACGTGGGACGAGCTGGTCGAGATGGGCAAGGCTCTGACGACCGAGGACCGCTCGGGCCTGATGATCCCGTCGACGGGCTATCCCTACTGGATGTTCCAGGCGCTCGCGATCCAGAACGGCCAGGAGCTGATGTCGGGCGACGGCCTGACCACCTATTTCGACGATCCGGCAGTGGTCGAGGCGCTGGAGTTCTGGCACTCGCTCTCGGCGGAGCACGGCATCATGCCCGAGGGCACGGTCGAGTGGGGCACGCTGCGCCAGGCCTTCCTCGAAGGCCAGACCGCCATGATGTGGCACTCCACCGGCAACCTGACGGCGGTGCGCAACAATGCCGGGTTCGACTTCGGTGTCGCCATGCTGCCGGCCAACGAGCGGCCCGGCTCGCCCACCGGCGGCGGCAACTTCTACATCTTCAAGGACGCGACCCAGGAGGAGCGCGCCGCCGCGCTCGAACTCATCAAGTTCATGACTTCGCCCGAGCAGGCGGCCGAATGGTCGATCCAGACCGGCTACATGGGCGTCTCGCCCGCCGCCTACGAGACGCAGGCGCTGCAGGACTACGTCGCCGACTTCCCGCCGGCCCTCATCGCCCGCGACCAGCTCGAAGTGGCCGTGGCCGAGTTCTCCACCTTCGAGACGGCGCGCGTCCGCGAGGGGCTGAACAACGCCATCCAGGCGGCGCTGACCGGCACCATGTCGCCGGCCGAGGCGCTGGCCGAGGCGCAGGACGCCGCCGAGCGCCTGCTGTCGGGCTACCAGTGAGGCGCATGGCGCGCCGGGGCCCGCCCGGCGCGCCATCCCCGTTTCGCACCGACGCGATACCGACGTGACACCGACGCTTTCCCGACGCCCCGAAACGGCCCATGCCCTGGAGCGCCGCCGCCGCGCCATCCACGGCTGGCTGCTGCTGACCCCGGCGCTGGCGATGCTCGCGACCTTCGCCTTCTATCCCTCGGTCGCGACGGTCTGGACCTCGCTGTTCTCCCGCGGAACCCGCCGGAACCCGTCCGAATTCGTCGGCCTGGAGAACTACGCCCGCCTGTTCGACGACCCCACCTTCCGCGAAGTGGCCGTCAACAACATCTTGTATGCCGCCGTGACGATCCCGATCTCGATCGTCCTCGCCCTCGTCATGGCGCTCTGGGCCAACTCGAAGATCCCCGCCCGCTCCTTCCTCCGCACCGCCTACTTCACGCCGACCGTCCTGCCGATGATCGCGGCGGCCAATCTGTGGCTGTTCTTCTACACGCCGGGCTTTGGCGTGCTCGACCAGATCGGCGCGCTCTTTGGCGCGCCCTCGGTCAACTGGCTGGGCCAGCCCGAGACGGCGCTCTGGGCCGTCTGCGCCGTCACCATCTGGAAGGAGGCGGGATTTTTCATGATCTTCTACCTCGCCGCCCTCCAGACCATCCCCGAAGACCTACGCGAGGCCGCCGAGATCGAGGGCGCCAGCCGCTGGACCTATACCCGCCGGGTGGTCCTGCCGCTGCTCGCGCCCACCACGCTGTTCGTGCTGGTCAACGCGATGATCAACTCGGTCAAGCTGATCGACCACCTGTTCATCCTCACCAAGGGCGGCCCGTCCGACAGCTCCAAGCTGATCCTCTACTATATCTGGGAGAGCGCCTTCGCCTTCTTCGATGCCCCCTCGGCCGCCGCCATGACCGTGCTGGTGCTGATCGTCCTCGGCGCCGTCGCCGCGCTGCAGTTCCGCCTGCTCGACCGACGGACACACTACCGATGACGGCCCTTCTCCGCCACGCCGAGGCCGCCCTCGCCCTGCTGGTCGCGCTCGTCTGGATCTCGCCGCTCGTCTTCGCCGCCTGGGCCGCCTTCCACGCCCCGACCGACGCGATCAACTTCAACCTGAGCGCCCCCTGGACGCTCGAGAATTTCCGCACCGCTTGGGAGGGCGCCCCATGGCTGCGCTACTTCCTCAACACGTTCCTGCTGGTGACGTCGGTGCTCGCGGGCCAGTTTTTCCTTTGCACGCTCGCAGGTTACGCCTTCGCCCAGATCGAGGTGCCCTTCAAGGACACGCTGTTCGTGCTGGTGCTGCTGCAGCTCTTCATCCTGCCCGAGGTGCTGATCGTCGAGAACTACGCCGTCGCCTCGCGGCTCGGCCTGCTCGACTCGATCCTCGGGATCGGGGCGCCCTACATGGCCTCGGCCTTCGGCATCTTCCTGATGCGGCAGGCGTTCAAGCAGGTCCCCAAGGAGCTGGACGAGGCTGCGCGGGTCGAGGGCTGCGGAACGCTCGGCGTGCTCTGGCGGGTCTACGTGCCGGCCGCCCGACCCACTTACCTCGCCTACGTGCTGGTCTCGATCTCGACCCACTGGAACAACTTCCTCTGGCCGCTGATCGTGACCAACTCCGACACAACGCGCCCGCTGACCGTGGGCCTGTCGATCTTCGCCGCCCCCGAGAACGGCGTCGACATCTCGGTGATCTCGGCCGCCACCATCATGGTGATCGCGCCCCTCCTCGTCCTCTTCCTGGTCTTCCAGCGCCGCTTCGTGCAGGCGTTCCTGCGCGCCGGGATCAAGTGAGCGGGCGGCACGTCGACATTCGTCCGGTCGGCGCGTTGAAGAGCGCCCGAGACAGGCATATGCGGAGCGCATGAGCATCGAGGTCGAGACCGTCGTGAAGCGCTTCGGAGGGTCGGAGGTGCTCTCCGGCCTGTCCTTCGACGCCCGCCCGGGCGAGTTCTTCGTCGTGCTGGGGCCCTCGGGCTGCGGCAAGTCCACCCTTTTGCGCCTGATCGCGGGGCTGGAGGAGAGCGACGGTGGCCGGATCGCGCTGGAGGGGCGCGACGTGTCTGCGCCGGGGCTGCACGTACCCCCCGAGGCGCGGCGGGTCGGCGTCGTCTTCCAGTCCTACGCGCTCTGGCCGCACATGAGCGTCGCCGACAATGTCGCGTTCCCGCTGGAGGGGACGGGACGGAGCAAGGCCGACCTCGTGGAGGACGTCGCGCGCCACCTCGCCACCGTCTCGCTCGACGCCTTCGCCACGCGGCGCCCGGCGGAGCTGTCTGGCGGCCAGCGGCAGCGCGTGGCGCTGGCCCGATGCCTCGCGAGCGGGGCGCGGACCATCCTTATGGACGAGCCGCTGGCCAATCTCGACCCGCATCTGCGTGGCCGAATGGAAGAGGAACTCGTCCGCGTCCACGACGAGGCCGGGGCGACCACCCTCTACATCACGCACGATCAGCGCGAGGCGATGGCGCTGGCCACGCGCGTGGCGGTGATGCGGGCCGGCCGTTTCGAGCAGGTCGCGCCGCCCGAAGAGGTGCACGACCGCCCCGCCAGCGAGGCGGTGGCGCGGTTCGTGGGCCGGGCGGCCGTGCTCGACGGCGTGGGCGAGGGCGGCGGGGTCCGCCTGGGCCCGCTCGCCGCGGAGGCTGTTCGGCAGCCGGGCGAGGGCGAGGCGATCCGCGCCGTCGTGCGCCCCCGCGACGTGCGCCTCGGCGGCGGGGCGCCGGGCGAGGCCGAGGGCCGGGTCACCTCCACCCAATATCGCGGCGGCGCGTGGGAGGGTGTGGTCGCCGTCGAGGGGCTGGCCGAGGCACTGCCCGTCACCGCGCCGTCCCGCCTGCACGTCGGCGAGAGAGTCCCTTTCTCTCTCGCTCCGCTCTGGACGCTGCCCTGCCAGGAAGGCTGACCGGTCAGATCCGCCAGGGCACGACCCCTGGTGGCAGGCGGCGGCCGACGGCGTGCAGCGCGGCCATCAGCAGAACGGTCACGAGAACGGTGACGGTCGACATGGCGGCGGCCAGCGTGGTGTAGCCGCCGTCGTCGTAGTTGAAGATGGTCGTCCCGATCGTCTCGTTACCCGTCGACCACAAGAGCGCCGAGACCGTCACCTCGTTGTAGGCGGTCAGGAACACCAGGATCGCGCCCGAGGCCGCGGCCGGCGCCACCAGGGGCGCGAAGACGCGCCGCATGCGCCGGAAGAACCCGGCACCCGAGACGCGCGCTGCGTCGTCGAGCGCGGGGTCGAGCGCGCCGTAGGCCGCGGCGACCGGCTTCAGCGCGATGGCGAAGAAGGCGGTGAGGTACGCGGCCACGATGATCCACAGCGTGTTGTAGAGCGAGATGCCCAGCACCGGCAGCGGCCGGATGAAGGCGAGAATGAAGGCGACCGAGATGACAAGGCCTGGAATCGCGTAGGAAATGTCGGCCAGCCCCGCCACGCCCGTCGCCGCCCCGCGCGCGCCGCGCCGCCGGCCCGCCTGCAGGAAGTAGGCGAGCGCGACCGACAACGCCGCAAGGGCCGCCGCGGCGAGACCGGCCGCGAGGCTCGAATTGAGAAAGGCGCGTGCCGTCACCTCCTGGCGCAGCAGGATCTCCGCGAAGTGGTCGAGCGTCATCGTCTCGCGCGTGAGGGGCAGCCCGTAGGTGCGCACCAGCGCCGTGCCCACGAGGGCCGCGAGCGGCAGAACGAGCGAGGCCGCGATCCAGAGGGCGAGCGCGCCCTCGGCGAGCGGCCGGGCACGGCCGAGACGAAAGCGCATCGGCGGCTGCGGCGGTCCGGTGATCGGCGTGCGCACGAGGCGTGTGGCGATTACCTGCCCCGCGAGCGCAGCGAGCGCGATGCTGGCGAGCAGCACCGAGATGACGGCGACGTCGGCCAGAACCGTCGGCCCGAAGCTCGCCAGCCGCTGCCAGATCAGCACCGGAAGCGTCGTGTAGCGCGCGGGGATGCCGAGCAGGGCCTGGATGCCGAAATTGCCGAGGGCCGAAACGAAGGCGAGGGCGAAGGCCGCCACCAGCGACGGCCCGATCAGCGGCAGGATGACTCGACGCAGCAGGCGCGCGGGCCCCGCCCCGGCCAGCCGCGCGGCCTCGGCCATCTCGCGCGGCAGGGCCCGGAGTGCCGCAAGGACCACGAGCAGGACGAGCGGCATGTGCTGGAGCGTGAGCAGCGCTGCGACGCCTCCGGGCGAATAGAGCGGGTTCGGCGAGCCGGGCGGCGGCGCGAGGCCGACCGTCCGCAGCACCGGCGAGGAGGGCCCGAGCGCCTGGATCCACGAGATCGCCGTGACGTGGGGCGGGATCATCATTGGCAGGAGCAGCGCGAAGACGACCGCGCCCTTGGCGCGGACGTCCGTGAGCCCGATGAGCAGCGCGACACCGGTGCCGATCAGGGTCGCGAAAAGCGCCGAGAGCGTCGCGCTCTCCAAGCTGTTCAAGAGCGCCCGCCGGACCGATCCGCTTTGCAGCGCATCGGCCAGAGGGGCGAGCGAGAGAACCCCGCCCTCGGTCAGGCCGACGCGAGCCAGCAGCGCCAGCGGCGCCACGAAGAGCACGATTGCGACGAGAAGAAGCGCGGCGAGCGCGAGGGGCTCGCCGCGCAGAATGGCCCGCAAGGCTCAGCCGCCGAAGATCTCGACGAAGCGTTCCTTGTTGGCCTGGTCGTTGGCAAGCGCGGCCGCCGGGTCGAACTCGATCAGCTCGATCTCGTCGCGCGGCGGAAAGCCCTCGGGCGGCGTGATGTCGGGATGCGCCGGCAGATAGCCCTGGTCGGCGGCCAGCTGCTGGCCCTCCATGGACAGCAGGAAGTCGATGAAGGCCTTCGCCGCCTCGGGGTTCTGCGCCGTCGACAGGATGGCCGCGGGCTCGGTCACGGCCGACACGCCCTCCTCGGGGAAGACGAATTCCACCGGCGCACCGTCGAGCTTGTTGCGGATCGGCAGGAAATCCACGACGAAGCCGTAGAGCTTCTCGCCGCCCGCCACAGCGCGGTAGGTGCCACCGTTGCCGCCGTCGGGGATCGCCCCCTGCTCGGCGAGGCCCTCGTAGAAGTCCCAGCCCAGATCCGGGTGGGCGGTGAGCGCCGCCATGTGGATCGTCGCCGCGCCCGAGGTCAGCGGCGAGGGCATGGCGATCTGGCCCTCCGCCTCGGGCTTGAGCAGATCGGTGTAAGAGGTGGGGATCATCTCGGCCGCCGTGTTGTAGACGATGCCGGTGGTGATCAGCTTGGTGGAGAAGTAGTGGCCCTCGTCGTCCATGATCGCGGGGTCGTAAGCCGAGGTGTCGGCCTCCGGGTAGGGCATCAGACGGCCCTCCTGCTCCAGCCCCTCCATGGTGACCATGTCTGCGATCAGCAGCACGTCGGGCTGGGGCTGGCCGGCCTCGAATTCTGCGCGCAGCTTGGCCATGACCTTGGTCGTGCCATCGCGGAACCACTCCACCTCGACGTCCGGATAGGCCTCCATGAAGGCATCGACCGTCGCTTGCGCGTCCGCGTTGGGCTGCGAGGTGTAGAGCGTCAGCGTGCCGGAGACGTCCTGCGCCAGCGCGGTGCCCGCCCAGAGTGCGGCGGTGATCGAAAGGGCGATACGGGTCATTTCTTTCTCCTGTCGTAGGGGCGGGTGTCGCGCGGCGCCCGCCATTGGCCGCGGCCGTAGCAGCGGCAGATGACACTGTCTTGACGCGCTGCGCTCTCCGCGGACAGCCGTCGGAGCGGGCCGCGGGCAGGGGGCGCGAGGGAAAAGCGCACGCAGGCGAGGGATCGCCCGGGCGGGCGGGCCGACGTGCGCTTGCGCACGAGGTCCGCGCCGCTCGGGCGAAGGGGTCAGTTCATGCCGAGGCGGTCGCGCAGCGTGTCGGCCAGCGCCTCGATCCTCGCGCCCGGCTCGGCATCGCCGTCGGCGATCTCCACCAGGGCGGCCGAGATCAGGTCGGTCACGGCGACCCCCTCGGCGCCGGGGTAGGCGTACCAAGGCCCGGCGAACTCGGCGACCTGGCTATGGGCGGTCTTCGCGTTGGGGTTGGCCTCGTAATAGGCGCCGAGATAGCTTTCGTCCTCCAGCACCAGCGCGTTGGTGGGCGCGTAGCCGGTGCTCTCGACGATGATCTTCTGCCCCTCCGGACCGGTGACGAAGGAGATGTACTCCCACGCGGCCTGCTGCTTGGCCTCGTCCTCGGTCAGCATCACGATGCCCGAGCCGCCGGTCGGGAAGTAGGCATTCTCCGGCGCGGGCACCGGCAGGCGCACCACCGTCACGGGGAAGCTCTCGCCCGCCGCCTCGGTGAACCGCTTGAGGAGGGAGGAGCTGTCCATCATGATCCCCAGCGTGCCGGCCGGGTAGGCCTGCCGCGCCTGGTCGTCGATGTAGCTCTTCATGCCGCCCTCCGACGCGAAGCGGGCATAGAGCTCGGCCGCCTGCCTGCCGGCCTCGGAATCGAACGTGATGTCGGATTCGTCCTCCGTCATCGGCCGGCCGCCATAGCCGCCGAGCAGCGACTGGAAGCGCCAGTCGTGCCGGTCGATCCAGATGCCGTCGATATTGTCGCCCAGGTCGTCGATGGCGGCGGCAAGCTCGATGATCCCGTTGTAATCGGTCGGAAAGTCGTCCATCGAATATCCCGCCTGCTCGACGAGATCGGGATTGACGTACATCACCAGCGTCGAGGCCGAGGTGCCGAGCGCGTGCTGGGTGCCCTGGTACTGGCCGAGCGATAGCAGCGCGCCAGTATACCCCGCAGCCTCCGGGTCTTCGGGCAGGAACGGGTCGAGCGGCTGTGTGAGCCCGCGCGCCTCGAGGATGCGCCAGCGGTTCAGCCCGACCCAGGCGACGTCCGGCAGGGTGCCGGCGACCGACTCGCGCAGCAGGCGCTGGACGCCCTCGGCATAGCTCTCGGCGGGGCCGTCGATGACGATGTCGATGTCGGGGTTCTGCGCCTCGAAGGCCTCTTCAAGCGCGGCCTGAGTCTCAGCCCAGATCGTGGGGATGGCGTAATGGACGCGGATCTCGGTCTGCGCGGCCGAAAGCGTGGGCGCGGTGGCGGCGGCCAGCGCGAGGGCGGAGGCGGTCAGCAGCGTTTTCATCGTCTGATGTCCTGTCGTTTGCGTGGGTGGGGCGGCGCGTGTCGCGCTCTGTTGTGGTTGATCCTCATGCCTTGAGCCCGCCGGTGGCGATGCCCTGCGTCACCCGCCGCTGCGCCAGCAGGAAGCCCGCGATCAGCGGCGTCGTCACCACGACCGAGGCCGCCATCAGCGGGCCCACGTCGTCGCCCGCCTCGGCGTCGCGGAAATAGACGATGCCGCGGGGCGGCGTGGCGAGCGCGGGGTCGGAGGTGGCGATGAGCGGCCAGAACAGGTCGTTCCAGTGCGCGGTGACGGAGAAGACGGCGAAGGCGGTCGCCGCGGGCCAGGCGAGCGGGAAGGCGATGCGCCAGACGATCGCCGTCTCGGACAGGCCGTCGACGCGTGCGGCCTCGAACAGCTCGGCCGGCATCGCGGCGAAGAACTGGCGGAACAGGAAGATGCCGAAGACCGAGGCGACGAACGGCACGATCAGCGCGGTGTAGGTGTTCAGCAGGCGCAACTCGGCGAGGCCGAGGAAGATCGGGATCGCGGTGACGTGGAACGGCACCAGAAGCCCCGCCAGCACCAGTCCGAACAGAAGCGTGCGCCCCGGGAAACGGCGCTGGGCGAGCGCGTAGGCGCAGGGCACCGCGAACACGACCTGGAAGACCAGGATGCCGCCGCAGACGATGACGCCGTTCATCAGGAAGCGGGCGAGCGGCACCTCGGTGAAGGCGGTGGCGTAGTTCTCCCAGGCCAGCCGCGAGGGCAGGAGGTCGACCCGCGCGCTGAAGATCTCGTCGGCCGGCTTGAGCGAGAGCGAGACCATCCAGAAGAACGGCAGCAGCACCACGGCCGCCCCGAGCAGGAGCGCGAGCAGCGAAAGCGGCCTCATGAGCTGCGCCCTCCCGCCGGGGCGCGGGCGGACGCCCGGCCCGCGCACCTGGCTCCGCCCGCGCCCCGGCGGACCAGGGTCGTCCAGCGTCTCATCGGTAATGCACCCGCCGCTCGAGGACGCGGAACTGCGCCAGCGTCAGCGCCACCATCACCACGAAGAAGACCATGGTGATCGCGCTCGCATAGCCCGCCTTGAAGTACTCGAACCCCTCCCGGTAGAGCGCGTAGACCAGCGTGTCGGAGGCGAACGCGGGCCCGCCGCGCGTCAGCGTCGCCACCGTCTCGAACACGCGGAAGGCCTGCGTGGCGGTGATGACGGCGACGAACAGCGTCGTCGGCCCCAGCATCGGCCAGGTCACGGTCCAGAACCGCTCCCACCCCTTCGTCGCGCCGTCCACCTCGGCCGCCTCGTAGAGGTCGGGCGGGATCGCGGCGAGGCCGGCGAGGAACAACACCATGTTGTAGCCGACCGACTGCCAGATGCCGATCGCGGCGAGGGTGTAGATCACCAGCCCCCGGTCCGACAGCCAGTCGGGCGCCGGCAGGCCGAGGCCGCCGAGCGTCTGGTTCACCAGCCCGATCGAGGGATGCAGCAGCATCTGCCAGGCCAGCGCCATCGCGACCAGCGTCGCCGCCACCGGCAGGAAGTAAGCCGCACGCAGGGTGGCCGAGATCCGCGGGAAGCGCGCGGCCAGATTGTGCAGCCCCAGGGCCACCACGAGCGCGAGCCCCATGGCGAAGGGGATGACCACGGCGACGTAGATCAGCGTGTTCGTCACCGCCTTGCGGCCGATCGGGTCGGTGAAGAGCGTGGCGTAGTTCTCCCATCCGATCCAGCGGAAGGTGAGCGCGCCGAACTGGTAGTCGGTGAAGGACAGCACCGCCACGATGGCCACGGGCGCGAAGATCAGCCCGATCATCGCGAGGGTCGCCGGCCCGGCGAGCCAGAGGTCGGTCGCCCGCTCGCGCGCCGTCCGCGAGAGCCTCATGCCGCCACCCGTTCGGCTGCAGCCGGCAGGCGCGCCCCGGTTTCGGCGTCGAACAGATGGACTCGCTCGGGCGCGACGGCGAGGCTCAGCGCCCCGCCCGGCGCGGGCGGCGCCCAGTCGCCCGGAGCCAGCGCGCGCAGCGGCGTGCCGTCGTCGAGGCGGGCATGGACGACCGCCTCGGCGCCGAGATACTCTACCCGCTCCAGCCGCGCCGACAGGCCGGCCGCCGCGGGCACGAGGTGCTCGGGCCTCAGCCCGAGCGTCACCCGCGCGCCCGCCGCGCCGGGCACGCGCAGCTTCGGTAGCAGGGAGCAGGCGCCGCTCGCGCCGAGCGTCACGTCGAGCAGGTTGATCGGGTGCGCGCCGATGAAGGCGGCCACCGCGCGCGTCGCCGGCCGCTCGTAGAGGTCGCGCGGGGCGCCGACCTGGGCGATCCGGCCCGACATCATCACGACCACATGGTCCGACATCGCCATCGCCTCGACCTGATCGTGCGTGACGTAGACGAAGGCGCGCCCGGTGCGCGCCTGCAGCGCGGCGAGTTCGGCCCGCATCTGCACCCGCAACCGCGCGTCGAGGTTCGACAGCGGCTCGTCGAGAAGGAAGATCGAAGGGTCGCGCACCAGCGCCCGCCCGACCGCCACGCGCTGCTTCTGCCCGCCCGAGAGCGCCGCCGGCTTGCGCTCGAGCAGGTCGTCGAGCCCGAGCATGGCGGCGACCTCGCGCACACGGGCGCTGATTGCCGCCCGCTTCGCCCCCGCGCCGGGCATCAGCCGCCCCACGCCGGCCAGCCGCTCCAGCCGCGAGAATTGCCGCATGGCCAGCGGCAGCGCGATGTTCTCGGCGACGGTCAGGTGCGGATAGAGCGCGTAGGACTGGAAGACCATCGCCACGTTGCGCTCCGAAGCGGTCGCCTCTGTGACGTCGGCGCCGTTCAACCGGACTCGGCCCTCGTTGGGCCGGTCGAGCCCCGCCATGATCCGCAGCGTCGTGGACTTGCCGCAGCCCGACGGGCCGAGGATCGAGGTGAACGAGCCCTCCGGCACGGCGAGCGATATGCCGTGCAGAACCGGCGTGGCGCCGAAGCGGCGCGTCACCCCGTCGAGCTCGATCATCGCGACCCCCGATTGCAGATGTGAGTTTTCGCTCACATACCCGGGAAGTGTGTAAGGCTTATGACAGTCCGGCCTCGGCGAGCAGGGCATCGGCCACCAGTGCGACCGCCGCTTCGACGCTGCCGGCGGGCTCCAGCCCGGGCAGGTCGGGCGCGCCGTCGAGCCCGATCACGCGGCGGCCGAAATGCAGGCCGTAGGCGATCTCGGTCATTGTGCCGTAGGAGCCGCCGACGGCCACCAGCACCAGCGCGGCGCGGGCGATCACGGCGTTGCGCGCCTCGCTCAACCCGGTCGCGAGGGGCAGGGCGAAATGGGGATTCGCGCCGCGCCAGCCGGCATCGGGCAGGATGCCCACGGTCAATCCGCCGGCCTCGCGCGCGCCCAGGCAGACCGCCTCCATCACGCCGCCCTTGCCGCCGCAGACCACCACGAGGCCGAGGTCTCCAAGACGCCGGCCGAGCGCCTGGGCCGTATCGAGCTGCGCGGCCGTCGCCTCGCGCGGGCCGATCACGCCGACAGGGAGCGACCGACGGTCAACCTGGCCAGCGAGGTGGGACAGCACACCCACCCCATCGTGCGACTCCCCCGCCTCGGGGGGCGCAGCCGGCCGCCAGGCCCAAGTCCACGGGTCGAGCTTCCGTCCGTCACCTCGGTGCACGCCGCCCGTCCGCGCGCAGATCGAGAATGTCTCTTCCATTTGCATACGCCCCGTGCCACTTCTGGTAGAACTCTTACATCGGCGCGCGCGTGAGGGAAGGGACGATGGAAGGGAACACGACCGATCCGCCGCTCACCGAGCGGCAGGAAGAGATCCTGCGGCGGGTCGAGGCGCGGGGCTTCGTCACAGTAGACGCGCTCGCCGAGGCCTTCGGCGTCTCCGCGCAGACCGTGCGGCGCGACATCATCGCGCTCGACGCCGCGGGCCTGCTCCAGCGGTTCCACGGCGGCGCTGGGCCTGGCAACGGCGCGCACGCGCCCGGCGATCCTGCGTCCGACGGGGACGAGGCGTTCCGCCTCGCCCATGGCCGCAAGCGGATGCTCGAGGTTGAGAGTAAGCGCATCATCGCCGCCAAGGCCGCCGAAATGGTGGCGGACGGCGCCGCTGTATTCCTCGACGTTGGCACGACGGTCGAGGCGGCCGCGGCGGCGCTGAACGCCCGGTCCGGGCTCGAGGTCTTCACCAATTCCATGCGGGCCGCGCTGCGGCTCGACCCCGCGCGCCACGCAGTGCGGGTGCTCGGCGGTCAGGTATCGGGCGCCGACGGCTCGCTCGCCGGCGAAGAGGTGGTCGAAATGCTCGCCCGGCTCGACCTCGACTGGGCGCTCCTGGGCTGCTCGGCCGTCTCTGGAGGGCAGCTCGGCCCGCGCGCGATGGATTTCGACATGGGCAAGATCGCTGTCAAGCGCGCGGCGATGGCAGCCGCGCGCCGCACGGCCCTGCTGGTCGCGCGCACGAAATTCGACCGTCGCGGGCGGATCGAGATCGCGCCTCTCTCCGCCTTCGACAGGGTGTGCACGGAGGATGCGGCCACGTCCGGGAGTGTCCTGCAGGGAGCGCCCGTTCCGGAGGATCGACCAACGGCCTGATGACGCGCCTTTGCAAGGCCCACGACAGCGTACGGACAGTCAGCCGAGACGACGTCCTGTTCTCCCATCGAAGAGATGGACGCCATCGCCCGGCGACGAGAAACGCATGGTTCGGCCGGGATCGGCCGGAACGGTGCTGGGGACGCTCGCGATCACGTCGGACTCAAGGCCCGGAAGCCGGCCGTGGATGGTCGACGTCGCCCCAAGTCGCTCCACCACGCGCACGTCCAGCGCGATCGGACCATCGTCGGCCGGCACCATCGACTCAGGGCGAATGCCGATCAGAGCGTGTTCAGGCGCCGAGGCGGGGGCGAGCGACGGCACGGCGCTGGGCGGCAGGAGGTTCATGGGCGGGGAGCCTATGAAGCCGGCCACGAACAGTGAAGCGGGCCGCTCGTAAACCTCGATCGGTGTGCCGATCTGCTCGATCTGGCCGGCATTCATCACCACCAGCTTGTCGGCGAGGGTCATTGCCTCCTGCTGGTCGTGGGTCACGTAGATCGAAGTCGTGCGAAGGCGCTGTTGAAGGTCGCGGATCTCCACCCGTGTCTTCACCCGCAGCTTGGCGTCGAGGTTTGACAAGGGCTCGTCGAACAGGAAGGCCGCCGGCTCGCGCACGATGGCGCGGCCCATGGCGACGCGCTGGCGCTGGCCACCCGACAGCTCGCGCGGGCGGCGTGCAAGGAAGCCGTCGAGCCCGAGCATGACGGCCGCCTCGTCCACCCGCCGGCGGATCTCGTCCTTCGGCATGCCTCGGTTCTTCAACCCGTAGGCCATATTGTTAAAGACGGTCATGTGCGGGTAGAGTGCGTAATTCTGGAAGACCATCGAGATGTCGCGCTCGGCCGGCTCCAGATCGTTCACCCGCCGACCGGCAATGGCGATCTCGCCGTCGCTCACCTCCTCCAGCCCCGCGACCATGCGCAGAAGCGTGGACTTGCCGCAGCCCGACGGGCCGACGAGCACGCAGAGTTCGCCCGAGACGATCTCGAGGGACAGTCCCGGGATCGTGGGCGCCTCGGCGCCGGAATAGACCTTGCGCACGTCACGGAGCGAGATGTCTGACATTACTTTTCCACCTCGACGAGCCCGCGCACGAAGAGGCGCTGCATGACGATGATCACGATGACAGGAGGCAGAAGTGCCAGGATCGCCGTGGCCATGATCAGGTTCCACTGGGGCAGCTGGTCGCCTGAATTGGCCAGCCGCTGGATGCCCATCACCACAGTATAATAGCTTTCGTCGGTCGTCACCAGGAGCGGCCAGAGGTACTGGTTCCACCCGTAGATGAACAGGATCACGAAGAGCGCGGCGATGTTGGTGCGCGACAACGGCACGAGGATGTCGCGGAAGAACTTCATCGGCCCCGCGCCGTCGATCCGGGCCGCCTCGGTCAACTCGTCTGGCACGGTCATGAAGAACTGCCGGAACAAAAACGTGGCGGTGGCCGAGGCGATCAGCGGAATCGAGAGGCCCGCATAGCTGTTGAGCATGCCGAGCTGGGCGACGACCTCGTAGGTGGGCAGGATTCGCACCTCGACGGGCAGCATCAGCGTGATGAAGATCGTCCAGAAGGCAAGCACCCGGAACGGGAACTTGAAATAGACGATTGCGAAGGATGACAGGAGCGATATCGCCAGCTTTCCCAGCGTGATCGCCAGCGCCATGATCGTCGAGTTCATCAGCATGAGCCCGATCGGCGGGGCGCCGGCGGTCGAAAGACCCTCGCCCAGCACGATGGCGTAGTTCTCCTGCATCTGGTCGCCCGGCAGCAGCGGCAGGCCGCGATTTACCTCCGTGCCCGTGTGGGTCGAGGCGACAAATGCGAGGTAGATCGGAAAGACGAATATCGCTGCGCCGACGATCAGAACGGCGTGCTGGGTGAACGTGAGGAGGGGCCTGCGCTCGACCATCAGTATTCCACCCGGCGCTCGATGTAGCGAAACTGGATCGCCGTCAGCGCGATGACGATGGCCATGAGGATCACCGACTGCGCCGCAGACGAGCCGAGGTTGAGCCCCTCGAAGGCATCGCGCCAGACCTTGTAGACGAGGATTACCGTGTCGTTGCCCGGCCCGCCCGCGGTGGTGGCGTGCACGATGCCGAAGGTCTCGAAGAAAGCGTAGACCACGTTGACGACAATCAGGAAGAACACCGTGGGCGACAGAAGCGGCAGCTGGATCGTTACGAACCGCTTGACAGGACCGGCGCCGTCGATGGCTGCGGCCTCGGTCAGCGATTTCGGAATCGCCTGAAGTCCGGCGAGGAAGAACAGGAAGTTGTAGGCGACCTGCCGCCAGGCGGCCGCGATGACGATCATCGTCATCGCGTCAGTGCCGTCCTGGTAGTGGTTCCAGTCATAGCCGAGCGCTTCGAGCGCGTAGGCGAGGATGCCGATAGTGGGATTGAACAGGAACCACCACAGCACCCCGGCGATCGCAGGCGCCACGGCGTAGGGCCAGATCAGCAGCGTGCGATAGGTTGTGGCCTGCCGGATCACCCGGTCGGCCATGACGGCGAGCACCAGCGCCACGAGCATCGATGAGCCCGCCACCAGCGCCGAGAACCACACTGTCGTGAAGAAGCTCTCCAGGTAAAGCGGGTCGGCGAACAGGCGGGCGAAGTTCGCCAGACCGACGAATTCGGTGCGCAGGCCGAAGGCGTCCTGCCTCAGGACGGACTGGTAAAGTGCCTGGCTCGCCGGCCAGATGAAGAAGACGAGCGTGATGACAATCTGCGGCGCCACCAGCGCATAGGGCAGCCAGCGATGCCGAAACGTGACCTTCTTGGTGCGCACGCGCGAGCTCCCGATACGAAGAGAGCGGGCCACAAGGGCCCGCCCCATGCCTTAGACCAACGATCAGGAGTTGGCAGCCTCGAACTCGCGCAGCAGCGCGTTGCCGCGCTCGGCGGCACTCTGCAACGCTTCCTCAGCAGACTGGTTTCCGGCCCAAAGATCTTCGAGCTCCTCGTTTATAATGTCGCGGATCTGCACGAAGTTGCCGAAGCGCAGACCAGCCGAGTTTGCGGTGGGCTCGTTCAGCGACAGCTGCTTGATCGCGGTGTCGGTGCCCGGCTCCTGCTCGTAGAAGCCCTGCTCCTGGCTGAGCTCCCACGCGGCCGTAGTGATCGGCACGTAGCCGGTCGACTGGTGCCAGTCGGCCTGCACGTCGGGGCGCGACATGTAGTCGAAGAACTCGGCCACGCCCTGATACTCCTCGGCCTCGTGGCCCTCGAGCACCCAAAGGGTCGCGCCGCCGATGATCGAGTTCTGCGGCGCCTCGGCGGCGGAGGTGTCGACCGGCAGCATGGCCTGGCCGAACTCGAACTCGGCCTGATCCGAGATGCCCGCATAGTAGGCCGAGCTGTTCATCCACATGGCGCATTCGCCCTCGGTGAACAGCGGCAGCGAATCGCCGCGGCGCCCGCCATACTGGAAGGTGCCCTCCTGCGCCGCGTCGGCGATGCGCTGGAGCAGGTCGGTCAGGCTCTCCGACTCGTCGAAGACCAGCTCGGTGCCGAGACCGGCGAAGCCGTTTTCCATCGTGCCGATGGGCTGGTCGTGCCAGGCGAGGTAGTTCTCGATCATCACCCAGGACTGCCAGCCGAACGAGAAGGCGCAGTCGTGCCCGATCTCCTGAAGTGCGGCGGCGGCGGCGAACATCTCGTCCCAGGTCTGCGGTACCTCCGCGATGCCGGCCTCGTTCAGCAGCGTCTCGTTGTACCACAGCACGGGCGTGGATGAGTTGAACGGCAGAGACAGCATCTGCCCCTCGGGCGTGGAGTAATACGAGCGCACCGCCGGCAGGTAGGCGTCGGCGTCCCACTCGATGTCGGCATCGCCCATTACCTCGTAGACGGGCTTCACCGCGCCCTCGGCGGACATCATCGTGGCGGTGCCGACCTCGAAGACCTGCACGATATGCGGCTGCTCGCCGGCCCGGAAGGCGGCGATCGCGGCCGTCATGTTCTCGGTGTAGTTGCCCTTGTAGGTGGGCACCACGACGAAGTCGTCCTGGCTTTCGTTGAAGCCGGCGACGATTTCCTCGGTCTTCTCGCCGAGGGCGCCGCCCATGGCATGCCAGAACTGGATTTCGGTCTGCGCGAGGGCGGGGCCGGCGCCGAGGCCGAGCACCGTGGCCAGCGCGGTGGTGGTGCGAGCGAACGTCATGCGATCCTCCATGTTGATACCCCGGCGACCCACCGCCGGCGGGCCGAGGCAGTTCGGCCGTCTGTCTCTGGCCTCGCTCCTGTGTGAAAATCAAATGAAGTTATTCTGACACGCCGGCTCCCGCATGTACGGCGCGGCGTGCCCGTCGGCGGCTCGCCGACGAAGGCGGAACGCGGACAACCGTGTCGCAGAGATGAGCGTTTGGCCCGCCATGATCCTGACCGAGCGGGTCGCAGCGGCCGGGCGCGGAGAGGCGGTGGGTATCGCTCCGGTGGGCGAGGGCTTGCTCGCCACATAGGCGAATTCGTCTGACGCAGCGGGCATCGGGATCGACCATCTGGCGGCCGACGGCCTCGGCGCCCGCTTCTCCGGCAAGGCCGTCAGCCTTGCCAAAGTGGCCGGCGTGTAAGGCTTGCGATATCGACGGCTCCGAGGTGCAGGCCGTGGCCATCACCCGTGACTTCGGCCTCGGCGACGGACGACTCGCCCCTCCGGTCTACGACCGCCGCGGCCTTCTATGAGGTGCAAAAGGGGATGTGCCGTATGCTCGACGCGCCCCCGTGCTCCTCGGCGCGCGCGCTCCTGCGTGATCAACAACGCGGGCATTATGAACCCGCTTCACGCTGCGCCTGCTTGTACCAAGCCCGCAGGCTGTCCGGAGAGCAGCCCGGCTTGCCGGCGATGTCGGTCACCGCCGCCGTCAGGCTCCCGTAGCTGCCCAGATTCTCGACGACCATCTGCACCGCCCACGTCCGGAACTCCGCCGGGTACGGGCTCGTCGTGTTCTTCCTCCTTTCCATGGGAGAGCATCCTTTGAGAGTTTTGCCCTCCGGGCAAGGCGGGGCGGTTCACTGCCGCACGATAGCGCCGAGCCCTGAGGGGACACTGCCTTGATTGGCCTGCTTTCGTTCTAAAACGGCACATTTGAAAACGGCGAAGATGCTTCAAACCCTGGCCAGAAGCGCTGCCTCGGCAAGGCGTTCAATCTGGCGCTCATAATCTGATTGTGACCAGCCACAATCGCGAACCAGATGTTCCCAGTTTTCAACCGACAAGAGCGTCCACAGCAGATCGGTTGCCCGTTCCTCGGTCAGGTCGGGCCTGAGCGTTTCGTCTGCCGCCAGAGCCCGAACCGCAGCGGCACAGCCATGCCTGACGGCCTGCATCCGGTCATCCCACGCCGCGGCGGCCTCGGCATCGCTGGCGCGCATGGCGCGCAGGGCGACGGACATGCCGTGGATCTGGGGAATGTAGCCGCCCCAGGCGCCGATGAAGGTCACCAGCCGCTCACGGCCGGAGGTTGCCGCCCTGCTGGCGGCCAGCCGCGCATCCACGTTCTTGACGGAATCGATGTGCCGAGTCGTGGCCACAAGGAGCTCTGCCCGCGTCGGAAAGTGCAGGTAGAGCGCCTGACGGCTGATGCCCGACGCCTTAGCGATATCGGACATGCGGACTTTTTTATCACCGGATTCCAACAGGTTCCAGGTGCAATCGAGGATGCGGGCGCGGGTGTCGGACGAGCTTCTTGACATGATGTCAAGATAATGGATATTGACAGCGTGTCAACTTTACACCGCGTCAAGCGCGCGGCTCGGATCACCCTCGAAAGGAGAGCAGCAATGAACGTTATCGTATTCGGCGCCTCGGGGACCGTCGGGCGTCTCGCTGTCGAAAGCCTGCTGAAGGCTGGCCACACCGTCACCGCTTTTGCCCGTTCGCCCAAGAAGCTGAACCTGAGCGACCCGAGGCTGCGCCTGGTCGCTGGCGATGCGATAAAGCTGTCTGACGTGACGGACGCCGTCGCAGGGCACGACGCTGTCGTCGTGAGCCTTGGGGCCGGGATGTCGCGCAAGAGCAAGATCCGCTCGCACGGCACGATGAACGTCATCAAGGCCATGCAGACGCATGGGGTTCGCCGCCTGATCGCACAGTCCACCCTGGGTGCGCGCGATAGCTGGCCCACGCTGAACTTCTGGTGGAAGCGCGTGATGTTCGGCGCCCTGCTCGCGCCCGTTTTCCGCGATCACGAGTTGCAGGAACACCTGGTCGAGGCGAGCGGTCTGGACTGGACCATCGTTCGCCCCGGCGCCTTCACCGACAAGGCGACCGCGCGCCCCGTGATCGAGGATGTGCCGAATACGGCTCGGGGCCTCGATCTGAAGATCGCGCGCAGTGATCTGGCCCGTTTCCTGACCCGTCAACTGTCCGACACGCAATACATCGGTCGCGCCGTCGGTCTGTCGAGCTGAGGAGCAGGGACCATGGAATGGATATTGATGATCGCCGGGCTCGCCGTGGCGCTGGTGGCCGGAGTGTTCCTCGGCTTTTCCGACTTCATCATGCGGGGGCTGGCACAGGCCCCTGCATCCCAGGGGGCCGCGGGCATGGTCGGGCTGAACCGGACGGTCTATCGGTCGGTTTTCATGGTGCTGCTCATGGGGCTGGTGCCGGTGTCGGGAACACTGGGCCTCCTGGCGCTCTGGCAGTTCGAGGAGGCGGCACGCGCCCTGACCCTGGCCGGATGTGTCGCCTACCTGATCGGTGTCCTTGCCGTGACCGGCCTGGGCAATGTCCCGATGAATACGCGCCTCGAGGCCAGGGACGGCCAGCCACGCGAAACCGCAGACTACTGGCCCCGCTACGCGCAGCGCTGGACTCGGCTGAACCACGCACGAACCGCCGGTTCGGCGCTGGCCGCGGTCTGCTGGCTGACCGCGGCACACATGGTCTGAGACAGGGCGCAAGGGCGCCGTTTCCTATCCGATGTGTCGGCTGCCAGGATGGCATCTTCCTCCGCTTTGCGGTCCGTCATCCTCCGGAAAGCCTGCGAGGTGCACGAATGCCAGAAATGCGAAAGCCGCGCCGCAGCAGTCGGCGAACGGCAGCCAGGGCCGAAGACGATGAAGCGATGAACCGCATTCACGTTGTTCGATCATCAGGGCTCGGGCCTGAGCCTGTCAGACACCGAGTCGGCCAGGAACTCCCAGACGCGCTTGACGCGG
>NZ_QPLK01000031.1 GCF_003340565.1 Rhodovulum sp. 12E13 | reverse complement strand
CGGCTGTAGCGTTTCACCCATGGCGTGCTCCGAGGGCTGCTGTCGGACTTGGTGTAGCAACTTGATTCTACAGAGCTTTCGCGGGCACGCCAGCCATTACCCCCGATTTCGATGAATAAGGCGGGCTTCGGCGCGACGCTGCTCTACAAGATCAACGCCAGCGCCACGGCCCGCATGCGCGGGCGGCTCGTCCTGAACGGCACAACGGAAATCCGCGGCTCCCTCGGCGAAATTTCAGCCACCCACGTCTCGCTCGCCACCGCGATCTGGCTGCAGACCATGGTGCCGCTCACCGCGGGCGATACCGTCGAGCTGCAGGGGTATTTCCGGGTCGCGGACGGCTATTTCGCCGCCGATCACACGTCCTTCTGGGGCTGCAAGGTCGGCTGAGCGGCGGAAGGAGGATCCGATGACACCACCCCGATCCGAAGGCTACGTCCGCATGCCGGACGCCGAGTTCGAGGCGACCCTGGCGCGAGAAGCCTTCCCATGCTCAACGCGTAGCATGGCGGTGATCAGGACGACGGGGAGATGCGCCCGAAGCGATGGCTGAACCTCCAGATCTACCCGCTGCTCGCGAAGAGCTCGTCCTGGCCGGTCTTGACCATGTGGTCGGGCAGGCCGAGGGGCTGCGTGCGCCCCAGCGGCAGGCGCGACACGTAGGGCGCCTGACCTCGCACAAGGCGGAAATCCACGGCTGCCGCTGCGCGCAATGCGGGATCGATCATGAAGTCGTAGCCCATCCCGGCAAGGATGCGCGCAGATCCCAGCGAAACCTCGTCGCCGATCGACATGCCGCCCGCAGCCGTGACAGCCCATGTATGCAGGTCGAAACCTGGGGAAAGCTCGCGAGGCGGAAGATGCCGACCGGGCACTTGAAGCTGATGTTGCCCACATCGGTCGAGGCGCCGGACACGACCTCGCCCATCCGCTTCGCGTCGCGAAAGAGGCCCGGCTCCGGCAGGTCGTCGACGCGCTGGCAGGCGCGGGCAAAGTCTTGCTCGGCTTCGGTCCAGTCGAGCGGGTCCTCGGTCATGTGCGCGAAGGCGAGATCGGTCAGCGTCTGGTTGGGCAGCAGGTTGTGCAACCGCCACGCGCTGCGCGAGATGTCTACGATCGTCTCTCGCTCGGCCTTCACCGCCGCCTGCCCCGGGGCCGCCGAGGGTTGATGCGCCTGAGCGGGCAACCCGCTTGCGGCAAGTGCTACCGCCGCAGTCGCCCTGCGAAGAAACGCCCGGCTCGCACGGCCCAGCAGCGGCAGCAACTCCTGGCGACGATCCAATATCCAGAGTCTCCTTGTCTCGCGATGACGACCACAGCCTTGCGCGCCTCAAGCGATGCAATACCGCGAAGCGCAATCGAACGCCTCGCACGATCTCTGCGGCCCTTCTTCGGGGCGAAAGCGCGAATTCTGTAGCCGAAGTCGTTGCTTCCGCGGCGGGGTGCCTTGACAGGGCAGGAGCGCACAGTAGAACCTTGCCCTCGGTGGCCCATCAAATCGCCATCGAGTGTCCGATGGGAGGCCTGCCGTGTGTACATCGCTAACATACCGTGACGCCGAGGGACGCGTGTATTTCGGGCGCACGTTAGAGTTGACGATGGACCTGCCCTATCAGGTCGTGTTCGTTCCACGCGGGATGACGCTCCGCTCCGAGCTGGAAGGCCGCGATCCGGTTGACTACGAGGCCAGCCACGCCTTCATCTCGGTCACCATGCCCGGACGCATCCCGACGAAGGACGCGCCGCTGACGGTCGGCGATTTCAAGCCCCTCGAAGGCATGAACGAGCAGGGACTCACCTTCAGCCTTCTGTCCTATCCCGCGGCCGGCGGCGCAGACCACGGCGCCCACACGACGGCCGCCGTGCTCTCGGCCTCGGACCTCGGGTCGTGGGCGCTCGGTCGGTTCGCGACTGTCGCCGAGGTCAAGGCTGCGCTGGCCGACCAGCCGGTCATGCTGGAACCGCTCGCACTGCTGGGGGGCGTGGAATCGCCGTTCCACTACGTCGTGCACGACCGCTCCGGCGACGCGCTGGTGATCGAGTTCCAGAACGGGGCTATGCATCTCTACGACAACCCGGTCGGCGTCATGACCAATGGCCCCGAGTTTCCCTGGCACCTCACGAACCTCGATAACTACACCTACCTGTCGAACGTGGACAAATCGGGTGGCGCGTTCGGCAAATACACCGCGCGCCAGCCAGATTCGGGGATCGCGACGGCCGGCTTGCCCGCGTCGAACACCTCGGTTGGCCGGTTCGTGCGTGCGGCCTTCTACTCGCAGTTCACCGAGGCAGCCGACACGCCCGATGCCGCCCTGCGGACGCTCGCGCATATCATGAACAATTTCGACCGCCCGCGCGGCGCGACGATCGATTATCCGGGCGAAGGCGGCGGCCACATGGAGGTCGCCGGGCTGTCGGAAAGCACCGACAAGCCTTACGTGACCGAATATACCTGCTGGACCAACCTTTCCGATCTCGACCGCACCCTCTTTTTCGTGCGGACCTATCGGGATCTCAACTATTCCTCGTTTGATCTTGCGGCCCTAGCAAGCCTCGACGGACCTCGCATCCTGCCCCTCGACCGCCTCGAGCAATCGGCGGCCGGGGCGACGGAGTTGCTGGCTGCCGCCAAACCCGGATGACGTGAGCCTCCGATTTCATCACATGCGAATGAAGCGCGCGCACGCCGCAGCCTTGGGAGACTCAACATGAGCGACACGCCACTTTCCGACCGCTACGGCGGCGATGACGATGAAATTTACGGGTCGACAGCCTTCGGCGAGCCGCTGCCGAAATCCGGCTTTCCCGAACGCGAGCGCAATCCGCGCTTCGTCTATTCCGCGATTTCCGACGAGCTGATGCTCGACGGGAACGCGCGGCAGAACCTCGCGACCTTCTGCCAGACCTGGGAAGAACCGGAAGTCCACCGCCTGATGGACGCCTGTATCGACAAGAACATGGTCGACAAGGACGAGTATCCGCAGACCGCCGAGATCGAGGCGCGCTGCGTGCGGATGCTCGCGGATCTGTGGAACGCCCCCGAAGGCGTGGCCACCGGCACCTCGACCACGGGGTCGAGCGAGGCGGCGATGCTGGGCGGTCTGGCGATGAAGCGGCGTTGGGAGAGCCGGCAGAAGGCCGCCGGACGGCCCGCCGACAAGCCCAACCTGATCACCGGCCCCGTCCAGATCTGCTGGCACAAGTTCACCCGCTACTGGGACATCGAGCATCGGGAGATCCCGATGGAAGAGGGCCGCCTGCTGATGACGCCCGAAGAGGTGCTCAAGCTCTGCGATGAGAACACCATCGGCGTGGTTCCGACGCTCGGCGTGACGTTCACCGGTGAATACGAGCCGGTGAAGGCGGTGAGCGACGCGCTCGACGGCTACGAAAAAGAGACGGGCCTCGACATTCCGATCCATGTCGACGGCGCGTCGGGCGGCTTTCTCGCGCCCTTCTGCGCGCCCGCCCTGGAATGGGATTTTCGCCTGCCGCGCGTGAAGTCGATCAACGCGTCGGGTCACAAGTTCGGTCTCGCTCCCCTCGGCGTGGGCTGGGTCATGTGGCGCGAGGAGGCGGACCTGCCCGACAGCATGGTGTTCTGGGTGAATTACCTCGGCGGCAACATGCGTGATATCGCTCTGAATTTCTCGCGGCCGGGCGGTCAGATCGTATGTCAGTACTACAACTTCCTGCGTCTGGGGCACGAGGGCTACCGCAAGGTGCATGAGGCCTGCTATCGCAGTGCTCAATATCTCGCCGAGGAGATCGCGCAGATGGGGCCGTTCGAGATCGTCTACGACGGCGACATGAACCGCGGAATCCCGGCGGTCTCGTGGAAGCTAAAGGACGGAGCCGATCCCGGTTTTACGCTGTTCGATCTGGCCGATCGTCTGCGCGCGCGCGGCTGGCAGGTGCCCGCCTATACGTTGCCTGCGAATTGCAGCGATCAGGCGATCCAGCGGATTCTCGTGCGCAACGGCGTCAGCCGGGATCTCTCGACGCTGTTGATGGACGACATGAAGGCGGCCCTGGACCATCTGGATGCCCACCCCCGGAAGGTTGCCCTGACATCCGAGGATGCCTCCGGGTTCCATCACTGAAGCCGAGCTTGAATGACCGGCGACGAGGATAGCGACACAGGCGAACGGGGTGGGGTGCGGCTGCACGGGCCCGGCCCGTTCGTGACGCTTCGCGTCTTCACGCAACATGGCCACGAGCGGCGCTGGCCCTCGCGCCAGGTTCGAAAGGGGCTTGACCGGTTCGAGAGCTTGCGGCGCGCGGGTGGCGTACCGGTCTGGCAGTCGGCGCGCTTCAACTGGATGATCGGCCTGCTGTTCGGCGTGGGGGCGACCCTGTTCATGGTCGGGGCGGCCTTCTCTCTGCTCCCACCGGACACGCCGTGGCTTCCATCGCCCTATACCGTGGCGGCCATCTTTTTCGCCGGATCGATCCCGTTCACGGTCGCGGCCTACCTCCAGCACTTTCAATCGGCCAACGCCCCCCGCCTCGAAGCGCCGAGCCCATCAGCGGGGCGGATCGCCCTTGTCGGCTGGCGGCCGCGGAATGCTGGCTGGCTCAGCACGCTGTGCCAGTTCGTCGGCACGGTCGCCTTCAACTTCAACACCTTCGACGCAATCGACCCAAGCCAGGACTGGCTCGCCGAGGATCTGACGATCTGGCTGCCCGGCATGGTCGGATCGGTCCTGTTCCTCGTCTCGGCCTATCTCGCCTTCATCGAGGTCTGCCATGGCTACTGGGGATGGAAATTGCGCGACCTCGACTGGAAGATCGCTGCGATCAACCTCGTGGGCTGTGTCGCGTTCCTGACGGCCGGGGTGCTGGCCTATGTCCCGCAAGGGCCGGAACCGGGCTGGATCCTGACTGTTGCGAATGCCCACCTCTGGGTCGGGGCGTTCTGCTTTTTCGTCGGGGCGCTGCTGCTGATGCGCGAGAGCCGGCAAACGCAGCCGGTTGCGGCAGCTATCGCCTGAGTGCAGCCGCGGGCGAGTCGCGGGATGTCATGTCGCCCAGCGAGAACGCGAGCGCCGATGCGGCGATCAGCGAGGCGGCGTGGGCGTCAGTCCGGGCCTGCCGCGCAAGGAGCAGCCCGTTTTCTGCAGCCATGACATCGGTGATCGGGACGAGCCCGTTGCGATAGCCTTCGAGCGTCGCGTCGTAGGTCGTGCGGGAGGCAGAGACGAGGGCGGTCGACGCTTCAAAGGCCTCGAGTGACGACCGCAGCGTGTCGGATGCGACGACGATCTCGCGCGCTGCGGCATTCCTCGTCTGATCGAGCACGGAAATGGCCGCCTCGGTTGCCGATTCCGCCTGGCGACGTCGATTCGCGCGGATGGCTCCGTCGTAAACAGGGATCGAGATCCCGAGCAGGATCCCCGAAGCGGTCTGTTGCGCGCCCACACCCGGAAGGTTGCCCGTCTGGAACGTCGTGTTGTTGGCTCCGGCGATCGCGGTCGTGTAGATCTTTGGCAGGAAGGCCGCGTCGGCGGCGCGTTCGCCTGCGCGCGCGGCTTCAACGCCTGCAAAGCTCGCCAGCACGTCCGGCCGACGGGCGAGGGCGGTCTTGATCAGGTCGTCGGTCAGCACGGCACCGGCACTGGGAAGGCGTCGGCTTTCGGATGTGGCGATCCTTATTCTGGAGGTGGGCGAGATGCCCACGGATTCGACCACATCGTGATAGGCGTCGCGGCGCAGGTCCTGCGCCAGCACAAGGCGGAGCCGGGCCTGCGCGACGAGTTGTTCGGCCTGCGCAACCTCGATCGACGTGCCGGTGCCGGCTTGCAGGCGAGCTCGGGCGGCTTCCTCGATGGCACGGCTGTTGGCGAGGGCCTGTTCGGCGATCCGCACGTCGCCGACCGCGCCGCCATGGGCGTAATAGGCGCGCGTCACGTCGAAAATGAGCGCCTGATGCGTACCGTTGAACGCGATGTTCGCCGCGTCGAGGTTCGCTGCCGCCACGTCTCGCAAGGCTGCGCGTTCACCGAAATCGAAGAGCAGCCATTGCAGCGCAAGCGCGGGTGTCGCGCCTTCGGCGGTCGTCGTCAGGGTGTCGGTGCCGCCGCCGAGGGTCCGCACCGGCGTGACGATGTCTTGCCGCCCGGCGATGATGTTGGCCGAGATGAAGGGCAGGAACGTCCCCTCGGCGATGCCCCTGGCAAAGGCCGCCTGCCGGGCATTCTCCCAGGCGAGCTGCGTCAGCGGGTTGGTCCGCTGGGCGAGGTCGATCAGTTCGACAAGCTCGTAGGTCTTGCCGGATCGAACACCTGGGGACAGGGCGCCGGCTTCGGCATTGGGCGACAGGGCGAAGCTTCCCGGCGCTCCTTCCCCCCCCTCCTCCCTCCAGGGGGAGAACGGGGACGGGGAAACGTCGCCGCTGGTGTCGGTGTCGCAGGCGCCAAGGGCGAGGACGAGGGCGAGCAGCGGGACGAGACCCTTTCGGCAGATCGGAACAGCTTCGATCGTCATGGATTTGGACCCTCTCCTTGCGTCGCTTGCTCGATCGTCTCAGCGTGGATCGCCGAGGGGAGACGCGCCGACGCGCATCACACCGCTTTCGGGGGGGCGGTATGCCGAAAGCATGTCCCGATACTGGGCCAGGTCCTGCTTTGCGCGGCTGTCGCCCGGTTCGCCAAGATATTCACGAACAACCCCGTCGCGCAGCCCGTCGACGGCGCCGCGCAGGCGCGCGATTTCGGCCATCGACACACGATTGCTCATGGGCTCGAACGGGGCGATGTCCAACAGGTCCTCGGCCTTGGCAAGGGCGATCTGCGCCTCCGAGGCGGCAGCGGCGCGCGCGTGCATCTCCGCCCGGGGCAGAGCCGAGATCCGGTCGATGGCGTCGAGCGCGTCTCGAAGCCGCGCGCGGATGTCGCCGGCCACGCTTTTCGGCCAGAACTGTGTGAAGACGAGATAGACGACGAAGATGCCGAGCAGGATGCCGTAGATGCGGTTCGTCGCCTGCGATATCTCGAAGCTGGGGCCGAAGCCATTGAGCGTCGTCAGCATGAAGGCAAGCGCGACCTGAAAGCCGACATACTGAATCCGTTCCTTTCCGACGGCAACCCACGCCGCGACGAGTATGCCGCCGAACACCATTCCGGCAAGGCCGCCGACCGATGTCAGGCTCGGCATGACGAAGGCCAGAACGAACCAGCCCATCGCCGCCCCGATCAGGCACCCGGCGATCCGGAGCGTCAGCTTGCGCACCGTTTCCGCGATCGTGCCCAGCGCCGCGACATAGACGGTGATCATCGCCGTATGGATCCCGTCCCATTGGATGCCGGTATAGATGAGGTAGCACAGAACGGCGGCGATGGTGGTCTTCAGCGCGTAGCGGTGGTGCTCGGGATTGGTAAACGCATCCGCGGCCAGCAATTGCGGCCTGGCAGGCTGGGGCGCTCCTCCTCCGTCGGGCGCGGCGAGACCGACAAGCGCATCGCGCAGTGCGGTATCGGCACGGGTCGCGCCGTCGGTGACATCGGGAGACGGGTATGCAGGCCGCGCGCCCTGGGATATCGCGGTCGCCGCGTGACGAAGCTGGGCAGCGAGGCTGGCCTTGGCCCGGTGGTCTGCGCCGGGAGGAAGGGCAGAGGCGGCCAGCAGCGCCCGATAGCTCGTCTCGATGGCGCCCGTCAGCCAGGTCGACGTCGCGCGGTCGACGAGGTGGAGCGCCTTGACCATCGCGATCCGCTTGCGCAGGTCCTCGTTGCCTTCTCCCAGCAGCTCGACAAGCGCTTCGGGCGACTCGCATGCGTCGATCCGGTCTGCCGCTGCCTCGAGGCGTTCGACGATCCTGCGGCGCACGAGCACATGGGACGGCGTGCCGAAGACGAGGCAGAAGAGGATCATCAGCGCCATGGGCATGCAGGCCATCTTCCAGGCCATCAGTAGCCCCTGGTCGCCGATCTGCCCGATGGGCACATAGGTCACCAGGGTCATGATGAAGGCGACGATCAGGGCGACGACGGCCGCCTGCTCGCCCAGCGGCGTGACGGAGCTGAGAAACAGAAACACGAACGACACGCCGAACATGACGGCGAGCCGCGTCTGCGGGCTTTCCACGGTGGCATTCACAAGGGGGATCATCAGCGCCACCACGAGGGTCGCCAAACCGATCACGCCGATGGCCATGAGGCACGTCTCGACCGCGTCTTCCTTCATCACGAAGATCACGAGGTAACAGCTGATCGCGGCCTCGGGGATCTTCAGGATCATCGAGGTGGCCGCCACGATGGCGCAGAGGAGCGCTATCCGCCATGTCCGGCCGAACCGGCCCGGGAACGGTTGCACGTCGTCCCATGCCTGCCGCACGATCCCCGGCCAGGGCGAGGCGGGCTGATCAGCAGCCTTCATTCTCGTGCACCACGGCCACGGCCGACGCGCCGACCCGCATCAGATCAAGCAGCGGGTCGTCGATGCGGATATGGACGGGGAAGCGCTGCTGCACGCGGACCCAATCCAGCGACTTCGGAACGATCGGCAGCGCCGATGGCACCTGGATGACATCGCGCGAGGCCACGCCCCACCCGATCCCTTCTACCCGGCCCTGCATCGGGCGCGTGCGGTCGGCGAGCACGTAGACAGTGGCGCAATCGCCGACTTCGATGCCGGGCAGCGTGGTCTCGGTGTAGTTGGCCGACACGATCCATCGCGAGGTGTCGATCAGGCTGAAGAGCGATTGCGCCGGCAGCACGTAGTCGCCCACCGACACCGACATGCCCGTCACACGGCCGTCGAAGGGCGCCTCGATCTTCGTGCCGGCCAGCTCGTGCTCGGCAATCGCGACGGCTGCCTCGCGTGCCCGGATAAGGGCCTGCGCCCCTTCCTCGTCGCCGACGAGCGCCTCTGCGGCTTCAAGTTGCCGCCGCGCTTCATTCAGGCTGACCTCGGCATCGCGTTGCAGCGTCGTTGCATCGTCGACCTGCTGCGCCGAGACGAAGCCGCGCTCCTGCATTGGCAGGAGGCGCCCGAGGGTCTGAGTTGCAAGCTCCAGATTGTTGGTGGCCCGAACCACCTGCTCCTCGGCGATGGCGAGGTTCGCCTGCTCGGCCCGAATGCTGCGAGCCTGGTCGCTTCGCGCGGCCATCGCGATCTCGAGATCGGCGCGCGCCTGCTCCAACGCGAGCCTGTAGGGCGTTTCGTCGAGCTCGACGAGCAGGTCGCCTGCCTTGACCTCTCCGTTGTCGTGAACATGGATCGCCTTCACCCGGCCTGGAATCGACGGCGCGATGCGCGACACGTCCGCCTCGACCGAGGCATCGTCCGAGAGCGGGTTGGCCGACGACACCAGATGGCTGCGATAGGCGAGCAGCCCCGTCCCGCCGATGATGAGGGCGGTGACGACGGCTCCGAGCAGGATGAGCGGCTTTCGGTCAGGCACAGCTCAGCGTCCGAAAATCGCGAGGGACAGGAAAAAGGTCAGGCCGAGCGCCATGGACATGTATGCCGGCACCCGCCAACGCAGGATATCGTCGAGCCCGATCACGATGAAGACCACCCGGACGATGATCGTAAGCACGATTCCGGCGAAAAGACAAAGCAACCAGGACGGAAAATAGCTGCCGAACATCGGCACCGAGGGCGCGAGCGCAAAAGCGGCTCCCGGAGTGCTTGTTGCCGCAACGAGGCATGGGGAGATCCACATCCCGCACGTTGGCAGACGCGCGCTTCTCATGGTCGCCCTCTTCCAGCTTGTTTTCTGGCGGTCACTTTGCATGGCGTTCTTGGTGGTCACGGGCTCGAGAATTACACGCTGGCGTTTTGCACAGAAAATGTCTTTCCCCTCAACGGGTCATGACACGATTTGTGCAAGATAACCTCCGACAAGAGCAAGTACGGTGGTGAGCGCGTACGCCACCGGGAAAGGGGCGGCTGCCACCTGACTTTTCGACTGTTCCAGAACCGCGTCGAGAGCCGGAGTCGCATTGCGGCCGCCTGCGCAGCAGCCCGCATTGATCACCGAATTCATCCGAAAGATCCTGTCGCCGATGAAGTAAGCGACGATCACGGGAACGAGGGCGGCAGCCGTGCCGATCAGGGCCAGCCAGATGACCGTATCGCCCCCGAGTGCAGATACGAGTTTCGGCCCCGTGTTGGCGCCCAGAACCGCGACGAACACGTTCAGGCCGATATCCTGCATGAAGCCCCGCGCGCCTTCCGAAACGGGGCCACCCAGTTGCGGATTGCGGCTGCGCAGATACGCGACGATGATGCCGGCGAGAAGGCATCCCGCGGAGGAGCCCAGCGCAAAGGGGATCCCGCCGAGCGACACGCTGAACGTGCCGATCACGTAGCCTGCGGACATCGCGATCGCCAGATGCATCACCTCTGTCGTTGCGAGCGTGTCGCCCGTGACGGCCGTGCCGCCGAGCGCCTCTGCAGCGCGATCGATGCAGACTTGCGGGCCGCTGAGGCGGAGCACGTCGCCGAGACGGACATCCGTTTCAGGGCCTAGGGGGATCTCCTGCCCGGCGCGGAAGATCGCCTCGAGTCGCAGGCCATGCGAAAGGTGGTTGCGGGACAGATCGGTAACCGTCTTGCCCGAGACCGCGTGCGAGCCGACATGAATGTCGGCGGTAGAGATCACGAGATTGCGGGCCGTTGCGTCGGCGACCTCCGCCCCGATCTCGCCGCCGTGCAGGATTTCGAGACCGACATCCGCGCGAATGGTGACGAGGTCGCCAATACGAATCTCCGGGTTGCTCGTCAGGTCCATGGCCTCTCCATCGCGCACGACCCTGAGAATCGGCGCCTGGGGGTAGGAATCCAGAAGGTCGCCTACTTTGCGGCCGGCGAAGGCCTCGTTCTCGATCCGGTAGGCTCTGAGATCCACGGGGGAATATCCGAGGAGAAAGGCCTCTGGCGTCCCGGGCAGGCCGTGGGCGCCGCCACCGGAAAACGCCGCTTCCGCCGCCTTTCCGTCTGCGACCGGATCGTGCCCGAACATCTGCGGCAGATAGCGCAGAATAAGGATGATGCCGACGCTCGACAGCAGGTAGCTGATCGCATAGCCGGCGGCCATGTTCGCGCCGATCTGTTCGGCGGTCATGCCCTCCGGAACGGCCGCCGTTCCGGCCTGCACCGCGGATTGCGCGACGCCGAGCACCGCCGTGATCGTGTAACTGCCCGAGATCAGGCCGGCCGCATATCCGGAGTCGAGACCGGCCAGTTTCGCTCCGCCGACCGCGATCGCCCAGTTCAGCGCCCAGATGATCGTTCCGAGCAGGATGGCGAGAACGCCCGCGGCCTTGAGGCCGGCGAAGAACTTCGGTCCGACGCCCAGGCCGAGCGCATACATGAAGAGCGACAGAAAGATCGTCGAGACGATCCCCGGGATCGCGTATGTCAGCCCGAAAAAGACCTGCGCCGCCATCGAAATCAGAACCGCCACCAGCAAGGTGCTCGCCGTCGACCCCAGCGAAATCGGGCCCAACCTCAGCCTTCCCAGAGGATAGCCGATGGCCAGCGCGACCAGGATGAAGACCCATTGCTGCGCGTCGAGAAACGCGAAAACACCCTCGAGTCCGGTCTCGGCGACAGGTTCGATGAACTGAAAGACGTTGCCGATTTCCCGTTCGGCCTGCGCGACCAGCCCGTCCGCGTCCTGCGCCGTGGCAACTTGCGCCAACACCAGCAATCCGGAGGCCGCGACCGCAACGCCACGGGCGCACCGCACTGAGAAGGCAAGAGCACTGGATCGGGACACTTGCTTCTCTCACGATTGCACAGGCGACTTTGGATGATAGACAAGGTCGATGGATATGGAGCCACACCAGATCGGTCAACCCGTTGCATTCGCTCGTGTCGTCTGCGCACGTCAGGCCCGCCGCCTGGCGCTTCCGCGGGGCTGGCGCAGAAGAAGATCGCGGCGCCGGCGCCCCATGTTTTTTGGCCGGATGCCCAGCAGTGCAGGGACCGAGTTGCTCGCACGCGTACTCCTGACGGCCCTGTCGCTCGTCCTTGCCGGTCAGACCCTCGCGCAGGACAGGCACCCGCTCGAGCCGCTCGACGTCTCGAGCCCGCGGGCAACCTACGACTCGTTCGTGTCGGTCATGCGCGAGATCGAGGCCGGGTACCTGTCCTACCGGGCCTCCAAGTCTGTCGACGGCGAGGGCGACATCCGCGACGCGCTCGTGCGGGCGCGCGCCCTGTTCGATCTGAGCGACGTTCCGCCGGCCACGCAGGCAGAGGTTGGCTCGGCGTCGGTGGGATACCTGTTCGACGTGCTCGTGCGCCTTCCGCTTGTCGATCCGGGTACGATCCCGGGGAGCGACGTCGCGGACGGCGACGAGCCTGCCGCGCTCTGGCATTACCCTGACACCGAGATCACGATCCACCGGGTGGAAGAGGGCGAGCGCGCCGGCGCCTACCTCTTTTCGCCCGACACAGTGGCGCGGCTGCCCCTGTTCCACGAGCTGATCATCGATCTGCCGCCCGTCCGGCCGACGGCCTATTCCAACTGGCGCGCTGAGCAGGTGGGCTTCACCGGGCCTCTGTTCCCCTATGATCTCATCGAGGCCCTGCCGGACTCGTTCGAGGTGCAGGTGCTGGGGACGCCGGTCTGGAAGGCCGCGGTGGTGTTCCTGGTCTGGGCCGGGCTTCTCCTCGTTATCCTCGCGTGGTGGCGCGCCGTGCGCAGATGGGGCGAGGCCATGCAGACGCATTGGCGCCTCGCGATCAAGCTGACGGTGCCGGCGTTTCTCTGCCTCGCCGCTCTCGCCATGCGCAGCGCCTTTCTGCCCCAGGTCAACCTGTCGGGCCCTTTCGCGGAAGGGGTCCATATCTGGGATTCGATCGTTCTCACCGCCGGTCTGGCCTGGGCGGCCTGGCTTGCCATTTACCTCGTCGTCGAGGCGATCGTCGCCAGCCCCACCATCCGGGAAGACAGCTACGACGCGCATCTGCTCTATCTGCTGGCGCGTGTCGGCGCGTTCGTCGCTGCCGCGGCGGTACTGGTCACCGGTGCCTCCGATCTCGGCATCCCCTCACTGGGCCTCGTGGCGGGCCTCAGCGTCGGGGGGCTCGCCTTCGCGCTCGCGGCGCAATCGACGGTCGAGAACCTGTTCGGCGGCGTGTCCATCTTCGCGGACCGGCCGTTCCGGATCGGGGATTTCATCCGGTATGGCGCTATGTCGGGGACGGTCGAGCGGATCGGCCCCCGGTCCAGCCGCATCAGGGGCGCCGATGGCAGCCTGACGACGGTGCCCAACGCCGATCTCGCCAAGCTGCATGTCACGAACTATGCCGCGCGCGAGAAATGCCTGTTCAACCACGTCTTCGGCCTGTCCTGCAAGACGACGCCCGCCGATCTCGAGGCGTTGCTCGCGCAGTTTCGCGACCACGTCGCGGCGCATCCGATGGTGGAGACGGGCCCCGGCATGCCGCGCGTCCACGTCGTGGCGCTCGGGCCCTCCTCGATCGATGTCGAGATCCGTGCGACCGTGGCGACCGCCGACTGGGGCACGTTCCTGAACACGCAGGAAGAACTGATCCTCGGTGTCATGCGCCTCGTCGATGGGTCGCGCGCCGCGCTTGCCCTGCCGAGCCAGACCGTCTATCTCGGGCGCGATCGAGGAAAATACGTCGCTGAGGATCAGGCCCGGGCGGCCCCCGGAAGCATTAGTGTCATCGCCACGGGCGTGCCGGATGCGCGCGCGTCCGAAGTCAAGCCATAGGGCGCTACTTGTCGAGGGTCTTTTGCGATGGCTTCCGAGCACTCCCCGGAGAACAAGGTGTCAATTCCCGGTCCGCTGCCGACTCCCTTGTGGTCCTGGGCTGCGCCCGTGGCCGCCCTTGTCGTCTTCGGCATTTCGGAGGTCGGCCTGCACGGCGCGGTCCCGCTGGCCGTCTACGCTCTCTCCGCCGTCCTTCTCTTCGCTGCCGTCTTCTCTGCCGTGCACCATGCGGAGACGATTGCAGAGCGGATCGGGCAGCCCTTCGGGTCGATCCTGCTCGCGCTCGCCGTCACCGTGATCGAAGTCTCCCTGATCGTGTCTATGCTGCTGTCGTCGGCCGGAAGCGAGAGCAGCATCGCCCGCGATACGGTGTTTGCCGCCATCATGATCGTGCTGAACGGCATCGTGGGCCTCTGCCTCGTGATCGGCGGTCTGCGCTTCCACGAACAGAGCGTGCAGCCGCGCGGTGCGGCAGCCGCGCTCGGCGTGCTCGGCACGCTGGCGGTCCTCGGCCTCGTGCTCCCGAACTATACGACAACCGTCCCCGGGCCGGTCTATGCCCCGGTGCAACTCGTCTTCGTCGCAGTCGTTTCGCTGGCGCTTTACGGCCTCTACCTCTACGTTCAGACGGTCAGGCACAGGGACGACTTCCTCGAACGCGCTGCCGGCGAAGAGCGACACCACCCGCCCAGCACTCGGAGTTTCGTCGTCGCGCTGTGCCTTCTGCCGATCTCCCTCCTCTCGGTCGTACTCCTCGCCGAGTTCCTGGCGCATCCCGTCGGTGACGCGATCACGCGTTCAGGCTTCCCCGAGGCCCTGATCGGCGTCCTGATCGCGATGGTCGTGCTGATGCCCGAGGGCGTGGCCTCCTTGCGCGCGGCCGGGTCGAACCGGCTGCAGACGAGCATCAATCTCGCACTCGGCTCGGCCCTGGCCAGCCTTTGCCTGACGATTCCCACCGTGGCGGTCGTGGCGCTCGTGACCGGGCAGACGCTGGTTCTGGGTCTCGAGGCCGAGCACCTGGTGCTGCTGGTCCTGTCCCTGTTCATGGCCACCCTGACCCTCGCCACGGGGCGGACGACCGTGCTGCAAGGGGGCATCCACCTCGTCATCTTTTTCGCCTTCGTGACGATTTCCGCAATTCCGTAGTCGGCCCACGCCGGACAAGCCCGATCCCACGGGGAGGCCCCGTTTCGACCACGATCGACCTGGCGGATGGCGGAGGCTGCCTGCGCGATCGGGCCGCCGGATCGCCCGGCTCAGCTATGCGGCGGATGGGATCGTGCTGTTCCGGAGGAAGCTGTCGCGGCCGCAGATTGACCATTTCGTTGCCCGTCGCGCCTGCACCGGATGACCTGTCCAACCGCAGCTCACTTCAATGACAACAATCGCTTAGTATCGAGAGAACGTCCGATCCCGGTCCCGTTCCCTCCGCCACTTGCCCCAGCGAAAGCGGTCTCCCGATCCGGCCGCGGCCGGATTTTCTCGTTGTTTTCGAGGGTTATGCGGGTGGGGCTGAGCACTGGCGTCGGCGCCAGACGCGCCAGAAGCGGTCTCTCAGGGGCGACGTTCTCCGGACCTCATGACTGCGCCGATTTGGTGAATATATTTTAAGTAGCTGTAATTAATATGTTTTTCGAGGCTTTGGCTGAACACTTCGACGCCGGTGGCGTTCGCAAGAAGGGACAGAAATCGAACGCTGTCCACGATCATGCCAGGAGCTCCCGGGCAGTGGGCAGACACGATGTAGCTGGACGAGTTCGGCCTACGATAGCGGGCGGGAGTTGGCTTGATCATGCCGCGCGTCTAACGGCATGGGTTCGCGAAGTGAATCCCTGATGGCGATAGTTCTGCAACAATGCCTTCTGGGGCGCGAAAATCGGCTGAGGGAGGCATGCCTTGCGCCCCGATGGCCCGGGCCGGCGTCCGCGATGCCGCTGGCGAGTCGCCTCGGGGTGCACTGCCCGTACAGGCACCGCGTCAATAGATATGCGTTTCGGGGGCACCGCCGTCGCGCACGCAGCCGCGATACATGCCTTCGCAGTTGAATGGCATCACGAGCGCCCCGTCGCGCGCGAGAGAGATCAACCCGCCCGAGCCGCCGATGGCGCTGAGGTCGTCTATCACGACCGCTCGCGCGGCTTCGGACATCGGCTGCGCGCCCAGCCGGATGCGCGCGTCGATCTCATGCGCGACCAACAGGCGGATGAAGGCCTCGCCATCGCCGGTGGCCGAGACGGCACAGGTGGTATCATCGGCGAAGGTCCCTGCGCCAATGATCGGACTGTCCCCGATGCGGCCCGCGCGCTTGCCCGTCATTCCGCCGGTCGAGGTTGCGGCGGCCAGATTGCCTGCGCGGTCCAGCGCCACGGCGCCGACCGTGCCATGGCGCCGGGACGGGTCGTCGTCCAGCGTGCCGTCAGCTTCCATCCGCAGCGTCTCTTGCAGGCTGTCCCAGCGCTCCTGCGTGTAGAAATAGGCGTCGTCTTCGAAGGCCAGCCCGGCAGCCCGCGCGATCTGCAGCGCGCCCGTGCCCGCCATCAACACGTGATCGGTCCGCTCCATCACGGCGCGGGCCAGCAGCACCGGATTGCGCACGCCGGCGATGCCCGCGACGGCCCCGGCCCGGCGGCCACGTCCGTCCATGATCGCGGCATCCATCTCGTGCCGGCCGTCGCGGGTAAAGACGGCGCCACGCCCGGCATTGAACAACGGCTCGTCCTCAAGCGCCATTACCGCCGCCGTGACAGCGTCAAGCGCGGCTCCGTCCGCGGTAAGCACCGATTGCCCTGCGGCCAGCACCCGCCCCAGCGCGGCGTGATACGCCGCTTCCCGCTCGGGACTCATGTCGTCGCGTGGCAGCACGCCAGCACCGCCGTGAATGGCCAGAACGAAACCAGATGCCAACATCTATCCTTTCCCGAATCCGTTCGCGGCGCGCAGCGAAAACAGGCGCTTGTCCTGCCGACGTGTCCGCGACGCCCCCGCATGGAAAAAAACATCTTTCCCTGAAACAGCTTCGCCTATAACTGATCTGAAACCCTGCGCAAGATTTAATGGAGCTTGCCCATCTTGGAGGTCCCAATGAACACGTCGATTCGCCCTGTACCGCGGGGCAAGCTGGTGGCGATCGGCGGTGCCGAAGACAAGACGACGCAAGCCGACATCCTGAAGCGTGTTCTCGGCTTCAGCGACGCCGCCGCACCGATCGTGAGCGTGATAACCACGGCCAGCAGCATCCCCGACGAGGTCTTTGCCGAGTATCAAGCCGTTTTCAAGCGCCTCGGCGCGAGCGAGGTGCTCGATGTCCGCATCCGCGAACGGGCCGACACGCGCGACCCGGAGATGATCGAGATGCTCGCGCGCAGCGACGTGATCTTCATCTCCGGCGGCGACCAGATGCGGCTGACGAGCATCTTCGGGGGCTCGCCCGCGCTGGAGATGATCCGCAAGCGTCACACCGAGGGCGCCGTGATCGCGGGGACCAGCGCCGGCGCGGCCTGCCAATCGACCACCATGGTCTACGGCGGCGATGCAACCGACGCGCTGCGCAAGGGCGTGGTGAAGATGGCGGCCGGCTTCGGCCTGATCGCGGGTGTGATCGTCGACACGCATTTTCTGGAGCGTGGCCGGTTCTCCCGCCTGATGGAGGTCGGCGCGACGAACCCCGAATATCTGGGCGTCGGCCTTGGCGAGGACGCGGCGGTGCTCTTCGATGGCGATCGACTGTATGCGTTCGGTCCCGGGCATGTTATCCTCGTTGACAGTACGGCCATGACGGGATCGAACGTGTTCGACCTCTCCGACGGCGAGGTGATGAGCGTCCACAACGTCGTGATGCACGCGCTGATCGACGGAGACGGGTACGACCGCACCCGGCGGACCATCCTTGGGCCGGAAGACATCGGCAATCTGGAGCTGAAAAAGACTAATGCGCATTCTTGAGCACCGCGCACTGCGCGGGCCAAACTACTACAGCCGCTACCAGGCGATATACATGCGGCTCGACATCCAAGACCTCGAAGAGCGGCCAAGCGACACGGTCCCCGGCATCGCCGAAGCCCTCGAGGCGATCATTCCCACCATCCATGACCATCGCTGTTCGGTCGGCGAACCGGGCGGGTTCCTGCAGCGCGTGCGCAACGGCACCTATGCGGGGCACATGGTCGAGCATCTCGCCATAGAGCTGCAGAACATGGTCGGCTTTTCGGTCGGGTACGGCAAGACCGTCGACAGCTACGATCCCGGCATCTACAATGTGATCTATCGCTACCGGGACGAGGCCACCGGCCTCGCCGCCGGGGAGGAAGCGGTCCAGATCGTTCGGAAGCTCTACGATCGCGCGCATGTCGATCTCGGCCCCGTACTCGACCGCCTGAAAGAGGTGCGCGACGCCAACGCGCTCGGCCCCTCGACCGGTGCGATCGTGGACGCCGCCAAGGCCCGCAACATCCCCTGGTACAATCTGACCGAAGGCACCAGCTACACTCAACTCGGCCACGGCGTGAAGCAGCGCCGCTTCCAGGCGACGGTGACCGACGCCTCGGGCATCATTGGCCACTCGATCGCCGACGACAAGGACTGGACCAAGCAGATCCTCGGCGATGCCGGGCTGGCCGTGCCGGAGGGCTACACCTGCTATTCCCGGGAAGAGGCGCAGGAGGCGGCCGAATGGATCGGCTGGCCGGTCGTGACCAAGCCGCTCGCGGGCAACCACGGCCGCGGCGTGACTACTGCCATCGCGTCGCTCGAGGACCTGAAATCGGGCTACGAACTGGCCCTCAAAAGCCTGCGCGACGAGTCCGGCGGCGTCATCGTGGAACGCTATATCACGGGCGAGGATCACCGGATGCTGGTGATCGGCGGCAAGTTGGTCGCGGCCGCGCGCCGCCGTCCGGCGCATGTGACCGGCGACGGCAGATCCACGATCCGTCAGTTGATCGAACAGGAAAACCGCGCTCCGCGCCGTGGCGTCGGGCACGAGAACCTGCTGACGCAGATCCATGTCGACGACCAGACGCTGCGCATGCTCGAGCAGGCCGGGCTAAGCTTGGACAGCGTGCCGCCCGAGAGCGAGATGGTCTATCTCAAGTCCACCGCCAACATCTCCACCGGGGGCACGGCGACCGACCTGACCGACGAGGTGCACCCCGAGATCAAGTTCCAGATGGAGCGGATCGCGCGCCATGTCGGGCTTGACGTGATCGGGATCGACCTGCTGGCCGAAACGCTGACCCGGCCGCTGGACCAGCAATCCGCCGGCGTGGTCGAGGTCAATGCCGGCCCCGGTTTCCGCATGCACATGGCGCCGACCCACGGCACGCCGCGTCCGGTGGGCGAACACATCGTCGAGATGCTGTTTCCCGATCCCACCGATGACGGCCGCATCCCGATCACGGCGATCACCGGCACCAATGGCAAGACCACGACCACGCGCCTGACGACGCATATCCTGCGGCAGGCCGGCTATTCGGTGGGCATGGGCTGCACCGGCACGGTCGAGATCGACAACCACGTGATCCTGCGCGGCGACTATTCGGGGCCGGCGGCGGCACATGCCGTGCTGCGCGAACCCACGGTTGAGCACGCCGTTCTCGAGGTCGCACGCGGCGGCATCATGCGCCGCGGCCTCGGCTTCGACGAATGCGACGTTGGCGTGCTGCTCAACATTGCCTCGGACCACCTTGGCGAGCACGACATCCGCACCCTTGAGGAACTGGCGCGCTGCAAGACCGTCGTCGTCGATGCCGTCAAACGCGAGGGGGGCTACTGCGTCCTGAACGCCGACGATCCGCTGGTGTTGGATCAGGGCACCTACTGGGCGCGGGGCGAGATAATCTATTTCACCATGTCGCCAGACAATCCCGACCTCGATGAGCATCTGGGCAAGGGCGGCATGGTCGTCACCGTGCGCTCCGGGCGGATCGTGCTGATGCGCGGCAAGGTGCAGGTGGACGTGGTCGACGTGAACGACGTGCCGATTGCCTTCGAAGGGCACGCGCCGTTCAACGTGCAGAACGCGATGGCCGCCGCGGCCGTCGCGCTGGCGCACGGCATCGAAATCGACGACATCCGCGCCGGTCTGCTGACCTTCCACCCCACGCCGGCGCAGATGCCGGGCCGGACCAACTATTTCGAGGCTGACGGCGTCAAGTGCCTGATCGACTACGGCCACAACGTGCCCGCGCTGATCGCACTGGAACCGCTGGTGCGCGGTCTCGGGCAGAAGCGCCGGATCGGTGTCTCGACCGCGCCGGGGAACCGGCGGGCCGAAGACCTTTCGGCGCTCGGCGCGCAACTGGCCGGGATGTGCGACATCGTCTACGTCTACGAGACGGACTCGCGCGGCCGCGAGACCGGCGAGACTGCGGGCCTGATCCGCGATGGTGTCACGTCGAGCGGCGCCACCTGCGATGTCCGGGTCATCATGTCGGAAGAGGAAGCCGTCGCCGCCGCGATCGAAGAGGCGGAGCCCGGCGATTTCCTGCTGCTGCTGGTCGACGACATCAAGGGCGCGACCGACCGCCTGAAGGGCCGCAGCTTTCCCGTTCAGGCCGAGTTGACCCGGCACTGACGCCCGCCTTTTCCCGTGGACGCGCCGGCGTGGCGCCTCCGCCCTTACGCAATGGGCTGAAACAATGACGAAAAACGTCTTCGTTATCGGGATGAACGCCCTGAACGCGGAGCGCCTGAGACGGCTACGGGGCTGCGACGATGTCGTGTTCCATCCGCTTCTGACATCCGAGGAGGTGTCGGACACGCAGCAATTCGACATCCCCGACATGCTGACGCGGGCCGAGGCCACGCTGGACGCCTTCGACGGCTCCATCGACGCGATCGTGGGCTATATCGACTTTCCCGTCTCCACCATGCTGCCGCTGCTCTGTGCGAAATACGGCACGCGCAACGCGTCGCTGGAAAGCCTGCTGAAATGCGAGCACAAATTCTGGTCGCGCAAGGTGATGGCCGAGGTGATCCCCGACCACGTACCGAAATTCACCGCCTTCGACCCGTTCGACGACGAGGCGCTGTCGCGCATAGGCGAGGCCGACCTGCGCTTTCCCTTCTTCGTCAAGCCGATCAAGTCGTCGGGTTCGCGGTTGGGCTTCCGCATCGACAGCCCCGAGGATTTCGACTTCGCGATCCAGAACATCCGCGCAGAGATCGACCAGATATCGGAGCCGTTCAACTACGTGCTCGACCAGGCTGACCTGCCCGACGACATCCGCGCCATCGAAGGCCATTACTGCATGGCCGAACAGGTCATCGGCGGTCGGCAATGCACCGTGGAGGGCTACGTGTACGACGGCGAGGTCGTGCCCTACGGCATCGTGGATTCCATCCGCTATCCGCAGGTGCTCAGCTTCTTCTACTACCTCTACCCGTCCACCCTGCCGACCCGGGTGCAGGACCAGATGAACGAGATCACCCGCAAGATCATGGCCCATGTCGGCTATGACAACGCGGGCTTCAACATCGAGTATTTCTGGGACGAGGTGCAGAACAAGATCTGGCTTCTGGAGATCAATACTCGCATCGCGCAGTCGCATTGCGACCTGTTCGAGATGGTCGACGGCGTCAGCCACCAGCAGGTGACGATCGACCTCGGACTCGGGCGCACGCCCGACATGCCCCAAGGCGAAGGCCCGGAAAACGTGGCGGCGGAATTCTTCTACCGCGTGTTCTTCCGAGACGCGACCGTCGCGCGCGCGCCCTCGCGCGCCGAGATCGAGGTGGCCGCCGAACAGGTGCCCGGCACGCGCATTTCCTCTTACGTCAAGAAGGGCATGAAGCTGTCGGACCTGCCGGAGCAGGATGCCTACAGCTTTGCGGTGGCCTCGGTCTGGATGGGCGCAAAGAAGCAATCCAAGCTGCTGTGGAATTACGAACAAGTAATGAAGCGGCTCAACTACGAGTTCAGCGACATCGAGGAATAGCCACGCCTCGCCAGTCCGCACGACACCGCCGGGCCCGTCCGGCCCGCATTTCAGGATGACGTCAATGAGAGTCGATCACCCGCTTCCCGTCGCTGTGCGCGAGCTGGAGCATGTCGAGATCCCGATGCCCGACGGAACCCGCCTTGCGGCGCGGATCTGGATGCCCGAGGGCGCGACCGGACAGCCGGTGCCGGCGATCCTCGAATACATTCCCTATCGCAAGAACGACAAGACGCTGGAGCGTGACCACGCGCGGGCGCCTTGGATGGTGGCGCAGGGCTATGCCTATGTGCGCGTCGATCTGCGCGGCACCGGCGAATCCGACGGCGTGATGACCGACGAATACACCGAGATCGAGCTTCAGGACGGCTGCGACGTCATCGCCTGGATCGCCGGTCAGCCCTGGTGCGACGGCGGTGTCGGGATCGTCGGCATTTCCTGGGGCGGCTTCAACGGTCTGCAACTCGCGGCGCTGCGGCCGCCGGCGCTGAAGGCGGTGGTGACGATCTGTTCGACCGACGACCGCTATGCCGACGACATCCACTACATGGGCGGCACGATGCTGTGCGATCAATTGTCCTGGGCGTCGGTGATGTTCGGAATCAACACGCTGCCGCCGGATCCCGCGCATGTCGGTGACCGCTGGCGCGAGATGTGGGAAGAGCGGCTGGACGGGTCAGGCTTCTGGCTCGAGACCTGGATGCAGCACCAGACGCGCGACGCGTTCTGGAAGCACGGCTCGATCTGCGAGGATTTCAGCAACATTCAGGTGCCCGTCTACGCCGTCAGCGGCTGGGCAGACGGCTACTGCCGCGCCGTATTCCGCTTGGTGGAGAACCTCAAGAGCCCGGCAAAGGGGCTCGTCGGCCCTTGGTCGCACCGCTATCCGCATGTCGGCGAACCCGGCCCGGCGATCGATTGGCTGAGCGAGGAGACCCGCTGGTGGGATCAATGGCTCAAGGGCGTCGATACCGGTATCGCGGACGAGCCGCCGCTGCGCGTGTTCCTGCAGGACCACGCCGTGCCGCAGACCCATTACACCCAGCGTGACGGCCACTGGATCACCGAACCGGCCTGGCCCTCGCCCAACATCACGCGTACCGATTTCGCCCTCGGCGCCGATGGACGGCTGTCGCGGTCCGATGCGCTGCCCGGCGGCTGGCTCGACATCGCCTCGCCGCTCTGGGTCGGGTTCGCGGGGGGCAAGTGGTGTTCCTACGCGCTGCCCGGCGACCAGCCCGGCGATCAGCGGCGCGACGACGCAGGCAGCCTGTGCTTCCAGACGGCGCCGCTCGATGCGGCCCTGCACATGATGGGCGATGCGCATCTGACGCTGACCTTCACCGCCGACTGCCCGGTCGCGCAGGTCGCCGTGCGGCTGATGGACGTGGCCCCTGACGGGGCTGCGACGCGGGTCAGCTACGGGCTGCTCAACCTCACCCATCGCAACGGGCACGAACATCCCGAAAAGCTGGTGCCGGGGCAGACCTATACCGTCGACGTGCCGATGAAGCACGTCGCGCAGACCTTCCGCGCCGGTCACCGGATCCGGCTGGCGCTGTCGACCAGCTATTTCCCCATCGCCTGGCCCGCGCCCGAACCCGTCACCCTGCGCGTGCAGAGCGAGCGGTGCACGCTCTCCCTGCCGCTGCGCGACGGTGATCACAGCGATGCAGCCCCGTTCGGCCCGCCGCGCGCCGCGGCGCCGCTGGGGCAGGTATTCGAGACACCGCCAACGGCCGAATGGCGCGTGACCGAAGACACCGTCACGGGGCGTGTCACGGCCGATATCCGCGTGCACGAAGGCGCGGCAAATATCACCGACCACGCGCTGACCCATTCCGCCGAGTGCATCGAACGGTATTCGATCCTGCCGGACGACCCGACCTCGGCCGAGGGCGAGGTGACGTGGGAGCACAAGATGCAGCGGGACGACTGGGCGGTGCGGACCGTGACGCACACGCACATGACCTGCGACGCCACGCATTTCCACCTGCGCGCGCGGATGCAGGCGTTCGAGGGCGACACGTCCGTGCGCAACGAGACCTATAGCGCGACCATTCCGCGCCAGTCGGTGTAGGCGGCGCGCCGGGGCCGCCTCAGGCCGCCTCGACGAGCGCCGCGTGGAGCGCGCTGATCGCGTCGTTCAGCCGGTCCTCGGGGACGAGGAACTGCACGTCCACGCCGCGCGCGATGGCGTGCACGCCGAGGCTTTCGATGCCCGCCCCGGCCAGCGCCTGAAGGCCGCGCGCCGGCACCTCGATATCGAGCAGCCCGCGCCCCACCGCGCTAACCAGCGCGATCTTGCGGATGTCGATCTCGGCGTTGGCATGGCGGGCCTCGATCGCGCGTTCCACAGCGCGCAGCGCCTTGAGTTGTGCATCGACGTAATGCGTGATCGTGTTCGCATTCGACGCCTTCGACACGATCCAGACGTCGTTCTGCGTCAGCGCGTCGAGGATCGCGGCGTCGTAGCCCTTCACGCCCACCATGTCGGGTTCGTGCACCGACAGCGCCGCGACGACCAGACCGGTGACCATCTCGACGCGCGGCGGCGCCTCGACGTCCGACAGGATCACCGTTCCCGGATCGCCCACGTCGAAGGCGTTGGCCACGCGCAGCGGAATCCCCGCCTGGCGCAGGATCTTGGCGGCGCTCGGGTGCACCGCCTCCATCCCGAGGTTCGATAACTGGTCGGCCACGTCGTAATCGGTTCGCCCGATCTTGGTGGCCTTGCCGGTGCCGACGATCTTGGGATCGGCGCTTGAGAGATGGAATTCCTTGTGGATCACTGCCTCGCGTGCGCCGGTCAGAGCGGCGATATGGGCAAAGGTGACCTCGGAATAGCCGCGGTCGAATTCCCGCATCAGCCCTTCGCTGCATTGCGCGTAGCCGGTCACGATCGGCAGTTCGCGGGCGAAGTCGATCCCTGACAACGCGTCGGTCAGCCGGGTCCGAAGGTCGGGGTGGCGATCATCGCGCCAGCCTGACAGGTCCACCATGCGCGCAACCACGCCGCGACGGTTCAGCATCAGCGTGACCACCTTGGCGGAATGCGCCTCGCCCAGCCCAGACAGCAATTCGCGGATGGTCAGCAACTGGTTGCCCAGCCGGAAATGCCCGTAGGAGGTCAGGCGCTGCAGGTCGATCAGGCAAGAGCGCGCGCCCTCGACCCGCTCGCGCAGAAAATCCCCGGCTTCCTTCTGGTCGCCTTCATGGTCGAGCAGGCGGGTATGCTCCTCGACCATGCGGGCAGCGGTGCGATCCAGCGCCTCGCTCCACCTCATGTCCGCCTCGGCCGAGGCGAAATGCCCGTAAACGCCCGGTTCGCCCGATTTCTTGTTCTCGAGCAGCAGGTCCGTGATCCCACCGAAGGCGGAAACGACGAATACCCGCCCATAGGGGCCGCCCTCCCTGTTTGCGCTGAACAGCGTGGCCATCAACTCGTCCGCGCGGCTGATGGAGGTGCCGCCGATCTTCTCGACGGTATGTCCGGTCGTCATGGTTTGCGGTCTTCTCAATCGGCGGGTGCGTAGGAGCCGTCTTCGCGGTGAACTTCGGTCCCCGTCACCGGCGGGTTGAAGCAGCATGCCATCACGAGGTCCTCGTCCGCGATCAGCGTGTGCCTGTCGTGCAGGTTCAGCGCATACATCACGCCGGGGCGGATCTCGTGCGTCTCGCCTGTGGCGAGGTCGGTGATCCGGCCGGTTCCAGACATGCAGTAGACGCTTTCGAAATGGTGCTTGTAGTGGAAGGTGTGTTCGCTACCCGCCTTCAGCGTGGTGATGTGGAAGGAAAAGCCCATCCCGTCATCGGCCAGCAGCATCCGTACGCTGGTCCATTGCGCGTCGGACACCGCGCGGTCGGTGTCGTTGAGCGCGTTGAAATCCCTTACGATCATCGGCTCACTCGGCCGCGTCGCGGGTCTGGGACAGGGCCTCGGTCACGCTAGCCTCGAGCATGTCGAGCCCTTCGTCGAGCACCGCGTCCGGCGTGGTGAGCGGGCCGAGGAACTTTACCACTTCGTCGTTGGCGCCCGAGGTCTCGATGATGAGCCCACGCTCGAACGCGGCGGCGCAGATCGCCCCCGCCAGATCGCCGGAGCCGACGTTGATGCCCTGCATCATGCCGCGCCCGCGCAGTTCCGCCCCCGGCACCTTTTCGGCGATCCGCGACAGCCGGTCGTGTAGATGCGCGCCCTTGCGGCGGACATCGGCGGCGAAACTGTCGTCCTTCCAGAACTTTTCCAGCGTGACCCGCGCGGTGACGAAGGCATGGGTGTTGCCGCGGAAGGTGCCGTTATGCTCGGCCGGTTTCCAGATGTCGTGCTCGGGCTTCACCAGAAGCGCCGCGAAGGGCAATCCGAAGCCCGACAGCGATTTCGCCTGCGTGATCATGTCCGGAACGATGCCCGCATGCTCGAACGCGAAATATGTCCCCGTCCGACCGCAGCCCGACTGGATGTCGTCCACGATCAGCAGCGCGCCCAGCTTTTTCGCCAGGCGCGCGACGCCCTGCATCCATTCGTCGGAGGCGGCGTTCAGCCCGCCTTCGCCCTGCACCGGCTCAAAGATGAAGGCCGCTGGCGCATCCAGGCCCGAGGACGGGTTGTCGAACATGATTTCCAGGTGCTGGAGCGTATCGATATCCGCGCCCAGCGACCGGTCGAAGGGCATGTGGGTGGCGCCGCAGAGTGGCCCGCTGCCCGCGCCCGCGCGCTTGCCCGCGTTGCCGGTCAGCGACAGCGCGCCCATCGTCATGCCGTGAAAGCCGTTGGTGAAGGACACGATGTTGCGCCGCCCCGTCACCTTGCGGGCCAGCTTCATCGCCGCCTCGACGGCATTGGTGCCGGTGGGTCCGGTCATCATCACTTTGTGGTCCATGCCGCGTGGCCGCAGGATGATCTCCTCGAAGGCTTGCAGGAAGCGCGCCTTTTCGACCGTGTACATGTCCAGCCCGTGCGCGATCCCGCCCCCCTGGATGTGCGCGATCAGCGCCTGCATCATGTCGGGATCGTTGTGGCCGTAGTTGAGCGTCGAACAGCCGGCGAGAAAGTCGATGAATTTCCGGCCGTCCGTGTCGAACATGTGGCTGCCTTCGGCGCGTTCGAAGACGACCGGGAAGCTGCGGCAGTAGCTGCGGACCTGGGATTCGCGGCGTTCGAAGATGTCGGTATGCATGGCAGAGCTTTCTGAAACAGGGCCGGTCATTCGGCGGCGGTGCGGTCGATGTCGCTGATCGTGACCATGTATTCGGTGGCGTGCTTGCCGCCGAAATGCGCGTCTTCCTCGTAATGCGGCTCGTGGTCCAGATCGGCCTCCATCTTGTCGGCGAAGCTGTTGAACAGCGCCCAGCTCGCATCGTTGTCGACGGTGATCGTTGTCTTGAGCTGCGTGACATCGGCACAGGCGGGACGCTCGAAGAGTTCGGTCAGCATCTTCTTGGCCACGCCGCGGCCGCGCGCGGCCTCGCCTACCGCGACCTGCCAGACGAACAGCGTGTCGGGCGCGTCCGGCGGAATGAAGGCCGAGATCCAGCCGACGATCACGCCGTCAAGCTCCGCGATGACGCAGGTATCGGCGAAATGATCGCACTGCACGATGTTACAATACATCGAGTTCTCGTCGAGCGGGCCGCTTTTTCGAATGAGATCCCAGACATCGGCCCCGTCCTCGGACGTGGGAGCGCGAAAGGTCAGTGGGACACGGGGCGGGTTATCGGGCATGGTTTGTCTCGATTTGGTTATACGTCGCACTATAACCCTCACGCCGACGAGGTGTGAGCGAAAACGCGACGCGTTGTGGATTTTGCGACATCGTGTGCGCGGCCATCCGAGCCCACGGGTCGTTCGATCGTCCGGCCGGTGGCCTGCCGCCGCGAGATGCGGCATGGTGCATTCATCCCGCCTTATTCATCGAAATCGGGGGTAATGGCTGGCGTGCCCGCGAAAGCTCTGTAGAATCAAGTTGCTACACCAAGTCCGACAGCAGCCCTCGGAGCACGCCATGGGTGAAACGCTACAGCCGGT
>NZ_QPLK01000030.1 GCF_003340565.1 Rhodovulum sp. 12E13 | reverse complement strand
CCACGGGCACGGCGGAGATCTCGAACGGGGTCCAGTCGACCGCGCGCCAGAGCTCGCGCTGGCCCTCGGGCTTGGAGATCTCGAAGCGGTGGACCTGGTAGCCGATGGAGACCGCGCGGATGTGCCCAGCCTCGATGTCGCGCCAGATGTCGCCGACAGCGTCGCGCTCGGAGAGCCGGATGCGGGCGATGCCCTGACCGTTCTCGATCCGGGCCGAGCCCGGCACGACCGAGCCGATCACCGCGTCGAGATCGTGCGCCTCGTGCACCTTCAGGAACGGCGCGCCCGCATTCAGCCGTTCGAGCCGCACATGCTCTGGCGCCATGCTCAGCTCCTCGTCATGCGGCTCGCCGAAAAGCGCGGCGCGCCGAACCCGGGCGCCGGTCGACCAGATCACCTCGACGCTGCGCGTCTCCGGGTCGATGCTGGCAGGCCGCAGCTCCGCCGACCGGCGGAACGCCGGCAGTTCGATCGTCTGCTCCATGTGTGGATCCTCGTCAGGCCGCGTCCGTTTCCGGATCATCCGGATCGGTCGCGGGATCGGCCGGCGCAGTGGATTGCGCGCTGCCGGTCTTGGTGACCCGGCGCGGGTCGCTGTCGAGCACGAGGCCCAGTTCGTCGAGCTTGGCGTTCGTGGTCGCGATTTCGGCCAGCACCGCGTCGGGATTGCGACCCTGCCGGGCGATGGCCTCGGCCAGCGTCATGGTGCCGGAGCGGATGGCCAGCAGGTCGGCCATCGCGTCCTTCTGCGGATCGACCGCCTCGAACTTCGGCGGCGACCATTCCACCGGAACGTTGGGCGTCGGGATGCGCCCCGCCGCCCATGCGGCCTCCGTGAACCACCGCCACACGGGGGCGCAGAACATCGGGATGAAGAGCTGCCTCTGCACTGCGTCGATCATCCGGCGGAACTCCACGAGCCCGGCGCGGATCGACGAGTAGTTCACCTGGGACAGGTCTCCCGTCAGCAGCTCGTAAGGCACGCGAAACCCGGCCGAGATCGTGTGCAGGCTCGCCCGCTTGTACTCGCCATAGCCGCCCGTGGCCGACGGCTGGTTGAACCGGATGTCCTTTCCGCCGCGGGCATAGGCGATGAGCCCCGGCTCGAACTGCTCGACCCGGTTGCCGTCGGCATCGACCACCGCGGGCGCAATGCCCTGCTGCGCCTCCTCGTCTCCGAAGACGATGGCGGTGACGCAGGCCTCGGTCTTCTTGCGGACGATCTCGGCCACCTCGTAGTCGTCGAGATCGCGCAGGGCCCGGATCACTGGCGCGCCCCAGGGGACGCCGCGCGCCTGCGTGCGCTGCTTCTCGTAGACATGGGCGATCTCGCTGGCCGGCACCGCGCGGCTGTTGAGCCCGCCCGTCAGGCTGAGGTTGGCGTCGCCCGGATGCGCGCCGAAGAGCCAGTAGGCCCGCCGCCGGCCGAGCGCGTCGAACTCGATCCCTTGCACCGCCTGGCCCGCGCCGAGCGCGCCGTTGCGGGTGGCGTCGAGGAAGTCTGCCTCGAGCAGCTGCAGCTGGACGGGCGGCATCACGCCGTCGCCGGGGCGCCGTGGGCGGCGGCGCACCAGCACCTCGCCGGCCTCCACCATCTCGCGACAGGCGAGCGTCTGCAGCCCGTAGAAGTCGAGCTGACCGTCGGCGTCGCAGCCGCGCGCCCAGATCTCGAAGAGCCGGTCCACCTCGCGATCGAGCGCGGCGTCGCCGCTTGCGGCACGCGGCATGATCCCGGCGCCGACGATGTTGTTGACGAGCACCGAGACGGCCTTGGCCGCATGCGGGTTGTTGCGCACCAGGTCCCGCATCCGGTCGCGCAGCAGCGCTCCGGCCCGGCCGATCTCGGCATCGGCCGAGGATCCCGGCGCGTGCCAGCCGTCCGTCCGTCGTCCGCGGGCCGCTCCCTCGTAGGAACGTGCGAGCCCCTCGAAGGCTTGCCGCGCCAGCACGCGGCGCGTGGCGGTGCGCGGAGCGACGCTCGCGATGGCCCTGTCGAGCCAGGAGACCATCAGCGATCCCCGCGCGAAAAGCCGGCGAAGCCCGCGATGGGCCGAGCCGTGGTCCCGGCAATCTGGCGCTCGATGGTCCGGATGCGCCCGAGCAGGTCCTCGGCCGAGCCATAGTCGACGGTCTTCCCGTCGTAGCTCACGCGCGTCGTGCCGCTCGCATAGGCGCGCCGGAGCGCCGCCAGTTCAGCTTCCGTCCAGTCCGCCATCAGAACCATCCTTCCCGCCGCCCGAGCCAGTCGGAACGGCGTTTGCCTTGCGTGCCGGCATCGGGCCGCCCGATCAGGCCGGCCGGGCTGTCCATCCCGCTTGGCACGCCGAGTTGCGCTTCGAGATCGGCCCATGTCGCCTCGGGCCAGCGATCGGCGCCCGCAATCCAGGCGGCGGCGCGGGCGTAGACCCGGCAGTCCAGCGCCTCGTTGCGCTCGCGCAGCTTCTGCCATTCGAGCTTGGCGAAGCCCCGGCGGTTGCGCACCGTCACCAGCTGCTCGGCCGTCAGCTGCCGGATCCACTCGGTGTCGGCCCAGCCGGGCAGATGCACCGTGCCGGGCGAAAACGCCGCGCCGTCCTCCAGTTCCTCCGCCGTCGGCCGCGCCAGCCGCAGGAAGCGGTAGGTCTCGGCCTTGAAGGTTGATGTGGCCACGGTCCAGAGCCGCGCGCCGCGGCGCAGGCGTTTGCCGCCCGCGGTGGCGTCGACGAAGGTCGGTCCCGACACCGGGCTCGCCCGGTTGAAGCCCTCGAGCCCCTTGACCGGCGCCACCTGCGCAAAGCCAACCGAGCGGGCCCAGCCATAAACGGCTGCCGTCTCATAGCCCGTGTCGATGGCGAGCCGCGCCAACCCCAGCTCCGCGCCACCAGCATGACGCCAGCTGCGGCCGAGCAGGTCGGTCAGCGCTTCCCAAGCCTCGGGCCGTGCCGGGCCGCCCTCGATCACCACATGATCGACAAGCCAGCTTTCGAGCCCGCGGCCCCAGGCCCAGACATCGACCTCGATCCGGTCCTTCTGCACGTCGGCGCCGGCGGTCAGGAACAGACCCTTGTCCGGCACGGTGCCGGCGGGCCAGTTCTCGCGCCGTTCGGCGATCCGCTGCCAGTCCGGCGCGTCGCCGGTCTCGATCCAGGTCTCGCCGAGCACCGTGTTGCGGAACACGCGTTCTGCCTCGTCCGATCCCGTCGCCGTCTCCTTGTCGCGCGCGATGTCGGCCCAGCTCTTCCACCCCGGCGGCGAATAGAGCGCCGAGAGATGAAACCCCACCGTCCGCGCATCGCGAGGCTCGGCGGTCGCGCGCCATTCGCCCGCAGCCAGCATCGCCGGCTTGTGGTGTTCTTCGATGGGCTCGTCGCAGGCATCGCAATGGTACGCCGCCGTCTCCGGTTTGCCCTTTTCCCAGCGCAGCCGCTCGAACCGCAGCCACTGCATCGCGCCGCAATGCGGGCACGGCACGAAGAACCGCCGCTGGTCGCTCGCCTCGTATTCCCGCTCGATCCGGCTCACACCGCGGATCGTCGGCGTCGAGACGAGGAACACCTTGCGCCGGTGCGCGAAGGTCAGCGAGCGCGCCTCGGCGAGCCCGACCGGGTCGCCTTCCTCGTCGGCCGAGGCCGGATAGGCGTCGACCTCGTCGAGGAAGACGTAGCGCGCGGGCATCGAGCGCAGCCCCACCGCCGAGTTTGCGCCGGTCATCACCAGCACGCCGCCGGGGAAATCCTTCGACAGCTGCGTGTTGCCGCTGTCGCGCGCTCGCGCCGGGCGGACGCGCTCCTTCAGCGCCGGGCTCTCCTCGATCAGCGGGTCGATCCGCTGGCGCGAGTTGCGCTTGGCCAGCTCCACCGTCGGCTGGACCGCGAGCATCGGCCCCGGCGCATGGTGGATCACGAAGCCGATCCAGTTGTTGCCGGCCTCCGTCGCGCCGACCTGCGCGGCCTTCATGAACACGACCCGCTGGGTCGGGTCGCCGGGCGACAGCGCGTCCATGATGGCGCGCATGTAGGGCGTGCGCTCGGTGCGGTAGCGGCCGGGCTCGGCGCTCGCGCGTGAGCTCAGCCAGCGATGCGTGTCCGACCATTCCGAGACGGTCAGCCACGGATCTGGCGTGAGCCCGCGGCCCCAGGCCCGGAGCAGCGCCTCCGCGCCGTCGAAGCCCGCGATATCCTCAGAGAGCGATCCGCGGCTGGGCGAGTTCCTCGAGATGGGCGCGGACATGGGCCTCCAGAACCTTCTGCATGGCCGCCGTCTCCGTTCCCAACTCCGCCGCCATCAGCGCAGCCACCCGCGCCGGCCAGTTGACCCACGCGTCGCGTTCCTCGCGCGCGAGCCGGAAGACCAGCGCCGTGGCGCGGTCGCGATCGACGAGCTCGCCCTTCAGCTTGGCGAGCCGGATGCGCCGCTCCTGCGCCTTCAGCACCTCATGCGCTGTCTTCGCCTGCAGGAAGGTCGTGCCGCCGCCGGTGACCGGCGCGGCCATGCCCTGTTCCCGCAGCGTGTCGCCGACCGCCGAGACCGCCGCCTCGGGCACCGGCTTGAGCTTCGCCGCTGGCGCCTTCCGGGTCTTGGACGGGTCGGTCGCTTCCACCCGCAGCCGGTCCGAGGCTGCGGCGTCGATGCTGCCATCCTCGTGCAGGACGAGCCGACCGGCGGCCTTCGCCTTCTGGATCGCGCCGCGCGACAGCCCGACATGGGCGGCGTACTGGCGCTCGCTCATGCCCTGCATCGCCAGCCCCGATTATCATTCAAAGTCAGCTTCTTATCGGGTTGATAAGCGAGGCGGACAGAGGGAACGTGCCTCCAGAAGGACGATGCAACTCACCCGGAGCCACCACGATGACAACCCGCCTGAACCCGATCACGACCCCGCGCTTTGAGGCCCGCGCCGAGAAGGCGCGCCGGAACAAGGAAGCCGCGCTGAACGCCTTCATCGGCAAGAAGGCCGAGATCGACGAGATGCTCGCCCGGCTGCAGACCCTCAGCGACGACCATTTCAACTGCCACCCCGACGAGGTGGGCTGGGCGATGGTCGGCACCCTCGAACACTACGCCAGCCTCTTGAAGCGCATCACCGACAGCGCTTTCGGCGAAGGCGAGCACGCCCGCTGATCTCCGGCACTGCCGGAACTCCCGCCGCGCGCCCTGCGCGGCTCGGGGTCGTAGAAGGCGCCGCATGTCGCGGGCCCGAGACCGGAGACCCCAGATGACTAAGCTTTCCGACACCCAACTCGTGATCCTCAGCGCCGCCGCGCAGCGCGAGGACCGCAACATCCTGCCGCTGCCCGGCTCGCTCCGCGGTGGCGCCGCCGCCAAGGTGGTCGGCGCGCTCCTCTCCCGCGGGCTGATCGCCGAGACCATCACCGACAGCCAGACCAAGGCCGACGCCGCGCTCAACCGCATCTGGCGCAACGACGAGGACGGCCAAGCACTCCTCCTGCACATCACGGACGCGGGCCTCGCCGCCATCGGCATTGAGCCGGAGGGCGGCGACAGCGCGCCCACGGGCGCCGACGCAGCGCCGAGCGCGGAGGACCCGCAGGACGCTCCTGCCGAGGCCGATCCCGCGCCCAAGGCGCGCACACCCCGCACGGGCACGAAGCAGGCGAAGCTGATCGAGATGCTACGCGCCGACGGCGGCGCGACCATCGACGAGATCGTCGCCGAAACCGGATGGCAGCCGCACACGGTCCGAGGCGCCTTCGCCGGCGCGCTCAAGAAGAAGCTCGGGCTCGAAGTCACCTCGGAGAAGGTCGAGGGCCGCGGTCGGGTGTACAGCCTGCAGCGCGACTGACGCCGCACGCCACGACGGATCCGATGCCGCCGTCCCGCATGGGGCGGCGGCTCACGTCTCACCCATCCGTCTTCCGGAAGACGCTGTACTGGAAGCTTTGACGGTTGCCCTTCGGCGTGATGTGCATGTGGCGTCGTGCGTCCAGCGTCTCGAACCGGCCCGGCAGCAGCCTTTCGAGTTCCTGCCCCAGCGCCTCGGGCGCATAGCGCACCACGGGCAGGCCCGAGCATTTCTCCGGTCCATCGTCCGCGAAGGTCGCGATGATCGCGATCCCACCCGGGCGCAGGGCAGCCGACAGCGCGCGGGCGTAACCGGCACGGTCCTCGGCCGCGGTCAGAAAGTGGAACACCGCACGGTCGTGCCAGACGGCGTAGGTCCTATCTGGCTCCCACCTCGTGATGTCCGCCTCGATCCAGGCAACGTCGTCGCCCCGAGCGCCGAGACGCTGCCGGCTGACCGCCAGTGCGGCGTCCGACAGGTCCAACACGGTCAGAGGGCCAAAACCCTCTTCGAGCAGGACATCGACGAGGCGCGATGCGCCGGCGCCGATGTCGATGAACGGCTCATCCGGATGAATGTGCGCACGGACGAGTTCGAGCGACAGAGCGGGCGTGGCCTCGAACCAGGTCAGTTCGTCTTCCGACCTCGCGCCATAGACCCCGTCCCAATGCTCCTGTCCGCCCGCCATCTGTTCGGTTCCTCCTCGTGGGGTAAGCCTATTTCATCCGTTCACCGCGTGACACCATGATTCCGGCTATCGCCGATCCGGAGCCACGCACCCGGATCGCCTCGAACAGCCGCCGCAGGGCGAAGGAGCGCGCGATGCTCACCACCGTGAACACCGCGCCCATCTTCAGGTTCTGCGCGAGCGTCGTGTGCAGCCCGAAGATCGGAAAGATCAGGATCTGCGTCACGACCGCGACTCCGTAGCCGACCGCCACGTTGGCGATGGCCTCTACCAGCGACATGGCCCGGCTCTGCTTCATGCCACGTCCTCATTGATCGGCCAGCAGTTGAGCTGCGAGAGTTCGGAGCGCATGCGCCGCGACCAGCGGGACCACTCCGTTGCCACAGAGCCGAAGCCGGTCCACCCGGTGGGCCAGCCCATCAGCGCCTCGACGAACAGCGGGTTCAAGGTTCGGGGCCTGTCGCAGGAACTGCCGCCAGCCGTCGGCGTCACCAGGACCTGGCGGCCAAGCAGCCCGTTCACCGGCGTGTTCGCGAGGCTCGTCGCCCCGTCCTTGTGATCTCGCGCCGTAGGCGTCATCCAGAGCCGCGTCGCATCGCAGAGCGTCGTCCCATCGTTGCGTGGGCGCGCCGTCTCGCTGCGATTGCTCGTCCGGTTCCGCGTCCCCTTGCTGTCGCCCGCCAGCGGCGTCGGCCAGAGCCGCAGCATCTCCGTGCGGTTCCCGCCACTCGAGCGCGTCCCCGAGCAGGCGCGCGGGGTCGGCCAGGTGGTCGCGCTCGCGGTGGGCGAGGATGAAGAGCCGCTCGCGCTTGTGGGGCGCGCCGACTTCCGCCGCCGTGAAGAGGCCTGCCGCAATGCGGTAGCCCATGCCGACCAGTCCGCTGGCGACTTCGGGGAAGCCGAGGCGGAGATGATGGGAGACATTCTCGAGGAAGACGAATGGCGGGTCGACCTCGCCGATGATGCGGGCAACATGCGGCCAGAGGTGGCGCGGGTCGTCCGCGCCCCTGCGCTTGCCAGCGACGGAGAACGGCTGGCACGGATAGCCCGCAGTGACGATGTCCACCGCGCCGCGCCACGGGCCGCCGTCGAAGGTGGCAACGTCGTCCCAGACAGGCGCGCGATCCAGGGCCGCGTCTTCCATCCGCGCCACGAGGATGGCCGCGGCGTAGGCGTCCCGCTCGACATGACCCACAGCACGATATCCGGGGCATGCGAGGTGCAGCCCGAGGTCGAGCCCGCCGGCGCCGGAGCAGAGCGAGAGGCCGAAGAGGCACGTGTCGCCGGCTCCGGAAGCGCGTCCGGAGGAAGGTAGAGCCACGCCATCCACGTCGTCAGGCCGCGTGGGCCCCCTCGGCCGCGGCCGGGGTCTCGCCCAGCCGCTCGGCCTTCACCTCGGCGAAGGTCCGGCCGTCACCGTCGAGGATCGCGTCCTTGCCGGTCTCTGCCTGCCAGCGCTCGACGGCGACGTCGACATAGGCCGGGCTGATCTCCATCGCGAAGACGCGCCGGCCGTTGGCCTCGCCCGCCATGATCTGCGAACCGGAGCCAGAGAACGGCTCGTAGCAGAGCCCGCCGCGGGCGACATGCTGGCGCATCGGGATCCCGAAGGCGTCGAGCGGTTTCGGCGTCGGGTGGTCGGGCCGCTCGTCCTTGGCGAAGGACGGCATCTCCCACGTCGAAGGCAGCGTTTCCTCGGCCACCTTCGGCGGACGGTTCGGACGGCGCCAGCCCATGAAGCAGGGCTCGTGTTTCCAGAGGTAGTGAGACCGGGTCAGAACCCCGCGCTCCTTCACCCAGATGATCTGTTGATGGACGAAGGCGCCCGCCTTCTCCCAGCAGGCCTCGAGCATCGCCTGGCGGCGGGAGGCGTGCCAGCAGTACCAGGCGGCGTCTTCGGTGATCGCCTCGGCCACGGCCGCAGCGATGAAGCCGTCGTAAAGCTCGGCACCCTGCGAACTGTCGTCCCAGGTGGTGCCGTAGGATGCCGACCAGTCCTTGTTTCGCGTCGGGTGGTTGGAGCCGTCGTAGTCGACGAGATATGGCGGGTCGGTCGCGAACAGCACGGCGCGCTCGCCGTTCATCAGGCGGCGGACATCCGTCTCGCTGGTGCTGTCCCCGCAGAGCAGGCGATGATCACCGAGGATCCACAGGTCGCCCGTCCGCGTCGCCGGGTTGCGCGGCGGCTCCGGGATGGTCACCGGAGGCACCGAGCCCCCGGCGCCGCGCTCTTCTTCACCGCCCCCGTCCGGATCGAAGGCCAGCAGCTTGTCGAGTTCGCCGTCGGAGAAGCCGACCAGCGACAGATCGTAATCGTGCGCCAGCAGGTCCTGCAGCTCGGCCGAGAGCAGCGCCTCGTCCCAGCTGCCGAGTTCCGTCAGCTTGTTGTCCGCGATCCGGTAAGCCCGGCGCTGTGCCTCGGTCAGATGCCCGAGCACGATGACCGGCGCCTCGGTCAGCCCGAGCTGTGTCGCCGCCAGCACCCGCCCGTGGCCCGCAATCAGTTCTCCGTCCTCGCCCACGAGGCAGGGCACGGTCCAGCCGAACTCGGCCATGCTGGCGGCGATCTTCGCGACCTGGTCGGCCCCGTGCACCTTCGCGTTCTTCGCGTAGGGCTGCAGGCGCGAAAGCGGCCAGGTCTCGATCCGCTCGGGGGCGAAGGCGAGGGTCATGGGCGAGTGTTTTCCGTCGCTGAGGTGGATGCCGGCCGGACTCCGGACGCCGGATGCCGCTCTGGACTCCAAGCGGGGTCCAGCGGCATCCAGGGTATCCGGCCCGCAGGCCAGCGTTCATTGGTGTTCGCGCAGGAGGCGGGTGGCTACGGATTCCGGGTGGCTTCCCAAAAATCCGGCCCTGTCGCTGGCGAAATACCGCGCCAAGCCCGCCAGCATACGTAGTCGCCAGGAAGGAACCATTGACTTCAATGGTTTGGCGGCATCGGCGCCGGCTGGATACCGCGCTGGATCCGGGAGTCCACATGCGCGGTCCGTCCCGCGCGCGCATCTCCCGAGTATATCCGTTTTCTAACCCGGGAGAGCCGATTTTGTCTTAGCGAAAACTGTCCGCCGGACACTTTCCTATTGCGCCCATGGGCTTACGCGCCAGTGGCCAGCGCGATCACCTTGCGCTTTGACAGGCTGCGATTGAACGACCGCCGGTTGAGGGTCAGCGCGATCACCGAGAGCCCGTATTGCCAGTGCTGATGCGCCGCCGAGCGCCGCAGACCGACCGCCCAGCAGATCTCCTTCCAGCGCTCGCCGTGCGCCTTCATCCAGACGATCTTGCCGTCGAGCGGCTCGAGACAGGCCGTCCAGGTCAGGGTCTCTTCCATCCGGCTGATATCCTGCGGCGAGGGCAGCACGCGCATCGGTTTCGGTTCCTGGCCGACCTTGTCGCCGAAGCTGTGGACGATCTCGGGCCACGTGCTGAAGTATCCCTGCCGCCGCGGCTCGGGCATCCGCTTCAGCACGAGGGCCGCCACGGCGAGCCGCTCCTCGACCATTGCCGGGGTCCAGTCCGTCATCGCTGCACCTCCTGTTCCGAGGGGCGGGCGCCGTAAAGACGCTCGCCGAGTTGCCGTACCAGCTCCCGCTCAGGCCAAGTAAGTCTCTTGTCGTCAAGCGAAACTGCCAGAACGCCTTGCTCTTTCCAGCCTTCGCGCTTGACCTGTTCGGGGTCGCGGCGATGGCCGCCGTAGCCCTTGGGATGCCACCTCATTGGACGCCTCCCTTGGTCTCCAGCGCCCAGAACAGGATGGCGATGGCATCGGCCTCGTTGTCGTCGGCCGGGCTGAACCCGCGGGCCCGGGCAGCGGCGATCATGGCATCCTTGTTCGCGTTGCCCTTGCCGGTAGCGAAGCGCTTGATCGTGCCCACCGGGACGCCCTCGTAGGGCACGCAGCGCAGCTCTGCCCACGAGGTCAGCGTCGCCATGAGCCCGCCGTAGACATGCGCGGCGTCCGTGCCAGCGTGGCGGCGGACCTCCTCGAACCAGATCGCGGCGATGGGCCCGGAGAGCCGGTCCAGCTCGGCTAGCCAGTTCGTGAAGCGCAGATACCGCATGCCGCCGCCATCGAAGCGACCGGTACGGAAGGACACCGTGCCGGAGGTGATCAGCCCATCGGCGCCATGCAGGGCCCACCCCGTGGTGGTGCCGAGATCGAGCGCGAGCAAGGTGCGATCGGCGCGGTGCGCGACAGGCAGATCGGGGATTGCCTCGCGAGCGGAGGTGGCGAGAGTCAGGTCAGCCATGGGTGGTCTCCTCTTCTGGTTGGCTGCTCGGGTGGAAGACGACGGCGGCCTGGTGCTTGGCGGTATGGGGCCGCCGTCGTCGGATCGGGATGTGCAGAGAGCGTCGAGGCCCGCGCGCGCGGATACCCATCGACGTATGGGAGGAGAGGCCAAACCTGCCGGTTGGCCTCCCCATACGTAGTATGGGGGCTTCCCCACTCGCCTCATGTTTTGGGCGTAGAGCACTGTTTTCATTGCGCTTTTGTGGTGCGAGCGATGAGAGAGGCCGATGAGGAGGACCTTTCTCATCCTCATGCCCAACCCATTGATTTCATTGAACCATGAGGAAGGGGTGAGAATGAGGAAGGCCGCGCTCATGATGAGGAAGTCAGTCATGGACCTCCTCCGGATAGACCCAGACGGAGGGGTTCTCGACCTCGCGCGCGCGGCCGGAATGGGGGCATTTGTAATGGGTCGGCAGGACCGGGACGCCCTCGTCGAGAACCTCGCCGGTCTCGGCGTCGATGACGGGATCGCGGCCGAAGCGCATGTCCCGGACGACGAGATACCCGAAATGCGATTGCGTGCCGGGGAAGCCGTGCTCCGTGAAATTCCGGCGGAACTTAATCTGCCCCTTGGTGGCGAGGACCGCGAGCCGTTCGCGGATGCTGTAGCGCCCGCCAAGATCGTGCTGGTTCTCTAACGCTTCGGCGAACTGCGTGGCGGTGTAGAGCCGTCCCTCGGCCGCCTCGTCGAAGATCAGCCCGAGGACGACCAGGTTCTTGCGATCCCGCTCCGCGTCATGCCTGGCGCCCAGATCCTTCCGCACCAGCCGCTCGCTGCTCGGGGTGAGCTCGGTCCAGTTGCCATTCACCTTGTCGACCACCTTGGCAGGCAGCGCGGGACCGTTGCGCAGCTCGATCTCGAGCCGGCGCTCGCTGGCATCTTCGTCAGGCCGGTGCAGGATCAGGCCGGTGGTGTAGAAGCCCCGGAGCGCACTGGCGCCGGAGAGCGCGAGGAACGGGTCCTCCTTTACCTGGTGCTTCGAGAGCTTCTTGGTGTGGTGGACCAGGATCACGCCGCAGTCCGGGTTGACGTGGTCGCGGAGCGCCTCGACCCGGTCCTTGAGAAAGAACATCATGGCGTCGTTGTCGTTCTCGCCGCCGCCGTCCGGCCCACCGTCGAAGAGGTTCCGGATCGGGTCGATGCAGAGGATGTCGAGCGTTTCGTCGGGGAACACGGCCCTGATGGCCTCGGCCACGCGGGCGCTGCCCTCGGCATCGAGCAGCATCCGCAGTTTCGGCGTCACGATCAGGTTGTCGCGCGCGGCGGCGATCAGCTCGGGCGGGAGACCGATCTGCTGCATGCGTTCGCGCAGGTAGTGGTACTGGATCTCGGCCTGCAGGTAGAAGATCCGGAGCGGCCGTGGCGGGGTGAAGCCGATGAAGGGCACGCCGGCCGCCATGTGCACGAGCAGTGCGATCAGCAAGTCGCTCTTGCCAACCTTGGGCGCGCCGCCCAGCACCAGGAGCCCGCCCGGCGTCAGCACGCGTGGTCCGATGATATCGTCGGGCATCGGGCTCGTATCGTCGAGCAGCGCGCCCAGCGTGAAGGTGGGCAGATCGGTCTGCGCCGACGCTGCGCTGTCCAGGCGGATCAGCGGCGGACCGTGCCGCTTGATGTGCAGCTCCCACAAGCGATTGGTCTCGCGCTTCAGCCGGTCGAGCGGCCAGGAGGGGCGCAGCATCGCGGCGTTGTAGCCGCAGATCGCCGTCCAGCCCTCGTCCATCGATACCCGGCCCTCGTGGACCAGCCGCAGGAAACAGCCGATGGCGGCCGAGGCGCCCTCGAAACGGGACCAGTCGTCCGTGCCGCCCTCGTGCACCGGGGTCGCCAACACATCGGCGATGGCGGGTTTCTCGCGGGGCTCGGCCGTGGCCATGCCGACGCCGGGCATGGGCGGCATGTCGGCGACGCGCTCGGCCATTTCGGCGAGATCGACCTCGAGCTCGGTCGCCTCGCGGATCTGCACGAGCCGGGTCAGCCCGCCCTTGTGATAGACCGTGCCGGGCACGCGGATCGGCTGGTGGGCCGAGCGGAAATGGGTATCGCCGCCGACCTTCAGCGCGATCTCGCCGCGCAGCTGGCAGAGCCGGTCGAGATCAAGGCCCTCAGCAGGTTCGGTCAGCTTCCACCAGACATGGAGCTTGGTCACGCCCTCGGGCGTGCGCCCGCCGCTCTCGATGATCAGCGTCGGTCGCCCGAGATGGTGGAGGAGGTGATCGAGCTTGGCCGGGATGTCGCCCGAGTCGAGATCGACCACGAGGCTCTGCATCTGCAGGACATCGGCCGCGCGGGCCTGGCCGGTTTCCGCGACCGTGCCGGGGATGACGTAGACCGCCGCGCCCTCGCGCGCCGCCCAGCCGGCGAAGGTGGTGAGCTTCTCGGGCGCGTTGGCGTCCGCGTCGATCCAGATATTGTGCGGCCGTCCGTCCTTTCCCTGACCCTTGTCCACGAAACCGCGGACCGGAATCAGGCCCTCGGAATAGCCGAAGACGACATCGACGAAGCGGGCGATCTGACCCGCGTCCGGTTCGACGGCGAAGGGATCGTCCAAGGGCGCCGCGTCGTTGAAATCCCGCCAGGGGTTGAAGTGGATGATGTTGTCGTCGCTCATGCCGGCAGGCTCCAGCAACGCTCCGCCCACGGGCAGAACCGGCATTCGAAGAAGTCGCGATTGGCGGCGATGCGCGGGAGCAGCTCGCCCGCGTCGGTGGCCCGCAGGATCCGCACGCCGCGGTCGGACATGCGCTGCGCGAGATCGGCGTCGAAGGGCACGAGCTCGTGGTGCAGCTCGGCGGTGTCCTTGTTGATCGCGGTGAAGAGCGCGGGGTTGGCCGAGATGCCCGGTACGGTCGCTTCCATGTAGGCCTGGTAGAGCGCGATCTGGGCGGCGTAGACCGGCTTCGCCACGGCCACACCCTTGGCCACCGTCTCGCGCCAGTTTTTCGCGTTCATCGTCTTGCACTCCCAGAGCGTCGGGGTGCGTAGCCCCAACGCCGCGGGGGCCTCGGCGACGATCCCGTCGACATGACCGCGGATGCGCCCGCCTGCGACGGAGAAGCCGAACTGGCCGCCGTCACGTTTCTCGGTGACCAGATCGAGCCCTGCCGTCCGCAGCCAGCGGATGGCGAGATCCTCGAGCTCATGCCCGATCGCGAAGATCCGGAGCGACCGGCCGGAGAAATCCTGGCCCTCATCCTTGGGCGCGCCTGCGAACTCGAACTGCAGCGCGCGTTCGCAGGCGTAGCCGAGCCGCGATGCGCCGAGGTAATCGCGCGAGGGCGTCCCTGCGCGTTCAGCCACGAGCGCGGCATCCACGGCGGCGTTGATGCGCTCCGCGATGCCGGGGCGGTGGTTGTAATCCAGCATCAGAACGGGATCTCCGACTCCGCGGCGATCTCGGCCATCTCGGCGCGGAACGCCTCGACAGTGGTGACGATCAGCCGGTGCATGTCGTTCTGGGTCAGCTGGCCCAGCGGCCGGTCCCAGCCGATCCGCTCCATCTCTGGGGCGAGTGCGCGCATGACGGCGGGCAGCGCCTGGGTTTCCTCTTCGGTGAAATCGACCATGCTCAATCCTCTCTTCGCTTTTCGGGTGAAGGCCGTCTGGCAGCCCATGGAGCAGAACCAGCGGCGGGTGCGGGTTGGGCGCGGCCGGTGGGGATCGAACCAGCCGAAGCCGCGGGTGCGCGCGGTGCAGACGGCGCAGAGCATCGGGCGCGGATGCCATAGGCGATCACGGCCCGATCGATCCTGAGCCGCTGCGAGCGGGGATGGGACTTGCGCGACATGGTTCACGCCGCCCTCCGCTCGGGCGCGGCCGAAATGACGAGCCGGCGAATGTCGCGCCGGTTGAACTGGAAGGTGATCAGCGCCGAGGCGCGGTAGCGGGTGAGCCCGTAGTCCTGGCGTTGAGCGGGCGAGAGGTACTGGAGCTGTTTCTCGGTCGGCGTCTGGCCCAGCCAGCGCCGGGACTTGAACGCGCTTTCGTCGGTCTCGTGTTCGTTCAGCCAGTCGTCGGCCTGCGCCAGACAGACGGTGCGCTCGCCCACGCCAAGAAGGCGCGTCCGCTCGTTCTTCGCGCCGCCCACGGCATGCCAGCGCCCCTCGAGGAAGAACACGCCGCCCCAGGCATTGAACCCGCTCGCAATGAGCGCGGACTCGTCATCGAACAGATCCTCCCAGGCAAAGCTGGAGCGCTTCAGGAGGTCGATCTCGGACATGACCACGCTTTCGAGCGGCGGCGCCCCGTCGCTCAGGAACTCGTATCCGCAGATCGGGCATTGGCGGGCTGCGAGCGGGACCGTCGCCTCGCATTCCGGGCAGGTCTTCGTCGGCGCGGCGCATGGCGTGGGATCGCGGCCGTCGAGATCGACGTCCTGCTCCAGCGTGCCATGCGTCAGGCTCGAGATCCCGAAATCCAGCACGATGCAGTCGGTCTTGACGATGCCGGGGTGCTCGGCGGGATCGACGGTGCGCAAGCCGCGCCCAACCATCTGGATCATGGTCGACTTGCAGGAACTGGGGCGCAGCAGCACCACGCAGGAGGTCGGCGGGTGGTCCCAGCCCTCGGTCAGCACCGCCACGTTGACGACGACCTGCATCTCGCCAGAGGCGTAGGCCGCGAGGATCCGGCGGCGCGTCTCGGAGCCGAGATCACCGTGGATTACGCCGGCGGGGATCCCGTGGTCATTGAAGGCTTCGGCAACATTCTCGGCGTGGGCGACCGTCGAGCAGAAGACCACGGTCTGCCGGTCGCCGGCCTTCTCGCGCCAGTGCCGGATGACCTCGGCCGTGATCGGCGCGCGGTTCATGATTTCCGCGACGGCACCCATGTCGTAGTCGGACGCGGTCTTGCGCACGGCACGCAGCTTCTCCTGCACGCCCACATCGATCACGAAGGTGCGCGGCGGCACGAGGTGACCAGACGCGATCAGTTCGGCCAGCGTGACCTGGTCGCCGACATTGTCGAAAACCTCGCGCAGACCTTTCCGGTCGCCGCGGTTGGGCGTCGCCGTGACGCCGAAGATGCGCGCATCGGGATTGGTGTCGCGCACGCGGTCGATGATGCGACGATAGCTGTCTGCCACCGCGTGATGCGCCTCGTCGATCACCAGCAGGTCGAGCCTCGGCATCGCCTTCAGGCTCGCCGAGCGCGACAGTGTCGGCGCCATGGCGAAGGTGACTTGTCCCGCCCACGACTTGGAGCCGGCATCCACCACGGATGTGGTCACCTCCGGATTGACCCGGCCAAACTTCGCGCGGTTCTGGCTGGTCAGCTCGTCGCGATGGGCAAGAACGCAGGCCTTGGCCTCCGTCTCCGCGACGAGCTTGCCGGTGACCGCGGACAGCATGATGGTCTTGCCTGCGCCCGTGGGTGCGACGCCGAGCGTGTTGCCGTGCTTCGAGAGCGCAGCGAGGCTGCGCTCCACGAAGACTTTCTGGCGGGGACGAAGCCGCATCGGATGCCCCTCACTGCGCCCAGGCCGGACGGCCGGGGGCCGCCGGAGCGGTGGGCTGCGATGCCGCCGCGGGCTGCGGCGCGGGCTGCGATGGCGGCTGGTAGCCGTGGCCAGCCGTGCCCATGACCTGCGCATAGTCGCGGTGGTCGGGCGTGACCGCGGCACGGATCTCGTTCTTGTCCTCGCCCATGGCATCGGAGCCGATGTCGATGCGCGCGACGAACTCGAGCCCGTCGAGATCGGCGAAGCCGTTGATCCGACGTGCGGCCTGCGCCTCGGGAGAGGTGTCCTTGTCGGAAATCCCGCGCGCCGAGTTCAGCATGCCGCGGACGAGGCTGCGGCCCATGTTGGCCCAGTCCGGGCCCTTGGGGCTGTGCAACCCGATCAGCGTGAAGATCTTGCGCCGGGCATAGGGGCCCTCGAGCACGGTGAACTCGCCGTTGAGATAGACGGCGCCGGTGGAGCCCCGGGTGGCATAGCCCCCGGTCCAGCCCTGCGACGGGTCGTCGAAGCCGCCGGGGCGGATCGTCAGCCGCACCTTGGCCAGCGTGCCCTTGGGGATGACGTTGGTGTTGGACTGCGCGTCGTTGAAATCGTTCCAGAGACCGGTCATGGCGTGGGGTCCTTTCAGTTGGTGGGATCGGATTGAGGGGTCGCGGCCGGCGCCGGCATGCGCGGCGCATCCGTCACGAGCGGGCGTGCATCGATCGGCAGGGGCTGGCGGATCTTCTCGATGAGCCGGCCGAGATGCGGCGGCTCCAGCAGATCGAGGCGGCCGGAGCGGTCCTTGGCCGGATAGCCCCAGCGGTTCTGCGTGTGGCAGACGAAAACCCGCTGCGGCACGCCCTTGTCGTCGGGCAGCGAGGTAAGCGTCAGCACCTCGTCGACGATGCCGGGCAGCTCAAGCCCGGTCTTCGAGCCGTCGATCTGCGGGACGAAGACCTTGCGATTAAAGTCGTCGAGCTTCTCGTCGAGGATCCCGACGAAAATCACGTTCTTCGCCCGCGTGTGCTGGAGGTGGGTGAGCCAGGCGATCATCTCGCGCCCGTGCAGCCCGTAGGCGCCGCGGATATCCGGCTTGCCGGTCTTGTCTGAATGCGCCTCTGGCTGGCCCTTGCACCATTGGAAGCAGAGCCGCCCCGCAACGGTGATCGAGTCGATGAAGACCGTGTCGTACTTCTCCAGCACCTTCGGATCGCCGTACTTCTGGCAGATCGCCTGGTAGTGGTCCTCGCTGTAGGGCTGGTCCTTGCGCAGCGCCGGGTTCGGGCCGCCGATGAACACCGCGAAGTCGCGGCATTCCCGCCAGGTACGAGGGCGGATCGTGTCGATTGCCAGCCCCTCGATGGCGAGATCGCCGGCCTCGAGGTCGAAAAACAGCGAGGTGGTCGAATTGAGCGTGCGCAGGAGTGTGGTCTTGCCGATGCCCGGAGGTCCGAAGATGGCGGCCTTCACGCCGCGCACCTCGGCCAGCCGCTCGTCGGCGGTGATGATCGGAAGGCTCATGCATCGCCTCCCTGCGGCCGAATTTCGACCTTCAACGCGCCGGTCTTCACGGTCCGCGCCGGCTCGAAGCCCTGGCGGATCGCATCCGGCCAGGCCGCGTATTTGCGCTCGGGCACCTTGAAGGCGATATCGACATACTCGGCCGGGTCGTCCCCGGCGGCGCGGATCCGCTCGACCATGGCCGCGAGCTGGGACTGGCCCCACTCGACGCGTTTCGGCAGATCCGCGACCACGGTGAAATCGCCGTCGTCGAAGCGGACCGTGCCGGTATCCTTGGCCTGCGCCTGCCGCTCCTCGGCGGCGCGGGTGGCGTAGCGGACAGTCAGGGCTGCATCGAGCCGGGTCTTCGCGGCCTTGTCGCGTTTCAGGCGCTCGTCGATTTCGCGCTGGAGGATGGCCAGCAGCTCCACGGGCAGCCCAGCAATCTCCTGCGGGCTGAGGCCCGGCAGGTCATCGGGCGTGGGGGTGTTCTCGGGATAGGGCATTGGGGTCTCCGGGATGGGGAATGGGGATCAGGCGGCCTCGAGCAGGCGCATCGAGAGCGCCGCACCGGGCGGGCCGGGCTTCGGGCGAGCGACGGCGATATAAGCGAAGGCGTCGGGGCCGAGCCGGGACTGCACGAGGTGGACGAGGTTCTGCTCGGCCGCACGCCGGGCGGCGGCCGCCACCAGCTGCAGCGCGCGTTGCCGGTCCGCCGGCAGCTTCGAGATGACCGACGTGGCGTCGACGGCGAGGAAGCCGCGGTGATAGACCAGAGCCTCGCCGGGTTCGGCCTGCGCGATCCAGGCGGCAAGCCCGACCTCGTCGAGCCCCGGCCCGTTCGCGCCGTGCAGCTGCACGACCTCGGCCTCGGTGATGGGCGACAGGCGTCCCATCAGGCCGCTCCCGCGCGCGGCTGGGTGTCCATAGTGTGCTGGAGCTGGTCGCGCTCGAAGGCGACGATGTCCTCGAGGCGGTAAACGACCCGGCCGCCGATCTTCATGTAGGCTGGGCCTTCACCCGCCCACCGCCAGCGCTCCAGCGTACGATGCGAGATCGTCCACCGCCGGGCGAGTTCCTTCTGGTTCAGGCAATGCTTCTGCTGCATCGGCTCTCTCCGTTTGCGTGTGCTTCGGAGAGAGATTGCGAAATCCCGCTATGGGATGTCGTCAGGATCGCAGGGGGATGCGGAGGGGGATGGATATGGCCTTGCAGGACAAGCCTGGACGTTTCGCTGGGGGATCGTCATCCCCCTCCATCCCCCAGCCGATCTTACACCGAGCGCGATCCGAGACCCCGCATGGGGGATAGCAGGCGAGTCAGTCGATGTTCAGACGGTAGCCGCCGCGGCGGTCGGAGCGGATCAGCTGCCGCCAGTCCTTCTGCGATTTGAAGACGTCGGCCATGCGCAGGCTCTTCGAGCCGGCCGAGGACAGGATGGCCTTGCCGCTCTGCCAGGGCTCGCCCCGCTGCGCGGCCTCGTGCAAGGCGCGGACGACCTGCGCCTGGATCGGGCCGAGCCGGAAGCGGTAGCCGTTGCAGCGCACCTCCTGGTAGTCGGCCGAGGCGATGAAGGTGCTCTCCTCCATTGCCGAGCCGCCAGAGGAGAAGCCGGACTGAAGCTCGAAACGGTCGCGTTCCTCGCGCCTTAGCAGAAGATCGCCGATCATCACGAAGACCGGCCTGGCCTCGCCGTAAAGCGACGCATAGTCTGCGCGCGGGGTGCGGAACTCGCTGACATGGAGCTCGCCGCAGCGGAACAGCTGGAAGACATCGCAGGCGTGCAGGTCGAGCAGCCCGCTGAAGGGCTTCTGCTCCCATGGCACGCGGAAGCGCTCGCCGTCTTGGCCCTCCTCGTAGTCGCCGAACTCGACCGGCTCTCCGAAGACACGGACCGACAACCGGAGCTTGTCGTTCTCGGCCAGGTAGACAAGGTCCGTCTCGGAGATCCGCCAGCGCTCGAGCACCTCGGGGAGCGTGAAATACAGCTTGTCGATGTGCACGCGCCCCTCCGATTCCCCTGCCTGATGTTTACCTTCTGTTCTTATTCGCTTGACGGCTGTCGATCAATCCGATTTTATCCTATTTCATCCACAGTTGGGTGGGGAAACATGAACGAGCACCACACGCTTGCCGACCGTCTTAGGGCCCGGGCCAACCAGCTCGGCCTCAGCCCCGCCCATGTCGCCGAGATGGCTGGGGTGAACCGCTCTTTCGTCTACGACATCCTGCGCGGACGATCATCCCGCCCCGGCATCGACCGGCTGGCAGAGGTCGCCCGCGTCCTCAAGGTCGACCGCGACTGGCTGATCCACGGCATCGGCGATGTCGAGGGCACGCCCCCCTTCATCGAGAACCCGGACGAGGCCTTCGTCTCGATCGCGCATGCGAGCCCACGCCCGTCGATGGGCGGCGGCGCCGTGGTCCTGGAACAGGACGACCCCGCCGGCCGCGCCTACCACTTCCGCCGGTCCTGGATCCGGCACAGCCTGAAGGCCAGCCCCTCTCAACTGCGGATCATGCATGTCGAGGGCGACAGCATGGCGCCGACGCTGCTCGACGGCGACACGGTGCTCGTCGACATGGCGCGCCGCGCACCGAACCCGCCCGGCATCTTCGTGCTGGACGACGGCATGGGGCTGGTGGCCAAGCGGCTCGAGCACATCCCGAACAGCGACCCGCCCGCCGTTCGCGTCATCTCGGACAACGGCTTCTACAGCCCTTACGAGCGAACGGCCGACGAGATCCACATCGTCGGCCGCATCCGTTGGTTCGCGCGGGAGATCTGAGGTGATCGCATTCCGCGAGGTAGACGATGCCGATCCGGCGCTGGCGTTCTCGCCAATGGTGCGCGGGGTGGAGAAGACCTTCGCCTGGATCGAAGAGCATGGTGGCATCCCACTGACGCCGTCCAAGGCTTTCAAGCGAATCTTCGTGCACTGGGCTGCGGCCGAGTTCGACTGGCCGGGTCACACCGAGGCGGACCTCTTCGCCGTCAACAAGGTCCTGAACGAGCCAGACTTCGCCCCGCTCATGGTGCTGCACGACCTGATGATCGCAATGAAGCTCGGCCGGCACTACAAGGGTGAGTTCCGCCTGACCAAGGCTGGCCAGACGCTGACGGGCCATCCCGGCGAGATTTTCGGCACGGTCGTCCCGTTTTTTCTGTTCCGGATCAACCACGCCAGCATGTCGCGGTTCGACGACGCGCCGATCCTGGGCAACTGGGACGTGTTCCTGAACGTGCTCAATGTCGAGACCGAGGACGGCGCCACCGGCGGCCACCTCCGCCGCGTGCTCTTCGGAGAACCCGAGAAGGGGCCGTTGCCGCGCTACGACGAGATGATGGGCCAGCTCTACATCGAGGTGCTGCGCCCGCTTTGCTGGGCGGGGCTTCTGCAGCAGAAGCGCGGACACGCCAGCTACCGGTTCGAGGAGGCGATGTTCATGAAGACGGCGTTGTGGCGGGCGGCGCTGCGGCTGGAGACGGATGGGATGGTACAAGGGGCGACGCGGCACTGAGGCACAAATGGTCCAGTTCGTCTGCCCATCGGGCTACAGCGCGCTGGTGCTGCAGTTTCAACAGGGGCGACCAACATATTTCAAAGAGTTCGCGCTTTCGGCTAAGCCTGCCCAATGCTTTATACAACCTCGGCAGTTCGTAGATCGTCGCAAAAGGAAGTGTTTTCATGCCAATCTTTGACATTCCGAGTAACCGCTTGGTCGATCTATCGGATGCTGATCTTCGCGAACTGATCGCTCGGTTATGCGAGGCTGAGCGCGAACGACAAGGCGGTCATCGGAATGAGGTTCGTTGGGGAGGAAGCCAGACGGCTGCCGATGGCGGTCTCGACGTAGTGGTCGAGCCTACCGGTCCGTTCATTTCGGCTGGCCCCCTCGCGCGCCGAGACGTTGGAATTCAGGTGAAAGCTGCCGACCTCACTCCCGGCGCCATCGCCACCGAGATGCGTCCCGCAGGGAATCTACGCCCCGCGATCTCGGCAATTGCGGCTCGAGGTGGCTCCTATCTCATCGCGAGCGCCGGGGCGAACTGCTCAGAGGCCATGCTCAAACGCCGCGTCGATGCCATGCGTGAAGCTGTCGCCGACGACCCGAATGGGACAAGACTGGAGCTGGCACTCTTGGACCGTAATGCCATCAGTCGATGGGTCAGTACACATCCCTCGGTGGCTGCTTGGCTACGCAGGCGCCTAGACCTTCCTATCCTCGCGGGCTGGCAGCCGTTTGGACGCTGGTCATCGACTCCAGAAGGAGAAGTTGACGATTTGATCTGCGAGGAAGGGCTTGTTTTTCATATTGAGCGTCACGCTCCAATCCGAAATCTGCCTGAAGCGCTCGACGAGATAAGAAAACTGGTTCGTGATGGCACCAGTGCCGTGCGCATCGCCGGCCTTTCCGGAATTGGCAAGAGTCGGATAGCCCAAGCACTCTTCGAGCCGATAGGGTCCGTTTCGGCCTTGCCAGTTTCTCATGCGGTCTACACAGACTTGGGCCATTCTCCCGATCCTACACCAACTGGAATGCTGGAGGCACTGATTGAACGCGGCGCTCCAGCAGTTCTTGTGGTGGACAACTGCCCGCCCGACACTCACCAAGCACTAGCGCGGAAATTGGCAGAGCGCCCTGGAGCCGTCCGACTGATCTCGGTCGAGTATGATGTCCGAAGTGATCGTCCGGAAGAGACAGACGTCGTTCGCGTCGAAGCCGAAGGCTCCGACATTGTCGAAGCCCTACTTCGCCGTCGGCGCAACGATCTGTCCACGGGAGATGCTCGACGGCTTGCCGAACTTGCTCAAGGTAACGCCAGGCTCGGCTTCGCACTGGCTCAGGCGATCCCCCAAACTGGTAGCCTCACCGCATTCAATGACGCGGCGCTTTTTGATCGCTTGTTCTGGCAACGCGAGGAGCGAAACGAGGAGCTGGCTCGAGCCGCTGAGGTTCTATCGTTGGTCTACTCCTTTGAAGTGGACGGAGATGAGCAGCCGGATGAACTTCTCTTCTTAGGTTCGCTTGCTGAGTTGTCGCGTAGGGCAATGCATCGGCATGCAAGCACCCTGCTCGCCAGGGGACTTGCGCAAGCAAGAAGCAGATGGCGGGCAGTATTGCCCCACGCGCTTGCCAACCGTCTCGCCCGACAGGCGCTGAGATCAATCCCGTTCCGGAATATCGCCGACGGCTTTGCCGATAAACCGCGCCTTAGACGGTCACTCGCTCGACGGCTCTCTTATCTTCACGATTGCGAAGAGGCTCGACGCATTGTGACCCGATGGATGGAGCCTGGCGGACCGTTGCATGGTCCCTCGCCGGATCTCCAGGTGCTCGAGGCAGTGTGCCATTTGGTTCCTGAAGATGCGCTCCAGGTTGTCAATGCAATGGTCACCGCTATTGCGGCGGCGCCAGAAGAATTCCTTCACCTAGACAGTTTGACCCGCATGATCGCGCGGATTGCACATTCTGAGGTCATGTTCCCTCAGGCTTGCGAAAGCTTCGTTTCGCTGGCCATTGCTTTTGACGAACAACGAGCCTCCAATGCAGATGATGTGCTGAGCAGTCTTTTTGGCCTGTACCTCTCGGGAACTCTGGCAAAGACGGAAGCCCGCGTACAGGTGGCAAGCCAGTATCTTCTCGCGAACGATGCGAACCAGAATTCGCGGGGGGTCAGCATGCTCAAGTCGGCCTTGCGAACAGGCCACTGGTCTTCTTCGATCCTCTCATTCGATGACGCGCGCCCGGACTCTTTTGGATGGGAACCGCGTGGGGCTCAGGTTGAAGACTGGTTCTCCCGGTGGTTGGACTTGGCAGCGGAAACTGCTCTGGCTGGACCGGTAGAAGTAAGAGACAGTGTTAGAAAAGCACTGTCCGACGAGATTGACGGAATTTGGCGGTGCGTTCCAACTCTTCGCTCGAAAGTCGGTGCCATTGCGCGTCAGTTGCACGAAGAGACACCTTGGGTGGAGGGGTGGCATGCGCTCCGGCGAATGCGATACCTGTTAAATGAGCGTGGCTCGGAGCTTTCTGCGGAAGACTCGGCGCTGCTGCAAGAGCTCATCGACGATATGGCACCCACGGACCTTTCCGCCCGAGTGCGCGCGGAAACCGTACGTGGTTGGGACCTCGATTCCGAAGACGACGATCATAGGGCCGCTGAGGCTAGGCGCGCCGAACGATTGGAGCTCCTTGGACAAGAATTGGCAGCTTCCCCAGATGTGCTCCAAGCGATCGGGAGAGACCTGTTCGAGCACAAAGGCCGGCCCCTCTACTCTCTCGGCATCGGGTTGGTTCAGGGAAATCGCGAACCGAGACGGACGTGGGAAATCCTACGCGATTTGTATTTGAGCAATCCCGACAAACCGCAACAGGTTGGCTTTCTCTCGGGACTACTTCACCAGCTGGATGAGAACAGCCCGGCAATTGCAGAATCTATTAGGGCAGAGTGTCGCGAAACGCCTGCCCTCCGACGCATCTATTCAGTCTTTCTCCGTAAAGGCGTTCTTCCTGGGGATGAATTTGAAAACGTTGTTGAGATCGCTGGCGAAGCAGAAACCGCCGCGTGGCTACTACACGATATAGCTTGGCGTGAAGAGCGCGAACTGAATGACGAGCAGCGCGTTCAGCTTCTTCGGTCACTGCTGGGAAGAGAGGGTGGGGCACTTCTTGTGGTCGATTCTTTGCAAATGCTCGGGTTTGTTGAAAAGGGTTCGCGCGACGCCTGGCCGGACGAACTCAATGCCACGGGGGTGGATGCGGTGATCACCATCCTAACGAATGAAACGATCAACTCGAATATTGATCATGACATGGCTGAGACGCTGTCGTATTGCATGCGGGGTGAAAGTTCTGCCCTAGCAGCCCGTTGCATGGATGCGATTATAGCGCGGGCAGCGCGGCGCTACGGCAGCACTTATGACGTGGAACGTACGCTTGCTGTATTGGCTCGCAAGTCGCCTCAAATCTTTCTTTCTAGACTGTTCCCGGATGGAGAGGACGGACCTTCAATCCGCCTTCGTAGCGGTTTAGATCGTGACTGTCTGATCCATGTACCAGTGGATCCACTCATCGAATGGTGCCACGAAGATCCCACTCGCTGGGCCAAGGTTGCGCCAAACATCTCGCCATTCGCACGAGGCTCTCAAGATAACGATGAAGTAAGGGAGATCTCGGCCCAGGCTTTGGGTTTTCTTAACGCCGCGCCGCGCCCCGAGGAAGTCGTGGAGGCCTATCTCGAATACCTCGCACCGATGAGCTGGTCCGGTAGCAGAGCGGATATCATGGAAAGCCGCTTGAAGAGTATCGAGACGCTAATCGACCATCCCGCACCAGAGGTTCGTCATAGCATCGTCCGTTTGGCTCCGGGGATTCGCGCGAGAATTGCTCGTATCCGCCAAGCCGAACAGGAGGAAGAGCGCGAGCGAGACCAACGATTCGAGTAGTGATCTTGATGCTAGTATCGTCTACGCATCGTGTCCGATCCGCTTCCTTTTGTTTCGCGTTCTTTCGACAACTCTCTGTTTAAGCTTGATATCTGTTATCGCGCCCGGCCAACACGGAGCAAACCGCCTCAGGAGGTTCGCTCCCCATGCAAGACGACAGCACCTTCGCGCCGCCCGCCGAGACGCTCACCACCGATGAGCGGTTGGCGGAACTGGCGACCATCCTCGCCAGCGCCATCGCGCGCACCAACCCACTGGAAACGAACAAGAATTCTTCGTTCGATGGAGACAGTTCGCTGGACATTCTCGCCCTCAGACGCCGTCGTCGGAGACAGGTTCGCAACCGAGTTGGAGATGACGCATGAGGAAAAACACAAGGAAATCAGGCACGAAGGCCGCGCCCGCACGCCAGACGGAGGGGATCAACGTCCTAGCCGAACTGACCGCGCTGAAGGCGATGACGGTGCCCGAGCTGCAGGAAAAGTGGCAGGCCATCTTTGGGGAGCGCGCGCCGAACGCCAGCCGCGGCAACCTCGAGCTTCGGCTCGGTTATCGCATCCAGGAACTTGCCCATGGTGGGCTGCGCCGGGAGACGCGGCGCACGCTCGATGCGCTCGCCGACGAGGTCATGAACGGCAAGCTGGGCGGCATGCTTGCGGACCCGCGCAAGCCGGCACCTGGGACGAAGCTGGTCCGCGAGTGGGGCGGCGAGGAGCACATGGTCACCGTGCTGGCGGACGGCTTCGAATGGCAGGGCCGGCGCTTCAAGTCGCTCTCGGCCGCCGTTCGGGCGATCACGGGTGCGCATTGGAATGGCTGGCGCTTCTTCGGGCTCGACCAGACCGGGGGCGCGCGATGACCAGAAAACGCAAGCCCGAGCCGACGCGCCGCCTGCGCTGCGCCATCTACACCCGCAAGTCGAGCGAGGAAGGGCTCGACATGGAGTTCAACAGCCTCGACGCGCAGCGGGAGGCCTGCGAGGCCTACATCGCCAGCCAGCGCGCCGAGGGGTGGGCGTGCCTGCGCGAGCGCTACGACGACGGCGGTTTTTCCGGCGGCACGCTGGACCGCCCCGCGCTGAAGCAGCTGATCGCCGATATCGAGGACGGGCTGATCGACGTGGTCGTCGTCTACAAGATCGACCGCCTCAGTCGCGCGCTGATGGACTTCTCGAAACTCGTCGAGATCTTCGACCGCCACGGCGTCACCTTCGTCTCCGTCACGCAGTCCTTCAACACCACCACGTCCATGGGCCGCCTGACGCTGAATATCCTGCTCAGCTTCGCCCAGTTCGAGCGCGAGGTGATCGGCGAGCGGATCCGCGACAAGGTCGCTGCCTCGAAGAAGAAGGGCATGTGGATGGGCGGCTACGTGCCGCTCGGCTACGACGTGGTCGACCGCAAGCTGATCGTGAACGAGGCCGAGGCCGCGCAGGTCCGCAGCATGTTCGAGCTCTTCGCGCGGTCCGATTCCACCGCCGCCGTGATCCGGGAACTGAACGTGCGTGGCATCCGCTCCAAGCGGGGTCGGCCTATCGACCGCGGGGCGCTCTACAAGCTGCTGCACAACCGCATCTACCGCGGCGAGATCACCCACAAGGGCGAGACCTATCCCGGCATGCACGAACCCATCGTCGATGCGGAGTCGTGGGACGCCGCCCATGCCGTGCTTGCCGGCAATCGGAACCAGCGGGCCGGGCGTACACGGAGCACTGAGCCGGCGCTGCTGCGCGGGCTGATCTTCACCGAGACCGGTGCCGCAATGACCCCGCATCACACGGAGAAGGGCAACAGGCGGTACTGCTACTACGTCTCGATGGACGTGATCCAGAAACGGCCGACAGCCGAGCTGCGCGGGCCCCAGCGGCTCCCGGCGGCCATGGTCGAGGAAGCGGTCGTCGGCGAAATCCGGCGGCTGCTGCGCACGCCGGAGATCATCGCGCGCACCGCCCGACCCCTGAAGAAGGAGCGCCCCGACCTCGACGAGGGCACCGTGACCACGGCGCTCACGCAGTTCGACGATCTCTGGAAGGCGCTGATCCCGGCCGAGCAGGCCCGCGTCGTCCAACTGCTCGTGGCGCGCGTGACGGTGGGCGAAGACGGGTTGGACATCGATCTTCGCCATGACGGGCTTGGCGCGCTTGCGAGCCTGATGACGCCCGCGCGGGAGGGCGCCGCCTGATGCCCGCGAACGACACCATCCGCGTCCACATCCCGCTCGCGGTCCGCAAACGCGGCGGGCGCCCGCGCATCCTGCCGCCGAAAGAGATCGAGACGGCGGGCCCGCCGCCGGGACAGGATCCCCGCGTGCTGCGCGCCATCGGCCGGGCATGGGCGTGGCGGCAACGGATGGAGCGCGGCGAGGTCACCACCATCGCCGATCTCGCCGCCGAGGAAGGCCTCTCCGACCGCTATGTCAGCCGCCTCCTGCGCCTCGCATGGCTGGCGCCGGACGTCCTCGAGCGGCTGGTCGTGCGTCGGGAGCCCTGCGCGATCAGCCTCTACGATCTGTGCTTCATCGCGTGCTTGCCGTGGGACGAGCAGCCGGCGCGGGTGTTCGAATAGGGGCCCACTTCGCACCTGAGCAGACGGCTCGGCGACAGTCGCCTATGGATTCCGTGCCAACCCATGTGCAGCTTGTGTGCATGAGTGAATCGTTGTCTTACGCCCAATTAGAATCCTACATCCGCGAACAGATGCGTATGTCCCACATCTACCAGCCCGTTATGCTGCGGGTGCTGCTGGAACAGGGAGGCACCGCAAGCATCGAGGATATCGCAAAAGCGCTCTTGAGCTACGATCGTTCCCAAGTCGAATATTACGAGATCAGAACCAAGAACATGGTGGGCAAGGTACTCACCCAAAACAGTATTGCCGAGCCAATCAAAAATGGCCGGAGGATTACGGGCTACAAGCTCTCGGCCGAAGAGCTTTCTGAAGAAGAGATCGCCACTCTAAAACAAAGATGTGACGATCGTCTGAATTCCTATCTGGAGAAACGAGGCGAAGGTATCTGGGGGCACCGCGCCGTCTCAGACGGCTATATTCCTGGGTCAGTCCGGTACGAGGTTCTCAAGAGAGCGAAGTATCGTTGCGAACTCTGCGGTGCTCACGAGGATCAAGCTGCGTTGCACATCGACCATATCTTGCCTCGGGCGCGCGGCGGTAGTGACGATATCAGCAACTTTCAGGCTCTATGCGTAACCTGCAATACCAACAAGCGCGATCGGGATGATGCCGACTTCCGGGGTGTTCTAGATTCTTACGAGAACCGTCAAGACGGATGCATCTTCTGCGATGTGGATGAAAGTCGCGTGATCGCGGAGAACGAGCTCTCTTACGCGATACGGGATGGGTTTCCAGTGACGCCCATGCACACCCTCATCATTCCAAAGCGACATGTTGCCGACTACTTCGACCTCTACCAACCAGAGCTGAACGCAATGCATGCGCTTCTGGCTGAGCAGCGATCAGAGCTTCTCGGTTTCGACGCAACAATCGAAGGCTTCAATGTTGGTATCAACGCTGGCGGCACAGCTGGCCAGACCATTTTCCACGTGCACGTTCACCTGATCCCGCGTCGCGCTGGCGATGTGGAAGATCCTAAAGGGGGAGTACGGGGCGTCATCCCTGCCAAGCAAAAGTACTGAACCCGCGGCCAGTGAGCTGCGCAACACGCGGCCCTTGGAGGCGACACAGATACGCGCTTGCCTGTTCCAGCCCGTTGGCCTGCGCCTCCTGCATGTTCGGTCTCTGTCTCGCTCGATAGCGCTGGAAACAGGGCTCGCAGTTTTGGCGACGCTGCGAGTCAGGCCATTGGAAAGGCGAGGAAAATTCCGACCGAACCGGAATCGGCGCGGTTCGCTCGACCAGAGACTACAGGCCCTTCAGAGACGAAAATGGCTGCGCACCCGTGTCTCAGCGGTTCGCATCCATCCGGCAAACCCCTTTGAAAACGGAAGAAATTCCGCCTTGGGCGGGCGACCTCAACGGGTTCGAAAGGGTGATGGTGGCGGAGAGACAGGGATTCGAACCCTGGAGACGGTTTCCCGCCTACACGCGTTCCAGGCGTGCGCCTTCGACCACTCGGCCACCTCTCCGTGCGCACGTGTTATCGAATCCGGCAGGGGATGCGCAAGGCCGGGAAGGGGCCGCCAGGCTGCCCGATCGGAGGGTGGAGGGCAATGTCCCCGGCGGTTCTCTAACCCCGCAGTATTCACCGAATGCGTCTGAGCGGCGGATTTGGCGGTCGTGGGCCGGTCGTGAGGACCGGTCGAGGGTTGTGCAGACCCTCCCGAGCGGCGCGACGCCTGTTGACGGTGCGCGTGGGCCC
>NZ_QPLK01000003.1 GCF_003340565.1 Rhodovulum sp. 12E13 | reverse complement strand
AGATCATGCGCCGCATCCTGCGCAAGATCGCCGAGAACGACCACGCCTCCCTCGGCGACACCTCCACCCTCGCAGACCCCACCGTCGTCGACGACCTCGTCGAAAACAGACTGAACAGGGAGTGAGGCGATGGACGGCACCGGATCGACCGACACCCCGCCCGTGCTGATCCTGCTCGGGCCGCCGGGCGCGGGCAAGGGCACCCAGGCCCGCCGGCTCGAGGAGCGCTTCGGCCTCGTGCAGCTCTCGACCGGCGACCTGTTGCGCGCCGCCGTCGCCGCGGGCACCGAGGCCGGCCGGCAGGCGCAGGCGGTGATGGAGGCCGGCGGCCTCGTCTCCGACGACATCGTGCTCGCCATCCTGCGCGACAGGCTGGCCGATCCCGACACCGCCCGGGGCGTCATCCTCGACGGCTTCCCCCGCACCACGGCGCAGGCCGAGGCGCTCGACGCTCTCATCGCCGAGACGGGGCAGACGGTCGACGCCGCGATTTCGCTCGAGGTCGAGGACGAGGCGATGGTGGCCCGCGTGTCTGGCCGCTTCACCTGCGCGGGCTGCGGCGAGGGCTACCACGACGCCTTCAAGCGGCCAGCGCAGGAGGGGGTCTGCGACGGCTGCGGCGCCACCGCGTTCAAGCGCCGGCCCGACGACACCGCCGAGACGGTGCGCGCGCGCCTCGACGCCTACCACGCCGAGACCGCGCCCCTCGCGGCCTTCTACGACGCCCGCGGCCAGCTCGCCCGGGTCGATGCGATGGGCGCCATCGACGACGTGACGGAGGCGCTCGGCGCCCTGGTCGCGAAGGCGCGCGCGGCCTGACGAGGTCCGGCGGGGGAGACCCCGCCGAAACGCTTCGGGACTCCCGAAGCCCCACCGCGAGCGGCCCGCGGGCCGCCGCACCACCACATTCGGGAGGAACCCCCATGTCGGACAAAACGGACAAATCGGGCTACTGGACGGCGAACCTTCGCATCGTCGCCTGGTGCCTCGTCATCTGGGCCCTCGTGTCCTTCGGCTTCGGCATCCTGCTCAGGCCGCTTCTCTCGGGCATCCAGGTCGGCGGCACCGACCTCGGCTTCTGGTTTGCCCAGCAGGGCTCCATCCTCGTCTTCCTTGCGCTGATCTTCTTCTACGCCTGGCGGATGAACCGGCTCGACCGCCAATTCGGCGTCGACGAGCAGTAAGCGAAGGGACACGCACAGATGGATCAATTCGTTGTCAACCTGATCTTCGTGGGCGCCTCCTTCGCCCTCTATATCGGGATCGCGATCTGGGCCCGCGCGGGCTCCACGTCCGAGTTCTACGCCGCCGGCCGCGGCGTCCACCCCGTCACCAACGGCATGGCCACGGCCGCCGACTGGATGTCGGCCGCCTCGTTCATCTCGATGGCGGGCCTCATCGCCTTCGTGGGCTACGACAACTCGACCTACCTGATGGGCTGGACGGGCGGCTACGTGCTGCTGGCGCTCCTGCTCGCGCCCTACCTGCGCAAGTTCGGGAAGTTCACCGTCTCCGAGTTCATCGGCGACCGGTTCTACAGCCCGACGGCGCGCATGGTGGCGGTGATCTGCCTGGTCGTGGCCTCGGTCACCTACGTCATCGGGCAGATGACCGGCGTGGGCGTCGCCTTCGGCCGCTTCCTCGAGGTCGACAACACCACGGGCCTTCTGATCGGCGCCTGCGTCGTCTTCGCCTACGCGGTGTTCGGCGGCATGAAGGGCGTGACCTACACCCAGGTCGCGCAGTACGTGGTGCTGATCACCGCCTTCACGATCCCCGCGATCTTCATCTCGCTGCAACTGACCGGCAACCCGGTCCCGGCGCTCGGCCTCTTCGGCGAGCACCAGGAGAGCGGCGAGCCGCTGCTGGCCACGCTCAACCAGATCGTCACCGATCTCGGCTTCGCCGAATACACCGCCCACCACGCCGACACGCTCAACATGGTGCTGTTCACGCTCAGCCTCATGATCGGCACCGCGGGCCTGCCGCACGTGATCATGCGGTTCTTCACGGTGCCCCGCGTCTCCGACGCGCGCTGGTCGGCCGGCTGGACGCTGGTGTTCATCTCGCTGCTCTATCTCACCGCTCCGGCCGTGGGCGCCATGGCGCGGCTCAACATCACCGAGCTGATGTGGCCCGAGGGCACGTCCGGTCAGGCCGTCTCGGTCGAGCAGATCCAGACCGACGCGGACTACGCCTGGATGGAGACCTGGCAGAAGACGGGCCTGCTCGGCTGGGAAGACAAGAACGGCGACGGCCGGATCCAGTACTACAACGACGCGAACCCGCAGATGCAGGAGCGCGCCGAGGCGGCCGGCTGGCAGGGCAACGAGCTCACCAACTTCAACCGCGACATCCTGGTTCTCGCCAACCCCGAGATCGCCAACCTGCCGGGCTGGGTGATCGGCCTCGTGGCCGCGGGCGGCCTCGCCGCCGCGCTCTCCACCGCGGCCGGTCTGCTGCTGGCGATCTCGTCTGCCATCTCGCATGACCTGCTGAAGGGGCAGCTGACGCCGAACATGTCGGAAAAGGCGGAACTGCTGTCGGCCCGGATCGCCATGGCCGTGGCCATCGCGGTCGCGACATGGCTCGGGCTCAACCCGCCGGGCTTCGCCGCGCAGACCGTGGCGCTCGCCTTCGGCATCGCGGCGGCCTCGATCTTCCCGGCGCTGATGATGGGCATCTTCTCGAAGCGCATCAACAATGTCGGCGCCGTGGCGGGCATGCTCGTGGGCCTGATCGTGACGGTCGTCTACATCTTCCTGCACAAGGGGTGGTTCTTCATCCCCGGCACGAACACGTTCGACGACAGCGACCCGCTGTTCCTCACGGTGCAGTCGACCTCGTTCGGCGCGATCGGGGCGATCCTGAACTTTGCCACGGCGATCGGGGTGAGCCGCGTCACCGCGGCGCCGCCCCAGGAGATCCAGGATCTGGTGGAGAGTGTCCGCGTGCCGCGTGGCGCCGGCGCAGCCGCCGCGGATCACTGACGCCGAAGGCCGGCCCCGGCCCCGTCCGGGGCCGGCCCGAGCGCGGCGCGTCTCCCCGAGGGAGGCGCGCCGCGACGCATGGGGCGCCCCTGGCGCCCGTGCTAGAGTGAGCGGAGCCGTCGTGCCGTCGCGCGCCCGGCGCCCGCCCCTGCCGCCCGGAGGCCGCATGACCGACGCCGACAGCTCCCTCGCCGACGCGGCCCGTCGCCAGGCGTTCCTCGCCACGGTACATCCCTACGACAGCCTCGCCCCCGACGAGCTCGCCCGCGTGGCCGAGACGTTTGAGCAGGTCGAGGCCGAGGAGGGCACCGTGCTCTACCGGGCGGGCGAGGCGCTCGCGGGCCTGTACCTGATCGCTGAGGGGCGCGTGGAGGTCTCGGACGAGACCGGCGCCCCGGTCTCGCTGCTCGCCGCGCGCAACTCCTTCGGCGAGCGGGGCCTGGTGCGCGGCGGGCTCGCCGTCACCACCGCCCGCACGACCGAGGCCGCGCGCCTGCTCCTTCTGCCCGCAACCGAGTTCCACCGCCAGATCGAGGTCTCGCCCGCCTTCGCGCGTTTCTTCGACCGGGCGCGCCCCGCCCAGCCAGAGCGCAAGGGCGATCTCGCCACGCAGCGCGTGGGCGACCTGATGGCGCGCTCGCCGGTCACCGTGCGGCCCACCACGGGGATCCAGGCTGCCGCCGCCCTGATGCGCGACACCCGCGTCTCCTGCCTCGCCGTGACCGACGCCGAAGAGCGCCTTGTTGGCATCGTCACCGTGCGCGACATGACCGGCAAGGCGCTCGCCTGCGGCCTGCCGCCCGACGCGCCGGTGGCGAAGATCATGACCGAGCGGCCGTTGACCCTGCCGCCCACCGCGCTCGGCTCGGACCTGCTGAACCTCATGCTCGAGCGCGGCATCGGGCACGTGCCGGTGACCGACGGCGATCGCGTGATCGGCATTCTCACGCAGACCGATCTCACCCGCTTCCAGGCGGTCTCGGCCTCGGCCATGGTGCGCGACATCGCCCGCGCGGGGACCGCCGCAGAGATGGCCGAGGTGACCGCCCGGCTGCCGCAACTGCTCGCCCAGCTCGTCGGCGCGGGCAATCGCCACGAGGTGACGACGCGGCTGGTCACCGACATCGCCGACGCCTGCACCCGGCGCCTGTTGACGCTCGCCGAGCGCCGCCTCGGCCCGCCGCCCGCCGCCTATCTCTGGCTCGCCTGCGGCAGCCAGGGCCGGCAGGAGCAGAGCGGCATCTCCGACCAGGACAACTGCCTGATCCTCGCCGACGACGCGCCCGAGGCGGCGGCGGGCTATTTCGAGCGTTTCGCCAGCTTCGTCTGCGAGGGGCTCGCGACCTGCGGCTACGTGCTCTGCCCGGGCGAGATGATGGCGACCAATCCCCGCTGGCGGCAGCCGCTGCGGGTCTGGCGCGGCTATTTCGAGCGCTGGATCGCCGAGCCGGACCAGGAGGCGCAGATGCTCGCCTCGGTCATGTTCGACCTGCGCCCCATCGGCGGCGCCCGACATCTTTTCGACGACCTTCAGGAAGCGACGCTGGCGGCAGCTGCGAAGAACTCGATCTTCGTCTCGCACATGACGGCGAACTCGCTCAAGCACGCCCCCCCGCTCGGCCTGTTCCGCGGCTTCGCGACGGTCCGCTCGGGCGAGCACAAGAACGAGGTCGACCTGAAGATGAACGGCGTCGTGCCCGTGGTCGACCTCGCCCGCCTCTACGCGCTGCGCGGGCAGATCACCGAGGTGAACACGCGCGCCCGCCTCGAGGCGGCGCTGCAGGCGGGGCTGATCTCGGGCACCGGGGGCCGTGACCTGATCGACGCCTACGACCTGATTGCCGAGACCCGGCTCGAGCGGCAGGCCGAGGAGGTGCGCGCCGGTCGCCGGCCCGACAACTTCATGGCGCCGTCCGACCTGTCGGACCTGCAGCGCAGCCACCTGCGCGATGCCTTCGTGGTGATCCGCACCATGCAGTCCTCGGCGGGACAGGGGAAGGGGATGCTCGGATGACCCCGTCGCCCCGCCCGATCCCGCCCGCGTTCACCGGCGCCGGGCGCAAATTCCTTGAAAGGAATTTGCAAATCCCTTTGGAAGGGATTTGCTCCCGGCGGCTTCGTCGCGCCTCGCCGCCCCGACGTGCCTCGCCGCCCCGACGCGCCCCGCAGCCGGGCCGCGCCCCGCAGCCCGGTCGCTCCGGGGGGCGGTCGGTCGTCTCGGGAGCGTCGGCAGGAGCCAGCCCATGTTCCTCGAACTGATCGCCGCCATCGCCGCGGCCTTTGCAGCGGCCGGCATCGTCCTGGGGCTCAACCTCGTCACCGGCGGGCGCCTGCCGCGATGGGCGATGCCCGCCGCTGCGGGCGCGGCGCTTCTGGGCTACGCGGTCTGGTCGGAATACTCGTGGTTCGACCGCATGGCGAGCGACCTGCCCGAAGGGGTCGAGGTGACGTTCACCAACCACGCAGCGGTGGTCTGGAAGCCCTGGACGTTGATCGCGCCCTTCGTCGACCGCTTCGCGGCGCTCGACACCGCCTCGATCCGCACGAACGCGCAGGTGCCGCACCAGCGCGTGGCCGACATGTATTTCTACGGCCGGTGGACGCGGCGTCAGGGCGTCGAGGTGGTGATCGACTGCCGCGCGGGGGTGATGGCGCCGCTCCCCTCGGCCGAACTCGACGACCGTGGCGCGGCCATGCGCGCCGCTTGGGCAAGCCCGCTGCCCGGCGACACGACGCTGGAGCATGCCTGCGCCTGAGGGCGCGGCAGGGCGGCCCGCGCGCCGCCGCAGAAGGAGGGAGGAGACAGACATGGATGTCACCGACGTCACCGACGCTCCCCGCGTGCTGATCGTCGAGGACGAGGACAACATCGCCCTGGCGCTCACCACGGCGCTCGGCCGCGAGGGCTGGCGCCTGTCGCGGGTCTCCGACGGTGCCGCGGCATGGGAGGCGATCCGGGCCGAACGGCCCGACCTGGTGATCCTCGACGTGATGTTGCCGCATGTCTCGGGCTACGAGATCTGTCAGCGCATCCGCCTCGACGCCGGTCTCGCCGACACCCGCATCCTGATGATGACCGCCCGCGGGGCGGCCATCGAACGGCGCAAGGGGCTGGCGCTCGGCGCCGACGCCTTCGTGGCCAAGCCGTTCGATCTGAGCGACCTGATGGGGCAGGCCCGCCGGCTGCTCGCCGGGGCCGACGAGGCGCCCCGCCCGGAGGCGCCGGCCGGGCCCGGCGCACCGGACCGCGCGCTGACTGCGCCCGCCTCCGCGCCACAGACCCGCCCTGCCGGCTCGGTGCCGGTCGCGTCCGCAGCTTCGGCGGGCCGGACGCCGGACGCCACGACCCCCGCAGGCCGGCCCCGCGGAGACGAAACGCCCGCGAGCGCCCGGCCCGCCGAGCCGGCCCCCGATGCAGGCTCTGCGCACGGCGCTGCCTCCGCGCCCGACCCGGAGGACCCGCCGAGCGCGGAGGCCACCGCGCCCGGAGGCCGCAGGGATGATTGACCCTGTCGCCCGGCTTGGCCTGCGGCTGCGGGTCTTCCTGCTCTTCGCAGCCCTCGCCGCGGGTATCCTGACCGCGCTCGGCGGGGGGCTGTGGCTCGGTCTCTCGCGGCTCGACGAGTCCGGGCCCGCAGGCGCCATTGTCACCGCGGGCCTCGTCGCCGGATTCGGCATCCTCGGTCTGACGGCCTGGATGTGGATGCTCTTCGACGAGCACGTGGCGCGCGCCTCCCAGCGTCTCGCCGCCGCCCTGCGCGCCCGCACCCATGCCGGACTCGACCGTGCGCTCGACCCGGACGACGCGCGCTATCTCGGCGATCTCGCCCCGGCGGCACAGGCCGTCGCCGGCACGCTCGCCGAGACGCGCAACGCTCTGGCCGAGGCGGTAGAGCGCGAGACCACCCGCCTCGCCGTCGAGAACGCCCGCCTGCAGGCGCTCCTGGCCGACGTGCCGGCGGGGGTCCTGCTCTGCTCGGCCGACCACCAGATCGTCTTCTACAACGGTCCCGCCGCCGCGCTTCTGACGCAGGAGCGCGCGCCGGGCCTCGACCGGGCGCTCACCGATCATCTGCGCCCCGGCCCCCTGGAGGCCGCCCGCGCCCGCCTTGCCCGCGCCGCGCCCGGCACCGCGACCGACCTCATCGCCACATGCGCCCAGTCGGGCGAGGTGCTCGCGGGCCGGATGCGCCTGCTCGAGCTGCCCCAGCGCCGCGCCGGAGCGCCGGGCTACGTGCTGACGCTGCGCCCGGTGACCGCCGATCTCGCCCTCCATGCCGGGCGCGAGGCGCTGCTCGAGGAGGTGTTCGAGCGCATCCGCCGCCCCGCGGCCAACCTCCAGACGGTGCTCGCCGCAGGCGCGGCGGCCGCGCCCGAGGGCCGTGCTGCCCTGCTCTCCGAGGCCGAACGGCTGGCTGCGGCGATCACCGAGCTCGGCGATCGCTACGACGCCGCCCGCGGCGCCTGGTGGCCGATGGCCGAGACGCGCGCCGCCGACCTGGCCGACGGCATCGCCGCGCAGGCCGAAACGGCAGGGGTGGCGCTGACCGTCACCGAGCCCGATCCCGACCTCGCGCTCCGCTGCGACGCCTACCAGCTCGTCTCGCTCGCCGCCCATCTCGCCGAGCGCCTCGCCGCCCGTCCCGATGCCCGCGCCCTTGCGCTCGCGCTCGCCCCGGACGAGGCGGGCGGCGTGCTGCTGACGCTCACATGGGAGGGGGCGGTGCTGCCCCTCGGCGATCTGGAGCGCTGGCTGGCCGAGCCGCTGGAGGTCGGGCTGGCCGACGTGACGGGCCGCTCGGTGCTCGCGGCCCACGGCACCGAGGCCTGGCCAGAGCGGCGTCCTGACGGGGGCGCCCGCCTCTGCGTGCCGCTTCCCGCCCCCGCGGCGGCGTCGCCCCGCCGCCCGGCCGAGGCCCGCCGTGCCGTCTACGACTTCGACCTGATGGACCGTGCCCCCTCGGGCGAACTGGCCGAGACGCGGCTGAGCGACCTCACCTGCGTGGTCTTCGACACCGAGACGACGGGCCTTCTGCCCTCGTCGGGGGACGAGATCGTGCAGATCGCCGCCCTGCGCATGATCGGGGGGCGGCGGGTGGAGGGCGAGAGCTTCGAATCGCTCGTCGATCCGCGCCGGTCGATCCCCGCGGCAGCGAGCGAGGTGCATGGCATCACAGGGGCGATGGTGGCAGGAGCGCCCCCGATCGAGACGGTCGCACGCCGGTTCCACGCCTTCGCAGAGGGGGCGGTGCTGGTGGCGCACAACGCGCCCTTCGACCTCGAATTCCTGCGCCGGCACGAGGCGGCGTCGGGCGTGCGCTTCGATCACCCGGTGCTCGACACGGTGCTGCTGTCGGCCGTGGCCTTCGGCCAGTCCGAGACGCACACGCTGGATGCGCTGACCGAGCGGCTGGGCATCGAGATCCCGCCCGAGGCGCGGCACACCGCCATGGGCGACACGATCGCGACGGCCGCGGCGCTCGAGCGTCTTCTTCCGCTGCTCGAGGCGCAGGGCTGCGTGACCTTCGGCCAGACGCTCGCCGCCGTGCGCCGCCATGCGCGCCTTCTGCGCGACGCCAACGCGTCCGAACCCGCCCCGGCCTGAGCCGCGTCCGCCCGCGCGGACCGCGCCGGTCGTGCCTGCCGCCCTCTGACGCGCCTGACGCGGCCGTGAAAGCGACCGTTCGGCAGACGCGCCTGCCGCCGCGCCTGCCGCCGCCTCGGACGCCCCCCGGCGCCCGCTGCCGGCTGACCCCGCTGAACCGGCCCGGCGAGCGACCGTTCGGCAGACGCGCCGGCCGCGCCGCCCGCGCAAGCGCCGCTCGCCTCGCGCCCGCGGCCGGGCCCAACCGCGGGAGCGCCCGCCAAGGCGCACCGGAGGGCGGGGGGGGGCGCCCCGTCGATCCCTCCCGTGCACTGGCGCTGACGAGGCGCCCCGCCGCCGGGAGGCATCGAGCCGGTCCCGCCCGCTGCGCAGGTCGTCCCGGCGTCCTCCCGAGGGATGGCCCTGTGTCGTCCGCCGGTCTCACGAGCCCGAGCCGCTTCTGGCTCGCGCAGCCGCCGCGCGCGCCCGGGCCGAGCCCCCGCGCTCAGCGGTCCTGCGGCACCACCTTGCCGGGGTTGAGAAGGCCGGCCGGGTCGAGCGCGCGCTTGATCGCGCCCATCACGCCCCAGGCGGCGCCATGTTCGGCCGCCATGTGCTTGAGCTTGCCCATGCCCACGCCGTGCTCGCCGGTCACGGTGCCGCCGAGGCGCAGGGCGCGGTCGGCCATGCGCTCGGCCAGCCGCGTCGCCACCTCCCATTCCTCGGGCCGGTCGGGGTCGACCAGAAGGGCGGCGTGGACGTTGCCGTCGCCCACGTGGCCCACCAGCGGGCCGGGGATGCCGCTTGCCGCGATGTCCTCGCGCGTCTCGGCGATGGCCTCCGCCATCCGCGAGATCGGCACGCAGAGGTCGGTGACGATGGCGCGCGCGCCGGGCCGCGAGGCCACGATCGCCCAGTAGGCCCCGTGCCGCATCTTCCACAGCGCCGAGCGCTCCTCGGGCAGCGACGACCAGCGGAAGCCCTCGGCGCCGCCCTCTGCCGCAAGCTCGCCGAAGCGTGCCGTCTCCTCGGCGACGCCCGCCTCGGTGCCGTGGAACTCCACCAACAGGTGCGGCGCCTCGGGCAGTCCGAGGCCGTCGCGGGCGTTCACCGCGGCGACCGATTCGGCGTCCATGTACTCGATGCGGGCGGGCGAGAGCCCATACTGGATGCAGGCGATCACCGTGTCGATGGCCGCGGCGTCCGACGGGAAGGCGCAGGTCGCCGTCGAGACCGCCTCGGGCTGCCCGTGAAGGCGCAGCGTGAGCTCGGTGATCAGCCCGAGGGTGCCCTCGGAGCCCACGAAAAGGCCGGTCAGATCATAGCCCGAGGCCGACTTGCGCGCGCGGCTGCCGGTGCGGATCACCTCGCCGGAGGCCAGGACCACCTCGAGCCCCAGCACCTGCTCGCGCATCGTGCCGTAGCGCACCGCCGTCGTTCCGCTCGCCCGGCAGGCCGCCATCCCGCCCAGCGTGGCATCCGCGCCCGGATCGACGGGGAACATCAGACCCGTGGCCTTGAGCGCCTCGTTCAGACCCGTGCGCGTGAGGCCGGGCTGCACCGTGCAGTCCATGTCCTCGGCGCTGACCCGCAGCACCCGGTTCATGCGGGAGAAATCCACCGCCACGCCTCCCTTCGCGGCGAGCGCGTGGCCCTCGAGCGAGGTGCCCACCCCCCAGCCCACCACCGGCATCCCGAGCCGGGCGCAGTGCCTGACGATCTCGGCCACCTCTTCGGCGGTCTCTGGGTAGACGACGGCGTCGGGCGGGGTGAGGGGAAAGTGGCTCTCCGAGGTGCCGTGCGCCTCGAGATCGGCGCGGGCGGTCACGAGGCGGGGACCGAGCACATGGCCGAGCTCCGCGATCGCCTGGTGCATGGTCATGGCCGCCTCCCCGTGCAATGGTCGCGCCACGATACCTAAGCCACGGCCGCAGCGGAAGAAAGGGCGGCGGCTCGGCGCCCCGGCGCCGACGGCCGTTCCCGCGCGGCCCCCGGCGGGTCGCATGTGCCGGCAGGACCACGCGACGCGCCGGGCCAACGACGATACGGGCGTGACCGGACGAGAGAGACAGCGCAGACCCGACAGGCTTCCCCTCGGGCGGACGACGGGCGACGCATGGCAAAGCCTGCGCGGCGCGCTCCGCGCGGTGCGCGCCGAGGGGCCGGCGCAGGTGCGCTTCTGGTTCATCGCGCTCGCCGTCGGCGTCGCGGCCGGCGCGGCGGCCGTCCTGTTCCGGCTGTCGATCATCTGGCTGCAGGGCTTCGTCTACGGCGCCGAGGACATTCGCCGCATCCATTCCTTCGCCGAGACGCTGCCGTGGTGGTGGCTGGTCGTCGTGCCCGCGGCGGGCGGCCTCGTGGTGGGCCTGGTCCTCGATCGCTTCACCGGCGACGGGCGGGTGCGTTCGGTCGCCGACGTGATCGAGGGCGCAGCCCTCCACGAGGGGCGGGTGGAACGGCGCGAGGGGCTTGCCTCGGCCGCCGCCTCGCTCATCACGCTCTCGACCGGCGGCTCGACGGGCCGCGAGGGGCCGGTGGTGCATATCGCCGGGCTGATCGCGAGCTGGGTCTCCGACCGCATCCGCGCCGATGGGATCACCGGCCGCGACCTGCTCGGCTGCGCCGTCGCGGCGGCGGTTTCGGCCTCGTTCAACGCGCCGATCGCCGGCACGATCTTCGCGCTCGAGGTCATCCTGCGGCACTACGCCGTGCACGCCTTCGCCCCCATCGTCATCGCCTCGGTCGCGGGCACGGTGATCGGGCGGTCGGTTTTCGGCAACGTCACCGAATTCACGCTGACGCCCGATACCGGCCTCGACTTCTACGTCGAGTTGCCCGCCTTCCTGATCCTCGGACTCGTCTGCGGTCTGGTGGCGGTGGCGCTGATGCAGGCGATCTTCTGGACCGACGACATCGCCTCCTCGGTCTGTGCCCGCGCGCGCGTGCCACGTTGGCTGCGCCCGGGCCTCTCGGGCGTGGCGCTGGGCGTGATGGCGATCCAGTTCCCGCACATCATCGGCGTGGGCTACGAGACGACGACGCGCGCGCTGACGGGCGATCTGACCTTCGCCGCGGCGGTGATCTTCTGCGCGGTCAAGATCGCGGCGGTGGCCATCACCATGGGCGGGCGCATGGGCGGCGGCGTCTTCTCGCCCTCGCTGATGGTGGGGGCGCTGACCGGGCTCGCCTTCGGCCATGTCGCGGTGGGGCTCGCGCCCGAGATGTCGGGCAGCGCGACGCTCTATGCGCTGGCCGGGATGGGAGCGGTGGCGGCAGGCGTGCTCGGCGCCCCGATCTCGACCACGCTGATCGTCTTCGAGCTGACCGGCGACTGGCAGACGGGCCTCGCGGTGATGGTCGCCGTCTCGACCTCGACGGCGATCGCGAGCCGGGCGGTCGACATGTCGTTCTTCATCACCCAGCTCGAGCGGCGCGGCATCCGCTTTGCCGCCGGGCCGCAGGCCTACCTGATGTCGCTGCATACCGCGCAGAGCCTCATGCGGCCCAAGGACGGGCCGCGCGCCGCCTCCGAGGCGGCCTGCCTCGAGCTCATGGCCCAGGGCGTGTGGCTGCCTCAGGAGGCGACGCTGGAGGACGCGCTGCCGATGTTCGACCGGGAGGGCAACGCCTTCCTGCCCGTCGTGCGCCAGCGCAAGGGCGAGGCGGAGCCCGACCTGCTGGGCGCGCTCTTCCATGTCGACGCCCTGCGCGCCTACAACCGCGCGCTCGCCGAGACCGCGGCGGAGGAGCACTCCTGACGGAAAGGAACGGCGCCGGGGGTGCTCCCGCCTCCGCTCGGCGCCTGCGCGCCTCGCTGCGTTGGGCCCGGCAGCCGCTGGTGCGGCTGCGGGCGCGCCACCCCGGCGCGGGCGCGCGGATGGGACGGGAGGGCGCTCGGGCTCACCGGGCGCCAGGCCCTTGGCGCAGGTGACGGCGGCGTGCGAGGGGGTGACGAGGGGCGCCTGACGGCGCCGCTCGGGCAGGCGTTGCGACGACGGCGGGGTGGACGCTGCGGTGCGGGGCCGCTCGGGGCAGGGCCGCTCGGGGCGCGCCTGCTCAGCCGGCGCGATCGGGTCGGGGGAGGGCATGGACCGTCGGACCCGTCAAGCCGGTCCCGACGGCCGCGCTCGGTGGAGCGTGTCCCCGTCGCTGGCCCCCGTCGCTGGCCCCTGTTGCTGGCCACCGTTGCTGGCCCCCGTTGCTGGCCCCAGTGGCTGGCCCTCGTCGCGAGCTGCCGTCGCGGGCCGCCGCGGCGCGCGCCGCTCTCCGGCAGCCTCGTGCCGCGGGGCGCGGCCCGTCAGAGCTGCTCGACGGTCACCTCGTCGGTGCCGGTGTAGAAGGCAAGGTGCCCGGCGATGCGGGCGACGTCCTCTTTCGGTGTCTCGTAGGACCAGGCGGCGTCGGACAGCGACCGACTCTTGGTGACGATGGAGTAATGCGTCGCGTCGCCCTTGTGGGGGCAGTGGCTGACCCGCGTGCCGGGCTCGAGGAAGGCCATCGCGATGTCCTCGCGCGGAAAGTAGACGACCGGCGGGTAGTCGCCCTCGCGCAGCTCGAGCGCCCGCGTGGTCTCGCCGATGACGGCGCCGCCCGCGCGCACCACCCAGGTGCCCGGTGCCTTGGAAATGGTGATATGGTCGGCCATGCTGCCCTCCCTCGAGCCTCGCGCGGTGTCGCCCGCGCCCTGCCGGCCTGACGCCGGCGTGTGACGGTTTCGTGTCGCCGCGTCAGAGCGGCGCGGTCGCCCGCGCGAGCCAGTCGGCCACCGCGCCCTCGACCAGCGGCCCGACCCTGGCGCGGATCTCGGCGTGGTAGGCATCGCACCAGGCGGCCTCGTCGCGGTCGAGCATGTCCCGGTCGACCAGGCGACGGTCGATCGGAACCCAGGTGAGATTGGCGAAGGCGAGCATCTCGCGCGCGTCGCCCCCTTCCAGTTCCGCGGCCGGCACCACGTGGACGATGTTTTCCAGCCGGATGCCCCACTCGCCGGCGCGGTAGTAGCCCGGCTCGTTCGACAGCACCATACCCGGCTCGAGCGCCACGTCGGAGACGCGCGACAGCCGCTGCGGCCCCTCGTGCACCGACAGGGCCGCGCCGACGCCGTGGCCCGTGCCGTGGTCGTAGTCGCGCCCCGCGCGCCAGAGCGCGATGCGTGCCAGCGCGTCGAGGTCGCGGCCCGCCAGCCCGCGGGGCCAGCGTGCGCGGTGGATGGCGACCAGGCCCTTGAGCACCTGCGTGAAGGCGGCGCGCTGGGCGTCGGTCACGGGGCCGGTGGCCACGGTTCGGGTGATGTCGGTCGTGCCGTCGACGTATTGACCGCCCGAGTCGATCAGCAGCAGCTCGCCGGGCGTGACGGGGGCGTTCGTCTCCTGCGTGACACGGTAGTGGACGATGGCGCCGTGCGGCCCGGCCCCGCAGATCGTGTCGAAGCTGATCTCGACGAGTTCGGCCGCGCGACGGCGCTCCTCCTCCAGCCGCGTCACCACGTCGATCTCGGTGAGCGCGCCGGTGGGCGCGGCCTCGTCCAGCCAGGCGAGGAAGCGGCACATGGCGGCGGCGTCGCGCAGGTGGGCAGCCTCCATCCCGGCGATCTCGGCCGGGGTCTTGCGCGCCTTGGGCAGCAGGCAGGGGTCGGGTCCGTGGACGGGCTCGGGCAGGGCGCGCTCCACCGCCACCGGCGCCGAGGCCGGGTCGATCCGCACCGGGCCGGTCAGCTCGGAGAGGCGGCCGGCGAAGGCCTCCGGCGGATGCAGGGCGACGTCCTTTCCGAGATGGGCGCGCACCTCGGCGGTGAGCTTGGCGGGATCGGCGAAAAGCTCGACCAGGCCGGTCTCGTGCAACAGCGCGAAGGCGTGGGGCACCGGGTTGCAGCGGATGTCGGAGCCGCGGATGTTGAGCAGCCACGCGATGCTGTCGGGCGAGGTGAGCACGGCGGCCCCGTGGCCGGCATGGGCGAGCTCGGCGGCGAGGCGGGCGCGCTTGTCGGCGTGGCTCTCGCCCGCGAGCGAGTCGGGGTGGACGCGGAACGCGCCGCGCGGCGGGCCCGGCTGGTCGGGCCATGTCGCATCGACGAGATTTATTGATTCCCGGCAGGTTATCCCGTGATCTTCACCCTTTGCGCGAAGATCGGCGATCTCCCTGACCGTGTGCAGCCAGGGGTCGAAGCCGACCGTGCCGCCGCCCGGCAGACGCTCCGACAGCCAGTCGGCGAGCTTCGTCTGCGGCCAGGGGACGGGCGTGAATGCGGCGGAATCCACCTGCTGCCCGGCCTGCAGCGTGTAGCGGCCGTCGACGAACAGGCCCGCCTGATCTGCCAGGACGGCGCAGAAACCCGCCGAGCCGGTGAAGCCCGTCAGCCAGGCCAGCCGCTCGTCGCGCGGCGCCACGTATTCGCCCTGGTGCGCATCGGCCCGCGGTACCAGAAAGGCGTCGACCCCTTCGGCCACCATCGCCTCGCGCAGCGCGGCGAGCCGCGGCGGCCCCTGCTCGGGGCGGGTCAGGCTCTCGAAGCTCTGGAACATCAGCCTGCCTTCCTCATCCCGGTGTGGCGCATTCCCGCGTGCCTGAGCCCGGCGAAGCGGGCGCGGGCGCGGGGATCGGTATCGAACAGCGCGGCCAGCTGCTCGGTCATGGCGCCGGCGAGCTGCTCGACATCGGTGATCGTCACCGCCCGGTCGTAGTAGCGCGTCACGTCGTGGCCGATGCCGATGGCCAGAAGCTCGACCATCCGCTTGCGCTCGATCATCGCGATCACGTCGCGCAGATGCTTCTCGAGGTAGTTCGAGGGGTTCACCGAGAGGGTGGAGTCGTCGACCGGCGCGCCGTCGGAGATCACCATGAGGATCTTGCGCGCCTCGCCCCGCGCCCCGAGCCGGCGGTGCGCCCATTCCAGCGCCTCGCCGTCGATGTTCTCCTTCAGCAGGCCCTCCTTCATCATCAGGCCGAGGTTGTCGCGCGACCTGCGCCACGGCGCGTCGGCGGGCTTGTAGACGATGTGGCGCAGATCGTTGAGCCGGCCCGGCCCGGCGGGCCGCCCCTCGGCCAGCCATCGCTCGCGGGCCTGCCCGCCCTTCCACGCCCGCGTCGTGAAGCCGAGGATCTCGACCTTGACCGCGCAGCGTTCCAGCGTCCGCGCCAGCACGTCGGCGCAGATCGCGGCGATCGAGATCGGCCGGCCGCGCATCGAGCCGGAATTGTCGAGCAGGAGCGTCACCACCGTGTCGCGGAACTCGGTATCCTTCTCCACCTTGAACGACAGCGGCGTTGTCGGGTTGGCGACCACGCGGGCGAGGCGCCCCGCGTCGAGGATGCCCTCCTCGCGGTCGAACTCCCAGCTGCGGTTCTGCTGCGCCTGGAGCCGGCGCTGCAGCTTGTTGGCGAGCCGCCCCACAGCGCCCTTCAGCGGGTCGAGCTGCTGGTCGAGATAGGCGCGCAGCCGCTCCAGCTCCTGCGGCTCGGCGAGGTCGGTCGCCAGGATCTCCTCGTCGAACTCGGGCGTGTAGACGGCATAGGCCGGATCGGCCTCGGAATGCGGGGCAGGGGGCGGCGGCTCGAGGGGCGCCTCGCCCTCGGGCAGCTCCGACTGGTCGTCGAGCTCGGCCTCGGCGGCGTCGTCCAGCGTCACCTGCGCTTCGGCGGGGTCGTCCTGCGTTTCCTGGTCGCGGTCGGGAGCGGCGTCGGCGTCCTCCTGGCTGTCGTCCTCGTCCTCGCCCTCCTGCGGGCTCTCCTCCTCGTCGGCCGAGGCATCTTCCGACTGGTCCTCGTCGTCGGCGGTGTCGGGGTCGTCGCCCAGCTGGTCGCCGTAGCCGAGATCCTCGATGACGCGGCGAGCGAAGCGTGCGAAGGCGGCCTGGTCGGTCAGGCAGGTCTCGAGGTCGGGCAGCGTCTCGGCGGCCGAGCCCTCGAGGTGCTCGCGCCAGAGGTCGAGCACGTTCTGCGCGCCCTCGGGCAGGGGCCGGCCGGTGGCGAGCTGGCGGATGAGATAGCCCGCCGCCACCGCCAGCGGCGCCTCGGTGGCAGTGTCGATCCGGGCGTAGCCACGCCGCTCGGCCTCGGCGCCGATGCGGGCGTCGATGTTGCCGGCGGTGCCGGGCATGGTGCGCGCGCCCACCGCCTCGCAGCGGGCCGTCTCCATCGCGTCATAGAGGTCGCGCGCCATCTGGCCCTGGGGCAGGTAGCGCGCCGCCACCCCCTCGTCGTGGTACTTGCGCCGAAGGGCGTAGGCGTCGGCCGTGCCGCGGGCGAGCAGCACCTCCTGCGGGGTCATCCGGCGCGAGATCTGCGGCAGGCGCAGCGCGTCGCCCGACAGGCCCGGCGGGTCGACCGAGTAGGTCACGCCGAGCTCCGGGTCGTCGGCCATCACGCGCGTGGCTTCGGCCAGCGCCTTCTTGAACGGTTCGGACGGGTTGTCGTCGCGTCGGCTCATCCGGCCCCCCTTCGTGCTGAGGCGCAATCTAGACCGGCGGGGCGGCGGGCGCCATGGGGGCAGGGGGAGAGAGGCGCACGCAGCCCCGTCCGCCGTCGGCCGGCCGATGCTCGCCCTTGCCGGTTTGACTTCGCGTCGCACGGGGCCCACCCTCGGAGCATGAACGAGACGCGCACCCTCCCCGCCTCGCCAGACGTCGACCCGCGCGACGACGACGCCGTCGACCTCGCGCCGCTGATCGCCGCGCACGGGCCCGTGCCGGAGCTGCGCGCGGCCACCCAGGCGCGCGCCGAGGCGTTGGTGCGCGCCATCCGCGAAGAGGGGCACCCCTCGATCATGGAGAAGTTCCTCGGCGAATACGGCCTGTCGTCGGAGGAGGGCGTGGCGCTGATGTGCCTTGCGGAGGCGCTTCTGCGGGTGCCCGACGCCGCCACGATCGACGACCTGATCGAGGACAAGATCGCAGGCAGCCGGTGGGACGCGCATCTCGGCCAGTCCGAATCGAGCCTCGTCAATGCCTCGACCTGGGGTCTCTACCTCACCGGCGCGGTGCTGCGCGAGGAGCGCTCGGGCAGCCTCGCCGACACGCTGCGCGGCGCTGTCCGGCGCCTCGGCGAGCCGGTGATCCGCACCGCCGTCACCCGCGCGATCCGCGAGATGGGCCGCCAGTTCGTGCTCGGCACCACCATCGAGGGCGCGATGAGCCGCGCCCGCGGCTTCGCCGCCAGGGGCTACACCTTTTCCTACGACATGCTGGGCGAGGCGGCGATGACCGACGCCGACGCGCTGCGCTACCACGCCTCCTACGCCCACGCGATCGCGGCGATCGCCGCCGAGGCGGGCGGCGACATCCGCGACGCACCCGGCATCTCGGTCAAGCTCTCCGCCCTCCACCCCCGCTACGAGACGCGCCAGCGCGAGACGGTGATGGCGACGCTTGTGCCGCGCCTCGCCTCGCTCGTGCACCAGGCGAAGGAGGCGGGGATCGGCCTCAACATCGACGCAGAGGAAGACTCGCGCCTCGACCTGTCGCTCGACGTGATCGAGAACGTCGTGGCCGACGAGGCGCTCGCCGGGTGGGACGGTTTCGGCGTGGTGATCCAGGCCTACAACCGCCGTGCGGCGCAGGTCATCGACCGTGTCCACGCCATGGCCGAGCGCCACGACCGCCGGATCATGGTGCGCCTCGTCAAGGGCGCCTACTGGGATACCGAGATCAAGCACGCGCAGGTCACCGGGCTCGACCGCTTCCCCGTCTGGGTCACCAAGCCCGCGACGGATGCAAGCTATCTGTGCTGCGCGCGCAAGCTGCTGGGATGCGACGATCGCATCTACCCCCAGTTCGCCACCCACAACGCCCACACCGTCGCCGCGGTGCAGGAATACGCCGAGGCCGCGGGCGTCACCTCGTTCGAGTTCCAGCGCCTGCATGGGATGGGCGAGGCGCTCTACGATCACGTGCTCAAGGGCAACGCGCATCGCTGCCGGGTCTACGCCCCCGTTGGCCACCACCGCGACCTGCTCGCCTACCTCGTGCGGCGCCTTCTCGAGAACGGCGCCAACTCGTCCTTCGTCAACCAGATCTTCGACGCCTCGATGAGCCCCGCCGAGATCGCGGCCGACCCGTTCGCCGCCGTCGAGGCCGGGCTTGTGCGGCCCGCCCGCATCCAGCTCGCCTCAGAGCTCTTCGCGCCCGCCCGCCGCAACTCGCGCGGCTGGGATCTCGACGACCCAGAGACGGTCGATCTTCTGGCCGAGGAAGTGGCCCGCCGCGCGGGCGGCGACTGGCACGCGGGCGAGGGCGAGGGCACCGAGACCGCCGTTCTCAACCCCGCCACGGGCGAGAGGGTGGGCACGGCGATCTTCGCCACCGCCGATGCTGCCCGCGCTGCCGTCGCCGCGACGCGGCCCTGGGACGCACCCGTCGAGGAGCGTGCCGCCGCGCTCGAGCGCGCGGCCGATCTCTACGAGGCGAACGCCGCAGAGATCTTCGCCCGCTGCACCCGCGAGGCCGGCAAGACCCTGCTCGACGGCGTGGCCGAACTGCGCGAGGCGGTCGACTTCCTGCGCTACTACGCCGCCGAGGCCCGGCGGCTCGACGCGGCGGGCGAGACGGTCGCGGGCCGCGGCGTCTTCGCCTGCATCTCGCCCTGGAACTTCCCGCTCGCCATCTTCACCGGTCAGATCGCCGCCGCGCTCGCCGCCGGCAACGGCGTCGTGGCCAAGCCCGCCGAGACCACCCCGCTCACCGCCGCGCTCGGCGTGGCGCTGATGCACGAGGCGGGCGTGCCGGCGGATGTCCTGCGCCTCGTGCCCGGCACCGGGGCCGAGGTGGGCGCCGCCCTCGCCGCCGATCCCGGCGTCGCGGGCCTCGCCTTCACCGGCTCCACCGCCACGGCCAAGCGCATCGAGGTCGCCCGCGCCGAGGCCGCGCCGGGCGCGCCCCTGATCGCCGAGACGGGCGGCCTCAACGCGATGGTCGTCGATTCCACCGCCCTGCCGGAACAGGCGGTGCGCGACATCGTGGCCTCGGCCTTCCAGTCGGCCGGGCAGCGCTGCTCCGCCGCGCGCATCCTCTACGTGCAGGACGAGGTGGCCGACGATCTGATGGCCATGCTCTTCGGCGCGATGGAGGCGCTGGTGATCGGCGACCCGGTCGACCCTGCGGTCGATGTCGGCCCCGTCATCGACGAGACCGCGCTGGCGAAGATCGCGGCCCATGTCGAGGCCGCCCGCGCCTCGGGCCGCCTGCTGAGGCAGGTCGATCCGCCCGATCTGCCCGGCACCTTCGCCGGGCCCGCCGCCATCGCCGTCTCGGGCATCGAGGATCTCGAGGAAGAGATCTTCGGCCCGGTCCTGCACATCGCCCGCTACCGCGCCGAGGATCTCGACCGCGTGGTCGACGCGATCAACGCCAAGGGCTACGGTCTGACCTTCGGCATGCATTCGCGCATCACCGACCGCATCGAGCAGGTGGTCGCGCGCATCTCGGTCGGCAACGTCTACGTCAACCGCAACCAGATCGGCGCCATCGTGGGCTCCCAGCCCTTCGGCGGGCACGGCCTGTCGGGCACTGGGCCCAAGGCCGGCGGCCCCCGCTACCTGCCGCGCTTCACGGCCGCCCCGCAGGTCGGTCTGCCCGCCGAAACCGCCGCCGAGGCGCACCCCGAGGCCGACCCGCAGCGGCTGGCCGGGGCGCTGGCCGCGCTGGCCGTGCCCGCGCTCGACCCGGCGGGGCTGGCCGACCTGCCCGGTCCCACCGGCGAATCCAACCGCTACGGCACCGTGGGGCGCGGCCCCGTCCTCTGCCTCGGACCCGGCGCCGCCCGCGCCGAGGAGCAGGCCGCCGCCGCCCGCGCGGCCGGGGCCGCGGCCCTCGCCGCCGCTCCCGGCTCGCCCGAGATCGACGGCCACGTGGCCCCCGAAGCGCTCACCGCGCTGCCCGCTCTCGCGGCGGTCGTCTACGAGGGCGACGATCCCGCGCCCTACGCCCGCGCGCTCGCCGCGCGACAAGGCCCCATCGTGCCGCTGCTCACGGGCGCCGACTTCGCCCGCTGGTGCGTGCGCGAGGTGGCCGTCAGCGTCGACACCACAGCCGCCGGCGGCAACGCCGACCTCCTCGCCGGCTGACCGAGGCCCGCCGGCCGGCGCTCCATGTGCGCGCGCCCGGGTGACGGCAGGGTCTCGGCACGCCGGCCGACGCCCGGCGCCGCGCGCGCTGCTTCTTTCTGTTCGAAATACGCACGGCCCGCCGCGGCCCCCCGGCGCAACGCCGGGTCGGGGCGACGCGGGGTAAGGGCCACGCCGGGTCGGGGCGACGCGGGGTCGGGGCGCCTAGGTGCCGTGGCTTCGGTCGTAGGGCACGGGCTCAGGCGGCTGCCAGTCGTCCTCCGCGCCCTCGGGCAGCGTGTCGACCTCGATCACGAGCGGGTGGCAGGCCGCCGCGTCGGAGGAATGCTCGGCCGAGCAGTCGCCCCCCGGGCAGGCCGACAGCCCCACGAGAAGGTCGATGCCGGCCACGAACTCCAGGAAATCGCCCGGGCGCACCGGGCTCGCCTTCATGAAATACTGGTGCGTGTCGGCGGTGAAGCCCGTGCACATGAAGACGTTGAGCACGTCGTGCACCAGCCCCTCCGCAACGTCGAGATCCAACGCCCGCGCGGCGGCCAGCGCGCGGGTCAGGTTCGAGTGGCAGCACTGATGATAGTCCGCCCCGCCCAGCAGGCGGGCCGTGTAGGGGTCGCAGCGGGTGCCGATCACGTCGTGCACCGAGGCGCCGTCGGCGTCGAAGCCGTACCAGTCGAGGCTGTCCGCGATGATCGTCGCCATCGGCCGCAGGTGCGGAAAGCTCGACCACAGCCGGTCGCCGGTCGACAGGTGGGTGCCGTGCAGCGCCCGCGTCTTGCCGGCGTAGAATCGCTCGGTCAGGTCGCGGGCGTTCCACAGGTTGAGGTCGCCCACCTGCGGCCCGCCGGTGCAGACGATGCGAAAGACGGCGCCGGCCGGCACCTCGATGCAGGCGGCGTCGCGCGGGGCGGCCACGACCGACCGTCGCTGCGTCAGCCGCGCCTTGCGGGCGCGCAGGCCGGCAAGATCCACCGGGGGCAGCGTGTCGGGCCGATAGGCCACGACGGGGCGGGCGGCGCGGCGCGCGGCGGCATCCCCCGGCGCGGCATGGTGCGGCTGGCGAAGCTTCATCCTCGCCGCTCCGTCCGGGTGTGCCGCGGCAGATCCGTGGGCCGGGCCAGGCGGTCGGGCCCGGCAGGGTGCCGGCCGGCGCCGGCGATGGCGCCCGCGCGCAGGCGTGGCCCTCGTCGCCACGCCGGACCGGGGAGAACGCGGACAGGCGCCGGCGACGCCCGGTGGGGCGCCCCACCTTTCGCGGCGTGCCTGAGGTCCGGAGGGGTCTCTCGAGTCGGTCGCGGCATGGCTCCTTGTGACACGAAGGATCGGCCAACGGCCAGCCCCGCCGCCCGCCGCTGCGGCGTTCGGCTGCCGCGCGGGGCGACGTAGCCCGAGGACATGCAGCACCGCGGCGAGAGGGCGTCAAAGGCCGTCGAGCAGCCCGCCGCAGGTCGCGTTGTCCTGTGCCCAGAGCGGATCGCGCGACCACGGCCGGCCAGTCGCGGCGATCATCGCGTGGTAGCGGGCGAGGTAGAGGCGGGCGAGCGCGTCGATGTCGACCTCGGCCGACACCCGTGCCGAGGGCCACGCCTGGCCGAACTCCTCGGCCCGTTCCAGCGAGGCGCGGCGGTGGAGCGCCGCCTCGACCTGGCTGGCGTAGTCCCACCTTGTCTCGCCGAGTGCCTGCCGCCCGGCATGGAGCCGCACCGATCGGTAGAGCCCCGCGCAGCGCGCCCAGGCGTAGGAGCGGCCGGCCATGGGGGCCGCCGCCTCGGCCGCGGCCTCGAACGCGCGGCGGTCGCGCGGCTCCTGCGCCTGCGCCACCGCGGGGGCGGGCAGCGCAAGCGCGATCAGTACCATGATCGCCGTCGCGGTGAGGATGAATCTCAGCCGTGTCATGGCGCCAGAGTGCCACCGTGCCCGGGCCGCAGGCGAGCGGAACCTTAACCGATGGTTAACGCTCCTGCGCTCAGCGCTGCGCTGCGCCCGGCTCCGCGCTCAACTCCGGGTCCGGTGCCCCCTGTCCGGCCTGCGGGGCGTCGCTGCGGCCGGCGGCGCCGAGGCTCTCGAGCAGCAGGCCGCAGGCGCGCAGGTCGGTCTCCACCAGCGGGTCGTCCCACCAGCGGTCGGCGTCCCGCTCGGCCAGCGTCTCGAAGCGGCCGGTGTACAGTCGCCCGAGCGCCGCGATGTCGCCCTCCACCTGGGCGCCCACCTGCACCCGGCGCAGCCCCGTCCGCTCGACCCGGGCGCGCGCAGCCTCGTCGATGAGCGCCCGCTCGCCGGGAGTGGCCGACGCGCGCTCGGCCGCCCCGTCGGTGGACCGCGCGGCGAGCCGCAGCGCCCGGTACAGGGCGGCGCAGCGGAGATAGGGGTAGGACGGCCCCGCCGCCGGCACGACAGCGCGCGCCTCAGCCTCGAACGTGCCCCGGTCGGCCAGATCGGCCGCGGCGAGGGCCGGGGTGGCCGCCGCGACGGCGACCGCGAGGTACATGGCGGGCAGGCAGGACGGCAGGAGGGGGCGAAGGCGACTCATCGGCGGCATCCTGACAGCGTGGCCCTCCGAGCGCGAGGGCCCGCGCCGCGCCGTCACTCCTCGTCGGCCGCCCCGCCGCACAGTGCCGCGTGCCGCGCCCAGAGCGCCGCCGCGCGGGGCGAGGTGGCGCGCTCTGCCGAGAGCCGCTCCATCGCCGGTCGGGTCCGTGCGATGAAGCGTTCGGTAAAGGCACGGTCGTCCCCCGCCGCCTCGGACAGGGCGCGGAAGGGCGCCGCACGGTCCGGGTGTCCCGCTCCCGCCCAGAAGGCGGCGCACTGGGCCGCCACGCGGGCCCGGGCCGGGTCTGTCCCGTCGCCGGGTGCCGCGTCGAGCGGCGCGGACGGCAAGGCTGCAAGGAGCGCGGCGAGCAGGGCGGCAGCGAAGAGCGGACGAGGCGGGAAGCATGGCACGGCGCGAACCTCGCACGGCACCGGCGGCGGGCGCAAATGGCAAGGCGTCGTGGCGCGGTCACGGGCAGGGGCGCCCCCGGCTTTTCCGCCCCGACCACGCGTGCCGGAGGCGCCCGCCCTCCCCCTGGCGGTGCGGCGACAGCGGGTGCGCCCCGACCTTGCGTCAGGCCCCCAGCAGAAGCCGGTCGCAGGCCGCGCGGCTCTCGGCGGCGGCGTCGGCCGCCCGCGCCCGGCGGCCCGCGTCGGGATGGAAGGCCGCGTCGGACAGGCGTGCCCGCTGCGCCATGCGCGCCTGGACCGTCCGCGCCCTGAGGTCGATCTCCGAAGGTGCTGGGCCCGAGGCGGTGGCGAGGTGCGGTGCGACGGCCTCGGCCAGGGCGCGAAAGGCGGCCTGCCGTGCCGCGGCCGCCTCGGCCTCTGCCCCGTCGGACAGGCGCCGATGCGCGGCCTCTGCGGTGTAGGTGCCGATACAGGTGGCGAAGGCCTCGGCCCGCCCGCCTGGGCTGAGCGGCATGGCGACGGCCGGCGCCGCGAGGGCCGAGAGGAGGGCGAGCACGATCGTCACAACCCTGCACATGGATTGAACGATAATCGTAAAAGGCTGCCAATCAATTAATCGTTTCGTCAATTCGGGGTGCGTGACCCGCACGCATCGCCGGTCCGGCCGGGGCGCGCTGCTCGGAGGGGTAGGGGGCAGGGCAGGGACGGCGCCAAGGCGCCGCAGCGGACGGCAGGCCATGCCGCGTCTAACGCGGGGGCGCCGGGAAGGTTTCGGGCCGTGCGCCCGGGCGCGTGCTAGCCGGCGCCGTCGGCCAGCATCCAGCCCGGTTCGACATTGGCGCCGCACATCAGCAGGCCGAGGCGCTCGCCCCGCGCCGGCGCCCAGGCGCCCGAGATCAGCGCGGCAAGGGTGGCGGCGGCGGCCGGCTCCACCACGAGGCGCGCGGCGTCCCACAGGCGGCGCCCGGCCTCGACCACCTCGGCGTCAGACACCACGCAGGCGTCGCTCACATGCGCCGCCACCACCGCCCCGGGAACGAGGCCGAGCGACGGCCCGCCGAGCGATCCGGCGGCGATCCCGGTGGGCTGGATCGTCACGCCCGGCCCCTCGGAGAGCGTGCGGGCCAGCGTCGCCGTCCCCTCGGTCTCGACCGAGACGACACGGGTGCGGCCCGCATACCAGGCGGCGATCCCCCCGATCAGCCCGCCTCCTCCGGTCGAGACGAGTAGGGTGTCGAGCGCCTCCTCCTCCTCGATCTCGGCCGCAACAGTGCCCTGGCCGCACAGCGTCGGCGCCGTGTCGTAGGGGTGGACCGACAGCGCGCCGGTGCGCTCGGCATGGTCGGCGTATTGCGCCAGCACGTCGGCGACCGAGCCCTCGGCCACGATCACCTCGGCGCCGAAGGCGCGCATCCGCTCCAGCTTTTCGGGCCGGGCGATTGCGGCGGGCACGTAGACGGTGGAGCGGTGGCCGAGAGCGGTCGCCGCATGGGCCACCGCCGCGCCGTGGTTGCCGCCCGAGAAGGCGACGATTCCGGCCTCGGGCACCTCGCGCGAAAGCAGGTTGTTGAAGGCGCCGCGCACCTTGAACGAGCCCGTCACCTGCAGGTGCTCGAGCTTGAGCGTGACGGGGAAGGGCAGGCCCAGCGCCCCCGCCTCGAGCCGCAGCAGCGGCGTGCGCCGCACATGCGGGCGGATGCGGGCATACGCGGCGGCGATGTCGTCGCGGGTGGGGATGACGGGCGCGCGGCCCTCGACGGTCATCGGCCCGCAGCGGCGGCCGAAACGGCGCTCTCGGGCAGCTCCTCGTCGAAGCAGCGCTGGTAGAACTCCGCCACCGTCTGCCTCTCGAGCTCGTCGCACTTGTTGAGGAAGGTCAGGCGGAAGGCGTAGCCGACATTGCGGAAGATCAGCGCGTTCTGCGCCCAGGCGATCACCGTGCGCGGGCTCATCACGGTGGACAGGTCGCCGTTCATGAAGGCGGTGCGCGTCAGGTCGGCCACCGTCACCATCTGGCTCACCTGCCGGCGGCCCTTCTCGGTGTTGTAGGTCGGCGCCTTCGACAGCACGATTGCCGTCTCGGCGTCGTGGGAGAGGTAATTCAGCGTGGCGACCAGCGACCAGCGGTCCATCTGGCCCTGGTTGATCTGCTGGGTGCCGTGGTAGAGGCCCGTCGTGTCGCCGAGGCCCACGGTATTGGCCGTGGCGAACAGGCGGAACGAGGGGTGCGGCGTGATCACCTCGTTCTGGTCGAGCAGCGTCAGCTTGCCGTCGGCCTCGAGCACCCGCTGGATGACGAACATCACGTCGGCGCGGCCGGCGTCGTATTCGTCGAACACGATGGCGCAGGGATTGCGCAGCGCCCAGGGCAGGATCCCCTCCTGGAACTCCGTGACCTGCCTGCCGTCGCGCAGCTTGATCGCATCCTTCCCGATCAGGTCGATCCGGCTGATGTGGCTGTCGAGATTGACCCGCACGCAGGGCCAGTTGAGCCGGCTCGCGACCTGCTCGATATGGGTCGACTTGCCGGTGCCGTGGTAGCCCTGGATCATCACGCGGCGATTGTGCGAGAAGCCGGCGAGGATCGCGAGGGTGGTGTCGGGGTCGAACTTGTAGGTCGGGTCGCGCTCGGGCACCCGCTCGGTCGGCTCGGCGAAGCCCTTGACGTCCATGTCGGTCTCGACGCCGAAGACCTCGCGCACCGAGATTTCCTCGGTCGGCCGTGCCTGCGCCTCGCTCATCCCGTCCGCCATGCTGGCTCCTTTCGTCCTGCGGTGGCCGTGCGTCTCCGCTCGCCCGGGGCGCGGCCGGCCGCGTGCGGGAGTGCAACATATCGCGGAAGGCTGCAAGGGGAAGGCCGGGAAAGGGCCGGCGGGCGCGCGGGCCGATGCGTGCGATCGGCGCCGACCCCTGCCGGTGGCCCTGCTCAGGACATCCGCCGCACTTCCTCGCGCACGCCATGCGACATGCCCGTGGCAAGGGCGCACTGCCTGCGTGGTTCCTGTCCGGATCCGCCTGCGCCGCATCCGTGGCGCGGCGGCGCATGGGGGGCCGCGCCGCGCCAGGGAGCGCACCCGCGCCCGAACGGCCGTTGCGAAGGGCGGTCAGACGATGCTTTGCGCCAGCGCGAACCGGCGCAGGCTACTCGGCGGCGAGGCCGCCCCCCCGGCCGCGCGCGCCGTCGTCGTCGTCTCCGGAGGCACCCCGGGGCGATCCGGCGCGGTAGGTTCTCAGGGCCGCGGCGGCTGCGCGCGCGGCCTCGGAGGTGTCGCTCGGCCGCCCCGTCGCGCCTGCGGTCGCGCCGTCGCTTGCGTCGGGCGCGCCGCGCGTCAGCGGCGGCTCGCGGTGATGGCCGGCCTCGGCGGCGGTGGCGGCGAGCGGCGCGCGCCATTCCGGGCGGGCCTCGCCCCCCTCTTCCGGAAGGGGCGCGGCCAGCAGGCCCGAGATGGCCGGTGCCGCCTCGTCTTCGGCCGCCCCGAGGGGGCGACGGAACACGAGCATGTTCTGGTAGGTCGTGGTGCGCCCGGTCAGGCCGGTCCGCTCCTCGCAGGGCAGCGTGTCGGCGCGGACATACTCCCACCCCTCGGCGCCGAGCTCGTTCATGAGAGTTTCCAGCGCATGGGCGAAACGCCCGGCCGTTCCCTTCACGCCGCGCGCCTTGCGCCCCTGCACGGGCGCCGGCACGACCTTGTACTCGTAGCGCGTCATCGCGTGGCTCCCAGCCTCACCCCGAATCGCGGTTTAGCCGAGACGGGCGCCGCTGTCCAAATCGGCGAGGGCGCCGGGCGACCGGCAGCCGCCCCCCTTGCGCGGGCCGCGCCCGGCGCCGTTCGCCCTGGGCGGCGCTACCGGCGCGCTCTCGGGGGCGCTCTCGGGGCGCTGCCGCGGTCTCCGGCCGCGGTGGGGGCTGCGCGCCGCCGGCGAATTGACAGCATGCCGGCGGCGGTGTCACACGCCCGCATGCTGCGCATCGATGACATCTCCTACTCGGTCGAGGGCCGCCCGCTGTTCGAGGCGGCCTCGGCCACCATTCCCGCCGGTCACAAGGTGGGGATCGTCGGCCGCAACGGCGCGGGCAAGACCACGCTCTTCCGCCTGATCCGGGGCGAACTCGCCCTCGAGGGCGGCCGGATCGAGCTGCCCGCCCGGGCGCGGATCGGCGGCGTCGACCAGGAGGTGCCCGGCAACGAGGTGTCGCTCCTCGATACGGTGCTCGCCGCCGATACCGAGCGCGCGGGCCTGCTCGCCGAGGCCGAGACGGCCGCCGACCCCGCCCGGATCGCCGACATCCAGACGCGGCTCGCCGACATCGACGCCTGGTCCGCCGAGGGCCGCGCGGCGGCGATCCTCAAGGGTCTGGGCTTTACCGACGCCGAGCAGGCGATGCCGTGCTCGGCCTTCTCGGGCGGCTGGCGGATGCGGGTGGCGCTGGCCGCCGTGCTGTTCTCGGCGCCCGACCTGCTGCTGCTCGACGAGCCGACGAACTATCTCGACCTCGAGGGCGCGCTCTGGCTCGAGAGCTACCTCGCCCGCTACCCCCATACCGTGCTCGTCATCAGCCACGACAGGGGGCTGCTGAACCGCGCGGTCGGCCATATCCTGCATCTCGAGGATCGCAGGCTCACGCTCTATTCCGGCCCCTACGACACGTTCGCCGAGACGCGCGCCGCGCGCATCGCCGTGGCCGAGGCGGAGGCGAAGAAGCAGGAGGCCCGGCGCGCGCACCTGCAGAGCTATGTCGACCGCTTCCGCTACAAGGCCGACAAGGCGCGGCAGGCGCAGTCGCGCCTCAAGATGCTCGCGCGGATGAAGCCGATCGCCACCCCGCAGGAGGCGGCCCTGCGCGCCTTCACCTTTCCCGCGCCCGAGGAGCTCGCGCCGCCCATCGTGCAGGCCGACGCCGCTGCGGTGGGGTATGACGGCTGCGCGGTGCTCTCGCGCCTGTCCCTGCGCATCGACCAGGACGACCGGATCGCGCTCCTGGGGCGCAACGGCGAGGGCAAGTCGACGCTGGCCAAGCTGCTGTCGAAGCGCCTCGACCCGATGGAGGGGCACCTGCGCTTCACCCAGAAGCTGCGGGTCGGCTACTTCGCCCAGCACCAGGTCGACGAGCTGCGGGTGGAGGAAACCCCGCTGGAACACCTGCGCCGCGACCGCCCGGGCGAGGAGCCGAAGCGGCTGCGCGCCCGCCTCGCGGGGTTCGGGCTGACCGCCGCGCAGGCCGAGACCGAGGTCGGCCGGTTGTCGGGCGGGCAGAAGGCGCGGCTGTCGCTCCTGCTGGCGACGCTCGACGCGCCGCACATGCTGATCCTCGACGAGCCGACCAACCACCTCGACATCGAGAGCCGCGAGGCGCTGGTGGAGGCGCTCAACGCCTATACCGGCGCGGTGATCCTCGTCAGCCACGACATGCACCTTCTGTCGCTCGTGGCAGACCGGCTGTGGCTGGTGAAGGACGGCCGGGTGACGGCCTGGGACGGCGACCTCGAGAGCTACCGGATGATGCTGCTGGGGCAGGATCAGCCGGTGGCAGGGCGCAAGCCCGCGAAGGCAGCGGCCAGGCCGGCCCGGCCCTCGCACGCCGATCTCAAGGAGATGCGGGCCGAGCTGCGGCGCTGCGAGGCGCGGATGGAAAAGCTCGAGGAAATGCGCGACGAGCTTGCCCGCCGCCTCGGCGACCCGTCCGCCTACGAGGAGGGGATGGAGGCCCGGCGCGAGGCGTGGCAGGCGAAGTACGCCGAGGTAATGGAGGCGATCGACAAGGCCGAGGCGCTCTGGATGCGCGCCGCCGAACGGCTGGAGGCGGCCGAGGAAGCGGCCTGACGCAAGGGCGGCGCGCCTCGCGCGGGCGGCAGCCGCGATCGGGGGGCGCTGCCCCCGTCGCCCGTGCCGGGCGACTCCCCCGGGATATTTGAGGCAAGAAGAAGGAGGGCCGGGCGCGTCGCCGCGGCCCGCCGGCGAGGACGCGGTCGCGGGTGCGGAGCGGGAGGGGAGAGAGCGCTTGAGCCGGCACGGAGGTCGGTCTAGGGCGGTCTTCGGCATGGACCCGACCTTCCTCCTCTCGGCCTTCGTCACGCTCTTCGTCGTGATCGACCCCATAGGCATGGCCCCGCTCTTCGTGGCGCTCACCGCGGGCGAGACGGGCGCGCGGCGGCGGGCGATCGCCCTGCGGGCCTGCCTGATCGCGCTGGGGCTGCTGACACTGTTCGGGCTGGCGGGCGAGGCGGTTCTGGGCTTCGTCGGCATCTCGATGCCCGCCTTCCGGATTGCCGGCGGGATCCTTTTGTTCCTCACTGCGCTCGACATGCTGTTCGACCGGCGCACGCGCCGGCGCCAGCAGAGCGCGGAGGACGACGACGATCGTCCCGATCCCTCGGTCTTTCCGCTCGCCATCCCGCTGATCGCGGGGCCGGGCGCCATCGCCTCGATGATCCTGCTGGCCGGGCAGGCCCCGGCGGACGGGCGCGCGCTGCACCTTGTCGGCGTGCACCTCGTCATGGCGGCGGTGCTGGCGCTGGTGCTGCTGTTGTTCCTCGCCTCGGGCCTGATCGAGCGGGCGCTGGGGGCGACCGGCATCCTGGTGGTCACGCGACTCCTGGGCATGCTGCTGGCCGCGCTGTCGGTGCAGTTCGTGCTCGACGGGATCGAGGGCGCGGGGCTCATCCCGGCCTGAGCGGGCCGATCTTGACCGGAGCCGCGTGCCCGCCGCCCGGTGTCTCGGTGCACGGCGGCCCATGCGCCGCGCCCATGCATGCCGGCTCTGGCAGCCTGTCGCAGGCCGCCCTATCTGTGAGACCGGGGCGGCGACCGCGCCCGGCCACGACGAGAAAGGCCACCATGCCCGAGATGACCGGCGAACAGACCGCCTCGCTTCTTTACCTCGTGCTGCTCGGCTCGGTGCTGGCCGGCTACTTTTTCCTCTCGCACCGGCAGAGCCTCGGGCAGGGGTTGCGGCAGGCGGGCCTGTGGGCGCTGATCTTCATCGGCGTGATCGCGGGCTATGGATTGTGGTCGGATCTGCAGGGGACGGTGACCCCGCAGCAATCGGTGTTCACCGACGAGGGGCGCGTGGTCGTGCCGCGCTCGGCCGACGGGCACTACCGCATGGTCCTCGAGGTCAACGGCACGCCTGTCCGCTTCGTGGTGGATACCGGCGCGACCGACATCGTGCTCTCGGCCGACGACGCCCGCCGCGTCGGCCTCGACCCGAGCGAACTCGCCTTCGTGGGCGCGGCGCGCACGGCCAACGGCATGGTCTCGACCGCCCGCGTCTGGCTCGACGAGGTGCGCCTTGGCGGCATCGCCGACACGGGCGTGCCGGCGGTCGTCAATGGCGGCGAGATGACCGGCTCGCTGCTTGGCATGACCTATCTCGATCGCTTCAGCGAGGTGCGCATCGGGGGCGGCGCCCTGACGCTGGTGCGCTGACGGCCCCTGCGGGTCGCGCGTTCCGGCAGGATCGGGCGCGGGTGAGCAAGCCCACCGGATCGACGCCTCTCGCCCGAGGCCGGTCGGCAGGCGCCCGGCCCGACCGAAGTCGGGGCGCCCGGCCCGACCGGCCCGACCGGGGGCGGAAAGCAGGCCGACTCGCAAGGCGGTTGGCGTCAGCCGCCCGCCGCTTCCGCCTTCTCCTCCAGCGCCAGCCACTCCTCCTCGGCGGCCGACAGTCGGGCCTGACGCTCTGACAGTGCCTCCGTCGCCTTGGCGAACTTGACCGGTTCGCGGGTGTAGAGGCCCGAATCCGACAGCAGCGCCTCGAGCTTGCCGATCTCGGCTTCCAGACGTTCGATCTCGCCCGGCAGCGCCTCGAGCCGGTGCCTTTCGGTGAAGCTGAGCGCCGGCGCAGGGCCAGCGGGCCCGCGGTCTGGCGCGGGGGCGGCGGGCGCCTTGCTGCGCGTCGCCGTTCGTGCCGGCTTCGCCTTTCCCGCCGGTCCCACAGAGGCCGGCCCGGCCCCGCCCGCCGCCCGCTGCGCCTGCATGTCCGACCAGCCGCCGGCATAGACGACCGCGTGCCCGTCGCCCTCCATCGCCACGGTCGTCGTCGCCGTCCGGTCGAGGAAGTCGCGGTCGTGGCTGACGAGGATCACCGTGCCGTCGAACTCCGAGACGAGCTCCTGCAGCAGATCGAGCGTCTCGATGTCGAGGTCGTTCGTGGGCTCGTCGAGCACCAGCAGGTTCGCGGGGTGCGCCATGAGCCGCGCCAGCAGGAGCCGCGCCTTCTCGCCGCCCGACAGCGCCCGGACGGGCGCGCGGGCCTGCTCGTCGGTGAAGAGAAAGTCGTTGAGGTAGCTCACGACGTGGCGGGGCTCGCCCCGCACCATCACCTGGTCGGCGCGGCCCGAGATGCGCATGGCCGGGTCGCCCGTCAGGCTCTCCCACAGCGTCGCGTCGGGGGCGAGCGCCGCTCGGGCCTGGTCGAACACGGCAAGCTCGATATTCGTGCCCATCCGCACCTCGCCCGTGTCGGGGGCGAGCTGCCCGATCATCATCTTCAGGAGCGTCGTCTTGCCCGCGCCGTTCGGCCCCACCAGCGCCAGCCGCTCGCCCCGGCCCACCCGGATCGAGAAATCGCGCACGACCGGGCGGTCGCCGTAGCTCTTGGAGATGCCGCGCGCCTCGACCACCAGCTTGCCGGTCTTGCCGGACGAGCCGAATTCCATCGCCGCCGTGCCCTGCCGCCTGATCTGCGCGGCCCGCTCGGCGCGCATCTCCTGCAGGCGTCGCACGCGGCCCTGGTTGCGCTTGCGCCGCGCGCTGATTCCCTCGACGGCCCAGCGCGCCTCCGACCTGATCCGGCGGTCAAGCTTGTGGGCGGCGGCGTCTTCCTCGGCCCACACCTTCTCGCGCCATGCCTCGAACGCCTCGAACCCCGCCTCCTGCCGACGCACCGTGCCGCGGTCGAGCCAGAGCGTGGCGCGGGTAAGGCGGCTGAGGAAGGCGCGGTCGTGCGAGATCAGCACGTAGGCGGCCCTGGTCGCGGCCAGCCGCTCCTCGAGCCACTGGATCGCGCCGATGTCGAGGTGGTTGGTGGGCTCGTCGAGGAGCATCAGGTCGGCCTCGGCGGCGAGCAGGCGCGCGAGCGCCGCCCGGCGCCGTTCGCCGCCCGAGGCGCGCGCAGGGTCAGCCGCGAGCGCCAGCCCCAGCCCCTCGGCGGCCGCCTCCACCCGCCACGCCTCGCCCGGCTCCAGCCCGGCGCTCGCGAAATCGCCGAGGGTGGCGAAGCCGGTCAGGTCGGGCTCCTGCTCCATGTAGCCCACCGACACGCCGGCGGGCACGACGCGGGCCCCGGCATCGGGCTCGACCAGCCCCGCCATCACCCGAAGCAGCGTCGACTTGCCGGAACCGTTGCGGCCCACCAGCGCCACCCGGTCGCCCGGCTGGATCACGAGATCGAGGCCGTCGAACAGCCGGTCGGCCCCGAGGCCGAGGGAGACGTCGGTGAGTTGCATCAGGGGAGCGCGCGCCATGGCCGCGAGCTACCCGCCCGCGCGACACGGTGCAAGCGGGCGCAGGCGAGGGGCGCGCGGGGGCGGGCCGATCCACGCAGCGCAATGCCCGCGCCCGGCCCCGCGGGAAAGCGCCTTTCCCCCGCCCATGCCCCATGCTACCGGGGCGCCGGTTTTCGACAGGGGCGCCCGCACGCCCCCGGACAGGAGAGAGAACAATGGCGACCGAACGCACCTTCAGCATCATCAAGCCCGACGCGACCGCCCGCAACCTCACCGGCCGGATCAACGCCAAGTTCGAGGAGGCGGGCCTGCGCATCGTCGCCCAGAAGCGGGTGAAGCTCACGCTCGAGCAGGCGCAGGAATTCTACAAGGTCCATGCCGAGCGCCCGTTCTACGGAGAGCTGTGCGAGTTCATGGCCTCGGGCCCGGTCGTGCTGCAGGTCCTCGAGGGCGAGGGCGCGATCGCCAAGAACCGCGAGGTGATGGGCGCGACCAACCCCGCCGACGCCGCGCCGGGCACGATCCGGGCGGAGTTCGCCCAGTCGGTCGGCGAGAACTCGGTGCACGGCTCCGACGCGCCCGAGACGGCGGCGGAGGAGATCGCGTTCTTCTTCGCGCAGACCGAGATCGTCGGCTGATCCCGGATCGCCACGTATGAAAAGGCCGCCAAGCCCATGCTTTGGCGGCCTTTTTCGTGCCGTCAGCTCAGAGGCTGGCCCAGTCGTTGATGGCGGGCTTCGGCGCGGGCTCGGCCTCGGAGGTCTTCAGGTGCGACTCGCGGCGGTCGGCCTCCTGGCGGGTGCTGGGCCGCCGGGGCGCGGGCGCCGGCTGATCGGTGGTGGGAGAGGGCATGTCGCCTGGTCCTGTCGTCTGCTCGGGGCGGTGTGATATGCGGGACAGTCTTCGCCGTCCTGCCCGAGAGTGGCGCATGCGCGCCCTCCCGCCGCAACGGGTCCGGTCGGCCCCGGACCTTTCGGGCGGGGCCTGTTGCAGATCGATCAGCCGCGCGGGGGTGGGGGTGGTGGCAGCCGCTCGCCGAGCAGGCGCAGAAGAGGCTGGATCGCGAGCAGAATGAGCACGATGCGCGCAATATGGGCCGTCGCGACATAGGCCACGTCCTGGTTCTTGGCGAGCGCCAGAAGGCTCATCTCGGCCAGACCGCCGGGAGAATAGGCGAGCACCACCTGGCTCCACGGCGCAGGCGTCAGCGCGGCGACGAGGCTGGCGAAGACCAGCGTCACCATCAGCAGCAGGAGGGTCGCCCCGGCGCCGAGCAGCATGTCGCGTCCGGTCTCGCGCAGGCTCGCGCCGACGAAGCGGCAGCCGAGCACCGTCCCGATCACGAGCTGCGCGACGCCGACGAGCACGGTGGGCGGCGGCACCGTGACCAGCCCGGTGAGATGCAGCGCCGCCGACAGCGTCATCGGCCCGAAGAGCGCGGGCGCCGGCAGCCGCAGCACCCGCGCCATCGGCACGCCGGCCACGGCGCAGGCGAGCAGCATCACCGCGTCGAGGGGGCCGAGGTCGGCGAACCCGGTATGCGCCGCGTCGAGCCCAGCGGTCGTCGTTCCGCCGAGCAGGGCGAAGCCGAGCGCGACGGCGGTGATCGCCACGAAGATCCGCAGCGCATGGGCCAGCGCGATGCGGCGCTCGTCGGCGCCCGCCTCGGCGCCGAGGATGATCATCTCGTTCAGCCCTCCCGGCGCGGCGCAGAAGAAGGCCGTGCGCGCGTCGTAGCCGCCGACCGTGCGGAACCAGAGCCACGAGGAGAGTCCGCCCGCGATCAGGAAGGGCGGCAGCAGCACGAACGTGCCGGCCCATCCGCCCAGCTCGCCCAGGATGCCGGGCGAGAATCCCGCCCCCAGCATCACCCCGATCACCGGTATCACGACGGGCCGTGCCGCCACCGGCCCCACCACCGGCAGCCCGCCGAGCGCAGCGGCGGCGCAGACCAGCATCGGCCCCAGCATCCAGGGCAGGGGCAGGCCGACGAGCGTGGCGAGACCACCCCCGGCGAGGCCGAGCGCGAGCGCGAAGACCACGCGCGGCCGGTCTGCCGGCGGGGGCAGCAGCGGCATCAGTCGGGAAGAGACCATGCTCTGCTCGTTGCACGGGCGTGCGGAGGGGGCAAGCCGGATCGCCCTCGCCGCTGCTCCGCCCCCCGCTCCGGCCCCGCTCCGGCCCCGATCCCGGGCGTTCCGGGCGCAGCCCCGCTGCCGCCGCCGCGTCTCCGCCGGCCCGCTGCGACGTGCCAGCGACCCACGACGGGGCGCACGGGCTGGCGGCGCTCCCTGTCGTTCCGGGGAGCGCCGATCCGCGGGCGCTGGCGGCCAGTGGCGCCGCCGGCGCGCGTTAAGCGGCTGTTCAGGGATCGGTGCCACAACGTCACCCGACGGGACCGGGCCCCGTCGCGCCCCTGCCCTGCAAGGGCGCCGCGGATGGAGTGTGCATGCAGCGCAAGCGTGTCGTGGTCGTCGACGATTCCCCCACCATGCGGGCGATGATCGGCAAGGTGCTGCGCGACGACGGGCGGTTCGACGTCGTGGGCGAGGCGGGCGACCCCTATGAAGCCCGGGAGGTCATCAAGGGCACCGACCCCGACGTGATCACTCTCGACGTCGAGATGCCCCGCATGGACGGCATCTCGTTCCTCGAAAAGATCATGCGCCTGCGGCCGATGCCGGTCGTGATGTTCTCGTCCGAGACGCACAAGGGCAGCCGCTCGGCGGTCGAAGCGCTTTCGCTCGGCGCCGTCGACGCCCTCGGCAAGCCGACGCTTGCCGCACCAGAGGCGCTCGCCGCCCTCGCCGAGCGGGTCTTCGTCGCCGCTGGCGCCTCGGTGGGCAGACCGCCCGCGCCGCGCCGTCCGGCGCCGGCCGCGGATGCCTCACCGTATGTCTGGAACGGGCGGGTCGTGCTGATCGGCGCTTCTACCGGTGGGGTCGACGCGCTCGAGCGGGTTCTCGGCGGCCTGCCCGCCGGGGGGCCGCCCGTGCTGATCACCCAGCACATGCCCGAGAGCTTTCTCGCCAGCTTCGCCGAGCGCCTGCAGGGGCAGGTCTGCCCCGAGGTCGCGCTCGCGCGCCCCGGCGCGCCGGTCGGGCCGGGGCGCGTCTATCTCGCCCCGGGGGGCGAGACGCACCTCGTGCTCGAGGGCGCGCCCGGTCGCTTCCGCTGCGGGCTCGAAGCCGGCGACAAGGTGAGCGGGCATCGCCCGTCGGTCGATGTGCTGTTCCGCTCGGGGCTTTGCCATGCCGACCATGTCGTGGCGGTGATCCTGACCGGAATGGGCCGCGACGGGGCAGAAGGCATGGCCGCGCTGCGCGCGGCCGGGGCCCGCACGATCGGGCAGGACGCGGCCAGTTGCGTCGTCTACGGCATGCCGCGCGTCGCCGCCGAGCTGGGTGGCGTGGCGGAGGTATGCCGGCTCGACGCCATCGCGGGCAGCATCCTGCGCGCGACGGGGCGCGGATCGCGGGCCAGGCCTGCCGGCCGGGCGGGCGCGGCATGACGCGCCCCCAGCCGGTCGAGACCAGGATCCATGTCGGGCAGGGGGAGCATGTGGTTGCCGCCACGCCCGATGCGCTGCTTACCACCATCCTGGGCTCGTGCGTGGCGGCCTGCATCTGGGATCCGCAGTCGCGCGTGGGGGGGATGAACCATATCGTTCTGCCCGACGCGCCCGATGCCGACCTGCAGCGCGCCTCGGCCGGGGTCAACGCGATGGAGCTACTGATCAACGGGATCCTCCGCGCGGGCGGAGCGCGCGACCGGCTGCAGGCCAAGCTCTTCGGCGGGGCGCGGATGATCGCGGGCCTGTCGGACGTGGGCGCGCGCAACGCCGAGTTCGCCCGCGGTTTTCTCGAGCGCGAGGGGATTCCGTGTCTCTCGGCCAGCCTCGGCGGCACGCAGGGCCGCCGGGTGCAGTTCTGGCCCTTCACGGGGCGCGCCCGGCAGTTGCTGATCGAGGGGTCCCACGTCCCGCAGGAAGAGATCGTGCCGCCCCGCCTTCCCGCTGCACCGGGCAACGACATCGAGCTGTTCTGAGCGGGGCCTGGCGCAGCCGATCCCGGCAGCTCGGACTCGTGCCGACGGGACGGGTGAAGTCCCGTGCCGCGGCTTGGCGTCACCCCACACGCGCCTGCGTTGGCCTCGTCGCGACATCATCGGTCTCCGCCGAGACACTGCGGGGGTATCACGGGGCGGGGATATCGGGGGCACGGCTGAGCCCGCGGGCGGTCACCGGTCGCGACAGGGGCGGCCGAGCGGGAGCCCGTCCATCGCTCGGAGGCTAAGTGCAGGGTGCCTGCATGTCAGAGCCAGGCGACCTCGTCGTCGGAGGGATCCCTGCGGTCGGTCGAGGCTGGGGCGGTGGGAGCGCCGGCAAGCCGGCTCTTGAGTTCGGCCAGCGTGACGAGCGAGTCGAGCTCGGTGGCTGCCACAGGGTGTGGATGGGCGGCGGCGAGCGCGATTGCGACCCGGTGCAGGTTGTCGAGCATCTGCGTGGCGCGGTCGAGATCCTGCAATTGGCGCAGTTGGTCCGCTGACAGGCGCCCCGCCTCGAGCACGACCGAGAGCGTGTGCTGGAACGCGGCCATGTCGCGCGCGAGGGTGGCGAGTTCGTCCGCGAGGCGCGCCTTCAACTGGGCGGCCGACAGCAGGCCGTCCTCGCTCCGGCCCCGCGCGGCGTCGGGCGTCTCCTGCATCCCGTCCGCCATCACAGCCTGCCGACAACAGCTTCGATCGATGCGAGCAGATCCTTTGGCTGGAACGGCTTCTTGATGAAGTTGTTCATTCCGAGCTTCTTGCCGGCCTCGATGATCTGCCGGTCGGCCTTGCCGGTGATCAGGATGAAGCCGACGCCCTTGAGCCTGGCGTCGCTGCGCAGGGCGTGCAGCAGGTGCAGCCCGTCCATGCCCGGCATGTTGTAGTCGGACAGGACGAGGTGGGCAGGTTGCTTGCCGAGCGCCTGCAGTGCCGACGGCCCGTCGGCCGCGTACTGGACGTTGCGGACACCGAAACTGTCCAGCGCCTGCAGGATCAGGCCCCGGCTGGTCGACATGTCGTCGACCACCATGACGTGCAATTGATCGCGCAAAGCCATGCCTCAGCCCCTCGTCTGGTTCTGCGCGCCGGGCGCGGCGCGCTGGTACATGGTCGTCCCCACCACGCGGAAGGCGTCGGTGGCGGCGGTATCGATCCGCTCGGAATGGCCGAGAAAGAGATGCCCTCCCGGCGCCAGCGCCGCGGCGAACCGCTCCCAAAGGCAGCGCTGCGTCTCGCGGTCGAAGTAGATCACGACGTTCCGGCAGAAGATTGCATCGAAGCGGCCGCGCATCGGCCACTCCTTGAGCAGGTTGAGCTCGCGGAAGGCCACGAGGCTGCGTGCCGGCTCGGCCACGCGCCAGGCCCGTGTGCCGTCGCGCCCCGGTGCCGGCTCGAGGAAGCGGCGGCGCATGGCCTCGGGCACCGGCTCGACCTGCGCCTCGGGGTAGACGGCCTTGCGCGCCTCGGCGAGCACGTAGGGGTCGATGTCTGTCGCGAGGATGCGCAGATCGCAGCGGGCGGCCTCGGGCAGCGCGTCGAGAACGACCATGGCGAGGCTGTAGGGCTCCTGCCCGGAGGAACAGCCTGCCGACCAGAGCCGGACGCGGCCGCCCGCCCGCGCCCGCTCGACGAGCCCGGGGAGGATGCGCTCGCGCAGGCCGTCGAAATGGTGCTGCTCGCGGAAGAAGCTCGTGACGTTGGTCGTCAGGGTATAGATGAGTTCGCGCCGCTCCTCCACGCCGGCCTCGCTGTCGAGGAACGCGCAATACTCGGCGAGCGTGGCGTGGCCCGACGCGCGCAGGCGCTTGCCGATCCTGGCCAGCACCATCGGCGCCTTGTCGCGCGGCAGGACAAGCCCGGCCTCTCGATGCGCGCGCGCCGCGATCGTATCGAAATGCGCCAGGTCCGGCCCGTCGAGGCGGCCGGCGCTCGGCGCGGGCGAGAGGGCGGGTGCACCGGTCACGCGGCGTTGCCTTCGCGCTGGGGATAGACGGAATGCAAATCGAGGATGCGCAGCATGCGCCCCTCGACGACCGTGAGGGCGCGCACGAAGCTGTGCGCGGCGTCGGCCAGCATGTCGGGCGGCGCCTGCAGGTCGCTGCGCGGGATCGACAGGATGTCGGAGACGGCATCGACAAGCAGGCCGATCGACTGCCCCTCCATCTGAACCACGATGATGACGTTGCGCTCGGTCGTCTCGGTGGCGCCGATGCCGAGGCGGCAGGAGAGGTCGATGATCGGCAGAACGGCGCCGCGGAGGTTGATGACGCCGCGCACGAAGGGCTCTGAATGGGGCAGCGGTGTGGCCCTCGTCCAGCCACGGATCTCGCGCACCGACATGATGTCGACGGAGTATTCCTGCTCGCCCACGCGGAACGAGAGCAGCTCGAGCTCGGAGCGGTCGTCGGGGGAGACGGCGTGATCGGTCATGAGCGTCATCCTGCGAGATCGAGGGAGGGCACGGCGCCGCGGCTGCGCCCCGCGACGTTCGACATCAGGTCGACAGGGTCCAGGATCAGCGCGATCTGGCCGTCGCCAAGGATCGTGGCGGCGGCGATCCCGGGCACGTGACCGTAACTGTCCTGAAGACCCTTGATGACGACCTGTCGCTGCTCCTCGATCGAGTCGACGACGAGAGCGGCGCGCGCCCCGTCTTCCTGCTGGATCAGGAGAACGACGGAGCCATCATAGCTCTCGAGCGGGCCGCGATAGTCCAGCTCGACTGCGAGATCGAGCAGCGGCACGAAGGTGTCGCGGATATGCAGCACGTTCCGGCCCGGCCCGATCGAGCGGATCTCCTCGTCGGCGAGCGACAGGGTCTCGACGATGGCGCCGAGGGGCACCACCAGCGTCTCGCCGCCCGCGCGAACGACCATGCCGTCGAGCACCGCCAGCGTCAGCGGCAGCGAGATCGAGAAGGTCGTGCCGACGCCCGGCTCGGAGGCGATGGTGATGCGGCCGCCGAGCTCCTGGATCGAGGAGCGCACCACGTCCATGCCTACCCCGCGGCCCGACAGGTCGGAAATCTGCGAGGCGGTGGAGAAACCGGGCATGAAGAGCAGGTTGTCGATCTCCGAGTCGGTCATCGACAGGCCTTCGGGGATGAGGCCCTTTTCCTCCGCGATCTGGCGCACGCGCGGTCGGTTGATGCCGCCGCCGTCGTCGGCCACCTCGATGACGACGCGCCCGGAGCGGTGCGCCGCCGTGAGGGTGACGACGCCTTCCTCGGACTTGCCCGCCGCGCGGCGTTTCTCGCCGCTTTCGAGGCCGTGGTCGACAGCATTGCGGATCATGTGCGTCAGCGGATCGGCGAGACGCTCGATCACGGTCTTGTCGACCTCGGTCGCTTCGCCCTCGGTCTTGAGACGCACGCGCTTGTCGACGGCGGCGGAGGCCTCGCGCACGATTCGCGACATGCGCTGGAACAGCGACTTCACAGGCTGGGCGCGGATCATCATCACGCTGTCCTGGATGTCGCGCGTGAGCTGCATGAACTCCTCGAGGCCCTGTGAGACGGGTGAGTTCGAGGGAATGCCGGCTTCCTGCACGCTCTGGCTGAGCATCGCCTGGTTGATCACGAGTTCGCCCACGAGATTCACGAGGCGGTCGATGCGCTCGAGGTCGACCCGCACCGTGGGCTTGGTCTGCGCGGCAGCCTGGGACTGGCGCGCCTCGCCGTTGCCGGCGCCACCGCCTGCGCCGCTCCCGCCCGCGGGGTCGGCCGAGGCGGCAGACCGGGTAGGCGGCGCCGCGGGAGGGCCGGCGGGCTCTGGCGCCTCGCCGCCCGCAGACGGCAGCGGCGTGCCGGGCCCGTCCCCGGAGGTGTCGCCGGCAGGTTCGCTGAGGGTGATGCGCCGCGCCGTGCCGTCTGGCACGGGCGCCTCGGCCTGCGGCACCACGGGCGCCTCGCCGTCGTCGATCGTGCCGGGCAGGTCCGACAGGTCGGGCAGGGGCGGCAAGGCCGGGCCGCTCGGCCCGCCCGACACCTCGAGGGTGCAGATGCCGTCGACGAAGTCGAAGATCTCGCGGATCTCTTCCTCGCCCTTATCGGTGTCGAGCGTGATCTCCCACGCAAGATACGGCGCTTCGGGCTCGATCTCGTCGAGAGGCGGCAGATCGTCCTGCCGGCAGACGATCTGCGCCTCGCCGAGGGCGGCGAGGGCGCGCAGCAGATGCTGCGGCTCGTTTCCGGAGCGGAACAGTTCGGCATGCGGGGCGAAGCGGATCGTCCAGGGTGCGTCGGCGGGCAGCTCGGGCGTGCCGTCGAGGTCTATGGCAAGGCCCATCGGCTGGAAATCGGCGACCTCTTCCTCCTCTTCCTCGGGCGCCCCGCCGGCCAGCGCCTCGAGCTGGCCGAGCACCGATTCGACCTCGGCCTCGTCGATGTGCTCGCCGTCGCGGCTTGTGCGCACGATGTCGGAGAGCACGTCGGCCGCGCGGAAGAACAGCATCATCGCGTCGCGGTCGGGCGCCAGCCGGCCGGCGCGGATCTCGTCCATCACCGTCTCGTAGCGATGGGCGAAGCGCACCAGCGATTCGAGGCCGAAGGCACCGGCGCCGCCCTTCATCGAGTGGACGGCCCTGAAGCAGATATTGATGGTCTCGGCGTCGGTGTCGCCGCCATCCATCGCGGCGAGACCGTCCTGCAGCGCCTCGAGCAGTTCCTCGCACTCGATGAAGAAGGAGGCACGGATTTCGGCCATCGGGTCGGACATCACGCGCCTCCCGGTCCGGCGACGGTGCGCAGCGCGCGCACCAGTTTTTCTGGGTCGAAGGGTTTGACGATCCAGCCCGTGGCCCCCGCCGCCCGGGCGCGCGCCTTGAGTTCCGGCGCGCTTTCCGTCGTCAGCACGAGGATCGGCGTCGCGCGGTGCTTGTCTTGCGCGCGGACCGCCTCGATGAAGCCGAACCCGTCCATACGGGGCATGTTGATGTCGGTGATGATCGCGTCGGGCGCCATTCCGTCGAGCACCTCGAGGCCGTGCATGCCGTCCTCGGCGAGGCTGGTCTCGAAGCCCGCCTGGGTCAGCGCCATCTTGAGCATGTCGCGGATGGTGCGGCTGTCGTCCACCGCGAGGATTTGCAGGCTCATGAGCGGTCTCCCTCGGTGGTGTCGCCGTCTGTCGTGGCCGCGTCCCTTCCGTCGTCGCCCGCCGGGGAGGCGAGATCGGGCGCGGACAGGTCGGATAGGTCGGATAGATCGGGGAGGTCGGCCGCGGCGGCTGCCGGCGCCTCGCCCGGCGCGGGCAGGTCGGGCCCCGCGTAGGTGACCATCCCGGGATCGGCCGTCTGCTGCCCGTCACCGTCATTCGGCGACGCGATTTCGGCGGTCGTGTCGGGCGCGGCGCTCACCTCCGGCGCGGCCTCGGAGCCCGCGGCGGCATCGGGGGCGCCGAGAGCCGGTGGGGCAGGGGGCGGCTCGGGCGGCGGGTGCGGGTCACCCGCCGCCCGAGCCGTGGCGCCGGCGGTGACGAGGTCGTCCTCGCGCAGGCCAAACTGCGCCAGCTGCTCGGCCAGCGTTTCGGGCGCATTCTCGATGCTGAGCGCGTGGCCGGCAGCCCCCCAGCTCCTGCGAGCCGACAGGAGCACCTGCAGGCCCGGCGTGCCGAGATGCGTGAGATCACCCGCGTCGAGCGCGAGATCGGCCCCCCGGTGCGCGCGCAGCCCCTCGGCCAGCATCGCGGCGGTGGAGAGATCGAGCCGCGCTGGCAGGGGAAAGGTGGCGGGCGCGCTCATGGCGCACCCCGCTCGCCGCGCGCGACGGGCGCGGAACGGGCTGGCATCGGCGGTCTCGCGGAAAACACGGGGCACCCTTCTCTCGGTTCACGTCGCCCGAGGGGTGTAGGGTTGCAGCCGTTAAGATCGCCTTACGGGCGGGCAGGCCCCTGCGCGCCCTTGCCGGCCCCGCGTCTGGCGGCCCAGCCCTGGCTAGCTCCGCGCCCGGGCTGCGAGCAGCGCATCGAGATGCACCGCCGAGCCGATCAGCGCCGCGTCGTCGTCGCGCACCAGCGTGACGGCGAACCGCTCCATGAACGGGCCGAAGCGCCCCTTGTCGCGGAACGCCTCGGCGAAGCCGAGCCCCATATGCGGCGCCATCGCCCGCGCCATCCCGCCTACCAGAAAGACGCCGCCGAAGGGCAGGAGCGTGAGCGCGAGATCGCCGCAGACCCCGCCCGCAAGCCGCACGAAGCTGGCCACCGCCGCTCGCGCGCGGGCGGCCTCGTCGCCCTCGCCCTCGGCCGCCCGCTTCAGCACGCCGGCCGAGTCGGCCCCTCCCGGCACGCCGTCGCGCTCGCAGAGAAAGTCGTGGATCCAGGGCAGGCCGCGCCCGGACAGCGCGTCCTCGATCGAGCAGAAGCCGTGGCGCGCGGTGATCCAGCGCGCAAGCTCGAGATCCTGCTCGGTACGCACGGGCAGCGTGGCGTGACCTGCCTCCGAGGCCGGCACCAGCCGCCCGCGCGGCGTGTTGTAGACCGGCGCGGCGTTGAAGCCGGTGCCGATCCCCACCACGAGCTGCGGCGCGTCGAGCCGCGGCGGCGGACCCGGCAGGACGACCTGCATCGCTTCCTGCGAGAGATGCCCGATCGCGTGGCCCTGGGCCTGCAGGTCGTTCAGCAGGTCGACCGTCTCGGCCCCGGTCGCCGCGGCCAGAACCTCGGTATCGAGCGTCCATGCGAGGTTGGTCAGCCGCCCGCGCCCCTCGTGCACAGGCCCCGCCATGGCGAGGCAGGCGGCCGCGGGACGGGCGGCGCCGGTCTCTTCGAGGAAGCGGCCGAGCACCGCCTCAAGGCCGCCGAACTGCGCGTTGCGGTAGCGCCGGACGCTGCCCGGCACGAGCCGGCCGCCCTCGGCCAGCGCAACGCGCGTGTTCGTCCCGCCGATATCCGCCACCAGGACGCGCCCGGTCGCCGCCTCGATCCTGCGCTCGGTCTGGTCGGCCATCCCTCGTCCTCCCTCGGCCGCTCTCAGGAACTCAGTGCCGCGGCCAGGGCGTGGTAGGATGCCTTGGGCCTGCGCTTCAAGTCGGCGTAGTCTACGTGCACGAGGCCGAAGCGCGGCCCGTAGCCCAGCGCCCACTCGAAATTGTCGATCAGCGACCAGACGAAATAGCCGCGCACCGGCACGCCGGCGTCGATCGCCCCCCGCACCTCGGCCAGATGCGCGTCGAGATAGGCGGTGCGCTCGGGGTCGGCCACCGAACCGTCGGGGCCGATCGTGTCGTCACGCGCCATGCCGTTTTCGGTGACGTAGATCGGCAGCCCGCCGGCGTAGTCGTGGTGGATCATGCGCAGGAAATGCCCGAGGCCCTGGGGGTAGATCTCCCACCCGACCTGCGTTTTCGGCAAGGGGCCGTCCTGCTCGGCAAGGGCGGGCCAGGCGCCGGGGGCCGCGGCGATGCGCTTGCGCGTGTAGTAGTTCAGGCCCACCCAGTCGAGCGGCTGGGCGATGGTGTCGAAATCCCGCTCCCAGCCCCCGGGCAGGTGGGGGGCGAGGCCGGCGAGCACCGGTTCGGGGTATTCCCTGCGGAAGATGCCGCCCAGGAAGAAACGGTTGTAGATCGCGTCGTAGGTCTCGGCGGCGCGGGCGGTCTCGGGGCTCTGGTCGGCAGCGTCGGCGTATTCGCAGTTGAACACGCCGCCCACGTTGCCCACGCCGCGCACCCGCAGCGCCTGCACCGCCCGGCCGTGGGCCAGCAGCACGTGGTGCATCGCGCGGGCCGTCGCGCGGATGTCGCGCAGCCCCGGCGCGTGCACACCGGCGAAATGCGACAGCCACCCCACGCACCACGGCTCGTTGATCGGCGCGGCCGACCAGACGCGGTCGCCGATACGCGCGGCCACGACGTCGGCGAAGTCGGCGAACCAGTCGGCCACGTCGCGGTTGCGCCAGCCGCCGAGATCGGCCAGCGCCGAGGGCAGCTCCCAGTGATAGAGCGTCAGCGCCGGCTTCAGCCCCCGCTCGAGGCAGGCGTCGACCAGCCGGTCGTAGAAATCGAGGCCGTCGGGGTTCGGCGCCCCCCGTCCCTCGGGCAGCACCCGCGCCCAGGAGGTCGAAAAGCGGTAGACGTCGAGCCCCGCGCCGGCCACGAGATCGAGATCCGCACCGTAGCGATGGTAGTGATCGCAGGCCAGCGCCCCCGTTTCCGCGCCCGCCACGTTGCCCGGCGTCTCGGCGAAATCGTCCCAGTGGGTGCGGCCGGCGCCCCCGTGCGCGTGCCCCTCGATCTGGTAGGACGACGTGGCGGCGCCGAAGAGGAAGCCTGTCGGAAAGTCGGATCGGCGGTGCTGCATGGGGCTCCTCCGGGCAGCGGATGGGTGGTGGCGCCAACGCGGCCGCCGGCCCGGTCTAGGGGGGGGCAAGGGTGAGATGCAACCCGGCCCACCGGAGACCGCCCGTCGCTCCCGGGAAACCGCCCACCGCCCACCGCCCACCGGCCGCCGGCCGCCGCGCCCTCGCCATTGCTTTGTGCCGCGCGCCGCGGCCCCGGCGGCCCTGCTTCTTCTTGCTTCAAATATCCCGGGGGAGTCGCCCGGACCGGGCGACCGGGGGCAGCGTCCCCGTGGCGCGCCGCCGCTCTCGGCGCCCCGGTCGGGCGGGGCGAAGGCTGCGCCTCAGCGAGGGGCCGCACCGGTCGATGGCCCCTCGACCCACTCGGCCTCGATCAGCCGGGTGCGCGGGGCGCGCCGGGGCTCGGCGATGGCCGAAAGCAGCATCGCCGCCGCTTCGCGCCCCATCTCGCGCACCGGCGCCCGCGTCGCGGTGAAGAGCGGCCGGCCCGGCGCGCCGTTCGGCAGGTAGCTCAGCCCGTCGTCGTGGGTGACGAGCGAGACGTCGTGGCCGAGGCGCAGCCCGGCCTCCTCGATCGCGCGGCGCACGCCCATCGCGATCAGCAGCGACGAGGTCAGGTAGGCGGTCGGCGGCACCGCGAGGCCCGTCAACGCGCGCGCTGCGGTGTAGCCGTAGAACTCCGTCATCGGCTCGTGGCGCACCAGCGCCGGATCGAGAGCGATGCCCGCCTCGTCCAGCGCGGCGGCGTGGCCGGCGGCGCGGCGGGTGGCGAAGTCCATCCCCGCGGGCCCGTTCAGCAGCGCGATGCGGCGGTGGCCGAGCCCGGTCAGGTGGCGCGTCGCCCGGGCGAAGGCGCGGCGGTTGTCCATGTCGAGCCATCCGTAGGGGGCCGCCTCCTGCGAGGCGCGGCCGTGCACGACATAGGGCAGGCCGAGCCCCGCAAGCAGGGCGATCCGCCGATCGTCGGGCCGGGGCGCCTGCAGCAGCAGCCCGTCGATCCGCCGCGACCGGGCAAGGCGGCGATAGCCCTCCGCCTCGTCGCCTTCGGGCATGACCGACAGCACGATCTCGTAGCCCGCGGCGGCATAGGTCTCGCTTGCGCCGGCGATGAAGTCGGCAAAGACAGGATTGACGATCTCGTGCCGCGATGTGGCCGGGATGACATGCCCGATCGCCATCGCCCGGCCCGTGGCGAGCGACCGGGCGCGCGGGTTCGGCGCGTAGCCCTGTGCCCGTGCCGCCGCCTGGACCCGCGCGCGCGTCGCCGGAGCCACGTCGCCATAGCCGTTCAGCGCGCGACTGACGGTAGTGGGGCTGAGCCCGAGGCTTTCGGCGAGGGTTCGGAGAGTCATGGTCGCATGAAAATGGCCAGTCTGCGGGTCTGACTGTCGCCGCGGGCGATGCGCGGCCGGCCCGGATGCCGCGGTCTGGCGATCCCACACCGTTAGCGCAGCGTCGCGCCCCGGTCAAAGCGGCGGTTCGCGCTGCGCCCGATGCAGGGCAGTTAGCGCTGACAGTCGCGGAAATTCAGGGCGATTCGCTCCCTGTCCTGCATTGACACCCTCACCGGCGCGGGTATCGTGCCGGTCATCCAAAGCGGTTTGGGTGCGCGCCTGGAGCCGCTCCAATAAAGCGCCAGGCCCGGTGGCTCGGGCGCGAACACGGGAGGTTAACCATGAAGAACCGTCTTATGGCCGGTGCCGCCGGCCTGGCTCTCTGCGCGGGATCCGCGGCGGCGCAGGATCTCGTCTTTCCCGTCGGCGAGGGCGATTTCAACTGGGCGAGCTACGAGAGCTTCGCCGCGGAGAATGATTTCGACGGCGCCGAGATCACCATCTCCGGCCCGTGGATCGGAGACGACCTCGACCTCGTCACGAGCGTGATCGACTATTTCGAGGCGGCGACCGGCGCGACGGTCGCGTATTCCGGCTCCGACAGCTTCGAAAGCGAGATTCGCCGCGCCTCCCAGACCGGCGGCCTTCCCAATCTCGCGGTGATCCCGCAGCCCGGCCTGCTGGCCGACCTCGCGGCCGCCGGCCATGTCGCGCCGCTCGGCGAGGAGACGGCGAGCTGGATCCGCGACAACTACGCGGCCGGCCAGAGCTGGGTCGACCTCGCCACCTCGGCCAACGAACAGGCGGGGGGCGAGGCGCTCAACGGCTTCTTCTACAAGGTCGACGTGAAATCGCTCGTCTGGTATTCGCCGCCGATCTTCGACGAACTGGGCTACGAGATACCCACCACGATGGAAGAGCTCGTGGGCCTGAGCGAGCAGGCGCTCGCCGACGGCTTCACGCCCTGGTGCATCGGCATCGGGTCGGAGGGGGCGACGGGCTGGCCCGCGACCGACTGGGTCGAGGACATCATGCTGCGCACCCAGCCGCTGGAGACCTACGACGCGTGGGTCGCCAACGACATCCCGTTCTCGTCCGAGCCGGTCGTCAACGCCATCGAGCTTTTCGGCTCCTTCGCGCGTAACGAGGAATGGACGGGCATGTCGCCGGCCGAAATCGTCGCCAACGACTTCCGCAACGCGCCGGACGGTCTGTTCCAGTTCCCGCCCGACTGCCTGATGCACAAGCAGGCATCGTTCATCCCGACCTTCTTCCCCGAGGACGCGGAATTCGACTTCTTCTACTTCCCGCCCTTCGAGGCCGAAGATCTTGGCAGCCCTGTGCTGGGCGCGGGCACGGCGTGGGCGATCACCGATGATTCCGACGCGACCCGCGGGTTCATCGAGTTCCTCAAGACGCCGATCGCGCACGAGCTGTGGATGGCGCAGTCGGGCTTCCTCACGCCGCATTCGGGCGTGAACACCGACCTCTACGCCAACGACACGCTCAAGGGGATGGGCGAGATCCTGCTGTCGGCCACCTCGTTCCGCTTCGACGCCTCCGACCTGATGCCCTCCGAGATCGGTGCCGGCGCCTTCTGGACCGGGATGGTCGAGTACATGCGCTCGGGCGACGCCCAGGCCGAGGCCGAGAGCATCCAGGCCGCCTGGGACGCCATCAAGTGAGCTGACGGCTCCGGCGCGCGCGGCCCGGCGCCGGCCGGCCGCGCGCGCTACACCGACACACAGACCGGAACGGGTGCGCCACGACGGCGGGCCATGGAATCCGGCGGTCGAACGAAAGGGAGGGGCGGATGCTCGACTCGGTGATCCTGTCGGGGATCTTCACGATCCTGATCGGCGTGGGCGGCATGTTCGCCTATTTCTGGGCATCCAACTGGGTGCTCGACAACGTGGTCTACCCGCCACGGGGCGAGAATATCGGGCGCAACATCAACCGCGCCAACGCGATCCGGCCGTGGCTCTTTCTCTTTCCGGCGATGTTCGCGCTCGGGCTCTACCTCGTGGTGCCGGTGTTCTATTCGGCGTGGCTGTCGGTCACGTCGGGCGTCGCCGAGGACGGTGGCTGGTATCGCAACTATACCGAGATCTTCGCCAACGAGACCTTCCGCGTCTCGCTGCTCAACAACATGCTCTGGGTGCTCGTCGTGCCGGCGGCCTCGACCGCCTTCGGCCTGCTCGCGGCCCAGCTGACCGACCGGCTGTCGTGGGGCAACCTGGCGAAATCGCTGGTGTTCATGCCCATGGCGATCAGCTTCGTCGGCGCCTCGCTGATCTGGAGCTTCGTCTATCACCCCGACATCGACATCGGCGTGATCAACGCCCTGCGCGGCCTGTTCGGCGCCGAGGAGGGCGTGACGCTGGTCGACGGGCAGATCATCGACAGTTTCCTGCTTATGGTCGTGCTGATCTGGATCCAGACCGGCTTCGCCATGGTGATCCTTTCGGCGGCGTTGCGCGGCGTGCCCGAGGAGACGATCGAGGCCGCAATCCTCGACGGGGCCAACCCCTTCCAGATCTTCTTCAAGATCAAGGTGCCGCAGATCATGGGCACGATCGTGGTGGTCTGGACGACGATCACCATCCTGGTGCTCAAGGTCTATGACATCGTCGCGGCGATGGGGAACCAGTATCGCAATCTCGAGATCCTGCCGACTCAGATGATGCGCTACTTCGACAGCGGCAATTACGGCTTCGCCACGGCGATCTCGATCGTGATCATGGTGCTCGTGCTGCCGGTGATGGTCTGGAACATCCGCCAGGCCCGCGCGGAACTGCGCTGAGGGGAGGGGAGCGTCATGGACAATATCGCCGGCCAGAAATCGGGCCTCGGGATCGCCACGCACCTGGCGACGCTGCTTCTCGTGATCGTCTGGATCGTGCCGACGGTGGGGCTGCTCGTCACCTCGCTGCGCGACCAGGACGCGATATCCGAGACCGGGTGGTGGATGGCGCTGCAGGGCGCCCCGCTGACCTTCGTCGTCGAGGTTCCGGTCGACGACCAGCAGGAGGGCGAGGGCGGCGGGTGGCTGCTCGAGACCAACGTGTTCGAGGGCGAGTCGGGCGCGGCGCTGCCCGACGACGTGGTGGGCCGCGCCACCGTCGACGCCTTCGGGGTGTCGCGCCTGCGGGGGGCCAACCTCGCCCCCGGCGAGACCGCCGAGACCCGCGACGGCGTCGCGGTCACGGTGGAGCGTGACGGCACGCTGATCGCCAGATCGCCCGAGCAGATGGAGGGGGCGCTCAACCTGCCCATGGCGCTCATCGCGCCGCCGCAGATCACGCTGGAGAACTACGCCGAGGTCCTGACCGACATGGACGCCGAGGACCGGGCCGAGGCACTCGAGCAGGGGCGCAGCCTCGACGACCTGCTGTTCTCGGAGGAGGCGCTGTTCGGCCCGTTCGTGAACACGCTGACCGTCTCGATCCCCGCGACCGTCATCCCGATCGTCATCGCCGCGTTCGCGGCCTACGCGCTGGCCTGGATGGACTTTCCGGGCCGCGGCCTGCTGATCGCCATCGTGGTCGGCCTGCTCGTCGTGCCGCTGCAGCTCGCCTTCGTGCCGCTGACGATCATTCACGAATGGTTCGGTATCGGGAAGAGCTTCCTCGGCATCTGGCTGGCGCATACGGGCTTCGGGTTGCCGCTTGCGGTCTATCTGTTGCGCAACTACATGGTCGGCCTGCCGCGCGACATCATCGAGAACGCCCGCGTCGACGGCGCCACCGACTTCGAGATCTTCTGGAAGATCGTGCTTCCGCTGTCGTTCCCCGCCCTGGCCAGCTTCGCCATCTTCCAGTTCCTGTGGACATGGAACGACCTGCTCGTGGCCTCGGTCTTCCTGCCCGCCGATACCGAGAGCACGGTGATGACCCGCTTCGTGGTGACCAACCTGCTCGGCTCGCGCGGGGGCGAGTGGCATATCCTCGCCGCGGCGGCCTTCGTGATGATCGCGGTGCCGCTGATCGTGTTCTTCTCGATGCAGCGCTTCCTCGTGCGCGGCCTGCTCGCGGGCTCGGTCAAGTAAGGAGATTTCGTGAGCTTCCTCGATCCCTCGACGGCGCCCGCGCGCCAGGCGCAGACCGGTATCGACCGCGACTGGTGGCGCGGCGCCGTGATCTACCAGATCTATCCGCGGTCGTTCCAGGACTCGAACAGCGACGGCGTGGGCGATCTCGCGGGGATCATCCACCGCCTGCCGCATGTCGCGTCGCTGGGCGTCGACGCGATCTGGATCTCGCCGTTCTTCCGCTCGCCGATGCTCGACTACGGCTACGACGTCTCGGACTACCGCGACGTCGATCCGCTCTTCGGCACGCTCGGCGATTTCGACGCGCTGATCCAGCGGGCGCACGAGCTGGGGCTGAAGGTGCTGATCGACCTCGTGCTGTCGCACACCTCGTCGGAGCATCCGTGGTTCCGCGAGAGCCGATCGTCGCGGCACAACCCCAAGGCCGACTGGTATGTCTGGGCCGACGCCAAGCTCGACGGCACGCCGCCCAACAACTGGCTGTCGATCTTCGGCGGCTCGGCGTGGCAGTGGGACGGCGAGCGGATGCAGTATTACCTGCACAACTTTCTCGCCGAGCAGCCGGATCTCAACTTTCACAACCCGGACGTGCAGGACGAACTGCTCGACACCGCGCGCTTCTGGCTGGATCGCGGGGTCGACGGCTTTCGCCTCGACACGGTCAACTTCTATTTCCACGACAAGGAGCTGCGCGACAACCCGCCGCTCGACCCGGCGCACCGCAACGACAACACCGCACCCGCGGTGAACCCCTACAACTTTCAGGATCACCTGCACGACAAGACCCAGCCCGAGAACATCGACTTCCTGCGCCGGTTGCGCGCGGTGATGGACGAATACCCGGCGGCGACCAGCGTGGGCGAGGTGGGCGAGAGCCAGCGGGGGATGCAGGTGCAGGCGGCCTATACGGCGGGCGATGACCTGCTGCACATGTGCTACGACTTCGACTTCCTGTCGAACACCTATCCCGCAGGCACGCAGGTCGCCGCGGTGCTGACCCGTTACCAGCAGATCGTGACCGATGGCTGGGCGTGCTGGGCCTATTCCAACCACGACGTGGTGCGGCACGCCACTCGCTGGACTCTCTCCGAAGAGGCGCGGCGCAGCTACGCGGCGCTGCTCATGGCGATCCAGGGCTCGGTCTGCCTCTACCAGGGCGAGGAGCTCGGGCTCACCGAGGCCTACGTCGCCTACGAGGACCTGCAGGATCCCTACGGCAAGCGCTTCTGGCCGAAGTTCAAGGGCCGCGACGGGTCGCGCACGCCGATGCCGTGGGTCGCCGACCAGCAGAACGGCGGCTTCTCGGATGCGCGGCCGTGGCTGCCCGTGGCGATGGAGCATCTCGAGCGGGCTGTCTCGGTGCAGGACCGAGAGCCGGGCAGCACGCTCGCCTTCTACCGCCAGATGATCGCCTTCCGGAAGGCGCACCGGGTTCTGCAGAAGGGCGACATGCAGATCATCGACGCCGAGGACAGCTATCTCTCGCTGATCCGCGAGCACGAGGGCGTGCGGCTGTTCTGCGCCTTCAACCTGTCCAATGGTGCGCGGCCGGTCGATTTCCCGCCCGGTGAATGGCGCATCGACCGGGGGGCGCCCTTCAAGTGCAAGACCGACGACCGCGGAACGGTGCTGCCGCCCTGGCAGGCCTGTTTCGCGCTGGCCGAGAGCGGCTGACCAAGAAGAACACGAGGGAGGACGATCGGCATGGCCGGATTGACAATGACCGACGTGGAGAAGGCCTACGGCGACGTGAAGGTCCTCTCCGACATCAATCTCGACATCAAGCAGGGCGAGCTGATCGTTTTCGTCGGGCCGTCGGGCTGCGGCAAGTCCACCCTTCTGCGGATGGTGGCGGGGCTCGAGAAGATCACGGGTGGTGACCTGACCATCGACGGCGTGCGCGTCAACGACATGCCGCCCGCGCAGCGCGGCATCGCGATGGTGTTCCAGTCCTACGCGCTCTATCCGCACATGACCGTGCGGGACAACATGTCGTTCTCGCTCAAGCTCGCCGGCAAGTCGAAGGCCGAGATCGACGAGGCGGTGAACAAGGCGGCCCGCATCCTCCAGCTCGAGCCCTATCTCGACCGTCTGCCCAAGGCGCTGTCGGGTGGCCAGCGGCAGCGGGTGGCGATCGGGCGGGCCATCGTGCGCGACCCGAAGGTGTATCTCTTCGACGAACCGCTCTCGAACCTCGACGCGGCGCTCCGGGTGGCCACGCGGATCGAGATCGCGCAGCTCAAGGAGTCGATGCCCGACTCGACGATGATCTACGTGACCCACGACCAGGTCGAGGCGATGACGCTCGCGACCCGCATCGTGGTGCTCGCGGGTGGCGGCATCAGCCAGGTCGGGGCGCCGCTCGAGCTCTACGAGAAGCCGCAGAACGAGTTCGTCGCCCAGTTCATCGGCTCGCCCGCGATGAACCTGCTGCCGGGCGAGATCGTCGAGACCGGCAACCAGACGAAGGTGCACATCGATGGCGGCAAGGGCGCTGTCCTGTCGAATTACCCGTCGCGCGACGACGACAAGGGACGGAAGGTGAAGGTCGGCATCCGGCCGGAGGATTTCCACCCGGTCGACGGCGACGACTGGGCGTTTTCGGGTACCGTCGACATCGCCGAAAGCCTCGGCGAGGTGACGGTGCTCTACTTCCAGAAGGACGCGATCGGCCAGCAGGAGCAGGTGATCGCCAAGCTCAACGGCATCCACTCCGACATGCGGGGCCGGACGGTGCACATGTCGGCCGACCCGGCCAAGGTTCACCTGTTCGCCGACGGCCTGTCGCTGCTCTACCGCTGATGGTGCTGCCGCCGAACCGTCTGAAGGCGGCGCTGGCGCGCGGCGAGGTGCAGACCGGGCTGTGGCTGACGCTCGCCGATGCGGGCGTGGCCGAGATTGCCGGGCGCGCGGGTTTCGACTGGTGTCTGATCGACGGCGAGCACGGGCCCAACACCGTCACCACCGTGCAGGCGCAATTGCAGGCGCTCGAGGCAGCGGGTTGCCCGGCGGTGGTGCGGGTGGCGGCCAACGACCCGGTTCTGCTCAAGCAGGCGCTCGATCTCGGGGCGCAGACGGTGCTGGTGCCGATGGTCGAAACGGCGGAGGAGGCGGCCGCCGCCGTCGCAGCCTGCCGCTACCCGCCGCGCGGTATGCGGGGCGTGGGCGCGATGGTGGGGCGCGCCTCGCGCTGGGGGGCGGTCGCCGACTACGCCACGGCCGCCGATGCCGAGATCTGCGTGATGGTGCAGGTCGAGAGCCGCCGCGCCGTCGACAGCGCCGGCGCCATCGCCGCCGTCGAGGGGATCGACGGGGTGTTCGTCGGCCCGGCGGACCTGTCGGCCGACATGGGGCATCTCGGTGCCCCCGGCCACCCGGAAGTGCGCCGCGCGATCGAGGGGGCGCTCGACGCGACCCGTCGGGCGGGCAAGGCGCCCGGCATCGTGGCCTTCGACATGCAGGAGGCGATGGACTTCGCCCGCCTCGGCGCACGCTTCCTCGGGGTGGGAGCCGACGCCTCGGCGCTTGCCGCCACTCTCGGGCAGCTTGCGACGGAGGCGCGCGACGGCCTCGCGCGCTGAGGCGCCCCGGCCCGAGACGATCCCGCGCGCCGACCGCGATGGGTGGCCTCGCGTCGGGTGTCGTCAGCGGCGGCGGAGGCCGTCGGCGCGCCTTGGGCGAGGGTCATCTCGCCAAGCCGGCTTTCGGGCGGACCTTACCAGTAGGCGGCATCGTCGAGCGCCGCGGCGCAGGTCGCGGGGCCCGTGAGCGGGGCAATATCGCCCCCGTCCAGCGCCTGCCCCATCCAGCCCTCTGGCTGCGACAGCGGCTGCGGGGGCGGGGCCGTGGCTTCTGTCACGGGGCCGAAGCCGACCTTGCCGTAGAAGGCGGGGTCACCATAGGTCAGCGCCACGTCGGCGCCCTCGGCCCGCAGCGTGTCGAGCGCGTGGCGGATCAGCGCCTGCCCTGTTCCCCGGCCCTGCCATCCTGGCCCGACCGCCATGGGTGACAGCAGGACGACCCTGCGCGCGTCGCCCGCGTAACGCAGCCGGGTGAAGATCACGGCGCCGGCCAGCGCGCCCTCGTCGGATGCGGTGAAGACGCGGAGCTCGTCCGGCGGCGTCCGGTCGAGGAGGTCGCGCACGAGCCGGCCGATCAGCGCGCCTTCCTCGGCCCCCTCCGAGGCGGTGAAGGTGGTGGCGAAGAGATCGACGATCTCGCGCTCCCTGCCGCCGGCTCCATCGGCGAGATCCATTCTCCCCTCCCTGCGCGTGCCCTGTTCGCGATACCGTCCCTTGAGGCGCGCACCTCGACCTTGCGTCAAGCGACGAATCGGCGAGGCCACCCGCGCCGCGCCGGGCCCGCCTCCGTGCAGCCATGCCCCGCACCGGCCCGTTTCCTGCACAGGCAGTGCACACGATGGCCCGTCCCGCCCGGTCCGACCGCATCCGCCGGTCAGCGCCCGGCCGTGCTCTCGGCCTCGGCGTGGAACTCGGCGGCCGCCGGGGCATAGTGGCGCGACCGCCCGCCCACGGCGCCGCGCAGCGCGCCCGTGGCGGCGCCGAGCTTGTGCACCGCACGCGCCACGGCGAACCGTCCGCCGACGGGCGTTGCGAGCAGGAACAGCAGCGCGTCGACGCCGCGCGCCACCGCATGCCAGAGCGCGCGGAGCGGGCCCTTGCGGCTCAGGCGGACCGCGTTGGTCGACTGGTCGCGCGCCCGGCTGAAATGGTAGCGCAGGGTCAGTCGCTTGAGCGGCGTCGGCTCTTCCACCCATGCATCGGGAATCCAGCCGATGCGGGCGCCGGCGCGCTTCATCTGGAGGCTGAAGCGGGTGTCCGAGCCGCCCGAGACCTCGAGCCGTTCGTCGAACCGCAGGCCGAGTCGCTGCTGGGTCGACAGGCGCAGCGCCCAGTTGTTGGTGTAGATGTTGATCAGATGGTCGCGGCCCGAAGCGGCTGCCTTCGCCCGGTCGCCGTTGCGGCGCCGGGCGCGGTGAGTCAGGTGTCGAAAGACGGCGGCGTTCCAGGCGGTCATCGTCTCGGACGCAGCGGTCAGGCGCACGGGGCCACCGCCGAGATCGAGGCGCCGCCGCTCCATCCCCTCCACGAGTTCCACCAGCCAGTCGCGCGTGACCACCTCGTCGTCGTCGACGAAGGTGAGCAGGTCGGCATCTGCGGCGAGCGCCATGTCGAGGACGCGGTTGCGGGCATGGGGAATGCCTGCGCGAGGCTCGAGCTCGAGCCGCACCTCCTCGGGCACGTTCTCGCGGAAGTCGTCGACCTGCGGGCCGACCGAGAGCGCGTCGTCGTTCTCGGCGAAGAGAAAGATCACCTCGCAGCCCCCGGGCCGGCGCATCTCGACGAAGCTCGCGAGAAGATCGGCGAACATGTGCGGCCGCCGCCGCGTGATCGCGCCCACTGCTACCCGCATCTGTCTCCCCGCTGGTCCCCCTGCGCCCTGTCTAGCGTCGCGGCCCGGGAAGGCCAACAGGCCGCTGCGGGCGCGCAAGATGCGACGCGGCGGCACCGATGCCGGCGGGCGGAACGGATCAGGTATCGGCCGGGATCAGGCCGAGGCCGCGCAGGTAGATGCCGATGCCGGTCTCGAGCAGATCCTCGGGCGGGAAGGGCGCCCGCCCGCCCGGCGCGCCGCGCATGTAGAGCTCGACCACCCCGTGCGACATCGCCCAGACATGGGCCGAGAACATCTGCGGCGGCGGGCGCCGCTCTGCGGGGATGTGCTGCGACAGCTCCTCCGCGGCGCGCTCGAGCACGCCGCGCGCCGCCTCGGCCGCGCGCGCCAGCTCGGGCGTGCGGTTGACCGACACGCCGGACTCGAACATCGCCTGGTAATGGCCGGGGTGCTTGGCGGCGAACGCGAGATAGGCCCTCCCCGTCGCCTCGAACTTCGCAAGTGCCGAGGGGCCGCCGGTGGCATAGGCGTAGTCCATCACCTCGGCGAAGATCTCGTAACCCTGCAGCGCGCATTCGGCGATCAGGTCGTCGCGCCCCTCGAAATGGCGGTAGACGGCCGCCGGCGTCACCCCCGCCGCCTTGGCCGCCTCGGTGAGGGTAAAGCCCTGCGGACCCTTCTCCTCGATGAGCTGCAGAGCGGCGTCGACGAGAGCCTGGCGAAGATTGCCGTGGTGATAGCCGCGCTTAGCCATGCCACGGGGTGGGGCCGCCGCAGATCGCCGGGTCGAGCGTGCCGACGACATCCGGCTCCTTGCCGTGGTAGTCCACCCGGCCCAGCACGGTGCGGATGGCGGCGAGGCGGGCGCGGCGCTTGTCGTCGGAGCGGATCAGGGTCCAGGGCATGTCGGGCTCGTGGGTGTAGGTGAGCGTCTCGCCGATCGCCGCGGTGTAGGCGTCCCACAGGTGCAGGCCCTCGACGTCGATGCGGCTGAGCTTCCACTGCTTGAGCGGGTCGCCCTCGCGCGCGAGCATCCGGCCGAGCTGCTCGGCCCGGCCCACGTTGAGCCAGAGCTTCACCAGCACGATCCCCTCCTGCACCAGCGCCCGCTCGAAGGGCGTCACCTGTCGGAAAAAGCGCGCCCGCTCCTCGTCGGTGCAGAAGCCGAAGACCTTCTCGACCACGCCGCGATTGTACCACGAGCGGTCGAACAGCACGATTTCGCCGGCCGCGGGCAGGTGGGCGATGTAGCGCTGGAAATACCACTGGCTGCGCTCGCGGTCGGACGGCGCAGGCAGCGCGGCGACGCGGGCGACGCGGGGGTTGAGGTTTTCGCGGAAGCGCTTGATCGTGCCGCCCTTGCCGGCGGCGTCGCGCCCCTCGAACAGGATGCACAGGCGCGCGCCCGTCGCCTTGACCCAGGCCTGCAGCTTGGCGAGCTCGACCTGGAGCGCCTCGAGGTCGCGCGCGTAGGCGTCCTTGTCCATGCGTTCGGCATAGGGGTAGGGGGGCACGAGGATCGTCTTGCCCTCCGCCGCGCGGACGGCCTCGCGCACCTCTTCGGGCGCCTCATTCTCGTAGAAGCGCGAGATGGCGCCGTCGAACGGCCTGGGGAGCGTCTTGCTCGGCACACGTTTCTGCATGGTCTCCCGGCTCTCCGCCCGCGCCCGATGGGCCGTCACTATGGCCGCGCGGCGGGGGCGGCGCAACGGCGGCCCCGGTGTCGTGTCAGGTCAGCCCGGCGCGGGCGGCGACGCGGTCGATGGCGGCGATCGCGGCGTCCGGGTCGGAATGGTGGGGCATATGGCCCACGCCCGGAAGCAGCGTGAGGCGGGCGCCGGCGATACGCTCGACCATGCGCGCGCCGTGGATGCGCACGGGCACGATCTCGTCGGCGGTGCCGTGGACCACCTCGACCGGCAGGTCGAGGCCGCCGTAGCGCGCCGCCATGTCGACGATGTGGGGGCGCAGCGTGTTCACCTGCCGGGCGTTCGCGCGCAGCGTGGCCGGCCGCAGGGTGAGGCCCACGCCGATATGAGCGGCATAGCCCGGCGGCGGCGCCTGCGGCGCGAACACGGCCGCGATGGAGCGGTGGATCAGCGCGGGCGTGGCCAGGCGCGAGACGAGCGGCACCACCGTCGCCCCGCCGAGGCCCGACGAGGCGATGGCATACCAGGGCCCCAGCCCGCCGGGCCATGGCATGGTGGCGCCCGCGAGCGAGACGATGCCGGCTGCGCGGGCGGGCCGCTCCAGTGCCCAGGCCATCGCGACCGCCGCGCCGTAGGAATGGCCGACGATCACCGCGCCCCCGATCCCGAGCGCCGCCGTCGCATCGTCGAGCAGGGCTGCCTGCTCGGCCGGGCTTTCGCCGCGTGCGTGCAGGGCGGGGGTGTGGCCGAGGCCGGGGCGATCGAACGCCACCACGCGGTAGCGCAGGGCGAGGCGGGGAGCGAGGTCGAACGTGTAGTCGCGCCCGCTGCCCGACGCTCCGTGTATCAGGACGACCGCCGGCGCGCCCTCCGGCCCCGAGACATGGGCGTGCACGCGCCGGCCGCCTGCCTCGACGAAGCGCCCCGTGGGCGGGTAGGCGTCGGGCGAGGTGGCGATGCGGGGCGGCGGAGGCGTCGCGCCCGACAGGGGGCCGGGTGCGTCTGGCGCGCTAGCGCGCGGCGGCGCGCGCCGCTTCGGCGGGGCCTTTTCCGATGTCATCGGGGTCGAATGGCGTTGTCTGGTATATCTGGTTGATCCAGTTGCCATATAGAAGGTGGGCGTGGCTCCGCCAGCGGTTCAGCGGCGGCAGGCGCGGATCGTCGCCGGGGAAGTAGTTGACCGGAACCGCGATGTCCTTGCCCGCCTCCACGTCGCGTTCGTATTCCTCGCCCAGCGTCGTGCTGTCGTATTCGAGGTGATTGAAGATGTAGAGCGCGCGGTGCGCCACGTCTTCCACGAGGCACGGGCCCACCTCCCAGCTGTCGAGCAGCACCGACAGGCCCGCCGCCTGCATCTCGTCGCGCTTCATCTCTGTCCAGCGCGAGACGGGCACGATGCAGTCGTCGGAGAAGCCGTTGAGATAGGGCGAGGCGGGAGCGCGGTTGGCGTGGCGGAAGCAGCCGAAGGCCTTGGCCGGCAGCATGTGCTTTGGCGTGCCGTGGAAGTGATAGGCCATCGCCATGCCGCCCCAGCACACCCCGAAGGTCGAATGCACGTTGGTCTGCGTCCAGTCGAAGACCTCGCGCAGCTCGTCCCAGTAGGTCACCTCCTCGTAGGGCAGGTGCTCGATCGGTGCGCCGGTGATGATGAGGCCGTCGAACCGCTCGTGCCTGACCTCCTGGAACGGGCGGTAGAACGCCTGCATGTGCTCGGCGGCGGTGTTGCGCGTCTGGTGCTCGGTCATCCGGATCAGCTGCAGGTCGATCTGAAGGGGCGTCGCGCCGATCAGGCGGGCGAACTGCGTCTCGGTCTGGATCTTCCTGGGCATCAGGTTGAGCAGGCCGATGCGCAGGGGGCGGATGTCCTGCCGGGCGGCGCGGTCCTCGCCCATGACCATGACGCCCTCGCGGCTGAGGACGGAATAGGCGGGCAGGTCTTCGGGCAGCTTGATCGGCATCGGTTACGTCCACGGGAGAGCGAGGCAGATACGCCTAAGGCTGCGCGCGTTCAAGCGCGCGGGCGACCAGCGCGACGAACGCCGCCTCGTCGGTCACGCCGGCCGCCTCCTCGGCGGTGACGGTCACGCCCCAGTGCCGCGCCATCGCGGCGTAGCGCGGCTGGCGGTGGGCGAGGGCACGACCGTAGGCATAGACGGCGAAGGCGTCGGGGTCGACCTGCGCCTCGGCGCAGCCCGTCTCGGCGAGATAGGCCTGCCACGTCTCGGTCAGGAAGGCCGGCTGGTAGGCCATGGGCTTGGGCGCGCGGCGGAAGCGGCGGGTCAGCTCCTCGCGGTGCGCCTCGCTCCCCTCGATCCAGACGAGCAGCATCGCGCCCGCCAGCGCCTGCAACACGCGGTCGTCCGGATCGTGCGGGTCGACCACTTCGCAGATCGAGCCGCCGGTGTCGCAGACGAAATGGGGATAGCCGTAGATCTCCTCTGCCTTCGCGATGAATTTCGGCGCATCCAGAAGGGCCGAGATCTCCGACTCCTCGTGCTCGGCCTGGCGGCGGCGGTATTCGGCGATGGGCAGGCCGCCCTTTTCGGGATCGCCCGGCTTGCCGAGATAGGTCGAGAGCGGCGCCAGGTTGTGGAACGTGATGTTCGAGGCGATGTAGATCGAGTCCGAGCGCAGCAGGTGCGCGAGATGCGGCACCTTCATCGCCTCGCGCTTGAAGCTGTCGGCGATCAATTCGCCCATGTAGCGGGTGCCGATCCGGTAATCGACCGAGTAGTGGAACCAGCCGCCCGCCTCGCGCAAGAGCGAGGCGAGGTGCGTCTTGCCGAGGCCCGACATGCCGAACAGGGCCACGCGTCGGGAGGGCGCCGCCTCCCACGCGGCGGGGCTGTCGTAGAGAAGGGGCGCATGTCGCATCGCTCCGCGCTCTAACGCCCCCGGCGCGCGCGCGCCAGCCGTTTCGCCGGCCGCCGCTCCCGCGCCGGCCTCCGCTCCGCCCCCTCCCCGTCGGCGCGACCGCGTCGGGGCCGGCGGCAAAAGCCTTTCAGAAGGCTTTTGGCAAATTCCTTTCGACAAGGAATTTGCGCCCGGCCCCGGCCGTCGGTCAGAAGCGGTAGCCGATCGAGACGCCGAGCGTCAGGGCCGAGTTGTCGTCGAAGGTCGCCCGTGGCGTGTCGGGCGTGCCCGTCTCGGGCCGCGAATTGCCGACCCAGGTATACCGCGCGCCCGCCGACAGGGTGACATTCTCGGCCACGTCGTAGGAGCCGCCGAGCCCGAGCGCGAAATACCCGTTGTCGGGCGCCAGCGGCGAGATGAGGTCGTTCTCGTCGGTCTCCTCCCAGGCGATCGAGACCTGTCCCGCGAAGGCGTCGGTGAAGCGGCGGCCCAGGCCGAGCGTCCAGGTCCGGCTGTCCTGCAGGCTCACGAGGCCGCCGCGAGAGGCGGCGGTGAACAGCTCTGGGTCGATCCGGAACTCCGACCATTCCGCCCATCGGAAGGAGCCGAACAGCAACGTGTCCTCGGCGATGCCGGTCTGGAAGTCGATGTTGACCGAGCGCGGCAGCTCCACCTCGGTCGTGCTCTTGCCGATCTTCCGCCCCAGGTAGAACTCGGTCGTCTCGAAATCGTGCACGATGGGCGAGTTGTAGGTCAGTGCCACCCGCAGCGCGATCTCGGGGATCTCGTAGGCGACGCCCGCCAGCCAGCCCACGTCGGTGCGCTGGTCGAGCTCGACCGAATAGCCGTTGAAGCCCCCGGCGAAGGGCGGCGCGCCCGGCGGCACCGCCGCCTGGGGGATGCCGTAGGCGAGGCCCGACAGGGTGATCTCGCCCGAGCCGCGATCGATCCGCAGGCCGCCGTGGACCGACCAGTTGTCGTCGAACCGCCAGCGCAGCATCGCGGTCAGCTGGTCGCTGTCGGCCACCGCTTCGGTGCCGCCCAGCTCGGTCGTGTCGCTGTCGCCGTTGTATTCGATATCGGCGCCGAAGGGCTGCGAGAAGAGGATCGCTGCCGAGAGCCGCTCGGTCACGTCGACTTTCACGCCGGCCGAGAGATTGCTGAAGTCGAGCGCGACGCCGGAATAGGCCGTGCCGGCGGGGATGCGCCCGGTGGGATTGAGAGGCCAGGCCGATACCAGGCCCGTGCCCCTGCCCGAGAAAGACGGCATCGTGCGCGCGAAGGACAGCTCGGCGTAGTTGCCCGGCTCGAACAGGATGCCGACGGGCTGTCCCGTGCGGTCGAGCCCGCCGGCGAAAGCGGCGAGGGGGGATGCGCCGATCACCAGCGCGGCTCCCAGAAAGGTACGGATCATGCTCCTCCTCCGTGCGGTGCCGCGCCGATGGGCAGAGGCGGCGCCTTTTTCATCCGATCCCCGGACTTTTCCGTCCGGCGGTTGCAGGAGCAATTCGAACGCTGCGTCAGCCCGCCGCAAGCGAGTCGTCTGCGGCAGGGCTGCCACAACCTGGGGCTGTAGCGGGCGCGCGGGCTCAGCCGCGGCGGATGTTGACCCAGTTCGCCCCGAGGATCAGCGCCGCGCCGAGGGCGACGGCGAGTTCCAGCGGCTCGCCGTAGAAGACCATGCCGATCACGGCGATGACAGGCAGGCGGAGGAAGTCCATCGTCATCACCACGCCGGCCGGCGCGAGGGAGAGTGCCGTGGTCAGGCAGTAATGGGCGCACAGGCCCGACAGCGCGATCAGCGCGAGCCAGGGCAGGCCGGTGGCCGAGGGGAGCGCGATGTCGCCGTCGGCCCCGGCGAAGGCGAGGCCGAGCACGGCCTGCATTGCCGAGAGCCAGAACAGGATGCAGACCACCGTCTCGGAGCGGGTGAGCCTGCGGGTGAACAGCGCCGAGCCGGCGAAGCCGAGCGCCGCGCCCGCCGCGGCGAGAATGCCCGGCTCGAGCGTGCCGAAATCGGGGCGGGCCACCACCAGCACGCCGGCGAAGCCGAGCAGCGCGGCGAGCACGCGTGCCCGCGTCAGCCGCTCGCCCAGCACCAGCGGCGCGAGCAGGGTGGCCCAGATCGGCGCGGTGAACTCGACCGAGAAAAGCTGTGCGAGCGGGATCAGGGGAAGGGCGAAGAACCACAGGTTCTGCCCCGCGAAGTGGGCGCAGTTGCGGATCGCGTGCAGCCCCATGTGCCGCGTCGTGATCTCGCCGAGCCGCCCCCAGGCGCCGGCCACGGCCAGCACGATCGCCAGGCCGATCAGCGAGCGGTAGAGCATGATCTCGAACGTGTCGTGGTCGAGCGAGACGGCGCGGCCGGCAACCGCCATGGCCGAGAAGGAGGCGATGGCCCCCGTCATCCAGGCAGCCGCGACGAGCGGGCGCGATGCCGGCTCGGCCGTGACGGGGGGGCGGGACGGGGCGCGCGCGTCCGTCATCGGTCCTGCCGGACGCGGCCGCCGCGCGCCGTGCCCGTATTTGCCCCCGGGGCCATGGCCGTGCGGACGATCACCGCAGCCTTGGCGCCGCGGGCGGGTGCCTCGCTGAGCATCGTGGGCCGGCCGGGCTCGCGCGGGGCGGGTCGGAGGCGCGGTGCGATCTCGGCCGTCGGGAGCGAGACGCACCTGACCGCGGCCCGTGCCGCGGCATGGAAAGGAAGGATTTCAGGCGCGTCGTTCCCCGCCGGGCCATCGGTCATCGGGGGCCGGTCATTCGAGCTCGATCGTGCCGGGAGGCTTCGACGTGATGTCGTAGCTCACCCTGTTGATCCCGCGCACCTCGTTGATGATGCGCGTGGCCGTCTCGCCGAGGAAGTCGTGGGAGAAGGGATAGTAGTCGGCTGTCATCCCGTCGACGCTCGTCACCGCGCGCAGGAGGCAGGCGTAGTCGTAGGTGCGCCCGTCGCCCATGACGCCCACGGTGCGCACGGGCAGAAGCGCGGCGAAGGCCTGCCAGATCTCGTCGTAGAGGCCGTGACGGCGGATCTGGTCGATGAAGACGGCGTCCGCCTCGCGCAGGATCGCGAGCTTGTCGCGCGTCACCTCGCCGGGGCAGCGGATGGCGAGGCCGGGGCCGGGGAAGGGGTGGCGGCCGATGAAGCTGTCGGGCAGGCCGAGCTCGCGGCCGAGGGCGCGCACCTCGTCCTTGAACAGCTCGCGCAGGGGCTCGACCAGCTTCATCCCCATCTTCTCGGGCAGCCCGCCCACGTTGTGGTGCGACTTGATGGTGACGGAGGGGCCCCCCGCGAAGCTGACGCTCTCGATCACGTCGGGATAGAGCGTGCCCTGGGCAAGGAACTCGGCGCCGCCGGCCTCGGCCGCGTGTTTCTGGAACACCTCGACGAAGAGGCGGCCGATCGTCTTGCGCTTCGCTTCGGGGTCGGTCGTGCCTTCGAGCGCGTCGAGGAAGAGGTCGGATTCATCGGCGTGGATCAGCGGGATGTTGTAGGCGTCGCGGAACACGCCCACGACCTCTTCCGCCTCGTTCTTGCGCAGCAGGCCGTGATCGACGAAGACGCAGGTGAGCTGGTCGCCGATCGCCTCGTGGATCAGCACGGCTGTGACGGCCGAATCGACCCCGCCCGAAAGGCCGCAGATCACCCGGGCATCGCCCACCTGCGCGCGGATCTGCGCGATGGCCTCGTCACGGTAGGCGCCCATCGTCCAGTCGCCGGTGAAGCCCGCCTCGCGCACGAAGTTCTGCAGGAGTACCCGGCCCTTCGGCGTGTGGTGCACCTCGGGATGGAACTGCACGGCGTAGAAATGCCGCTCGGGGTCGCCGGTGATGGCGAAGGGCGCACCCGGCGAGGTGCCGTAAACGCGAAAGCCGGGGGCGAGCTCGGCCACATGGTCGCCGTGGCTCATCCAGACGGGCTCTGCCCCGCCTTCGAACCAGCCCGCGAGCAGGGGCAGGGGCGTCTCGGCCGGCGTGACGGAGGCGCGACCGAACTCGGCGGTGCCGCCCTTGCCCGGCGCGCCCGCCTCGACCCGTCCGCCGAGCGCGTCCATCATCGCCTGCTGGCCGTAGCAGATGCCGAGCACCGGCACGCCCATCTCCCAGAGCCGCTCCGGCGGACGCGGTGCGCCCTCGCGCGTCACGCTGTCGGGTCCGCCCGACAGGATCACGGCGCGCGGCGCGAAGGCGGCGAGGAAGGCGTGGTCAACCTTCTGGTAGGGATGGATCTCGCAATAGACGCCGAGCTCGCGCAGGCGGCGGGCGATAAGCTGGGTCACCTGGCTGCCGAAATCGACGATCAGCAGGCGCTGGTGGTGGACATGCGGGGCCACATCGGCCGTCTCGGGCGCGGACATGGCTCCCGCTTAGGCCCGGCCCTGCGGGCGCGCAAGGGGGCGCGTCCCCTCCCATCGGCTCCCGCGTCTGCCCCGGAATACCCGGACCGGGACGATACGGCGCGGGAAGGGACAGGCACGGCACGCCCTTTCCCTGCGCCGGCGGGCGGGATAGAGCAGGGCAGGCCAGAGCAGGGAGACGGTCATGAAGGCGACGGTCACGGTCATGCTGAAGGATGGCGTGCTCGATCCGCAGGGCGAGGCGGTGCGCTCGGCACTTGGCACGCTCGGGTTCGCGGGCGTCGAGGGCGTGCGCCAGGGCAAGGTGATCGAGCTCGATCTCGCGGCGACCGACCGGGCCGCCGCCGAGGCCGAGGTGCGGCGCATGTGCGAGGAACTGCTCGCCAACACCGTGATCGAGAGCTACCGGGTCGAGCTGTCGTGACGCGCAGCGCCCGCAGGCAGGGCTCTCTGGCCGGAGAGGGGCCTGCACCTCGCTTTCGGTGCATCGGGCCGCGCGGGCGAAAGGGCGCCCGACGCCCTGCCGGGGCGGGAGCGCCGGCATGAGGGCGGCGCGCCTGTGGGCCTGGCGGGCGCCGCTGGAGATCGGGGCCGCGCCCGACCCCGCACCGCCGCCGGGCGGTGTCGTGCTCCGGGTGCTTGCATGCGGCATCTGCCGGTCGGATTGGCATGCCTGGACGGGGTCCGACCCCGACGTGAGGCTGCCGCACACGCCCGGCCACGAGTTCTGCGGCGAGGTGGTGGCCGTCGGCCCGGGCGTGACGCGCTGGCGCGTGGGCGATCGGGCGATCGCGCCGTTCATCCTCTCGTGCGGGGCTTGCCCGGCCTGCGCCGCCGGCCAGCAGACGACCTGCGCCGGCCAGGTGCTGCCGGGCTTCACGGTCGACGGGGCCTTCGCCGAATACGTCGCCGTCGATCATGCCGACGCCAACCTCGCCGCGCTGCCCGAGGGGCTCGACCCTGCTCTGGCCGCCGCGATGGGCTGCCGGGTGACGACCGCGTGGCAGGCCCTGACGGGGCGGGCGGCCCTCGCCCCGGGCGAGTGGCTGGCGGTCTGGGGCGCGGGTGGCGTGGGGCTGTCGGCGCTGATGCTTGCCCGGGCCATGGGCGCGCGGGTGGTGGTGGTCGACGTGGTGGCGGCAAGGCTCGATCACGCGCGCGCGCAGGGGGCGGAGGCGGTGGTGAACGCGGCAGAGGGCGATCCGGTGGCCGCCGTGCGCGAGATCACCGGCGGCGGGGCGCATGTGGCGCTCGAGGCGCTTGGCGTGGTCGAGACCACGGCCAATGCGCTGAGGTCGCTGAGGAAACTCGGCCGGATGGTGCAGGTGGGGATGCCCGCGGGCTCGCATGCCACGATGGCGCTGCCGTGGGATGCGGTCTATTCCGGCCAGCTTGCGGTCTACGGCACGCGGGGTATGCCGGCGCATCGATTCCCCTCGCTCTTCTCTCTCGTCGCCGCCCGCGGGGTGGACCTGTCGCCTCTGATCGCCCGGCGCGTGGCCCTGTCCGAGGCCACGGCCGAGCTCGCCCGATTCGACGGGCCCGCGCCACCTGGCGTGGCCGTCATCACCAATTTCGCCGCCTGAGGGAGCGCCCATGCACGCCGCCGTCATCACCTTTCCCGGCTCCAACTGCGACCGCGACCTGCACGAGGCGTTCCGCAAGGCCGGCTTTCGCGTGAGCGCCGTCTGGCACAAGGATACCGCGCTGCCGGAGCCGGTCGACGTGGTCGGCCTGCCCGGCGGCTTTTCCTACGGCGACTACCTGCGCTGCGGGGCGATCGCGGCGCATTCGCCGGTGGTGCGCGCCGTGAAGGATTTCGCCGGGCGGGGCGGTCACGTGCTGGGCATCTGCAACGGCTTTCAGGTGCTGACCGAGGCGGGGCTGCTGCCGGGCGCGCTGATGCGCAACGCCGGCCTGCGCTTCGTCTGCCGCCCGGCCGAGCCGCTGATCGTGGAGAATGGCGAGACCGCCTTCACGCGGGGCTGGGGCGCGGGGGCTCGGATCGCGTTGCCCATCGCCCACCATGACGGAAACTACCAGGCGGATACCGCCACCCTCGACCGGCTGGAGGGCGAGGGGCGGGTGGCGCTCCGCTACGAAACCGACGCGGCCAACGGCTCGGCCCGCCGCATCGCCGGCGTGCTGTCGCAGAACGGGCGCGTGCTCGGGATGATGCCGCATCCCGAGAGGGCGGTCGACGCGGCCACGGGCTCCGAGCAGGGCGCGGCCGTCTTCGCCGGGCTCGCCGGGGCCTTCGCCGCCGCCTGAGCGCGGCAGGTCAGGCGCCCTTCCGGGGCGCGTGGGGTGCCCCATGTCGGTTTTCCGCCATGAGGGGGCGCTGCGGCGCATCGTCTTGACGGGTCGGGGCGCTATTTCGCACACACTCGGGCGAGCACGGGAGGATCGGGCATGTCGGACGCGGCGGAGAACCTCGGCGAAGATGGAGGCGCGGCACGCGGCGGGCGGCGCCGATCGCGCGGCAGCGGGGGCGGCGCGGCCCGCCGGGCCGAACGCTCGGCCCTGCGGATCGAAGCGGCGCGCTTCATCGAGCGCAACATCCCCGACTTCGAGGTGCTGACGGCGGAGGCGATCGAGATCATCGAGGCCAATGCCGAGACGGTGCTGCAGGAGATCGGCGTCGCCTTTCCCGACAATCCCGGTGCGCTCGCCCGCTGGAAGGAGGCGGGCGCCGATGTCTCGGGAGATCGTGTGCGCCTGCCGAAGGGCCTTGCACGGCAGCTCTGCGCCACTGCGCCCGCGCATTTCGAGCAGCATGCGCGCAACCCCGAGCGGAACGTGACCATCGGCGGGCGCAACCTCGTGCTCGCGCCCGTCTACGGCCCGCCCTTCGTGCGGGACCGCGCCGGCGGGCGGCGCTACGCGACGCTCGAGGACTTCCGCAACTTCGTGAAACTGACCTACATGTCGAAATGGTTGCACCATTCGGGCGGCACCGTGTGCGAGCCGACCGACGTTCCGGTGAACAAGCGCCACTACGACATGCTGCTGGCGCACATGACGCTCTCGGACAAGCCGTTCATGGGCTCGGTGACCGAGCCGTCCCGCGCCCGCGACAGCATCGAGATGGCCGACATCCTGTTCGGCAGGCACGAGGGCGGGGGCCTCGACGGCCGGACGGTGATGACCTCGCTCGTCAACATCAACTCGCCGCTCACCTTCGACAACGTGATGATGGGGGCGCTCGAGGCCTATGCCGAGGCGAACCAGGCCTGCATCGTCTCGCCCTTCGTCGTGGGCGGCGCGATGGCGCCGGTCTCGGTCGCGGGCACGCTGACGCAGGTGCTGGCCGAGGTGATGGCGGGGGTGGCCTATTCCCAGCTCGTCCGTCCCGGCGCGCCGGTGATCTTCGGCACCTTCGTCACCTCGATCGACATGAACTCGGGCGCGCCCACCTTCGGCACGCCGGAGGCGGCGCAGATCACCTACGGCGCGGGGCAGCTCGCGCGGCGGCTCGGGCTGCCCTACCGTTCGGCCGGCGCCTTCAACGGATCCAAGCTGCCCGACGCGCAGGCCGCCTACGAGAGCGCCAATTCGCTCAATGCGGGCCTGCTCGCGGGCGTCAACTTCATGCTGCACGCGGCCGGCTGGCTCGAGGGCGGGCTCGTCGCCTCCTACGAGAAGTTCGTGATGGATGCCGACCAGCTCGGCGTGCTGCACCGGCTCGCCGCGGGCGTCGACGCGGGCGAGGCGGCGCAGGCGATGGACGCGATCCGCGAAGTGGGCCCGGGGGGGCACTACCTCGGCTGTGCCCATACCCAGGCCCATTTCAAGGACGCGTTCTGGAAGTCGGACGTGCTCGACTACAAGCCTTTCGAGACGTGGGAAGACGAGGGTGCGCGCGATACCGAGGCGCTCGCCGAAGCGCGGGTGAGTCGCCTGCTCGGCGACTACGAGGCGCCGCCGCTCGATCCGGGCGTGCGCGAGGCCCTCGAAGCCTTCGTCGCCGAGCGCAAGGCGTCGCAGCCCGACGCGTTCATCTGAGAGAACGGCGCCTCGCCCCGGCCGACAGGCCCCCCCTCGGGGCCAGGGCCGGGGCGGTGGCCGGGATTACAGAATGGTTCCCGTTGCGGCACTCAGGCCTGCGGCGCAGTGCCGCGGACCAGCCGCGATTCGGCCATCAGCGCAATCAGGATCTCGAGATGGCGGGCGATCGAGTATGCCGCGTCGCCTCGCTTGCGCGTGTCCTCCTGCGCCGCCTCCATGTCGATCAGACGCGGCAGCGCGTCGCTCGGGCCGGGCAGGGTTTCGCCCCGAAGGATGCGGCGCAAATCCCTGTTTCGATTGTATTCCTCGATGCCAAAGCGGGCCGCGCGCACCAGCAGGCGGGGGCGGCGGGTAACGGCGAGCGTTTCCAGGATAGCGGTCATCGGCAGTCTCCTTGAGCGATGCCGACAAGCTACACAACCTATGCGGGTGTTGCGGTCTGGGGATAAAACCGCACGGTGCAGCGAGGATTGTTAGATACTTTTCAACAATTCTGTCCACAGGCGGTGCCGCGTTAACCATGGGGTAACCAATACAACCCACGGTTTAATCCGCGCCGCGTGACAGGTCAGGTCTGGGGGACGGGACCAGTGAAGGGGGAAGGGCTGATGAAGCGTGACGGAAGCGGGTCCGCGGCGGGTGACGTGCCCGGCTGGGTGCCTGCCGCTGCGCGCCATTACCTGCGCCACACCGAAGGGGGGCTCTCTATTCGGGAAGTGGCCCGGCACGAGGGCTGCCACGCCTCCACGATCCTCCGCCAGATCCGCCGGCTCGAGAGCCGCCGCGACGACCCGCTGGTCGACGAGGCGCTCGCCCGGCTCGGCCAGTGTCACGCCGCGCTCGCGCGCTCCGCTCCCGAGACTCACGAGGAGACGGACAGAATGACGGCCCAGTTCACACCGACCGCCCGCCTATGCGACGAGGAGACCCTGAACCGCGAGGCGCGCCGCGTGCTGCGCCGCCTGTCGGAGCCGGGCGCGCTGCTCGCCGTCGCCCCCGACATGGACAAGGCCGCCGTGCTGCGCGAGACCGAGGGGGGCCAGACCGTGCGGACGGCGGTGCTGGACCGCGCGGTGGCGCAGGCCTTCGCGCTCAACGAATGGATCGCCTGCTCCACCTCCGGTCGGGTGGCCCGCTACCGCATCACCGCGACGGGGCGCACGGCGCTGCGCCGGCTGCTGGCCGAAGAAACGGCGCGGCGGCAGGGCATGGCGGAAGGGGCCGCGCCCTTCGCCGAGCAGCACCGCGACTGGGGCGAGCGCGACGTGGCCGAGGACGGGCGCACCCAGCCCCGCCGGATGCGCTACAACATGGCCGAGAGCCCGGTCACCTCCCTCGCGCGCCGCCGCGAGAAGGACGGCACGCCCTTCCTCGCACCCGAGCTCGTCGCGGCGGCCGAACGCTTGCGCGAGGATTTCGAGCTGGCCCAGATGGGCCCCAAGGTCGCGCAGAACTGGGAGAGGTTTCTGACCGGCGGCGGTCGCGGCGGCTTTTCCGGCTCCGACCCGTTGCGTGGCCCCGAAGGTGCGCGCGCCCGCGTGGCTGCCGCCCTGCGCGATCTCGGGCCCGGCCTCGGCGACACGGCGCTGCGCGTCTGCTGCTATCTCGAGGGTCTCGAGGCGACCGAGAAGCGGATGGGCTGGTCGGCCCGCTCCGGCAAGATCGTGCTGCGCATCGCGCTGCAGCGGCTCCACCGCCACTACCAGGAGACATACGGGCCGGGCGGCGGGCTGATCGGCTGATCAGCCGCGCAGCGCCCGGCGGTCGAGCTTGCCGTTGCCCGATGTCGGCAGGCTTTCGCGGTGCTCGTAGAGGCGCGGCTGCTTGTATCGGGCGAGCCGGGCGGCGGCGAAGGCGGCAAGCTCGGCCTCGGGCAGGGGGGCGGGGCCGGTATAGAAGGCGGCGATGACGGTCGTGTCGGCCTTCACCTCTACCTCGGCGCAGGCCACCTCGGCGATGCCGGGGTGCTCGGCCAGCACCGCCTCGACCTCGAGCGGCGAGACGCGCACGCCGCCCGCGTTCATCATGTCGTCGCTGCGGCCGAGATAGGTGATGGCGCCGTCCGTGGCCATCGTCACCGTGTCGCCGGTCAGGAACCAGTCGGCCGAAAAGCGCGCCTCGGTCTCCTCCGGCGCGTCGAGATAGCCCAGCATCAGGCCGGGATCGGCGGCGTGGACGGCGAGCGTGCCGGACGTGCCGCGGGGCACGGGGCGGCCGTCCTCGCCCAGCACGGCCAGGGTGCGCCCCGCCTGCGGGTAGCCCGTGGCGCCGGGGGGCGCGGGGCGCGCGGGGCTGCCCGAGACGAAGGTCGAGCATTCCGACATCCCGAGCGCCTCGTGCACCCCGGTGCCCGTGGCCGCCGCCCAGGCCGCGCGAGTGCGGTCCGGCAGCTTTTCACCGGCCGAGAGGCCGTGGCGCAGCTTCGGCGCGTCGATCTTCGTGTGTTGCGCGAGAAGGCGGCGGTAAACTCCTGGTGCAGCTGCAAAGATCGTGGCATCGAACCGCTTGAGCAGCAGCGGCAGCTGCGCCGGGTCCACCCCTTCGCGCGGGATCAGGGAGGTGGCGCCGGCAGCCCACGGGTCGAGCAGGCCGGTGCCGAGCGTGTAGGTCCAGTTGAAGGCGCCGGCATGGAGCAGGCGGTCGCACTCGTGCAGGCCATACCAGCCGTCCCACATCATGCGCCGCGCCCAGACGGCGCGGTGGGCGTGGATCACGCCGCGCGGTCGCCCGGAGGTGCCGGAGGTATAGACGATGAAGGCAGGCCGGTCGGGCGACCCGAGTTCGGGCGCGGCCGGCGGCTCCGTCTCCATCTCGCGCAGGGCGAGCGCGGGCAGAACGGGGCAGGGCGCGGGGTCGGGCAGGCTGACGTCGGGCGCGGCGACGATCAACGCCGGCTTCAGGTCGTTGGCGAGGCGGGTGATCTCGGGCACCGTGAGCGCGGCGGAGGCCGGAATGGGGATCAGCCCCGCCCAGATCGCCCCGAGAAAGCAGAGCGGGAACTCCACCTCGTTGCCCAGCCGCATCAGCACGCGGTCTCCCGGGGCGAGGCCCTGCGCGCGCAGGCCCGTGGCGATGCCCTGCACGGCCTGCAGGAGCGTGCCGTAGTGCCAGCGCGCCGCGCCTTCGGGCGAGATCACGGCGAGCGCGGTCTTGTCGGCCAGCGCCTCCGCCCGGCCGAGCACGTAGGCCGCGAGATTGAAACTCTCGGGCGGCGGGGCAAACCGGCTCTCGACGACCGACAGGGTCATGCCCGGCCTCGCGCCATGTCCTGCAGGCGGTGGAGATGCCACATGCCCCAGAGCAGCCAGCGGCGATGCCGGCCGAGCGGGAAGCGGCCCATCGGTGCCGACATGACGCGCGGGATCGCCGGCGCGCGGTCGAGGGCGAGATCGGCCATCAGGCGGCCCGAAAGGCTCGCCATCGCCACGCCGTTGCCGTGGTAGGCGAGCGCGGCATAGGCGCCGTGAGCCCCCCCAGGACCGACGTAGGGCGCCAGCTTGGGCGACAGGCACAAGAGACCCTGCCAGAAATGCGGCGTCTCGACATGGGCCCAGGCGGGAAAGATCCGGTCGAAATCGGCGCGCGCCTGCCGGCGGGTCTGCGCCCATACCTCGCGGGTCGAGCGGACGCGGCCGCGCACGCCGAAGAGCATCCGGTTGTCCGGCATCAGGCGAAAGTAGTGCAGGTGATAGCGGGTGTCGTAACACATCTGCCGGCTCGTCCAGCCCTGCGCGGCCAGCTCGTCGCCCGTCAGCGGGCGGGTGACGAGGATGTTCGACTGCGTCGGCAGGTAGCGGCCGCGCAGCCATGCGGGCACGTCCTCGCTCGAATAGCCGTTGGTGGCGATCAGCAGCTTGCGGGCGCGGAGCTCTCCAGTCGACGTCTTCAGCACGAAGGCGCCGGTCTCGCGGGCGATCCTCGTCACCGGGCTGTCGCCGTAGAGGCGGGCGCCGGCGGTGCGCGCACTCCCGGCGAGGCCTGTGGCGTATTTCAGCGGGTTCAGGGCGAAGCCGATGGGCACCGTCACCGCGCCATGGAACTCGGGCGAGGCCATGCCCAGTTGGGCGAGCTCGTCCTTCCCGTGAAGGGTCGCGTCGAGGCCGTAGAGCGCGCGGATCTCTTCCCCCCGCTCCTTGAGGTCGGGCCGGCGCGAGGCGGCGTGGGCGAGCAGTGTCTCGCCGTCGGAATGGCGGTCGGCGTCGATGCCGCGGGTCTCGAGCGTCTCGGCCACGAGGTCGACCGCCGCACGCTCGGCGTTGGCCCAGTCCCGCGCGGCCGACCGCCCGTAGCGGCGGGCGATGGTAGCGCTTCCGAGCACCGCGCCGCCGAGGCAGCAGAACCCGCCGTTGCGCCCCGAGGCGCCCCAGCCCGGCCCGTGCGCGTCGACCACGGCCACGTCGGCGCCCGCCTCGGCCAGCCGCAGCGCCGCCGACAGCCCGGTGAACCCCGCGCCGAGCACGGCGAACTCGGCCTCCTGCGCCCCTTCGAGGCGGGGGACGGCAGGCGGCTCGGCGGTCGTGCGCCAGTAATTGTCGCGGTCGGGCAGGGGGCCGTAGGCCACGGGCTCCACGATCCGGTCGAGGGGCATCGCTCTACAGCCTCGTGAGGTAAGTGCGGTATTCCAGCCGCGTGATCTGCGTCGTCAGCTTGGAAATCTCGTCGCGGCGCACGGCGGCGTAGGCGTCGCGATAGCGGGTGCCGAAGATGTCGGCGGCGATGTCGGAGGCGGCGAAGCGGTCGACCGCCGTCACCCAGTCGGCGGTCAGCCGGTCGGGCGGCGCGTGGTCGGGCGAATCGCAGGGCGGCGGCAAGGGAGTCTCACGGTCGATCCCCCAGAGCATTCCGCCCAGGATGGCGGCGAGGGCGAGGTAGGGGTTCACGTCGGCGCCCGCGATGCGGTGCTCGAGCCGCGCGCCCTCTCCCGTCGTCGCCGGCACCCGCACGCCCGCAGCGCGGTTGTCGAGCGCCCAGTCGGGCGCGCAGGGCGCGAAGGACATCGGCTGGAAGCGGCGGTAGCTGTTGAGATGCGGCGCGAAGATAGCCTGGCAATCGGGCATCGTCGCCAGCACCCCGGCGATGGCGTGGCCGAGCGTCGGGCCGACGCCTCCGGGCGCCGAGAACACGTTGTCGCCGCGCGAGTCGAGCACCGAGACATGGGCGTGCATCCCGTTGCCGGGGCTGTCGGCGTAGGGCTTGGCCATGAAGGTGGCCTCCAGCCCGTGATCCTCGACCACCTCGCGCACCAGACGGCGGAAGATCAGCGCCATCTCGGCGGCGGCGAACACGTCGTCGGTGTGGTGGAAATTGATCTCGAACTGTCCGGGGCCGTACTCGGCCACCAGCGTGTCGGTGTCGATGCCCTGCGCGGCGCAGGCGGCGAGGATCTCTGTCAGCATCGCGTCGTGCTGCGAGAGCGTCTCGAGGTCGTAGTTCTGCGCGGCGAAGTTGGGCTCGGGCGGCTGGGGGGGCGTGTCGGGCCGCTCGCGGCTCTGGACGACGTAGAACTCGAGCTCGGTGGCCACGACCGGGCGCCAGCCGCGAGCGGCGTAGCGGGCGAGCACCGCGCCGAGCACCTCGCGCGGGGAATAGGGCGAAGACGTGCCGTCGAGCTCGGTCATCTCGACCAGCACCTGCACGGCGGGGGAGGCCGTCCACGGTACGGGCTTGAGCGTGCCCGGCACCGGCACCAGCCGCCCGTCGGGGTCGCCCACGACGATGCCGAGGCCCGATTCGGGCACCTCCTCGCCGAGGATGTTGGGCGCATAGGTCGACAGCGGCAGGCGCACATGGCCGCCGGCAAGCTTGTCGACCGCGGCGGCGGGAATCCACTTGCCGCGCAGGATGCCGTTCATGTCGCACAGCATGCACTCGATGCGCTCGGGGGTGCCGTGTGCCGCGACATGAGCCTCGTATTCGCTCAGGAAGTCGCTCATGTTGCACGTGCCTCCCGCGCGTCCTCCGCCCCGGCCTGGATGGCGCGGCGCGCGTCGCGGGCCTGGCGGACGAGATTGCGCTTGGAGATCAGCGAGGCGGTGACGACCCCGAGCGCGACGATGCCGATCAGGATGGTCGAGAGCGCGTTGATCTCGGGGCTGACACCCAGGCGCACCGACGAGAAGATCTGGATCGGCAGGGTCGTCGCCGCCGGCCCGGCGGTGAACGACGCGATCACGAGATCGTCGAGCGAGAGCGTGAAGCCCAGCAGCCACCCCGAGACGACCGCCGGCATGATGATCGGCAGCGTGACCGAGCGGAACGCGTCGAAGGGCGTCGCGCCGAGGTCGAGCGCGGCCTCCTCCACCGAGCGGTCGAACGACACGAGGCGCGAGGAGACGACGACCGAGACGTAGGCCATGCAGAAGGTCGTATGCGCGAGAATGATCGTGAAGATCCCGCGGTCGAGGTTTATCGAGATGAAGAGCAGCAGCAGCGACAGGCCGGTGATGACCTCGGGCATGACGAGGGGCGCGTAGATCATCCCCGAGAACAGGGTGCGCCCGAAGAACCGGCCCCCCCGCACCAGCACGTAGGCGGCCATCGTGCCGAGCACCGTGGCGATGGTGGCCGAGAAGAAGGCGACGCGCAGCGTGACCCAGGCGGCATCGAGGAACTGCTCGTTGCGGAACAGCTCGCCATACCACTTGGTCGAGAACCCGGCCCAGACGGTGACGAGCCGGGACTCGTTGAAGGAATAGACGATCAGGATGACCATCGGCAGGTAGAGGAAGGCGAAGCCGAAGGTCAGCGCGGTGGCGTTGAACCAGGTGAAGCGGCTCATTCCTGCTCCTTCTCCTGGTTCTTCTGGAACAGCACGATCGGAATGACGAGGATCAGCAGCAGCACGACAGCCACGGCCGAGGCCACCGGCCAGTCGCGGTTGTTGAAGAACTCCTCCCACAGCACCTTGCCGATCATCAGCGTCTCCGAGCCGCCCAGCAGCGAGGGGATCACGAACTCGCCCACCGCGGGGATGAAGACGAGGAAGCAGCCCGCGATGATGCCGGGGCGCGAGAGGGGCAGGGTGACGCGCCAGAAGGCTTCCGTCGGCGTGCAGCCGAGGTCCTGCGCGGCCTCGATCAGGTCGCCCTCCATCTTCTCGAGCGTGGCGTAGATCGGCAGGACCATGAAGGGCAGATAGGTGTAGACGATGCCGATATAGACCGCGACGTTGGTGTTCAGCACGGTCACCGGCTCGAGCCCCAGAAAGGCGAGCGTCTGGTTGAGGTAGCCCTGCGACGACAGGATGCCGATCCACGCATAGACCCGGATCAGGAACGACGTCCAGAAGGGCAGGATGACGAGCATCAGCAGCGTCGGCTGCCATTCGCGCGGGGCCTTGGCCATGGCGTAGGCGAGCGGATAGCCGATCAGCAGCGTCACGAAGGTCGAGATCAGCGCGATCCTCAGGGAGCTCAGATACGCTTTCCAGTAGAGATCGTCCTCGGTGAGAAAGACGTAGTTCTCGACGTCGAGCTGGCCGAGGAAGTCGCGGATGGCCGGCCAGCCGCCGGTGATGTCGAGCGTCGGCGTGTAGGGAGGGATCGAGAGCGCGTAGTCGCTGAGCGAGATCTTCAGCACGATGCCGAACGGCACGAGAAAGAGCAGCAGAAGCCACGCATAGGGCAGGGCGATCAGCGAGACGCGGCGGAAATCCATCGGCCTACCGCGTCAGCACGACGCCGGCGGTGTCGGACCACGACAGCCACACCTCGTCTTCCCAGGTGAAGTCGCGCCGGGCGATGCGGCGGCTGTTGGCCACGAGCGCCTGCACGATCACGCCGTCCGGCAGAAGGACGTGATAGGTCGAGATGTTGCCCAGGTAGGCAATGTCGTGGACGCGGCCCTGCACCACGTTGTTGCGGCCCTCGGGCCGCTCGCGGCTGACCGTGATCTTCTCGGGTCGGATGGCCAGCGTCGCCCGGTCGCCCTCGGCCAGAGGCTCGGCCGCCTGACCGCGGATGGCGGGCACGCCCTCGCGCCAGTGGATCTCGGCCATGCCCTGGCCGATGGGGCGGGCATTGCCCTCGATCAGGTTCACGTCACCCACGAAGTCTGCGACGTAAACGCTTGCGGGACTTTCGTAAATGCGCCCCGGCGTGTCGACTTGGGCGATCCGGCCCTCGTTCATCACCGCGATGCGCGATGCGACCGTCATCGCCTCTTCCTGGTCGTGGGTGACGATGACGAAGGTGGTGCCGGTCTTTTCCTGGATGTCGACGAGCTCGAACTGGGTCTGCTGGCGGAGCTTCTTGTCGAGCGCGCCAAGAGGCTCGTCGAGCAGCAGCAGCTTCGGCGCCTTGGCCAGTGCGCGCGCGAGCGCCACGCGCTGGCGCTGGCCGCCCGAGATCTGGTGCGGCTTGCGCGTGGCGAACTTCTGCAGCTGCACCATGCGCAGCATCTCGGCCACGCGGGCCTCGATCGCGTCCTTCTCCATGCCGGAGCGCTTGAGCCCGAAGGCGATGTTCTGCTCGACCGTCAGGTGCGGGAACAGCGCGTAGGACTGGAACATCATGTTGACGGCGCGCTTGTGCGGCGGGACACGCACGATGTCGCGCCCCTCGAGCGTGATCGCGCCGAGGCTTGGCGACTCGAAGCCTGCGAGCATCCGCATGAGCGTGGTCTTTCCGCAGCCCGAGGGGCCGAGGAGCGCGAAGAACTCGCGCGGATAGATGTCGAGATCGATGTCGTCGATGGCGGTGAAGTCGCCGAAGCGCTTGGTGACGCCCTGGAAACGGATGAGCGGCACCGCCTCGGGGTCGTCCCACGGGTGGAAGGCCGTAGCGGGGCCGGGGCCGGCCGGCTGGGCCGGCGTCTGCGGAGAGCTGGGCTGGTTCATCCGTCGCTGTCCGGAAGGGATGGGGCCGCGCCGGGTGGCGCGGCCCGGGCCGGGCTCAGGTGCCCGACTTGATGCGCGTCCACATGCGCGTGACGTCGCGCTGCACGCGCGGCGGCCAGGGCGAGGTGGTGTAGGTGTTCTCCAGCGTCTCCTCGTCGGGGTAGATCGCGGTGTCGCCGATCACGTCCTCGTTGAGGAATTGCTGCGAGGCCTCGTTGCCGTTGGCGTAATAGACGTAGTTCGACGCCTGCGCCATGTTCTCGGCATCCATGATGAAGTTGAGGAAGGCATGCGCCCCCTCGGGGTTCGGCGCATCGGCAGGGATCGCCATCTGGTCGAACCACATCAGCGCCCCTTCCTTGGGGATGTGATACTCGATGGTGATGCCGTTGTCGGCCTCGGCGGCGCGGTCGCGCGCCTGCAGCACGTCGCCCGACCAGCCGATCGCCACGCAGATGTCGCCGTTGGCCAGCGCGTTGATGTATTCCGACGAGTGGAATTTCGTCACGTAGGGGCGCACCGCCGTCAGCACCGGTTCGGCCTTGGCGATCACCTCGGGGTCCTGGCTGTCGCCCTCTTCGCCCAGGTAGGTGAGCGCGGCGGGGATCAGTTCGGTCGGCGCGTCGAGGAAGTGCACGCCGCATTCGGCGAGCTTCTCCATGTTGGCGGGGTCGAGGATCAGCGCGAGCGAGTCGATGGGCGCGTCCTCCCCGAGGATTGCGCGGACCTCGTCGACGTTCACGCCGAGGCCCGTGGTGCCCCACATGTAGTTGATCGAGTACTCGTGGCCGGGGTCGTACTTTTCCGTCCGGTCGCGGATCACGTCCCACAGGTTTTCGGCGTTCGGCAGCTTGTCGTAATCGAGCGGCTGGAACGCGCCCGCCGAGATCTGCCGCTGCAGGAAGGTGCCCGTGGGCACGACCACGTCGTAGCCCGAGCCGCCGGCGAGCAGCTTGGTCTCGAGCAGCTCGTTGGAGTCGAAGACGTCGTAGATCAGGTCGTAGCCCGTCTCCTCCTCGAACTCGGTCAGCAGCTCCTCGTCGATATAGTCCGACCAGTTGTAGACGCGCACCTGCTCCTGGGCCGCCGCGGCGGTCGCCGCGAGGCCGGCTGCGAGCGCGACCAGCGAAGTTTTCAAGGTCATCGCCTTCTCCCGTGTTGGCGGGGCGGTGGGCCCCGTTCGTCTTGATTGACAGGCACGCTAGGCGATTCTGCCGGGAGGAAACAGAGGAAACAGCACCCGCCCGCATGCCGTTCGCATGGCGCTCGACATGCGGGCAGCGGGGCGGCATGGCGGCGCCGGGCTGCGCATTGACAGGGCCGGGCGGGGGGCGCATGTCACCGGCATCGCCGAAATCCGGCCCCCGTGCGGGGCCCGAGATGCAGGACACTGACGCATGACCGCCATCCCCAATCGCACCGCCACGGGCGGGCTCGACACCGCCGCGCTCCAGGCTCTCGACGCGGCCCACCACCTGCACCCCTTCACCCATCACGGCGAGCTCGCCGCCAAGGGCGTGCGGATCGTCACGAAGGGCGAGGGCGTGTGGCTGACCGACAGCGAGGGCAACGAGATCCTCGACGGGATGGCTGGGCTGTGGTGCGTCAACGTGGGCTACGGCCGCACCGAACTGGCCGAGGCGGCCTACGCCCAGATGCAGGAGCTGCCCTACTACAACACCTTCTTCCAGACGACGCATGTGCCCGCCATCGCGCTCGCCGCGACCGTCGCGCGGCTGGCGCCGGGCGACCTCGACCATGTCTTCTTCGCCGGCTCGGGCTCGGAGGCGAACGACACCAACATCCGCCTCGTGCGGCACTACTGGGCCGAGATGGGCAAGCCCGGCAAGCGGGTCATCATCTCGCGGCGCAACGCCTATCACGGCTCGACACTGGGCGGCGCGTCTCTGGGAGGCATGCAGGCGATGCACGGGCAGGGCGGGCTGCCCATTCCCGACGTCGTGCATATCGACCAGCCGGCATGGTTCGCCGAGGGCGGCGAGATGAGCCCCGAGGAATTCGGCATCGCCCGTGCCCGCCAGCTCGAGGCGAAGATCGCCGAGGTGGGCGCTGAAAACGTCGCCGCCTTCATCGCCGAGCCGGTGCAGGGCGCCGGAGGCGTGATCGTGCCGCCCGACAGCTACTGGCCCGAGGTGAAGCGCATCCTCGCCGAGCACGAGATCCTGTTCATTGCCGACGAGGTGATCACCGGCTTCGGCCGGACGGGGCACTGGTTCGGCTCCGAGGGCTACGGGCTGGCCCCCGACATCATGACGATCGCCAAGGGCCTGTCGTCGGGCTACCAGCCGATCGGCGGCTCGATCGTCTCGACCCGCATCGCGGAGGTGCTGAACGAGGCGGGCGAGTTCTTCCACGGCTACACCTATTCGGGTCACCCGGTGGCCTGCGCGGTCGCGTCCGAGAACCTGCGGATCATGGAGGAGGAGCGTGTCGTCGACCACGTGCACGACGTGGCCGGGCCGTATCTCGCCGAGAAGTGGGGCGCGCTCGCCGACCACCCGCTGGTGGGCGAGGCGGTGTCGAAGGGGCTGATGGCCTCGCTCGCACTGACGCCCGACAAGGCGGCGCGCGCGCCCTTCGCCGGGCCCGTGGGCGAGGCGGGCTTCATCACGCGCGAGATCAGCTTCGGCAACAACCTGATCATGCGGCATGTGGGCGACCGCATGATCATCGCGCCGCCGCTGGTGATCACGCCCGACGAGATCGACCTGCTGATCGAGCGGGCGGTGCGGACACTCGACATGGCGCACGACAAGCTGCGTGCCGAGGGCATGCTCAAGGCCGCCTGATGGATCTGCTGACGGCCAACGACACGCCCGGCCGCTACCCCGACTCGTTCTACGCCGCCAAGCCCGGCCTGATCCCGCCCGCGCGGCCGCCGGCCGAGGGCGAGATCCGCGCCGACGTGGCGGTTGTGGGCGGCGGCTTCACCGGCCTCTCGGCGGCGTGGCACCTCGCGGGCCGCGGCTACGACGTGGTGCTGCTCGAGGCGAGCCGCGTTGGCGCGGGCGCCTCGGGGCGCAACGGCGGACAGGTGGGCACCGGCCAGCGCGTGGGGCAGGACGCGCTCGAGCGGATGGTCGGGCGCGACGACGCGCTGGCGCTCTGGGCGATGGGGCGCGAGGCGGTCCGGCTCGTGCGCGAGACAGCGGAACGCCCGGAGGTGGGTGTGCCGTTCCATCCCGGTATCGTCCACGCCGATCACAAGCGCGCGCATGTGCGCGAGACCCATGCCTATGTCGAGAAGCTCGCCCGCGACTACGGCTACGAGAAGATGCGCCCGCTCTCGAAATCCGGGATCCGCGAGATCGTGGCGAGCAGGGATTACCATGGCGGCGCGCTCGACGAGGGCGCGGGCCATCTCGACCCGCTGGCCTACGCGCTCGGGCTGGCGCGTCTGGCCGAGGCGGCGGGCGTGCGCCTGTTCGAGACGAGCCGGGTGACCCGCGTCGAGCGGGGGGCGGAGGTGCGGCTGTCGACCGATCGGGCCGTGGTGCGGGCCGACTGGGTGGTGGCGGGCTGCAACGGCTATCTGGGGGGGCTGATCCCCGAGGTCGGCCGCCACGTGATGCCGATCAACAACTTCGTGGTGGCGACCGAGCCGCTCGGCCCCGAGGGACAGGAGGCGCTGATCGCCGGCAACCGGGCGGTGGCCGATTCGCGGTTCGTGGTGAACTACTTCCGCTTCTCCGACGACCACCGCCTGCTGTTCGGCGGCGGCGAGACCTACGGCTACCGCTTTCCGCGCGACATCGCCGCGCTGGTGCGCCGGCCGATGCTCAAGGTCTTTCCGCAACTGGCCGGGACGCGGATCGACTTCGCCTGGGGCGGCACGCTGGCGATCACCCGCACGCGGATGCCGCATTTCGCGCGGGTGGCGCCGAACGTGCTGTCGCTTTCGGGCTATTCGGGCCACGGCGTGGGAATGGCCACGCTCGCGGGGCAAGTCGCGGCCGAGACGATCGCGGGGCAGGCGGAGCGCTTCGACCTGATGGGGCGTCTGCCCGCGCCGCGCTTTCCCGGCGGGCGGGCCTTGCGCACGCCGCTGCTCGCGCTGGCCATGGCGTGGTTTTCCTTGCGCGACCGGCTCTGAGGCGACGCCCACGGGCATGGAGGGGAAGCTTCCCGTCGCCCGTGCCGGGCGACCCCCCGGACTAGTCGGACGAGGATGCTGGAGGCGCGACACGGCGTGGCGGCGCGGCCGACTCGGTGTCAGATCGTCTCGCCCTCGAGGGCGTCGGAGAGCTGCTCGATTCCCTGAGTGACGTTGGGGCGGTGCGGGTTGATCGCGTGCACGCGGCGCAGCACGTCGAGCGCCTCTTCCTCGCGGCCCACCTCGCGCAGGATCGTGGCGAGACCGATCATCGCGCCGAAATGGCGCGGCTCGAGTTCGAGCGCACGGGAAAGGTCGCGCATGGCCAGCCCGTACCGCTCCGCCTGGAAATGGGCGGTGGCGCGGGTGTTCCAGCCTTCGGCGAAGTCGGGAGCGTGGTCGGTCAGCGCGGTCAGATGCTCGAGCGCGATGTCGATATCGCCCTCTTCCAGCGCGTCGCGTCCGCGCTGCAGCAGCAGGTCCATCGCCGGGGAGCCCGACTTCGACAGCTCTGCCACGATGGCCCGCTCGATCTGTTGCCAGCCGGGCTGGTCTGGCTCGGCGAGCCGGGCGAAGAGGCGGTCGAGGCCGCTCTCCTCGGCCCCCGGTTCGGTCGCGGCAGGGGGGGACACGCCGGGCGCGGCGCCGTCCTGGGCGTGGCCCGGGGACCACGCGAGCGCAGCGGCGACGACCGTGACGAGGAGAGTGGGGCGACTGGTGCGTTGCGGCGGCATGGGCGGGAGTGTAGCACCGGATTGCGCCCTGCCAAGCGCCGCTTGCCGTGAGACCCGTCACGATTGCCGGCGCGCGCGCGGCGTGCGAGGGACAGGCGGGGAGGGGCGGCCGTCGGGGCCGCGAGCGACAGGAGACAGGGATGAGCGACGTGATCGACCAGGCTGTGGTCGCGCTGCAGGAGAAGTTCGCCGGCGCCGAGATCGGCGGCACGGCCAAGTTCATGATCCCCGGCGAGGGCGCGATCATGCTCGACGACGGCGGCGTGCGCGCCGCCGACGAGGCGGCCGACGTGGTGCTGACCGCGGACGTGGACACGTTCAGGGCGATCCTCGACGGCGAGACCAACCCCACCGCCGCGTTCATGACCGGCAAGCTCTCGGTCGACGGCGACATGGGGCTTGCGATGAAGCTCGGCACCGTGCTCGGCTGAGCGCCACGCCGGCGTGGAGCCCGCCCCCTTCTTCGACGAGATCGCCGACGCCGACCCGGGCGCCCGCGCCTTCTGGGTCGAGGCGCCGGGCCGGCCCGGAGACGGGGCGCGCGTGCGCATCGCGCTTCTGGGCGAGGGGGGGCGCGGCACGGCGCTGCTGTTTCCCGGCCGCACCGAGTTCGTCGAGAAATACGGGCCGGCGGGGCGCGCGCTGGCGGCGCGCGGCTACGGCATGCTGGCCATCGACTGGCGGGGCCAGGGGCTGACCGACCGGTTCCTGCCCGACCGTCGCATGGGGCATATCGAACGCTTCGACGATTACCAGCGGGATGTCGCCGCCATGGTGCAGGCGGCCGACGATCTCTCGCTGCCGCGGCCCTGGCACCTGATCGGCCATTCGATGGGGGGCGCGATCGGGTTGCGCGCGGTCCATTCGGGCCTGCCGGTGGCGAGCGCTGTCTTCTCGGGCCCGATGTGGGGCATCAGGCTCTCGGCCTACATGCGCTCGCTCGCATGGACGGTGACGACGCTCGCCCGGCCGGCGGGCCTCGGCGGGCGGGTCGTGCCCACCTCGAGCCCCGAGAACTATCTGCTCGCGGCGGCGTTCGAAGGCAACATGCTGACGACCGACCGGGCCATGTTCGACTGGATGCAGGCGGCGTTGCGCGCCCACCCGGAGCTCGCGCTCGGGGGGCCGTCGATGGCCTGGGTCAACGAGGCGCTGCGCGAGGTGCGGGCGCTGAGGCGGCTGCGCGCTCCCGATCTGCCGGGGCTGTGCGTCGCGGGCGAGAACGAGCGGATCGTCGATCTGGCCGACATGCGGGTTCGCATGGGCAGCTGGCCGGCGGGGCGGCTGGTGATCGAGCCCGGCGCCGAGCACGAGATCATGATGGAGCGGGAAGAGGTGCGGGAGCGCTTCTTCGACGCGGCGGCGGAGATGTTCGACCAGGCGGGCGCGGCGGGCTGATCCGGCGCGGGGCCCCGGGGCCGGCGGGGCGGCGCGTGCGATGCAGACCGCAGGCAGGCCGAGCAGGCCCCGGCGGCCAGATGGATGCGGTGGGCATGACGGCGTGAGCGTGCCGGCGCCGCGACCGGTGGCCGCGCGCCTGCCGGTGTTCCTTGGAGGGCCCCGCAGGCATGGCCCGTTGAGGCGCGTCGGCATTGGGATTGCCGGATGCGCGACCGCGGCGGGCCATCCGGCGGCGCATCGGCCGCCCGCCGGGTCGCGCGTGCGTGGGCCGATCGAGCTCTGGCCAAGATCGGCGCGTTGGGCTATCTGCCGCCGGCACTGCCGCGACGCGCGCCCCGGAGGCCCCCTTGCCCGATACGCCAGACAGCCCGTTTCACGACGCGATCTCTCCGGTCGAGGAGATCATCGCCGATGCGCGCAACGGGCGGATGTTCATCCTCGTCGACCACGAGGACCGCGAGAACGAGGGCGATCTCGTGATCCCCGCGCAGATGGCCACGCCCGACGCGATCAACTTCATGGCAACCTACGGACGCGGCCTGATCTGTCTGTCTCTGACCGGCGAGCGGATCGACCGGTTGGGGCTGCCGCTGATGGCATCGACCAACTCGTCGCGTCACGAGACGGCCTTCACCGTCTCGATCGAGGCCCGCGAGGGGGTGACCACGGGCATCTCGGCATCGGACCGGGCGCACACCGTGTCGGTCGCGATCGACGGGGCGGCGACGGCAGCCGACATCGCCACGCCCGGCCACATCTTTCCGTTGCGCGCCCGCGAGGGGGGCGTGCTGGTGCGGGCCGGACACACCGAGGCCGCGGTCGACATCGCGCGGCTGGCCGGGCTGAACCCCTCCGGCGTGATCTGCGAGATCATGAACGAGGACGGCACGATGGCGCGGCTGCCCGACCTCGTGGCCTTCGCGCAGCGGCACAACCTGCGGATCGGCACGATCTCCGACCTGATCGCCTACCGGCGCCGCCACGACAACCTCGTGTCGGTCAGGGAGGAGCGCGAGATCGAGAGCGAGTTCGGCGGGCGCTGGCAGATGCGCATCTATGCCGACGTCACGCAGGGCGCCGAGCACATCGCGCTGGTCAAGGGCGACATCTCGGGGCCCGAGCCGGTGCTGGTGCGAATGCACGCGCTCGACCCGCTGCTCGACATCGTGGGCACGGGGCCGAAAGGGCGCGCCCGCGAATTCGCCGAGGCGATGGAGACCATCGCGAAAGAGGGGCGGGGCGTGCTGGTGCTGCTGCGCGACCTGCACATGCAGCTCTCGGCCGAGACCGAGGCCACGTCGGGGACGCTGCGGCAATACGGGCTCGGGGCGCAGATCCTGTCGTCGCTGGGCTTGTCTCGAATGGTGCTGCTCACCAATTCCCCAACGCCCAAGGTCGTCGGGCTCGAGGCCTACGGGCTCGAGATCGTCGGCACCCGCAAGATATCGGAGCTCGGCTGATGGCAGGCGCGCAGCACTACACCCTTCCCCGTCCCGCGTTCGACCGGCCCGTCCGGGTTCTGATCGTCGTGGCGCCGTTCTACCGCGATATCGCCGACGGCCTGCTGGCAGGGGCCCGGTCCGAGCTCGAGGCGGCGGGCGCCACTCACGAGACGATCGAGGTGCCCGGCGCGCTCGAGATCCCGCCAGCGGTGCGCATCGCCTGGCGGCAGTCGAACTTCGACGGCTTCGTGGCCCTGGGCTGCGTGATCCGGGGGGAGACGACGCATTACGAGACCGTGTGCAACGACAGTTCCCGCGGGTTGATGCTTCTGGGGCTGGAAGGTGCCTGCATCGGCAACGGCATCCTGACGGTGGAGAATGCCGAGCAGGCGGGGGTGCGCGCCGATCCTGCCGGGCAGGACAAGGGCGGCGGCGCGGCGGCCGCCTGCCTTCACCTGATCGCGCTCGCCCGCCGCTTCGGGCCGCCGCGTGCCGGCGTGGGCTTTCTGCCCCGGGGCGAGGATACCCTGATGGCGGGCGGCAGCGAGGGGACGCCCGCCGTATGACCGCGCAGGACAGGAACGCCGCGCGCGAGGCGGCCCGGCGCCGCCGCTCGGCCGCGCGCCTCTATGCCGTGCAGGCGCTCTTCCAGATGGAGGTCTCGGGCCAGACGACGACGGCCGTCGAAAAGGAGTTCGAGGATTACCGCTTCGGTGCCACCACCCCCGAGGGTGCAGAGATGGTGGAGGGCGACATCGACCTCTTCCGCGCGCTCGTCGACGGGGCGGTAAACGAGCAGGCCCGGATCGACCAGATGACCCACCGGGCTCTGGTGGCTAAATGGCCCATCGACCGGATCGACCCTACCCTGCGCGCCCTGTTCCGCGCCGCGGGGGCCGAGCTTCTGTCGGACAAGACGCCGCCAAGGGTGGTGATCGTCGAGTTCGTCGAGGTCGCCCGCGCCTTCTTCCCCGAGGGCCGCGAGCCGCGATTCGTCAATGCCGTGCTCGACCACATGGCCCGAGAGGCGAAACCCGAGGCGTTCTGAGCGACCGTCTCCGGCCGGCGTGGACAGGAGCGCGCCATGATCGCCGCCGGCAAAAGTCTTCGCGAAGACTTTTGCAAATTCCTTCTTCAAGGAATTTGGCGGCGGTCCTCTCCGCCCGGTCGCCCGGTTGCCCCCGCCGGGCGGCGTCTATACATCCGGATCGACAGCCGAAGTGCGCGAGGGGCCATGCAGCGAGGTCACGTCACCGCCGTCCTCGGCCCGACGAATACCGGCAAGACCCATTACGCCATCGAGCGGATGCTGGCCCACCGGACGGGCGTGATCGGCCTGCCGCTGCGGCTGCTCGCGCGCGAGGTCTACGACCGGTGCGTTGCGCTGCGCGGCCCCTCGGTCGTGGCGCTCGTGACCGGCGAGGAACGGATCGTGCCGCCGCGCGCCGCCTACTGGGTCTGCACCACCGAGGCGATGCCGACCGAGATCGGCGCCGACTTCCTCGCGGTCGACGAGATCCAGCTCTGCGCCGACCCCGAGCGCGGCCACGTCTTCACCGATCGCCTTCTCCATGCCCGCGGCCTGCACGAGACGCTGTTTCTCGGCTCCGACACGATGCGGGGCGCCATCGCGGCCGAGGTGCCGGGCGCGCAGGTGATGCGGCGCGAACGCTTCTCGACCCTCGCCTATGCCGGCTCGAAGAAGATCAGCCGCATGCCGCCGCGCTCGGCCATCGTCGGCTTCTCGGTCGAGAACGTCTATGCCATGGCCGAGCTGATCCGGCGCACGAAGGGGGGCTGCGCGGTGGTGATGGGGGCGCTTTCCCCGCGCACGCGCAACGCGCAGGTGGAGCTCTACCAGAACGGCGACGTCGACTACCTCGTGGCGACCGACGCGATCGGGATGGGGCTCAACCTCGACGTGCGGCACGTGGCCTTCTCGGGCCTGCGCAAGTTCGACGGGCGGCGGATGCGGCAGCTCGCGCCGAACGAGCTGGCGCAGATCGCCGGCCGGGCGGGGCGCTACAAGACGGACGGCACGTTCGGGGTGACGGGCGAGGCGCCGCCTCTGGACGACGCCGTTGTGGAGGCGATCGAGGAGCACCGTTTCACCCCCGTGCAGCGCCTCCAGTGGCGCAACGCGCGGCTCGAGTTCGGCTCGCTCGACCGGCTGATCGCTTCGCTGGAAGCGGCTCCGCCGGAGAACGACGCTGCGAACGGGCGGCTTGTGCGTGCGCGCGAGGCCGACGACCTCTCGGCGCTCAAGACCGTGGCCGAGATCCGCGAGGTTCGCGAGCGGGCCGTGCAGCCGAGGGACGTGCAGCTCCTGTGGGACGTCTGCCGCATCCCCGACTTTCGCGGCATCAGCCATGCAGAGCACGCAGGTCTCGTCGAGAAGCTCTTCGGCTTCCTGCACGAATACGGTCGCGTGCCGGACGACTGGATGGCCCAGCAGGTGCGGCGGATCGACCGCACCGAGGGCGAGATCGACGCGCTGTCGAAACGTTTGGCCTACATTCGCACTTGGACCTACGTCGCGCAGCGCCCGGGCTGGCTCGACGACGAAAGCCATTGGCGCGAGGCGACCCGCGCGATAGAAGATCGCCTGTCCGACGCGCTGCACGGCGCGCTCACGCAGCGATTTGTCGACCGGCGCACCAGCGTTCTGATGCGCCGGCTGAAGCAGAAGGAGAGCCTCGTGGCGGAGGTGACGGAAACGGGCGAGGTGAGCGTCGAGGGCCAGTATACGGGCCGGCTCGAGGGGTTTCGCTTCACGCTCGACAAGCACGCCTCGGGCGACGAGGCCAAGACGCTGCGGCAGGCGGCGGCGAGCGCGCTGAAGCCGCAGTTTCACCTCAAGGCGGACCGCTTCTACAACGCGCCGGACACGGAGATCGATTATACCGAGCAGGGTGGCCTGATGTGGGGCGACCAGGCGGTGGGCAAGCTCGTGAAGGGGGCTGACGCGCTGAAGCCCCAGGTCGCGGCCTTCGTCGACGACGAGGCGGGGGCGGAGGTGGCCGAGAAGGTCACGCGCCGTCTCCAGCATTTCGTCGACCGCAAGGTGGCGACGCTGTTCGAGCCGCTTCTGGCGCTCAGGGCCGACGAGGCGCTGGAAGGCATGGCGCGCGGCTTCGCCTTCCAGCTGGTCGAAGGCTTCGGTATCCTGCCGCGGCAGGGGCAGGTCGCGGCCGACGTCAAGGCGCTCGACCAGACGGCCCGTGGCGCCCTGCGCAAGCATGGGGTGCGCTTCGGGCAGTTCACGGTGTTTCTTCCCGCCCTGCTCAAGCCGGCACCGACGCGGCTGCGGCTTGTCCTGTGGTCGCTCTGGGAGGGGTTCGACGAGTTCCCCGAGAGCCCGCCACCGGGCCTCGTGACGATCCCGGTGCCGCAGGGGGTGCCCCAGGGCTACCTGCCTCTGTCGGGCTATCGGGCCGCCGGCGCGCGCGCCATCCGGATCGACATGCTGGAGCGGCTGGCGGACCAGATCCGCGCGCAGGACACGCGGAGCGGCTTCGAGGCGACGCCGGACATGCTGTCGATCACCGGCATGACGCTGGAGCAGTTCGCCGACCTCATGCAGGGGCTGGGCTATCGCGCCGAGAAGGGCGAGAGACCCAAGGTGCGGCCGACGGATCCCGCCGCCAGCGGGGCACGCGACGGCGGCGCCTTCGGCGCGCCGGATCCGGCCGTGAGCACGAGCGCGGGCGAACGCCTCTCCACGGCTACGGGCGACGCGGCTGCTGTGGCGGCCGACCCGTCCGTCACGGTGGTGCCGGCGGGCGATGCCGCCGATGCGGAGGCGGTTGTGGAGCCCTCGCCGCTCGATGCCGAGAGCCCCGCACGGGCCGACCCGTCGGGCGTCTCCTCGTCCGACACGCCGGAGATCCCGCCGGGCCCCTCCGAGACACCGCCGCCACCCGGCCCGGAAGTGCCGCCAACGCCAGACCCGGTCCCGGAGGCGCCGCCCGAGACTCCCCCGGAGCCGGCCACGCCCGAGGTGCCGGACACGCCCGAGGTCCCAGAGACCGTCGACCCGTCCGCCCGGACCGGCATGCCGCCCGAGGAGGGGGAGATGGCGCTGCAGGGTCCGGCCGAGCCGGCGCACGCGCAGGCGGAGGCTGGTATGCAGGACGCCGGTGCCGGCAGCGGCAGTGCGGAGGCCGAGGCCGCCGGTGCGTCCGCCGAGGTCGAGGTCTTCTACACCTTTACCTGGGCGCCCAAGCGGCAGAGTGGCGGCGCGCGCGGCGGCCGCGACCGGCAGGGCAAGGGCGGCCGTCCACCGAAACAGGCCGGGGGCGAGCGCCCCAGGGGCGAACGCGGGCCGAAGGGCGCCAAGGGCGACAAGGGCCGCGGCAAGCCGCAGGGGGCCAAGAGCTACGAGGCCCGCCCGCCGAAGCGAGAGAAGGCGATCGACCCCGACAATCCCTTCGCTGCCGCCCTGATGGGGCTGAAGGACAAGACCTGATACTCGCCGGCGCGGCAGACGGCGCGGAGGACCCGGCGCGCGTCGATACGGGCGGCGAGCCCCGGGCAGGTCCGCATGCGCCGTTGACCGAGGGCAGCCTGCGACTCGACAAGTGGCTTTGGCAGGCGCGTTTCTTCAAGACACGGGCGCTCGCCGCGAAGCTCGTGGCCGAGGGCAAGGTGCGGGTGAATGCCCAGCGGGTCACGAAGCCCTCGCGCGCGATCGCCCCCGGCGACACGCTGACCTTTCCCCAGGGGCGCGCGGTCCGCGTGGTGCGGATCGTGGCATTGCCCGTGCGGCGCGGCCCGGCCCGCGAGGCGCAGGCCTGTTACGACGATCTGTCGCCGCCCCCGCCGCCGTCCGACCCCGGCGGGCCGAAGGCCGGCGGGCCGCGTCCGACCAAGAAAGATCGTCGCAACCTGCCCGATACGTGACCTCGATCAGTTGCAGCGGCCGGCTCTCTGTCGTAGCTGAAAAGCTGCAATTCGGAGATACCAAATGACCTACATCGTCACCGAGAACTGCATCGCCTGCAAGTACACCGACTGCGTCGAGGTGTGCCCCGTCGACTGCTTCTACGAGGGCGAGAACATGCTGGTGATCCACCCAGACGAGTGCATCGATTGCGGGGTGTGCGAGCCCGAATGCCCGGCCGACGCCATCCGCCCCGACACCGAGCCCGAGATGGAGAAATGGGTGGAGTTCAACCGCAAGTATTCCGAGATGTGGCCGGTCATCATCACCAAGAAGGACCCGCTGCCGGAGGCCGACGCCAACGACGGCAAGCCGGGCAAGATGGAACTGTTCTCGGAGAATCCGGGCGAGGGCGGCTGAGCACGCCGGGAATGCGCGGGGAGCGCCTGCAGGCCGGCCGGTATCCCGAGGGCCCGGGCGAAATGCCACGGCAGGCTGGGAATCGCCGTGTCATTGTGCTATATCAACGTGGCTATGGTAACACACCTGACGCGCGCCGAGCGCACTGCCTGACTGCTCGGCGGTTCAAGCTGCGCACACGCCCGAAGCCGCTCCGGAGGCGATCGTTTCCGGTGGCGGTTTTCTAGGCTCGGACGTGAGGGTTCTTGAGGGGAACGCATGACCAAGAACAAGAAGCACGACTTTCGCCCCAACGACTACGTGGTCTACCCCGCGCACGGGGTGGGGCAGATCATCTCCATCGAGGAGCAGGAGATCGCCGGCATCTCGCTGGAGCTGTTCGTGATCTCCTTCGACAAGGACAAGATGACGCTGCGCGTTCCCACCCACAAGGCGACCGAGGTCGGCATGCGCTCGCTTTCGTCGCCCGATGTCGTGTCGAAGGCGATGGTCACGCTCAAGGGCAAGGCCAAGGTCAAGCGGGCGATGTGGTCGCGCCGGGCGCAGGAATACGAGCAGAAGATCAATTCGGGCGACCTGATCGCGATCGCCGAAGTCGTGCGCGACCTGCACCGCGCCGACGATCAGCGCGAGCAGAGCTACTCGGAGCGCCAGCTCTACGAGGCCGCGCGCGACCGGCTGACGCGCGAACTGGCGGCTGTCTCGGGCACAGGCGAGACCGATGCCCAGGCGCGTATCGACGAGGTGCTGGTGGGCCGCGCCGCTGCCTGACGTCGCCTCGGCTTGCCGAGCAGAGGGACGGGCCGTGCCGAAAGGTGCGGCCCTTTTTCGTGGCCGCGCGCTACGGAGCGCCGCTCGGCCGCTCGGCCGCCCGCCGGCGCGGGGGGCAAATCCCTTGAAAGAAGGGATTTGCAAGAGAATTGAGGAATTCTCTTTCGCCCGCCTGCGGCGGGATCAGGCGCCCCGCCCGATCGCCGGCCTGCCCGGTCGTCGGCGCGCGGGGGGCGCAGGAGGCGGCGGCCTTGCAGGTCTGGTGCGCCTTCGCCCGCCCTGCGCCACATCGGGACCCGTCGAACTGGCGCGCCAGCTCCGTCTCGAACGCAGTGGCAAGATCGCGCACCGCCGATCCAGCCTTCGTTCGCCGCCACCGGCATGCCGGGCGGCCAGAGTTCCACGCTCGGGTGCGGCTCGGCTATGGAAGGTTCTTTCCCTGTCGCTTGCCTCGAAAAGGGGAAATCTCATGCGGGCTAGATCTCGGCGAAGTTGAGACAGCCCCACATGGGCGGGATCTTGCCCCAGCAAGATGGCGCGGGCAGGGTGTCGCGTTGCGTGGGCGTCGTCCCCATCTGGCCCGATGGCAGTGGCGCGCACGGGCGAAAGGCGCGCGGGATAGGCGTCATGGGCAGGGCGGTCGGGCCGTACCCCCAAGGCGCCTGGCCTGGCGGCGTCAGCCCGATGGCATCTGGAGCAAGACGTCGCGCCCGCGCTTGACATATCGGACGGCGTCGCGGTCGATGGCCGCGACCTGCCCGCCGTCGAGCCGGTCGCCCACCTGCACCTTCACGTAGCGCCCCGAGGGCAGCCGCACGAGGGCGCGGCGCTGGCCGGCCGAGCCGTAGACGCCGATGAGGGTGACAGCGTTCATGCGCAGGGCGTTACGTTCGGTCGCCTGACGCGCGACGAGGGCCGAGGAGGGAACATCGGGCTGCACACGCTGACTGCGCGCCACCGCAGGTCCGCGTGAAGGCTCCTGGGGAGGCGGGGCGGCCGCGGCGGCGGAGGCGGTCTGCACCGATGGCGGGGACGGCTGGGGCGTCGCCGCGGCGCGCGCCGTGGCCTGCCGCTCGGTCTCGGCCGCGCTTCTGGCGCGGGCCTGCGCCGCGATCTGCGCGATGTTGGCGGGCCGTGCGCGCGGGGCCGGGGCGGCGGCAACGGCATAGGGCGAATCGGAGTCGAGTTCGGCCTCGGCGATCTCGCGGGCTGCGGCCGCGGCCTCCTCGCGGGCGACCGCCGCGGCGCGCTCGGCCTCGGCGGTGAGCGCGGCCGCCTCGTCCGCCAGCGTTTCGGGGCGGGGGCGCGGCCGCGCCTCCGGCGCAGCGGCGAGCCCGGCCGCGCTTTCGTCCGCCGGCGCAACGGGGTCGCCCGCCTCGGTGTCGCCAGCCTCGGGGGCTGCGTCGAGCGCGGTGCCCGCCCCGGACTCCGTGCCCGTTGCCGTGTCCGTCTCGGTGCCTGTCTCCATCCCGGTGACCGGCGCGGCGGCGGACCCGCCCGCCTGCAGCCCAGGCCGCGAGCGCGGCCGGATGTCGGGAGCGTCGATGGTGCCGTCTGCCGCGGCATCGGACGCGGCGGGATCGGCCGTCTCGGGGAGCGTGGCGTCTTCAGGCCGCGCGGTCGGACGGACCTGTGCCAGCGGGTCCTGTTCCACCTCCTGTTCCGCCGTGGCGGGCGTGTCATCCGCCACCGGCGCGGCGGCCTCGTCTGCGCGGGCGTCGGTGGCGTCCGGTTCGCCCGTGCCGGGGCGGGCTGGCGGGACGATGCCGGGCTGCCCCTCGTAGACGGTGTAGCCGCCCGGCGCGAGCGCGCCCTCGTCGGTGGGGATCACGAAGCCGTCGGCGTCGAGCAGTGTGCCGGGCGGCAGCGGCGCGGCCGGAAGCGCCGGCGCGGCGGCTTGGCCCGGTGCGTCGGGCACGGCCGGCGGGGCCTGCGTCAGTCGCGAGGGATCGACGGCGGCGAGTGTCAGCGCGGGATCGGCAGTGACGCGCGGGACGGGCCCGCGCTCGGGCGCACGCTGCCAGATGCCGGTCGCCGCATAGGCCGCCTCGGCCTCGGCCCGGTCGAGCGGATCGGGAGAGACGTCGCGCACCGCGACAGACGGATCGCTCACCGATGCCTCCGGTGGGAGGCGCGCAGGGCTGGTCGCGGGGGCTGTGCCGCCTTCGTCGGGGCTGATGGCCGCGAGGTCACGCGGCTCGGCCGGGGCCGGCCCGCTCTCGCCGGGGCCGTCTGCTGCAGGGTTGGCCGTCTCAGGTGTCATGACGGGGTCTGCCGGGGCATCCTCGGGCAGTGCCGGCGCCGGTTCAATGTCGGCAGGGGGGGGCGCCACGGCCTGCCGCGTCTCTTCGCCCGTGGCCCCGGCGTCAGGCGTGGGAGGCTCGGCATCGAGCGGGGTGACCGACGAGGTGATCGCGGGCGTGTCCGAAGGGCTCTCGGCCACCGTGTCGGGGCCGTCGCCGCCGTCGACCCAGAGCGACCAGAGAGCGACGAGGCCCATCAGCGCCAGGAGCGCGAGTGTGAGCACGAGACCGAGCGCGCGACCGCCGCGTGCGGGGGGCTCGGCGCGCATGCGGCGCGCGCCGAAGACGGTGAGGCTCGAGGCTTCGTCCATCTCTCCGGCAGTGGAGGGCGCAGGGCCGGTCGGCGCGGGAAGCGAGGCATCGCCCCTCTGCTGGATCCGGCGCACCGGGTCGGGGCGTGCCGGCTGTGCCTCGGGGGCCGCGGGCGATGACCCCGAGCGGCGTGCACCGGGGGGCTCTGCAGAGGCGGAGCCGAGCCGGGGCGCGATGGTGTCGGGCTTGGCCGAGGGGCGAGGATGCCGCGGTGACGCTCGGTCTGCGGCCGACACGGGCGGTTCGCTCTGCGCGCTGAGGGCGGGCTCCACAGAGGGCCGCGAGAGAGAAGAGGAGGCGGCGCCCGCGTCATGGCCGCGCCTCTTGCCGCCCAGGGTGCCAAGCACCGATCCGGCCAGCGCGCCGAACCCTGCCCGGCGAGCTCCGCGACCGGACGCGAGGCTTGCGGCCGAGGCTGCCGCTGCGTCGCCGGTCTCGACCGGCTTCACCTTCGGCACCCCGGTCTCGTTGCCCTTTCCGCTGGCGGGAGATTCCGAGGCGCTTGCCGGGATCGCCGTCTGCGATGCGGCACCCGGCGCGGGGGCGGCGTCCGTCGTCGTCTTCGGATTCGGCTCCGGGCCCGACTCAGGGCCGGATTGAGGCGCATCACGGCGTATCGTCGAGAAAGTCGGCAGAGGCGTGGATGCAGGCCCCCGAATTGCCGCTGGCGAGGGTGCGGCGAGAGGCGGAGGCTCGGCGCGGGGCGGCGCATCAATGTCGGTCGCGCCGCCGAGCGGCGACGCGCCTGCGGGCGTCTCCTTCGATGTCTCAGCGGGGGGCGGCGCTCTTCCGTCGCCGGGGCGATCGGGGGCGCTCGCCGCGCCGGCGGGCCGACCCGGCTGCGGCTCTTCGGTGGCGGGCGTGGCGATGTCCGGCTTTGCGGTTTCCGGCTCGGTGGCGCCTGGCGCGGCGATGTTGACCTCGCCGACCGGGTCGGGCGCGGCAGCCGGAGCGGACGTGTCCGGGGCGGGCGCCGGTGTATCGTCGTGCGGTGCCCCGCCGAAGCGGGGGCGGCCGGGAAAGGCACCCTGTGCCGCCTCTCCGAGCACGCCGGCGGGCGCAACGCCGTGTGCCTCGGCGAAGGCGCGCGCCTCGTCGAGCGTCTCGGTGGCGACAACGGCGATCTCGAGCACGCCGTCGACCTCGTGCCAGTCGTAGACCAGTTCGGCGAGGTCGTAGGGCGTGGCGCCGACGAGCGCATTGCGCACGCGGCCCTCGTCGGCCTCGCGGTCGAGACCGCTGGCGCGCGTGCGGGTATAGAGGATCTGGCTGTCGGGCAGGATGAGCACCACCGCCGCCTCGCCGCCGTCGGCCTCGGCCACGCGCGCCTGCATCCGGCCCACCCGGGCGTCGAAATCGTCGTCGTCGAGGCCGGCCGTCGCGAGCGGGGGCTGCGAGGTATCTATCTCGGCATCGCCCTCTGCCAGACGCAGGAGCGAGACACCGTCATGGTCGAGATGGAGGGCGAAAGTGGCGGCCATGGCCTCGGCGTGCTCTCCGGCGGCGCCCGCCGGGCAGTCATTGCAGTTCACGTTGACCGCGACTTATAGCAGGATTCGGGGGAATGGAAAGAAAACTGCCCCCGACCGCCCGGCCGACGGGCGGGTTAACGCTCGGATCGGAAAGGGTTTACCATGCCTGCCGCCAGATTCGCCCGTGCCATCGCCACGGCCTTTGCTGCGCTGTCACTTGCGGCGCCCATGTCTCTGCCCGCGTTCGCCCAGGGCGCGATCGCCGCGGACTCGCGCCGGATAGAGGTCGTGGTTGAGGGGCGCGCCTCGGCCGCCCCCGACATGGCCACGATCACGCTCGGCGTGACGGCCGAGGCCGAGAGCGCCGAGGCGGCTGTGGCGGAGATGTCGCAGTCCGCACAGGCGGTGATCGACCGGCTCTCGGAGCAGGGCATCGCGGCGCGCGACCTGCAGACCAGCGCGCTGTCGCTCTCGCCGCGCTGGCGGGGAGAGTACGGCTCGCGCGACGAGCCGCGCGAGATCGTGGGCTACGTCGCCGAGACCACCGTCACGGCGCGGGTGCGCGCGCTCGACAGCCTTGGCGCGGTCCTCGATGCCGCGGTTGGGAGCGGGGCCAACGTCTTTCGTGGGCTCTCCTTCGGTCTGTCCGAGCCGCAGCCGGTGCAGGACGCGGCCCGCCGCGCCGCCGTTGCCGAGGCGCAGCGCCGCGCCGGGCTCTTTGCCGATGCAGCCGGCGTGTCGCTGGGGCCGCTCGTGCGTCTCGAGGACACGGGAGGCGGGCAGCCGCGCCCGATGATGCGGGCCGAGATGGCGATGTCCGACGCAGGGGCGGTGCCCGTCGCCGAGGGCGAACTCGATGTCACCGCGCGGGTGCGCATGGTGTGGAAGATCGCGCCGGAGTGAGCTGGCGGCCGCCGGGTCTGCGCCCCGGCGGCCTTGCGCGTCTCGCCTCAGGCGGCCTGCGCGACGGCCTTGCCGAGCGCCTGGTCGAGATCGGCGATCAGGTCGTCGGCATCCTCGATCCCGATGGAGAGGCGCACCACGTTGGGCGCGGCGCCGGCTGCCACCTGCTGTTCCGGCGTGAGCTGTCGGTGGGTGGTCGAGGCCGAGTGGATGATCAGCGAGCGGGTGTCGCCGAGATTGGCGACGTGGCTGAAGATCTCGACGTTGTCGACCAGCCGCACGCAGGCGTCAAAGCCGCCCTTCAGCGCGAAGGTGAAGAGCGCGCCGGCGCCCCTGGGGCAGATGCTGGCGACCCTCGCGTGATAGGGCGACGACGGCAGACCGGCATAGGTGACCGACTCGACGCGCGGGTCGTTTTCGAGCCATGTCGCCACCTTTACCGCGTTCTCGACATGCCTCTGCATGCGCAGCGAGAGCGTCTCGATGCCGAGCAGGGTGTAGTGGGCCGCCTGCGGGTTGAGCGTCATGCCCAGGTCGCGCAGGCCCACGGCGATGCCGTGGAAGGTGAAGGCGAGAGGCCCGAACGTCTCGGCGAACTTCAGGCCGTGATAGGCGGGCTCGGCTTCGCTGAGCGAGGGGAACTTGCCGGAGGCGGCCCAGTCGAACTTGCCCGAGTCGACGATCACGCCGCCTGTCACGGTGCCGTTGCCGGTGAGGAACTTGGTGAGCGAGTGGACGACCAGCGTCGCGCCGTGCTCGATGGGGCGGCACAGGTAGGGGGTGGCCGACGTGTTGTCGACGATCAGCGGCAGCCCGGCCTCGTCGGCGATCTTCGCCATCGCGTCGAGGTCCGTGACGTAACCGCCCGGATTGGCGATGGATTCGCAGAAAATGGCGCGCGTGTCGTCGTCGATGGCCGCCTTGACCGCGTCGAGGTCGTCGGTGTCGACGAACCGGGCCGACCAGCCGAAGCGCTTGATGGTCTGGCTGAACTGGGTGACCGTTCCGCCGTAGAGGCGGGTCGAGGCGACCACGTTGAGCCCCGGCCCCATCAGCGGGAACAGCGCCATGATCTGCGCGGCGTGCCCCGACGAGCAGCAGACCGCGCCCGCGCCCCCCTCGAGCGTCGCCATCCGCTCCTGCAGGACGGCGACGGTGGGGTTGGTCAGGCGCGAATAGATGAAGCCGACTTCCTGCAGGTTGAACAGGGCGGCGGCGTGCTCGGCGTCGCGGAAGACGTAGGCCGTGGTCTGGTAGATCGGCGTCTGCCGCGCGCCTGTAGCCGGGTCGGGGCGCGCCCCGGCGTGGATCTGCAGCGTGTCGAAGCCGTAGCTGGGCGTGTCAGGCATGGGGGCCTCCCTCGGATACGTTTTGCGCGTACGCTACGGGAGGGGGCAGGCGGCGGCAATGGCGCGCGGGCCGCAACCGGCGCCGCGGCCCGCGATTCGGGACCGCCGTTTGCGCGCCCCGTGCCGGGACGGGACATTGGTCGCGATCAGGGATAGGACGCGGGACGGAATCGCGAAGGGAGACCGACATGCGGATCAACGCGGAGTTCGACCGGCCGGCGCGGGTGCGGTTCGCCGAGGGCGCGTGGGTGGGCAGCCCCTCGACCGGGGTCGAGCGGCGGATGCTCGACCGGCTGGGCGACGAGGTGGCACGCGCGACATCGCTGGTGCGTTTCGCGCCGGGCTCGGCCTTTTCCCCGCACACCCACGACGGGGGGGAGGAATACCTGGTGCTCGAGGGCACGTTCCAGGACGAGGACGGCGATTTTCCCGCGGGCGCCTACGTTCGCAACCCGCCTGGCACGTCGCACCGGCCGGCGGCGGCCGAGGGCGCGGTGATCCTCGTCAAGCTCCACCAGTTCGACCCGTCCGACCGCACCCTCGTGCAGACCCGGCTCGACCCGACGCGCGCGGCGCCCGCAGGCGATCAGCCGGGCGTCGCGGCGCAAGTGCTGCACCGCGACACGCGCGAGGCCGTGCGGCTGGAGGTCTGGGCGCCGGGGGCCGAGGTGAAGCGAGAGTTGCCGGGCGGGGCCGAGCTGTTCGTGCTCGAGGGGGGGTATTCCGAGGGCGGCGCCGCGATGGGCCCGTGGGACTGGCTGCGGCTGCCGGCGGCCGGGCGGCTCGAGGCCGTCGCCGGGCCGGAGGGCGCGCGGCTCTGGGTCAAGGAGGGGCACCTCGCCGCGCCGATCGGGCTCGACCTCGGCTGAGGACCATCGGCGGCTTTGGATCGGGGGGCATGTCGGGTAGTCTTGCGCGCGTTCCAGAGGGGGAGGAGACCCATGCATCCCGAGTTGCAGACCCCGCGTCGGCGTGCCGGCCTCGCTGCCGCCCTGTGTCTGAGCGCGCTGCTCGGCACGGCGCTGCTCGCCACCGCCGCGCATGCGGCCCCGTGCGGCGACGATGCGTCGGGCTTCGAGGCGTGGAAGCAGGACTTTGCGCGCGAGGCGGCGGCGGCGGGGGTGAGCCAGAGGGGCATCGAGGCGCTGATGGGCACGCGCTATGCCAGCGCCACGATCCGGGCCGACCGCAACCAGCTCAGCTTTCGCCTGAGCTACGACGAGTTCTGCGCCAAGCGCGGCTGTGACGTGATCGCGCGCCAGGGCCGGCAGCGGCTCGCACAGAGCCCCAACTTCTACGGCTCGCTCGAGCGGGCCTACGGGGTGCCGGCGGGCGTGATCATCGCCATCCACGGTATGGAGACCGGCTTCGGCCGGTTCATGGGCGATTCGAACGTGCTCAACGCGACGGCGACGCTCGCCTACGATTGCCGCCGGCCGGAGTTCTTCACGCCCCATCTGATCGGCGCGCTCAAGATGATCGACCGGGGCATGATGTCGGCCGGCACGATCGGGGCAAGGCATGGCGAACTCGGGCATACGCAGTTCCTGCCGGGCAATGCGCTGACCTACGGTCAGGACGCCAATGGCGACGGACGGGTCGACCTGACCGACCAGGCCGACGCGCTCGCCTCGACCGCCAACTACCTGCGGCGCAAGGGATGGCGGCCCGGAGAGAGCTATCAGCCGGGCACCCACAACTTCCGCGTGTTGCAGGAGTGGAACGCCGCGAGCGTCTACCAGCGCGCGCTGGCCGAGATGGGGGCGCGCATCGACGGGTAGGCTGGCGGGCTGCCGCGCCGGCGAGCGTTGCGCGCGGCGGGCCTAGCGTTGCTCGCGGCGGGCCATGAAGGCCAGCCGCTCGAACAGGGCGACGTCCTGCTCGTTCTTCAGAAGCGCCCCGTGCAGGCGGGGCAGCGCGGCGGCCGGGTCGGCGCGCAGGGCGTCGGCGTCGAGATCCTCGGCAAGCAGCAGCTTGAGCCAGTCGAGCACCTCGGAGGTCGAGGGCTTCTTCTTCAGGCCCGCCTGCTCGCGGATCTCGTAGAACTGCGTCAACGCCACCGTCAGCAGCCGCTCCCGGATGCCGGGATGGTGCACCTCGACGATGCGCTTCATCGTCTCCATGTCGGGGAAGCGGATGTAGTGGAAGAAGCAGCGGCGCAGGAAGGCGTCGGGCAGTTCTTTCTCGTTGTTGAACGTGATGACGACGACGGGGCGGTGCCGCGCCCGGATCGTCTCGCCCGTCTCGTAGACGTGGAACTCCATCCGGTCGAGCTCCTGCAGCAGGTCGTTGGGGAACTCGATGTCGGCCTTGTCGATCTCGTCGATCAGCAGCACCACCTTGCGCTCTGCGGCGAACGCCTCCCACAGCTTGCCGCGGCGGATGTAGTTGGCGATGTCGTGCACCCGCTCGTCGCCGAGCTGGCTGTCGCGGAGGCGCGAGACGGCGTCGTATTCGTATAGGCCCTGATGGGCGCGGGTCGTCGACTTGATGTGCCATTCGACCAGCGGCAGGCCCAGCGAGAGGGCGACCTGGCGGGCGAGTTCGGTCTTGCCGGTGCCTGGCTCGCCCTTGACCAGCAGTGGCCGCTCGAGCGTGACGGCGGCGTTGACGGCGACGGCGAGGTCGTCGGGGACGATGTAGGTGTCGGTCGAGGCGAACTGCGTGGTGACGCTCATCGAAGGCCATAGCTCCCGGCTGGTTTCGGCGCGCGGCGGGCCGCAGGCTGCCCGACCGCGGCGGGGGGTGCAAGCCCGCCGGGCCATGTCATGTAAGGCGATGAAATAGCTTCCGAACGGGCGTGACAAGGGCAAGGCCATGCAGTATGAGGCCCCCCATGCGAGGCCAGTTGCCTGTTTCGAGGACGCATGCCGGTGAGGGGGCGCCCGAGACCGCTCTCCCCGGTTCTGATGGGGCGGGCGAGCGAGAGGGATCAGGCGTGAAGCAGGAAGTATTTCTACCGGCAGATTATCGTCCGGCCGAGGACGAGCCCTTCATGAACGAACGACAGCTGGAATATTTCCGGCGCAAGCTGTTGAAGATCAAGGCCGAGCTTCTGGAGGAGACGCGCACGACGCTGGAGGGTCTGCAGGACGGTTCCCGCAACATTCCCGACATTGCCGACCGTGCGAGCGAGGAGACCGACCGCGCACTGGAGCTGCGCATCCGCGACCGGCAGCGCAAGCTGGTCGCCAAGGTGGACTCGGCGCTGCGGCGCATCGAGGAGGGCGAATACGGCTACTGTCGGGACACGGGCGAGCCGATCTCGCTGAAGCGGCTCGATGCGCGGCCGACCACGACGCTGAGCCTCGAGGCGCAGGAGCGGCACGAGCGCCGCGAAAAGGTGCACCGGGACGATTGATGCCGGAACGTCGGGAAAGACGAGGCGCCGGGGCCGAGGCTCCGGCGCTTTGCGTTCGGGGGCCGGGATGGGGGTGAACGGGCGCGACGTGACCGTGGCGGGCGGCGGCGTCGCGGGGCTTGCCGCGGCGCGGGCGCTCGCGCTCCGGGGCGCGCGGGTGACGGTGCTGGAGCAGGCGCCGGCAATCTCGGAGGTGGGCGCGGGGCTGCAGGTCTCGCCCAACGGTGGCCGCGTGATCGACGCGCTGGGGCTGGGCGAGGCGTTCCGCGCGGCATCGGGCGAGAGCGCGGCGGTGGTGCTGCGCGACGCGGCGGGGCGGCGGGTGCTGCGGATGGCGCTGGCCGGGCGGGGGCGGTTTGCGCTGGTCCACCGGGCCGACCTGATCGCGGTGCTCGAACGGGGCGCGCGCGAGGCTGGCGTGACGATCGAGCTCGGCGCGCGGGTCGAGGCGCTGACGCTGGGCGAGCGGGGCGCGACGGTGCGGATGGCCGACGGCGGCGCGTTGCGGCCCGGCCTGCTCGTCGGTGCCGACGGCCTGCACAGCCGGGTCAGGGCGGAGCTCGTGGGAGAGGCGCGGCCGCGCTTCACGGGGCAGGTGGCATGGCGCGCGCTGATCCCGTGCCCCGAGGGCGTGGCTTCGGAGGCGCAGGTCTTCATGGGGCCGGGGCGGCACCTCGTCGCCTATCCGCTGCGGGGCGGGCGGCTGCTCAACATCGTGGCGGTGGAGGAGCGGGCCGAGTGGGCCGAAGAGGGCTGGCACAACGCGGGCGACCCCGACGAGTTGCGCGCGGCCTTCCGCGACTTCGGCGGGTCGGTGCGGGAGTGGCTGGGCAGGGTGGAGCGCTGCATGCTCTGGGGCCTGTTCCGGCACCCCGTCGCGGGGCGGTGGCACGCCCCCGGCGTGGCGATCCTCGGCGATGCGGCGCACCCGACGCTGCCGTTCCTCGCGCAAGGCGCGTGCATGGCGCTGGAGGATGCTTGGACGCTCGCCGCGACGCTCGACGCGCACGACGGCGATGCGGCGGCACTCGCGGCCTGGCAGGGGGTGCGCCGCCCCCGCACCCTGCGGATCGTCGACGCGGCGACGGCGAACGCGCGCAACTATCACCTGCGGGGGGCGCGGGCGGCCGCGGCGCACGCCGCGCTCCGCGCGGCCGACCGGCTCGCGCCGGGCGCGGTGCTGGGGCGGTTCGACTGGCTCTACGGGCATGACGTGACGGCTTGACGCCTTCGTTTTCGCTCTCGCATCGCCGGGACGGCCTTGATAAGGACACCGCCAATCTGGGCGGCCCCTGCCGGGGCCGCCCGCCTTGCTTGCGGGTGTGGCGGAACTGGTAGACGCACTTGGTTTAGGTCCAAGCGCCGCGAGGCGTGGGGGTTCGAGTCCCTCCACCCGCACCACCGAAGGGTTTGACGAGAAGGACGAGACGCGATGCAGGTGACGGAGACCGTCAACGAGGGGCTGAAGCGGGCCTATCACATCACCATCCCCGCCGCCGAGCTGGACGAGAAGGTCGACGCCAAGCTGCGCGAGGCCCAGCCAGAGGTGGAGATGAAGGGCTTTCGCAAGGGCAAGGTGCCCCTGGCGCTCTTGAAGAAGCAGTTCGGCACGCGCCTTCTGGGCGAAGCCATGCAGGAAGCCGTCGACGGCGCGATGAACAGGCACCTCGAGGAAACGGGCGACCGCCCCGCGCTGCAGCCGCAGGTCGAGATGGTGGGCGAGAACTGGCAGGAAGGCGACGACGTGGTCGTCTCGATGCAGTACGAGAAGCTGCCCGAGATCGACGAGCCGGACCTGTCGGGGCTCAAGCTCGAGAAGCTGGTCGTCAAGGCCACCGACGAGGATATCCAGGAGGCGCTCGAGGGGCTGGCCGAGCAGGCGAAGAATTTCGAGGACAAGGACGGCGCCGCGGAAGAGGGCGACCAGGTGGTGCTCGACTTCGTCGGCAAGCTCGACGGCGAGGCCTTCGAGGGCGGCGCGGCCGAGGATTTCCCGCTCGTGCTCGGCTCGGGCCAGTTCATCCCCGGGTTCGAGGAGAAGCTGGTCGGCGTGACCGCCGGTGACGAGACCGAGGTGCAGGTCACCTTCCCCGAGGATTACGGGGCCGAGCACCTGAAGGGGCGCGATGTGGTCTTCGACTGCACGATCAAGGCGGTCAAGGCCCCGGCGAAGGCCGAGATCGACGATGATCTCGCCAAGCAGTTCGGCGCCGAGGATCTCGAGGCGCTCAAGGGGCAGATCCGCGAGCGGCTCGAGTCGGAATACGGTAATGCCGCACGGGCGGTGATGAAGCGGCACCTGCTCGACGCGCTCGACGAGCAGGTGAGCTTTGACCTGCCGCCGACGCTGGTCGACGCCGAGGCCAAGCAGATCGCCCACCAGCTCTGGCACGAGGACAACCCCGACGTGCAGGGCCACGACCACCCCGAGATCGAGCCGACCGACGAGCACGTCAAGCTCGCCGAGCGACGGGTGAAGCTGGGGCTTCTGCTGGCCGAGCTCGGTCGCCAGAAGGAGGTCGAGGTGACCGACGCCGAGATGACGCAGGCGCTGATGAATCAGGCGCGGCAATATCCCGGTCAGGAGCGGGCCTTCTTCGAGTTCGTGCAGAAGAACCCGCAGGCGCAGCAGCAGATCCGCGCGCCGCTGTTCGAGGACAAGGTGGTCGACTACATCTTCGAGATGGCCGAGATCGAGGAAAGGGAGGTCGACAAGGACACCCTGAAGGAAGCGGTGGACAAGCTCGAGGACGAGTGACCCAACGTTCCCCGATCGGACCGACAGACATTGGGGCCGCCTTCGGGCGGCCCTTTTTCATGGGCGTTCGGGGCAAGCGAACGAAACCGGGCGGCGCGCGTTTCCCTGCGAAGAAAAGGAGGCCATTGCCCATGCCAACAAGACGTTTCGCCGCCGCCGCCGCTGCGGCTCTCGTGGCCCTTCCGCTCGGCGCAGCCGCCCAGGATGGCGGCGATGACTCCGCGCCGTGGTCGGCGCTGCCGGGTGATATCTCGGAGGAGCCCCTGCCGGAGCCCTACTTCCGCGACAACCTGATCGGGCGCTACGCCGCGCCAGGCCGGTGCGGCACCGACAGTGTCGACGACCTGCTGGTGATCTCGGCGGTGGGCATCCAGATAGGGCCTGTCCTGTGCGAGAGCATCGGCAAGATGACGTGGGAGGGCGGCCGGCTTCTGGTGCCGCTCTCGACCTGCCGAATCGACACGCGCCACCAGGGGCCGCGGACTCTGTCGCTGGAGCGACTGACCGGCGGCGACCTCTTCGTGCGCTCGGACTCCGAAGAGAGCTTCGTGCCGAACGAGGTGATGCAGCGCTGCGGGCCGTGAGCGATGGCAGGCGCCGGGCCATCCGGGGCCCGGCGCACAACGCCCCTCACGACGCCGATTGCGGGGTGAGGCGGACGAGACGCCCGTCCTCGTAATCGGTGATGACGAGGATCGAGCCGTCCTGGTCGATCGCCACGTCGCGGACGCGGCCGAGGTCGGAGACGTGGCGATCTTCGCCCACGACGGTCGGGCCATCGAGTTCGAGCCGGGCAAGTCCGCCCGAGACCAGGCCCGAGGCGAGCACGTCGCCCTGCCACTCGGCGAACAGCTCGCCCTGATAGAACGTCATGTCGCCCGGCGCGATCACCGGATCCCAGTAGTAGCGGGGCGGAGTGAAGCCGGCTTCCTCGTGGCGGTAGTCGCCGCCCGTGACCGGCGAGCCGTCGTAATTCTTGCCGTAGGTCACTTCGGGCCAGCCGTAGTTGGCGCCGGCCTTGATCAGGTTCAGCTCGTCTCCGCCGGCGGGGCCGTGCTCGATAATCCAGAACTCGTCCGTTCCGGGCCGCATCGCGGCGCCCTGGATGTTGCGGTGGCCGAGCGACCAGATCTGTTCCTGAGGCGTGCCTTGGCCCGCGAAGGGGTTGCCCTCGGGCACCTCGCCCTCGGGCGTCAGGCGCACGACCTTGCCGTAGGTCTTGTCCATGTCCTGGGCGTAGTGACGCTCTTCCTCGGTGAAGTGCTCGCCCGTCGTGATGTAGAGATGGCCCTCGCCGTCGAACACCAGCCGCGAGCCGTAATGCATCGGCGTGGGCGACGGCGGCTCCTGCGTGAAGATCTCCTGCACGTCCGTCAGCCTTGTGCGGTCCTCGCTCAGCGTGCCATAGGCCGCTGCCGTGCCCGACATGCCGTCGCCCATCGGCTTGGCATAGGTCAGGTAGACGCGGCGGCTCTCGTCGAAGTCGGGCGCGAGCGTCACGTCGAGGAGGCCGCCCTGTTCCTCGTTGTAGACCTCCGGCACGCCCTCGACAGGCTGCGAGAGGGTGCCGTCCCGGGCGACGTGGCGCAGCCGGCCGGGCCGCTCGGTCACGAGATAGCCCGCATCGCCCGGAAGCACGGCGATGCCCCAGGGATGCACGAGGTCGCCCGCGATGGTCTGCGTGGCGATCTCGACATCGCTGTCGAGGGCGGGGGCGTTGGTCTGCTCGGCGAAGGCGGGCTCGACGTCGGGCCGCTCCTCGGGCCCTTCCTCGACCTTGTCCTGCGCGAGAACGGGGGCGGCGGCGATCGCCGCGGTCAGCCCCAGCGCGGACGCGGTTTGGCGTAGCATTCATTCTCCTTGCCTTGGTGCGAGCGAAAAACGTCGCGCCTGACAGGGATGTTCCGGCGGCTGAATGCAGAAAGGGCCGCGCCTGCGGCACGACCCTTCACTGTCTCGCAAGTCGGCGTGAGGCGAGCCGTCAGAGCGGCTCGTTGCGACCTTCGCCGTCCTCGCTCTCCCGAGGTTCGGGGCCGCGCGGATCGTCGAACTGGTCCATCGTGGCGCCGCCGATATCGTCGAACAGCTCGGCAATCTCGAACTCGGCCTGTGCCTCTTCTTCGGCGGCCAGCTCCTGGATCGACTTGCCGGCGGCCTGGATCTCGGCCTCTTCCTGCGAGCGGGCGACGTTGAGCTTGATCTCGACCTCGACCTCGGGGTGCAGGTGCACGACGACGGTGTGCAGGCCGAGCTCCTTGATCGGGCGACCGAGGTCGATCTGGCGCTTGTCGATGGTGAAACCGGCCTCTGCTGCGGCATCGGCCGTGTCGCGCGGCGTGACGGACCCGTAGAGCGCGCCGGAATCGGCGGCCTGGCGGATCAGCACGAAGCTCTGGCCCTCGAGCGAACCGGCCAGCTTTTCGGCCTCCTTCCGGGTCTCGAGGTTGCGCGCCTCGAGCTGGGCCTTATCGGCCTCGAAGCGGGCGATGTTGTCCTTGGACGCGCGCAGCGCCTTGCCCTGCGGCAGCAGGAAATTGCGTGCATAGCCCTCCTTGACGGAGACGACTTCGCCCATCTGGCCGAGCTTGGAGACGCGTTCGAGCAGGATGACGTCCATGTCGGGCTCCTTACTTGACGGCGTAGGGCAGAAGCGAAAGGAAGCGCGCGCGCTTGATGGCGCGGGCAAGCTCTCGCTGCTTCTTGGAGGATACCGCGGTGATGCGGGAGGGCACGATCTTGCCGCGCTCGGAGACGTAACGCTGCAGCAGCTTGGTGTCCTTGTAGTCGATCTTCGGCGCGTTGTCGCCCGAGAACGGGCAGACCTTGCGGCGGCGGAAAAACGGCTTGGCCATGTGTCCTGTCCTTTCTCTCTGGGCTCAGCGGCGATCGCGACGGGAATCCCGCTCGTCGCGCTTCTGCATCTGGATGGAGGGGCCTTCCTCGTGGGCGTCGACCTTGATGGTAAGCACGCGCATCACGTCGTCGTGCAGCCGCATCAGGCGCTCCATCTCCTGCACCGCTTCGGCGGGCGCCTCGGTGCGCAGAAAGGCGTAGTGGCCCTTGCGGTTCTTGTTGATCTTGTAGGCCATCGTCTTGACGCCCCAGTATTCCGAGCCGACGACCTTGCCGCCGTGGTCGGACAGGACGGTGCCGAAGTGCTCGATCAGCCCCTCGGCCTGCGCGTTGGAGAGATCCTGGCGCGCGATGAAGACATGCTCGTAGAGCGGCATGCTGCGGTTTCCCTTTCTCGGGCGCACTTCAAAGAGCGGGTCAGGGGCTTCCGCGCCCCGCTCACGAGAGGCTGCGCCGGTCGTCGATCTTCGCGGAAGTGGCGCGGGCTATTGCACGGATGGGGCGGGTGCGCAAGGGCAGGGTGCAGAAGCGCGGCTGGCGCACCCATCGACGGCCAGGGCCACGGCGGGCAGGGCCGTGACCGGGCGGCCACACGGAAAAGGCCGACGGCGCCGGGCGCATCGCGGAACAGGCGCGCGCCAGTGCCCCGCACCCGACAACGCGTCCGCGTCATTGGCGACCGGGTTGCGTCCGCCCCGGCCGCGCGCGACCAGCGGGCCCTCGGCCTGCTGCTGCGCCGCCCTCGTGCTTGCCCCAGGCCACGGCGGGCTTCGGACGAGACGGCGTTGGCGCAGGGTAGCGGGGGCGGGCTGTCTGGCGGGGCGCACCGGGCGGCGCCTTGCCGCCGGGGCGCACCGTGTCTAGGGAGGGCTGCGCGGCGGGACGACGAGGAGGGCAGCCGATGATGCGGGCGTTCGTGTTTCCGGGCCAGGGGGCGCAGGCGATCGGGATGGGGCGCGACCTTGCCGAAGGGTGGCCGGAAGCGGCTTCCGTCTTCGAAGAGGTCGATGCGGCCCTCGGCGAGGGGCTGTCGGCGCTGATCTGGAAGGGCGACGCGGAGACGCTGACGCTGACGGCCAATGCCCAGCCGGCGCTCATGGCGACCTCGATGGCGGCGATGGCGGCCCTGCGCGCCGAGGGCGTGGGCGTCGAGGCCGCCGCCTTCGTCGCCGGTCATTCGCTGGGCGAGTATTCGGCGCTCTGCGCGGCGGGCGCGATCGGCGTGGGCGACGCGGCGCGGCTGCTGCGGCTGCGGGGGCGCGCGATGCAGGAGGCGGTGCCGGTCGGCGTGGGCGCGATGGCGGCGCTCCTGGGATTGGGGCTCGACGATGCAAGATCGGTCGCGGAAGAGGCCGCCGCCGGCGAGGTCTGCGAGGCGGCCAACGACAATGACCCGGGGCAGGTCGTGATATCGGGGCATCGGGGCGCGGTGGAACGCGCGGTGGAGATCGCGAACACGCGGGGCGCCAAGCGGGCCGTGACGCTGCCGGTCTCTGCGCCGTTTCACTGTGCGCTGATGCAGCCGGCAGCCGAGGCGATGGCGGCAGCGCTCGAGGAGGTGGACTTGAGATCGCCGGCCGTGCCGCTGGTAAGCAACGTGCGCGCCGAGGCGGTCACGGAGCCCGACGAAATCCGACGGCTGCTCGTGGAGCAGGTGACGGGCACTGTCCGCTGGCGCGAGAGCGTGGCCTGGATGGCGGGGCAGGGTGTGGGCGAGATCTGGGAGATCGGCGCGGGCAAGGCTCTGTCGGGCATGGCACGGCGGATCGATCGCGCGCTCGCGACCCGCACGGTGGGCACGGCTGAGGAGGTGCGGGCCGCTGCGGCAGCCGCGCTGCCCTGAGTCGCCGCGCTGCCCTGAGGCCGGGCGTCAGGAGCGGCGCGACGCTTGCCCGAAGCCGTGGCGCGGAGCGCTGGCGAGGAGCGCTGGTCGGGCACACCGCGTCGATCGCGTCCGGCGCGGCGCGGGCGCGCGGCGGGCCTGCCTGGTGGGTACGGTTTTCGCCCCGGTTGGCGATGCGGCCTCGGCAGCGGGGCACCGGCGACGCGGGCGAGGCGTCGTCACGTGGGAGGCGACGGGTCGACACCGCGTTTGCGGCCGGCCTGGGCAGGAGGGGAGGGCGCGATGGACGAAACCGAGCCGGCCGGCTGGACGGCGCGCGCGATCGTCGCCGCGGGGATGGCGTCGGTCGCGGCACTGTTCGCGTTTCTTTTCCTTTACGGCGACCGGCAGGCGGCGACCGGATCGACCGGGGTCTGGCTGTTCGTCGGCGAGGTCATCCTGTTTCACGGCGTGGGCGGCCTCGTCGCCGGCGCCGCGCTGGCGGGCCTGTTCGGAAGGCGCGGGACTGCGGGCTGGCCGCTTGCCGCTTTCGGCGGGGTGCTGGCCACCTTGCTCGCCGGGTTGATCGGCGGTGTGCTCTCGGGCGTGCCCACGCTCCTGTCGGGGGGCTCTCCGGTGACGGAAGCCATCCGCCTCGGCGCAGCGACCGTGGTGACACCCCTCGCCGTGGCCGCTGCGCCCCTGCTCGGCGCTGTCTGGGCCGTCGCGATGGCCGCGCTTCACCTGCTCGCCCGCGCCGCACGCTGACCGCCTCGGCGGTGCACCGCCCGGCACACCGCGTCGCGCAGGTGGCTCGCGGCGCCGGCGGGGGTCTGGCGGCGGTGCCCGTGATGGCGCCGCAGGGGCCGACATGTGCTTCGCGCCGCCGCAGCGACGGAAGATGCCGCAAGGGCATGGGGCGCGACTGTGTCTGCCGGCGGACCGCCTTGCGCGGGTTCCGTCATCGATGCAGGCCGAGGACACGCATTGTTTCCGGCCCGGCCTTTACCGTCGCTGCGCGGGCGACGACCCGGACGCCGCGCCCGCCACTGTCGCGGTCTGCGCATCCACGGCCACATTCGTGCAACGCATGGGCCGAAGAAACCGAAAGAAGGCACGATCCTCGCCCAGCGCCCGTCACCATGCCCCGCCATACCTGTCCTCGACGCCGTCCTGGGGGGATGGCTGCGAACGGCCCCGAGGGGCGCGGGTCATCCGGCCCGCCCGCGGACGGGCCCCGTTGTTGACCAGTGGTGTTGGTAACGAGTGCCCCGTCCGGGGCGCGCGCCTTCGGGTGCGCTCTCGGGCGGGTGCTCCCGGGCGCGGGCCGGACTCAGGGGGACGGCCCCCCGGGAGCGGCCGCGCGTTGCGCGAGCTCCTGCGGCCCGTCCTGTCCGGTTGTGTGCCCCCTTTGTGCGAGTGCGGGCAGGGCGGGATCGGACGGTGCCGTGGCAGCGGGGGCCAGCCCCCGCACCCCCGGGATATTTCGAGCAAGAAGAAGACGGGGGCGCCGGGTCGGCCGGCTGGCGGCGCGGCTCTCGCCCGCCACGGCCCAGCCGGTCGCCATCCCGGGTCGATGGCGGCCTCGCTCGGGTCGCGCGCGGCATCATGCGGTCGCCGGGCGCTGCCGCGAGGCCGTCGGTCCGAGGGGACGCGGGCAGCTCGGGCGGCCCGACCCCCCGAGGGAAGCGCCCGGGCATGCCCCGGATCGGCGCGGCGCCAGCCGCCGCGCTCGTGCCTCAATCGCGGAAGTTGCGGCTGTCCTTGATCTGGTCCCAGGCCCAGACGACCTCCTGCAGGCGTTCCTCGTCCGAGCGGTCGCCGCCGTTCATGTCGGGGTGCAGCACCTTGATCAGCGCCTTGTAGGACTTGCGCACCTCGGCCTTCGTCCAGTGGTCCCTGGCGTCGAGGATCTCGAGCGCCTTGCGCTCGGTGGGTGGCAGCCTGCGGGTGCCCGTGACCGACTTTCCGGGGTTGCGGGTCGCGTTGTCGCCCAGCACCTGGTGCGGGTCGTCGACACCAAGCCGGGCCCAGGCGCGTTCCTCGGCCGATTGCTTGAACGACTTGGTCTTGCGGCCCCAGACACGGTCCTTGTCGATCTGGGCGGAGAACTCCTCCTCGGTGGAGCCCTCGAAGAAATTCCACTTGAGGTTGTACTCGCGGACGTGCTGCTTGCAGAACCAGTAGTAGTCGTCGAGCACGTCGGGCGACTTGGGCGCGCGGTACAGCCCGCGCTCCTCGCAGCCGGGATGGTCGCAGACGCGCTGCGAGGTTTCGAAGGCGCCCGACATGCCGCGCCGCCCGCGATTGCGCTTCTTCTTGTCGACGCTTGCGCGAATGTCGAATCCGAAGGGATCGGGCTTGGTCATGGAACGCTGCCTCTCCTGCGGCGCCGCCCTCGGCGCGGGACTCGTGCTCTTGCGGGGGGCGCGCCGCGAGGGCTATCCCCGACTCGGACGCGTGAGTTTAGTCACTGGCGCGCGCATGAGAAGAGGGAGGTGCCGAAAATGTCGGCAGAGAGCGACTCCGCCGCGTCCCCGGTGCCCGCCGAGGGCCCTGTCACGGCGGAGATCCGCGCCCGGCTTGGAGAGGCCTTCGCGCCCGCCGAGCTGGTCGTGATCGACGACAGCGAGAGCCACCGGGGCCATTCCGGCTACCGCGAGGGCGGTCAGAGCCATTTCCAGGTGAAAATCCGCGCCGAGGCGTTCCGCGGACAGCCGCGCCTCGCGCGACATCGGGCGGTGCACGCGGCTTTGGGCGAGGATCTGGTGGGCCGGATCCACGCGCTCGCCCTCGACATCGACGTGCCCTGACGGAGCGGGGCGCGCGCGGTCGCGCGCGTCGGACCAGGTGACGGACGGCGGCGAACGAGACGGTGCCCGGGCACGGGCGGGAAGTGCGGGCCGGCGCCTGCCTGGGCGCGGGGCGGCCGGCGACGAGAAGGAGACGGACATGTTCGATCTGACGGGCAAGGCGGCGCTGGTGACCGGCGCCTCCGGCGGCATCGGCGGCGCGGTGGCACGGGCGCTGCACGGCGCCGGCGCGACGGTGGCGCTCTCGGGCACGCGGGAGGGACCGCTGGAGGAGCTGGCGGGCGCGCTGGGCGAGCGGGCGCATGTCCTGCCCTGCAACCTCGCCGAGGCGGAGGCGGTCGACGCGTTGCCCAGGCGGGCCGCCGAGACGATGGGGGCCCTCGACATCCTGGTGAACAATGCCGGCATCACGCGGGACAACCTGTTCATGCGCATGTCGGACGCCGAGTGGGACGAGGTGCTGAACGTCAACCTCACCTCGGCCTTCCGCCTGTCGCGGGGCGTGCTGCGCGGAATGATGAAGGCGCGCTGGGGGCGCATCGTCAACGTGGGCTCGGTGGTGGGCGCCACGGGCAACCCCGGGCAGGGGAACTATGCCGCCGCGAAGGCCGGGCTGGTCGGCATGTCGAAGTCGCTCGCCTACGAGGTGGCGGGCCGCGGCGTGACGGTGAACGTGATCGCGCCGGGCTTCGTCGCGACCGCCATGACGGACAAGCTGACCGACGAGCAGAAGGAAAAGATCCTCGCGCAGGTGCCCGCGGGCCGGATGGGCGAGCCGCATGAGATCGGCGCGGCGGCGCTTTACCTTGCCAGCCCGGAGGCGGCCTATGTCACCGGCGCGGTGCTGCACGTGAACGGCGGTCTGGCGATGATCTGAGGGGGCGTTTCGCGCCGCGCCCCGGCCCGGGCGAAAGCGTTTGCTTTCCCCGGCGAAGATGCTAATGGGGCGCAGCTTTCGGCAGGGGGGCGTGGCTGTCCGGCAGGCCGGGCGTATGGACGCGGCCGACCGCATGCCCGGAGGATCGAGGCACGCCCGGCAGGCGACAGCCGCCCCCGGGGGGCACGGGACAGAGAAAAGAGGGGCGGAGACGCGCCCCGGCAAGTGAGGAACGGAAATGAGCGACATCGCGGAGCGCGTGAAGAAGATCGTGGTCGAGCATCTGAGCGTCGACGAGGACAAGGTGACCGAGAGTGCCTCGTTCATCGACGATCTGGGCGCCGACAGCCTCGACACGGTGGAGCTGGTCATGGCCTTCGAGGAGGAATTCGGCATCGAGATCCCCGACGACGCGGCGGAGACGATCCAGACCTTCGGCGACGCGGTGAAGTTCATCCAGGAACGCCAGTAACACGCGCGCCCGGCGGCCTCGGCAGCCGGGGCAGGCCAAGGATCGACGGCGCTCCTTCGGGGCGCCGTCCTGATTCAGGGCCGTCGGTTGCGGCTGGCCGGGCCGCAGGGGCAGGGCGGTCACTGCGCGCGCCCCGCAGCGGTGTCGAATCGCGTGCAGCGGGAGACCGAGGTCGGCGACGGCAGCTTGGCGGCGCGCGCCCCACGGCGCCCGCCGTGCCGTGGCTCATGGCCCGTACCGGCGTCGCGGGGTGGTCGGTCGTCGATGGGCGAGCCGCCGCCTGAAGGCGCCGAGGGATTGCCCCACCCCGGCGGCCGGGCTATCAGGCGCGCAAATCGGAAAGAACGCTCGGGGGCAGGCATGCGGCGCGTTGTCGTGACGGGACTCGGATTGGTTTCACCGCTTGCGACGGGCGTGGCCGCGACGTGGGAGCGGCTGCTTGCCGGGCATTCGGCGGGGCGGACGATCTCGAAGTTCGACGCTGCGCATCTGTCCACCACGTATGCCTGCGAAGTCATCCATGGCGACGGCAGCGACGGCAGCTTCAACCCCGACGACTGGATGGCGCCCAAGGAGCGGCGGAAGGTCGACGATTTCATCCTCTACGCGATCGCCGCGGCCGAGCAGGCGGTGCGCGACGCCGAGTGGACCCCCGAGGACGACGAAAGCCGCGAGCGCACCGGCGTGATGATCGGCTCGGGCATCGGCGGGCTCAATTCCATCGCCGAGACGGCGCTGCTGATCCGGGACAAGGGCGCGCGGCGCGTCTCGCCCTTCTTCATTCCCGGATCGCTCATCAATCTCGCCTCCGGACAGGTGAGCATCCGATATGGCTTCAAGGGGCCGAACCATGCCGTGGTGACCGCCTGCTCGACGGGGGCGCACGCCATCGGCGACGCGGCGCGGCTGATCATGTCGGACGATGCCGACGTGATGGTGGCGGGTGGTGCCGAGAGCGCGATCAGCGAGATCGGGATCGCCGGGTTCAACGCGTGCAAGGCGCTGTCGACCAAGCGCGGCAACGCGCCGGAGACAGCGAGCCGGCCCTATGATGCCGACCGTGACGGCTTTGTCATGGGCGAGGGCGCGGGCATCGTGGTGCTGGAGGAGCTCGAGCACGCCAGGGCGCGCGGCGCGCGGATCTATGCCGAGGTGCTGGGCTACGGCCTGTCGGGCGACGCCTATCACATCACCGCGCCCTCGGAAGATGGCGAAGGCGGCGAGCGGTCGATGCGGGCGGCGCTGAAGCGCGCCGGCAAGGCGCCGGCAGACATCGACTACATCAACGCGCACGGGACGAGCACGATGGCCGACGTGATCGAGCTGTCGGCGGTGGAGCGGATGCTCGGCGACGCGGCGGGCAAGGCGACGATGAGCTCGACCAAGAGCTCGATCGGGCACCTGCTGGGCGCGGCCGGCTCGGTCGAGGCGATCTTCTGCATCCTCGCCCTGCGCGACCAGGTGGCGCCGCCCACGATCAACCTCGACGACCCGGCGGTGGAGACCCCGATCGACCTTGCGCCCAACGCGGCGCGAGAGCGCAGGATCGACGTGGCGCTGTCGAACAGCTTCGGCTTCGGGGGCACGAATGCGAGCCTTGTCCTGGGTCGGTGGGCCGGCTGATGGCGCGGGCGCTCGCCTCGAACGCGCTGACCTTGCTGATCCCGCTGCTGCTGGCACTCGCCGGGATCCTTGCCTGGGGGCAGGCGCAGTATCGTGGCCCGGGGCCGCTGGCGCAGGCGATCTGCGTGGAGGTGGCGCCGGGCTCGACGATGTCGCAGGTCTCGCGGCAGCTGGCCGAGCAGGGCGCGATCTCGAACCCGACCCTGTTCCGGCTGGGGGCCGACTATACCGAGCGGTCGGGCCTGCTGAAGGCGGGCAGTTTCATGGTCGAGCCGGGCGCCTCGATGGAGGAGATCGTCGCCGCCATTACCGAGAGCGGGCGAAGCACCTGCGGGACGGAGGTGAACTTTCGCATCGGGGTGACGACGGCCGAGGTGCTGGTGCGCGAACTCGACCCCGCGACGCAGACCTTCGAGGAGGTCGTTCGGTTCACGCCCGCCGATGAGGAGCCGCCAGCGGCCTACCTCGCCGAACTGGAGCAGCCCGGCACGCGGTTCCGGGTGACGCTGGCCGAGGGGGTGACGAGCTGGCAGGTGGTGGAGAGCCTGCGGGCGCTCGACCTGCTGAGCGGTGGTGTCGAGGAGATTCCTGCCGAGGGCAGCCTGGCGCCCGACAGCTACGAGGTGCGCCCGGGCGACGACAAGGCGGCGCTGATCGCCGAGATGCAGGCGCGGCAGGAGCGTATCCTGTCGGACCTGTGGGCGGCCCGGCAGGACGGGCTGCCGCTCGAGAGCCCGGAAGAGGCGCTGATCCTTGCCTCGATCGTGGAGAAGGAGACGGCCCAGCCCGAGGAGCGGCCGCTGGTGGCGAGCGTCTTCGTCAACCGGCTGCGCGACGGGATGCGGCTGCAGACCGACCCGACGGTGATCTACGGCGTGACGGAAGGGCGGGGCACGCTGGGGCGTGGCCTTCGGCAGAGCGAATTGCGCGCGGCGACGCCGTGGAATACCTACGTCATCGAGGGGCTGCCGCCGACGCCGATTGCCAACCCTGGGCGGGAGAGCATTGCCGCCACGCTCAACCCGGTGGAGAGCGACTACATCTTCTTCGTGGCGGACGGCACAGGGGGGCATGCGTTCGCGGTGACGCTGGCGGAGCACAACGAGAACGTGGCGCGCTGGCGGGTCATCGAGGCGGAGCGTCGCGAGGCCGCCGGAGAGTAATGTTGGCGATCGGTAAGCGGCGCGTACGGGGGGCTCTGCACAACCCTGGATTTAGCGCTTGACTCCGCGAACGCTCTTCGGTAGAAAAAGGGCAAGATGGGAAAAGTAGGCAGGCGGCCACCTTCGGGGTGAGCCGCCTTTTTCGTTCCCGGCGCGTCGGTGGTGTCCGGACGCGCGCATGGCTCTCCGGGGGCAGCGTGCCCGTGGCGCCGTGCAATAACGATCCTTCGAATTGCGCGGCTGAGCGGGACTGAGGTGCCTGGCGACGCGGCGGAGATGGCGGAGGCTGGATGTCGGATAGCGAACGCGACCAGGCAGCGCAGCGCGTAGAGGCCGAGCTGGCCGCGGCGCGAGACGTGTTCGAGACCTTTCGCGACGAGCTGGCAACGCTGCTCGCGGAGGTGCGGGCGGGCAGGACGGCGCAGGCCAAGCGGCTCAAGCCCGTCGTGACCGAGCTCGCCCGGGCGGTGGCACGCATGGCCGAGGACGAGGGGAAGCTGCATGGCGCCAGAGGCGGGCGGGACGGAACCGGAGCGGGCGACGAGCGTTCGGGGCTGTCGCTCGATCTCGACGCCGCGCGAAGCGAGGTGTGCCGCCGTCTGGCTCGCCTCCGGACCGCCGGAGCGTGAGCGTGCCTTTCTCGAGGGGCTGGGCGACGCCGCGGTAACGGCGCTCCCCTGGCTCTTCGAGGTCTGGGCCCTGCCGCACCAGTTGCCTCCCGCCGGTGACTGGCGCACCTGGGTGGTGCTGGGGGGGCGCGGCGCCGGCAAGACCCGCGCGGGCGCCGAATGGGTGCGCCGGATGGTCGAGGGCGGCACGCCCGAGGCGCCGGGTGCGGCGCGCCGGGTGGCGCTGGTGGGCGAGACGCTCGACCAGGCGCGCGACGTGATGGTGTTCGGCGAGAGCGGAATCGTCGCCTGCACGCCGCCGGATCGGCGCCCGCGCTGGCATGCGACGCGGCGACGGCTGGAATGGCCCAACGGCGCGCAGGCGCAGATCTTTTCGGCGCGCGACGCCGAAAGCCTGCGCGGCCCGCAGTTCGACGCTGCCTGGGCCGACGAGCTGGCCAAGTGGCCGCGGCCGGAAGCAGCATGGGACATGCTGCAGTTCGCGTTGCGCCTCGGCACGGACCCGCGGGCCTGCGTGACGACGACGCCGCGCAACGTGGCGGCGCTGAAACGGCTGGTGCACCTGCCCTCGACGGCGGTGACCCATGCCCCGACCGAGGCGAACCGGGCGCATCTGGCAGAGTCGTTCCTCGAGGAGGTTCGGGCGCGCTACGGCGGCACGCGGCTCGGCCGGCAGGAGCTCGACGGAGAATTGCTCGACGAGGCCGAGGGGGCGCTGTGGTCGCTCGCCACGCTCGAGGCAGCCTCGGTGCGCGAAGCGCCCGAGCTCGACCGGATCGTGGTCGCCGTCGATCCCCCGGCGACCGGCAGGACGGCGTCGGACCTGTGCGGCATCGTCGTGGCGGGCGTGAAGATGGAGGGACCGCCGCGCGACTGGGTGGGCTGGGTGCTGGAGGATCTGAGCCTCGCCGGCGCGTCGCCCTCGGCCTGGGCGCATCGTGCCGTGGCGGCGATGGATCGCTGGGGCGCCGACCGGCTGGTGGCGGAGGTCAATCAGGGGGGCGACATGGTCAAGCAGGTGCTCGACCAGTTCGATCCGACGCTGCCCTACCGCGCGGTTCACGCCACGCGGTCGAAGGCGATGCGGGCCGAGCCGGTCGCTGCGCTCTACGAGCAGGGGCGGGTGAAGCACCTGCCGGGGCTGGGCGAGCTGGAGGACCAGATGTGCCGGATGACCCTGCAGGGCTACGAGGGCACAGGCAGCCCCGACCGGCTGGACGCGCTCGTCTGGGCGCTGACGGAACTGATGATCCTGCCCGTGCGGCGGATGCGCGATCCCGGCATCCGGTCGCTCGAGCGGTGAACGGCGACTGACCGACACTCGAGGCGAAGGCAGAGCGGAGCGCGGCCCGAGGGCACGCCTCCGCCCCTTCCGGCCCGCCCCCTGCCGAGCCCGGCAGGGGGCCGGGTGGCGTGCGCCTCGCGGGGACCGCGGCCGGAAGGCCGGCGACGAAGGAGAGAGCGGATGGGATGGAGCTTGCCTTGGCGCCGCGCGGCGCCGCACGGGGACAAGAAGCAGCCGGGTGCCCCGGAGGCCGGCGCGGCGCCGCCGGTGCCGGTGCGGGCGGTGCCCTACCGTGGCCGCAAGGCCTCGGCGACGGGGGCGGTCGCGGCGGCGGCAGCGGGTGCGGGGCGGCCGGTCTGGTCGGCGCGCGACGTGGCGACGCTGACGCGCGCCGGCTTCGTTGGCAATCCTGTGGGCTTTCGCGCGGTGAAGCTGGTGGCCGAGGCGGCGGCGGCGCTGCCGCTCGTCTGCCAGGACAGGACGGCGCGCTACGAGACGCACCCGGTGCTCGACCTGATCCGGCGGCCCAATGCCGGGCAGGGGCGCGCGGAACTGCTCGAGGCCCTGTTCGCTCAGCTCCTCCTGACCGGCGACGGCTATGTCGAGGCCGTCGGCGGCGCAGGGCTGCCGGTCGAGCTGCATGTCCTGCGCTCGGACCGGATGACCGTGGTGCCGGGGGCCGATGGCTGGCCCGTGGCCTACGATTACACCGTAGGCGCAAGGACTCACCGTTTTGCCATGACGGGCGAGGTGCCGCCGATCTGCCACCTGCGCAGCTTTCACCCGCAGGACGACCATTACGGGCTCTCGCCCCTGCGCGCCGCGGCGCAGGCGGTCGACGTTCACAACGCCGCCTCGCGCTGGTCGAAGGCGCTGCTCGACAACGCCGCCCGGCCCTCGGGTGCGATCGTCTACAGCGGCGAGGACGGGGCGGGCACGCTGACGCCCGAGCAATACGACCGGCTTCTCGCAGAGATGGAGCAGCACCATCAGGGCGCGCGCAATGCCGGGCGGCCGATGCTGCTGGAGGGCGGGCTCGACTGGAAGCCGATGGGCTTCTCGCCGTCGGACATGGAGTTTCAGAAGACCAAGGAGGCGGCGGCGCGGGAGATCGCCACCGCCTTCGGCGTGCCGCCGATGCTGCTCGGCATTCCCGGCGACGCGACTTACGCCAACTATCAGGAGGCCAATCGCGCCTTCTATCGCCTGACCGTTCTGCCGCTGGCGTCTCGCGCGATGGCGGCTCTTTCGGCCTGGCTTGGGCGTTTCGTTCCCGACCAGGCGGTGGAGCTCAAGCCGGACCTCGACCTGGTGCCCGCGCTCGGTTCGGAACGCGAGGCGATGTGGCGGCGGATCGGCGAGGCCGACTTTCTGACGGACGCGGAGAAGCGGGCGCTGTTGGGGCTGCCGGCTCAGATGGAAGGGGACGCATCATGACGACCGCGAATGGCCCGGGCGAGACCGGGCTGGAGGTGAAATACTGCCAGACGAAGGCAGGACTGTCGCTCGTCGACGGCATGAAGGTGGAAGGCTACGCCTCGCTCTTCGGTCATCCCGACCGGAGCGGCGACGTCGTCCAGCCCGGCGCCTATGCCGCCTCGCTTGCGCAGCTCAAGGGCGAGGGGCGGAAGGTGAAGATGCTCTGGCAGCACGACCCGGCCCAGCCCATCGGCGTCTGGGACGAGGTGCGGGAGGACCGGCGCGGCCTGTTCGTGCGCGGACGGCTCCTGCGCGATGTGGCGCGGGGCCGCGAGGCGGCTGCGCTGGTCGAGGCGGGCGCGATCGACGGGCTGTCGATCGGCTACCGCACGAAGCGGGCGGAGCGGGACCGCGAAGGGCGGCGCCTCTTGCACGAGATAGAGCTCTGGGAGGTCTCTCTCGTGACCTTTCCGATGCTTGCCGAGGCACGGGTCGGGCGCAAGGACGAAGAGCCTTGCGGCGACCCGCTGCACGAACTGGTCGCGGCCATCGAGGCCGTCCGCCAGGAGATGGGCGCGGGCTGACGCGGCCAGGGCATCCGCCGACCGGACAGCAACGAACCGGACAACCACGACAATCGAGGAACCGATGAGCACGACCGACAGACCGGACGGGCGCGGGCCCGGTGCGCCCGAGACCAAGGGGGCCGGCGCCCCCGACCTGCGCGCGGCGCTGACAGGCTTTCTGAGCGACTTCAGGTCGTTCCGGGCCGAAACGCTGAAGAAGATCGACACACAGGAAGAGCGACTGACCATGCTGGACCGAAAGACCGCGCCGCTGGGGCGCCCCGCCCTCGCCGCGCCCGAGCACGACGACCTCGCCGCGCCGCACGTGAAGGCTTTCGAGGCCTACCTGCGCTCGGGAGATGACGATGCGCTGCGTGGGCTCGACTACGAGGCGAAGGCCATGTCGACGGCGGTGGCCGGCGACGGCGGCTACCTCGTCGACCCGGTGACCTCCGAGACGATCCGCTCGGTGCTTGACAGCACCGCCTCGATCCGCGCCATCGCCAACGTGGTCAACGTCGAGGCGGGCGCCTATGACGTGCTGGTCGACCGTGGCACCCTCGAGACCGGGTGGGCTGACGAGACGGCGGCGCAGACCGAGACGGGCACGCCGACGATCGAGCGCATCTCGATCCCGCTGCACGAACTCTCGGCGATGCCCAAGGCCAGCCAGCGGCTGCTCGACGACAGCGCCTTCGACATCGACGCCTGGCTTGCCACGCGCATTGCCGAGAAGTTCGCCCGCGCCGAGGCGGCGGCCTTCATCGGCGGCAACGGCTCGGGGCGGCCGCGCGGCTTCCTCGACCACACCATCGCCGACAACGCGACCTGGGCCTGGGGCGAGATCGGCTACGTCCCCTCGGGGGCAGACGGCGATTTCGGCTCTGCCGACGCGCTCATCGACCTGGTGTATGCGCTCGGCGCCACCTACCGCGCCAATGCGGCCTTCGTGATGAACTCCAAGACGGCCGGTGCGGTGCGCCGGCTGAAGGACAATGACGGCCGGTTCCTGTGGGCCGACGGGCTCGGCGCGGGCGAGCCCGCGCGCCTGCTCGGCTACCCCGTTCTGATCGCCGAGGACATGCCCGAGATCGCGACGAACGCGCCGGCAATCGCCTTCGGCGATTTCCACGCGGGCTACACGGTGGCCGAGCGCCCCGACATCCGGGTGCTGCGCGACCCGTTCTCGGCGAAGCCGAACGTGCTGTTCTACGCGACCAAGCGCGTGGGCGGGGACGTGACGGACTTTGCCGCGATCAAGGTGCTGCGCTTCTCGGCGACCTGATCTCTCCGGGGCGCGGGGGCAGTTTCGCCTCCGCGCCCGACGACGATGCGAGCGGAGAGATGGGATGATGCTGACCGAAGTGACGGCGGTGCCCACGCAGGTGCTGCCGGTATTGCAGTTCCGTGACCATCTGCGACTGGGCACGGGATTTGCCGATGACGGGTTCGAGGATGCGCTCCTCGAGACGTATCTGCGCGCGGCCATCGCGGCCGTCGAGGCGTGGACCGGCAAGGCGCTGCTGGCGCGGGACTTCGCGCTGGAGGTGCAGGACTGGACGGGCCCGGAGGCGCAGACCTTTCCGGTGGCGCCCGTGAGCGCGGTCGGTTCGGTCGTTCTGGTGGCGGCTGACGGGGCGCCGGAGACGGTCGACCCGGCACGCTACAGGCTGGTCGAGGACACGCATGTGCCGGAACTCAGGGGCGCGGCGGGCTGCCTGCCGACGATCCCCTTCGGCGGGCGGGCGCGCCTGGCCTTCACCGCAGGGTTCGGCGCCGACTGGGGCCTGGTGCCGCAGGATCTCGCCCACGCGGTGCTGATGCTTGCGGCCTACTACTACGAGTATCGCCACGAGGCGCGGATCGGAGCCGAGCGCATTCCCTACGGCGTGTCGCGGCTGATCTCGTCGTGGCGCGTGGTACGGCTCGGCCGGGGGGTGGCGCGATGAGCGCGCTGCAGCCCGTGCTGAACCGCCGCCTCGTGCTTGAGGCGCGGCGGCGCCAGCCGGATGGCGCGGGCGGCCATGTCGAGACCTGGGAGGCTCTCGGCGTCCACTGGGCCGAGGTGAAACCGCGGCGGGGCCGGGCGCTGGCGAGCGATGCGCTGCCGAAGGCGGTCATCCCTGTCGATATCGTGGTGCGCGCGATGGCTGCTGGCAGGCCCGGCCGCCCGCAGGCTGACCAGCGTTTCCGCGAGGGAACGCGCATGTGGCGGATCGAGGCGGTGACCGAGGCCGATCAGGGGGCGAACTTTCTGGTGTGCGCGGCGCGGGAGGAGGAGGTCAGCCCATGAGCTATGGAGCGGCGGCCGCGCTTCAGGCGGCAATCTACCAGACTCTGGTGGCGGACCCGGTTGTGCAAGCGCTTGCGGGTGGGCGGATCTACGATGCCGCGCCTGTGGGCGCAGTGCCCGATCTCTACGTCATGCTCGGGCCGGAAGATGCCCGCGACCGGGGCGACTTCACCGGCCACGCGGCGCGTCACGACTTCACCGTGAGCGTGGTGGCCGACACGGGCGGCTTCCACCGCGCCAAGGAGATCGCGGCAGCGATCTCGGACGTGCTGGTGGATGCACGCCCGGCCCTCTCGCGCGGCCGGGTGGTGCGGATGGACTTCGTGCGGGCGGCGGCCCGCCGGGTGGGGCGGGCAGCGCGGCGACGCATCGACATGCGCTTCGCCGCGCTGGTGGCCGAGGACTGAGCCTCGGGCGCACGTTTCCCGAAACACGAACAGGAAGGAGGTGGGCCATGGGAGCTCAATCCGGCAAGGATCTGTTGATCAAGATCGAGGCCTCGGGCGGCGGCGCCTTCGAGACCCTGGCAGGCCTGCGCGCGACACGGCTCAGCCTCAACGCGCAGACGGTCGACGTGACCACGCTCGACAGCCCGGGCGGATGGCGCGAACTGCTCGTCGGCGCGGGCGTGCGGAGCGCCTCGCTCTCGGGGTCGGGTGTGTTCAAGGACGCGGCAAGCGACACGCGTGCGCGGGAGGTCTTCTTCGGGCAGCAGGCGCCGGTCTTCCAGGTGATCGTGCCGGACTTCGGGACGATCGAGGGGCCGTTCCAGATCGCTGCCATCGAGTATGCCGGCGATTACGACGGCGAGGCCACCTACGAGGTGAGCATGGCCTCGGCCGGCGCGATCAGCTTCACCGCGGCCTGAACCATGGCCAATCCTTGGGCAGGGGAAGTTGCGGTCGTCGTCGACGGCGAGCGGCGGGTGGCGAAGCTGACGCTGGGAGCGCTGGCCGAGCTCGAGGCGGAGCTCGCCTGCGGGAGCCTCGTCGAGGTGATCGACCGTTTCGAGCAGGGCCGCCACAGCGCACGCGACGTGCAGGCGGTGCTCGTGGCGGGACTGCGCGGCGGCGGCTGGGACGTGACGGCGGCACAGCTGATCTCGTCCGACATCGAGGGGGGGCCGCTCTCGGCGGGCGCGGTGGCGGCGGAGCTGCTGGTGCGCGCCTTCGCCCTGCCGGAGCAGTGACGGCATGGACTGGCCGGGGCTTATGCGGCTGGGGCTGGGCGAGCTGCGGCTGGCCCCGGCCGCCTTCTGGGCCTTGACGCCCGCGGAGCTCTTGATTCTGGCGAGGCGCGACGGGGGCACGGCGCCGATGGCGCGGGCGCATCTCGACGCGCTCGCGGCCCGCTATCCCGACGAGACAGGAGGACGACATGGCCGATGAGGCAGAGCGCGGCGACGCGCTCGAGACGGAACTCGAGCGGTTGGAGGATCGGCTGGGTGGCGCGGGCGCAATGGTCGAGCGCTTCGACGCCGAACTCGCGCGGATGACGTGGAGCATGAGCCGGGCCCAGGCGAGTGCGAGCACGCTGTCGAACTCGATCAGCCGCGGTCTCAGGCGGGCCTTCGACGGGCTCGTTTTCGACGGCAAGTCGGCTGCGGACGCGCTGCGCACGGTCTCTGTGTCGATCGCGAACGCGACCTATTCGGCGGCGCTGCGCCCGATCACGAAGCAGCTCGGCGGGCTGGTCGGGCAGGGGCTGGCGCAGATCGGTGCCGTGGGCTTCGCCGATGGCGGCGTTTTCGCCGGAGGTCGTGCGATACCGGGGGGCGGGGCACGCGTGCGCGCCTTCGCACGCGGCGGTGTCGTCTCTGGTCCGACCACCTTCCCGATGCGGGGGGGCACCGGGCTGATGGGCGAGGCGGGGCCCGAGGCAATCCTGCCGCTCGAGCGGGGGCCCGACGGGCGGCTCGGCGTGCAGGCCGGCGGCGGTGCGCGGCCCGTGCAGGTGGTGATGAACGTGAGCACGCCCGACGTCGAGGGCTTCCGTCGCTCGAGCGGGCAGATCGCCGCGCAGGTGGGCCGCGCGCTCGCCCGCGGCCAGCGGAACAGGTGAGGGGGGCAGCATGGCCTTTCACGAGGTACGGTTCCCGGCATCGCTGAGCTTCGGTTCGAGCGGCGGACCGGAGCGGCGAACCGAGATCGTCACGCTGAGCAACGGCTTCGAGGAGCGTAACACGCCGTGGGAGGCCTCGCGGCGGCGCTTCGATGCCGGCCTTGGCATGCGCTCGATGGATGACATCGACGCGCTCATCGCCTTCTTCGAGGCGCGGCGGGGGCCGCTGCACGGCTTTCGCTGGAAGGACTGGGGCGACTGGCGATCCTGCGCGCCGTCTGCCGAGGTTGCCGCGACGGATCAGTGGATCGGCGCGGGCGACGGGATGCGACAGTCCTTCGAGCTGCTCAAGACCTATGTCTCGGGACCGGAAAGCTGGACGCGCCGGATCGCCAAGCCCGTTTCGGGCACCGTGCGCGTGGCGATCGACGGGGTGGACCAGGTAGAGGGCATCGACTGGACGCTGGATGCCGCGACGGGTGTCGTGGCCTTCGTCGTGCCGCCGGGCCCGGGAACGGGGGTGACCGCCGGTTTCGAGTTCGACGTTCCGGTTCGGTTCGACACGGATCGGCTCGATATCTCGTATGCCGGCTTTGTCGCCGGCGAGGTGCCGACCGTGCCTGTCGTGGAGATCCGGACATGAGCGGGGGGCGCGAGGCACTGCTGGCCGAGCTGGGCACCGGCGCGACGCTGACCTGCCGTGCCTGGGCCCTTGAGCGGAAAGACGGTGCGCGGCTGGGTTTCACCGACCACGACCGGGATCTGGCGTTCGACGGCTGGGAGTTCCGTGCCGAGACCGGCATGAGCGCAGGTGCGTTGACGCAGACAACGGGTCTCGCGATCGACAACGTGGAAGCTGCGGGTGCGCTGTCTTCTTCGGCGATCGCGGAGGACGACATCGCGGCGGGACGATACGACGGGGCCGCTGTGACCTGCTGGCTGGTCGACTGGACCGACGTCGCGCGGCGTATGGTGCTCTTTCGCGGCACGCTGGGCGAGGTGACATGGGGCACCGGCGCCTTTCGCGCGGACCTGCGCGGGCTCACCGAAGAGCTGAATCAGCCCCGCGGGAATGTCTATCAGCGGATTTGTGGCGCGGTTCTGGGCGACAGGGGCTGCGGCGTCGACCTCGGCGATCCCGCCTTTTCGGCCGAGGTGGCCGTCGAGGATGTCGATGGCAGCCGCAAGTTCCGTTTCACTTCGCTGCAGGGCTTCGCGGACGGATGGTTCGCCCGCGGGCGGCTGCGCGTCCTGACAGGAGCGGCGGCGGGTCTCGTCGGTCAGGTGCGCGACGATTGGCTCGGAGCCTCCGACCGGACGCTCGAACTCTGGCAGGATTTGCGCGCGCCGGTCTCCGTGGGCGATATGGTGCGCGTAGAGGCCGGCTGCGACAAGGCACTGGAGACGTGCCGCAGCAAGTTTGGCAATGTCGTGAACTTTCGCGGCTTTCCCTACATCCCCGGCGACGACTGGGTGACGACCTATCCTCAGCGTTCGGGGCTGAACGATGGCGGCAGCTACCGGCCCCGAACGCGGGACCTGACATGAGCGGGGCCCGGGTGGTCGCCGCCGCGCGATGCTGGCTGGGCACTCCCTACCGGCACCAGGCCTCGCGACGCGGCGCAGGGTGCGATTGCCTCGGACTCGTGCGGGGCGTCTGGCGCGCGCTCTACGGATGCGAGCCGCAAGCCATCCCGCCCTACAGCCCGGACTGGGGTGAGCCGCAGGGCCGCGAGGTGCTGTGGGAGGCGGCACGGCGCCATCTGCGAATGCGGAGAGCGGACGAGCCGGGCGCGGCGGGCGACCTGCTGTTGTTCCGCATGCGGGCGCGCGGGGTGGCCAAGCACCTCGGCATCGCGGCGGAGGGGGCTGCCGGCCCGACCTTCATCCACGCCATGAGCGGGCGCGGGGTTGTTGAGAGCGCGCTCTCCGCCCCCTGGGCGCGGCGCGTCGTGGCGCGGTTCGTCTTTCCCGATACTGACACGGACACGCGAGGCTGAGGCATGGCGACGATCCTTCTTTCGGCGGCTGGCGCCGCGATCGGCGGGGCTGTGGGCGGCTCTGTGCTTGGCCTTTCCTCGGTCGTGATCGGGCGAGCCATTGGTGCGACGGTCGGCCGGGTCATCGACCAGCGGCTGATGGGGGCGGGCAGCGACGTCGTCGAGATCGGCAAGCTGTCGCGCTATCGGGTGACGGGAGCGAGCGAGGGCACGGCGATGGCCCGCACGTATGCCCGCACGCGCGTGGGCGGGCAGGTGATCTGGTCGACACGGTTCAAGGAGCGGGTTCGCAAGGAGGACGTCGGTGGCAAGGGCGGCGGTGGCGCCACGACCAAGACCTATTCCTACTCTGTCAGTCTCGCTGTCGCGCTGGGCGAGGGCCCGATCCTGCGGGTGGGCCGTGTCTGGGCCGACGGGATCGAGATCGGGCGCGACGAGCTCGACATGCGGGTTTACCCCGGTGACGAGGATCAGCTTCCCGATCCGCTGATCGAAGCAGTGGAAGGGGCAGGCAATGCGCCCGCCCATCGCGGCACGGCCTATGTGGTGATCGAGGGGCTGGAGCTCGGGCCGTTCGGCAACCGGGTGCCGCAGCTGTCGTTCGAGGTGGTCCGCCCGACCGACGAGCAGGTGGTGCCGGAAGACATGCGGAGCCTGTCCAGCATGATCCGCGGGGTGGCGCTGGTGCCCGGCTCGGGCGAATACGTGCTCGAGCCCGGTCGGGTCACGCGCACGCCCGAGCCGGGCAGGACGGAGGCGCTCAACCACAATGCGCCTGGGCTGGAGGCCGATTTCCGTGTGGCGATGCGCCAGCTCGAGGAGGAGTTGCCGCTCGCAGAATCGGTAACGATGGTCGTCTGCTGGTTCGGCGACGACCTGCGCTGCGGAGAGTGCAGGCTGCGCCCCAAGGTCGAGCAGACCGAGATCGATGCCGACAACCTGCCGTGGTTCGTGAGCGGCGTGGCGCGCGAGGACGCACAGGTCGTGCCGCTCGTCGATGGCCGGCCAATCTATGGCGGCACGCCCACGGACCAATCGGTGATCGCCGCCATCGCGGAGATGCGGGCAGCCGGCAAGCACGTGATCTTCTACCCGTTCATCCTGATGGACCAGATGGCGGGCAACACGTTGCCCGATCCGTGGAGCGGCGAGATCGGTCAGCCGAACCTGCCGTGGCGCGGGCGGATCACGACGTCGCTTGCCCCGGGCGTGCCGGGGACGCCGGACCGGACGGCGACGGCCGAGGCGGAGGTGGCGGACTTCTTCGGAACTGCGCAGCCGAACGATTTCGAGGAGGTCGAGGTCGCGCCGCCCGTGCCCGAGAGCAACGAGGGCGAGGGGCAAGACACGATGAGCCTCATGACGTCCGCCTCGCCGCCGCCTCCGCGGCCGGCCGTGGCCTATACGGGGCCGGAGGACTGGGGTTACCGGCGGTTCATCCTGCACTATGCCCATATCTGCAAGGCGGCGGGCGGCGTCGACGCCTTTTGCATCGGCTCGGAAATGCGCGCGCTCACGCAGATTCGCGGATCGAGCGACAGCTTTCCCGCCGTGGCCGCGATGCGGACGCTGGCGCAGGAGGTGCGCGACATCCTCGGACCCGACTGCAGGATCGGCTACGCCGCCGACTGGTCTGAGTATTTCGGCTACCAGCCGGCCGACGGGTCGGGCGACGTCTATTTCCACCTCGATCCGCTCTGGGGCGACCCCGCGGTCGATTTTGTCGGCATCGACAACTACATGCCGCTCTCCGACTGGCGTGAAGGGCTGGAGCATCTGGACGCGCAGGACGGCACGTCGGCCATCTACGACATCGCCTATCTCAGGCGCGGCGTCGCAGGCGGAGAGGGGTTCGACTGGTACTACCCCGACAAGGCGGCGCGCGATGCACAGAACCGGCTGCCGATCGAGGACGGTGCCCATGGAGAGCCCTGGATCTACCGCTACAAGGATCTGCGCAGTTGGTGGCAGAATGCCCATCACGAGCGGCGGGGCGGCGTGCGGCAGGCCGAGCCGACCGAATGGGTGCCGATGTCGAAGCCGATCTGGTTTACCGAGTTCGGCTGCGCAGCGGTCGACAAGGCGACGAACCAGCCCAACAAGTTCATCGACCCCAAGTCGTCGGAATCGCGGCTGCCCTGGTACTCGACGGGTCAGCGGGACGAGCTTATCCAACAGCAGTACCTCCGTGCCGTGATCTCCTACTGGGAGGACCCTTCGAACAACCCGGTCAGCCCGGTCTATGGCGGGCCGATGCTCGACATGGCGCGCGCGCATGTCTGGGCGTGGGACACGCGGCCCTTTCCCCAGTTTCCCAACCGGCTCGACCTGTGGTCGGACGGCGAGAATTATGCCCGCGGACACTGGCTGAACGGGCGGACCTCGCACGAGTCGCTGGCCGCCGTCATCTATGACATTTGCCACCGCTCGGGCTTGACGGGGGTCGACGTCGCCCACGTCCACGGTCTCGTGCGCGGCTACGAGGCGGACATGGGCGGGGGCGCTCGGGGTGCGCTGCAGCCGCTTCTGCTTGCCTATGGTGTCAACGCGGCCGAGCGCGAGGGCAACCTGCGCTATGCGATGCGAACGGGGCGGAGCACGACGGCGCTCTCGACGGGCGTTCTGGCCGTGCGCCCCGAGATCGACGGCGATCTCGAGATGTCGCGCGCGCCGGTAGCAGAGAGCCCGGGGCGAGTGCGGCTGGCCTTCGTGCGCGCAGGGGGCGATTTCGAGACGGCGGCGACCGAGGCGGCGTTTCCGGGCGAGGAAGCCAAGACGCCTGCAGCAAGCGAGGTGCCGCTGGTACTGGGCGAGGCAGAGGCGCAGGGCATGGCCGAGCGCTGGCTGGCCGAGGGGCGGGTGGCACGAGACGCGGCGCGCTTTGCGCTGCCGCCCTCGGCGCTCGGTCTCGGCGCGGGCGACGTCGTGACTCTCGAGGGTGCGAACTGGCGGATCGACCGCGTGGAGATGGGCGAGGGCCAGCTCGTCGAGGCCATGCGGGTCGAGCCGGGCTCTTACGAGACGGCGCCGGCCGAGGAGGCCCCCGCGCCCGCTCGGCCCTTCGTGGCGCCGGTGCCGGTGGCACCCTTGTTCCTCGACCTGCCGTTGATGACCGGTGCGGAGGTGCCGCACGCGCCGCATCTCGCCGTCGCGGCCGAGCCGTGGCCCGGCCCTGTTGCAGTGCTGAGCGCGGCGTCGGACGCGGGCTACGAGCTTGACCGGCTGGTGCGCACCTCGGCCACGCTGGGGCGGACGCTCGATGCGATGCCCGCTGCGCGATCGGGCCGGTGGGACAGGGGCGCGCCGGTGCGGGTGCGGATGGCGACCGGAGGCGTGCTCGCCTCGGTCGATGTTGCGCCCCTTCTGTCCGGTGCAAACCTCTTCGCCATCGGTTCCGGCAAGCCGTCGGGGTGGGAGCTGTTCCAGGCGGCGCACGCGGACCTTGTTGGCGACGACACATGGGCGCTCTCGCTGCGATTGCGCGGCCAGCTCGGAACTGAGGCCGACATGGCACCGGAGTGGCCGGCGGGCTCGCACGTCGTCGTCATCGATCCGACGCTCGTGCAGGTCGGCCTGGCGGCTTCGGCCCGCGGGCTAGAGCGGCACTTCCGGATCGGGCCGGCGGGGCTGCCGCTCGACGACCCCGCGATTTTGCACCTCGTCGCCGCCTTTCAGGGCGTGGGGCTGAGGCCTTACGCGCCGGTGCATCTGCGGGTCGCGGACCGCGGGAATGACGGGCTCGACCTCACTTGGGTCCGCCGGACGCGGATCGACGGCGACAGTTGGGTCGGAGAGGACGTGCCGCTGGGCGAGGAAGCGGAGCGCTACCGCGTCCGGGTGCTCGGCCCGGCAGACGCGATCCTGCGCGAGGTCGATGTGACAGCTCCGGCTTGGACGTGGAGTGCCGCAGCACGCGCGGCGGATACGGGCGCCACGGCGCTCGCGGTGGCGCAGGTCAGCCAGGCTTACGGTGCCGGCCCCTACAGAAGGATCGAACTCGATGGATGAGACGCCGAATCTCGGCCTGCCGCTGGTGATGCCCGGCCAGGCGCAGAAGCATGTGACGGTCAACGAGGCGCTCCTGCGGCTCGACGCTGCGGCGCAACTGGTGCTCGAGGAGGCCGCGCGCGCCGACCCGCCGGCATCCGCGCCTGACGGCGCCTGCTATGGCGTGGGGCCGGCTGCCACGGGGGCGTGGTCCGGACAGCAGGGCAGGGTGGCCGTAGCCGACAATGGCGGCTGGTCGTTCCTTGACCCGCTTCCCGGCTGGCGCGCGTGGGATGCGGGCGGGGGGCAGGCGCTGCTCCGCGTGGGCGGAGGCTGGGTGCCGGAGGGTGTGTCGCGCACACCTTCGGGCGCGGCGGCGCGCTTCATCACGGTGGAGGCGCTGCACGACGTGGTGCCGGGGGGCGACAACCTGACGGCCCTCGCCATCCCTGCGCAGGTGACGCTCTTTGCCGCCTCGGCGCGGGTGGTGAGCGAGGTCACCGGCACGGCCACGACGTGGAGGCTGGGCGAGGCGGGTGCGACGAACCGCTTCGGCTCGGGGCTCGGCCGCGCGGCCGGGAGCTATGCAGACGGGCTGCTGGGGCAGCCGCAGGCCTATTATGCGCCGACGCCGCTTGTCGTGACGGGAGAGGGCGGGGATCTTGCCGGCGGGCAGATCCGCCTTGCGCTCCATTATCTCGCCTTCGACCTGCCGGGAGCGTGAGATGCGCCGTCCGCTTCCGGGCGACATCGCGGCGGTCGCCCGCGTCCTGCTCGCTCTGCCGCCCTCGGCCCGTCCGCTTCGCCTCGCCCGCCTGATCGCGGCGGCCGAGGCGGCGGACGCGCACCGGCAGACCGTGGGCCGCGCGCATCCGCGTTGGGGAACCGGCAGTCTCATGGCCGCTGCGAGCGGGATGCCGAAGGCGGCCGATCCGGGCTTCGGCGACGACGAGTATTGCCGGTGCTGGGTGTTGACGCTCGAGGCGCTGATCCGTCACCGGGTGCGGTGCGCGGGGCGCTAGCCGGATGCGCATGACACGCAGAGGGGCGTGGTAGGGTCTATCTCGAGTCGCTTTTCGGGAATGTCCTCGCCGCAGTCGCTGCACTCGCCGAACGACCCGTCGTCGACGCGCGCTAGGGCGGCGGCGATCCGGCGAGCCGCTGCGGCGCGCCGGCGCCCGCCAGCCTGCGCCATCGCCTGGTTCTGCAGCGCGTCCATCCGGGCGAGCCGGCCGACCGACTGCTGATCGAGCTCGACCGGCTTCTGCCCGTCCTTCCCCATCTCCTCCGCTCTTTCCAGCTCGGCGAGCATTTGCTCGAGTTGCATCCGGAACGCGGCCTGCCGTTCAGGCGTCATGTTGCCTCGCTTCCCCTTTGCCGGCTGACAACGCAGACCTAACTTCGATAGGTGTCAAGGCGGGAGAGGAGATGCGCGATGCCGACGCCGAGAGAACGCCGGGCGGAACTGACTGCAATCGATCCGGCGTGGAGTCGCATCCGGGACGAGGCGCAGGCCGCCATCGAGGATGAACCCCTCCTCGGTGGCATGATGCAGCTCTCCGTTCTGCACCACGATACGCTCGAGCGAGCGCTCTCGTACCGGATCTCCGTCAAGCTCGTCTCGGGCGAGATGTCGGAGCAGATCCTGCGCGAGATCGCCGACGAGGCGATCACGGCAGATCCCGCGATCGGCCAGGCCGCCCGCGCCGACCTCGTGGCGACGCAGGAGCGAGACCCAGCCTGCGAGCGCTTCCTCGAGCCATTGCTCTACTTCAAGGGGTTCCAGGCGCTGCAGGCGCACCGCGTCGCCCACTGGCTCTGGGCGGAGGGGCGGCGCGACATGGCGCAATTTCTCCAGGCCCGCGTTTCGGAGGTGTTCGGCGTCGACATCCATCCCGCCGCGGTCATGGGGCGTGGCATCATGATCGACCACGCCCATTCCATCGTGATCGGCGAGACCGCTCGCGTTGGCGACAATGTCTCGATGCTGCATTCGGTGACGCTCGGCGGCACCGGCAAGGAAGACGGCGACCGGCACCCCAAGATCGGCGATGGCGTACTGATCGGGGCGGGGGCCAAGGTGCTCGGCAACATCCAGGTCGGGCAGTGTTCGCGCATCGCGGCAGGCTCCGTCGTGCTGCAGGACGTGGAGCCGCGCAAGACGGTCGCCGGCATCCCCGCACGCGTGGTGGGGGAGAGCGGCTGTCCCACGCCGTCGCTTTCGATGGATCACCTGTTTCCCGCGGGCAGCGACTAGGCTCCGACTGCAAGGCGCTTGCAAGCGCCTTGTCCACGCGCTTTCGAAAGCGCGTCGGAACGGCCTTGCAAGGCCGTTCTCCCGCGCCAGCGACACGTTTCAGGCCAGCATGGCGATCGGGTTCTCCAGATTGTCGACGATGGCCTGCAGAAGCTCGGCCCCCAGGGCCCCGTCGATCACACGGTGATCCACCGACAGCGTGACCGACATCACGGTCGCGATCGTCAACTCCCCGTCCTCTCCGACAACCGGTTTCTTCACCCCGGCGCCCACCGCGAGGATCGCGCCGTGCGGCGGGTTGATGACCGCGTCGAAGTTGTCGATGCCGAACATGCCGAGGTTCGACACCGCGAAGGTGCCGCCCTGGTATTCGTGCGGAGCGAGCTTGCGCTCGCGGGCGCGCGCCGCGAGATCCTTCATCTCGGAGGAGAGCGCGGAGAGCGACTTGGTGTCGGCATCCTTCAGGACCGGCGTGAAGAGGCCGCCCTCGATCGCCACGGCGACCGCCACGTCGGAGGGCTGCAGGCGCAGCAGCCGGTCGCCGGCCCAGACGGCGTTGGCCGCGGGCACCTGCTGTAGCGCCATTGCGCAGGCCTTGATGATGAAGTCGTTCACCGACAGCTTCACGCCCCGCGACTCGAGCTTGCCGTTCAGCTCCGACCGGAAGCCGAGCAGCGAATCCAGACGGATCTCGCGGCGCAGGTAGAAATGCGGGATCGTCTGCTTGGCCTCGGCCAGGCGTGCGGCGATCGTCTTGCGCATGCCGTCGAGCTTGACCTCTTCGTAGGGGCGGCCCTGGTACATCTGCGCCACGGCTTCGGCGGTCGGGCCGGCAGCTGCTGGCGCTGGTGCGGCGATGGGCGCCACGCCTGCGTCACGACTGGCGACCGGTGCGGCCGCCGACGTCGCCCGCGGGGCCTGGGCACCCTCGACATCCGCCTTCACGATCCGGCCCTTCGGGCCGGACCCCTTGATCTCCGTAAGATCGAGGCCCCGCTCGGCGGCGATGCGACGGGCGAGAGGCGAGGCGAAGATGCGACTGCCATCTGATGCGCGGGCCGCAGCGGGCGCGGGCGCGACCTCTGCGGTCGGCGCGGGCGCTGGGCCAGAGCCGCGGCCATAGCCCTGCACGGGTTCCGTCTGGCCCGAGGGCTCGGCCGGTGCCGTCTGCGACGAGGCGGGGGCCTCCTTCGGGGCGTCGGAACTCGCGGCGATCTCGTCGGCGCTCTCGCCCTCGCCAAGCAGCACCGCGATGGGGCTGTTGACCTTCACCCCCTCGGTGCCCTCGGCCACGAGCAGCTTGCCGATCGTACCCTCGTCGACGGCCTCGAACTCCATCGTCGCCTTGTCGGTCTCGATCTCGGCCAGCAGATCGCCGGACGAGACGGTGTCGCCCTCCTTGACCAGCCACTTGGCGAGGGTCCCCTCTTCCATGGTGGGAGAGAGCGCGGGCATGAGGATTTCAGTCGGCACGTGGCTGTTCCCTTGGGCTTGCGGTCGGCTGGGCCGACCAGGCGACGAGCGACGCGTGGAGCGCAGCGTCCTCGGAGTAGTAGCGGTTGACGAAGTCGTGCACCTCGGCGAGGTCGGTGATGCCGAGGCGCTTCGTGGCGCTGTCGCGGTGGGTGATGAGCGGCAGGGCGAAGCGCTTCAGTGAGGCGTGCAGCCCCGCCGGCGCATGGCGCCACAAGAAGGCGTTGATCGCATAGGCAGGGCGGACGAGCGCCCGCGACCGGAAGGAGAGATCGCGGTTGCGCTTCTCCTCTCCCTCGAGCGGCACCCCGGCGAGGTGTCCGATGTCCTCGAGCATCTGGCCCACGCGGGTCATTGGGAAGAGCCGATCGACGATCCGCTCGCCGTCGAGATCAACGAAATCCACCTGCCGCTGGAAGAAGGCCAGATCGTGACGGGCCCAGTCGGGCGCGCCTTCCAGCCGATCGATCATGCGCCGCACGGCGTCATGCAGTTCGGTTCGCGACATCTCAGTGGGGTAGACATGCTCGTAGAAGTGGAGAGTCTGGCGGAGCGACGAGCCGAAGCGGTCCAGAGGATCGCGGATGACGGCGAAGCTGTTGTAGTCGCGCAGTTTCTGCAGCACCTCAGGAAAGGCCCTGGCCAGCATCCGCAGCGGGATGTGCGCGAAATCGACGCGTCCGAGCCCCGGGTGCTCCTTTGGACGCTCGAAGAAGCCGTCGCAACTGTCGAAGCGACGGATCCGGGCGCGGACGGTGGTTCCCGCACATTTTGGGATGTGGACAAAGGCAAAGCGGTGCGGATCGCAGATCAGCATGGCCGAGACTATCGGTAACAGACCGACTTGGCCGCCTCGACGATCTCCTCCACCGTCACCAGCGCCAGCTTCTCGAGGTTGGCGGCGTAGGGCATCGGCACATCCTTGCCCGTGCAGGTCAGCACCGGCGCGTCGAGCCAGTCGAAGGCGTGCGTCATGATGTAGGACGCCATGTGGTTCGACATCGAGGCGACCGGAAACCCTTCCTCGACGGTGATGCAGCGGTTGGTTTTCTGCACGCTCGCGATCACGGTGTCGTAGTCGATGGGGCGCAGGGTGCGCAGGTCGACGATCTCGGCCTCGATCCCGTCCTTGGCCAGCTCCTCGGCCGCCTGCGTGGCATGGCTCATCCCGATGCCCCAGCTCACGATCGTCAGGTCGGACCCCTCGCGGTGAATGCGCGCCTTGCCGAAAGGCACGGTGAAATCCTCCAGCACCGGCACCTCGAAGGAGCGGCCGTAAAGGATCTCGTTCTCGAGGAATATCACCGGGTTGGGGTCGCGCACCGCCGACTTGAACAGGCCCTTGTAGTCGGCCGCGGTGTAGGGCATCGCCACCTTCAGCCCGGGGATCGAGGCATACCAGGCCGCGTAATCCTGGCTGTGCTGGGCGGCGACGCGGGCCGCCGCGCCGTTGGGCCCGCGGAAGACCATCGGGCAGCCCATCTGCCCGCCCGACATGTAGAGCGTCTTGGCGGCCGAGTTCACGATCTGGTCGATCGCCTGCATGGCGAAGTTGAACGTCATGAACTCGACGATGGGCCTGAGCCCGCCGAAGGCCGCGCCGACGCCGAGGCCGGCAAAGCCGTGCTCGGTGATCGGCGTGTCGATCACCCGGCGCGCGCCGAACTCGTCGAGGATGCCCTGCGTGATCTTGTAGGCACCCTGATACTCGGCCACCTCCTCGCCCATGATGAAGACGGTCTCGTCGCGCCGCATCTCTTCGGCGATGGCGTCGCGCAGGGCCTCGCGCACCGTCTGGGTGCGGAACTCGGTGCCTTCGGGCACCTCCGGCTCGGTGGCCTCTGCGGGTTTCGGCTGGACCGGGGCAGGGTGCTGCATCCCCGCCGCCGCCTGATCCTCAGAGTTCTGTGCCTTGTCCTTCGGCACCGGCGCGGTGCCACGCTCGATCTCGACATCCTCGGCGCTCTCGCCCTCGTCCACCAGCAGCGCGATCGGCGTGTTGACCTTCACTGCCTCGGTGCCCTCGGGGATCAGGATCTTGCCGACGACGCCCTCGTCGACCGCCTCGAACTCCATCGTCGCCTTGTCGGTCTCGATCTCGGCGAGGATGTCGCCCGAGCTGACAGTGTCGCCCTCCTTGACCAGCCACCTGGCCAGCGTGCCTTCCTCCATGGTCGGCGACAGCGCGGGCATGAGCACTTCAGTTGCCATCGGTCGTGTCCCTCAGTTCCAGCCGCTTATCCACGCATCCCCCGGTCATCAGATCGCAACCCCCTGCGGCGTCTCGGTGGCGTAGATGTCGGTCCACAGTTCCGACGGGTCGGGCTCGGGGCTCTCCTTTGCGAACTCGGCCGCCTCGTTGATGATCTCCTTCACCTCCTTGTCGACGGCTTTCAGCTCGTCCTCGGTGGCGTGGCCGGCGTCGATCAGCAGCTTGCGGACGTGTTCGATCGCGTCACGCTCCTCGCGGATCTTCTGCACTTCGTCTCGGGTGCGATACTTGGCCGGGTCCGACATGGAGTGGCCGCGGTAGCGGTAGGTCATGATCTCGAGGATGTAGGGCCCCTTCCCGGCGCGGGCGTGCCTGACGGCCTTCTCGCCGGCGGCCTTCACCGCCAGCACGTCCATCCCGTCGACGGCCTCGCCGGGGATGCCGTAGGCCGCTCCCCGTTCCCAGAAGTCGGGCGAGGTGGTGGCGCGCTTCACGCTCGTGCCCATCGCGTACTGGTTGTTCTCGATCACGAAGATGCAGGGCAGCGACCAGAGCTGCGCCATGTTGTAGGTCTCGGCCACCTGGCCCTGGTTGGCCGCGCCATCGCCGAAATAGGTGAAGGTGACGCGGTCGGTGCCGAGATACTTCTGCGAAAACGCGAGGCCGGCCCCGATCGGCACGTTGGCACCGACGATACCATGCCCGCCGTAGAAGTCCTTCTCCTTCGAGAACATGTGCATCGAGCCGCCCTTGCCCTTGGAATAGCCGCCCTCGCGGCCGGTGAGCTCGGCCATGACGCCCTTGGGGTCCATCCCGCAGGCCAGCATGTGGCCGTGGTCGCGGTAGGTGGTAATACGCTTGTCGCCCTCCTCGGCGGCGGCCTCGAGCCCGACGACGACCGCCTCCTGCCCGATGTAGAGGTGGCAGAAGCCGCCGATCAGCCCCATCCCGTAGAGCTGGCCCGCCTTTTCCTCGAAGCGGCGGATCATCAGCATCTCGCGGTAGTAGTGAAGCAACTCCTCCTTCGAGGCGCTCGGCTTCGCGTCCGCCTTCTTGGTGGTGGTGCGCCGTGCTGCCATGCCCCGGCCCTCCCTCGCCAGAAATGGTTCAACCTTGAACGACTCCCTAGCAGAGGCGCGCCCGGTCTTCACCCCGAAAAATGCCGCAACCGCCCCGGCCCACGGGCGGCGCATTGGCGCGGGGGAGGGGGGCGCCCCGCGACGCCGGGAGCGCCTCGGCAGGGCCGCGCATCGCGGGCGCCCGGTTCGCCTGCCATCCACCGCGCGTGGAAGCGCGACACTGTCGAAAGGCGTTGGCGGGGCCGCTCGACAGCCCGGCCTAGCGAATGACGATTTCCTCGGGGCGCAGCAGGCCCAGCACGTCGCGCGCGCGCTCGTCGAGCAGGTCGAGATCGAGGAAGTCGTCCGACAAGCGGCGCGTGAGGTTCTCCATCCGCGCCACCTCGACCTCGAGCGCGGCGCGCTCCGCCTCGAGCGACTTGATCTCGGCCTCGATGGCGATTCGGCGGAACAGGCCGTAATCGCCCTGCACTGCGGCGAAGGTGAAATACCCGGCGAGCGACAGGCAGATCACGAAGACGATCGCATCGGTCAATCCACGGGTCTGGCTGGGCTGTTTCATGCACCCGTCTTTCCTGCCTCGGCGGCCTCTGGCGGACCGTGGCAGCAGTGATTACACACCGATCCGTCCATTGAAATCCCCCGAGAGATGCGCCGCAGCAACGCCACGTCCGCTTTGGCAGATTGGCCACGGCTCGCTAGACTGCACCAATGCACGGCATCTCTCCGCCCCCTGCCGCAGAGTTCGCCACCCACGAGGTGACGAACCAGCCGGAGATGGGCGGCGATCGCGATGTCCTGGCGTCCGACCGGGCCCTCGCTGCACTCGCGCCCGCCTTCGGCGCGGACATGGCCGCGCTTCGCCCGCTTGCCGACGAACTGGGGCGCGAGGCGACGCGCGAGGCCGCCCGCGCCGCGCAGCGCCAGAAGCCCGAACTGGTGACGTTCGACCGGGCGGGGCGGCGGCTCGACGAGGTGCGCTTTCACCCCGCTTACCACGACCTGATGCGCCTCGGCCTCGAGGCGGGCTATGCCGCCGGCCCCTGGACGGGCGGGCGCCATGCCACCCATGCCGCGATGGTCTACCTGTTCAGCCAGGTCGAGCCGGGCGTCTGCTGCCCCATGACGATGACCTACGCCGCACTGCCGGCGCTCGTCGCCGCCCCCGAGCTCGACGCTCTCTGGCGACCCCGTCTCACTGCCGCGGCCTACGACCCGGCCATCGCTCCCGTCGCGACAAAGCGCGCCGCGACGCTCGGCATGGCAATGACCGAGAAGCAGGGCGGCTCCGACGTGCGCGCCAATTCCACCCGTGCCGAGCGCGAAGGCCACGCCTACCGGCTGACCGGGCACAAGTGGTTCTGTTCGGCGCCGATGTCCGACGGGTTCCTGACGCTCGCGCAGGCGTCGGGCGGGTTGACCTGCTTCCTCGTGCCCCGCTGGCTGGCCGAGGGGCGCAATGCCATCCACCTGATGCGGCTGAAGGACAAGCTGGGCAACACCGCCAATGCCTCGGCCGAGATCGAGTATCACGGCGCGCTTGCGCACCGGCTGGGCGCGGAGGGCGACGGCGTGCGCACCATCGTCCGCATGGTGCATCACACCCGCCTCGATACCGCCATGGCGCCGGCTGGCCTGATGCGCGCTGCGCTCGACGAGGCGCTGCGATGGTGTGCGGGGCGAACGGCGTTCCAGAAACGGCTGATCGACCAGCCGCTGATGCGCGCCGTCCTCGCCGACCTCGCGCTCGACACCGTGGGCGCGCTGGCGCTGGGGTTGCGGGTCGCGCGGGCCTTCGACGCGGGCGAGGCACCCTTCGCCCGCGTCGCGGTGGCGCTGGCCAAATACCTCTCCAACAAGCGCTGCCCGACCGTGGTGGCCGAGGCGATGGAGGCATTGGGCGGCATGGGCTACGTCGAGGACACGCCGTTGCCGATGCTCTACAGGGAAGCGCCGCTCAACGGAATCTGGGAAGGGTCGGGCAACGTGATCTGCCTCGACGCGCTGCGCACGCTCGCGCGCGAGCCCGAGGCGGCCGAGGCGCTGGCGGTCGAGCTCGACGCTGCGCGCGGCCTGAATGCCGCCTACGATACGGCGCTCTGCGCGAGCCGCGACCGGTGGCCGTCGCTGCCGGACGAGGCCGAGGCCCGGGCCTTTGCCGAGCGGACGGGCGCGCTGCTCACCGCGGCCGTGCTGCTTCGGTCGGGGCCGCCCGCGGTTGCCGAGGGCTACGCGGCCACGCGACTGGGGCAGGGGGGGCGAGGCCTGACCCCGGGCACCGCCCGGCTCGGTGCCGGGCCGATCCTCGGGGCGATGGGCTGGGGCTGAACGTGCGGCCGAAAGATCAGGCGGCCATGCGGCGCAAAAGCCGGCGCATCCCGTCGCCGATGCCGACCACCGTGCCGAGGAAGAGCAAGACGAAACCCGCCGGTGCGGCCAGGCTCGCCTCGGGCGTGCCGCTCGCGCCGATGCCGGCGAGGTATTGGGCGTCGATCCACAGAAGCGCCGCCCCGATGACTACCGCGACCGTTCCGACCTGCATGCGCTTTCTCCCGGAGATTTCGTAACCTCCGGATAGACCTTGCGCGCGCCGGCTTGAAGCGTGCCGTGCCGCATTGGGCGGGTTTCCGCCCGTTCGGGCGCCAGCACGTTCGCCATCGGGCACGTCTCTCCCCCGGGGCCGCGCGGGGCGCGGCCCGACAGCCGTCAGGCGCGGCCCTTGTAGATGTCGACGAGCTTGTTCAGCATTTCCAGCGCCTCGCCCCGGTCGCGCTGGAAGCTGTTGCGCCCGATGATCGAGCCGTTGCCGCCGCCGTCGCGGATCGCGCGGGCGTCGTCGTAGACCCCGTCGACCCCCTTCTTGGCCCCGCCAGAGAAGACGATCAGCCGCCGCCCGTCGAAGGCCGAGCGCACGCAGTCGGCCACCCGCGCGGCCTGAGTCGAGATGTCGATGCCCTCGCTCTCGTAGACCTTTTTTGCCTCGGGCTGCTCAAGGTGGTCGGTCGACAGCTTCACCTTGATGATGTGCGCCCCCAGAAGCGCCGCGATATGGGCGGCATAGGCGGTGACGTCGGCTGCCGTCTCGCCCTCCTTCGACAGCGCCTCGCCGCGGGGATAGGACCAGATCACCGTCGCGAGGCCGCAGGCCGCCGCCTCGCGCCGCATCTCGACGATCTCCTCGAACATGTCGAGCGCCATGTCCGAGCCGGGATAGATGGTAAAGCCGATGGCCGCGCAGCCGAGCCGCAGCGCGTCGTCGACGCTCGCCGTCACCGCCTGGTTCTTGCCGGCGCCCGGGCCCATCAGCGAGTTGGCGCTGTTCACCTTCAGGATCGTCGGGATCTGGCCGGCGAAGGTGTCGGCGCCCGCCTCGAGCGGCCCCAGCGGCGCGGCATAGGCGTTGAGCCCCGCATCGATCGCCATGCGGTAATGATAATGCGGGTCGTAGGCGTCTGGGTTCGGCCCGAACGAGCGCGCCGGCCCGTGCTCGAAGCCCTGGTCGACGGGCAGGATGATCATCTTGCCGGTGCCGCCGAGCTTGCCCGCCATCAGCATCTGGCAGAGCTTGCCCTTCACGCCGGGGGTCTCGCCCTCGTAATTCGCGAGGATGCGCTGAACGGTGCGGGTCGCCTTCATGGTGCTTGATCCTTCCTGGTGGCCTCTGCCCTCGGGCGCGGGGTAAGGGCCGACAGGCCGTCGTGCAAGCACGATTGCGGCGGCGGTGGCCGCAAAGCGGCTGGCGCGGCCCTCACTGCGCCTGTCCGAGCCAGAGCGCGAGCGCCGCCGCCGCTGCCTCGTCCTCGACCGCGCTCCATGCCGAGCCGCCACCGGCCATGCGCGCGTCGATCTCTTCCAGAAGGGCGCGGCCTTCGGGGTCGCCGCTCGCGCCGATCAGCCGGGCGAGCGTGGCGGCGTGGCGGTAGCTGCGCACTGCCCCTTGCCCCGTCAGGCGGGCCTGCGCGAGATCCGACAGCACGGCGCGACCGGCGCCCGCCACGGCGTCGAGCGGGCCGGCAAGCGTGTCCTGCGCGGCGAGGGCGGCGACCGGCGGCACCTGCCGCTCCAGCCGGTCGAGCCGGGCCGCTGCGCCTGGCGCGCCTGCCGCGGCCGCCCGCAGCGCCCAGCCGTAGGCGGCCTCGGGGTCGCGGGTCTCGAGCGCCTCGGCGAGCAACGCCGCCGCATCGGCATCGCCCGTCCCGGCCAGCCCCTCGAGCAGCGCCACGCCCGCTGCGACATCGCGCGGCGCGCCGATCCCGGTGACGAGCGCCCGGCCGACGTCGAGGCGGGCGTCGGGGGCGATCCCGCTCTCCGTGCCGCCCTGCACGGCTTCCAGCGCGGCGCGCAGGGCCGCCCGCGGCACCGGCCCGGCCGCTGCGCCCGTGCCGTGGGCGATCACCGGGGCGAGGGCGGCGAAGGCTTCGGCCGGCGCGTCGTTCCATGCCGGGTCGAGATAGACAGGCGCTCCCGCCGGAATCTGCGTGGCGAGCTCGAGCCGCCCCGGCTCGGCGAGGAACGCCGTCCACGCCTCGACCGCGCTGTCGACGAAGCGGCGCTGTTCCTCGCTCAGGGTCGCGCCCGCCTCGGCGCCGCCCCCCATGCCGATCACCGCCGAGCCGAGAAACCCCTCGACGAGGAAGGCCGCCGAGCCTGCGTCGAGCAGTTGCGGCGGCAGGAGCGGCGCGACGGATGGCCAGCCCCCGAGATCCTCGAGGCCCAGCGACGCCTCTTCGAGAAAGGCCACCGGCTGCGGTTCCTCCATCTCGTCGTCGGCCTCGAACCAGAGGTAGTCGAACCGGGCCGCGAGATCGGCGGCGGCAAAGCCCGGCGCGGTGGCGCGCAGCGTCATCTGCGCCCCCGCGCTCGGCACGTCGTAGTCGAGCGTCGCCGCCACGTAAGACAGCGCCACCTCGGACCGACCGACCGCAGCCAGCGCCGCGCGCCCATCCGGGGGCAGACAGGCGGCCGGAACGGAGACGCCGTGCGCCGCGAGCCGCATCTTCGCCCGATCGGTCACGGTCAGCGGGCTGCCCTGCACCGCGACACGGGCGACCTCGATCGCGCAATCGCCCGCCTCGTCCCAGTCGAGGAAGGGCCAGACCCGAAGGTCGGTGAGCGTGGCGCGGGCGCCGAGCACATCGACGCTCATTGCGCCATACACGATGTCGGCCTGCGTCCGTGCCGTCATCAGCAGCGATTGCAGCACGCTCTCGGCCACGCGGTCGGGCGAGAACACATCGGCCCAGCCCTGGCCATGCCCCGTTCCGGGCAGGGCGGACACCGCGATGGCGGCAGCGAGCGCAAGGGGGACCGGCCTGCGACGGCGGGCAGTGCGGCGGGCGGGGATGGTCATGGCAGGCACCTCGGGCAGCGACAGGTCCTGCCCAGAAGGCCCCAGTGCTTTACGCTACGCAAGGCCCAAGAGGCGCGGCACAGCCGTCGCGGGCCAACGCCCTCCTCGGGCGCCCCTCAGCGGTGGAGCGCGGCGACCCCCGGCAACTCCTTGCCCTCCATCCATTCGAGGAAAGCGCCGCCCGCCGTGCTGACATAGCTGAAATCGTCGGCCACGCCTGCGTGGTGCAGCGCCGACACCGTGTCGCCGCCCCCCGCCACGCTGACAAGCGCATCCGCCCCGGTCGCCTCGGCCGCCGCGCGCGCCGCGGCCACCGTGGCCGCGTCGAACGGCGCGATCTCGAAGGCGCCGAGCGGGCCGTTCCAGATGAGCGTGCGGCAGGTGCCGAACAGTTCCTTAAGCCGCTCCACCGTCTCGGGGCCGGCATCGAGGATCATCCGGTCGGCCGGGCAGGCCTCGGCCGCCACCGTCTGCGACGGCGCCCCCGCCTCGAACCTCTCGGCCACCACCACGTCGACGGGCAGGTGCACGCGGCATCCCGTCTCCTCGGCGCGGGCCATGATCTCGCGCGCCGTCTCGCCCATGTCGCGCTCGGCCAGCGAGGTGCCGATCTCCAGCCCCTGCGCGGCGAGGAAGGTGTTGGCCATCCCGCCCCCGATCACGAGGTGATCGACCCGCGCCACGAGGTTCTTCAGAAGGTCGATCTTGGTCGAGACCTTGGCGCCCCCCACCACCGCGCAGAGCGGCCGCTCGGGGGCCGATAGCGCCGCCTCGAGCGCCTTGAGCTCCGCCTCCATCAGCCGCCCCGCGCAGGCCGGCAGCAGATGCGCCAGCGCCTCGGTCGAGGCATGCGCCCGGTGCGCGGCCGAGAACGCGTCGTTGACATAGACATCGCCCAGCGCCGCGAGTTGCGCGGCGAGCACCGGGTCGTTCTTCTCCTCGCCCGGCTGGAAGCGGATGTTCTCGAGCAGCAGCACCTCGCCCGGTTTCTGCGCGCCCACGGCCTCGGGCGCTTCCTCGAAGGTCACCAGCCTGACCGGCACGCCCAGCGCCGCCTCGAGAGCCGGCACCGTGACCGACAGCGACATCTCCGGCACGACCTTGCCCTTGGGCCGGCCGAAATGCGCGATCAGGACGGGCAGGGCGCCCTTGTCCATCAGGTCGCGCACCGTCGGCACGATGCGCTCGATCCGCGTCGCGTCGGTCACGCGCCCGTCCTCGACCGGTACGTTGACATCCACCCGCACCAGCGCCGTGCGCCCCGAAAGCTCCATGTCGTCGAGCGTCTGCCAGCCCATGCGCGCCCCCTTCCGATCCGTGCGCCCCCCGTTTAGGGTCGCGCCGACAGCGACGCAAGGAGAGGCGCATGGCCGAGATCAAGGACCCCGAGAACACCATCCTCATCGAGCTGGAGGGCGGCACGGTGACGGTCGAGCTGTTGCCCGACATCGCGCCGGAGCATTGCGCCCGGATGAAGGAGCTCGCCCGCGCCGGGGCCTATGACGGCGTGGTGTTCCACCGGGTGATCGACGGTTTCATGGCGCAGACCGGCGACGTGAAGCACGGCGCCAAGGGGGGCGACCTGCGCCGCGCGGGCACGGGCGGCTCGGACCTGCCCAACCTCAAGGCCGAGTTCTCGAAGATCCCGCACGACCGGGGCACGATCGGCGCGGCCCGCGCCGCGAGCCCCGACAGCGCCAACTCGCAATTCTTCATCAACTTTTCCGACAACCACTTCCTCAACGGCCAGTACACCGTCTACGGTCGCGTGATCGACGGCATGGCCCATGTCGACGCGATCACCCGCGGCGAGCCTCCCGCCAATCCCGACCACATGGTCAGCGTGAAGGTGGCCGCCGATGCGTAATGCCGCCGTGGCAGGGGCGGTCATTCTTGCCGCTGTAGTGATCGCGGCGTTCCTTCTGTTGCGACCGGGCGAAGTGCAGCCACCACCCTCCGTTACAACGGAGCGATCTCAGCCTGCCCCGGTCGATCCCCGAGATTCCGTTCTGCGCATCGAGGTCGCGGGCGAGGCGGAGGGCACCGTCGTCATCGACCTGCTGGAAGACGTCGCCCCCCGGCACGTCGAGCGCATCACCGCGCTCGCCGGGGAAGGCGCCTATGACGGCGTGGTGTTCCACCGCGTGATCGACGAGTTCATGGCGCAGACCGGCGATGTCGAGTTCGGCCGGCTGGGGGGCGACATGTCGATGGCCGGACGCGGCGGCTCCGACCTGCCCGACCTGCCCGCCGAGTTCTCCGACATCCCCTTCGAGCGCGGCGTGGTCGGCATGGCCCGCGCGCAGAGCCCCGACAGCGCCAATTCGCAGTTCTTCATCATGTTCGAGCCCGGCCCGTTCCTCGATGGCCAGTACACGGTCGTCGGGCGCGTCATCGAGGGGATGGAGGTGGTCGACGCGATCAAGCGCGGCGCGGGGCAGAACGGCGCGGTGATCGGCCAGCCCGACGTTATGGAGCGCGTCACCGTCAACGGCGGCCCCGAGGGCTGAGACGATGGGGGTGCGCCTCTACACCCCCATCGACACGCCGAAAGCCTTCGCCCGAGACCTGTGGCTGATCGACGGCCCCGCGATCCGCTTCGCGGGCCTGCCCTTCACGACGCGGGCGACCGTCATTCGTCTTCCCGCGGGCGCGCTGTGGGTGCACTCGCCCACCCGGCTGACCGAGGGGCTGGCGTCAGACCTCGCCGCCCTCGGCACCGTTGGCCACCTGATCGCGCCCAACTGGATCCACTACGCATATCTTCCGGAGTGGCAGGCCGCCTTTCCCGAGGCGCTTCTCTGGGCCGCTCCGGGCGTCGCCGCCAGGGCAGAGGCGCGCGGCAAGCGCCTGCGAGTCGACCGCGACCTGACCGACGCGGCGCCCCCCGACTGGCACGGCACGATCGAGCAGATCGTCGTGGCGGGCAACGCGGTGCACCGCGAGGCGGTGTTCTTCCACAGGCCGAGCCGCACCCTGATCCTGACCGACCTGATCGAGAATTTCGAACCCGCGCGCCTGCCGATCTGGATGCGCCCGCTCGTCCGGCTGGCCGGGATCGCGGCGCCGAAGGGGCGGATGCCGCCGGACATGCGCGCCACGTTCCGCGACCGCGCCGCCTTGCGCGCCTCGGTCGAGACGTTGCTCGGCTGGGCGCCGGAGCGGATCGTGCTCTCCCACGGTCGCCTCTTCGAGCGGAACGCGATGGCCGAGCTGCGCCGTGCCTTCGCCTTCGTGTTGCGCTGACGCGGGCGCACGTTCGCGCGAGCCCGGCTAGGCAGCGCCGCCGACGCCTGTCAGGGTGGAGCGTGCCCCCGCTGCCAAGGATGCATCCCATGCTTCGCCCCCTGGTCATTGCACTGACAGTCGCCCTCGCCGCCCCTGTCGCCGCCGACCCGTCGATCTGGCGCAACGAGTGGCCCGCCACCGACTTCTCGCAGACCTCGGTCGAGGACTGGTCGGAGATCGTCTCGGGCGGCCCGCCGAAGGACGGTATCCCCGCGATCACGGGCCCGAAATTCGTCGAGGTGGCCGAGGAGGACAGGCTGGCCGGCCGCGAGCCCGTCGTCACGGTCGAGATCGAGGGCGCCACGCCGCGCGCCTACCCGATCCGCTACCTTACCTGGCACGAGATCGTGAACGACGAGGTGGGCGGGGTGCCCATCGCCGTCACCTTCTGCCCGCTGTGCAATTCCTTTCCCACCTTCGACCGGCGGGTGGAGGGCGAGGTGCTCGAATTCGGCGTGTCGGGCAAGCTGCGCCACTCCGACATGATCATGTACGACCGCCAGACCGAGAGCTGGTGGCAGCAGGCCGTGGGCGAGGGGATCGTGGGTGAGCATACCGGCACCCGCCTCGATCCGCTGCCCACCTGGATGGAGAGCTGGGACGAGTTCCGCACCCGCAATCCGCAGGGCCTGGTGATGGACGAGCCCGACTACCCCCGCTCCTACGGCCGCAACCCTTATGTCGGATACGACAGCTCCACCCGCCCGTTTCTCTACTCGGGCGACCTGCCGCCCCACGACATCCCCGCGCTCGCCCGCGTCGTGCGCGTGGGCGAGCGCGCCTGGCCCGTCGAGCGCCTGCGCGTCGAGGGAGAGGTGACCGAGGCGGGCGTCACCCTTGCATGGGCCGAGGGGCAGGCCAGCGCGCTCGACGCGGCAGATCTGGGGCAGGGCCGCGAGGTGGGCACGATCCGCGTGCGCGACGCCGCGGGCGCCGACCTGCCCCACGACGTCATGTTCGCCTTCGCCTTCCATGCCTTCTTCCCGCAAGGCACGTGGATGCTGGCCGAATAGGCGGGGAGCCGAGCACGGAACGGGCTCCGGCGCCGCGCGCCCCCATCATCTTGGCCCAAATACTCCGGGCGGAGACGGCCGCAGGCCGGCGGGGGGCAGCGCCCCCCGCGCTCCGGCGGCTCAGGGGATGATGCGCTGGTACTTCGTGCCCTGCAGGTTGGCCCCCGCGATCAGCCCCGTCTGGGCGAAGACGAGCGCGATCACCGGGTCGATCGCGGTCAGCGTGTCCGCCGAGATGTTCCCCCCTCGGTCGAGGGTGGCATATTCCGCTTCCGCGCCGGCCGACCAGCCCGAAGACGTGCGGAAGCGCCGCAGCGCCTCGGGCGTCATGAAGAACAGCGCGTGCGCGTATTGCTGCGCGCCCGCCTGCAGGCCCAGGGTGGCGGTGAAGGCCGCGTAGTAGTCCACGGTCGCGCCGTTGATCCGCAGCGCCCCGGTGCCGTAGCTGCCGCCGATGCCGAGGCCCGCCTCGGTGACCAGCGGCATGTAGAGCTGGCCGGCGGAATCCGACTCGAGCCGCTCGGTGGCGGGATAGGTCTGGAAGAGGAAGCGCCGCGTCTCGTCGACCCGCGCGTCGATCCGGGCGGCCCCGTTCGAGCCGATGCCGTTGTTGCAGCCCGCGAGTGCGAGCGTCGCCGCGCCCGCGCCGGCCGACGCGAGGAAGGCCCGCCGGGTCGGCCGGCAGCCTGCATTGGGTAAGATGGCCATGATCCGCCTCGATGTTCTTGCCTGGTTGGTACCTGCGTGCCTCGTCGGCCTGTCGTCGGCCGTTGGCTCGATGCATACCGCAGGCGCGGCGTCCTGTCACGCCCGGTGGCTGCGGCGCATCGGCCGCGCGCGGGCCTCCGCTCAGGCAGGCCGCCCCGCTCGGTTCAGGCAAGCCCGCGCCGGGCGGCGGCGTCGGGGTCGCGCGCGGCCTGCACCCGCCGCGCCGCGAGCCGCGCAAGGCGGAGCGTCAGCGCCTTGCGCCTTGCGCCGGCAAGCCTCGTCTCGGGCCCCATCCGAACGATCTCGGCGCCCCAGGCGTCGGCCAGGATCAGCCCCGTTCGCTCGGGCAGCAGCTCGGTCGGAAAGTCGGGCCCCACCGCCCAGAAGAAGCGGTCGGCCCAGTCGAGATAGCCCTGCCACTTGCCGTCCGAGACGAAATCGGCACGGCACGACTTGCACTCGACCACCCAGATCTCGCCCTTCGGCCCCAGTGCCATCACGTCGACGCGCAGGCCGGTGGCCAGCGTCACCTCCTCGGCGCAGGCGAAATCGTGCTCGGCCGACAGCGCCCGGCAGACGCCCCGCGCGATGAGCTGTCCCGGCGCAAGGGCGGTGGCGACCTCGAGACCACCGGCGCGCGCGCGACCGGGATACGCGCCACCGGGACGCGCCCCGCCGCGCGTCGCGTCGTCGGAACACGGCGCGCGGGCGTCCGGGCGCGGTGCGTCGGGATCGAGGAAGTCGTCGCTCATGGCTCGGAGCGTGAACGAAATGTGAACAATGGGCAACCCGGCCCGTCGGAACGGCGTACTCGCAAGACGCAAGGTCAGCCCCGCCCCCGCCCCTTGCCGCGCCCCCGCCCCCGGCTTACCTTGCCTCGTGGCGGGTCTGTTCTTCTCGTCAGGGGCCCTATTCCGGTGGCCTTAAGCAACACCGAGGGAGCTGGCTCTGCCCGGGTCCTGGCCCGGCTACCTGGCGCCCACCTGTATTCACAGGTCCTCGGGAATTGCACGCCCCGACGGTCGCTACGGTCCCCGCCACGCCACGCCACGCAACCGCCCCCGCCGGCCCGACCGGCGGGGGCGTGCGCCGGCAGGGCCCATCCCCTCACGCCACCGTTCCCTTCCGCCGCAGGCGCTGCCGCCCTATGGTGCCCACGACCGAGGGGAGGCAGCGATGGACAACCTCAGCCGTGCCGAGGCGCAGGGCCTGCGCCATGCCCGCGAGCTCGACAGCCACATGGGGGCGCTCGGGGCGATCACGCCCACCGCGCTCGGCGTGCTGGCCACGGCCTCGGGCATCTACACCTATCTCGGCGTCTCCTCGCTGCTCGACGATACCGGCGCGCTGTCGTTCTTCGCCGCGCTCGCCTATTCCGTCGCCGTCTCGGTGGGTATCTTCGTCTTCTGGTCGTGGATGATGCGGCTGTTGCCGGCCGTCCGCACCGCCTCGGCCCGCATCGGCCTGCTGATGTCGATGGCGCTCGGCTCGCTCGCCATCGTCGCGATGTCGTCGTGGCTCAACGCCGCCGCGCTCGCCGGCGCCGCTGCGGTCGAGCAGCACCTCGCCGAGACGGTGCAGGACTACCAGGGCAGCCTCGAGCGCGCCCACGAGATCGCCGTCTCGGCCCAGGCCCTGCAGCAGGATGTCGCGCGCACCCGCCAGACCTTCGAGGACCTGTCCGAGCGCGAGGCGGCGGGCGAGTTGTCGGGCCTCGCCGGGCAGGGCGCCGTCTTCCGCGTCCTGCGCCAGAAGTCGGACGAACTCGCCGCGCTCGAGGCGCAGATCGCCGGGCAGGGCGACCTGATCGACCGGGCCTTCGCCGAGGGCAACGCCATCCTCAGCCGGATGCGCGCGCTGACGGTCGAGCGCGGGCCGGTCGAGCCGCGGTCGGTGACGTTCAGCGAAGAGGCGGTGCGCCTCGCCGGCATCATCACGCAGCTGCGCCAGCTCTCGGTCGCGCCGCTGGTCGCCCGCGCGGCGCGCGATCTCGAGGCGTCGGTCGTCCTTCCGGAGCTCGACGGCGGCACCGAGGCCGCGCGCGAGGGGCAGGCGGCGACCATCGGCTCGGTCCTGTCGGTGCTCGGACAGCGGGCAGCCACGCTCGAGCAGGCGGCCGAACAGGTCATGGCGATGCCTCCCGCGGCCGAGGTCGCCTACGTGCCGATCTCGGCGGCCGATGCGGTGATCCTCTACGCCGGCAGTTTCGTGCCCTCCTGGGCCGGTGCCATCGCGATCGACCTGTTGCCGGCGGTGCTGGTGCTCGTCGCCATGATCGTCGAGGCCGCGATCCGTGCGGGCCGCGAGCCCGCCGCCACCGAGGACGCGCTGACGCTGGGCGAGTTGCGCGCCGCCCTGGCCGGCCTGCGCGAGGTCGAGGGCGCCATGACCCGCGCCGAAGAGGCGCGCGAGATGCACGAGACCCGCCCGCAGGCGCCGCCCGCCGCCCAGCCCGCCGCACCGCAGCCCGCCGCACCGCTGGCCGAAACCGTGCCGACCGATGCGGCGGACCCGCCTGCGGAGGGGGCCCAGGTCCGCCCCCTCGCGCCCGGACGGGGCGGCTGAAATGACCGCCGAGGCACGGCCCCCCGCGCCACCCGACCCGATGCGCGGCACGCGGCGCGCGCTGCGCGGGATGCTGCTGTTGCAGGTCGGCCTCGCCCTTGCTCTCGCCGCGGCCGAGATCGGGCGTGCGCTGCCGCCCGGCGGCCTGCCCTTCGCGCTGCCCGGAACGCGGCCGCCGGGGCTCGAGGCGCCGGTGGCGCCGGGCGACCAGCGCCGCCGCTTCGCTCCCTCCGACCTGCCCGATCTGCCCGCGGCGGGCGACATGCCTTCGCGGCTTCTGTTCGAGCAGGAGGGCGATCTTGCCCGCGCCACCGGCGCGATCGCGCCGGGCGACGGGGCGCGCTTCGCCGAATGGCTGGCGGGCCGGGAAGAGCCGCCCGCCACGCTCGCCCTCCACTCGACGGGCGGCTCGGTGTCGGACGCGCTGGAGATCGGCCGCGCCGTGCGCGCGGCGGGGCTGGCGACCGAGGTGGCGGCCGAGCGCCTGTGTCTGTCGGCCTGTCCCTATATCCTTGCGGGCGGCGTGGCGCGGCGGGTGGGAGAGGGCGCAGCCGTGGGCGTGCACCAGCATTACCACGGCGAGAACAGTTACCTGCCTGCCTTCCTCGCCGTCGAGGACATCCAGCGCGGGCAGGCCGAAGTGATGGCGCACCTGTCCGACATGGGCGTGGACCCGCGCGTGATGATCCCGGCGCTCTCGACCCCGCCCGCCGAGATCTACGTGCTGATGCCGGAAGAGCTCGTGCGCCACGGCCTCGTCACGCCAGACGGCACCTGAGACGGGCGACCCGCGCCATACGGCATGCGGCCGGCCGGCGCGACGGTGCGACCGTCAGCGCGAGGGGCGGTCGGCCTCGACCGGCACGGCGACAGGCGATGTCGCGCGGCCCGGCGCCCGCAGGGGGGCGGGGCGCAGCCGGCCGCCGCCGCCGGACCCTTCGGGGCTGGCCATCCGCATCACCGCGATGCCGAACTGCACGCCGGAAAAGACGATCCCGTTGAAGAGCCACAGCAGGAACACCGCGAGCGGCCCGGCCGAGGTATGGGTCACGAGGTGCCAGAGATTGGCCACGTTCAGCCCCAGCAGGAGGCCGACGAACACCGCCGCCATGGCAAAGCCGATCGCGGACTGGACGATGTAGAGGCGGACGAGGCGCGGCAGTCGCTCGCTCATGGTCGCTCCTTCCGGTTGTGCGCTTCTCCAGATCTAGGGCGCCATGGCCGCCACGGAAACCCCCGTCGGCGGGGCGCGTCGCGCGCCGATTGCGGCGTGCGCTAGCCTGCCTCGTCGCGCAGGGCGTGGGCCGACCGGCGCCAGACCGGCGCGTCGCGCCGCTCGGCGGCGGCGGCGGCGCCCGCCTCCAGCCAGTCGAGACGCCCGAGCAGCGCCTGCACTGCGCCGTGCAGCTCGCCCCGGCCGAACCCGGCGCCCGGCGCCGGCCGGAGCGCCGCGCCAGCCTCCATCATCGCGCCGCTGCGGGGCAGGGCCGCCCCCCCTGCAGCGGAGGGCCGATCGGCCGTCGGGGCGTTTTCGATGCCGCCGGGGGCCTCGAGCGCGGCGAGACGGTCGTTCACCGCGCGCAGGCCCAGCCGCAGGGTGGCGAGCGCCTCCGACAGCCGGGCGGAATCGTCGGCCTGGGCCGCGCTCACCGCCTCGATGGCCCGGCGCATCTCGGCCATCGCTTCGACCTGTGCGCCATGGCTCGCCTCCATCCCTTCCGAAAGGCGGGCCTCGACGCCGCCGAGCGCCTCGACGAGCGCGCCCGTGATGCGTGCCTCGGCCCCGGCGAGCGCCCCGCCGACCGCCCCGCCGACCGCCCCGGCCTGCGTCCCGACTTCCGCTCCGGGCTTGGGGCGATCCACGGATGCGGGGATTTGCGGCGCGGCGAGGGCTGGCCCCTCGGCGGGCCCTTGCGCCTGTGCGCTGCGCGGGGCGTCTTCTGCCGTGGCCGGCCCGGCAGAGACCGGATTGGCCGTTGCCGGGGTGGCATGGGCGCTCGGCGACGCTTCTGCGGAGCGTTCGGTGGCAGCCTCGATGCGCTCGGCGAGTTCGGTCAGCGCGCGCTCCTGCGCCGCCGCCGTCTCGCTTGCCCGGCGCTCCGCCGCCTCGACGACCTGCGCCAGTCGGCTCAGGCCCTCGGCGAGCGCGGCCTGCCCGCGGGCGAGCGTTGCCGGATCCGGCGCCGCCTCTTCCGGTGCGGGCCGAGGTGCGGCCCCGGTCGGTGTCGCCCCCCGTTCGGCTGCCGCCGGCAAGCCGGCAGCCGGGCCGCCGCCTGCCGGCGCGCCCGGCCTGTCGTCGTGTTGCCCCATCTGCGATGCGCCGGCCCCTGGGAGGGCCGCGGCGTGGGCGGCGTCGCCGCGCTGGTCGGCCGCGGCGGGCCCAGGGGGCGGCCTTTCGCCCGCGCCGGTGGCGGGCGCGGGGGCGGTCTGCCCGCGCAGGCTGGGCGGCAGGATTCGGCGGGGCGTGCCGTGCGCGGCCGGTGCGGCCTCGGCGCTGCCGGCTGCGTCCTTCGCGGCGCCGATCGGCAGCAGGCGGTGGGCGATCACGCTCGTCACCTCGCGCCGCCCCGGTGGCAGACAAAGGGCGAAGCGGCCCGAGGCGAGCGCCATGACGTTGCTCGCCTGCCGTGCGGCATCGGCGCGGAATCGCGCCATCGCCTCGGCCGTCACGGGGGGCGCGAGCTCGGCCACATGGCTCATCAGCCCCGCGCGGGCCATGACGGCGAGGTGATCCTCGTGATCGGTACCGTCGGGCCGGCGCGCGCTGTCGCCCATGCCGCCCCGAGAGCCGCCCCCAGCGCCGCCCCGCGTGTCGCCGTCGCTCATGCCTGTCTCCCGTGCCCCCGTGCCACGAACCGCAAGGACAGAATCGCCTCCTGCGCCCCTGCACCATCGGGCAGCGGCCTTATCGGCGGGTTAACCTTGACGCGGTTCAGGCGACGCGGCGGCCGTAATACAGGCCCACGACGTGTTCGGCCTCGGCGAAGAACAGCCAGCGCTGCACGGCCACGCCCCCGGCATGGAGCGCCGCGCCGAGCCACGAGGCCCAGAGCGCGCCCCCCGACACGGCCAGGAGCACGAGCGGCAGGCCGATCATCGCCGTGAAGGCGACGACGCGCAGTTTGCGTGCATGGCGGCGGCCGACGACGAAAACCATCTCGCGCAGGAGGTAATTGTCGCCCGTATGCGGCGGCTCGAAGGCGCGCACCGCGCCGCGGCCGCCCAGCCCGGTGGCGGTGCCGATCGTCGTGCCCGCCCGCGCAAAGGCCGCGTCGCCCGCGCGCCAGGCCCAGAGCTGCACTGCACCCGCGGCCGCCAGCAGCACCGCGGCGGCCGGCGCCTGCCCGGCCAGCAGGGCGCCCCCGGCGAGCGACAGCAACAGATAGAGCGGCGGCGTGGCGGGCTGGTGCCAGCGCGGCACCGCCCGGATCGAGGCGTAGATCATCGAGGTGGTAAAGACGGTGATCACGCAGAGGCCCGCGCCGAGCCCGCCGAGCAGGGCGAATCGCGTGCCCAGAAAGACGGGGCCGATCGCGTGCAGGCCGGTGACCGTCAGCGCCGCGACCGAGGCCCACGCCTCGCGCGAGAGCCACGATGTGCGCCACTGGGTGAAGGCGAGAAGCGCCCGCTCGGGGTGACCGAGGTGGAAGGTCGACGAGATCAGCCCGCCGATCGCCAGGGCAAAGCCGGCGCCGTAGCCCCAGAAGGCCGCCCAGCCGCTGAGCGCCGGCAGGCCGAGCGCGAGGAAGGTGAGCAGGCCGAAGCCGAGCCCCGAGAGCGTCGTGAAGACGATGACGGAGGGAGCGGGATGCATGGGCTCAGAGCTTCGACAGCTGTCGGTCGAGCCAGCCGAGCAGGCCGTCGGGCGTATCGGCCACCGGCTCGAGCAGGGGGCCGAGCACGTCCATCACCGGCTCCTCGTCGCGCGGACGCGGCGGGAGATACTTGTTGACGGGCCTCGTGCCCATCTCGGGCATCAGGTCGATCCCGTCGCGCTCGGCGACGAGCCGCGACACCTCCGAGTCCGGGTCGCCAAGGTCGCCGAAATGGCGCGCTCCGGCGGGGCAGGTGCGCACGCAGGCGGGCACGCGGTCTTCCTCGGGGATGTGCTCGTTGTAGATCCGGTCGACGCAGAGCGTGCACTTCTTCATCACGCCGGCCGCGATGTCCATCTCGCGGGCGCCGTAGGGGCAGGCCCAGGCGCACAGGCCGCAGCCGATGCAGCTGGATTCGTTGACCAGCACGATCCCGTCGTCCTCGCGCTTGTAGCTGGCGCCGGTGGGGCAGACGGTGACGCAGGGGGCATCCTCGCAGTGCAGGCAGCTCTTGGGGAAATGCACGAGCTGGGCCGGGCCGCGCTCGGGTTGCACCTCGTAGCTGTGCACGCGGTTGAGGAACGTCCCCGAGGGGTCTGATCCGTAGGGGTTCTGATCGGACAGTGGCGCGCCGTAACCCTCGGTGTTCCAGCCCTTGCAGGCGACCACGCAGGCGTGGCAGCCGACACAGGTGTCGAGGTCGATCACGAGGCCCATCTTGCGCTGGGTTTCGGCAGGAAGGTCGGTCATCGGGGCATCCGTCTCGTCTCGGTCTGCGTCACGTCGGGCCGGTGCGCGCTCACGCCCCCACCTTCCAGGCGAGGGCGCTCGGGCCGGTGCCCACGGGGGAGCGCTGTACGCCCGTCTCGGGCAGGGTGCGCGCGGGGGGCGCGACCTTTTCGATCCGCACGCGCAGGTCGAACCACGCCGCCTGCCCGGTGACGGGGTCGGAGTTCGACCAGCGCATGCCGTCTTCGCGCGGTGGCAGAAGATCGCCGATCAGGTGATTGAGAAGAAATCCCTTTTCGGTTTCTTCGGCATCCTTCTCCAGGGCCCAGGCGCCCTTGCGCTTGCCGATGGCGTTCCATGTCCAGACGGTACGGGGGTTGAGCGCGGCCATGTGGGCGACGGGCACGACGATCTCGGCATGGGGCGAGGTGAGCTTCGCCCAGTCGCCCTCCTCGAAGCCCTCGCGCTGCCAGATCTCGGTGGGCACGAAGAGCGGGTTCATCCCGTGGATCTGGCGTAGCCAGGCGTTCTGCGAGCCCCAGGAGTGATACATCGCCATCGGCCGCTGGGTGAGGGCGTGGAGGGGGAAGTCGCCCTCGGCATGCGGCTCGGCGGTCGCCTCCCAGTGGGGCAGCGGATCCATCGCGCGGCGCACGCGCTCGCGCAGGTGCTCGGGCGGCTGGCGCGGCCCCTGGCCCTCGGCGGCGCGCTGGAAGCGGCGCAGCGGCTCGGACCAAAGCTCCAGCAGGTAGGGCTGGGGGGCATCGTAGAGGCCAAGCTGCACGGCCCAGTCCTGGTAGGCGGCGTTCCACGGCTTCATGAAGCGCGCCTCGTCGGGGATCTCGGCGGTGCAGAAGCCGCCCGCCTCGATGTAGCGGTCGATCTGGGCGGGGTTCGGGGCGCCGCGGCCCGTCTCGTCGCCGTTGCCGCGCCAGCCCATCAGGGGGCCCACGCCGGGGCGGCGCTGGTGGTTGACCATGTAGTCGGCGTAGTCGGCGTAGAGCGGTTCGCCCGCCTCGTCGACGAAGCTCGGCAGCTTCAGGCGGCCGGCGAGGTCGATCAGCACGCTCTGGAAGGGGCGCACGTCACGATCGGGCGCCACCACCGGCCAGCGAATCGCGTCGGCGGCCATGTCGGCCTCGCAGATCGGCCGGTCGAGCAGCGAGATGCAGTCGTGCCGCTCCAGATAGGTCGTGTCGGGCAGGACGAGATCGGCATAGGCCACCATCTCCGACGAGTAGGCGTCGGAGTAGATGATCCGGGGGATGACGTAGTCGCCGTTCTCGTCGGTATCGGTCAGCTTGGCCATCGTCTCGGACGTATTCATCGCCGAGTTCCACGCCATGTTCGCCATGTAGAGAAACAGCGTGTCGATCCGGTAGGGGTCGCCCGCATGGGCGTTGGCGATCACCGAGTGCAGCATCCCGTGGACGGCGAGGGGGTGCTCCCAGGTGAACGCCTTGTCGATCCGCTGCGGCGTGCCGTCCTCGTCGATCGCCAGGTCCTCCGGGCCAAGGGGGTAACCCAGATGCGGGCCGGCGAGGGGCGTGCCGGGGCTGTGGTCGGCGTGCGGGCGCGGATGGGCGTGCGCAGGCTTGGGGTAGGGCGGCTTGAAGCGGAAGCCGCCGGGCGCCTCGACAGAGCCGATCAGCGCCTGAAGCAGGTGCAGCGCGCGGGCGGTGTGGAAGCCGTTGGCGTGCGCCGAGATGCCCCGCATGGCGTGCATCGAGACCGGGCGCGCGGTGAAGCCGTCGTGGCTCTCGCCGCGAAAGTCGGTCCAGGGCTGGGCGACGTGGACCGCCTTGTCGAAGGCGGCATGGGCGATCTGCGCGGCCAGCGCGCGGATGCGATCGGCGGAGACGCCGACGCGATCGGCCACGGCCTCGGGCGCATAGTGCCGGTCGAGATAACGGGCGGCGAGGTGGTGAAAGACGGTGCGGCAGGTCTCGCCGTCGCGCTCCAGCGTGCCGCCGAGGTCGGGGCGCACGCCGCGGGCGTCGAAGGCGGCCGGGGCGCCGGTCGCCCGGTCGACGACCAGGAGCTTGCCGCCCTCGTCCCTCAGCAGCAGCCCGTCGGGGCCGACGAGGCAGGGCGCGTTCGTCCATCGCGCGAGATAGTCGGCGTCGACGCGGCCGGCCTGCAGAAGGGTATGGATCAGCGACAGGATCAAGAGGCCGTCGGTGCCGGGCGTCACGCCCACCCATTCGTCGGCCACCGCGTTGTAGCCGGTGCGGATCGGGTTGATGCCGATCACCCTCGCGCCGCGCGCCTTCAACTCGCCCAGACCCATCTTGATGGGATTGGAGTCGTGATCCTCGGCCACGCCGAACAGCACGAACAGCTCCGTCCGCTCCCAGTCGGGCTGGCCGAACTCCCAGAAGGCGCCGCCGAGCGTGTAGATACCCCCCGCCGCCATGTTGACCGAGCAGAAGCCGCCATGCGCGGCGTAGTTCGGAGTGCCGAACATCTGTGCCCACAAGCCCGTGAAGCTCTGCGACTGGTCGCGCCCGGTGAAGAAGGCGAGCTTTTCCGGCGCGCTCTCGCGCAGGGGCCTGAGCCACTCCACGGCCGTCTGCAGCGCCTCCTCCCAGCTGATCTCCTCGAACTCGCCGGAGCCGCGGGGGCCGACCCGCCGCAGCGGCGCCCGCAGGCGCGACGGCGCGTTGACCTGCATGATCCCGGCCGAGCCCTTGGCGCAGAGCACGCCGCGATTGACCGGGTGGTCGCGGTTTCCCTCGATATAGGCGACGCGCTTTTCGCCGTCCGGCCCCGTCTTCATGTGCACGTCGATGCCGCAGCGACAGGCGCACATGTAACAGGTCGTCTTGCGGATCTCGTCCGAGACGCGCGGCGACAGATCAAGCGCCGGTTGTCCCGTCCGTCCCGGCTCTCCGCCTCGCGCGGCGCCGGGGTGCTGCTTCCCCACTCCCATGCGGCGCATCTAGACAGGGATGGGGGGCGGGGTCCAGAGCCGCCCTGCGAGCGTCGCGCGCCGCCAGCCGGCCTGGCCTCGCGAGCGCGCCGGACCCCCGGCACCGGGTTGCCCCATTCTTGCGCGGAAATGCCCCGCGATTGCCCGGAGCGCGCCCCCGGGGCGCCCGGAGCGGCAGGCACGTTGGGCAGGCCGATCAGAACGAAGGCGCAGAGCGAGGGCGGAGCGATGCTCGACGAGACGACCTATACGATTCTGTTGATGACGGGCGGAATGGTGGCGGTGGTGCTCGCCGTCCTGGCGCTGACGGCGGCCACGCTGCTGGAGGCCCAGCGCCGCTCGTGGGGCCGCGACCGCTGGTCGGAGTTCGAGCGCGAGGCCCTGCGAGAGGCCCTCGGCGTGACAGGCCGCCACCGCGGCCTGACCCCCTTCACCCGGCGGGCGGCCTGACGGTCGGCCCGGGCGCAGGGACGGCGGCTTGGCGGTGCGCCGGTCTCAGACCATCATCTCCTTCGTCGCGCTGAGCGTCAGGTCGGGGTAATCCCGCTCCACGCGGTCGATGTCCCACTGCAGCCGGGTCAGGTAGACGAGATCGCCGTCGTTGTCCTCGGCCATGTGGCCCTTGTTGGCGGCGGCGAATCTCTCCACCGCCGCCTTCGGCCCGGTCACCCAGCGCGCCGAGGTGAACTGCGAGGGCTCGAAGCGCACGGGCAATCCGTATTCCAGCTCGATCCGGCTTGCCAGCACGTCGAACTGCAGCTGGCCGACGACGCCGACGATGAAGCCCGAGCCCACGACCGGCTTGAAGACCTTGGCCGCGCCTTCCTCTGCGAACTGGGTCAGCGCCTTGTCGAGGTGCTTGGCCTTGAGCGGGTCGCCCGGTCGGCAGGCCTGCAGCAGCTCGGGCGCGAACGAGGGGATGCCGGTCACCTTCAGCGCCTCGCCCTCGGTCAGGGTGTCGCCGATGCGCAACTGCCCGTGGTTGGGGATGCCCATGATGTCGCCGGCCCAGGCCTCTTCCGCAAGCTCCCGGTCGGAGGCGAGAAACAGCACCGGCGCCGACACCGTCATCGGCTTCTTCGTGCGCACGTGGGTCAGCTTCATGCCGCGCGTGAAATGTCCCGAGGCGAGGCGCACGAAGGCGACCCGGTCGCGGTGCCTGGGGTCCATGTTGGCCTGCACCTTGAAGACGAAGCCCGACACCTTGCCCTCTTCGGGGGCGATCTGGCGGGGGGTGGCCGATTGCGGCTGCGGCTCGGGCGCGTAGGCGGCCACGCCGTCCATCAGCTCCTTCACGCCGAACGAGTTGATGGCCGAGCCGAACCAGATCGGCGTGAGCGTGCCCTCGTGGACCGCTTGCAGATCGAGCGGCGGCAGCAGTTCGCGCGCCATCTCGACCTCTTCGCGGAGCTGGTCGAGCAGGTGAGCGGGGACGTGCTCGGCCAGCTTCGGGTCGTCCAGACCGTCGATCCGGATCGACTCGGCCACGCGGTTGCGGTCGGCACGGTCCATCAGCTCCAGCCGGTCGCGCAGGATGTCGTAGCAGCCGAGGAAGTCCGAGCCCTTGCCGATGGGCCAGGAGGCCGGCGTCACGTCGATCGCCAGCATCTCCTGGATCTCGTCGACGATGTCGAAGGTGTCGCGGCTCTCGCGGTCCATCTTGTTGCAGAAGGTCAGGATCGGCAGGTCGCGCAGACGGCAGACCTCGAACAGCTTGCGCGTCTGGCTCTCCACGCCCTTCGCCCCGTCGATCACCATGATGGCCGCGTCGACGGCGGTGAGCGTGCGATAGGTATCCTCGGAGAAATCCGAGTGGCCGGGCGTGTCGACGAGGTTGAAGCGGAACGCCCGGTCGCCGCTGGTATAGTCGAACGACATCGCCGAGGCGCTGACGCTGATGCCCCGGTCCTTCTCCATCTGCATGTAGTCGGAGCGCGTGCGCCGCGCCTCGCCCTTGGCGCGCACCTGCCCCGCCATCTGGATCGCGCCGCCGTAGAGCAGGAACTTCTCGGTCAGCGTCGTCTTGCCGGCGTCGGGGTGCGAGATGATGGCGAAGGTGCGCCTGCGCGCGATCTCGGGCGGCAGGGCGGGGCGGTTCGTGGGCGCGGCGGAGGCATCTGGCATGGCCGGGCATATAGAGCCGCCGCGAGACCGGCGCAAACACGCGCATCGGCGCAATGCGGCGCCGAGCGTAGCCGTCGGGACTCGCGTATTTGGAACAGAAAGAAACAGGGCCGCGCCGCGGACCCCCGCCGCGCCATGGCTGCTTCTTTCTGTTCCAAATACGCACTTTCTGACGGCGGCCGCCCGGCATCAGGGGGAGGGGTTGCTCCGGTCGGGGCCGGCAGGTGCTTGTGCCCTTGCGCCCGGCGGCTAGGCTGGGCGCTCCGGGCAGGGAGGACATGCGCGTGAAGACGGTGCTGATCGCCAACCGCAAGGGCGGGGTGGGCAAGACGACCGTGGCGGTCACGCTTGCCGCGGCGCTGGCCGACGGGGGCTGGAAGGTGGGGCTGGCCGATGCCGATCCGCAGCGCTCGACCGTCCGCTGGCTCAAGCGGCGGCCAAGGGGGGCGGTGGAGATCGCGAGCGTCGACTGGGCCTCGCCCAAGGCGCTCGACAAGGCGCCTGCCACGCTCGACTGGCTGGTGGTCGACAGCCCCGGCGCGCTGGAGACCGACGAGGCCAGGGCGCTGGTCGCCGATGCCAGGGCGCTGATCTGCCCGGTGCTGCCCTCGATGTTCGACGTCGAGTCCACGCGGCGCTTCCTGAAGGACCTGGCCGAGCTCAAGCGGGTGCGCAAGGGCAAGGTCGATGTGCATCTCGTCGCCAACCGGATGCGCCCGCGCGACCGGGTGGTGGAGCGTTTCGAGGGCGTGTTCCGCAGGATCGGGCAGGAGCCGGTGGCGCGCCTCTCCGAACGGGTCGCCTATGCCGACCTCGCCGAGCAGGGCCTCGCCGTATTTGACAAGCCGCAACGCCTGTACCGTCCGCTTCGGGCACAGTGGGAGCCGCTGATCCGCGCCGTGGTCTGACGGCCCGAGGCGGGAGGCGGCAGGAACAGCCCCCGACGGTGGGGGTTCTTCCCTCGAAGACAGGAGGACGGATCATGGCAGACCGCAAGCGCTCCCGGGATGGAGCGCAGGAGACGCAGCAATATCTGGAAAGCGAGCCGGCCACGCCGGGCCACCAGGGGCGCGCCGAGGGCGATCTCGAGCGGCAGGTCGGCACCCGCGACGAGCACAAGCGCGCCACCGCCTCGCGCCCCGGTGCGACCCGCGTGACGAAGGAAGACGAAGAGGGCGAAGGCAATCTCGGCGGCCTGCACGGCACCGGCCCGCGCCCGCCCCGCCGCGGGCGGCAGGGCCCCTGGGAAAGCGACGTGCCGCAGGCGGCAGTGCTGACGCACGGCACCTGGATCCTCGTGGCCGACAGCGAGAAGGCGCTGTTTCTGCGCAACGAGACCGACGCGGAAAACCCCAACTTCGTCGTCGTCGGGAAGGAGGAACAGGAAAACCCCGCCACCTCCGAGCAGGGCACCGACCGGCCGGGGCGGATGCAGGATACTGGCGTGCAGCAGCGCTCGGGCATGGAGGATACCGACTGGCACCGGCTGGCGAAGGAGCGCTTCGCCCACGACCTTGCCGACCGGCTCTACGACCTGGCGCACAAGGGCGCCTTCGACCGGATCGTCCTGGTGGCCGCCCCCCGCGTGCTGGGCGCGCTGCGCGACCAGCTGCACAAGGAGGTGAAGGGGCGCGTGGTGGGCGAGGTCGACCGCAACCTCACCCACGAGCCGGTCGACGCCATCGAGCGCCACGTCGCCGGCGCACTGACGCGAGGCTGACGCGCTTCCCCCGGGCGGCCCCCGTGCCGCCCGGAAGCCGCCCTTGCGGCTCGCGCCCCGGGTCGGGTGCACCGGCTCCGCGCGTCGCCCGCGGCGTGTCCCGCGCGCAGGCTGTCGCGCGGGGCGCTTGATTCGGGCGGGGGGCGCCCGTGCCCCTGCTGCGCCGAACAATCCGCGCGAGAGTGCGGGGATTGACCGCGACCGGGAAATGACCCCGCCCGATTTCGATCACGGACTGACCGGCCCAAGTGACCGCCCACGCCATGCCGCGACGCGGCGCGATTGTCGCCCGAGCGCGGACAGTCGCGCCAGACCCGCCGCGGTGGCCGGTCGATTGTTTCCGCAAGCGTCGCCAATGAGCCGTGATCCGGCCTCGGCAAGGGCCGCAGCGCGGCGCGCTCCGGGCGGGGCGCGCCCCGGAAGCAGCCGTTTTTCGGACAAATTTCACTTTCTTGGCCGGAATCGCGGCCGCTATACTTCGAGCAACCTTGCTGGGGGGTGACGACAGGTCGGGGGCGACCTCAACGCCGGGCACCGGGCGTGCCGGCGGCCACGGGACGCGCAGAAGGCGCGTCACGTCGGAGCGATCGCGAGGGCACCCCGCCGCACGCGGCGGGCAGCGTTCCTTGTCCGACGTTCCCCCCGTGACCGACCGGGCCCGACCGCCGGCGAGTGTGACACGATCCCGGTGGCGCCCGCCGCCGTGGGGAGAATGGGAGCGAGTGGGGCTCCGGGTTTGCCTGGGCGTCCGCAAGCAGGAGTGGAGCGATGAAGTACACCCTCGACTGGGAAGCCGTCGACATCGACGGGCAGAACACGCTGAAGAGCGCCGACGGGACGCAGGAGATCGGCGTGAGCATCTCGACGCCGCCCAACGGCGCCAAGCATCCCGACGAGTGGACGGTCGGCTTTCCGCCCGGGGACGACGACGCGATCATCGGCGACCCTGACACGATCCGCTCCTCCGACGTCAAGAAACCCACCGAGCTCAACGTCGAGTTCGAGCGCGAGGTCACGCAACTCCAGTTCGAGCTCTACGACGTCGACGCGGGCCACAACTGGGACGACAAGGTCACCATCATAGCCCTCGATGCCGACGGCAACGAGACGCAGATCGACCTGTCTGATCTCACCGCCAACCACGAGGTGACCGGCGAGAACGACGGCGTGCCCGGCGTGACCGTCGAGGGCGAGGGCAACGACACGCCCAAGGTGGAGGGGCCCGGCTTTCCCGACACCGTGACCGTCTCGATCCCCGGCCCCGTGAAGTCGCTCAAGGTCGTGCACGACAATGGTCACGACGTGCATATCTCCGGCACCGTCGGCCTGAGCGACCTGCACTTCGAGGTCGATGGCGGCCCGATCCGCGACGGCATCGTGCACGGCACCGCGGGCGACGACCTGATCACCGCCGGCACCTATGTCGATGTCGACGGCGACGAGGTCGACAACGACGATGCGCTGATCCCGGGCGACAAGCCCAACGACGACCGCATCTTCGGCAAGGAGGGCGACGACACGATCGACGGCGGCGAGCAGGACGACACGATCGAGGGCGGCGACGGCTCGGACTCGATCGGCGGCGGCGACGGCAACGACCTGATCCATGGCGGCGGGCCCAAGACCGGGCCCGACGAGATCATCGACGACGCGGCGTTCCCCTCGCCCGCGCCCGACCCCGACCCGAACAACGACAAGGACACGCTGTCTGGCGGCGCCGGCGACGACACGATCTTCGGCGGCGACGACGACGACGTGATCTCGGGCGGCTCGGGCGACGACGTGCTCGACGGCGGCATCGACGACGACTCGATCACCGGCGGCTCGGGCAACGACGACATCACCGGTGGCCAGGGCGACGACACGATCAACGCCGGGATCGAGAATGTTAGCTTCCGCCCAGATCGCGGCTATCCGCCTGTCGCTGACGATGCCGATCCGTTCAACGACCGCGACACGGTGGACGGCGGCCTCGGCGACGACAGCATCACGACCGGCGACGACAACGACGTCGTCTCGGGCGGTGCGGGCGACGACACGATCGATGCGGGCTTCGACGACGATCTCGTCGACGGCGGCGACGGCGACGACAGCCTGATCGGCGGCGAAGGCTCCGACACCGTCACCGGCGGCGCGGGCGACGACACGATCTTCGGCGGCATCGGCAACCCGGCCGATATCCTCAACGTGCCCGACTCGGCAGACGAGCCGGCCCCGGCGCCCGATCTCGTGCCCGACAACGGCCGCGACTTCCTCGACGGTGGCGACGGCGACGACGTGATCATCGGCGAGGACGACGACGACACGATCCTCGGCGGCGCGGGTGACGACAGCCTCGACGGCGGCATCGACGACGACAGCATCGAGGGCGGGGCGGGCAACGACACGATCATCGGCGGCCAGGGCGACGACGTCCTCTCGGGTGGCGACGATGCCGACACCTTCATCGTGAACGCCGACGACGACGGCAACGACACGATTGCCGGAGGGGCGGGCGGCTTCGACGTCGACGAGATCGACGTCAGCACCCTCGGCACGTTCGGCACCGACTGGACTCTGGAGAACGTCACCCCCGACGGCGATACCGGCCAGTTCGCCGGCATCGACGGGGACCTCGTGTTCCTCGACGGCAAGGGCGGCGAAACCGGCCGGCTGTCGTTCACCAACATCGAGATCATCTGCTTCACGCCCGGTACGCGCATCGCCACCCCGCGCGGCGAGGTGCCTGTCGAGCACCTGACCGCCGGCGACACGGTGCTGACGCGCGACAACGGCGTGCAGGAGATCGCGTGGTATGGCCAGACCGGCCTCAACGCCGCCGACTTCCAGGCGCGGCCGCATCTCGCGCCGGTGCTGATCAGGGCCGGCGCCCTCGGGGGCGGCCTGCCCGAGCGCGACATGCTGGTCTCGCCGCAGCACCGGGTGCTCGTCAGCTCGGAAAAGGCGGCCTACTACTTCGACGAGCGCGAGGTTCTGGTCGCGGCCAAGCACCTGGTCAACGGCACGACCATCGTGCAGAAGCCGGTGCCGCAGACGACCTACATCCACTTCATGTGCGAACGCCACGAGGTGGTGCTGTCGGACGGTGCCTGGACCGAGAGCTTCCAGCCCGGCGACTTCTCTCTTCAGGGCATCGACGCAGGGCTGCGCGCCGAGATCCTCGAGCTCTTCCCCGAGCTCGCCACCGAAGAGGGCCTGAAGGACTACGCGGCCGCCCGCCGCACGCTCAAGCGGCACGAGGCGGTCCTGCTTACCGGCTGATCCGGGTTGCAGCGCGGCCCGGAGGCGCCGCGGGGCCCCGTGAGGCCCCGTGCGGCCCCGCTCAGGGCGATGCCCCGGGCCGAACATGGGGGAGAAGGGGAGCGCAGGCCGCTCCCCTTCTTTTTTCGCGTCTTCGGGCGCGCTCCGGGGCCGATGCCCGCGCGCGCGGCACCGCCGGATGCCTCCGGCGGGGATATTTGCAGCAAGAAGAAGGCAGGATCGCGCGCCCCGGTCCCGCGGGCGCCGCTGCTTCTTTCTGTTTCAAATACGCACTGGCGAGTCGGCGCCGGCACGCGGGCCGGCACAGGGCAGGGCGGGGCAGCGCGGCGCAGGACGGGGCAGCGCGGCGCAGGGCGGGGCCGGTTTCAGCCGCGCAGGCGGGCGCCTTCGGGGTCGAAGAGGGCGTCGGCGGCGACGATGGCGGGTCGGCGCTCGCCGAGGATCTCGATCTCGACCTCGGTGCCCGGCGCGGCGCGCTCGCGCGGCACGAAGCCCAGCGCCACCGATCGGTCGGCCCAGTGCGAGTAGCCTCCCGACGTGCAGAAGCCCTGCACCCGCCCGTCGAGCCAGATCGGCTCGTCGGCCACCACGTCGGCATCCGCGGCCTCGACGAGGAAGGGGCGCAGCAGCCGGGCGGGGGGCGCGGCGCGCTCGGATTCGGCGGCGGCGCGGCCGATGAAGTCGGTGTTCTTCTTCCACGAGATGAAACGGTCGAGCCCGGTCTCGGCGGCGGTGTAGTCGGGCGAGTATTCGCGCAGCCACGCCCCGAAGAAGCGGTCGAGCCGCAGGCTCATCATCGCGCGCATCCCGAACGGGCGCAGGCCGAGATCGGCGCCGGCCTCCCACAGGACGTGCCAGAGATGGCGCTGCGCCATGGGATCGCAGAAGATCTCGTAGCCGAGATCGCCGGTGAAGCTGACCCGCTGCACGATGCAGTCGGCCATGCCGAGCGTCATCCGGCGCACGTCGAGAAAGCGGACCGCCTCCGGCCCGACATCGGCCCGCGTCACGCGCGACAGCAGCTCGCGCGCCGCAGGCCCCGCGATCTGGAAGCCGGTGAGCCGGTCGGAGAGGTTCTCGACCGTCACGCCCTCGTCGAGGTGACGCTCGAACCAGCGCTGGTGGTAGGCCTGCGCCCCGTAGGAGGCGGTCAGGCGGAACTCGCCTTCCGACAGGCACGACACGGTGAAGTCGCCGATGAGGCGCCCCGTCGGCGCGAGCATCGGCGTGAGAGACAGCCGGCCCGGCTGCGGGATGCGGCCCGCCATGATCCGGTCGAGCCAGGCCCGCGCGTTCGGCCCGGCCACGCGGAACTTGCCGAAATTGTGCACCTCGTTGATGCCCACGCCCTCGCGCACGGCCCGCACCTCCCGGGCCGTCGCCTCCCACGCGTTGGAGCGGCGGAACGACGGCGTCTCGAAGCGCGGCTCGCCCGGCAGGGCGAAGTAGTTGACCACCTCCAGCCCGTATTGCTGGCCGAAGACCGCGCCCATTCCGTCCCAGATGTCGTACATCGGCGTGGTGCGGAAGGGGCGGGCGGCGGGCAGCTCCTCGTTGGGGTAGCTGACCGAAAAGCGGGTCCGGTAGTTCTCGATCACCTTCGGCACCGTGTAGCCCGGCGTCGTCCAGTGGCCGTAGCGCGCGACGTCGAGGGCGAAGGCATTCTGGTCGGGCTGGCCGTGGACCATCCACTGCGCCAGCGTCAGGCCGACGCCCCCGCCCTGGCTGAAGCCTGCCATGACCGCGCAGGCGGCCCAGTAGTTGCGCAGGCCCGGCACGGGGCCGACGAGCGGGTTGCCGTCGGGGGCGAAGGTGAAGGGGCCGTGGATGACCGACTTGATCCCGGCGCGCTCGAGCACGGGGAAGCGGGCATAGGCGAAGGCGACCGATTCCTCGATCTTGTCGAACTGGTCGGGCAGCAGCTCGTGGCCGAACTCCCACGGCGTGCCGTCGACGGCCCAGGGCTCGCAGGGCTGCTCGTAGAAGCCGATGCACAGGCCGCGCCCCTCCTGGCGCAGGTAGCTCTCGCCGCCCGGGTCGATCACGTGCGGGAACTCGGTGGCGCGCTCCATGATCTCGGGCAGGTCGTCGGTGACGAGATACTGGTGCGCCATCGGCAGCAGCGGGTGATAGACGCCCGCCATCGCGCCCACCTCGCGCGCCCAGAGACCGGCGGCGTTGACGATGTGCTCGGCGTGGATGTCGCCCTTGCTGGTCGCCACGTCCCACGTGCCGTCGGGGCGCTGGGTCAGCCGCTCGACCTTGCAGTGCAGCTCGATCGCGGCGCCGCCGATCTTCGCGGCCTTCGCGTAGGCGTGGGTGGTGCCCGAGGGGTCGAGATGGCCGTCGAGCGGGTCGTAGAGGGCGCCGAGCAGGCCGTCGGTGTTGACCAGCTCGGCCCGCGCCTTGATCTCGGCCGGGCCGAGGATCTCGGTCTCGAGGCCCATGTAGCGGTGCTTGGCGCGCTCGGCCTTGAGCATGTCGAAGCGCTCGGGCGTGTCGGCCAGCGTCAGCCCGCCCACGTGGTGCAGGCCGCAGGACAGGCCGGTGATCTCCTCCAGCTCCTTGTAGAGGCCGATCGTGTAGCCCTGCAGCGCCGCCATGTTGGTGTCGCCGTTGAGCGTGTGAAATCCGCCCGCGGCATGCCATGTCGAGCCCGAGGTGAGCTCGGAGCGCTCGACCAGCATCACGTCGGACCAGCCGAGCCTGGTGAGGTGGTAGAGGACGGAGCAGCCCACGACGCCGCCCCCGATCACGCAGACCTGTGTGGTCGTCTTCATGGCGGCGCTCCCCTTCACGGCTGTCTCTCCCCGGGCACCGAACGGGGTCGTGCCGCAGGGGGCAAGTGCGCAAGCGACGCATCGTGTCGGAAACGGGCCTCGGCGGCCCCGGCGCCCCCTTCGTCAGTCGACGAGGCGCGTCAGGCCCACGAGCCGGTCGATCGGGGCGAAATCGTCGGTCAGCGGGGTCGGCTCCAGCCGTGCCACGAGGTCGTCGAGGAACGCGGGCTCGAGCGCGGCGAAGGGCGTGGGTGCGGGGGCGCGCGTCTCGATCCGCGACACCGGGCTGTCCGCCGCTCCGGCGAGGATGACGAAGACGCGCCGCTCGGCGGGGCCGGGCGGGTGGGCCTCGGTCCAGACCTCGACCGAGGGAAAGACGCGCCGCAGCGTGACGACGAGAGCGGCGAGCGCCTCCATCCGGCTGGTGTCGTCGACCACGTTCATCGCGTAGAGGCCCCGGTCGGTCAGGCGGTCGGCCACGAGGCCGAAGAACTCCTCGGTCACGAGATGCGCGGGCACGGCGATGTCGGTGAAGGCATCGCCCACGATCACGTCGTAGCGCGCGGCCTCGTCGCGCAGGACGGCGCGGGCGTCGCGGTGGATCACGCGCGCCGTGCCGGGGTCGAACCAGAATTGGGCCGCGGCCTGCGCCGTCACCTCCGGGTCGATCTCGGCCACGGTGATCGGGCCAAGATCGCGGTCGGCCCAGGCGCGCGGCACCGAATAGCTGCCGCCGCCGATGTGGAAGGACGCCACCGGAGGCGACAGGCGCATCCGGGGCAGGGCGTCGAGCATCGCGGTGTGCGGGGTGAACATCACGCGCGGCGCCTCGCGGGCGGAGATGCCGTGGGCGAGGTGGTCGAGCACCATCAGGCGCACCGGGTCGGCCGGCTCGCTCGACAGGTCGACGGTGCGGATGCAGTAGTACCGGCTCTCCCGGTCGCAGACGGGCCCGAGGAGGAGCGCCGAGAGGCCGAGGCCGAGCGCGGCGAGCGCGCCCGCGGCGGCGGCCCCGGCCTCGGGCCGCGGCACGGCGGCGAGGCGGAAGAGGAGCGCGGCGGCCAGCGCGTAGGTCGCCGTCATGGCCGCGAGCGTGGCGGCCGAGCCGAGCCACGACACGAAGAGGAATCCCGCGAGCAGCGTGCCTCCGATGGCCCCCACCGCCCCGGCGGCGAACATCGCGCCGAGCGCCCGCTCGGCCCCGTCGCGCCCGCGCATGGCGGCGACGGCGAGGATGGGCGCGGGCACGCCGGCGAAGAGCGAGGGCAGGAAGAAGGCGGCCGTGGCGAGCAGCGTGATCGCCGTCAGCGGCTCGGTCACGGTTTGCAGCAGCGGTCCGGCGACCGCGCGCAGCACCAGCGCCGCGGCGCCGGTCGTCAGCGCGGCGCCGACCATCGTCCACCCGGCGAAGGCGAGCGCGCGGGGCGTCGGCCGCGCCGCGATCCGCCCGCCCCACCAGTGGCCGACCGAGAAGCCCGCGAGCACCACGGCGATGATCGCCGTCCAGGTATAGAGGCTCATGCCGACATAGGGCGCGATCATCCGCCCCGCGACGATCTCGACCACGAGGCTCGCCCCCGAGATCGCCGCCTGCAGCGCGATCAGCAGCCAGAGCGGCCCGGCCGGTTTTGCCCCCATCGCGCTATTGCGGCCAGTCGGGCTTGCGCTTCTCCAGGAAGGCCTGGATGCCCTCGTCGGTGTCGCGCCACAGCATGTTCTCGACCATCACGGCCGAGGTGTGGGCATAGGCGTCGGCCAGCCCCATCTCGATCTGCTCGTAGAACGCCCGCTTGCCGATCTTGACCGCCGACTCGAGCTTGCCCGCCACCGTGTCGGCCAGCGCCGCCGTCTCGTCGCGCAACGCCTCGTGGGGCGCGACGCGGTTGACCAGCCCGATCTCGCGGGCGCGGGCCGCCTCGACGAACTCGCCCGTCGTGAGCATCTCGAAGGCCTGCTTGGGCGCCACGTTGCGCGAGAGCGCAACCATCGGCGTCGAGCAGAACAGGCCGATATTCACACCGTTCACGCCGAAGCGCGTGCCTTCGGCCGCCACCGCCATGTCGCACGACGCCACGAGCTGGCAGCCGGCGGCGGCCGCGACGCCGTGGACCTCGGCGATCACCGGTTGGGGCAGGGCGCGTATCTGCTGCATGACCGCCGAGCAGCGCGCGAACAGGTCGGCGAAATAGGCGCGCCCGGCATCCTCGGCCTGCCGCCCCGCCTGCATCTCGCGCAGGTCGTGGCCCGCGCAGAAGGCCTTGCCCGCGCCGCGCAGCACCACGACGCGCGTCGCGCGGTCGCCCTCCAGCCGGGCGAACTCGTCCGACAGGGCGGCGAGCAACGCGTCCGACAGGGCGTTGAGCGCGGCGGGCCGGTTCATCGTGAGTTCCGCCACGTGCCCCCGGTCTTCGCGGGTCAGAACCTCGTCGGCCATCTTGTCCTCCCTCGCCGTTTGTTGCCCTTATGCCGGAAACGAACGGGGAGGGCGAGGGATGCGCGACGACAACTCGGACAGGTCGGGGCTGGCGATGGACCGCGCCGCCTTGCAGACCTTCCTCGGCGAGGCGTTCCCCCAGGTCGCCGCCGATTTCACCGTCGAGACGGCCGCGCCCGACCGGGTGGTGGTGGCGCTGGAGACGGCCGAGCGTCACTTGCGCCCCGGCGGCACCGTCTCGGGGCCCACGATGTTCGCGCTGGCCGACGTGGCGATGTACCTCGCCGTGCTCGCCCGGGTCGGGCCCGAGGCGCTCGCGGTCACCACCAACGTCTCGATCGACTTCATGCGCAAGCCGCCGGCGGGGGCGCGGCTGACCTGCACGGCGCGCGTGCTCAAGCTCGGCCGCGTGCTGGCGGTGGGCGACGCGCTGATCGAGGCGCCGGGGCTCGACGGCCCGGTGGCGCGGGCCTCGCTGACCTATTCGATCCCGCCCAGGCGGTAGCCGCGGGTCACTCGGGCATCAGCGCCTTGACGTAGCCGGGCAGGGCGAAGGCCGCCTTGTGCACCTCGGGCGTGTAATAGAGCGTGGAGAGGCCGGCGGCGGCGTAGCGCGCCTTCAGCGTCTGCATCGCCGCGTCGCGCGCCACCCCGTCGGTCGCCCAGCCGAAGGCCATCGGCCCGCCGGCATATGTCGGCACCGTGGCGAGGTAGCAGCCCCAGTCGCGGAACAGCGCCCGGAACGCGCGCATCGTGTTCGTCAACTCGTCGGGCTGCATGAAGGGCACGCCGTTCTGCGTGACGAGGATGCCGCCCTCGCTCAGCCGCTCGCGGGCGTGGCCGTAGAAGGTGTCGGTGAACAGCACCTCGCCCGGCCCCACCGGATCGGTCGAATCGACGATGATCACGTCGAAGGTATCGCCACTCTCCCGCATGAAGGCCGCGCCATCGGCGATCACCAGCTCGAGGCGCGGGTCGTCGAACGCACCGCGCGAGATCTCGGGCAGGTATGTCTTCGAGAACTCCACCACGCCCGCGTCGATCTCGATCATCGTGACGCGCTCGACCGAGGCATGGTCGAGCGCGGCGCGCGCCATGCCACCGTCGCCGCCGCCGACGATCGCCACCCGCTTCGCCCCGCCGTGGGCGAGGATCGGCACATGCGTCAGCATCTCGTGATAGACGAAGTTGTCGGCCTCGGTCACCTGCACCACGCCGTCGAGCGTCAGCACCTTGCCGAACCGCGCGTTGCGGAAGACGCGCAGGCGCTGGTGCTCCGTCTGGCTGTCGTAGAGCAGCTCGTCCTCGCGCAGGGCCTGGGCGTATTCGGGGTGGAGCGTCTCGACGGACCAGCCGGCCATGTCGGTCATGGGCGATTCCCTCCTCGATCGGGCCTCGATCGCGCGCGACCATGGGCGATGCGGCCGGCAGGCTCAACCGGGCGGGTGGCGCATGACCTGCGGGGTCGGGCCGCCCCTGCGGAGCGGCCCGTCATCCGTCTGCCGTCATCCGCCTGCGGAGCGGCGTTCAGGCGGCCTCGCTCTGCGGCACGAGGCCGTCGCCGCGCAGCAGCTCCTTCACTCGCACGTCGGCCGTCTCGAAGGCGCGGGCGAGCACCTCGACCGCGCGCCACGGCGCAGCGTCGCCGCACATGAACACGTCGAACGCGCCGTAGCCGATCTCGGGCCAGGTGTGGACGCTGATATGGCTCTCGGCCAGCACCGCCACGCCCGAGACCCCCTGCGGCGAGAACTTGTGGGTGTGGATGTGCAGCAGCGTCGCCCCGCATTCCGCCACGCAGTCGCGGAAGGCCTGCTGGATGCGTGCCTCGTCGTCGAGCCCGGTGCCGTCGACCACCTCGATGATCAGGTGCGTGCCCGCATAGACGCGGCCGTCGCGGCGAATGAAATGATCCTCGCGGTCGGCGTCGACGAGCGTGTCGAGCCGCGCACGGAGAGTGTCGGTGGTATCTTCCGCTTGGGCGCCTGTTGCCAGACCGGACCCCAGTTGGAAGAGGTCGGCGTCATACATGACGGTCCCCCTTTCAGCCAGAAGTGCGTTCCAGTCGGTCCCTTAGCGCCCCCCCGAAGCCTGCTCGAAGTTGGGATCGGTCCCGATGTGCGGGGGCACCTAAGCGGGGCGAGGGATTCGATCAAGCCCCGGATAGGGGCGGGGCGTGAAAATCCGGTGTGTGCGTGACGCAACAAGCCCGGCCGGGCGCGGCGCGGGTCGTCGAGAGGGCGGTATTATGATACCTGCATTGCAAGCGACTGCAAAACGTGGCGTTTTTTGCCTCTTTGGCTCTTGACTGTGCTTCGGCGGGGCGTAGAACGGCGCCATCCGAATTCATGGGCGGGGCCGCTTCCGGCGTGCCCCGCCTCTCAGTTCACGGGACCCATCATGAAGACCTACACCGCGACCCCGGCGGACATCGAGAAGAAATGGGTGGTGATCGACGCCGAGGGTGTCGTGCTCGGCCGCCTCGCCTCGATCGTCGCCATGCGCCTGCGCGGCAAGCACAAGGCGACCTTCACCCCGCACATGGACATGGGCGACAACGTGATCGTCATCAACGCCGACAAGGTGCAGATCACCGGCAAGAAGCGGCAGAAGCCGCATTACTGGCACACCGGCTACCCGGGCGGCATCAAGTCGAAGACCACGCAGGAGATCCTCGAGGGAAAGCACCCCGAGCGCGTGGTCATGCAGGCCGTCAAGCGGATGCTGCCGGGCAACCGGCTGTCGCGCCAGCAGATGACCAACCTGCGCGTCTATGCCGGGGCCGAGCACCCGCACGAGGCGCAATCGCCCGAAGTGGTCGACGTGAAGTCGATGAACGCCAAGAACACCCGGAGCGCGTGAGCATGGCCGAAGAAGTGAAATCCCTCGCCGAGCTGAACGAGGTCGCCTCCGGCACCGATGCCGCCGCGATGGCCGAGGCCGAGGCCCCGCGCGAGCCCGTGCGCGACGAGTTCGGCCGCTCCTACGCCACCGGCCGCCGCAAGGACGCGACCGCGCGGGTCTGGATCAAGCCGGGCTCGGGCCGCGTGGTCGTCAATGGCAAGGAAATGGCGGTCTATTTCGCCCGCCCCGTGCAGCAGCTGATCCTGCGGCAGCCCTTCCAGGTCGCCGGCGTCGAGGACCAGTTCGACGTGATGTGCACCGTCAAGGGCGGCGGCCTGTCGGGGCAGGCGGGCGCGGTCAAGCACGGCATCTCCCGCGCTCTGCAGCTCTACGATCCCGCGCTGCGGCCGGCGCTCAAGGCGGCGGGCTTTCTCACCCGCGACAGCCGCGTGGTCGAGCGCAAGAAGTACGGCCGCCGCAAGGCCCGCCGCTCCTTCCAGTTCTCCAAGCGCTGACACGGGGCGCCGGAATGGTTCGGGGGAGCGCCGCGGGCGCTCCCCTTTTTCGTGGCGGGGCCGGTCCTGTGGTGGAAGAAGACCGCGCTCAGCCTTCCGTCCGCCCGATCGGCGGGTCGGGGACAGTGCGCGCGCCATCTGCCTCGTCGCCGAACTGCTCGTCGGCGTCGAGCGGCTCCTCGCCCGGCGGCAGTTCGGCGCCCGCCTCGCGGATCGTCTGGCTGTCGCGCACCGGCGCCATGCGGGCATCGGCCGGCATCGCCGTCTCCGACCATTGCGCGATCCGCTCCTCCGCTTCGGCCTCGGGGATGTTCTCGAGCCGCGAGACGTAGGCCACGAAGGCGGGCCGGTCGCCATCCATCGCCAGCACGGTGTCCTCGTCGGCCCCCGGCCAGCGGGTGAGGATCGAGCCCGCGAGGGCGGGCCAGTTGGCGACGATCTCGTTCCAGTCCATGATCCTGTCCTCCTGTGCTTTAGGGGGCAAGCAGGTGAGGCGGCGGAACGTTCCCGCGCGAGGCGGGCCTTGGAGACGGCAGGGCGAGAGACGCGGAAGAAAACCGCCCCTGTCAGGGTGATGGCGCGCATTTTTCGCGCGGCGCTCTCACTCGGCGGCGGTCTTGCCGGAGCCCTTCGAGCCCGTCGATGTCTTGGCCGAGGTCTTTCTTGCGGAGGACGTCTTCGCGGGCGACGTCTTGGCCGCTGCGCTCCTGGCGCCGCCCTTGGCGGAGGTCGACCTCGCCCCCGCCGACTTTGACCCACCCGTCTTGGACCCCGCCGTCTTGGACCCACCCGAATTGGTGCCCCCGGACTTCGCCGAAGACCGGCCGCCCTTCTTGCCCTTCGCCTGCTTCGCGGCGATCAGCTCGACGGCCATCTCGGGCGTCACGTCGGCCGGATCGGTGCCCTTGGGCAGCGTTGCATTCACCTTGCCCCACTTTACGTAGGGCCCGTAACGCCCTTCCATCACGGCCATTTCGCCGCCGGCTTCCGGGTGCTCGCCCAGGCTCTTGAGCGGCTCGGCGGCGGCCGGGCGGCCGCGCGTGCGCTTGGCCGCGATCAACTCGACCGCGCGGTTCATGCCGACGTCCCATACCTCGTCGACATCGGGCAGGTTGGCGTAGGTGCGGCCGTGGCGCACATAGGGCCCGTAGCGCCCGATGCCGGCCTCGACCGGCTCGCCATCTTCGGGATGGGGGCCGATCTGGCGGGGCAGCGACAGCAGGCGCAGCGCCTTCTCGAGGTCCATGGCCTCGACCGACCAGCCCTTTGGCAGCGAGGCGCGCGGCGGCTTGGGCTGCTCTTCGGTCGGCTCGCCGCGCTGCACGTAGGGGCCGAAGCGGCCGTCGCGCAGGGTGATCGCGTCGCCCGCGTCGTGGCCGAGCAGCTTGCCGTCGGGGCCGATCGCGCTCTCGCCCTCCATCCCCGGCGGGCCGAAGGGGCGGGTGAAGCGGCACTCGGGATAGTTCGAGCAGCCGATGAAGGCGCCGCCCGACCGCGCCGTGCGCATGCTGAGGCGCCCGGTGCCGCACAATGGGCAGATGCGCGGGTCGGAGCCGTCCTCGGTCGGCGGAAAGAGGTGCGGCTCGAGCACCTCGTCGATCTTTTCGAGCACGTCGGTGATGCGCAGCTCGGCGGTCTCGTCGATGGCCGCCTTGAAGTCGCGCCAGAACCGCCGCAGCACCTCCTTCCAGTCGGCCTCGCCGGCCGAGACGTGGTCGAGCTCCTCCTCCAGGGCGGCGGTGAAGTCGTATCCCACGTAACGGCGGAAGTAGTTGACGAGAAAGGCCGTCACCAGCCGGCCCTTGTCTTCGGGGATCAGGCGGCCCTTGTCCTTCCTGACATATTCCCGGTCCTGGATCGTGGTGACGATCGAGGCATAGGTCGAGGGGCGGCCGATGCCGAGCTCTTCCATCTTCTTGACCAGCGTCGCCTCGGTGTAGCGCGGCGGCGGCTGGGTGTGATGCTGCAGCCCGAGGATGGCCCTGGCCGCATCGATCCGGGCGGCGCCCTCGTCGTCCGCCGTGGCCTTGGCGAACTCGGACTCGAGCGCGCCCTGCGAGGGCGCGAGCGCCTCGCCCTCGCTCACCTGCGGCAGCCGGCGCGAATCCTCGCCCTCGTCGTCGTCGCGGCCCTCCTCGTAGACCTTGAGGAACCCGTCGAACAGGATCACCTGGCCCGTGGCGCGCAGGCCGACCTGGCCGTCGGCGCTGCCGATCTCGACGGTGGTGCGCTCGAGGCGCGCGGCCTCCATCTGGCAGGCGATCGTGCGCTTCCAGATCAGATCGTAGAGGCGGCGCTGGTCGGGCTCGGACAGCTTCACCCGGTCGGGGCGGGCGAACATGTCGGTCGGCCGGATGCATTCGTGCGCTTCCTGCGCGTTCTTGGCCTTGTTCTTGTACATGCGGGGGCTCTTGGGCACATAGTCGCCCCCGTAGAACTCCTTGATCGCGTCGCGCGCGCCATGCACCGCCTCGGGCGCCATGTCGATGCCGTCGGTCCGCATGTAGGTGATCAGGCCCGCCTCGTAGAGCCGCTGGGCGGCGGCCATCGTCGCCTTGGCGCCGAGGCCGAACTTGCGGCTCGCCTCCTGCTGGAGCGTCGAGGTCATGAAGGGGGCGGCGGGGTTGCGCGTGGCGGGCTTGGCCTCGACGCTGGTGACCGACAGAGCCCGCGACGAAACCGCCTGCACCGCGAGCTCGGCATCGGTGGCAGTGGCCAGGTCGAACCGGTCGAGCTTCCGCCCCCCCAGCGTCACCAGCCGAGCCTCGAGCGCCTGGCCGCGCGGCGTGTCGAGCATCGCCTTGACCGACCAGTATTCGCGCGGGCGGAAGGCCTCGATCTCCATCTCGCGCTCGACGATGAGCCGCAGGCAGACCGACTGCACGCGCCCCGCGCTCTTGGCGCCGGGCAGCTTGCGCCAGAGGATGGGCGAGAGGCTGAAGCCCACGAGGTAGTCGAGCGCGCGGCGGGCGAGATAGGCCTCGACCAGCTCCATGTCGACGTCGCGGGGGTTCTGCATCGCCTCCGTCACCGCCTGCCTGGTGATGGCGTTGAAGACGACGCGGCTGACGGGCGTGTCCTTCTTGATCGCGCGGCGTTTTGCGAGCGCCTCGGTCAGGTGCCAGCTGATCGCCTCGCCCTCGCGGTCGGGGTCTGTCGCGAGGATGAGCTCGCCGTCGGTCTTGAGCGCCTCGGCGATGGCCCGGACATGCTGCTTGCTGTCGTTCGCCACCTCCCACTGCATCTCGAAATCGTGGTCGGGGTCGACCGAGCCGTCCTTCGAGGGCAGGTCGCGGACATGGCCGTAGGAGGCGAGAACGGTGTAGTCGTCGCCGAGATAATCGTTTATTTTCTTCGCCTTGGCGGGCGACTCGACGACAACGACGGGCATGCGAATCCTTTTCCGGCGGGCGTTGCGTGGCGGCCCGCGACCATGTGGGGGGGCGCCGCGCCTTGTCAATCCGCCCCGCCACGGCACGGGCGAGGCGGCGGTGGGGCAGGGGGCGCCGCTCTCCGACCCGCGCGCGCCGGCGTCACGAGATAGGGCTTGCCCCGGGGGCCGCTCCGCCCGGCTCAGCCGCGCGAGAGCAGCCCGCCCGGGGCGCGGCGCACCAACCCGTCCATCTCGAGTTCGGTGAGGGTGGCGGCGAAGGAGGGGCGCGCGAGGCCGCTGTCGCGCAACAGCGAATCCTCGTCGACCGGTGAGGCGCCGAGACGCTCGAGAATCGCGGCGCGCGCTGCGCCCCTCGGCAGGGAAGCGCGCGTCGGGCCGTCCGGCTGGCCGGAGCGGGCGCGTGCCGCGGGGGGGCGCCCGGGCGGTGTGCGCGATGCATCGGCCGCGCGTGCGAGCGGTGGCGCGCCCCGGTGGCGGGCGGTGTCCGGGCCCGTCGGGATCGCCGGGGCGTTGATTGGCGGGCGCGGCATCTGTGCCGTTGGCGCCGCCTCGGGGCGAGCGGCCTCGACAGCGGGCGCCGCCGCCGCTGCCGCCTCGGCCGGGATCGCGGGGCCAAGGGCGGCGCGCACGTCGTCGGGCCCGCGCACGAGCGCCGCGCCGTCCCGGATCAGCATGTTGCACCCGGCGGCGCGCGCGTCGAACGGGTGACCGGGCACGGCGAGCACCTCGCGCCCCAGATCGGCCGCGTCGCGCGCGGTGATCAGGCTGCCCGAGCGGGCCGCCGCCTCGACGACCACCAGCGCGCGGCCGAGCGCGGCGATGATGCGGTTGCGGCGGGGGAAGTGGCGGGCCTGCGGGCGCAGGCCCGGCGGCATCTCGGAGACGACGAGGCCCGCCTCGGCGATGCGACGCATCAGGCCCTCGTTCTCTGGCGGGTACGGCACGTCGACCCCGCCCGCCAGCACGGCGATCGTGCCGGTGTCGAGACTGGCTTCGTGGGCGGCTGCGTCGATGCCGCGGGCGAGGCCCGAAACGGTGACGAGACCCGCCGCGCCGAGGCCGCGGGCGAGGCTGCGCGCCATCCGCAGGCCGAGCGACGAGGCGTTGCGCGCGCCGACAAGGCCGATCGCGGGCCGGGCCAGCAGCGACAGTTCGCCCCGCGCCCAGAGGAGCGGAGGCGCGTCGACCTGGTCGCGCAGCATCGGGGGAAAGGCGGGATGGTCGAGAAAGAGCGGCACGGCGCCGGCGCGGCGGCCGGCCTCGAGCTCGGCACGGGCCTGTGCCGGGGGGCAGGGGGTGTAGTCGTCGACCCCTGCGGCGGCCGCGACCTTCGGCAATTCGGCGAGGGCGTCGGTGGCCGACCCCTCAGCCTCGGCGATCAGTCTGCGGAATGTCGCGGGGCCCACCCGGCGGGAGCGCAAGAGACGAAGCCACGACAGCTCATTTCCTTCCGAGGTGGGTGGTGCGAGGGGGGGTGGGGAAGAAAACAAATCCAACCTGCCGCCGCTCCGTCTCTTGCACCTCCTGTTCTATGGTGAACCGGTTAACCACTGGTAAACGGGACCCAGGCTGCGGCGAAATTTTCCGACAATTCGCGCAACCTCCGGAAATCCCGCGATTCTTTCGCTCGTAGAACCCGGCTCGCTCAGGCCTCTGCGCCGCCCACCGTCAGCCCGCCGATCCTGAGCGTCGGCTGTCCCACGCAGACCGGCACCCACTGGCCGGCCTTTCCGCAATTGCCGATGCCGGGGTCGAGCTCGAGGTCGTCGCCCACCGCCTCGACATGGCGCAGCGCCGTCGCGCCGTCGCCGATCAGGGTGGCCCCCTTGACCGGCGCACCGACGACGCCGTTCTTCACGCGATACGCTTCGGTGCAGGAAAACACGAACTTGCCGTTGGTGATGTCGACCTGCCCGCCGCCGAAGCCCACGGCGTAGATCCCGTCCTCGAGGCCGGCCACGATATCCTTCGGGTCGTGCGGACCGGCCAGCATGTAGGTGTTGGTCATCCGCGGCATGGGCGGGTGCGCGTAGCTCTGCCGGCGCCCGTTGCCGGTGGCCTCCACCCCCATCAGGCGGGCATTCTGCCGGTCCTGCATGTAGCCCGTCAGAACGCCGTCCTCGATCAGCACGTTGCGGCCCGAGGGCGTGCCCTCGTCGTCGACGGTGATCGAGCCGCGCCGCCCGGGCAGCGTGCCGTCGTCGAGCACGGTGACGCCGCGGGCCGCCACCTGTTGCCCCATGAGGCCGGCAAAGGCAGAGTGCTTCTTGCGGTTGAAATCGCCCTCGAGCCCGTGCCCGATCGCCTCGTGCAGCAGGATGCCCGGCCAGCCGGGGCCCAGCACGACGTCCATCACGCCGGCAGGGGCGGCCTCGGCGCCGAGGTTGACGAGCGCGATGCGCAGGGCCTCGCGCACCATCCCCTCCCAGCGGGGCCGGTCCAGCAGGAGCGCCAGCGCCGTGCGCCCGCCGCCGCCTGTGCCGCCCTGCTCGCGCCGGCCGCCCTCCTCGGCTATGACCGAGACGTTCAGGCGCGTCATCGGCCGGACATCCTGCACGAGATGGCCGTCGGGGCGCAGGATCGCGACCTCCTGGTGGCTCGCGGCGAGGGTCGCGCTCACCTGCACGACGCGCGGGTCGAGCCCGCGGGCGAAAGCGTCGATCTCGCGCAGGCAGTCGACCTTTGCGGCGAAGGCGGCCGCGCCGATCGGGTCGGCGTCGTCGTAGAGGCGCCGGTTGGTCGCCCGCGGCGCCTCTGCCAGCGTGCCGCCGCCGTCGCCCACGGCGAGCCGCGCCGTCTCGGCCGCGCGGGCGATCGCCTGAGCGCTGATCTCGGTCGAATGGGCGTAGCCGGCCGTCTCGCCCCTGACGGCGCGCAGGCCGAAGCCCTCGGCCGCATCGAAGCTCGCCGTGCGCAGGCGGCCGTCGTCGAACGACAGCACCTCGGAGCGGCGCCGCTCGAGGAACAGCTCGCCGTCGTCGGCGCCCTCGGTCGCCGCGCGCAGGGCGGCGCGGGCGTCTTCCTCGGTCACGCGGGTCTCGAAGGGGCGGAAATCCGACATGGGGCGGGCCTTTCGGGTCAGGGGCGGGGAGTGGCGGCTCCCTGTCATATGGCCCGCCCGGCCTGCCGCGCAACACGGCGCGCAGGTGGCGCGGCCGCGCCGGGCCGCCGCCCGTTCCCCGTCCCGGCCCCGCGCCCGGCCCCCCGTCGCGCCTTTGCGTATTTGGAACAGAAAGAAGCAGGCAGGACGGGCCACTAGCGTCGCGCGGGTGGCGGCGCCGGTGCTCCCGGCGTGTTTCCGCATCCCATACGCATCCGGCCGCATCATCCATGCCGGGCATCGCGGAGCGGCAGGGACGGCCCCGCTGGCGCTCCGGCACGCCCGCCATGCGACATGTTGTGTCTCTTTGCCGCGTCGGCCGTGCTTGTGCGCCATGTCCGGCTATGCTTTGTCGCCGGCAAACAGCGCACCACGGCATGCCGTGGCCCCCGTGCAGGAGCGGGGGCGGGCCGAGCGGCCCACGCGCCACAGCGAACGGGACGACACATATGCGACCAGCCATGACGGCGCGCGCGCCCCTCGGCGCCGCCCTCTTCGCCGCACTTCCCCTCTCTGCCGGGGCGCAGGAGCTCGTCGAGCCACGCGACCTGCCGATCATCGGCGTGCCAGAGCAGGGCGCGCTCGGCTTCCAGCCCGCCGCGACCGAGCTGGCGCGCGACCTGCACTGGCTCGACGGGATGCTGCTGGTCATCATCACCGCGATCACGCTGCTGGTTCTGGCGCTGCTGGCCTACGTGATCCTGCGCTACAATTCGCGCAGCAACCCCGAGCCCGGCACCTTCACCCACAACTCGCCGCTCGAGGTGGCGTGGACGCTCGGGCCGGTGATGATCCTCGTCTTCATCGGGGCGTTCTCGCTGCCGGTGCTGTTCAAGCAGCAGGTGATCCCCGAGGCCGACGTCACCATCAAGGCGACGGGCTTCCAGTGGGCGTGGAACTACGAATACCCCGACCACGAGTTTAGCTTCGACAGCTACATGATCGGCTCTCCGGCCACGGGCGGCGACAACCGTCTGACGCCGGAGGTCGAGGCGCAGCTGCAGGAGGCGGGCTATGCGCGCGAGCACTTCCTGCTGGCCACCGATACCGCCATGGTCGTGCCGGTGGGCCAGACGATCGTCGTGCAGGTCACCGCGTCGGACGTGATCCATTCCTGGACGGTGCCCGCCTTCGGCGTGAAGCAGGACGGGGTGCCGGGCCGCCTCGCCGAGCTGTGGTTCACCGTCGACGAGCCGGGGGTGTATTTCGGCCAGTGCTCCGAGCTCTGCGGCATCGCGCATGCCTACATGCCGATCACGGTCAAGGCGGTGTCGCAGGAGGAATACGAGGCCTGGCTCGACAGCGCCATCGAGGTCTATGCAGGCACGCCACGCGAGGTCGACGTGGCCGCGGCCGAGTGATCCCGCGCGCCGGCGCAGCAGCCCGGCGTCCGGCCGGGGGACGGGGCACGACAGCCGGGTTGCCCGCCGCCCGCCCCGCCGAATGGACGATGCGGCCGCCCGGCCGCCAGAGCGAGCACAGACGCGAGCCGAGATGACCGACGTCAGCCTTCACCGGAGCCTCCCCCGCGAGGCAGAGCCCACGTTCCGCGACTATGTCGACCTGCTCAAGCCGCGGGTGATGTCGCTCGTCGTCTTTACCGCCCTGGTGGGGATGCTGGTGGCGCCGGTGCCGACCCACCCCTTCCTCGTGTTCACCGCGATCCTGTTCATCGCCGTCGGCGCCGGCGCCTCGGGCGCGCTCAACATGTGGTGGGACGCCGACATCGACGAGGTGATGCGCCGCACCGCGAAGCGCCCCGTGCCCGCGGGCCGCGTCGCCCCGGGCGAGGCGCTGGCGCTCGGCCTCGGCCTGTCGCTGTTGTCGGTGATGATGCTCGCGCTCGCTGCCAACCTCGCGGCGGCGGCGCTGCTGGCCTTCACGATCTTCTTCTACGCCGTGATCTACTCGATGTGGCTCAAGCGCTCGACCCCCCAGAACATCGTGATCGGGGGCGCGGCCGGCGCCTTCCCGCCGATGATCGGCTGGGTCGCGGCGACGGGCTCGGTCAGCCTGGAGGCTGTCCTGATGTTCGCCCTGATCTTCATGTGGACGCCGCCGCATTTCTGGGCGCTCGCCCTCTTCATGAAGGACGACTATTCCAAGGCGGGCGTGCCCATGCTGACGGTCACCCACGGCCACGACGCGACGCGCCGCCACATCCTGGCCTACACCGTCGCGCTGGCCGCGCTGGCCCTCGGCATAGCCTTCACCTCGATCGGCGGGCCGGTCTACCTCGCCACGGCGCTCGCCTGCAACGCGCTGTTCCTGCGGGGGGCGTGGGCGATCCAGCGGCGCACCACCGCCGACGCCGAGGCCGACAGCTATGCAACGGAAAAGCGTGTGTTCCGCCTGTCGCTCACCTATCTCTTCCTTCACTTCGGCGCGCTCCTGGCGGATGCGACGCTGAGATCCTTCGGCATCTGGGGAGGCTGGACATGACCATCCGCGCAACCCACGAACTGCACGACCGCCGCCGCGGCCGGAATGTCGGCGTGGCGGTGCTGCTGGCGGCCTTCGCCGCCATCGTGTTCGGCCTGTCGGTCGTCAAGGTGCAGCAGACCGGGGGCATCCAGGGCTTCGACCACGTGCTGCGCCCCGAGATGCTGCCCGCTCAGGAGGGCGTCGGCCAATGATCTTCCGCAACCTCGAAGGCAAGCAGAAGACGCTCGCGCAGACCGTCTCGGTCGTGGTCTTCATGGGGGCGATGGCCTGGGCCTCGGTGCCGCTCTACGACTGGTTCTGCCGCGTCACCGGCTACGGGGGCACCACCGCGGTCGCGGCCGGCGACAGCGACACGGTGCTCGACGAGACCATCAAGGTGCGCTTCGACGCGGGCCTCGACCGCGGCATGCCGTGGGAGTTCCGCCCGATGCAGCGCGAGATGGAGGTGCGCATCGGCGAGACCGCGCTGGCCTTCTACGAGGCCTACAACCCCACCGACCGGCCCATCGCCGGCACCGCCTCCTACAACGTCTCGCCCTTCACCGCCGGCGGCTACTTCGCCAAGATCGCCTGCTTCTGCTTCGAGGAGCAGGTTCTGCAACCGGGCGAGCGCGTCGAGATGCCCGTCACCTTCTTCGTCGATCCCGAGATCGTCGACGACCGCGACGCGCGGCACGTCTCGGTGATCACGCTCAGCTACACGTTCTACGAAATGGACCTGCCCGAGCAAGAAGAGCAGGCCGCCCTGTCGCTCGACTGAGCGGGCGCACGGGGATCACGAGGGAGCCACGCATGGCACACGAGAAGAACCACGACTACCACATCCTGCAGCCCTCCATCTGGCCCTTCGTGGCGTCGGTGGGCGCCTTCGTCATGCTGTTCGGCGCCGTGCTGTGGATGAACGACGCGGGCCCCTGGCTCTTCCTGATCGGTCTCGCGGCGATCCTCTACACGATGTTCGCCTGGTGGTCCGACACGATCGCCGAGAACGCCGAGGGTGACCACACGCCGGTCGTGCAGCTCGGCCTGCGCTACGGCTTCATCCTGTTCATCATCTCCGAGGTGATGTTCTTCGCGGCGTGGTTCTGGTCGTTCTTCAAGCACGCCCTCTACCCGATGAACGAATACGTGGGGTCCGAATACGTCCCCCCCGATTTCTACGCGCCCAACGCGTTCGAGCTGCCGCTGATGAACACCGTCATCCTGCTTCTCTCGGGCTGCGCGGTGACGTGGGCGCACCACGCGCTGGTGCATCACGGCGACCGCAAGGAGGTCGAGTGGGGCCTGCTCGCGGCGGTGCTGCTGGGGATCATGTTCACCGGCTTCCAGGCCTACGAGTACCGTTACCTGCTGGTCGACCAGGACTGGGTTTTCGGCGAGGACAAGTTCTTCTCGAACTTCTTCATGGCCACCGGCTTCCACGGCCTGCACGTGATCATCGGCACGATCTTCCTGTTCGTCTGCTGGCTCAGGGTGAAGGCGGGCCATTTCACCGCCGACAACCACGTGGGCTTCGAGGCGGCCGCGTGGTACTGGCACTTCGTCGACGTGGTCTGGCTGTTCCTGTTCTTCGCCGTCTATCTCTGGGCGCTCTGAGGTCTCTCCGCACCGGCGGCGGAGCGGGCCCGGGCCGGCGCGTCGATGCGTATTTTGAACAGAAAGAAGCCGGGGGGCGTGCGCGGGCGCGCCCCTCTCCGGTCTGGAGGGATCGATGCGGCGCCATCTCTTTGCCCTGATCGCAGGCCTCGGAGGGGCGGCGGTGCTGGCGGCGCTCGGCGTCTGGCAGCTCCAGCGGCTGGAGTGGAAGGAGGGCATGCTCGCCGAAATCGAGGCGCGCATCGGCGCCGCCCCCGTGGCGGTGCCGCCCGACCCCGACCCCGAGGACGACCGCTACCTGCCCGTCCGTGTCACCGGCACGACGGGCGCGCGCGAACTGCACGTGCTGGTCAGCGACAAGACGCTGGGCGCCGGCTTCCGCATCGTCGCCGCCTTCGAGACCGATGCGGGCCGCCGCCTCCTGCTCGACCGCGGCTTCGTGCCCGACGAGGCGAAGGAGGCAGAGCGCCCACCCCGGGCGCTGACGGTCACAGGCAACCTCCACTGGCCCGACGAGCGCGACCGCTTCACGCCCGACGACGACGTGGCCGGCAACTGGTGGTTCGCCCGCGACGTGGGCCGCATGGCCGGGGCGCTCGACACCGAGCCGGTGCTCGTCGTCGCCCGTGCCACCGAGCCGCCGCAGCAGACCATCCGGCCCATGCCCGTCGGAACCGGGGGTATCCCCAACAACCATCTCGGCTACGCCGTCCAGTGGTTCGGCCTCGCCGCCGTCTGGTTGGGGATGACAGCCCTCTTCATCCGGCGTAAGACCGCCCGCGCCGGAACGGAGAGGCCCGTCGCCTGAGCGCCCGCGCCTCTTCTTCTTGCCTGAAAATATCCCCGCCGGAGGCTCCCGCCCGCGCCAGCCGCGCGGCCGCCGGGCCGAGGGCGCCACGGTCGAGGCCAGAGTCATGCACTACATCTCCACCCGCGGACAGGCGCCGGTGCTCGGCTTCGAGGAGGCGATGCTGGCGGGGCTGGCCCGCGACGGCGGCCTCTACGTGCCCGACCATATCCCGCAACTGCAGCCCGGGCACATCGCGGCGCTGGCGGGGCTGCCCTACGAGGAGGTCGCGCACCGGGTCATGTGGCCCTATCTCGGCGGCGCCTTCACCGAGGCCGAGTTCGGCGACCTGATCGCCCGCGCCTACGCGCAGATCGCCCACCCGGCCCGCGCGCCCTTGAAGCAGCTCGCGCCCGGCCACTTCCTGCTCGAGCTGTTCCACGGGCCGACGCTGGCGTTCAAGGACTTCGCAATGCAGCTCATCGGCCAGCTCTTCGAGGCGGTGCTGGCGCGGCGCGGCACGCGGCTGACCATCGTCGGCGCCACCTCGGGCGACACCGGCAGCGCCGCCATCGAGGCGTTCCGCGGCGTCGCGGGAACGGACGTGTTCATCCTCTTCCCCGACGGCCGCGTCTCGGAGGTGCAGCGCCGCCAGATGACCACGCCGATCGAGGAAAACGTGCACGCCCTCGCGCTCGCGGGCGATTTCGACGCGGCGCAGGCGCGCGTGAAGGACATGTTCAACGATTTCGCCTTCCGCGACGCGGTCGGGCTGACGGCCATCAACTCGATCAACTGGGCGCGCGTGCTGGCGCAGGTCGTCTACTACTTCGCCGCCGGGGTCGCGCTCGGCGCCCCGCACCGCCCCGTGTCGTTCACCGTGCCCACGGGCAATTTCGGCGACATCTTCGCCGGCCACATCGCCCGCCGCATGGGCCTGCCGATCGAGCGGCTTGTGATCGCCACCAATACCAACGACATCCTGCACCGCGCGCTTCAGACTGGCCGCTACACGCGGGCGGAGGTGGTGCCGACCTCCTCGCCCTCGATGGACATCCAGGTGTCGTCGAACTTCGAGCGCGCGCTGTTCGACGCCTACGGCCGCGACGGCGCGGCCGTGGCGCAGCTGATGGACGAACTGAAGGGGCAGGGGGGCTTTGCTATTTCGCAGGGGGCGCTGGAGCATCTGCGCGAGATCTACGGCTCGGGCCGCGCGGGCGAGGACGAGGTGGCGCAGACCATCCGGCGCCTGCACGCCGAGACCGGCGAGCTGCTCTGCCCGCACACCGCCTGCGGCGTCGCCGTGGCCGAGCGGCACCTGGGCGCGACGCCCATGGTCACCCTCGCCACGGCCCACCCCGCAAAGTTCCCCGACGCGGTCGAGGCCGCGACAGGCATTCGGCCGCCCCTTCCCAATCGCATGGCCGACCTGTACGACAGGCCCGAACGGGTGACGCGGGTCGCCGACGACCTCGCCGCCATCGAGACCCTCATCAGCAAGAGGCGCGCCGCGTGAGCGTCAATCTGCACGAATTGCCGAACGGCCTGCGCGTCGTCAGCGAGCGGATGCCGGGCTGCGAGAGCGCGGCGGTGGGCCTGTGGGTCGACGCGGGCGGCCGCCACGAGCGCGCCGAGCAGAACGGCGTCGCCCATTTCCTCGAGCACATGGCCTTCAAGGGCACCGCGCGGCGCTCGGCACTTAAGATCGCCGAAGAGATCGAGGACGTGGGCGGCTACATCAACGCCTATACCAGCCGCGAGACGACCGCCTACTACGCCCGGGTGCTGGGCGCCGACGTGCCGCTGGCCCTCGACGTGATCGCCGACATCGTGCTCGAGCCGGCCTTCGCCGAGAGCGAGATCGAGGTCGAGCGCGGCGTGATCCTGCAGGAGATCGGGCAGGCGCTCGACACGCCCGACGACATCATCTTCGACTGGCTGCAGGAGGCCGCCTATCCCGGCCAGGCGCTGGGGCGCACGATCCTCGGGCCGGCCGAGCGGGTCGCGGGCTTCACCCGCGCCGATCTGGCGCGCTTCGTGGCCGAGCATTACGCGCCCGGGCGGCTTGTGCTGTCGGCCGCCGGCGCGGTCGACCACGACGCCATCGTGGCCCAGGCCGAGCGGCTCTTCGGCCACCTCCCCGCGCGCCCCGTGCCGCAGACCGAGAGCGCCCGGTTCTCCGGCTCGGAAAAGCGGGTGAGCAAGCCGCTCGAACAGGTGCATTTCGCCCTTGCGCTCGAGGCGCCGGGCTATGCCTCGGGCGATCTCTATACCAGCCAGGTGCATGCCACGCTGCTGGGCGGCGGAATGTCGAGCCGCCTGTTCCAGGAGATCCGCGAGAAGCGGGGGCTGTGCTACACCGTCTTCGCCTCGGCCGGTCCTTACGTCGATACCGGCATGCTGACGGTCTATGCGGGCACCGGCGCCGAGGATATCGGCGATCTCGCCCGCCTGACGATCGACGAGCTGCGCCGCGTGACGACCGACGTCACCGCGCAGGAGGTCGCCCGCGCCCGCGCACAGATGAAGGCGGGGCTGCTCATGGGCCTCGAATCGCCCTCGGCCCGGGCCGAGCGGCTCGCCCGCCTGCTCGCCATCTACGGCCGGGTGCCGGGCCTCGACGAGACGGTGGCGCGGATCGAGGCGGTCGACCGCGCCACGCTCGCCGACTATGCAGGGCGCCTCGCGGGGCAGGGGCAGGCGGCCCTCGCCCTCTACGGCCCGGCCGACCGCGCGCCCGCGCTTGCGGAGTTGCAGGACAGGCTCGCCGCGTGATGCGCCTCGTCGGGCGCCGGCGGGTGCGGATCGCGACCGAGCGCATGGTGCTGCGCCCGCCCGTGCACGCCGATTTCCGCGCATGGACGGCGCTGCGCCGCGATTCCGAGAGCTTCCTCAAGCCGTGGGAGCCCGCCTGGGCGCCCGATCACCTGAGCCGCAAGGCCTTCGCCAACCGCGTCTACTGGGCCAACCGGGCGGTCGCGCAGGGCAGCGCGCTGCCGCTGTTCCTGCTCAGGGCCGACGACGAGGTGCTGCTCGGGGCGATCACGCTCGACAACATCCGCCGCGGCCCCGCGCAGGACGGCACGCTGGGCTACTGGGTCGGCGCGCCCTTCGCCCGGCAGGGCTACATGCGCGAGGCCATCGCGGCGACGGTGCACCACGCCTTCACCCGGCTCGACCTTAGCCGCATCCAGGCCGCCTGCCTGCCCGAGAACGCCGCCTCGCGCGGGGTGCTGGAGAAGACCGGCTTCAAGTACGAGGGCGTGGCCCAGTCCTACCTCCAGATCGCCGGAAGATGGCGCAATCATGTGCTTTATGCCAATTTGCGCGCCGATCGGCGGGGCCGCACCGAGGCAGGATGACAACATGGGGCCCCGCGCGGCGCGCAGTGCTTGCCTGACGCCCAGAATCAAGTTATCCCTCCGTTAACTCAACGCGGGTCATGGTGATTTACATGAAGAGTCTTGTCATATCCGCAGCGGCGGCGCTTACCCTGGTTGCGGGGGCGGCCCAGGCTGTGACGGTGAAAGCGACCGAACAGAGCGACAACATGACGATCTCCGCCGGAGGGTTCGTCGATGGCGGTCTCGAAGACCAGGGCATTAACGGCACTTCGATCTCGTTCACGTGGTCGGGGGCTTCCAGTGGCGGGGCGTACGGGGCGATCGAGTTCAGCCTGCCGGGAGCGGCCGAACTCACCTTCGATGCATACACTCCGACCAGCGGGACGAGCGCGTTCGTGCTCTTCAAAGGCGAATTGACCCCAGGGTTTCAACCCGGTGATACGGAGCTGGTAGTGACGTCCGTGGCCAACGGAACGGCGCCGGGCTTTACCGGCGGCATCGCCGGGGCCACGTCCACGTTCGTCGACAATGGAAGTAATCTCAACCCAAATCCCGGCAGTCCAGTGTTCAGCGCCATCGATGGCTCCGAACCGCTTTTCGTGCCAGGCGGGAACTGGGTTCTCGGGTTTTACGAATCGTCGGAGCCCACTAACGGGACGGCAATGTTCACCATTTCTGCAGTGCCTCTTCCCGCCTCCGCGTGGTTCCTCGTCGCCGGTGTCGGGGCGGTCGCCTGGCGGGCCCGGCGCAGGGCCGCCTGACAGATACCCGCGCCGCGTGGGTCCAGTGACGGGCGAGGCTGCCGCGAGGCTTGCCTCGCCTTCTCGTTTCGTGGCCATGTCGGCCCGAAGGACAGGGCAGGGCGGAGGCACCCCGACATGACCATCACCCGGCGCGCGGCGCTCGGCGGACTCGCCGCCGCCACCCTCACCGGTTGCGTCTCGACAGCGCCGACCCGCTCGCGCGCCCCGTCGATGCGGGCGGTGCCGAACGACGGCTGGTCGGCCTGGGTCGAGGGCTACAAGGCGCGGGCGCGGGGGCGGGGCCTGTCGCCCGCGGTGATCGACGCCGCCTTCCGCGAGGCGGGCTACCTGCCCGGCGTGATCGAGCGCGACCGGAACCAGACCGAGTTCACCCGCACCTTCGAGGATTACCTCGCCATCGCCGCCTCCGACGAGCGGATCTCGAAGGGGCGCGCCAATGCTCGCGCGCGGGCGGGCACGTTGTCGCGCATCGAGCAGGCCTACGGGGTGCCCCCCGAGGTGGTCGCCGCCATCTGGGGGCTCGAGAGCTTCTACGGAGAGCGGCGCGGCGACATTCCCGTGGTCTCGGCCACCTCGACGCTGGCCTTTGACGGGCGGCGCGGCCAGTTCTTCGAGAGCCAGCTGACGGCCGCGCTGCGCATCCTGCAATCGGGCGACACCACGCCGGCCCGCATGGTCGGCAGCTGGGCCGGCGCGATGGGGCACACCCAGTTCATCCCCACCTCGTATCTCGCCTACGCGGTCGACTTCACCGGCGACGGCCGCCGCGACATCTGGAGCGACGACCCGACCGACGCGCTCGCCTCGGCCGCGGCCTACCTCGCCGAATCCGGCTGGCGTCGCGGCCAGCCCTGGGGCCTCGAGGTGCGCCTGCCCGCGGGCTTTTCGGGGCCGTTCGGGCGGAGCGCGACGCGCAGCGTGGCCGCGTGGCGCGCGGCCGGCGTGACGCCTGCCCGGGGCGGCACGCTGCCCGAGGGCGGGCCGGCCTCGATCCTCGTGCCGTCAGGGGCTTCGGGGCCGGCCTTCATGGTGTTCCGCAACTTCTCGGTGATCCTGCGCTACAACAATGCCGAGACTTATGCGCTCGGCATCGGCCATCTGTCGGACAGGATCGCGGGCGCCGGGCCGATCACGGCCAGCTTCCCGCCCGACCGCTACGGGCTGACCATCGACGACCGCAAGGCGCTGCAACGCGGCCTCACGCGGGCCGGCTTCGACGCGGGCACCGCCGACGGTGTGCTCGGGCCCCAGACCGAGGGCGCGATCCGCGCCTACCAGCGCGCCAACGGCCTGCCCGAGACGGGCGCCCCCTCGCGCGCCTTGCTCGCCCGACTCGGTTGAACGCTGGCCGGGGCGCAACAGCCGCCCCCCGCGCCTCGGGCTAGAGCGCTGTCCTAGGATCTGCGGAAAACGCCTTGTGCGGTCGGCGTTTTCCCCGCCGGTTTTCCCCCGAGAATCACATCATGTTGTGGATGGTCTGGGGACAAGCTCAAAGATGCTGTGGATTAGCGGAAAAACCTGTTGACCCCTGGCCGTCTCATACGCCAGCTTGTGTCGGGCGGGGCGACCGACACCACATATAGTCACCTCCGCACGAGATAGGGCAGAGACCACGAGGAGCGCCGTCGGCGCGGGCACCGGGCCGCGAGAGTCCGGGCTCTGGGGTGGTGCGTCCGGCCACGAGGCCGGGGGTGCCGCTGCCGAAAGAGCAACGCGGGGCGGCAGGCAGGGCCGCCAGGAGAGGGGCACGACGATGAAGATCGAACGCAGGTTCACCACCGAAGGGGCCGACGCCTACGAAGGGATCGGCTTCACCAGCACGACCTCCGAGATCCGCAACCCCGACGGCACGGTGGTCTTCCGCCTCGAGGGGATCGACGTGCCCCAGGCGTGGAGCCAGGTGGCCAGCGACGTCATCGCGCAGAAGTATTTCCGCAAGGCGGGCGTTCCGGCGCGGCTGAAGAAGGTCAAGGAAAAGGGCGTGCCCGCCTTCCTGTGGCGCTCGGTGGCCGACGACAAGGCGCTCGCGAAACTGCCCGAAGATCAGCGCTATGGCGGCGAAACCTCGTCACGGCAGGTGTTCGACCGTCTGGCCGGCGCCTGGGCCTACTGGGGCTGGAAGGGCGGATACTTCACCACCGAGGCCGACGCCCGCGCCTACTACGACGAGATGCGCCACATGCTGGCCACCCAGCGTGCCGCGCCGAACTCGCCCCAGTGGTTCAACACCGGTCTGCACTGGGCCTACGGGATCGACGGGCCGAGTCAGGGCCACTTTTACGTCGATCACAGGACGGGCGAACTGACCAAGGCGACCAGCGCGTACGAGCATCCGCAGCCACACGCCTGCTTCATCCAGTCGGTGCAGGACGACCTCGTGAACGAGGGCGGCATCATGGATCTCTGGGTGCGCGAGGCGCGCCTGTTCAAGTACGGCTCGGGCACCGGCACCAACTTCTCCTCGCTCAGGGCCGAGGGTGAGGCGCTCTCGGGCGGCGGAAAGTCGAGCGGTCTCATGGGCTTCCTCAAGATCGGCGACCGCGCGGCGGGAGCGATCAAGTCGGGCGGCACCACGCGGCGGGCGGCCAAGATGGTGATCGCGGATGCCGACCACCCCGACATCGAGGCCTTCATCAACTGGAAAGTCGTGGAGGAACAGAAGGTTGCGAGCCTCGTCGCCGGCTCGAAGATGCATGAGCAAAAGCTCAACGCCATCTTCGCCGCGATCCGGTCGTGGGATGGCGACCTCGACGCCGCGACCGACCCCCGGCAGAACGCCGGCCTGAAGGAGGCGGTGCGCGAGGCGAAGAAGGCCGCGATCCCCGAGACCTACGTCAAGCGCGTGCTCGACTACGCCCGGCAGGGCTACACCTCGATCGAGTTCCCCACCTACGATACCGATTGGGACAGCGAGGCCTATGCCTCTGTTTCGGGACAGAATTCAAACAACTCGGTGCGTGTGACCGACGCCTTCCTCCAGGCGGTGCGCGACGATGCCGACTGGGAGCTGATCCGGCGCACCGACGGCAAGGTGGCCAAGACCGTCAAGGCCCGCGACCTGTGGGAGCAGATCGGCCATGCCGCCTGGGCCTGCGCCGATCCGGGCATCCAGTTCCACGACACGGTGAACGCGTGGCACACCTGCCCGGCCGACGGCGAGATCCGCGGCTCCAATCCGTGCTCGGAATACATGTTCCTCGACGACACGGCCTGCAATCTTGCGTCGCTCAACCTGCTGACCTTCCTCAAGGAAGGCGAGTTCCAGGCCGACGACTACGTGCATGCCACGCGGCTCTGGACGCTGACGCTCGAGATCAGCGTGCTGATGGCGCAGTTCCCCTCGAAGGAGATCGCGCAACTCTCGTACGACTACCGCACCCTCGGTCTCGGTTACGCCAATATCGGCGGCCTGCTGATGAATCTCGGCTACGGCTACGATAGTCCCGAGGGCCGCGCCCTGTGCGGCGCGCTGACGGCGATCCTGACGGGGGTCTCCTATGCCACCTCGGCCGAGATCGCAGGCGAGGTGGGCCCGTTCCCCGCCTACGAGCGCAACGAGGCGCACATGCTGCGGGTCATCCGCAACCATCGCCGCGCCGCGCATGGAGAAACGCAGGGATACGAGGGGCTTGCGGTGCCGCCCGTGCCGCTCGACCATGCCAACGTGCCCGACCGCAAGCTGTCGGAACTGGCCCGTGCGGCATGGGACGAGGCGCTGAGCCTCGGCGAGCGCAACGGCTACCGCAACGCCCAGGCGACCGTGATCGCACCCACCGGCACGATCGGTCTCGTGATGGACTGCGACACGACCGGCATCGAGCCCGACTTCGCGCTGGTGAAGTTCAAGAAGCTGGCGGGCGGCGGTTATTTCAAGATCATCAACCGCTCGGTGCCCGCCGCGCTGGAAAAGCTCGGCTACGACGCCGGCCAGATCGAGGAAATCATCGGCTATGCCGTGGGCCGCGGCACCCTCGTCGGCGCGCCGGCCATCGACCATACCGCGCTGATCGGGCACGGCTTTTCCGAGGCCGAGATCCGCAAGATCGAGGCGGCGCTGCCGTCGGCGTTCGACATCCGCTTCGTCTTCAACCAGTGGACGCTCGGCACCGAGTTCTGCACCGAAGTGCTTGGCATCCCGGCCGAAAAGCTGGCCGACCCCGCCTTCGACCTGCTCGGTCACCTTGGCTTCACCAGGGGCCAGATCGAGGCTGCGAACGATTTCGTCTGCGGAACCATGACCCTGGAGGGCGCGCCGCACCTGCGGGCCGAGCACCTCGCCGTGTTCGACTGCGCCAATCCCTGCGGCAAGAAGGGGCGCAGATTCCTCAGCGTCGACAGTCACATCCACATGATGGCGGCGGCGCAGTCGTTTATCTCGGGGGCGATCTCGAAGACGATCAACATGCCCAACGACGCCACGATCGAGGATTGCCAGAAGGCCTACGAACTGTCCTGGTCGCTCGGCGTGAAGGCCAACGCGCTCTACCGCGACGGCTCCAAGCTGAGCCAGCCGCTCGCCGCCGCGCTCGTCGAAGACGACGAGGAGGCCGAGGAAATCCTCGCCACCGGCTCGCAGACCGAAAAGGCGCAGGTGCTCGCGCAGAAGATCGTCGAGAAGGTGGTCGTCAAGGAGGTGCTCAAGGCGCATCGCTCCAAGCTGCCCGAGCGGCGGCGCGGCTACACGCAGAAGGCCATCGTCGGCGGCCACAAGGTGTACCTGCGCACCGGCGAGTACGAAGACGGCACGCTGGGCGAGATCTTCATCGACATGCACAAGGAGGGCGCCGGCTTCCGCGCGATGATGAACAACTTCGCCATCGCGGTCAGCATGGGCCTGCAATACGGGGTTCCGCTCGAGGAATTCGTCGACGCCTTCACCTTCACCCGGTTCGAGCCGGCCGGCATGGTGCAGGGCAACGACTCGATCAAGTCGGCCACCTCGATCCTCGACTACATCTTCCGCGAACTGGCCGTCTCCTACCTCGACCGGACCGACCTCGCCCACGTCAAGCCCGACGGGATGACCTTCGACGAGCTCGGCCGCGGCGAGGAGGAGGGCAAGAGGAACTTCTCGGAAGTGCCCGAGAGCGCGGGGCATTCCCCTTTCGAAGTGCTCAAGAAGGTGGCCTCGGCCGGCTTCACGCGGGGCCGCGTCCCGCAGGAGCTTGTGGTGCTGCAGGGCGGCGGCGGCGCGGTGGCCCTCGCCGGCCCGGCCGACCCCTCGGCCGCCTTCGAGGCGGTGGTCGCCGAGCACAGCGAGACCACGGTGACGGCCTCGGTCGATGCCCGCACCAAGGCCCGCATGCAGGGCTACGAGGGCGATCCCTGCGGCGAGTGCGGCAACTACACGCTGGTGCGCAACGGCACCTGCATGAAGTGCAACACCTGCGGCGCGACCTCGGGGTGTAGTTGAGACAGCAGCCGCAAGCCCCAGAATTTTGATCAAAATTCTGGGCCGCGCGAGATCCGGGGCGGGTGCGCTCGCCCCTGACGTCGGTCGGGCCGCAGGCAGAAAACTCCGAGCGGTATCAACGACGAGCCGGACCGGCGAAACTGGCAGGGGGCCCGCGTGCCCCCTCTTTCTTTGCACGAAGGCCGGGGCGGAGTGGCCGGATTCTCGGGCGAAGATCCGCGCCCCCCGCAGTCGTTCAGGCGAACCAGGCGACGAGCAGCAGGGCGTAGCCGGCCGCCATGGCCAGCGAGAGCGGCGCGAGCAGGCGGCGGTCGGTGCGGGCGAATGCCTCTCCCTGCCGGATGGACCAGGCACCCGCGCCGTGACAGAGAAAGACGACGAGAAAGGCCGTGCCGAAGGCCGGAAAGACGAAGCGCCAGCGGCCGATGTCGGGGGGCGCGGCCAGCGCCCAGGGCAACAGCCCGGCCGCGAGCAGGACCGCCGCCAGCAGGCGCAGCATGAACGGGCTGGGCATGGCCGTGCGCCCCTGCGGGGGCGCCTCGGTGCGCGTCGCCTGCACGGCGATGCCTTCGCGCCGGCCCCCGGGCAGGGCGCGGCCCGCCGACCAGAGCGCGAGCGCGCCCGCACCGATGAGGCAGGGCGTCGAGACGAGGGCGGCGAGGGCGAGGGTCCAGTCCATGTGCGGCGAACGTGGGCAGGGGCGGCGCTGTTCCTGCCTCGAGGCGCCGACGCCGCCTTGACAGGGGGGCGCTTTGGTCGCATACGGCGCGCTCCCGCATGTGGCGGGGGAAACATCCATGACGCCCCCGGCCGGGGCGCGCTGTCCGAGGCGCGGGGAATGCCCCGCACGAACGCCCCGATACGGGGGGCCGAGGGACGCGGCAGAAGAAGGACAAGGCCCATGTTCGCGGTCATGAAGACCGGTGGCAAGCAGTATCGCGTCCAGCCGGGCGACGTGCTGCGCGTCGAGAAGCTGGCGGCCGATGCCGGCGAGACGATCCAGTTCAACGAAGTCCTGATGGTCGGCGCGACCGTTGGCACGCCCCTTGTCGAGGGCGCGGGCGTCCAGGCCGAGGTGATCGACCAGATCAAGGGCGAGAAGCTGATCCACTACGTGCGCCGCCGCCGCAAGCACTCGTCGGCGCGCAAGAAGGGGCACCGCCAGCAGCTGACGCTCCTGCGGATCACCGAGATCCTCGAATCGGGCGCCGGCAGCACCGGCGTGAAGGCCGCCATCGGCGCGGGCTCCGTCCCGCGCGACGCCGCCGCCCCGGCGCCGAAGGCTGCCGCCAAGGCACCGAAGGCCGAGTCCGCTGCCGCACCGTCCGCAGACTCGGGCGCCGCCGCCGGCTCGAAGCCCGGCAACCTGCTCGGCGAGCCGCGCGACGGCACGGCCGACAACCTGAAGAAGATCGGCGGGCTCGGCCCCAAGGCGGCCGAGGCCCTCAATGCGGCCGGCGTCTTCCATTTCGATCAGCTCGCCTCTTGGTCTGAGGCCGAGATCGCGTATATGGAGGCCGAGACCGGTCTTAAGGGCAAGATCGCCGCCTGGGCCGACGAGGCCCGGGGCCTCGAGGGCGAAAAGGAGTAAGAACCGATGGCACACAAGAAAGCAGGCGGCTCCTCGCGCAACGGCCGCGATTCCGCGGGCCGGCGCCTCGGCGTCAAGAAATACGGCGGCGAAGACGTGATCGCCGGCAACATCATCGTGCGCCAGCGCGGCAACAAGTGGTGGCCGGGCGAGGGCGTGGGCCAGGGCAAGGACCATACGCTGTTCGCGCTGCGCGACGGCAACGTGACGTTCCGCAAGGGGCTCAAGGGCCGCACCTTCATTTCCGTCACCCCGGTAGCGGAGGCTGCCGAGTAAGGGCCGACCCGACAGGTCAACACAATGACAAGGGGGATCGGCGATACCGCCGATCCCCCTTCGCTTTTCCGGCCGCCGTCGCGGTTCATGGCTTCCTCTCGGGAAGCGCGCGCCTCGAAAGGAGGACGCCATGCAGATCGACCACGTCACCGGCCAGCCGGTCATCCCCGCCGAGCGGCTGACGCTGCGGCCCCTGCAGCGCTCCGACGCGGGCCTGCTGGAGCTCTATTCCGGCGACGAGCGGGTGGCGCGCTCGACCACCTCGATCCCGCACCCGCTGCCCCCCGGCGCCGCCGAGGCCTGTATCGACCGCGCCCTGAGCCCGAAACGGCGCGAGGATGTCTGGGCGATGGACGGCACGCGCACCGGCCTCGGCGAGCTGGTCGGCGTGATCGCGCTCGAGCGGATGGAGGGCGCCGAGGCGCAGTCCGAGATCGGCTACTGGGTGGCGCCGGCGTTGTGGAATACCGGCCTTGCCTCCGAAGCGGTGGGCGCGCTGCTCGCCGCCAATCCGCACGGGGCGGCCACGATCTTCGCCTCGGTGTTCCAGGACAACCCGGTCTCGGCGCGGGTGCTGACCAATGCGGGCTTCGAATACCTCGGCGATGCCGAGGCATGGTCGGTGGCCCGGGGGGCGCCCGTCGCCACCTGGACATATCTCAAGCGCCTCGAGTGAACGCGCCGCGCCCGTCTCGCGTCTTGATTCGGGCCGTCCGCGCGCCTATCCCCGCGGCGGCCCGGAGGACATGACATGAAATTCCTCGATCTCGCGCGCGTGCATATCCGGTCCGGCTCCGGCGGGAACGGCGCCGTGTCGTTCCGCCGCGAGAAGTTCGTCGAGTTCGGCGGCCCCGACGGCGGCGACGGCGGCAAGGGCGGCGATGTGGTGGCCGAGGCGGTCGAGGGGCTGAACACCCTGATCGACTTCCGCTACCAGCAGCATTTCTTCGCCAGGAACGGCCAGGGCGGCATGGGCAAGGGCCGCACCGGCGCCTCCGGCGACGACATCGTGCTCAAGGTGCCCGTCGGCACCGAGATTCTCGAGGATGACCAGGAGACGGTGGTGGCGGATCTCACGCAGGCGGGCCAGCGCGTGGTGCTTGCGCAGGGCGGCAATGGCGGCTGGGGCAACCTGCGCTTCAAGACCTCGACCAACCAGGCGCCCCGCCGCGCCAACCCCGGCCAGCCGGGCGTGGAGCGCACGCTCTGGCTGCGGCTCAAGCTGATCGCAGATGCGGGCCTGCTGGGCCTGCCCAATGCGGGCAAGTCGACCTTTCTCGCCGCGACGTCCAACGCGCGGCCCAAGATCGCCGACTATCCCTTCACCACGCTGCACCCGGGGCTCGGTATCGTCGGCATCGACGGGGCCGAGTTCGTGGTGGCCGACATCCCCGGCCTGATCGAGGGCGCGCACGAGGGCAGGGGGCTGGGCGACCGCTTTCTCGGCCATGTCGAGCGCTGCGCGGTCCTGCTCCATCTCGTCGACGGCACGTCGGACGACCCGGCGCGAGACTGGCGCACGATCGTCCGCGAGCTCGTGGAATATGGCGGCGCTCTGGCCGACAAGCCGCGGGTGACCGTGCTCAACAAGGTCGACGCGCTGGAGCCGGAGGCGCGCGCCGAGGCCCGCGAGGCCCTCGCGGCGGCGTGCGGCGGCCCAGTGCTCGAGATGTCCGGCGTCTCGGGCGAGGGCGTGCCCGCGGTGCTCCGTGCGCTGCGCGCGCGGATCGAGGCCGCCCGCGCCCCCCAAGAGACGGAGCCAGAGCCGTGGCGGCCGTGAGCGGCACCGGGGCCGTCACACGCCCCGACCTGCGTGCGGCGCGGCGACTTGTCGTCAAGATCGGCTCTGCCCTGCTGGTCGACCGCGAGACCGGCGCCCTGCGGGAAGACTGGCTCGCCGCCCTGGCGCGCGATCTCGCCTGTGCGCGTGCCCGCGGCGCCGACGTGATCGTCGTCTCGTCGGGCTCCATCGCGCTCGGGCGCGGCGTGCTGGGCCTCGCCCCCGGCCCGCTCGCCCTCGAGCAGAGCCAGGCCGCGGCCGCGGTCGGCCAGATCCGCCTCGCCCGCGCCTACGAGGCCGCGCTCGCCCCCCACGGGATCACGACCGCGCAGGTGCTGGTCACGCTCGAGGATTCAACCGACCGCCGCCGTTACCTCAACACCCGCGCGACGCTGACGGCGCTGCTCGGCCACGGCGCGATCCCGATCGTCAACGAGAACGACACGATCGCCACCGACGAGATCCGCTTCGGCGACAACGATCGCCTCGCCGCCCAGATCGCCGTCACGGTCGGCGCCGACCAGCTCGTGCTCCTGTCCGACATCGACGGCCTCTACACGGCCCCGCCCGGCACCGACCCGGCCGCCCGCCGTCTCGACACGGTGACCGAAGTCACCCCCGAGATCGAGGCGATGGCGGGCGATGCGGGCTCGGGGCTGTCGCGCGGCGGGATGAAGACAAAGGTCTGGGCCGCCAAGACCGCCACCGCCGCCGGCTGCGCCATGGCGGTCACGCAGGGCACCCGGGCCCGTCCGCTGACGGCGCTCGCCGAGGGCGCGGCGGCCACGTGGTTCCTGCCGCAGACGACGCCCCAACTGGCTCGCCGCCGCTGGATCGCCAGCATGAAGCCCCGCGGCACGGTCACCGTCGATGCCGGCGCGGCTGCCGCGCTCGCCCGCGGCTCGTCGCTCCTGCCGGCAGGCGTCGCCTGCGTCACGGGCCGCTTCGGCCGGGGCGAGCCGGTGGCGATCGAGGGGCCGGGGGGCAGGCTGGGCCAGGGCCTCTCCCGCTACACCGCCGACGAGGCGCGCGCCATCGCCGGCCACCGCTCGGGCGAGATCGAGGCGATCCTCGGCTATCCCGGCCGCGCCGCCCTCGTCCACCGAGACGACATGGCGCTCTAGGCTGCCTGCCACCGCGCGGCGCCTCCCATCATCTTGGCCGAAATACTCCGGGGTCCGGGGCAGCGCCCCGGATGCCTCCGCTCTTCTGTCTCGGGCCGGCGCCTGCTATCACCTCGCCCGACGAGGGAGAGCGCCGCCATGAAGGACCACGCCGACAACATTCCCGCGCTGATGGCCGAGATCGGGGGGCGCGCCCGCGCCGCCGCCGCCGAGCTCGCCACCGCGAGCGCCGAGCGCAAGCACGCCGCGCTGATCGGCGCGGCCGAGGCGCTGTGGCACCGTCGCGGCGAGGTCGTCGACGCCAACGCCCGCGACATGGCGTGGGCCGAGGGGAAGGGCCTCTCTCCCGCCATGCTCGACCGTCTGCGGCTGGACGACGAGCGCATCCGCGGCATCGTCGACGCCCTGCGCGCCATCGCCGGGCAGCGCGACCCGGTGGGCGACGTGATCGCCGAATGGGATGTGCCCTCGGGCCTGCACATCCGCCGTGTCCGCACGCCGCTCGGCGTGATCGGCGTGATCTACGAGAGCCGGCCCAACGTGACCGCCGATGCCGGGGCGCTGTGCCTGAAGTCGGGCAACGCGGTGATCCTGCGTGGCGGCTCTGAGAGCTTCCATTCCTCCGCGGCGATCCATGCCTGCCTCGTCGAGGGGCTGCGCGCCGCCGCGCTTCCCGAGGCCGCGATCCAGCGCGTGCCCACGCGCGACCGCGCCGCAGTGTCGGAAATGCTGACCATGGTCGACACGATCGACGTGATCGTGCCGCGGGGCGGCAAGGGGCTGGTGGGCCTTGTGCAGCGGGAGGCACGCGTGCCCGTCTTCGCCCATCTCGAGGGGATCTGCCACGTCTACGTCGATGCGGCCGCCGATCCGGAAAGGGCGCGCGCCGTGGCGCTCAATGCCAAGACCCGGCGCACCGGCATCTGCGGCGCGGCCGAGTGCCTGCTGGTGCACCGCGACGCCGCCGGCCTCGGCCAGGCGATCGTCGACGACCTGATGGCGGCGGGCGTGGAGGTCTTTGCCGAGGGGCTGACCGGCACGCGCCCCGCCACGCCCGACGATTGGGGGACGGAGTTCCTCGACATGAAGATCGCCGCGAAAGTTGTTGATTCGATTGACGATGCCATGGCCCATATCCACCGTTACGGGTCGGGCCACACCGAGGCGATCCTGACCGAAGACGATGCCGCGGCGGCGCACTTCTTCGCCGGTCTCGACTCTGCGATCCTGATGCACAACGCCTCGACGCAATTCGCCGACGGGGGCGAATTCGGCATGGGGGCCGAGATCGGCATCGCCACGGGCAAGCTGCACGCGCGCGGCCCCGTGGGCGCCGAACAGCTGACCTCGTTCAAGTATCTGGTGACCGGGACGGGGACGACCCGCCCCTGAGCCTTTCACGGCCCGCGGCCCGGGCCGGGGAGCGGCGGCCGGGCCGCGGGGCGGCGCGCGGAGGGAAGGCGCACGCCGAAAGGAGGCAGCTCAGGCGGCGAGGGTTACCGCGCGCTCGTCGATCTCGATCGACAGACCCGTGCCCAGCTGCCGCACCGTCTGCGGCACAAGGCCGAAATGCACCTGGCTCGGCCGCAGCGAGGCGGGCACGGCCCCGCTCGACAGCGCTTCCCACAGCATCGGCTCCAGTCTCAGCTTCTCGGCCTCGCCGCGCAGGCGCCAGCCCGCCGCCCCCCGGCTGATATGCACCTGACCGCCATAGGGCATCGCGCTTTCGAGGCATTGCAGCAGCAGGAAGGCGAGCTTGACCTCGAGGCGCTGGCAGGAGGCATCGACCGCCCAGTGCACCTTGAGGCGACCGCCCTTGTAGAGCTCGGTCAGGATGCCGAGAACCTCGGCGCGGCCCACCTCCTGGTCGTCGCCGGCCTGACCGAAGGCAATGCGGAAAAAGCGCAGCCGTGCCTGAGCGTTGTCGACACTTTCTCGCACGAGGTCGAGCTCGGCCGACACTGTGCCGTCGCCGGTCATTCCGAGCAGTTCCACGCCGTTGCCGATGGCGCCGACGGGGCTGACGAGATCGTGGCAGATGCGCGAGCCGATCAGCGCCGTCAGATCGACCTCCTCGATTGGAAACTCGGCGTTCATGCCCCATCTCCCGTGCATGTGGCCGGGCCGGAGCACCCCATGACCGACGCGATGGATCTCAACGCCTTTCTCGAGCCGGGCGCGCTGGTGCGCCACCCCGAGGCCGAGGAGTGGGGGCTGGGACAGGTCCAGTCGCGCATCGGGTACCGCATCACGGTGAACTTCGAGAACGAGGGCAAGGTGGTGGTGGACGGGCGTCGCATCGCTCTCCTTCCTGTGCAGGAGTGACCGGGCGGCCGCGCAGCCCGCGGTCATGTCTTGCAGCGTTCGTGCTCCAGTTTCCGCTTTCAACCTTAACGAGAGTTTGCGCCGCGAGACAATTCGCGCTTTTTGGGGAAGTGACAGGTGCCCGCGCGCCCTATCGTCGCGTGCGCCGAAGGCCGTCGCCTCGGTGGACAGGGGGGGCCGCAGCGCCTATGCGGGGCCGGGCCGCGACGCGGGGGTGGCCCCGCCCGGCCGCAGGCCGCGCCGAGCCCCCGGCCCGCGACACGAGAGGAGACGCGCCACGCCGATGCCCGCCCCGCCGATGCATGCCCGCAGCGGGCCGTCGCCCGCTCCGCGACCCGGCCCCGAGCTCGAGGTCCGGCGGGCCGTGCGCGAGGCTGACCTGCTCGGCGCGCAGCGCCTGCGCTACGAGGTCTTCGTGGCCGAGCTCGGCGGCGACGGCCCGCTCGTGGATCACGCGCACCGCTTCGAACGCGATCTCTACGACCCGCATTACGACCATCTCGTGCTCGTCGATCCCGCGCGCGACGAGGCGCGGCTCGATCACGTGGTGGGCGCCTACCGGCTGATGCCGGGCGCGCGGGCCGCGGCTGCCGGCGGCTTCTACTGCGCTGACGAATACGATCTTTCCCCGCTCGAGGCGACGGGCCGACGGCTGCTCGAGCTGGGCCGCTCCTGCATTCACCCCGCATACCGCGGCGGGCTGGGCCTGCTCCATCTCTGGCGCGGCCTCGCCGCCTACGTGTCCGAGGAAGGTGCCGAAATCCTGTTCGGGGTGGCGAGCTTCCATGGCACCGATGTCGACGCGCTCGCGCATCCGCTCGCCTTCCTCCACCACAAGCACCTTGCGCCCGAGCCCCTGCGCGTCACGGCCCGCCCGCCCGAGGCCGTCACGATGGACCTGATGCCCTACGATCAGGTTGACCGGCGCGCCGCGGCGCGGGCGATCCCCGCGCTCATCAAGTCGTATCTGCGCCTCGGCGGATATGTGGGGCAGGGCGCCTGGGTCGACCGGCCCTTCAACACCACCGATATCTGCCTCGTGATGGACGTGAGCCGCATCGACGAGCGCACCCGCGCCCTCTACGACGGCACGGCCGGATGAGCATGTCCGACGAGAGGGCCGAGGCCCTGTCCCGGCCCGACGCCGGCGGCTTCCGCGGCCCGACCTGGATCGGGACGGACCCGCTACCCGCGCCGCGCCGGCTGGGTCCGCTCGACTGGACGCGGGTGGCGGTGCGGGCGCTCGCTCTCCTTGTCGTTCTCTTCGGCGGCATGGCCGTGCTGCTGGCCATACGCCTCGTGGAGGCGCCGCTCGCGGGCCTGCGCCGCCCGGTCACCGCCCATATCCCGCAGATCGCCTTCGTCGCCTCCTGCCGCATCGTCGGCTTGCGCCGCACGGTGCGCGGCCGGCCGATCGATGGCATCGGCGCTGCGGTCGCCAACCATGCGAGCTGGCTCGACATCTTCGCGCTCGGCGCCTCCGACCGGGTGATCTTCGTGGCCAAGGCCGAGGTGGCGCGCTGGCCCGGCATCGGCTGGCTCGCACGCGGGGCGGGCACGCTGTTCTTCCGCCGCGACCGGGCCGAGGCCGCGCAACAGGCGGCCGAACTGGTGGAGCGCATCGCCCTGGGGCAGCGGCCGTTGTTCTTTCCCGAGGGCACGTCGAGCGACGGCAAGCGCGTGCTGCGCTTCAAGCCGACCCTGTTTGCCGCGCTCCTGGACCCGCGCGTGAAGAATGCTGCGCAGGTGCAACCCATCACGGTGGAATACGAGGCCCCGCCGGGCCTCGACCGACGTGTCTACGCCTGGTGGGGCGACATGGATTTCGCGCCGCATTTCCTGCAGGTGCTGGCGCTGCCTCGGCAGGGCCGCGTGACCGTCACCTACCATCCGCCGCACCGCGTCTCGGGCATGGCCGACCGCAAGGCCCTTGCCGCGGCCTGCGAGGCGGACGTGCGCGCGGGGCTACGGCGCGCGGGGCTCGGCCGCGAGACCGGCTAGGCGGCCGCCTCAGGCATCATGCCCGTGCGAGGCGGCGACGAAGTCGACCGCGTCGCCGAGCGCCGCGACCGATCCCGCCACCGTCACCATCCGCGCAAGCTCGGGCCCGGCGAATCCGGCGGTCACGACGCTCTTGAGAAGATGGGTGAACGGATCCCAGTAACCCGCTGTGTTCAAGAGAAAGACGTGCTTGTCATGCAGGCCGAGCTGGCGCCAGGTCAGCGCCTCGAACAGCTCGTCCAGCGTGCCGGCGCCGCCCGGAAGCACCACGATCGCGTCGGCATTCATGAACATCACCTTCTTGCGCTCGTGCATCGTCTCGGTGACCACCAGCGTGTCGAGGTCGCGCTTGCCCACCTCGCGCGCCATCAGGTGCTCGGGGATCACGCCCAGCGTGACCCCGCCCGCCGCCTGAGCCGCGCGCGCCACGCGCCCCATGAGCCCGACATCGCCCGCCCCATAGACCAGCCGCCAGCCGCGCGTCGCCAGCAGGGCGCCCACGGCCTCGGCATCGGCGGCGAAGGCAGGGTCGGCCCCGTCGCGCGACCCGCAATAGACGCACACCGAGAAGATCCCGTGGGGCATGGCGGCAACATCCTTCTTGCTCAATATCTTGTGGTGCCTTAGCGATATTGACCGAGGGCCACAACCGCCCTCAGCATCGGTCGGCTTGCGTGCCTTGGGGATGTGCATGGCGAGGCTCGAATGGAGCGTGTTGGCGCGGCCCGTTCTGGGCGGCGTGGTGGGCGTCGCCGTTGCGGCCGGCGCCGTGTATGGCGTGTTCGGCACCGGGGTCGTGCGTGTCTCGCCGCCGGACCCGGACGCCGCGACGTCTCGAGCGGAGCCCGTCTCGGAGCCCGTCTCCGAGCTCGCGCCCGATGTCGCCGTCGCTGTCTCGCCACCCGTCACGTCGCCTGCGCCCTCGCCGCGGGGGGGGGCGCCCGTGCCGGAGATGTCCGCCGGGCCGGTGCGGCTCGCGCCGCCGGGGGCACCGCCGGGCCCCGGACCGCTCACGTCGACCCTCGCGGCGCCCGAGGCACAGGGCGCCCCTCCGGTGCCCGAAGTGGCCGACACGGCCCCCGCGCCACGTTTCGATCTCGTGCGCGCCGAGCCCGACGGCTCGGTTCTGGTGGCCGGCACCGCGAGGCCGGGAGAGCAGGTGCGGATCGATATCGACGGCGCCGAGGCCGCCGTGGGGCGGGCCGATGCGCAGGGCGGCTTCGTGCTCTTCGTCGATCTGCCGCAGGATGGCCAGGGCCGGGTGCTCGATCTCGTGGCGATCGGGGAAGACGGCGAGGAACGCCGCGCCGACGGTTCGGTGGTGATCGCGCCGCCTGTTGCCGACGCCGAGCCCGACCCGCAAACCGCTGAAGACATGCAGGAAATTGCCTCCGTCGAGCTCCCCGACCCTGCCCCTTCAGCAGACATCGACTCCACGCCGCAAGTCCCTGTCGGCAGTGACGAAACAGGCAACACCAGCCCTGACTCCGCTGCGCCGGCCGCACCTGTGAGGATCGCACCGCAGGCGGCTGGCAAGGCGGGCGAAACCGTGGCCCGGAGCGCTGCGGCCCCGGCCGTGACCCCACGCTCGGACGGGGCGGCTCAAGTGGCTGGCACCACGACACAATCCCCGAGCCGTGTCGCTCCGCAGGCAGAGGTGGCAAGGGGCGTGACAGCCGCCGTCCGGGCGCCTGCAGTGCTGCTTGCCGACAGCGACGGGGTGCGGATGCTCCAGCCCTCCGCGCCGCGCGGCCGGTCGATCGACCGCGTGATCGTCGACATCATCAGCTACGCCGCAGACGGCGCGGTGCTGCTCGAGGGGCGGTCTGCTCCGCCGCCGCCGCCGGTCGACTCGGTGCGCGTGTATCTCGACGGCACCGCCATCGACAGCGCCCCGATCGCCGCAGACGGGTCGTGGAGACTGCCGCTTGTCGACGTTCAGAGCGGCGTCTACACGCTGCGCGTCGACCAGCTCGATCCTGCCGGCCAGGTGGTGTCTCGCTTCGAGACACCGTTCAAGCGGGAGGATCCGGTGGTGCTTGCCCAACTCGAGGCCGGCGCGGCGCCGGTTCCGGGGCAGACCCCCGCGCGGGCCAGCGTCATCACCGTGCAGCCGGGCTACACCCTGTGGGGCATCGCCGCGGATCGCTACGGCAGCGGTTTTCGCTATGTCCAGATCTTCGCGGCCAACGACGACCAGATCCGTGACCCCGACCTGATCTATCCGGGCCAGATCTTCGATCTGCCCGACATCGCCGAAGAGGACTAGCGCAGGGCGCTGATCGGGCCGTCTGCGCGGCCCTCGATGAACTGTGTCACGTAAGGGTCTGCGGTCGCCTCCATCTCTGCGACAGTGCCTTGCCACCGCACGGTCCCTGCGTGCAGCAGGGCGACGCGGTCGGCGATCGCGCGGACCGAGCCCATGTCGTGCGTTATGGTGAGGGCGGTCACCCCCATCTCCGACACGATGCCGCGGATCAGATCGTTGATCACGCCGGCCATGATCGGGTCGAGCCCGGTGGTGGGCTCGTCGAAGAAGATGATCTCGGGATCGGCGGCGATGGCGCGGGCGAGTCCTGCGCGCTTCTGCATGCCACCCGACAACTCCGCCGGATAAAGGTCTGCGATATCCGGAGAAAGCCCCACGCGGCGCAGCTTTTCGATGGCGATCTCGTGGGCCTCGGCCCGCGGGCGGCGGAGCGGGCCGCGCAGGAGGCGAAAGGCCACATTCTCCCAGATCGGCAGCGAGTCGAACAGCGCAGCCCCCTGAAAAAGCATGCCGAATCTGCTCAGGAAGGCCTCGCGCCCCGTGCGGGTGACGGAGTCGCCGTCGAGCAGGACGGCGCCGGCATCCGGCCGGGCGAGACCGAGGATACACTTGAGAAGAACGGACTTTCCGGTACCCGAACCGCCGATGATCACGCAGCTTTCGCCGGTCGCCACGTCGAGCGTGACGCCGTCGAGGACCTGCGTGTCGCCGAACGCCTTGCAAAGCCCTTCCACCCGGATCATGGGCTGAAAAACACTTCTGTCATCAGGTAGTTGGCGGCAAGGACGAGGATCGCGGACGAGACGACCGCCGATGTCGTCGCCCGGCCGACGCCCTGCGCGCCACGATCGGAATTCATTCCGTGATAACAGCCCATGAGGGCCACGATCAGGCCGAAGACCGCGCCCTTGACAAGGCCGGATAGCACGTCGCCCGCCTCGAGGAAGTCGCGCGTCGCCTGCAGGTAGGCGGCAGAGGGGACGCCGAGGCGCGACGTGCCCACCAGCCATCCGCCCATGATCCCGATCGCGTCGCCGACCGCCACGAGCGCCGGCACCGCGATCACGGCGGCGAGCAGGCGGGGGGCCACGAGGTAGCGCATCGGGTCGGTGGAGAGGGTGACCAGCGCGTCGATCTGCTCGGTCACCCGCATCGTGCCGATCTCGGCGGCGATGGACGAGGCGACGCGGGCGGCGACCATCAGCCCGCCCAGGACAGGGCCGAGTTCGCGCACGATGGCGATGGCCACGATCGAGGGCACGACCGATTGGACGTTGAACCGCGCGCCGCCCTCGTAGATCTGCAGCGCGAGCGCGGCCCCCGTGAAAAAGGCGGTCAGCCCCACGACCGGAAGCGAGAAATATCCAATGTTCAGAAGGGCCCGCCGAAGCTCGCTGAAGTAGAAAGGCGGCCGGACGAGCGCGTGGGCCGCCGCCAGCAGGAACAGGACAACCCGCCCGGTGCCGGCCAGAAGCGACAACACGGCGGCGCCGAGCCGTGCAAGATGGCTCATGCGTGGCCCGTGAAGCGGCGCGCGTAGCGGCGGCCGAACGTGGTGAGCACCTCGTAGCCGATCGTGCCCGTGGCCGCGGCGAGCGCGTCGATGCCCTGGGCCGGGCCGAGCGCCTCGAGGGCCTCGGGCACGGGATCCAGCGCCGAGACGTCGCATCCGATCAGGTCCATCGAGACGCGGCCGAGGATCGGGCAGGGCACGTCGCCGGCCCACAGCATGCCGGTATTCGACAGCGCGCGGTCCATCCCGTCGGCGTAGCCTGCGGCGACCGTGGCGACGAGCGTATCCTCATCGGCCGTCCAGGTGGCACTGTAGCCGACGCCCTCGCCGGCGCGCACAAGGCGGGTCTGGATCACCGGCAGGGAGAGCGAGACCACCGGCTTGCCCTCGGTAAACGGCGCGCCGCCGTAGAGACCGATGCCCGGCCGTGTCAGCTCGAAATGGTAGTCGGGGCCCAGCAGGGTGCCGCCCGTGGCCGCCAGCGAGCGCGGCAGGCCCGTCCCGTCGGTCATCGCGCGGAAGGTGGCGAGTTGCGCGGCATTCTGCGCCGCGTCGGGGTCGTCGGAGCTGGCCAGGTGACTCATCAGCAGCGCCGGGCCGGCGCTCAGGACAATGTCGCGCACCGCCTGCCACTCTTCCGGTTCGAGGCCGAGCCGGTTCATCCCTGTGTCGAGCTGGATGCCGAAGGGGTGGCCGGGCAGAGCCTCGATGTGGCGGGTGAGCTGGTCGATGGAGTTGAGCAGCGGGATCAGGCCGAGCTCGCGGATCAGCTCGGCATCGCCTGCCATGTGGCCACCGAAGACGTAGATGTCGGGGCCGCCGCCGAGCACTTCGCGCAGGGCCGGGCCTTCCTCGGCGACGGCGATGAAGAAGCGCCGCGCGCCGGCACGGGCGAGCGTGCGCGCGACCGGGCCTGCGCCAAGGCCGTAACCGTTGGCCTTGACCACGGCGCCCGTCTCGACGTCGGCGCCGGAGGCCGCGTCGAGCGCACGCCAGTTGTCGGCGAGCGCGGCAAGGTCGATGGTGAGATGCCCCGTGCCCATGCCCGCCTTCTGACAGCCGGGCGGAGACAGTCAAGGGAGAGCGTGCATCGCATCGCCCGGCAGGTCATTGCGCCCGGCAAGTCGTTGCTCCCGGCATGGCATGGCGATGTCCCGACTGCGTATCGGCATGCCGGACGCTTCAGGGCGTGCCGCTGCCGCTCCAGATCGCGCGATCCCAGATCTTTTCGCCGATCATGCAGTCGTAGCCGCCCGGTGCCGGGTTCGACGCGCGCCAGACCCGCGCCTCGGGCTCGGGTGTCAGGCCGGCGATCTCGAGCACCAGCTTGCGCCGCACCGCGCCGGCGAACTCGTCCCACGAGCGGACGGGGATGACGAAGGCGCCCGGCCCGCCGATCACGCAATCGGCATAGTAGAGATCGAGGTCGGGCAGGTCCCATCGGCCGCCATACCCCTCGGAGGTCATCAGCGGCAGGCCGTTGATGACGATGCCGGCGGCGATCGCCTCGTCGCGGGCGTCCAGCACGGGGCGGCCCGAATTGTTGGGCCCGTCGCCCGAGACGTCGATTACCTGGCGCAGGCCGCTATAGCCGTTGTTGGTGAACAACCCGACCGAGTAGGAGAGCGCGTTGGAGATCGAGGTGCGCCGCAGCGAGGTGCCGGGCGCGTCGCGCAGCGTGGCGGCGAAGGCCTCGGCGTCGGCCTCCGTCTCGATCAGGGTCCAGTCGATGAGGGTGCGCTGCGCGCCGTCGCCGGCCCATTCGACATAGGTGACCGCGACCCGCCCGAGCAGGCCCGCCCGGACCGCCGCCATGACCTCGGGCGAGGTGATGGCCTCGGCGTAGCCGCGTCGCTGGATATCCATCTCGTGCGGGGTGACCGACAGCGAGACGTCGACCGCGAGCACGAGCTCCACGTCGACCTCCATCCCGTCGATCTCCCACGCGGCGGCAGGCCGCGGCACGACGAGGGCGAGCGCCGTCAGGGCGGCGACGAGCGGGGCCAGGAAGAGGGCGAAACTTCTTTTCGGCATGAGACGAGATTGACGCAAATTCGTTACGAAAGTCTAAGCCGAAACCTGCCGATCGTGCGCACCGTTCCCCCGCGGCGGCTCACGAAAACGAGAGCGGCCGCCAAGGCATCGGTTCCGTTGGGAAAATCTCGGCGCCCGAAAAGGCGGCGGTGCGCGTAAGGCGCGGCGGGCGCGCGGCAGACGGACAGGGCGGCAACGGCCGCCCGCGCCGCCTCAGTAGCCGCCGCCGTCCTGCCAGGGCTGCACGAGGTTGCCGAAGCGGGTGAACTGCCCCTCGAACGACAGCTCGACAGTGCCGATCGGCCCGTGGCGCTGCTTGCCGATGATCACCTCGGCCTTGCCGTGGGCGCGCTCCATCCGCTGCTGCCACTCGGCGATCTTCTCGAGGTTGTCGTCGGCGGGCTTCTCGCGCTCGACGTAATATTCGTGGCGGTAGACGAACATCACCACGTCGGCGTCCTGCTCGATCGAGCCCGATTCGCGCAGGTCCGACAGTTGCGGGCGCTTGTCCTCGCGCGCCTCCACCTGGCGCGACAGCTGCGAGAGGGCGACGACGGGGATGTCGAGCTCCTTGGCGATCGCCTTGAGGCCCTGCGTGATCTCCGACACCTCGTTGACCCGGCTGTCCTTGGCGCTGCCGGGGCGGACGAGCTGCAGGTAGTCCACGAACAGCGCGTCGAGCCCGTGGGTGCGCTTGAGCCGCCGCGCGCGGGCGGCAAGCTGACCGATGGGAAGCGCGGGCGTGTCGTCGATGTAGAGCGGGCAGGATTCGAGCGCCTTGGCGGCTTCGACGAAGCGGCGGAATTCCTCCTCGCTCATGTCGCCGCGGCGAATCTTCTCCGAGGGCACCTCGGCAGCCTCCGACAGGACGCGCGCGGCGAGCTGCTCGGCCGACATCTCGAGCGAATAGAACCCCACGACGCCGCCCGAGACGGCGCCCTCGGCCCCGTCGGGCTTGACGCCCTTGCGGTAGGCGCGGGCGATGTTGAAGGCGATGTTGGTGGCCAGCGACGTCTTGCCCATCGAGGGGCGGCCGGCAAGGATCAGAAGGTCGGACTGGTGCAGGCCGCCGAGCTTGCGGTCGAGGTCGGCGAGACCTGTCGAGAGGCCGGCGAGGCCGCCTTCCCGCTGGTAGGCAGCGTTGGCGACGTGCACCGCGTCGGTCACCGCGCGCAGGAACGACTGGAAGCCGGTCTCGGTGCGCCCCTCGCCGGCGAGCTGGTAGAGCGCGGTCTCGGCCTCTACGATCTGCTCCTTCGGCTCCGAGGCCACGTCGACCCGCGCGGCCTTGTCAGAGATCTCGCGCCCCAGCGCCATCAGCGAGCGGCGGATGGCGAGGTCGTAGACGATCTGGGCATAGTCGCGCGCGGCGAAGCTGGCGATGGCCTGTCCGGCAAGGCGGGCGAGGTAGGCCGGGCCGCCCAGTTCGGCCAGCCCCTCGTCGCGCTCGAGGTAGGTCTTGAGCGTGACCGGCGTCGCGGGCCGGTTCTGCTGGATGCGGGCGGCGCAGATCTCGAAGATCCGGGTATGGACCGGGTCGAAGAAATGCTCGGGCTGCACGACGTTCGAGACACGGTCGAACAGGTCGTTGTTGGTGAGGATCGCGCCGAGAAGCTGCTGCTCGGCCTCGATGTTGTGGGGGAGAGCGCCGGTTTCTCCGGCCTGTCCCTCCCCCCCGCTGCTCGGGCTCGCCTTGTGTTCCCTGTCGGGGGGGTGGCCCCCGCCGCCGTCTCGCCCCGCGCCGCCCTCGCCCCCGTCGGGCCCGGCGGACGGCAGGCCTGCCTGATCGTTCATGCTCGCTCCCCGTGGCCCCCGGCTCCGATCTTTCGCTCCGGGCGCGGTGGGCGCGGGCGGGCGAAGGGGGCGGAGGGCTCTCTCTTGGGTCGGGATCCATACGCCGATGGCGGGCCCCGGGCAAAATGTATAAACCTGTGGATAGTCGGTGAATGGTCCCGACCTACCATATCTTGTCCGCTCACGCGAGGTGTCCGCGTGATCTGGGTGACGAATATGTGACACCGGCCGAAATGAAGGGGCGAAGCGGGCGACGCCACCCAGCGACGCGGCCGCTTACCGTTGGTCGGTGCTCATTCCTGCACGCGCCAGAGAATCTCCCGGCCCGGGTCGAACACGGTCACGGGGCCGTCGCCGGTCTCGAGTCGTTCGGGCGCAGGATGCGGGCCGTCCTTGACAAGGGTCAGCGTCTCCTCGCTGGGCGGAAGGCCGTAGAAGGCGGGGCCGTTGAGCGACGTGAACGCCTCGAGCCGGTCGAGCGCGCCGGCCTCGTCGAAGACCTGCGCGAGGCAGGCCATCGTCACGGGGGCCGAGAAGATGCCCGCGCAGCCGCAGGGCTGGAGCTTGAGCGGATCGACATGGGGCGCGCTGTCGGTGCCGAGGAAGGCGCGGGGGTGGCCGCGCGTCACCAGCTCCACCAGCGCGTCGCGGTGACGGGCACGCTTGGCGACGGGCAGGCAGTAGTATTGGGGCCGGATGCCGCCGGCCAGGATGTGGTTGCGGTCGATCATCAGGTGATGGGTCGTCACCGTCGCCGCCAGCGTCTCGTCGCCTTGCCGGAGGTAGGCGACCGCGTCCTCGGTGGTGATGTGCTCCATGATCACCCGCAGGCCGGGCGTGCGGGCGCGCAGCGGGTCGAGCACCGTCTCGATGAACACGGCCTCGCGGTCGAAGATGTCGACCTCGGGGTCGGTCACCTCGCCGTGGACGCAGAGCGGCAAGCCGGCCTCTGCCATCGCGTCGAGCACGGGCTGGACCTTGCGGATGTCGCGCACGCCAGAGGCGGAGTTGGTCGTGGCGCCGGCCGGGTACAGCTTGACGGCGGTAACCGTGCCGTCGCGGTGGGCCTGCACGACGTCGGCGGGGTCGGTCTGCTCGGTGAGATAGAGCGTCATCAGGGGCGTGAAGCCGCTTGCCGGCGGCAGGGCCGCCTCGATCCGGGCGCGGTAGGCGCGGGCATCGGCGCCGGTCAACACGGGCGGCACGAGGTTGGGCATGACGATGGCGCGGGCGAAGTGGCGCGCGCTTTCGGGGGCGACGGCGGCCAGCACCGCCCCGTCGCGCAGGTGCAGGTGCCAGTCGTCGGGGCGGCGGATCACGAGACGGTCGACCATGCGGCGGCGATACCCGCCCGGCCATGGCTTGACCAGCGCCCGCGACGCCGCAGGAGGGGCGGTAGGGCGCCCAATTATCGGGCAGAGCCGGCGCGTGCGGGCCCGAATGCGTAGCGCGGCGTCATGCTGCGTTGCAGCATGACCGGAAATCTGTCATTGCCTCACCAGAAAGGCCGCAGATGTTCGACACTTCCGACCGCAGCGCGACCAGCCCCGGCACGTCTCGCCCCGCCCTCCAGCGGGCGCGGGGCGCGGCGATGGCGGCACTTTCGCTTCGCCGCGGGCGCACCCGGCTCGACGGGCTGCGCCAGCAGGGCTGCGCCAAGGCCTTCCTGCCGCGTGAGCCGGGCGACCCCGAGATCGTGTTCCTCAACACCTCGGGTGGCCTGACCGGGGGCGACCGCCTCGCCTACACGCTCACGCTGGGCGAGGGGGCGCGCGTCACCGCCACCACCCAGACTGCCGAGCGCGCCTATGCCGCGCCCGGGGCCGAGGCGGCCGCCCGGCTCGACGTGCGGCTCGAGGCGGGGGCGGGGACGCGGCTCGACTGGCTGCCGCAGGAGACGATCCTCTACGACGGCGCGGCGCTCGAGCGGCAGACCGAGATCGCGCTTGGCCCCGATGCCGAGCTGCTGATGTGCGAGACGCTGGTGCTCGGCCGCGCCGCGATGGGCGAGCGCGTGCGCCGTCTGCGCCTTTTCGACCGCCGGTCGGTGACGCGTGAGGGCCGCCCGGTGCTGATCGACGCGGTCGGCCTTGCCGACGGTAGCCTCGCGGCCGGGGCAGGGGAGGCGGGCCTCGCCGGTGCCCGCGCCGTCGCCCTCGTCGCTCTCGTCGCCCCCGGCGCCGAGGACGCCGCCGGCCCCCTGCGCGCCCTGCCGCTGCCCGAGGGCGTGCGCGGGGCCGTCTCGGGCTGGGACGGCAAATGCGTGATGCGACTGATGGCCGGCGATTCGTGGCCGCTCCGGCTGGCGCTCGCCGCTGCCCTGCGGCATCTTCGGGCGGGGCGCGGCGATCCGCCCGCGTTGCCCCGCGTCTGGCAGATCTGAGGAGGCCCGATGAACCTCACCCCCCGAGAGAAGGACAAGCTGCTGGTGTCGATGGCGGCGATGGTCGCGCGCCGGCGCCTGGAGCGCGGCGTCAAGCTGAACCATCCCGAGGCGATCGCGCTGATCACCGACACGGTGGTCGAGGGCGCCCGCGACGGCCGCACGGTGGCCGACCTGATGGAGGCCGGCGCGCATGTCGTCACCGCCGAGCAGTGCATGGAGGGGGTGGCCGAGATGATCCACGAGGTGCAGGTCGAGGCGACCTTTCCCGATGGAACCAAGCTGGTGACGGTGCATCACCCGATCAGATGACCGACGCGGCCCTCCTCCTCCGTGCGGCCGACCGTGCCGCCCGCGCCCATGCCGGCCAGACCCGCAAGGGCGGGCGGGTGCCGTATGTCAACCATGTGATCGAGGTCGCGCGGCTGGTGGCAGAGGACGGGCGCCAGGCCGAGACGGTGGCCGCGGCGCTCCTGCACGATGTGGTCGAGGACACGCGGACGACGCTCGCCGAGATCGAGGCCGAGTTCGGCGGCACCGTCGCGGCGCTGGTCGGCCACCTGACCGACGCGCCGGACTGGGACGCGCTGCCCCGGCCCGAGCGCAAGCGGCGGCAGGCCGCGCATATCGCCCGGGCCCCGATCGAGGCGCGCGCGATCAAGATCGCCGACCAGACGTCGAACGTGCGCGACGTGGGCCGCCTGCCGCGGGGATGGGCGCCGGGCGAGGCCGAGGCCTATGTCGCCGAGACGGGGCCGGTGGTCGACGCCTGCCGCGACGCTGCGCCCCGCCTTGCCGCCATGTATGACGCGGCGGTGCGCGAGGCGCGGGCGGGCCTGGCCGCGGCGGGGGGAGGGCGGACATGCTGCTGAGCCTGCTCCTCGGGGCCGCAGCGGGCTGGGCGCTCACGCGCACCGAGCCGGTGCTCGCGCGCCTGATCGCCGCCGCGCTCAAGGCCGAGGTGGCGCTCGACCCGCGCGATTTCCGCGTGCTGACGCTGCTGGCGCTGCTCGCGCTCGCGGCGCTGGTGATCGCGGCGTCGGGGGTCGACTCGTCGCTCTTCGCCGCCCTGCTCGGGGCGGCGCTCGGCCATTTCGGGCCTGACCTCTACCGTTTCCTCCGCGACCCCAATGCCGTGCCCGACGACGCGCGCTGGGACGGGCGCATGCGCGAGCCGGGCTCGCGCCGGGTGCACCGGGCGCAGTCGTCCGGGGCGACCGGACCGCACGGAGCGCCTGACGAGGCCGACCCCGATGCCGAGACGCTGCGCGCCGTCTCGGCCGAGCTAGAGGGCAAAGAGGTGCCCCCGGCGCCCCCGCCCGGACCGACAGACCAAGAGGAGCCCCGCCGATGATTCCCGGAGAGATCGTGACGCCCGAGGGCGAGATCAGCCTCAACGCGGGGCGCGACCCCCTCACGCTGACCGTCGAGAACACGGGCGACCGGCCGGTGCAGGTGGGCAGCCATTACCATTTTGCCGAGACCAACGCCGCGCTCCGCTTCGACCGCGATGCGGCCCGGGGCATGCGCCTCGACATCGCGGCAGGCACGGCGGTGCGCTTCGAGCCGGGGCAGACCCGCGAGGTGCGGCTGGTGCCCTATGCCGGGGCACGGCGGGTCGTCGGCTTCAACGCGGCCGTCATGGGGGACCTGTGAGGCAGGGCGGCCAACCCCGAGGGCCGGGCCGAGTGCCTTGCCCATGTCAGAACGACAGGAGACCTTGATGACACCTTTCACCACCCCGCTCGAGATGTTCAGCGCGGGCGTCGCCCTGTGGAGCCGCCACGCAGCGATGCAGGCCGAGATGATGCGGATGGGCCTGACCGTGGCGCAGACCATCGGCCACGGCATGACGCTACCCGCGATGATGGCGATGGAGATGGTGCCGCCGCCCGGTGTGGCGCGGCCGAAGTCCGCGACGCCCGGCAAAGGCGCCACCGTGCAGGCGCTGCGCCCCGCCGGTAAGGCGACGACCCGCAAGGCGCCCCCGCGGACGGCAGCGCCAAAGGCGGCAGCGCCGAAGGCGGAGCCGAAAGAGGCGCCCACGCCCACGCCCGCGGCGAAGCAACACGCGCCCGCGACGCCCAAGGCCGCAAAGTCCGGCGCCGCCGAGCCCGATACTGCCAAGACCACCCCCTCCAAGGCCGGACCGGCCAAGGCGGAGTCGGCCAAGGCGGAGCCGGCGAAGGCTCCGGCCGGGCCCGCGGCCAAGTCCAAGCCCGCGACGAAGCCCGCCGCCCGCAAGCCCGCCGCCCGCAAGGCGTCTGGCACCCGCGCCACTCGGGCCAAGGCGCCCGCGGCCAGGTCGACGACGCCCACCGCGGCGAACGGGTCTGCAAGCCCGTCGGGCGAGGGCACGTCGGGCGAGGGCACGTCGGGTGCGGGCAAGGCGCCCAAGGCCTCGTCGGCGACAGCGGCTGCCACGGTGAAGAAGGAGCCGGAGGGCTCCGCGTCCACCGCCGCCCAGCCCACCGCAGCCCAGCCCACCGCTGCCCAGCCTACCGCTGCCGAGCGCAGCGCCGCCAAGCGCGCCCGCCGCGCTCCCTCGGCGCCCAGGCCCATGCCGGAGCCCGCGCCGCGCGCCGCCGAGGCCCCGGAGGCGACCGAGGACGCAAGGGCGTCGCTTCCCCCGTCCGGGGCGAAGGGCAGCGAATGAGCCAGGCCGCGCCTGCACCGCACCAGCCCCTTGCGCTTTTCGGCGCAGGGGCTACTTTTGGATCTAACGAGCAGATTACGGGAGACCCGCCTCATGCCGGCGCGCAGCCTGATCGAACGGCTCATCGAGCTTCTGGCCCCCAAGCCGCAGCCACAGCCCATCCCCGTCCGCGTCGACCAGAACCGGCGGCGCTGACGCCCCGGCCGCCGGTCGCGGCCGCCAGCCTCTCCGGGGAGGGTGCGCCTTGAGCCGCGGCCCCGGTCACCTTCCGCTTTCGGCCTACGCCACTGCGCTCGAGGCGGCGTTCCTGATGCAGGAAGCCGCCTCGGTCTGGGCGCTTCGGGCCGCCGCGCTGTCGGGCCTGCGCCCGCTCGCCCCGGGCGAAGCTCTGCGCATGGTCGCCGAGAAGCCTCCCGCCTTCGCAGCCTCCGCCCATGCCGCGCTCGACGCCGCCCTCCGCGGGCGCCGCGCCGACGAGGTGATGGCCGCCGCCTTGCGCCCGCTGCGGCGCGAGGCGCGGGCCAATGTCGCGCGCCTTTCCCGCACTCCCTGACACGACCCGACCAGCCGAGGGACAGCCCATGCCTGCCACGATCTCCCGCGACACCTACGCCGCGATGTTCGGCCCCACCACGGGCGACAAGGTGCGGCTCGCCGATACCGAGCTGTGGATCGAGGTGGAGGACGACCGGACAGTCTATGGCGAGGAGGTGAAGTTCGGCGGGGGCAAGGTGATCCGCGACGGGATGGGGCAGAGCCAGGTGACCCGCGCCGAGGGCGCCGTCGACACGGTCATCACCAACGCGCTGATCGTCGACGTGACCGGCATCTACAAGGCCGACGTGGGCCTCAAGGACGGCCGGATCGAGAAGATCGGCAAGGCCGGCAACCCCGACACGCAGCCCGCGGTCGATATCGTGATCGGCCCGGGGACCGAGGTGATCGCGGGCGAGGGCAAGATCCTGACCGCCGGCGGGTTCGACGCGCATATCCACTGGATCTGCCCGCAGCAGATAGACGACGCCCTGCACTCCGGGCTGACGACCATGCTCGGCGGCGGCACCGGCCCGGCGCACGGCACGCTGGCCACCACCTGCACGCCGGGCCCGTGGCATATCGGGCGGATGCTGCAGGCGACCGACGGCGTGCCGATGAACGTGGCCTTCGCCGGCAAGGGCAACGCCTCGCGCCCCGACGCCCTGCGCGAGATGGTCGAGGCGGGCGCCTGCGCGCTCAAGCTCCACGAGGACTGGGGCACGACGCCCGCCGCCATCGACTGCTGCCTCGGCGTGGCCGACGCGATGGACGTGCAGGTGATGATCCACACCGACACGCTCAACGAGAGCGGCTTCGTCGAGAACACGATCAAGGCGATCGGCGGGCGCACCATCCACGCCTTTCACACCGAGGGGGCAGGGGGCGGGCACGCGCCCGACATCATCAAGGTGGCAGGGCTGCCCAACGTGCTGCCCTCGTCGACCAACCCCACGCGGCCCTACACGGTGAACACGCTCGAAGAGCATCTCGACATGCTCATGGTCTGCCATCACCTCGACAAGTCGATCCCCGAGGACGTGGCCTTCGCCGAGAGCCGCATCCGCAAGGAGACGATCGCCGCCGAGGACATCCTGCACGACATGGGCGCCTTCTCGATCATCGCCTCCGACAGCCAGGCGATGGGACGGGTCGGCGAGGTGATCACCCGCACCTGGCAGACGGCGCACAAGATGAAGGTGCAGCGCGGCCGGCTGGCCGAGGAGACGGGCGAGAACGACAACATCCGCGTGCGCCGCTACATCGCCAAGTACACGATCAACCCGGCCATCGCCCACGGCATCGGGGCGCATATCGGCACGGTGGAGGCGGGCAAGCGCGCCGACCTCGTGTTGTGGTCGCCCGCCATGTTCGGCGCCAAGCCCGAGATGGTGTTGATCGGCGGCTCGATCGTGCTGGCGCAGATGGGCGACCCCAACGCCTCGATCCCCACGCCCCAGCCGGTCTATTCCCGCCCGATGTTCGGCGCGATGGGCCGCGCGGTCGAGCGCTCGGCCGTCGCCTTCGTCTCAAAGGCGGCGCAGGCGCGCGGTGTGCGCGAGGCGCTGGGGCTGGCGCGCGACACGCTGGCAGTCGAGGAGATCCGCGGCGTGACAAAGGCCGACATGGCGATGAACACGCTGTGCCCCGAGATCGAGGTGAACCCCGAGACCTACGAGGTTCGCGCCGACGGCGCGCTGCTCACCTGCGAGCCCGCGACCGAGCTGCCGCTGGCGCAACGGTATTTCCTGTTCTGACCGTTGGTCGGGGCGACGCCCCACCGAACATCTCGGCGCGATGACGGGTCCTCGGGCAGGGCTCGGCCCGTTTTGCATGGCCGGGCCGCCCTGCCATGCGCCTGGCGCAGGGCCGGCTTGCCGGAGCGAGTGTTGTGCTGCACTGCAGCGAAGCGTAGCTGAAGGGGCGACACCGTTCGAGAAAGGATCGCCGCCATGGCCACTCTGACCGCCACCCGCCCCGTGCCGCACTCGGTTTTCGCCCCGTTTCGGGCGCTTGGCCGCTTCATCGTGATGTTTCGCGGTGCCGGGCTCGCGGCCGCCGAGGTGGAAAGCCTGTCGCGCCTGCCCGACGAGGCCCTCGCCGCGCGTGGCCTCTCGCGCAGCGAGATCGTGCCCCATGCAATGCGTCACCTCGACATCTGAGGCCCTTTTCATGCCGCGGTGCGGCAGCTAGGCTCGTGGCCGATGGACAGGAGCCTGCCATGACCGATCTGCCCCGCGCCCATGCGCTTCGCCGTGAGGGAGGCGCCGATGCGGATGAAACCGTCTCGCTCGACTACGAGGGGCGCTTCGTGCGCCGGAAACGGCTGGTAAGCGACACGGGCCACCCCTTTCTCGTGGATCTGGCCGAAGTGACGTCGCTCGACGACGGCGACGCGCTGGAGCTGACCGATGGCAGGCTGGTGGCCGTGCGCGCCGCGCCCGAGGCGTTGCTGTCGGTCACGGGGCCGTCGCTAGCGCGCCTCGCCTGGCATATCGGCAACCGCCACACGCCCTGCCGGATCGAGGCGGAGCGGCTGCTGATCCGCGACGACCACGTGCTCGCAGACATGCTCCGGCGCCTCGGCGCAGAAGTGACGCCGCTCACGGCGCCCTTCCAGCCCGAGGGGGGCGCCTACGGCCACGGTCGCACGCTCGGTCATGCCCACGGCCCCCAACCGGGGCACGGGCATGATCATGGGCATCACCACGGGCATACCCATCACGACCATGAGCACTGAGAGCGGCGAGGCGGGCCTGCTTACGCTCGCGCAATGGCTCTCGCCGGCCTTTCCCCTCGGCAGCTTCGCCTATTCCCACGGCCTCGAGACGGCGATTGCCGAGGGCCGCGTGACCTCGGCCGCCGCGCTGGAAGCCTGGCTGCGCCACCTGTTGCGCTTCGGGTCGGGCCGCTCCGACGCGGTGCTGCTGCACGCCGCGCTTCGCGGCGATGACGCCGATACGCTGGCCGACCTCGCCCGCGCCCTCGCGCCCTCCGCCGAGCGCCTGCGCGAGACCGAGGAGCAGGGCGCCGCGCTGGCCCGCACCGTCAACGCGCTCACCGGCCAGGCCGAGCCCGCCCGCCCGCTGCCGGTGGCGCTCGGCGTGGCGGCGCGCGGCCTCGACCTGCCGCCGGTGAGGGTCGCCGCGCTTTACCTGCACGCCTTCGCGTCGAACCTCACCTCGTGCGCCACCCGCTTCGTGCCGCTTGGACAGACCGAGGCGCAGGCCGCGCTCGCCCGCCTCGCCCCCGACATCGCGGCCACCGCCGCCGAGACCGAGGGGCAAGAGCCCGCGCGCATCGCCACGTCCGCCTTTGGCGCCGATCTCGCCGCGATGGCGCACGAGACGCTTCCCGTCCGCATATTCAAGACATGAGATGCCCATGACCTCTCCTCACGGCCCCCTGCGCGTCGGCATCGGCGGCCCCGTCGGCGCCGGCAAGACCACGCTGACCGAGGCGCTCTGCCGCGCGCTCGCGCCGAAACATTCGATGGCCGTCGTCACGAACGACATCTACACCAGCGAAGACGCCGAGTTCCTGATGCGCGCGCAGGTCCTGCCGCTCGAGCGCATCCGCGGGGTCGAGACGGGCGGCTGCCCGCATACCGCGATCCGCGAGGATGCGTCGATCAACCTCGCCGCGATCGACCAGCTCACGAGCGACATCCCCGACCTGGCGCTCGTGCTGATCGAGAGCGGCGGCGACAACCTCGCCGCAACGTTCAGCCCCGAGTTGGCTGACCTGACGCTTTACGTGATCGACACCGCCGCCGGGCAGGACATTCCGCGCAAGCGCGGCCCCGGCCTCGCAAGATCCGACCTTCTCGTGGTCAACAAGGTCGACCTCGCCCCCCATGTCGGCGTCGACCGCGACCGGCTCGAGGCCGATACCGCCGCCGCGCGCTCGGGGCGTCCCTACGTCATGGCGAGCCTGCGGCAGGGGGCCGGCGTGGCCGAGATCGCCGCCTTCATCGAGCGCGAGGGCGGGCTGGCCTGACGGCATCGCCCGCGCCGGCCCTGCGCCCTCCGGCCGATCCGGGGGCATCGCGGTGCCCTGCGAAAAGGCGGATGCGCGGGGCGGTCAGTTTGCCCCATCGCGTCCGCCGCCCACCGCGATAGATGCACGATCATGGCCACCGAGTTTCTCGCCTCCGGCGCGCGCGACGCCTTCCGCGACCACCTCGCGCGACACCGCAGCGTGACCGAGGCGCTCGCCGAATGGTGTCAAGCGCGCGGGATCGGGGCCGGCCCGATCCGGGCGGAGCGTCTTGCCCCGGAAGCGGGCGCGGGGGTGCCGTCGGCGCTGGCCGTGCGGCCGGGCGAGGCCCTCGTGCGGCGGCGGGTGCGGCTGGTGCGGGGCGGGGTGGCGCTCGCCGAGGCAGACAACCTCTACCTGCCGGGCCGGTTGCCCGCGGGCGTGGCACGGGCCCTCGACGAGACCGACACGCCGTTCTTCACGCTCCTCGCCGCCCACGGCTTCGCCCGTGACCCGCTCGCGCCTCCGCGCGACGCGGCCGGCGGCGCGCTCGAGACGGTGGCGGTGGTGACGATCGGCGGCCGACCCGTCTCGCACGTGCACGAGCGCTTCGCGCCGGCGCTCTGGCGCTGAGAGCGGCGCCTCCGCCCTTGCCCTCCCCCCCACGCTTGCCGCATCCTGCGGGCGGGAGGACCAGCCATGTCGGAGATGCCGCACGGCGCGGGCGCGGCGCAGCCCTCCGCGACCGCCGCCCCCAGCCCCGAGATCATGGAGCTCGACCTCGGCGACCTGCGCCATGCGCTGGCCCGCGGCTGGGCCGACTGGCGGGCGGCGCCCGGATTCGGCGCGGTCTTCGCCGGCGTGTATGTCGCGGGGGGGCTGATCCTCGCCTTCGTCGCGGGCGGCTTCGTGTTCCAGACTCTGATCCTGGCGCTCGGCTTCCCGCTCTTTGCCCCCTTCGCGGCGGTGGGCCTCTACGAGGTGTCGCGTCGGATCGAGGTGGCGCGCCCGCTCGACGTCTACCAGGTGTTCGGCGCGGTCTGGCGCGAGAAGGACAGGCAGATCCCCTGGGCGGGGGCGATCATCGTGATCTACTTCCTGTTCTACTCGTTCCTCGCGCACATGATCTTCGCGCTCTTCATGGGCGCCAGCCCGATGACCAACATCTCGACCTCGTGGGAGGCCTACCTGACGCCGGGCGGCCTGACCATGATCGCGGTCGAGCTCGCCGTGGGCGCCCTGCTCGGGTTCGTCCTGTTCGCGCTGACGGTGTTCTCGCTGCCCTACATGCTCCACAAGGAGGTCGACTTCATCACCGCGATGATCCTGTCGTTCCAGGCGGTGCAGGCCAACCTGCGGGTGATGCTGGTCTGGGCGCTCACGATCGGCGTGATCGTGGTGGTGGCGATGGTGCCCGCCTTCCTCGGTCTGCTCGTGGCGCTGCCCGTGCTCGGCCACGCGAGCTGGCACCTCTACCGAAGCGCGCTCCGTCACCCCGAGGACGAGACCGAAGCCTCCTGAGAGACGGCGTGGCCCGAGCCGCGGGCGATGGCGGCGACGCCGGTACGCGCCACCTCGATCAGCCCGAGCGGGCGCATCAGTTCGGCGAAGGCGTCGATCTTCTCCGGCGTGCCGGTCAACTCGAAGACAAAGCTCTCGAGCGTCGAATCGACCGCGTTGGCGCGGAAGATGTCGGCGAGGCGCAGCGCCTCGACGCGCTTGTCGCCCGTGCCGGCCACCTTGAGCAGGGCGAGCTCGCGCTCCACCGCGGGGCCCTCCACCGTGAGGTCCATCACGTCGTGCACCGGCACCATGCGCGACAGCTGTGCCTTGATCTGCTCGATGACGGAGGGCGTGCCGGTGGTGACGATGGTGATGCGCGAACGCTTGCCGGTGTGGTCGACCTCGGCCACCGTCAGGCTCTCGATGTTGTAGCCGCGGCCCGAGAACAGGCCGATCACGCGCGCCAGAACGCCTGCCTCGTTGTCGACTAGCACGGCCAGCGTGTGCCGCTCCTCGGCCTGCGCGCGCGGGTCGCGCAGGTCGTAGGCGGAATGCTTCGAGGAGCCTTTCTCGATCTTCAGGGCGGACATGGGCGCTCGTCTCTCGCAACTCTCGGTCGAGGGGCGTCCTAGCACCGCCGTGCGGCCCCCGCATCCCGAAAATTGGCGCTCCGTGCCGCGTAACGCGACGGGGGCGAGGCCATGCGCCCCGCCCCCGTCTTCTTCTTGCTCCAAGTATCCCGGGGGGAGTCGCCGGAGGCGACCGGGGGGCTGGCCCCCCGCCCCGGTCGCCGCTAGCGTGGCTCGCTCATCAGGCCGCGCAGGATCGCGTAGCAGATCAGCAGCAGCACGATGGTGAAGGGCAGGCCGGTGGAGATCACCATGGCCTGCAGCGCGCCGAGGCCCCCGCCGATCAGCAGCGCGATGGCCACCAGCCCCTCGAAGGTGCACCAGAACACCCGCTGCGGCACCGGCGCGTCGACCTTGCCGCCCGCCGTGATCGTGTCGATCACGAGGCTGCCCGAGTCCGACGAGGTGACGAAGAACACGATCACCAGGATGATCCCGATGGTCGAGGTGATCGCCGCGAGCGGCAGGCTGTCGAGCATGGCGAAGAGCGACAGCGGCGGGTTGTAGGCGTCGATCACGTTGGCCTTGACCGCCGAGGTGTCTGGGTTGGCGATCATGTCGTTGATCGCGGCGCCGCCGAAGACCGCCATCCACAGGATGCAGACGATCGAGGGGATGATCAGCACGCAGGTGATGAACTCGCGCACCGTCCGGCCGCGGCTGACGCGGGCGATGAACATGCCCACGAACGGCGACCAGCTGATCCACCAGGCCCAGTAGAAGGCCGTCCACCCCTGACGATAGCCGTCGTCCTCGCGCCCGACGGGGTTGGACAGCGGCAATACCTCCTGCGCGTAGGCAACGAGCCCCTTGCCGAACTCGGTCAGGATCGAGACGGCGCCGGCCGTGAAGAGCACGAAGAGCAGCAGCAGGAAGGCGAGCCCCATGTTGATCTCGGAGAGCACCTTCACGCCGCCGTCGAGGCCCCGCAGCACCGAGACGAGCGCCACCAGCGTGATCGCGATGATGAGGATGACCTGCACGGTCACGCCCTCCGGCACGCCGTAGACATGGTTCAGGCCCGCATTCGCCTGCTGCGCGCCGAAGCCCAGCGAGGTGGCCAGGCCGAACAGCGTGGCGAAGACCGCGATGGTGTCGATGACGTGGCCCCACCAGCCCCAGACCCGGTCGCCGAAGATCGGGTAGAACGCCGAGCGGATCGTCAGCGGCAGACCCTTGTTGTAGGTGAACAGCGCCAGCGCCAGCGCCACCACGGCATAGATCGCCCAGGGGTGCAGCGCCCAGTGGTAGGAGGTCGCCGCCAGCGCCATGCGCCGCGCTTCCTCGATATTGGCTTCGATCAGCGCGCCGTCCTCGGTGAACGGACGCACGGTGCCCAGCGGCTCGTCGCCCCACGGCGTGGCGAAATAGTAGGCCGGCTCGAGCACCCCGAAGAACATCAGCCCGATCCCCATGCCCGCGGCGAACAGCATCGCGAACCAGCCGGCGTAGGAATAGTCGGGCGTCGCCTCCTTGCCGCCGAGGCGCACCGACCCCCAGGGCGTGACGATGAGAAGGAGGCAGAAGATGACGAAGATGTTCGCCGCGCTCAGGAAGAACCAGTCGAACGTCGAGGTGAGCGCCGGGCGCAGCCAGCCGAAGAAGTCGGCCGCCTGCTGCGGCGCGGCCAGCGCGTAGGCCACGAAGGCCACGACCGTCAGGCCCGAGATCATGAAGACCGGGTTGTGGATGTCGAAGCCGAACGGGCCGACCCGGCCCTCGACGTTGTCCTGGCCGATCTCGTAATCGGTCTCGATCAGGTCCACCTCGCCTTCCGGCGCCGGTATGCCCTGTGGATCGGTTGAGTCTGACATGAGCGTTTCCCTGTAATCCCTTTTGTTTTCCTGTCTTTTCGGCGCTCAGCCGCCCCGGACCAGCAGCACCGAGACATGGGCGTGGCTCGCCAGCTTGCCGCCGTGCGAGGGCCAGTCGAAGGCGTGCGGGTCGTGCGTGCCGGCGACGATCAGATCGGCGCCGATCTCGTCGGCGACGTCGACGAGCATGTGGTCGATCTCGATCGCCGGGTCGTGGGCCGTGATCGGCTTCGACCCGGCCTCGATTCCGTAGGCGCTCGCCTGGCCCTGAGCGAACTCGGAGAGCTTTCGCCCGTATTCCTCGGGCGTGTGCGCGACCTTGCTGGGCTGCACTCCGGTGACACCGACATAGGTCACCTTCGCTCCGTAGAGCTTGGCGAGGTCGGCGCCGGTCTTGAGGGCGCGCTCCAGCCGATCCGCATGGGCCAGATCGACGGGAATCATGATGTGGGTATACAAACGTCCCTCCCGCTTGCGTTCTTTGATTTTTGGGCGGGGGCAGAGTGGCGGTGCTGGCGCCCCCGTCAGGCAGCGCGCGCACCCGGTGCAACGCTGACCCTGACGGCAGCCTAGCAGGCCGGGCGAGAATTGCAAAACCCCGGCGCCACATGAAAAAAAACGGCGCCCGGGGCGCCGTTTTCCTGTCTCGAAGCGTCGCTTCCGCGCCGTGCCGGGGCTCAGACGAGCACGGCGCCCGAGCTGCCGATGGCGTCGTGGGTCGTGGCATCGCCGAGCAGCATCTTGTTGTGCGGCTCGCCGGACGGGATCATCGGGAAGCAGTTCTCGTGCTTCTCCACGAGACAGTCGAAGATCACCGGCCCGTCGTACTCGATCATCTCCATGATTGCGTCGTCGAGGTCTTTCGGGTCCTTCACCATGATGCCCTTGCAGCCGAAGGCCTCGGCGAGCTTGACGAAATCGGGCAGCGCCTCGGACCACGAATGCGAGTAGCGCTCGCCGTGCAGCAGCTCCTGCCACTGGCGCACCATGCCGAGGCGCTCGTTGTTGAGGATGAACTGCTTGACCGGCAGCCGGTACTGCACCGCGGTGCCCATCTCCTGCATGTTCATCAGCCACGACGCCTCGCCGGCGACGTTGATCACCAGCGCGTCGGGGTGGGCGACCTGCACGCCGATCGAGGCGGGCACGCCGTAGCCCATCGTGCCGAGGCCGCCGGAGGTCATCCAGCGGTTGGGCGCGTCGAAGCCCATGAACTGCGCCGCCCACATCTGGTGCTGCCCGACCTCTGTGCAGACGTAGCGGTCGTGCCCGCGCGTCAGCGCCTCGAGCCGCTGGACGGCGTGTTGCGGCTTGATCGCGGTGTCGGAGTTGCGGAACGTCAGGCACTCCACCGCGCGCCATTCGCCGATCTGCGCCCACCACTTCCCCAGCGCCTCGCGGTTGGTCTTGCTCCCGCGGGCCCGCCAGATGCGCAGCGCCTCCTCGAGGACGTGGGCGATGTCGCCGATCACGGGGAAGTCGGTATGCACGACCTTGTTGATCGAGGAGGGGTCGATGTCGATATGGGCCTTGCGGCTGTGGGGCGAGAAGTCGGAGATGCGGCCGGTGATCCGGTCGTCGAAGCGCGCCCCGACGTTGATCATCAGGTCGCAGCCGTGCATGGCGAGGTTGGCCTCGTAGAGACCGTGCATCCCCAGCATCCCCAGCCAGTTCTCTCCGCTCGCGGGGTAGGCGCCGAGGCCCATCAGGGTGGAGGTGACGGGAAAGCCCGTCTCGGCCACGAACTCGCGCAAGAGCTGGCTCGCCCGCGGCCCCGAATTGATCACGCCGCCGCCGGTGTAGAAGACCGGGCGCTCGGCCGTCTCCATCGCCTCGACGAGGCGCGTGATCATCTCGGTGTCGCCCTTCACCCGCGGCTGGTAATGGCCCAGATCGGCGGTCTGAGGGGCGACATAGGTGCCGGTGGCGAACTGCACGTCCTTGGGGATGTCGACGAGCACGGGGCCGGGGCGACCGTTGGTGGCGACGTGGAACGCCTCGTGGATCGTCTCGGCCAGCCGGTCGGTGTCCTTCACCAGCCAGTTCATCTTGGTGCAGGCCCGCGTGATGCCGACCGTGTCGGCCTCCTGAAAGGCGTCGGAGCCGATCATGAAGGTGGGCACCTGGCCCGTCAGCACGACGAGCGGGATCGAATCCATCAGAGCGTCGGTGATGCCCGTCACGGTGTTGGTGGCCCCGGGGCCGGAGGTGACGAGCACCACGCCCGGCTTGCCGGTGGAGCGGGCATAGCCCTCGGCCGCGTGCGCCGCGCCCTGCTCGTGCCGCACGAGGATGTGGCGGATGCCCGCCTCCTGGAAGATCTCGTCGTAGATCGGAAGCACGGCGCCGCCGGGATAGCCGAATACGACGTCCACGCCCTGGTCCTTCAGGGCCTGAACCACCATTCTCGCTCCGGTCATCTGCTGTGCCATCTGATCCACTCCGTATCCGGCATCTGTCGCGTCGGTCTGTCTCTCGGACATGAAAAAACCCCCGATGGCAAGTCGGGGGCGCGCATGGGACCTCGTCAGGGTGTCCGGGTTACCGGCCCATGCACGCGTCTCCTACGATTACCACAAGGCGAGGCATCGCTCTCTCCGTCCGAATTGCGTGGAACGTAGGCCCCGCGCCGCACCGGGTCAACGCCCATTTTCCCCGAAGTTGCGCGGCCTGTCGCGGCGGCGCAATTCCGTTTCGGAGGCATCCGCAGTTGACGCCGGTCAAGGCGGGTGCGGGCGGGTCGGGCGATCCTCGCCCGCACGGGAGAGAGGGGGAGACGACGATGACCCAGCACCGACTGACGAAGCCGGACCACTACATCGACGTGCCCGAGGCGGTCGGCGTGTTCGACAGCTTCGAGACGCTGCAGCAGACGATCTACGACCTGATGATGGCCGGCTTCTCGCGCTACGACATCTCGGTGCTCGGCGGGCACGAGGCGATGGCGGCGAAGTTCGGCCGGCACTGGTGGACATCCGCCGACCTCGAGGACGAGGCGGACGCGCCGCGCGCCGCCTTCGTCTCGGAGGAGGCGATCGGCGAGCTGGAGGGCGGGATCGTTGGCGGCTTTCTCTTCGTCGGCTCGGCCATCGCCATGACGGTGCTGCTGACGCCCGCAAGCACGCTTTTGGGCTCGGTCGCGGCGGTCGCCGTCGGCGGCACGCCCGGCGCGGTGCTCGGCACGCTGCTGGCCCGCCGGGTGAACCGCCACCACAAGGACTACTACGCCGAGCAGATCGCCCATGGCGGCATCCTGGTCTGGGTGCGGGTGAACGCCCCCGAAAAGGAGCGCATCGCCACCGAGATCATGAGGGCGCATTCGGGGCGCGACGTGCATGTGCACGGCTGGAGCGAGCCCTGAGCCGACCCCGCGCGCGGATGCGGCATGATCGCGCGACGCGCCCGAAAGTGCGACAGCCGCGACCTGCACTTGATCGAGGTCAAGGTTGGCCGCCCCTGCCGGCCTTCAACTGACGCGGGAGGATCCACGTAACGAGAAGGTAGCCATGACCGTTTTCCGCACCGCCACCGCGCTTGTGCTCACCACGGCGCTTGCCGGCCCGGCCCTTGCGCAGGACGACGACCTGCGCAACTGGGCGTCGGACATGTTCCAGCCGGTGCCTGCCACCGTCCCCGCGCTCGACGACAACATCGTCACGCCGGAGAAGGTCGAGCTGGGCAAGGCGTTGTTCTTTGACCCGCGCATGTCTGCATCGGGCGTGTTCTCCTGCAATTCCTGCCACAACCTCGCCACCGGCGGCGACGACAACATGCCCGTCTCGATCGGCCATGGCTGGCAGACCGGCCCGCGCAACTCGCCCACCGTGCTGAACGCGGTGTTCAACACCGCGCAGTTCTGGGATGGCCGCGCGCCCAACCTCGCCGAGCAGGCCAAGGGCCCGGTTCAGGCGGGCGTCGAGATGGCCAACACCCCCGACAACGTCCTCGCGACCCTCAACTCGATGCCGCAATATGTCGAGTGGTTCGACGCCTCCTTCCCCGGAGAGGACGACCCCGTCACCTTCGACAACTTCGCCAAGGCGGTCGAGGCCTTCCAGGCCACGCTGATCACGCCTTCGCCCTTCGATGCGTGGCTGAACGGCGACGACAACGCGTTGACCGACGAGCAGAAGCGCGGGATGGAGGTGTTCCTCGAGGCCGGCTGCGCGACCTGCCACAACGGGGTCAACCTGGGCGGCAACGGCTATTACCCCTTCGGCCTCGTGGAGCGGCCGGGCGCGGAGATCCTGCCGGAGGACGACAAGGGCCGCTATCAGGTGACCGAGACGGTCGACGACGAATATGTCTTCCGCGCCTCTCCCTTGCGCAACATCGCGCTGACGGCGCCCTACTTCCATTCCGGCAACGTCTGGAGCCTGCAGACCGCCGTCGAGGTCATGGCCGAGTCCCAGCTCGGCACCGCCCTGGCGGCCGAGGAAAGCGAGGCGATCACCGCGTTCCTGGAGTCGCTGACCGGCGAGTTGCCCGAGGTGGTCTACCCGATCCTGCCGCCCGAGACGGCCGCGACGCCGCACCCGAGCGGAGAGGTCATCCCCAACTGATCGCGCCCCGCGGCGGGTCAGGGCCGCGACGCGCACGGAAGGGCGGGCCGTCCGGCCCGCCCTTTTCCGTCTCGGCGCTGCGCACGGGGCAGGGAGCTTTTGCCGCAGCGTGCCATGCTCGCGCCGACACGCCGGCAGGCTAGGGTCGGCCGCGACCGAGCGACAGCGCCCCAACGGAGACCCCATGACCGTCTTCACCAACGTCCCCCTCGACCAGCTGCGCCCCGGCATGGAGGCCGAGACGCGCCGCATCTGTCTCGCCGACGATTTCTACGTCTTCGCCAACGCGAGCGGAAACCTGAACCCCCTTCACCTGCCGCGCGAGGATGGCGACGGCGACGGCATCCCCGAGGCGGTTGCGCCCTCGATGTGGGTGGCGGCCCTCATCTCGTCGGTCCTCGGCAACCAGCTGCCGGGGCCGGGCACGCTCTACTGCGCGCAGTCGCTCCGCTTCGTCGGCCGCGCCCAGGCCGGCGACGAGCTGATCGTCACGGTCACGGTGACAGAGGTCGGCGATGACGGTGTCGTCACGCTCGCCACCCGCGTGTGCCATGTCGACGGGGCGGTGGTGGTCGAGGGCGAGGCCGAGGTGAAGGCGCCCCTGAAGCCGCAGACCTTCCACGCCGACGACATCCCCGGCCTGACGGTCCAGCGCCACGCCCATTTCGACGCGCTGATCGAGCGCGCCGAGCCGCTCGACCCGATCCCCACCGTGGTCGTCGCGCCCGAGGGGCCGAACTCGCTCGGCGGGGCGCTGCTGGGGCGCGACCATACGCTCATCACCCCCATCCTCGTGGGCGACGAGGCCGCGATCCGCAGCGCTGCCGAAGAGATGGGCGCCGACATCGCCGGCCTCGAGATCGTGCACGAGCCCGACCACGCCGCAGCCGCCCGGCGCGCGGTGGCGCTCGTCCACGAGGGCCGCGCGCGGGCGCTGATGAAGGGCCGGCTGCACACCGACGTGCTGCTCTCGGCGATCGTGAAGCGCGAGGGAGGCCTGCGCACCGCGCGCCGGCTCTCCCATGTCTTCGTGATGGACGTGCCCGGCCTGCCGCACCTGCTGATGATCTCGGACGCGGCGATCAACATCACCCCCGACCTCGAGACCAAGGTCGACATCACCCAGAACGCCATCGACCTCGCCCGCGCCCTCGGCATCCACGAGCCCAAGGTCGGCATCCTGTCGGCGGTGGAGACGATCAACCCGCGCATCCCCTCGACGCTCGACGCCGCCGCGCTCGCCAAGATGTCGGAGCGCGGGCAGATCACGGGCGGCCTCGTCGACGGGCCGCTGGCGATGGACAACGCCATCGACCTCGCGGCCGCCCGCACCAAGGGTATCACCTCGGCGGTCGCGGGCCGCGCCGAGATCCTGATCGTGCCGAACCTCGAATCGGGCAACATGCTGGCCAAGGAGCTGACCTTCGTCGCCCATGCCGAAGCGGGGGGCATCGTGATCGGCGCACAGGTCCCGATCATCCTCACCAGTCGCGCCGACGACGACAAGGCGCGGCTCGCCTCCTGCGCCATCGCCGCCCTCTACGCCGCCAACGGCCGCCGCGTCGCCTGACGCGCGTCCGCCGCCCGCGCCGCCGCAATCACCACCGGCACCGCTCGCCGTACCCGCGCCCCCACCGCCTCTTCTTCATCCCGCTTCTTCTTGCCCGAAATATCCCGGGGGGTGCGGGGGGCTGGCCCCCCGCACAAGCGCTGCCCATGCCGCGCGCGCGGCGCTCACGACGGGGCGAAGCCGTGGATCAGGTGGCGCAGGCCCAGCCAGGCGCCCCCCCAGATGCAGGCGACCGTCAGCGGCGCGCCGTAGGCCAGGACCGAGAACGCCGACAGCCCCTGGCCCACCGAGCAGCCGAGCGCGACGGCCCCGCCCACGCCCATCGCCGCCGCGCCGCCGATCTGGCGGCGCAACTCGCGGGCGTCCTCGCAGGCCTCCCAGCGGAAATGGCCGCGGATCAGCGCGCCGATCAGCGCGCCCCCGAGCACCCCCGCGACCGAGCCCACGCCGAACGACAGTGTCAGCCCCGACGCCAGCATCGCCCAGAGCAGCGTGTCGCCCAGCGGCCGCGCGAAGGAGTGGCTGGCGAGCGCGGCGGGCTCGAAGCCGTGCGCCGCGATCCAGGCGGTGCCCGCCCAGCCCGACGCGATGGCGAGGCCCACAGCCGCGCCCCACAGCACGGCACGCCCCTCGCGGCGCATCCGGTCGGGCCAGAGCGCGGCGGTCGCGATGGCAAGGCCGAGGGCGAGGCCGACGGCATGGTCGGCGACGCCGAGCAGCGCGCCGCCGAGCGCGGCGAACCCGGCCGGCACCTCGCCCCGGATCAGGTCGGGCGGCAGCAGCGCGACGCGCGCCGCGGCGAGCGGGCCCGACAGCACCACATAGGCCGAGACACCCATGACGAGCACGATCACGAAGGCGCGCAGGTCGCCGCCCCCGAGGCGGGCGAGCGCGCCGTAGCCGCAATTGCCGGCGAGCGCCATGCCGTAGCCGAAAAGCAGTCCGCCCAGCACATGCGCGACCGGGTTCCACCCGTCTGCGACGTAGAACGTCTCGCCGGTCGCGACCCAGCCCGCCGCCTCCATCGCGAAGACGGCCGTGGCGGCCACCCCGACCGCGAGCGCCCACATCCGCATGCGGATGTCTGATCCGCCGTAGAGCAGATCCTCGATGGCGCCGAGGGTGCAGAAGCGCCCGAGCCGGGCGGCGAGGCCCAGAACGATGCCGCCGACGAGGCCGACCAGCGCGACGAGTGCAGGCTCGGACAGGCCGAGCGCCGTTGCCGTATCGAACATGCGCGCTCCTCCCTGTTCGCGCCCGCCCTTCCTAGAACAGCCGCCCGCGTCGCGTCGCGGCGGGAAACGTCGCAGGCGGCGCGCGGGGCCGGCTGTGACCGGGGCAGGGGGCGTTGCACCCCGCCGGCCTTCAGCCGGCTGCCCGGGACATCCCGGGCGCACGATCGGGTCGGACGCGCCGGGGCCACGCGCGCCGGCGAAGGACGTGCCGGGGCCAGGTGCCGCGTTCAGCAGGTACGCGGTGGGCGCGCCCGTTGGCGCGCCCGGCCGGGCTCAGCGCGCGTCGTCGCCGCAGAAAAGCTCGTAGACCAGCTCGATGATCTTGCGGGGGCGGTCGTCGGCAAGACTGTAATAGATCGCCTTGCCCTCGCGTCGCGGCACGACCAGCCCCTCGAGGCGCAGTCGCGAGAGTTGCTGCGAGACGGCCGCCTGCCGGGCGGAGAGCAGCCGCTCGAGCTCGGTCACCGTCTTCTCGCCCGAGACGAGGTGGCAAAGGATCATCAGCCGCCCCTCGTGGCTGATCGCCTTGAGGAAGGTGGCGGCGTCCTGTGCCTTGGCGGCGATCTCCTCGATCTCGGCCTCGGAGGTGCTCTCGTCGATCTGCGGCAGTCCCATCGGTCTATCCTCTGGCCCCTAGAAGGCGATGTCGTCGAAAATGGCGTCGATGCCGGCCTGAGCGCACTCGTCGTCGGCCTCGGGCGTGGGCGCGCCGGAGACGCCGATCGCGCCGACGAGCGCGCCGTCGCCCGATTCGATGGGCATCCCGCCCCCGAGTGCCAGCACCAGCGAGAGGTCGCGGATCGCGTTGGTGTCGTTGTCGGCGCGCGTGTTCTCTTCCAGCATCGAGGTCGGGTCGCCGAAGCTCGCCGCCGTCCACGCCTTGCGGAACGATGTCTCGTAGACATGGGCGCCCGCGAAGCGCTCGCGCAGAAAGACCTGCGGGGTGCCGAAGCGGTCGGTCACGGTGATGCCCGTCTGGTAGCCCTGCGCGGTGCAATGCTCGAGCGCGGCCTGCGCGGCCTTGAGCGCGATCCCGGGCGCGAGCGCCTCGAACGACACGAGCGCGTCCTGCCCGCGCGCCTCCTGCGGCGCGGCGAGCGCGGCGGGCAGGGCGAGTGCGGCGCCGAGCGCGGCGGCGGCGAAATGGCGTGTCATGGCGTGAGTCCTCCCTTCAGGCGGGCCCTTGGCGGCCCTAGTTCGTGGCGCCGTCCTGCGGCGCGAATCCGGCCGTGTCGACGAGCAGGCGCTCGATCAGCGGCCAGAAGAAATCCTCGCCCGGATAGCCCTCGAGCCGGCCGAGCTCCTCGCCCTGCCCATCTATGATCAGAAAGGTGGGGGTGAAGGTCACACGGCGCTCGAGCGCCATTTCGCCCGGCATGTCGCGCAACTGCGCGCGGCGCAGGGGCGCGAAGTCGCCCGCCGAAGTGCGCGGCCAGATCGGGCCGATCTCGGCGTTCCAGCGGGCGCACCAGGTGCAGCCCGGCTGCTCGACCATCACGAGTTCGACCGCTTCCGGTGCCTCCGCGCGCGCGGGCATCCCCCCCGCGAGGGCCGCACAGGCCAGCGCGAAGGCGGCGGCCTTCGGAGCGGTGAAACGGTATGCCATCGAGCACCGATTGACGGGTGTCAGATGACAAGCGTAATCTGAATACGAGAATAAGACAACCGCGCCCCATGCAGGCCGGTTGGGGAGGAGACATGCTCGACGTCACCCTGATGGGCGCGCTCGCCGCGGGCCTCCTGTCGTTCCTGTCGCCCTGCATCCTGCCCATCGTGCCGTTCTACCTGTCCTACATGGCGGGCGTCGGCATGAACCAGATCTCGGCGGGGGCCGACGGCACGGCCGTCCTTACCCCTGCGGTGCGCATGCGTGCGGTGATCTCGGCGGCATGCTTCGCGCTCGGGGTCATCACGATCTTCGTGGCGATGGGCGCGGGGGCCTCGGCGCTCGGCCAGCTCGTCACGCAGTACATGGACTGGCTGCGGATGGGCGCGGCTGCCCTGATCGTGGTGATGGGGCTGCATTTCCTCGGCGTGTTCCGCATCGGCTTTCTTTACCGGCAGTTCCGGGCCGAGGCAGGGGACACGTCGAACATGTCGTTCCTCGGCGCCTACGTGATCGGCCTCGCCTTCGCCTTCGGCTGGACACCCTGCGTCGGCCCGGTGCTGGCCGCGATCCTGTTCACCGCGGCGACCGAGGCGGCGGGCGCGGGGCGCGGGGCGCTGTTGCTGTTCACCTACGGGGTGGGGATGACGCTGCCCTTCGTGCTGGCCGCCCTCTTCATCGGGCCGTTCATGCGCTGGATGGCCGGCTTTCGCCGTCACCTCGACAAGATCGAGAAGGTGATGGGCGCGCTGTTGATCCTGTTCGGCGTGCTGATCGGCACGAACTCGACGAACGTGATCGCTCAATGGATGCTCAACTACATCCCGGCGATGGGCTGAGCGCGGTGCACGGGCCGAACACCCTTCCCCGCCCGACCACTCCGGGCCGGACATTCGTTTCGCCGTGTCGGGCCGTTGCGCGACGCGCTCCTTTTCGCACCGTGCCGCTGCGGCGCGGCATTGCCCCGTCCGGCGCCGCCGGCACATCATCGACACAGCACCGCCCCAGGGAGGACGCCGAATGACCCGCCACAGCCCGCTCCGCGAGAGCCTCGCCCGCTTCACCCGCCGCCTCGCGCTCGCCGCGGGGCTGTCGCTCGTGGCGGCGCCGCTGGCGCTGTCCGCCGCCGCCGAGGGCTGGGTCGGCGACGACGGCCTGCACAAGCAGGCATGGATGCGCGACACCTTCCTCGATCTGGGAGAGGATCTCGCCGAGGCGCAGGCCGAGGGCAAGCGCATGGTCATCTTCTTCGAGCAGCGGGGATGCATCTACTGCATCCAGATGCACGAGGAGGTGTTCTCCGATCCCGACGTGTCGCAATACATCGAGGACAATTTCTTCGTCGTGCAGCTCAATCTGCACGGCGACCGCGAGGCGGTCGATCTCGACGGCGACGCGCGGCCGGAAAAGGCGCTGGCGCGGAAATGGGGCATTCTCTTCACGCCGACGCTGCTCTTCCTGCCCGAAGAAGCGCCCGACGGCGCCACCGTGTCCGAGGCCGCGGTGGCGACGATGCCCGGCGCATTCGGCAAAGGCACGACGATCGACATGTTCACCTGGGTGAACGAGAAGCGCTACGAGATGATCGACGACACCGGCGAGGACTTCCAGCGCTACCACGCCCGCCGGATCGAGGAGCGCTCGAACGGCAGCTTCGACTGAGCCGGGCGTGCGGGTGGGGGGCGGATGCCGGGCGCCCCGCCGCGACCGGACCCGCCGCGACCGGAAAAGATCACCTGCATATGGTGTTAATTGCTGCATTGCAGCGCAACATGGGGCGCCCCTGCGGCCAAATGTGAATTCACAAAATGGAATTCGTCATTGCCAGGTCACGCGTTCGTGCGCTACGGTATGCAGATAACGAGCAAGGCCCGGTCCACGGGCTCCGCCAGGGAGGACACATGAAACGCGCACTGCTCTCGACCATCGCCGCAGGACTCGTCGCGGCTCCCGCGCTCGCGCAGGAGATCGCGCCCACGCAGGTCGCGTGGGAGGAGGAGGTGGCGATCCCGACCCCGCTGACCGACGCGGCGCCCGACGTCGAGAACGGCAAGGTCCTGATGAACAAGGGGGCGGGCAACTGCATCGCCTGCCACCAGGTCACCGACCTGTCCGACCTTGCGTTCCATGGCGACATCGGCCCCTCGCTCGACGGGGTGGGCGCGCGCTGGTCGGAGGCCGAATTGCGCGGCATCCTGGCCGACGCCAAGCGGATGTTCCCCGGCACGATGATGCCCTCGTTCTACCGCACCGAGGGGTTCGTCCGCGTGGGCGAGGCCTATACCGGCAAGGCCAAGGAGGGCGAGGTCACGCCCCTGCTGACGGCGCAGGAGATCGAGGATCTCGTCTCCTACCTGAAGACCCTGAAATACCAGTGAGAGATGCCAGCGGGCCGTGCCCGCGCCCCATCCAACCAGAGGAGCCTGACATGATCTTTTCCCGTCGCGAGACGCTGGCCCTGGGCCTCGGCGCCGCCGCGCTGGGCGTGCTGCCCTTCCGTGTCAATGCCGCCACCGAGGACGCGATCGCCGAGTTCGCCGGCGGTGCCGACGTGGGCGAAGGCGGCATCACGCTGATCGCCCCCGAGATCGCCGAGAACGGCAATACCGTGCCGATCGAGGTCGACGCGCCCGGCGCGACCGAGGTCATGGTGCTGGCCGCCGGCAACCCGCTGCCCGGCGTCGCCACCTTCAAGTTCGGCCCGCTCGCCGGCTCGCAGCACGCCTCCACCCGAATCCGCCTCGCCGGCACGCAGGACGTGATCGCCGTGGCGAAGATGGCCGATGGCTCGGTGGTGCAGACCAGCGCCCTGGTCAAGGTGACGATCGGCGGCTGCGGCGGCTGAGCGACGCGACAGGATCGAGGAGAGAGACACATGGCAGACAACGTCAAACCCCGCGTCCGCGCCCCCCGCTCGACGGCGGCCGGCGAGACCCACACGCTCAAGACGCTGATCTCGCACCCGATGGAGTCGGGCCAGCGCAAGGACAGCGACGGCAACACCATTCCGCGCTCGATCATCCACCGTTTTACCTGCGAGTATGACGGCGAGATGGTGATCGACGTGACGATGGAGCCCGCGATCTCGACCAACCCGTATTTCGAGTTCGAGGCCAAGCTGCCCGGGCCGGGCGAGTTCGTCTTCACGTGGTATGACGACGACGGCTCGGTCTACACCGAGACGGCCACGGTCGAAGCGGCCTGATCGTTTTCGGGCAGGCCGACCCCAGGCGCACATGCGGCGTCCCGGCGCAAGAACCGGGGCGTCGGCACCCCAGGGAGGAACCACATGAAAATCAAGGCATTTCTGGCCACGGCAGGGGCCGCCGCCCTGCTTGCCTCGGGCGCTCTGGCCCAGCAGACCGGGCCCGACGACGACAACCTCGTCGTCAACGGCGAGATCGACATCGTCACGGACGCGCCGGCGCCGGAGCACCTGGAATACGTCCGCACGATCTATTCCGGCTGGCGCTTCCGCTCTGACGAGACGCAGGCGCTGCAGATGGACGATTTCGACAACCCGGCCTTCATCTTCGTCGACCAGGCGCGCGATGTCTGGAACGCGGAGATCGGCACAAACGGCGAGTCCTGCGCCGCGTGCCACGAAGAGCCGGAGAGCATGCGTGGCCTGCGCGCCGAACTCCCGCACTGGAACGAGGAGAAGGGCGAGGTCTACACCGCCGAGATGTACATCAACGACTGCCGGACCGAGCGGATGGGCCTCGAGCCCTGGGGCTGGGACAGCGGCGACATGAAGAACATGACGGCCCTCATCGCCTCGGTCTCGCGCGGGCTGCCGATCAACGTCGCCACCGACGGGCCGGTGAAGGAGGCGTGGGAGAAGGGCAAGGAGATCTACTACACCCGCTTCGGTCAGCTCGAGCTCGCCTGCGCCAACTGCCACGAGGACAATTACGGCCGGATGATCCGCGCCGACCACCTGAGCCAGGGCCAGACCAACGGCTTCCCGGTCTATCGGCTCAAGCAGGCGGGCCTGGTGTCGAAGCACAACCGGTTCCGCGGCTGCATCCGCGACACCCGCGCCGAGACCTTCTCGGTCGGCAGCCCCGAGTTCGTCGCGCTCGAGCTCTACGTCGCCTCGCGCGGCAACGGTCTGATGGTCGAGGGCCCCGCCGTCCGCAACTGATCGGAAAAGCCCCGCCCGGGAGACCGCGGCGGGGCTTTTTCCACCCTGATACATTCAAATTCGCGCATGCGTGTGCGGATTTGTCTCATGGACAGAACCGGCGACTCACTCCGCCGCAAGGAAGGACAAGAGCATGATCTCCCGCCGCGATTTCCTGCAGGCATCCATGGCGGCCTCGGCCGTGGTCGGCGCGTCGGGCTTCGGCAACTGGGCGCGGCTCGCGGCGCAGCAGGCGCTGACGCAGGACCAGCTTCTGGAGTTCGACACGTTCGGCAACGTCTCGCTGATCCATGTCACCGACATCCACGCGCAGCTCAAGCCGATCTACTTCCGCGAGCCCGAGATGAATCTGGGCGTCGGCGACAACAGGGGTCTCGTGCCGCACGTCACCGGCGCCGAGTTCCGCCGCCTCTACGGGATCGACGACGGCTCGCCCTCGCACTACGCGCTGACCTACGACGACTTCACCGCGCTCGCCCGCGAATACGGCAGGATGGGCGGGATGGACCGGGTGGCGACCGTTGTGAAGGCGATTCGCGCCGCCCGCCCGGATGCCTTGCTGCTCGACGGCGGCGACACCTGGCACGGCTCCTACACCTGCTTCCACACGCAAGGCGGCGACATGGTGAACGTGATGAACGCGCTCGCCCCCGACGCCATGACCTTCCACTGGGAGTTCACGCTGGGCCAGGACCGCGTGCGCGAGCTGGTCGACGGGCTGCCCTATGCGGCCCTCGGCCAGAACATCTTCGACGCGATGTGGGACGAGCCGGCCGAGCACTTCAAGCCCTACGAGCTGTTCGAGCGGGGCGGCACGCTGATCGCCGTGATCGGGCAGGCCTTCCCCTACATGCCGATCGCCAACCCGGGCTGGATGTTCCCCGACTACACGTTCGGCATCCGCGACGAGAACATGGCGGCGATGGTCGAGGAGGTGCGGGGGCAGGGGGCCGAGCTGGTCGTCGTGCTGTCGCACAACGGCTTCGACGTCGACAAGAAGATGGCCGCGACGGTGCCCGGGATCGACGTGATCCTGTCGGGCCACACCCACGACGCGCTGCCCGAGCCGGTGCTGGTGGGCGAGACGATCGTGGTGGCGAGCGGGTCGAACGGCAAGTTCGTCAGCCGTGTCGACCTCGACGTGCGCGACGGGCGCATGATGGGCTTCCGCCACAAGCTGATCCCCGTCTTCGCCGACGTGATCGAGCCCGACGCCGAGATGGCGGCGGTGATCGACGAGCAGCGTGCGCCCTTCGAGGCCGAGCTGACAGAGGTGATCGGCAAGACCGAGAGCCTGCTCTACCGCCGCGGCAACTTCAACGGCACCTGGGACGACCTGATCTGCGACGCGCTGCTCGCCGAGCGCGACGCCGAGATCGCCATGTCGCCCGGCGTGCGCTGGGGGCCCTCGCTGATCCCCGGGCAGGACATCACGCGCGAGGACATCTGGAACGTCACCTCGATGACCTATCCCAACGCCTACCGCACCGAGATGACCGGCGAGTTCCTGCATGTCGTGCTCGAGGACGTGGCCGACAATCTCTTCAACGTCGATCCCTACTACCAGCAGGGGGGCGACATGGTCCGCACCGGGGGCCTCGGCTACCGGATCGACGTGACCAAGGAGCAGGGCGACCGCATCACCGACATGACCCTGCTCGCCACGGGCGAGCCCATCGACCCCGCGCGCAGCTACGTCGTCGCGGGCTGGGCCAGCGTGAACGAGGGCACCGAGGGCCCGCCGATCTGGGAGGTGGTGGAAAGCCACATCCGCAAGCAGGGCACCGTCTCGGTGGGCCAGAACGACAGCGTGACGGTGGTGGGCGCCTGACGCGCCGCCCGCCGCCCCATCACAGGAGGCACCTTCCATGACCACCAGCTACAAGGGCCACAAGCCGCCACGGCGCGGCGACGGCACGCTCCCCTCGCGCCGGGCGGTGCTCGGCGGTGCGCTCGGTCTCGCCGGCGGTGCCGCGGCGGCCACGGTCGGCCGCGCCGCGCCCGACCCCGCGATCACCGAGATCCCGCCCTGGATGCGCTATCTCGGCGACCCGGTGGATGCCGCCCCCTACGGGATGCCCTCCGAGCACGAGGCCCATGTCGTGCGCCGCACCGTGTCGTGGCTGACCGCCGACAACGTCTCGTCGATCAACTTTACCCCGCTCCACGACCTCGACGGCATCATCACGCCCAACGGCGTGTGCTTCGAGCGGCACCATTCGGGCGCGGCCCACATCGACCCCGCCCAGCACCGGCTGATGATCAACGGCCTCGTCGACACGCCGCTCGTGTTCACGATGGAAGACATCCTGCGCTTCCCGCGCGAGAACCACGTCTACTTCCTCGAATGCGCGGCGAACACCGGCATGGAGTGGCGCGGCGCGCAGCTCAACGGCTGCCAGTACACCCACGGCATGATCCACAACGTCATGTATACCGGCGTGCCGCTGCGGCTGATCCTCGAACAGGCCGGCGTGAAGACGAACGGAAAGTGGATCATGCCCGAAGGCGCCGACGCCGCCGCGATGACCCGCTCGATCCCGATGGAGAAGGCGCTCGACGACTGCCTCGTGGCCTTCAAGATGAACGGCGAGGCGCTGCGCGTCGAGCAGGGCTACCCCCTTCGGCTCGTGGTGCCCGGCTGGGAAGGCAACATGTGGGTGAAGTGGCTGCGCCGCATCGAGGTGGGCGACGCGCCGTGGCACCACCGCGAGGAGACGTCGAAATACACCGACCTGCTGGAAAACGGGAAGGCCCGCCGTTTCACCTGGGAGATGGACGCGAAGTCGGTCATCACCAATCCCAGCCCGCAGGCCCCCATCACCCACGGCCCCGGCCACACGGTGATCACGGGCGTCGCCTGGTCGGGCCGCGGCACCGTGCCCCGCGTCGACGTCACCATCGACGGCGGCAGGAACTGGCACCAGGCCCGCATGTCGGGCCCCTCGATGGACAAGTCGATGCACCGTTTCTACTTCGAGTTCGAGTGGGACGGAAAACCGCTCCTGCTGCAGAGCCGGGCGCACGACTCCACCGGCTACGTCCAGCCGACAAAGCAGCAGCTGCGCGAATGGCGCGGCGTGAACTCGATCTACCACAACAACGGCATCCAGACCTGGTATGTCGACGAGAGCGGAGTGGCCGAGAATGTCGAAATTTCATAATCAGCTCGCGCTCGTCTCCGTCTCGGTGATCGCGCTGGTCGCCGGCTCGATCTATTACTACGAACGCGCCGCCCACGAGGCCGAACTGGCTGCCGAGGCCGCCGCGCAGGCCGCCGAGGAGGAGCGACTGCGCGCCGAGGCCGCGGCGGCGCTGGCCGAGCGGCAGGCAGAGGCAGCCGCGAGCGCGGATGCCGAGGGAGCGCAGGCCGACGCTGTCGCCGAGGCGCCAGCGCCCGTCGACCCCCAGGAAACCGCGGCCGCGGCGCCCGACGGCGCCGTCGAGACGCAGGAGATCGCCGTGGCCGATGAAAGCTCCCTGCACGGTCACGGCGATGCCGGCACCGCGCCCATCGCCTCGATCATCGCCGGCGCCGCCGTCGCGCAGTCGGTCGACAGCCCCGCCATCGACGCGACCGGCGTGAGCTACGGCCTCGGCCGCGAGGCGCTGCAAGAGGAGATCGCCGCCTGGGACATCGACGTGCGCCCCGACGGGCAGGGCCTGCCCGAGGGCTCGGGCGACGTCTGGACGGGCGAGGAGGTCTTCATCGAGAAATGCGCCGCCTGCCACGGCGATTTCGCCGAGGGGCTCGACCGCTGGCCGGTGCTGGCCGGCGGGTGGGATTCGCTCACCCATGACCGCCCCGAGAAGACCATCGGCTCGTACTGGCCGTATCTCTCGACGGTGTTCGACTACGTGAACCGGGCCATGCCCTACGGCGACGCGCAGTCGCTGAGCGCCGACGAGGTCTACGCGATCACCGCCTACCTGCTCTATTCCAACGCGGTGGTGGAGGATGACTTCACCCTCAGCCACGAGAACTTCACCGAGGTCCGCCTGCCCAACGAGGACGGCTTCTTCATGGACGACCGGGCTGAGGGCGAGATCCCCGAATTCACCCGCGAGCCCTGCATGGAGAACTGCAAGGACGAGGTGCAGATCACCATGCGCGCGGTGATCCTCGACGTGACGCCCGATGCCGAGGGCACCGAGGGGATGGATCTCGAGGGCGGCGGCGGCGCCTCCGCTCCGGCGGCGGGCGAGACGGTCGAGACCGCCTCGGTCGCGCCTGCCACCGAGGAGGTCCCCGCGGCCGAGGCGACTGCCGAGGCCGCCGCCGAACCCGACCCCGCGCTCGTCGCGCAGGGCGAGGCGGCGTTCCGCCAGTGCCAGGCCTGCCACCAGATCGGCGAGGGCGCGGTCAACCGCGTCGGGCCGCACCTCAACGGCGTGATGGGGCGCACGGCCGGTGCGGTCGACGGCTTCCGCTACTCGCCGGTGATGGCCGAGGCGGGAGAGGGCGGCCTCGTCTGGACGTCGCAGACGCTGCACGACTTCCTGTCGAATCCGCGCGACTACCTGCGCGGCACCAAGATGTCGTTCGCGGGCTTCCGCGACGAGAGCGACATCGCCGCGGTCACCGCTTACATCGAGACGTTCAGCAACTGATGGCGGGACGTCGCATGTCCCCCGCCGTCCGGCCGGCCGCTGTCGCGGCCGCCCTCGGGGCGCTCCTTCTCGGGTCCGGCGGTGCGCACGCCGCCGACCCGGTGGGCGACGTGGATCGGGGCGAGGAGATCTGGCAGGAATGCAGCGCCTGCCACCAGATCGGCGCCGAGGCGACCGACTGGGTGGGGCCGCATCTCAACGGCCTGTTCGGCCGCCGCGCCGCCGCCCATGACGGCTTCGCCTATTCCGACGGGCTGACACGGATGGGCGCCGACGGGCTGGTGTGGACTTTCGAGACGCTCGACGCCTACATCGAAAGCCCGCTCGCCTTCGCCTCGGACACGCGCATGGCCTATCCGGGGCTGGAAGACGCCCAGGAGCGGGCCGACCTGCTCGCCTTCCTGCGCACGTATTCGGCCAGCCCGCAGGACATCCCCGAGGCGCCGCGCACGGCCAACCCCACCGATCACGGGCTCGACCCCGCGATCCTCGCGCTGCAGGGCGACCCCGAATACGGCGAATATCTCTCGTCGGAGTGCACCACCTGCCATCAGGCCGACGGCTCGGCGCAGGGCATCCCCTCGATCACGCAATGGCCCGAGGACGCCTTCGTCATTGCCATGCACGCCTACAAGCGTAAGCTGAGACCGCACCCGGTGATGCAGATGATCGCCGGGCGGCTGAACGACGAAGAGATCGCCGCGCTGGCCGCCTACTTCGCGACGCTCGAGTAGTCAGACGCGACGCGACACGACCGCCACGACCCGCGCCGGAAGACGCGCAGGCGGGCGAAAACCGCAGGGAGGATTTTCCATGTCATTGAACAGACGTCACTTTATCGGGGCCTCGGCGGCCGTGTCGGCCAGCCTGGCCGCGCCGCGCGTGCTCGGCCAGGGCCGCCCGCGCGTGGTGGTGATCGGCGGCGGATCGGGCGGGGCCACCGCGGCCCGCTACATCGCCAAGGATTCGGACGGGGCGATCGACGTCACCCTGATCGAGCCCCAGCGGACCTATTACACCTGCTACTTCTCCAACCTCTACATCGGCGGCTTCCAGGACTACGACGATCTGGGCCACAGCTATGCCCGGCTCGCCAGCGACTACGGCATCAACGTGGTCCACGACACGGCCACGGGCGTCGATCGCGACGCGAAGACGGTGACCACGGCCTCGGGCGAGACGTTCCCCTACGACAAGCTCGTGCTTTCGCCGGGGATCGACTTCGTCGACGGGGCGGTGCCGGGCTGGTCGCTGGCCGCGCAGGACGCGATGCCCCACGCCTACAAGGGCGGCACGCAGGCGGCGCTGCTCAAGGCGCAGATCGAGGCCATGCCCGAGGGCGGGCTCTACGCGATGGTCGCGCCGCCCAACCCCTACCGCTGCCCGCCGGGGCCTTACGAGCGGGTGTCGATGGTCGCCCACCTGCTCACGCAGGTGAACCCGACCGCCAAGATCCTCATCGTCGATCCCAAGGAGAACTTCTCGAAGCAGGCGCTTTTCGAGGAAGGCTGGCAGAAGCACTATTCGGGCATGATCAGCCGCATCGGCCCCGATTTCGGCGGCGACATCGTCGAGGTGAACCCCGCCGAGATGACCGTCTCGATCGACGGGGTGGTCGAGACCGTCGACGCCTGCAACGTCATCCCCGCCCAGAAGGCGGGCCGCATCGCCGAGATCGCGGGCGTGACCGACGGCAGGTGGGCGCCGGTGGAGCCGACGGCGATGCGCTCGACCATGGACGAGAACGTGCACGTTCTGGGCGATGCGAGCCAGCAGGGCGACATGCCCAAGTCGGGGTTCTCGGCCAACAGCCAGGCCAAGGTCGCCGCGATGGCGATCCGCGGCGAGCTGACCGGCAGCCGGGTCTTCCCTGCCAGGTACTCCAACACCTGCTGGTCGCTGATCGCCACCGACGACGGGGTGAAGGTGGGCGCCAACTACGAGCCGACCGACGAGAAGATCGCCTCGACCGGCTCGTTCATCAGCCAGACCGGCGAGGACGCGGCGCTGCGCAGGCAGACCTACGAGGAGAGCCTCGGCTGGTATGCGGGCATCACCGCCGACATGTTCGGCTGAGCCGCGCCCGTCTCGCGCCGGCCCGGGCCATGATCGCGCCGCCATGGCGGCGCGAGGCCTCCGGCGGGGATATTTGACGCAAGAAGAAGGAGGCGGCGCGGCGCTTGACCTCGCCCCCTTCCTCTTTAGAGCGGGGGCATGGCCAACCCGCTGTTCGACCGCCTGTTCGCCCCGCATGTCGGCTCCGACGCGCCGTTCCTGCTGCCGCCGGGCGGCGGGGCGGCGCAGAGCTACGGCGCCTTTCTGGAGGACGCGGCGCGCATCGCCGGGGCGCTGGCCGGGCTCGGTCTCGACCCCGGCGACCGGGTGGCGGTGCAGGTGCCCAAGAGCGCGCGGGCGCTGGCGCTCTATGCCGCCTGCGTGCAGGCGGGCCTCGTCTTTCTGCCGCTGAACACGGCCTACACGGGCGCGGAGCTGGCCTACTTCGTCGAGAACTCGGGCGCGCGGGCGCTCGTCTGCGACCCGGGCGAGGCGGCGCGGCTGGCGGAGCTCGCCGGACGCTGCGGGGCCGAGCTGCTGACGCTGGGCGCAGACGGGCAGGGCACGCTCGCCGATCTCGCCGAGGGGCAGCCCGCGCGCGCGCCGGTGGTCCCGCGCGGGGCGGGCGACCTCGCCGCCCTGCTCTACACGTCGGGCACGACGGGGCGCTCCAAGGGGGCGATGCTGACGCAGGAGAACCTTCTGTCGAACGCGCTCGTGCTGGCCGAGGCCTGGTCGTTCGACGGGCGGGACGTGCTGCTGCACGCGCTTCCGATCTTCCACACCCACGGGCTGTTCGTGGCGACCAACGTGGTGCTGGCCACGGGCGGCGCGATGATCTTCATGCCCGCGTTCGAGGCCGCGGCCGCGCTGGCCGAGCTGCCGAGGGCGACGGCGATGATGGGGGTGCCGACCTTCTACACGCGGCTTCTCGACCGGCCCGACTTCACCAGAGAGGCGGCGGGTCACATGCGCCTGTTCACCTCGGGCTCGGCGCCGCTTCTGGCCGAGACCCACCGGGCGTTCGAGAGGCGCACTGGCCACCGCATCCTCGAGCGCTACGGCATGACCGAGACCAACATGACCACGTCGAATCCCTATGCGGGCGAACGGCGGCCCGGCACGGTCGGCCCGCCGCTGGCGGGGGTGGATCTGCGCATCGTGGCAGAGGGGCGCGAGGTGCCGCGAGGGGCGGTGGGCGAGATCGAGGTGCGCGGCCCGGGCGTCTTCGCCGGCTACTGGGGGATGCCCGAGAAGACGGAGGAAGAGATGACGGCAGACGGGTTCTTTCGCACGGGCGATCTCGCGATGCAGGACGCGGACGGCTACGTGACGATCGTCGGCCGCGCGAAGGACCTGATCATCTCGGGGGGCTACAACATCTACCCCAGGGAGGTGGAGGAGGTGCTCGATGCCGTGCCCGGCGTGCGCGAGGCGGCGGTGATCGGCGTGCCGCACCCCGATTTCGGCGAGAGTCCCGTCGCCGTGGTGGTGGCCGAACCCGGCGGCGCCCCCGATCGCGCCGCGCTGCTCGCCGCCTGTGGCGAGACCCTTGCGCGCTTCAAGCATCCCCGAGAGGTGATCGCGGTGGAGTCGCTTCCGCGCAACGCCATGGGAAAGGTGCAGAAGGCCGAGCTGCGCGCACGCTACGCCGACCTCTTCGCCCCGCCCGCCTCACCCGAGTGAGGGCATCGGCGCCTGGTCGGCCTGCCCGTGCCATGCGCGTCGCGCGCCCGGTTTCGCGCCAGTGCCGGGCTGACGCCGCGTCGTGTCTTTCCCGCGTCGCCCGCTCGACGGGCGTTGCCGAGGCGTATGCCGCTTTTTGAGGCGAAATTCAGGAAATTGGGCTGACGCCGAGTGCCTCGGGGCGGCATGCCCCTGCACGAAAGGCAGGCTGTTGGTAGCAGGAGGGCGCCCGCCGAGCGGTGGGCGGATACGCCGCGCGGGTGCCTCCGGCCAGAGACCCGCCCGCGCGACGGCAACATCTCTGCTGCGCGGGGGAGCATATGCGCCCTGCGGCCGGTGTCCACCGGCCCTACCGTCCGCGCGGCCCCAACGATGGGAACGCTGTCGATGACCAAACGCCTTCTTTTCTCCGCCGCCCCCGCCGCGCTCACGAGCGCCGCGCTCGCCACCGCCGCGCTGACGGGGGCCGCCGTCCCTGCCGCCGCGCAGGACGTGGAATGCCCCGTCAAGGTGGGCGTGCTGCATTCGCTCTCGGGCACCATGGCCATTTCCGAGACCACCCTGAAGGACACGATGGAGATGCTCATCGACCTTCAGAACGAGAAGGGCGGCGTGCTCGGCTGCGAGATCGAGGCGGTCGTGGTCGACCCCGCCTCCGACTGGCCGCTCTTTGCCGAGAAGACGCGCGAGCTGCTGACGGTGAACGAGGTCGACGTGATCTTCGGCGCGTGGACGAGCGTGAGCCGCAAGGCCGTGTTGCCGGTGCTGGAGGAACTGAACGGCCTGATGTTCTACCCCGTCCAGTACGAGGGCGAGGAGAGTTCGAAGAACGTGTTCTACACCGGCGCCGCGCCGAACCAGCAGGCGATCCCGGCGGTCGACTACTTCCTCGAGGAGCTCGGGGTGGAGAAGTTCGCCCTGCTCGGCACCGACTACGTCTACCCGCGCACGACGAACAACATCCTGCAGTCGTACCTGATGGAGAAGGGCATCGCGGAGGAGGACATCTTCGTCAACTACACGCCCTTCGGCCATTCCGACTGGTCGACGATCGTGGCCGACGTGCAGGAGCTTGCCGCGGACGGCAGCTTTGTCGGCGTGGTCTCGACCATCAACGGCGACGCCAACGTGGGCTTCTACAAGGAGCTTGCCGCCTCGGGGATCGACGCGGCCGACATTCCCGTCGTCGCCTTCTCGGTGGGCGAGGAAGAGCTGTCGGGCTTCGACACGTCCAACCTCGTCGGCCACCTCGCGGCGTGGAACTACTTCCAGTCCGCCGACACGCCCGCCAACGCCGAATGGGTCGCCGCATGGAAGGCGCGCATGGGCGAGGACCGGGTGACGAACGACCCGATGGAGGCGCACTACATCGGCTTCAACATGTGGGTGAACGCGGTGACCGAGGCCGGAACGACCGATGTCGATGCGGTGCGCGAGGCGATGTGGGGCCAGGAGTTCCCCAACCTGACCGGCGGCACCGCGGTCATGCTGCCCAACCATCACCTGACCAAGCCAGTGCTGATCGGCGAGATCCAGGCCGACGGCCAGTTCGAGATCATCAGCCAGACCGAAGAGGTGCCGGGCGACGCCTGGACCGACTACCTGCCCGAATCGGCGGTGCTGAAGTCGGATTGGCAGGAGCTCGGCTGCGGTATGTACAACACCGAAACCGAAAGCTGCGTGCAGATCGAGTCGAACTACTGAGGCCGGGTGCCGGGGGCGCCGTGCGCGCCCCCGGCACCTGACGCCCGACTCGTCGTCCCGAACAATCGCCCCGGTCCTTCGTGCGAAGGACCGCTTCAAGGACACGCCGCGCCGTGACGAGATCCCGCCTGTTCTGCGCCCTGATCGCGCTGGTTCTGCTGCTCCCCGTGACTGCCTCGGCGCAGACCCTGCAGGACGTCCTGCAGCGCCACGCGGCCGAGGTGGCCGATCCCGGCCGCCGCACGGTCGGCCCCGTCATCGACGACCTGGTGGCCTCGGGCCTGCCCGGGGTGCCCGGCTTCCTTTCTGCCTGGGCCGACCGCTCGGTCGTGCGGCGGGTCGAGGACGGGCTGTTCTTCGTTGCACGCGAGGGGGACGGCGACACTCTTGCCCTTCTCGACATCGCCACCGGGCAGACCGTCGCCGAGGCCGTGGCGGAGGACGCGATCGAGGAGGTGCGCCCCAATGGCGGCGTGCAGCGGGTGATCGGCACCGCGCTGGTGCAGTTCCAGCTGTCCGATCCCGACATCGCGGTGCGCCGCGACGCCGTGCAGGCGCTCGCCCGCTCGCTCGAGCCTGACCAGATCGCCCCGCTCGAGCGTTCGATCCCGGGCGAGGACGATCCCGCCCTGCGCGCCCGCAAGGAGCAGTTGCTGGCCTACCTGCAGGCGCGCTTCGGCGAGACGCCGCAGGTGCGCATCGCCGCGCTCGACTCGCTCGCGGGCGACCTGTCGGTCGAGACGCGGGCGGTGCTCAACCAGGTGCTCGCCACCGAGTTCCGCATGGCCGAGGCGGCGCCGGAGGGCCCGCGACTCGCCCGCCTGCTCGTGCCGGGCGAGGACATGCCGCGGGCCGACGCCTATGCCGCCCTTGTCGAGGCCGGGCTGGCCGAGCCCGCGCCGACGCCCGCCGAGATGAAGGCGGCGCTCGAGGCCAACATCGTCGAGGGCAGGGTGGGCGGCATCCCCGTCGCGCAGCTCTTCACCGACGCGGCTCGCGCCCGCGCCTACGCCGCGCTGGCCGAGGCCGGCACCGTGCCGCCGCTCGTCACCGAGGCGCAGATCGACGCTTCGCTCGCCGCCCACACCTTCTTCGAGGAGTATATCGAGACCGACGCCGACGTGATCGCCGCCGCCGCCCGCGCGCTGGCCTCGACGCAGACGACGGTCGCGGTGAACCAGGCGTTCGACCTCGGGCTCGACGCCCTGTCGCTCGCCTCGATCTACTTTCTCGCCGCCATCGGCCTCGCCATCACCTTCGGCGTGATGGGCGTGATCAACATGGCCCATGGCGAGTTCATCATGATGGGCGCCTATACGGGCTATGTCGTGCAGCTGGTCGTGCCAGACTACACGCTGTCGCTGCTGATCGCGCTGCCGCTCGCCTTCGCCGTCACCTTCGGCGCGGGCGTGGCGATGGAGCGGCTGGTAATCCGCTGGCTCTACCACCGTCCGCTCGAGACGCTGCTCGCGACCTTCGGCATCTCGATCCTGCTGCAGCAGCTGGCCAAGAACGTCTTCGGCACGCAGGCCCGGCCGCTCACCGCACCCGGCTGGCTCGACGGATCGCTCGTGTTCAACGACGTGGTGGCGATCAGCTACATCCGCGTCGCCATCTTCGTGCTGGCGCTGATCTTCCTGGCCGTCCTGCTCTACGTGCTCAACCGCACCCGGCTGGGGCTCGAGGTGCGCGCCGTCACGCAGAACCCCGGCATGGCCGCCTCGATGGGTATCGACCCCGACCGCATCAACATGCTCACCTTCGGCCTGGGCTCCGGCATCGCCGGCGTCGCGGGCGTGGCCATCGGTCTCTATGCGCAGGTCACCTCTGAGATGGGGCAGGCCTACATCGTGCAATCCTTCATGACCGTGGTCGTCGGCGGCGTGGGCAACGTCTGGGGCACGCTCGCGGGCGCTGGCCTGATCGGCCTCAGCCAGAAGGGGATCGAGTGGCTGAACCCCGCCAACACGCTGGCCGCGCAGACCTACATGATCCTGCTCGTGATCCTGTTCATCCAGTTCCGGCCCCGGGGCATCGTCGCCCTGAAGGGCCGCGCGGCGGAGGCCTGAGCCATGACTGCCACCGTCACGGCCCCTGCCGGGGCGCCGCCCCGTCGCAGCCTGATCGCGCAGAACCCCTCGATCCTGTGGTTCCTCGCCATCCTCGCCACCTTCTGCTTCGGCGTGACCTTCCTGGCCGAAGCGACAGGCACCGGTGCCATCTCGACCTCGATGGTCAAGACGCTGGGCAAGACGCTCTGCCTGTGCCTCGTGGCGCTGGCGATGGACGTGGTCTGGGGGTATTGCGGCATCCTTTCGCTCGGGCACATGGCCTTCTTCGGGCTCGGCGGCTACGCCATCGGCATGTGGCTGATGTATGCGCGCACCGAGATCATCGTCGCGCAGAGCCTGGCCGAGGCGACGCTGCCGCCGACCGAGGCCGAGATCCGCGACGGCATCGCCACGCAGATCTTCGGCGTGGTGGGCGGCAACGAGTTTCCGGCGGTCTGGGCCTTCGCCCACTCGCTCCCGGCGCAACTGGCGATGGTCGTGCTGGTGCCGGGGCTGCTCGCGCTCGTCTTCGGCTGGCTCGCCTTCCGCTCGCGCGTGACCGGCGTCTATCTCTCGATCCTGACGCAGGCGATGACACTCGCGCTCTCGCTCTACCTCTTCCAGAACGACAGCGGGCTGCGCGGCAACAACGGTCTCTCGGGTCTGCAGAACATCCCCGGTCTCGAGAGCCTGGGGCAGGACGTGATCTCGATCGCCTTCTTCTGGGCCTCGGCACTGGCGCTTGCCCTGGGATACCTGCTGTTCGCCTGGATCGTCTCGGGCAAGATGGGCTCGGTCATCCGCGCGATCCGCGACGACGAGGCGCGCGTGCGCTTCCTCGGCTACCATGTCGAGAGCTTCAAGCTCGTCGTCTTCACCCTCACGGCCATCGTCTCGGGCATCGCCGGCGCGCTCTATTATCCGCAGGCGGGCATCATCAACCCGGCCGAGCTGGCGCCCATCGCCTCGATCTACCTCGCGGTCTGGGTGGCGATCGGCGGTCGGGGGCGCCTCTACGGCGCGGTGATCGGGGCGGCCCTCGTGTCGCTGCTCTCGTCCTGGTTCACCGGCGGCGGCGCCCCCGATGTCGACCTCGGAGTCTACACCGTGCAGTGGACGGACTGGTGGCTGGTGCTGCTCGGCGTTTCCTTCGTGCTGGTCACGCTCTTCGCGCCCAAGGGCCTGGGCGGCCTCGTCGACCTGATCGCCGAACGCCGCGCGCCGCAACGGGTGGGCGATTACGGCCCCGACAAGAGCGCGCTGCGGCGCGAGGAAGGGCCGCCGCAGGGGGGCGAGGAATGAGCGCGCTTCTCGAGGTCTCGGGCGTCTCCGTCACCTTCGACGGGTTCCGCGCGATCAACAACCTCTCCATCGCCATCGGCGAGCCCGAGCTGCGCGCGATCATCGGGCCGAACGGGGCCGGCAAGACCACCTTCATGGATATCGTGACCGGCAAGACCCGGCCCGACACCGGTCGCGTCACCTGGGGCGAACGCTCGCTGTCGCTGCTGGGCCTGTCCGAGAGCGCCATCGCCCGCGAGGGGATCGGGCGCAAGTTCCAGAAGCCCACGGTGTTCGAGGCGCAGACGGTGCGCGACAACCTCCGCATGGCGCTGAAGAACCGGCGCGCCCCCCTCGACGTGCTCGTCTGGCGAGAGCGGACCGACGACACCGCCCGAATCGAGGAGATCGCGGCCGAGATCGGCCTGTCGGCCCACCTGCCGCGCATCGCGGGCGAGCTCAGCCACGGCCAGAAGCAATGGCTCGAGATCGGGATGCTGCTGGCGCAGGAGCCGCGGCTGCTGCTGGTCGACGAGCCGGCCGCGGGCATGACGCCGGCCGAGCGCGCGCACACCACAGACCTGCTGAAACGCGCGGCCAGGACGCGAGCGGTGGTGGTGGTCGAACACGACATGGAGTTCGTCCGCCGCCTCGGCTGCAAGGTGACGGTGCTGCACGAGGGTGCGGTGCTGGCCGAAGGCTCGATCGACCACGTCGCGGCGAACCGGGACGTCATCGACGTCTATCTCGGGCGCTGACCCGATGCCGCCGCGCCCCCCCCCATCACCCTTGCCGCCGACCGAGGACGCGCCCATGCTCGACGTCTCCGACCTGACGCTCCATTACGGCCAGAGCCAGATCCTGTTCGGCGTCTCGCTCGCCGCCCGCCGGGGCGAGGTGACGGCGGTGATGGGCACGAACGGGGTGGGCAAGACCTCGCTGCTCAAGGCGCTTGCCGGCCGCCATCCCTACACCGGCGGCACTGTCACGCTCGACGGCGCGCCGCTGCGCCACCCCACCGCCTACGCCGCCGCCCGCGCCGGTATCGCCTACGTGCCGCAGGGGCGCGAGATCTTCCCGCTGCTCACGGTCACCGAAAATCTCGAGACCGCCTTCGCCTGCCTGCCGCGGGACGAGCGGCACATCCCCGACCGGATCTACGAGCTGTTCCCGGTGCTCAAGGAAATGGAGCACCGCCGCGGCGGCGATCTCTCGGGCGGCCAGCAGCAGCAGCTCGCCATCGCCCGCGCGCTGGTGACCCGGCCCCGGGTGCTCCTGCTCGACGAGCCGACCGAGGGCATCCAGCCCAACATCATCCAGCAGATCGGCCGGGTGATCGAACGGCTGCGCGGGGAGGGCGAGATGGCCATCGTGCTGGTCGAGCAGTTCTTCGACTTCGCGTTCGGCCTCGCCGACCGCTTCGTGGCGATGTCGCGGGGAGCCGTCACGCTGTCCGATATCAAGGCCAACGTGACGCGCGACGACATGCTCGCCCGGGTCTCGATCTGAGACGGGCGGGGGGCCAGCCCCCCGCGCCCCCCGGGATATTTGGAGCAAGAAGAAGCCGGGAGATCACGCTGCTTCTTCTTGCCGACAAATATCCCGGGGAGTCGCCCGGAACGGGCGACGGGGCAGCGCCCCATACCCCGTTGACATCGCGCCCGAGGCGGATACGTGAGCGCGGGCCATGACCGCCCCTGCCTCCATCACACCCGGCCGCATCTCGCTCTCGGGCGCGCCCGAGGGCTTCGACGCTTTCCTTGTCGCCCGCGAGCTCGCCCGGGGCGCGCCGGTTGTGCATGTCGCGCGCGACGACAAGCGGCTCGAGGCGATGCGCGCCGCCCTCGCCTTTTTCGCGCCGAACGCGGTGGTCGTGGATTTTCCCGCGTGGGATTGTCTGCCCTTCGACCGCGTCTCGCCCAACCCCGACATCTCGGCCCGCCGCATGGCCACCCTCGCGGCGCTGGCAAAGGGCGCGTTGCCCGGCCCCTTCGTGCTGCTGACGACGCTCTCGGCCGCTGCACAGAAGGTGCCTGCCGCCGAGGTGCTGCGCGAGGCGTCGTTCGTGGCCGAGGTGGGCAGCCGGATCGACGAGGAGGGTTTGCGCGCCTTTCTCGTGCGCATGGGGTTCGTCCAGTCGCCCACGGTGACCGAGCCCGGCGACTACGCGATCCGCGGCGGCATCTTCGACATCTACCCGCCGGGGCAGGAGGGGCCGGTCAGGCTCGACCTGTTCGGCGACGTGCTCGACGGCGCGCGGCGGTTCGACGCCGCGACCCAGCGCACCACCGAGACGCTGAAGCGGGTAGAGCTGGCGCCGGTCTCGGAGGTGATCCTCGACGAGGCGGCAATCACGCGCTTCCGCCAGTCCTACCGGATCGAGTTCGGCGCGGCGGGCACCGACGACCCGCTCTACGAGGCGGTCTCGGCGGGGCGCAAGCATGCCGGCATGGAGCACTGGCTGCCCTTCTTCCACGATCGCCTCGAGACACTGTTCGACTACCTTCCGGCCGCCTCGGTGATGCTCGACGATCAGGTGGAGCCCGCCCGCGTGGCGCGCTGGGAGTCGATCGCCGACAGCTACGACAATCGCGTCGAGGCGATGCGCGCCAAGGGTCGGATCGACAGCGTGTACAAGCCGTGCCCGCCCGGGCTGCTCTACCTTGACGATGCCGGCTGGGAGGGGGCGCTGGCCGGGCGCCGCGTGCTGCAACTGGCGCCGCTGCCCTCGCCGCCGGGGCCGGGGATCGTCGATGCCGGCGGGCGGATCGGGCGCGATTTCGCGCCCGAGCGTCAGCAGGAGAAGGTGAACCTGTTCGGGGCCCTGGCCGATCATGTTCGCGCATTGCACGAGGATCGGCACGTCGTCATCGCCTCCTATTCCGAGGGGGCGCGCGAGCGATTGAAGGGGCTGATCGAGGATGAGGGTCTGGAAGGGCTGACCCTGATCGGGGACGCGCGAGACATCCCCGACAGCGTTCCGCGCGCGGGCGGGCAGGTGCACCTCGCCGTCTGGGCACTGGAGCACGGCTTCACCGCCGAGGGCCTTGCCGTGATCTCCGAGCAGGACGTCCTGGGCGACCGGCTGATCCGCCGCCCGAAGGCGAAGCGGCGGGCCGAGAACTTCCTGACCGAGGCCCAGTCGCTGTCGCCTGGCGATCTCGTGGTGCATGTCGATCACGGGGTGGGCCGCTACAGGGGCCTCGAGGTGGTGCAGGCGCTCGGCGCGGCGCACGAGATGATCCACCTCGAATACGCCGAGCAGGCGCGGCTCTACCTGCCGGTCGAGAATATCGAGCTGCTCAGCCGCTACGGCCACGAGGAAGGATTGCTCGACAAGCTCGGCGGCGGCGCATGGCAGGCCAAGAAGGCGCGGCTGAAGGAGCGGCTGCGGCAGGTGGCCGATCGCCTCATCCGCATCGCGGCCGAACGCGAGTTGCGCAAGGCGCCCGTGCTCGAGCCGGTGGCACACGCCTGGGAAGAGTTTTCCGCCCGCTTTCCCTACCAGGAGACCGAGGACCAGCTGAACGCCATCGAGGATGTGCTGAACGATCTCGACGCGGGCCGCCCGATGGACAGGCTGGTGTGCGGCGACGTGGGCTTCGGCAAGACCGAGGTGGCGATGCGCGCGGCCTTCGTCGCCGCGATGCAGGGCACGCAGGTCGCCGTGATCTGCCCCACGACGCTGCTCGCCCGTCAGCATTTCAAGAGCTTTTCCGAGAGGTTCCGCGGCTTTCCTCTCAAGGTGCGTCAGCTGTCGCGCTTTGTGGGCCAGAAGGAGGCGGCCGAGACGCGCAAGGGCCTGGCCACCGGCGAGGTCGACATCGTGGTGGGCACCCACGCCCTGCTGGCCAAGGGCATCAGGTTTCGCGAGCTGGGCCTGCTGATCATCGACGAGGAGCAGCATTTCGGCGTCTCCCACAAGGAGCGGCTGAAGGAGATGCGCTCGGACGTGCACGTGCTGACGCTGACCGCCACGCCAATCCCCCGGACGCTTCAACTGTCGCTCACAGGTGTCAGGGATCTCAGCATAATCGGCACCCCACCGGTCGACCGTCTGGCGATCCGCACCTACGTCTCCGAGTTCGACACGGTGACGATCCGCGAGGCGCTCCTGCGCGAGCATTACCGCGGGGGGCAGTCGTTCTTCGTCGTGCCGCGCATCAAGGACCTGCCCGAGATGGAGGCGTTCCTGCGCGAGCAGGTGCCGGAGGTGTCGTTCGTCGTCGCGCACGGGCAGATGGCGGCGGGAGAGCTCGACGACCGGATGAACGCCTTCTACGACGGCAAGTTCGACGTCCTGCTGGCCACGACCATCGTCGAGTCGGGCCTCGACATTCCGACCGCGAACACGATGGTCATCCATCGCGCCGACATGTTCGGCCTTGCGCAGCTCTACCAGATCCGGGGCCGGGTGGGCCGGGCCAAGACCCGCGCCTACGCGTTTCTCACCACCAGGCCGCGCGCTCGCCTGACCCCGCAGGCGGAAAAGCGGCTGCGGGTGCTCGGCTCGCTCGACAGCCTGGGCGCGGGCTTCACGCTCGCCAGCCAGGATCTCGACATCCGCGGCGCGGGCAACCTGATCGGCGAGGAGCAGTCGGGCCACGTGCGGGAGGTCGGCTACGAGCTTTACCAGTCGATGCTGGAAGAGGCGATCGCCAAGATCCGGTCGGGCGAGCTGGAGGGGCTGACCGAGCCGGAGGAGCAGTGGGCGCCGCAGATCAATCTCGGCGTGCCGGTGCTGATCCCCGAGGAGTATGTGCCCGACCTCGACGTGCGCCTCGGGCTCTACCGGCGGCTGTCGGGCCTGACGACGAAGGTGGAGCTCGAGGGCTTCGCGGCCGAGCTGATCGACCGCTTCGGCGAGCTGCCGAAGGAGGTCAACACCCTCCTGCTCGTCGTGCGCATCAAGGCGATGTGCAAGCGCGCCCATATCGGCAAGTTCGACGTCGGGCCGAAGGGCGCGACGATCCAGTTCCACGAGGATCGGTTCCCCAACCCCGCGGGGCTGGTCGACTTCGTCAAGGCGCAGGGTGGCCTGGCGAAGATCAAGGACAACAAGGTCGTCGTCCGCCGCGACTGGGCGAGGACGAAGGACAAGGTGCAGGGGGCCTTCGCCATCGCCCGCGACCTCGCGGAAAAGGCCAAGGCGGCCGCCTGAGCCTCAGCCCTCGCACTCCCAGGTGCCGCGGTAGCCCACCGTCAGCCCCTCATCGAGGACGAAGCGCATGTCGGCCACCCGGGCGGACGCCGTCTCGCTTGCCGTGCTCTCGGGCACGATCTCGAGGGTCAGACCGTCGGTCTCCATGACGATCCCCTCGGCGGGCAGGGGGCCTGCCACGGCGTCGTCGGCCCGCGTCAGCACGACGGTCTGCCCCGACAGCTTGATCACGCCGCGTTCGGCCGCATCGCCCGCGGTGACGAGAATGGGGTCGCTGCGCGTCGTGCGCACGAAGCGGCACCCGGCCGCCGGCCCCAGCGCCGCCTCGATTTCCCCCTCTGTCAGGTCCTGGGCGTCGAGCGTTGCGATCTCGGGCCGTGCCAGCGCCTCGTCGACCGAGACGGGGCCGGGCGTTGCCGGATCCTCTTGGCGCATCGAGGGGGGAACGGGCGCGTCGATCTCGCCTTCGAGCACGGCGACAAGGTAGCGCATCTCGGAGATTTCCTTCTGCTGGGCCGCCATGATCTCGTCGGCGAGCTTGCGCACGCGGGGGTCGTCGATCTCGGCCCGGCTCGAGGTGAGGATTGCTATCGAGTGGTGCGGGATCATCGCCCGCATGTAGGATACATCGCCCACGGTGGTCTGGCTGCGCACCAGCCAGAGCGAGACGGCGAAGACCACCGCCGCCAGCCCGTAGATCGCGAGGTTGACCGCGCGGTTGCGATACATGCTCCACATGAAGCTGAGCATGACGATCGCCATGGCCGCGCCCATGAGCAGCGCCATGTAGGCGCGCGTCTCGCTCCAGAAAATGTGCGCCCAGACATAGGTGTTGAGATACATCAGGCCGAACATCACGACCGTCGAGGTCGCGATCATTGCACCGAACCGCCAGTAGGACATCGCCGTCTCCCTTTATTGGGAAAGCGGACGGCAGCGGCGGCTGTTCCGTGGCAGGGCTCGGTTGGGTATCACTCGGCCGCCGAGCGGGCGGGCCGCGGGCCGTCGGCCTCTTCCGCCCGGCGCAGCAGGCGCATCAACGCGAAGGCCCCGGTTGCGAGCGCCAGCGTGCCCAGCATCAGCGGGCGCGGCGTGCCGTCGAACATCAGCCCGATGGGCACGGCGAGCGCCACGGCCATGACGGTGCCGATGGCGCCAGCGACCGAGGCGGTGAGGCCCGCGAGATGGCCCATCGGCTCCATCGCCAGCGCGTTGAGGTTGCCGAGCGTCAGCCCGGCCTGGAAGAAGACGCCGGTCGTCCACAGGACGTAGACGGCGAAGGCCACGTCGCCCGAGACCGCGCCCGACCAGAACAGCACGTTGACCAGCGCGGTCGCGGCGATCTGCGCCCCCAGCATGCCGGTCACGATCACCCGCATCCCCAGCCGCTCGACGATGCCGGCGTTGATCAGGCTCGACGTGCCGGCGACGATGGCGATGATGCCGAACCAGAGGTGAAAGCTCTCGCCGCGGCCGAAGGCGACGTCGAAGATCTGCTGCACCGACGAGAGCGTGGCGAACAGGATGCCGAAGCAGAGCGCGAGCGCCGCGATGGCAAGCGCGACGACCCGGGTGCCGAGGATCTCGCGCACGCCCTCCGCGAGCGCCGCGGGGCGGAAGGGGCGGCGGCGCTCGGGCGGCAGCGTCTCGGCCTGGCGCAGCGCCAGCCAGGTGGCGCCGATGGCCGAGAAGATCAGGAAGGCGGCGAAGATGCCGCGCCAGCCGGTCAGCGCGATGATGCCGGCCCCCATGGCCGGGGCGAGGGCGGGCACGAGCGTGAAGATCACCATCATGAACGACATCAGCCGCGCCATGCCGCGGCCCGCGTAAAGGTCGCGGATGATGGCGAGCGCCACCACGCGCGGGCCGGCCGCGCCGAGGCCCTGGATCACCCGCGCGGCGAGCACCAGCTCGAGCGACTGCGCCGCCCAGGCCAGCGCCGCGCCGGTGCAGTAGAGCACGGCACCCCAGAGAATGACGGGCTTGCGCCCCACCGCGTCGGAGAGCGGGCCGGTGACCAGCGTGCCCACCCCCATGCCGAGCACGAAGGAGGTGACGATGAGCTGCGCGCGGTTGGGCGCGTCGGGCGTCAGTTCCTGCGCGATCTCGGGCAGGGCAGGCAGCATCGCGTCGATCGAGAAGGCGATCGTCGAGAACAGCATCGCCATGAGCGCGATGAATTCGGGCTGCGACAGGCGCTCGCGCGCAAGACCGGGCTGGGGCGGGCGAGGAAGGCGAGCCCGCCCGGGCTCGTGGCCCGATGGGTGGCGCAGGTCGGGCGGGCTCATCGGCCGATCTGCTCCGCGATCTCGTCGATCAGCTGCACCCACAGCTCGGTCGGCTGGGCACCCGGCACGACGTGCCGGGTCGCGACGATATGGGTCGGCACGCCGGTGACGCCGCGCTCGCGGGCATGGGCGTCGCGCGCGGCGATCTCTGCGGCGTCGGCGTCCGCGGCGAGAAGGCGATGGATCATAGCGGCGTCGAGCCCCGCCCCGTCGGCGATGTCGGCCAGCACGTCGCGGTCGCCGATGTCGCGGCCCTCGAGGAAGTAGGCGCGAAAGAGGCCGGAGACGACCGCGATCTGCCGCCCCTCGATACCCGCCCAGTGGATCAGGCGGTGCGCGTCGAGCGTGTTGGGCGTGCGCTCGATCCGGCCCCAGTCGATCTCGAGCCCCGCCTCGGCAGCCGCCGCGTCGATGCGGGCATACACCTCGGCCGCGCCCGCCTTTCCGCCGAACTTGGCCTCGAGGTAGGCGCGCCGGTCCATCCCTTCGCGCGGCATGTCGGGGTTCAGCTGGAACGGGTGGTATTCGATCGTGAAGGGGTGGTCGGGCCGCTCGGAAAGCGCGGCATCGAGCCGGGCCTTGCCGATGAAGCACCACGGGCACACGGGGTCGGAGAAGATGTCGAGCTTGATCACTCGCCTCACCTATCAGGCCCGGCGGGGATGCCAAGGGGGCGGGAGCGCACAGGCCGCCCGCCGGCGGTGCAGGGGGGAAGGACGGGACGGGGGGCGCTGCCCCCCGGCCGCCCGTGCCGGGCGGCTCCCCCCGGAGTATTTCGGCCAAGATGATGGGGACGGGACGGGGCCTCAGCCCTCCATCATGGCGGCGAAGGCGCCGCGCCAGAGCGAGGAAAGCTCGTCGAGCGTGGCCTGGGAGGCGCCCATGCGCACCTGGTCGCCGCCGAAGCGGCCGACGGTGACGAGCGGAACGCCCGCGCGCGAGGCGGCGACCATGAGCGCCTCGGCCTTGTCGAACGAGCAGGCGATGAGATAGCGCGCCTGGTCCTCGCCGAAGAGGGTGGCGCAGTCGGCGGCGTCGAGCGTCACGCCGACGCAGGCGGATTCGGCCATCTCGAAGGCGGCCAGCGCGAGGCCGCCGTCGGAGAGGTCGGTGCAGGCGTCGATCCAGTCGCGGTTGTCGCGGATGAAGTCGGCGTGCTTCGCCTCGGCCGCGAGGTCAACCGGGGGCGCGTCGCCGTCGGTGCGGTTGAACACCTCCCACAGAAGGGCGGAGCGGCCGAGATGCCCTCTTGTCTCGCCCAGCACGAGGGCCACGTGGCCGTCGCGGGGGACGCGGTCGATCATCTCGCCCACGTCGTCGATCAGGCCCACGGCGCCGATCGTGGGGGTGGGCAGGATCGGGCGCCCCTCGGTCTCGTTGTAGAGCGAGACGTTGCCCGAGACGACGGGACAGCCGAGCGCGCCGCAGGCGGCGCCGATGCCGCGGATGGCGCCGACGATCTGGCCCATGATCCCGGGCTTTTCCGGGTTGCCGAAATTGAGGTTGTCGGTGACGGCGAGGGGGCGCGCGCCGAGGGCGGCGAGGTTGCGGCAGGCCTCGGCTACCGCCTGCTTGCCCCCCTCGAAGGGATTGGCCTCGACGTAGCGCGGCGTGACGTCGGCGGTGAAGGCGAGCGCGCGCTCGGTGCCGTGGATGCGCACGACGCCCGCGCCGAGGCCGGGCCCGCGCACGGTGTCGGCCATGACCTGGCTGTCGTACTGCTCCCAGATCCAGGCCTTGTGGGCATAGCTCGGCGCCGCGAGCAGGATCTTGAGCGCGTCGATCGCGTCCACCTCCGGCACAGGGTCCAGCTCCGGGGCGGGCGGCGTCTCCTCCCAAGGGCGGTCGTATTCGGGGGCGTTGCCGGAGAGGGCCGCGAGCGGCAGGTCGGCGCAGGTGCGCCCGCCATGCTCGATCAGGAACCGGTCCTCGGGCAGCGTCTCGCCGATCACGGCGAAGTCGAGATCCCACTTGTCGAAGATCGCGCGCGCCTCGGCCTCCTTCTCGGGGCGCAGCACCATGAGCATCCGCTCCTGGCTTTCCGAGAGCATCATCTCGTAGGCGGTCATGCCGGTCTCGCGGCAGGGCACACGGTCGAGGTCGAGGCGAATGCCCAGGCCGCCCTTGTCGCCCATCTCGACGGCCGAGCAGGTGAGGCCGGCCGCGCCCATGTCCTGGATCGAGATGACGGCCCCCGTCTCCATCAGCTCGAGGCAGGCCTCCATCAGGCGCTTCTCGGTGAAGGGGTCGCCGACCTGCACGGTGGGGCGCTTCTCGGCGACCTCCTCGCCGAACTCGGCCGAGGCCATGGTGGCGCCGCCCACCCCGTCGCGCCCCGTCCTGGCGCCGAGATAGACGACGGGCATGCCGACGCCGCTCGCGGCGGAATAGAAGATCCGGTCGGCCCGCACGAGGCCGGCGGCGAAGGCGTTGACGAGGCAGTTGCCGTCGTAGGCGGGATGAAAGCGCGTCTCGCCGCCCACGGTGGGCACGCCGAAGGCGTTGCCGTAGCCGCCGATGCCCGCCACCACGCCAGAGACGAGGGCGCGCGTGCGCGGATGGTCGGGGGCGCCGAAGGACAGCGCGTTCATCGCCGCGACGGGCCGGGCGCCCATGGTGAAGACGTCGCGCAGGATGCCGCCCACACCCGTGGCCGCGCCCTGGTAGGGCTCAATGTAGGAAGGGTGGTTGTGGCTCTCCATCTTGAAGACGCAGGCGAGCTCGTTGCCCTCGGCGTCGGGGCCGATGGCCACGACGCCCGCGTTCTCGCCGGGGCCGCAGATGACATGCTCGCCAGTGGTGGGCAGGGTGCGTAGCCACTTCTTCGACGACTTGTAGGAGCAGTGCTCGTTCCACATGGCCGAGAAGATGCCGAGTTCGGTCAGGTTGGGCGGCCGGTTCAGCAGGCGCAGGATCTCGGCGTACTCGTCCTCGGCGATGCCGTGCTCGGCGACGATCTCTGGCGTGATCTCGATCTCGGGCTCCGGCGTGGTTTCGGGCGCGCGCATTCCATCCCCCCTCGGCTGGCGTCTGTCTTAGGCGAGAGGCGGGACGAGGGAAAGGGCAGCCCGGCCGGAAGCGATCGGCCAAAAAAAAGGCCGAGCACAAGTCTCGGCCCAAGTCCAACAGGGAGGTAAAGAACGACCGCGCGAACGCGACCGCTCTTTGGAGATATAGATGTCGCCAAAGTGCGCGGGCAAGATGAAAACCGTCTCGGCACGGCATGGCCGCTCTGCCTGTGGCGCATGGGTGACTCAACCGAAGCGAGAATCGCTGCCCCTGCGTCGGCCGCGCCTCAGGCGGCCGGACCGAGCTTGCGCCTGTGCGCCTGGATTTCCGCGATGACGAAGTCGCGGAACGCCGCGATCCGGCGCGATTGGCGCAGCTCTTCGGGATAGGCGAGGAAGACGGGCACTTCGTTGCTTTCCACCTGCGGCAGCACACGTGTCAGGTGCGGCGCGTTCTCGACGATGTAGTCGGGCAACACACCGATGCCGAGGCCGTTGATCGTGCCCTGCAGCACGCCGAAATAGTTGTTCACCGTCAGCCGCGACGGGATGTCGTGGGTCAGCAGCCACTGCACCAGTTGCGCCCCGGCGCTGACCTGCACGCCGCCCGGCGCCTGGCAGATCAGGCGATGGCTGCGCATGTCGTCGACGCTCTCCGGGGTTCCTGCCCGCGACAGGTAGTCGGGCGCCGCGTAGAGGCGCATCCGCACGCCCATCAGCCGCTTGCGGATCAGGTCGGCCTGGGAGGGCTCCTTCATCCGGATCGCCACGTCGGCCTCGCGCATCGGCAGGTCGAGCACCCGCTCCTCGAGCATCAGGTCGATGTTGAGCTGTGGATACTGCTCGTAAAGGCGCGTCAGCCGGGGCGCGAGCCACATCGAGCCGAAGCCGATCGTGGTGGTCACGCGCAGCTCGCCGAACACCTCTTCCTCGCTGTCGCGGATGCGGGCGGCGGCGGCGTCGAGCCGCTTGCGCATGGCCCGGGTCGCGTCGAACAACAGCTCGCCCTGCTCGGTCAGGATCAGCCCGCGGGCGTGCCGGTGGAAGAGCGTGGTGTTGAGCATCTCCTCCAGCGCACGGATCTGGCGCGACACGGCCGATTGCGACAGGTGCAGCTGCTCGCCCGCATGGGTGAGCGAGCCGGCATCGGCGACGGCGTGGAAGATTCTCAGCTTGTCCCAGTCCATGCTTCACCCATGGGGCGGGCGCCCCGGCATCTCCGCTCCGCTGTCAGGTCGCTCTGACACGGGCGGCGGTGCGTTGGCAACGGCTCCGCCGTCGCAGGGCACGCGGGAATGTGCCTTGTGGCGGGGCGCCGCCGGCCTGTAGCGTGGCAGCGGGAGAGCGCGCATGACGAGACACGATGTCAGGCTGACCGACCGGTTCGACCTCGCCCGCAGCCCGGTGCTGCTCTCGGGCACGCAGGCTCTGGTGCGTTTGGTGCTCATGCAGGCGGCGCGTGACCGGGCAACGGGCTGGCACACGGGGGGCTATGTCACCGGCTATCGCGGCTCGCCGCTCGGCGGGCTCGACATGGCGATGCAGGGCGCCTCCGGCGCGCTCGCTGACGCGGGGGTGATCTTTCAGCCGGCTCTCAACGAGGATCTCGCCGCGACCGCGCTCTGGGGCACGCAGCAGGCGGCGCTGCGGGGCGAGGGGCGCGTCGAGGGCGTCTTCGGGCTGTGGTATGGCAAGGGCCCGGGGGTCGACCGGTCGGGCGACGCGCTGCGGCATGCCAACCTCGCCGGCACGGCGGCGAAAGGGGGCGTGCTGGCGGTGGCGGGCGACGACCACACCGGCGAGAGCTCCACCACCTGCCACCAGTCGGATCTCGCGCTGATCGACGCGGGCATCCCCGTGCTCTACCCCGCCGGAGTTCAGGACATACTCGACTTCGGCCTCTACGGCATTGCGATGTCGCGGTTTTCCGGGCTCTGGGCGGGCATGAAGGCGGTCAAGGACACGGTGGAAAGCTCGTCGGTCGTCGACGGCCGGCCCGACCGCATGTCATTCGAATCGCCCGACTTTTCGCTCCCCGAGGGCGGGCTGTCGATCCGGCCTGGCGATCACTGGGTCGCCCAGGAGGAGCGGCTGGTGGCCTGGAAATGGCCCGCCGCCCGCGCCTTTGCCCGTGCCAACGCGATCGACCGGCGGGGGCATGGGCGGCACGGGGCGCGGATCGGTCTCGTCGCGGCGGGCAAGTCGTGGCTCGACCTCGCGTCGGCGCTCGATCTGCTCGGGCTCGACGATGCCGCCTGCACGGAGGCGGGTATAACCAGCTGGAAAGTAGGGCAGACCTGGCCGCTCGAGGAGAAGGGCCTGCGCGACTGGGCCGAGGGGCTGGGCCTCGTGATCTGCGTCGAGGAAAAGCGCAAGGTGATTGAGCCGCAGGTGGCGCGCGCGCTCTTCGGCCGGCCCCTGCGACTCTGGGGCGCGCAAGGTGCCGACGGCCCGCTCTTCCCCGAGCACGGCGCTCTCGATCCGACCTCCATCGCCCTGCGACTGGGAGATATTCTTCTCTCCGAGGGGATCGGCGGGGCGCAGCTTTCCGAACGTCTTGCTGCCCTGCGCGCTGTGCCCGTCGAGGGCGGCGACCTTGCACAACGGCGTCCCTATTTCTGCGCCGGCTGCCCGCACAACACATCGACGCGCGTGCCCGAGGGCGCGCGGGCGGGGGGCGGCATCGGCTGCCATACCATGGCGCTGTGGATGGACCGCGCCAACGAGGGCTTCACCCACATGGGCGCCGAGGGGGCGAACTGGATCGGCGAGGCGCCGTTTTCGGAAAGGCCCCATGTCTTCCAGAACCTTGGCGACGGAACCTACAACCATTCCGGCATCCAGGCGATCCGCGCGGCCATCGCCGCGGGCGTGAACATCACCTACAAGATCCTCTACAACGACGCCGTCGCCATGACCGGCGGGCAGGCCAATGACGGCGGCCTCGGACCGGAACGCATCGCCGCCGAACTGACCGCTATGGGCGTGGCGCGGGTCGCGGTCGTGCATGACGGGGCCGAGGGGGTAGAGGGGCTGGCCTTTCCGCCCGGCGTGCGGCTGCATCACCGCGACGCGCTCGACGCCGTTCAGAAAGAGCTGAGCGCGATCAAGGGGGTGACAGCCCTTCTTTACGTTCAGACCTGCGCCGCTGAAAAGCGGCGGCGGCGGCGCAAGGGCACGTTCCCAAAGATCGACCGCCGCGTCTTCATCGACCCCGACGTGTGCGAGGGATGTGGCGATTGCGGCGTGCAGTCGAACTGCGTGGCGATCCTGCCGCTCGAGACCTCCTTCGGCCGCAAGCGGCAGATCGACCAGTCGGGCTGCAACGCCGACCTGTCGTGCCTCAAGGGTTTCTGCCCCTCCTTCGTTACGGTCGAGGGCGGCACGCCGCGCAAGCCCGCCGCGCAAGACCTTGCGATCCCTGACCTTCCCGAACCCGAGCGGCCCCCGATCGCGGGCACGTGGAACATCGTCGTGACCGGCATCGGCGGTACCGGCGCGGTGACGATCGGCGCCGTGCTCGCCATGGCTTCCCACCTGCAGGGGAAGGGCGCGGGCGTGATCGAGATGGCGGGCCTGGCGCAGAAGGGCGGCGCGGTGCACATCCATTGCCGCATTGCGGAAAATCCCTCTGACATCAGCGCGATACGCATCTCGACCGGGCAGGCCGACGCGGTGATCGGCGGCGATCTCGTGACGACCGCCACCGCGCAGACCCGTGCCCTGATGCGCCCCGGCGCCACGCGCGCCGCGGTCAACGCGCATCTGACGCCCACCGGCAGCTTCACCCAGGACCCCGACTTCGCCCTGCCGGGCGCGGCGCTGGAGGAGCGACTGCGCGGGCGCATCGGCGACGGGCTGACGCTGCTCGACGCGACCGCGCTGGCGCAGCGGCTGCTCGGAGACGCGATCTACGCCAACATGGCTCTTGCCGGTGCAGCCTGGCAGAAGGGCCTGATCCCGCTCGACAAATCCGCGATCCACGAGGCCATCCGCCTTAACGGCGCAGCGGTCGACGCCAATATCCGCGCCTTCGAGCTCGGCCGCTGGGCGGTTCACGACCCGCAGGCAGTGGCCGCGCCACGGGTCGTGGCGATGCCGCAGACCACCGAGGCGCTGATCGCCGAGCGCGAGCGGCACCTGACCGCCTACCAGGGCCCGCGCCTTGCCCGCCGCTATCGCAAGCTCGTCGACGCCGCGCCCGAAGATCTGCGCGCCCCGGTGGCGAAAGGCTATCACAAGCTCCTGGCCTACAAGGACGAATACGAGGTCGCCCGTCTTCTGCTCGAGACCCGCGGCAAGGCGCAAGAGGCGTTCGAGGGCGATCTGCGGCTCACCTACCACCTCGCGCCGCCGCTCCTGTCGCGCCCCGGAGCCGACGGGCGGCCGCGCAAGCGCGCCTTCGGGCCGTGGTTGCCCGCACTGCTCAAGCCGCTGGTACGGCTGAGGTTTCTGCGCGGCACGCCGCTCGACCCGTTCGGCTACGGCGCCGATCGCAGGCTCGAGCGTGCGCTTCTGCGCCAATACGAGAACGACCTTGCGGAGGCACTCGCCCGCGTCACGCCCCGGACCCGCGACGCGGTGCGCGAACTCGCCGAATTGCCGCTGCGTATCAGGGGGTTCGGCCCGGTGAAGGAGGCCGCGGCCGAGGCGGCAGAGGAGCGGCGCCGGCATCTCGTCGCCGCGATCCGAGACGGACGCGAGGCGCCGCCGCTCGCGGCGGAGTGATCGTGGAAAACGTCGCGCGCCCGACATAAACGCTCGCCAGACTGGCCCGACCCGGTTATCCGACGCCTCAGGGTCAACCACGCGCAACGCCATGCCTGACACTCGTCTTTCACCCGCCGCCCGACACGTGGCACGCGACATCAGCTATGCCTCGACCGCCCGCTCGCGCTCGGGGCGCGCCGTGATCCGGGTGCTCGAGAACGCGACGGGGCGCCTGGGGCTGATCCGCCGGGCCGACGGCTACGAGCGGCAGGTCGCCGCCGGCGAGGATTTCTGGGAGGTGATGGTGCGCCGCTACGGTCTGAGCCTCGACATCGTCGGCGGGGCTCTCGACAACATCCCGGCCGAGGGGCCGCTCATCCTGATCGCCAACCACCCCTACGGCATCCTCGACGGGCTGATGATGGGCCACATCCTCAGCCGCACGCGGGGCGACTTCCGCATCCTCGCCAACCGGGTGTTCCGCCGCGCCCAAGAGCTCAACCGCGTCATCCTGCCGGTCGACTTCGACGAGACGAAGGAGGCGATGCGCCAGAACATCGAGACTCGCAAGGAGTGCCTGCGCTACCTCGCCGCCGGCGGCGCGATCGGGATCTTCCCGGGCGGGACGGTGGCGACGTCGGCGCGGCCCTTCGGCCGGCCGATGGATCCGGGATGGCGCGGCTTCACCGCGCGGATGATCACCAAGAGCGGGGCGGCGGTGGTGCCGATCTACTTCGAGGGGCACAATAGCCGCCTGTTCCAGATCGCCAGCCACCTGCACACCACGCTGCGCATGGCGCTGCTGATCAAGGAGTTCCGCGCGCGGATCGACGAGCCCGTGCGCATGGTGATCGGCGAGCCGATCCCGCCCGAGCGGCTGGCGCCCCATGCCCGCGACACGAAGGCGATGATGGAGTTCCTGCGCGCGCAGACCTACGCGCTGTCGCCCGAGCCGCTCAACGCGGCGCAGCTCGGCTTCGAGTTCGAGGCGCGGCATCGCCCGGAGGGCGGCCGCGAGGGGGGGCGCGTCTACTGATGGCGGTCGGGGTGTTCGACTCGGGGCTCGGCGGGCTGACGGTGCTCTCTGCGCTCGAGCGGCGTCTGCCCGAGGTGGCCTTCGTCTATTACGGCGACAACCTGCACGCGCCCTACGGGGTGCGCGACGCCGATGCGGTCTACGATCTGACCTGCCGGGGCGTGGAGCGGCTCTGGGCGGCGGGCTGCGACCTCGTGATCCTGGCCTGCAACACGGCCTCGGCGGCGGCGCTGCGGCGGATGCAGGAGTCGTGGGTGCCGCGCGACAAGCGGGTACTCGGCGTCTTCGTGCCGCTGATCGAGGCTCTGACCGAGCGGCAATGGGGCGACAATTCTCCGCCCCGCGAGGTGGCGGTGAAGCATGTCGCCCTGTTCGCCACGCCCGCGACGGTGGCCAGCCGCGCCTTCCAGCGCGAGCTCGCCTTCCGCGCCATCGGCGTCGACGTCGAGGCGCAGGCCTGCGGCGGGGTGGTCGACGCGATCGAGGAGGGCGACATGATCCTCGCCGAGGCGCTCGTGCGCTCCCACGTCGACGCGCTGAAGCGCAAGATGCCCCAGCCCGAGGCGGCGGTGCTGGGCTGCACCCATTACCCCCTGATGGAAGAGATCTTCCAGGACGCGCTGGGAGAGGGGGTGCAGGTCTACTCGCAGGCCAGCATCGTGGCCGAGAGCCTTGCCGACTATCTGGGCCGGCGGCCCGAGATGCGGGGGGCGGGCGAGGCGGGCGCCTTCCTCACGACCGGCGACACTCGGCGGGTGTCGAGCCGGGCGACGCAGTTCCTGCGCCGCGAGATCCGCTTCGACGCGGCCTGAGACCGTGCGCGCCCGGCTTGCCCCCGGCCCTTGATCGGAGGTAGGGCGCTCGCCGGTCGCAGAGGAAGGACGCCGCCCATGACACACCGCGCAGCCATTCTCGGGGCCTCCGGCTACACGGGGGCGGAACTGGTGCGCCTGATCGCCACCCATCCCGCGATGGAGATCGCGGCGCTGACGGCCGACCGCAAGGCGGGGCTGGCGATGGCCGAGGTCTTTCCGCACCTGCGCCACCTCGAGCTGCCGCAGCTCCAGCGGATCGAGGATGTCGATTTTTCCTCCGTCGACATTGCGTTCTGTGCGCTTCCTCATGCAACGACACAGCAGGTGATCGCGGGGTTGCCGGGCGATCTGAGGGTCGTCGACCTCTCTGCCGATTTCCGCCTGCGCGACGCGGTCGCTTACGAGCGCTGGTATGGCAAGCCGCACGCGGCGCCCCAGCTGCAGGCATCTGCCGTCTATGGCCTGACCGAATTCTACCGCGACGAGATCCGCGCCGCGCGGCTTGTCGCCGGCACCGGGTGCAACGTGGCGACCGGGCTCTACGCGCTCCTGCCTGCCGTGCGCGCGGGCGCGATTGGCACCGACGACATCATCCTCGACCTCAAGTGCGGGGTCAGCGGGGCGGGCCGGTCGCCGAAGGAAAACCTGCTCCATGCCGAGCTGTCGGAGGGCTGGCAGCCCTACGGCACGGGAGGCACGCACCGGCATCTCGGCGAGTTCGACCAGGAGCTGAGCCGCGCCGCGGGCCGCGAGGTGGCGGTGCAGTTCACGCCGACGCTGATCCCCGGCAATCGCGGCATCCTCGCCGCCGCCTACGTCTCGGGCGAAGCGGGGGCGATTCGTGCCGCGCTGGCAGAGGCGTATGCGGGCGAGCCCTTCCTGCACGTCCTGCCCGAGGGGCAGGTGCCGAGCACGCACCATGTGCGCGGCTCGAACCTCGTGCATCTCTCGGTGGTGGCCGAGCGGCGTCCCGGCCGCGCGACGATCTATGCGGTGCTCGACAACCTGGTAAAGGGCGCCTCGGGGCAGGCGGTGCAGAACGCCAACGTGATGCTCGGGCGGCCCGAGACGGATGGCCTCATGCTTGCGCCGGTCTTTCCGTGAGACATATTCATTCGTGACGGGCGCGCACGCGACATCGCCAGGGACCGAGACCGCATGAAAAGCCTCAAGAAACAACGCCGCATCCAGATCATCGCCGTCGCGGCGGTGGCGCTGGCCGGCTCCACCGCGCTGATCGGATACGCCATGCGCGACGGCATCAACTTCTTCCGGCCGCCCTCCGAGGTGGTCGCCGCCATGCCGCCTCCGACAGAGGTGTTCCGCATCGGCGGGCTGGTGGAGGAGGGCACCCTGATGCGCGGCCAGGGCGAGACGGTGACCTTCCACGTGACAGATGGCGGCGCGTCGGTGCCCGTGGCCTATACCGGTGTTCTGCCCGACCTTTTCGGCGAGGGCGAGGGCATGGTCGGCACCGGTTCGATGATAGACGGCACGTTCGTGGCGACAGAGATCCTCGCCCGCCACGACGAGACCTACATGCCAAAGGAAGTGACCGACGCGCTGAAGGAGCAGGGCGTCTGGCAGCACGGCGAGGGCGGCCCCGAGGCGGGCGGCTGATACGGGCGGCTGTCTGCCCTGACTGACCGCTGAGCAAGGGCGGAGAGCCGGGCAGGGGCGCATCCGGCCCGCCGACCGCGCCGAAAGGTGCGGCCTCTTGCCCGCGACCCGTATTCGTGGGGCCGATGGGGCCGCGCGCCCTGTCGGGCTGGTGAAGCGGGGGCCAGGGCGGTGCCGACCGCCCGCCCGGCCCGGAGCCCCGCTGCGGCGCACGGGCAACAGAGGCGCACGGGCCGCAGAGGCGCACGGGCCGCAGAGGCGCACCGATCCAGGCCGGCGCAAGGCTCGGGCCGGGGCAGGGTGGTCCCGCCGGCGCATGTCGGGCGGTCTCCGGCTCCGCCCGGTTGCAACCGAGAGCAGATCCTGTAGGTGGGGGCACGTATCCGTCACGCCCGGCCGCGTGCCGGGCGGCGCACTTCACGGGCCGTCCGGCGGACCGCCACCGCACATCGACACGGCACGCCCCGCACCGGCGTCGTCGCACCGGCTCACGGGGAAGCATGAACGCGCTCTACGTCTATCGCGACCAATGGATCGGCAACGTCCGCGGCGACATCCTCGCCGGGATCGTCGTGGCGCTCGCGCTGATCCCCGAGGCCATCGCCTTTTCGATCATCGCCGGCGTCGATCCCAAGGTCGGGCTCTACGCCTCGTTCTCGATCGCGGTGATCGTGGCGATCACCGGGGGGCGGCCCGGCATGATCTCGGCCGCCACTGCGGCCACCGCCGTGCTCATGGTCACGCTCGTCAAGGAGCACGGGCTGGAATACCTGTTGGCCGCGACGGTGCTCGCCGGGCTCATCCAGATCGCCGCCGGGGCGGCGAGGCTCGGCCGCCTGATGCGCTTCGTCTCGCGGTCGGTGATCACCGGCTTCGTCAACGCGCTGGCGATCCTGATCTTCCTGGCGCAGGTGCCGGAGCTGACCGGTGTCACCTGGATCACCTACGCCATGGTCGCGGCGGGGCTCGCGATCATCTACCTCTTTCCGCTTCTGACGACGGCCATTCCCTCGCCGCTCGTCACCATCGTCCTTCTCACCGCCGCCGCCATGGCGCTCGGCCTCGACGTGCGCACGGTCTCCGACATGGGCGATCTGCCCGACACGCTGCCGGTGTTCCTGATCCCCGACATTCCGCTGACGCTGGAGACGCTGCAGATCATCCTGCCCTATTCTCTGGCGGTCGCCGCCGTGGGCCTGCTCGAGAGCCTGATGACGCAGACCATCGTCGACGACCTGACCGACACGACGAGCGACCGCAACCAGGAGTGCATCGGCCAGGGAATCGCCAACACCGCGACCGGCTTCATCGGCGGCATGGCCGGCTGCGCGATGATCGGGCAGTCGATCATCAACGTGAAGTCGGGCGGGCGCGGCCGGCTGTCGACCTTCGTGGCCGGGGTCTCCCTGCTGTTCATGATCGTGGTGCTGGGCGACCTCGTGGGCCAGATCCCGATGCCGGCGCTGGTGGCGATCATGATCATGGTCTCGATCGGCACCTTCTCGTGGACCTCGATCAGGAACCTGCGCGAGCATCCGCGCTCGTCGTCCATCGTGATGCTCGCGACGGTGGTGGTGACCGTCTATACCCACAACCTCGCGATCGGCGTTCTGACGGGCGTGCTGCTCTCCGGCATCTTCTTTGCCGGCAAGATCGCGCTGTTCTTCCGCGTGACCTCGGAGATCTCGCCCGACGGCCGCACGCGCACCTACAGGGTCGAGGGGCAGCTCTTCTTCGCCTCCGCCGAGGATTTCATGGCCGCGTTCGACTTCCGCGAGGCGCTTGAGCGTGTCACGATCGACGTCAGCCGCGCCCATATCTGGGACGTCTCGTCGGTCGCCGCGCTCGACATGGCGGTGCTGAAATTCCGCCGCGAGGGGGCCGAGGTGGAGATCGTCGGCATGAACGAAGCCTCCGAGACGATCGTCGACCAGCTCGCCGTGCACGACAAGCCCGGCGCGATGGACAAGCTGATGGAGCACTAGGGAGGGCCCCATGTCGGTAACCGTGTCCGAGTCCTTGTCCCCGACGCTGATGGCGCTGGTCGACGGCTCGGCCTATTCCGAGAGCGTTTGCCGCCACGCGGCCTGGATCGCCCGCCGCACCGGCGCGCAGGTCAAGCTCTACCACGTGCTCGACCCGCGGCGCACGCCCGCGCAGCGCGACCTGTCGGGGTCGATCAAGCTGGGGGCCCGGTCCGACCTGCTGGAGAAGCTGAGCGCGCTCGACGAGCAGCACGCGAGGCTCTCGCAGGCGCATGGCCGCGCGATCCTCGAGGATGCCAGGGCGCTGATGGCGGGCGACGGTGTGGAAGACGTCGTCACCCGTCTGCGCAGCGGCGACATCGTCGAGACAGTCGCGGCCAAGGAAGGGGCGGCCGACATGATCCTGATCGGCAAGCGGGGCGAGGCGGCGGGGCTCGAGGCGCCGCATCTCGGCTCGAACTTCGAGCGGATCGTGCGGGCCAGCCACAAGCCGGTCTTTGTCGCCAATCGCGCGTTCCGGCCGATCAGCCGTGTCCTGATCGCCTATGACGGCGGCGTGTCTTCGATGAAAGCGGTCGACTACGTGGCGCGCAATCCGCTCTTCGCCGGGCTCGACGTCGTGGTGGCCACGGCCGGTGCCGAGACGGGGCAGACGCGCCGCGCCCTCGACGACGCCCGCGCGACGCTGGAGGCGGGCGGGCACGCGGCAGAGGCGCACGTGCTGCGCGGTCATCCGGGCAAGGCGCTCGGCGAGGTCGTGGAGCAGGGCGGCATCGACCTGCTGGTGATGGGGGCCTACGGCCATTCGCGCATCCGCACGCTGGTCATCGGCTCGACCACGACAGAGATGATCCGCTCGTGCCGGATCCCCGTGGTGCTCATGCGCTGAGAGCCTGCGGGCGGTATCCTGGCCGCGGGGGCGCTCGTCGCGGCCCGGCGCCCGCGCGCCCAGAGTCACTGACCCCGCCGTGGTGCCGGTGACGGGCCTGCCGGTCGAGAGCATGCCGGCCGGGACGGCGAGCCGTGCGGGCGCACGCCTGCCCTGATTGGTCCTGATCGGCCTGAGCGGCGGTGACTCCGACCGACATCGCAGCTTGACGGGCGAGAGACCCCGGTGCGAGCGGCAGCGATGCGGGGTGGCAAGGGGGGCGCCCCCCGAGGCACCGCGCGCCGTGCTTTACCGCCGTTAAACCAAGTCGCGGAGTCTCCCGGCCGATCGAACCGGTCAGGAGGATCTGCGATGAAGGACGTCGAGACGCTCGCCCGCGAGATCGTGGCGCGCGAAGGCGGCTACGTGAACGACCCCGACGACCCCGGCGGCGCCACAAAGTACGGCGTCACCATCCACACGATGCGCGGTCTGGGGATGGACCTCGACGGCGACGGGCGGGTCAGCCCGGCCGACGTGAAGCGGCTCAGCCGGAACCAGGCGGTCGAGATCTTTCTCGAGCACTACTACGCCAGGCCGCGCATCTCGTCGCTGCCCGAGGCGCTGCAGCCCTCGGTCTTCGACATGTATGTGAACGCGGGCGCGAACGCGGTGAGCATCCTGCAGCGGCTGCTGTGCGAGATGGGCGAGGAGGTGGCCGTCGACGGGGTGATCGGGCCGCAGACCATCGCGGCGGCCAAGGCCGCGGCGGCGAAGGCGCCCGACCACATCGCCGACGCCTACGGCATCGCCCGGCGGAACTACTATTACGATCTCGCCGATCGGCGCCCGCGATCGCGCAAGTTCGCGCGCCGGCGCGACGGCGGCAAGGGGGGCTGGATCGCGCGCGCGGAGGAGTTCATCAGCCCGCGTTTCCATCTGTCGGAGGCCGAGCACCGCGCTCGGGTGGCCGCATGGGGCTGAGCGGGGGGGTGGCCTGGCTGGTCGACCTGCTGTTCGGCGAGCGCAACGTGGTGCGCGACACGGTCGAGGTGTTCCGCGTCAATGCCGAGAACGACGCGGCGCGCGATCACCGGCGGGCCGAGGCGGCGCTGGCGCAGTTCGCCGCCGAGTTCGGGGTGGAGCGGCGCGGGCGGTTCGACCGGCTGATCGACGGGCTCAACCGTGTCCCGCGGCCGGCGATGGCGCTCGGCACCCTGGGGCTGTTCGTGGCGGCGATGGTCGACCCGATCTGGTTTGCCGAGCGGATGCAGGGGATCGCGCTGGTCCCCGAGCCGCTCTGGTGGCTGCTGGGGGCGGTCGTGAGCTTCTACTTCGGCGCGCGCCACCAGGCCAAGAGCCAGGACTTCCAGCGCTCGATCGCGACGACGCTGGCGCGGGCGCCGCAGGTGACGGCCGGTATCGGGGCGCTGCGGGCGTTGGAGGCGGGCGCCGGGGCAGGGGAGGCGGATCCCCCCGACGCCGCGGCCCCGGAGGCGCGCGAGGCCGCCATGGCGGCCGCCCGCCCCACCGCGCCCAACGCGGCGCTCTCCGAGTGGAGGGGGGCATGACCGAGGCCGACTGGCGCCTTCAAGCCGAGCGGCGGCTCAACGCCCTCGAGACCCGCACGGCGGTCGACGAGGTGCACCGGGCGATGGTCGAAAAGCGGCTGCACTCGATCGAGGACACGCTGAAGTGGCTGGTGCGGCTGGTGATCGGCTCGCTGGTGCTGGGCGTGATCGGGGTGGCGCTGCGGGGGGGCTTCGCCGGTGTCTGACCTCGCCCTTCTCGCCTTCGCGCTGACGCTCGGCCTGGCGAGCCGGGCGCCGTGGTTCGGCCCCGGCCGCGGCACCCCGCGGCGGCCCGCCGAGCCGCCCGCCCCGGCCGAGCTTGCGCTCTGGTCGGGGCTTCTGGCGCTCGCGGCGAGCCTTCTCGCCGCGCGCGCGCTGTTCTGACCGGCGGCAGGCACCGCTCTGCGGTGCCTCCGCTCAGCCCGGCTCTCCTTCGGCACCGGCCGCCCGCGCGCCCTTCACCCGCTCGCGCAAGCGCTGGAAGACGACGTAAAGCGCGGGGATCACGAAGATCCCCACGGCCGCCGCCGCCAACATGCCCCCCGCGACGCCCGTGCCGACCGAGCGGCGCGCGAGCATCGAGGCGCCCTCGGCGGTGACCAGCGGGATCAGGCCGGCGATGAAGGCGAAGCTCGTCATCATCACCGCGCGAAAGCGGGCGCGCGCCCCCTCGGTCGCCGCCTCGACGATGGCCATGCCGGCCTCGCGCTTGGCCTTGGCGAACTCGACGATCAGGATCGCGTTCTTGGCCGCCAGCGCGATCAGCACGACGAGGCCGATCTGGGCGTAGATGTTGAAGGGCAGGCCGGTGAGAAGGAGCGCCAGCACCGCGCCGAGCACGCCGAAGGCGACCGAGAGCAGCACCGGAACGGGGATCGTCCAGCTTTCGTAGAGGCCCACGAGGAACAGGTAGGCGAAGAGCACGGCCATGATAAGGATCGGCCCTGTCTGGCCCGCGGCCTGCTTTTCCTGCAGCGAGGTGCCCGTCCACTCGAAGGTGTAGCCTGCCGGCAGCGTCTCGGCCGCGACCGCCTCCATCGCGGCGAGCGCGGCGCCGGTCGAGACGCCGGGCGCGGGCTCGCCCGAGATCGTCACCGAGCGCAGGTTGTTGTACCGCTGGAGCTGCATCGGGCCGACCGTGTAGCGCGGCGTCGCGACGGCGCCCACCGGCACCATCTCGCCCGTGGCCGAGCGGACATGGACGCGGGCGATGTCTCCGGCCTCGGCCCGGTCTTCGCCCCGCGCGGTCATGCGCACCTGCCACGACCGGCCGAACAGGTTGAAATCGTTGACATAGGCCGTGCCCATCGTGGCGTTCAGCGCCGAGAACAGCGCCGAGACGGGCACGCCCAGCGCGTAGAGGCGCTCGCGGTCGATATCGAGGAAGAGCTGCGGGCTGTCGGCGGCGAAGGTGGTATAGACGCCCGACAGATCAGGGTGCTGGTTGGCGGCCAGCGCCAACCCGCGGGCGACGGCGGCCAGTTCGTCGGCCGGCCGCCCCGCGGTGTCGAGCAGCTGGAACTCGAAGCCCGCACCCGAGCCGAGCCCGGCGATCGGCGGCAGGTTGAAGGGCAGCACCTGCGCCTCGCGGATGCCCGCCCCCTGCAGGGCGGTCTGCGCGATGGCGGCGAAGGCGCTCTCGTCGTCGGTGGTGCGCTCCTCGAAGGGGGCCATGGTGACGAGGGCGAAGGCGGCGTTCGACTTGGTGATGCCGTCGAGGATCGAGAAGCCGGTGACCGAGGTGACCGAGGCGACGCCCGGCAGGCCCGCCACGATGTCTTCCACCTGCGCCTGCGCGGCGGCGGTGCGGGGCAGCGAAGCCCCCTCGGGCAGCCGGGTCTCGACGATGAAGGAGCCCTGGTCCTCGGCCGGCAGGAAGCCGGTGGGCGTGACGCGGAAGAGCGCGCCCGTCAGCACCAGCGCGCCCAGCAGGAGCGCCACGCCCAGCACGGCACGGCGGGCGATGGCGCCGGCGACGCGGGCATAGCCGTCGCGCGCCCCGTCGATCCGGGCCGAGATCCAGCCCATGACGCCCCGCTTCGGCCCGTGGTGCGGTTTGAGGATGATGGCGCAGAGGGCGGGCGAGAGGGTGAGCGCGTTGATCGCCGAGATCACCATCGACACCGACACCGCCACGGCGAACTGCTGGAAGAGCTGCCCCGACAGGCCGGGGATGAACGCCACGGGCACGAAGACCGACAAGAGCACAAGCGTGATCGCCACGATGGCGCCGGTGATCTCGCCCATCGCGGCGCGGGCTGCCTCGGCCGGCGTCAGCGAATGGTCTTCGGCCATCTTGGCCTCGATCGCCTCGACCACCACGATGGCGTCGTCGACGACGATGCCGATGGCGAGCACCAGCGCGAGCAGCGACACCGTGTTGAGCGAAAAGCCCATCGCGCTCATCACCGCGAAGGTGCCGACGAGGGCCACCGGCACGGCGACGAGCGGCACGAGGGTCGCGCGGAGCGACCCGAGAAAGACGAACACGACGAGGATGACGAGGATAAAGGCTTCGACCAGCGTGTGCTCGACCTCGGTGATGCTCTCTTCCACGAAGATCGAGTTGTCCGAGACGAAGGCCGAGACCGCCCCGTCGGGAAAGCTCGCCCGCGCCTGCTCGACCGCGTGCTTGACACCCTCGGCGGCGGCCAGCGCGTTGCCGCCGGGCGCGAGATAGACGCCGATCAGAGTGGCCGGCGCGCCGTCGTGGGTGGTGCCCACGTCGAGGTTGTTGGCCCCCAGCGTCACCCGCGCGACGTCTCCCACGCGCAGCACCGAGCCGTCGGGCGCGGCGCGCAGGATCACCCGCTCGAACTCGGCCGGGTCCGACAGGCGGCCAGAGGTGGTGATGTTGAGCTGCAGGCCGGGGTCGTCGACCATGGGCTGCGCGCCGACCCGCCCGATGGCCGCCTGCACGTTCTGGCTGCGCAGGGCCGCCAGCACGTCGTCTGGCGTCAGCGACAGGGCGGCGAGGCGGTCGGTGTCGAGCGCGACCCGCATGGCGAACTGGTTGGCGGCGAACACCTTGGCATCGCCCACCCCCGGCACGCGCTTGAGCCGGTCGAGCAGGTTGAGCGTGGCGAAATTGGTCAGCGTCGGCCCGTCCACCCGCTCGTCCTCGGAGTAGAGGACGATGCCCATGAGCAGCGACGACGAGGCCTTCGCCACCCGCACGCCGAGCTGGCGCACCTCGGGCGGCAGGAGCGGCTCGGCCAGCGCGACGCGGTTCTGCACGTTGACTGTCGCGATGTCGGGGTCGGTGCCGACCTCGAACGAGACAGTCAGGATGTAGGTGCCGTCGGCGCCCGAGGTCGAGCGCATGTAGAGCATGTCGTCGACGCCGATCACCTTGTCCTCGATGACCTGCGCGACGGTCTGCTCGGTCACCTCGGCCCCCGCGCCGGGATAGGCGGCGATCACCTGCACCTGTGGCGGCACGATGTCGGGGTATTGCTCCACCGGCATCCGCGTGAGCGCGATCAGGCCGGCGAGGAACAGCACGATCGAGATGACCGCGGCGAGCCGCGGCCGCTCGATGAACACCGACGAGAGCATCAGCCGCCCGCCTCGGCCGCGTCGACCGTGAGCCCCGGGCGCACCTTGTTGACGCCCTCGGTGACGACGCGCTCGCCCGCCTCGAGCCCGGACGCGATCACCGCGAGGCCCTGCGTGACGCGCGCGACCTCGATGCGCCGCCGCTCCACCGTGCCGGCGTCGTCCACGACCATCGCGAAGGCGCCCTGCAGGTCGCGCTGCACGCCGGTCTGGGGGATGGCGAGCACTTCGGTGGGCGTGGCCTGCCGCAGCACGATGCGCACGAGCTCGGCGTCGAGCAGCCGCCCCTCGGGATTGTCGAAGCGGGCGCGGATGCGCACCGTGTCGGTGCCCTGCGTCACCTCGCTGTCGATGAAGTCGATCGTGCCGTCGCGCGGGTATTCGCTGCCATTGGCGAGGATCAGCCGCGCGGCGCCCTCGGCGCTGGCCTGGCCGGCCTCCACCGCCTCGAGGAAGGTGCGCAGCGTGGCGGTGGCAATCGACGCCTCGGCATGGATCGGGTCGAGCTTGATCAGGGTGGCCAGCGTGCCCGTCTCGGGACCGATCAGCGCGCCCGCGTCGACCTCGGCCGTGCCGACGCGCCCGGCGAAGGGGGCCGTGATCTCGGTGTAGGAAAGGTCGAGCCGCGCGCGCTCGAGCGTCCCCTCGAGGCGGGTGACGTCGGCCTCGGCCTGGGCGAGGGCCGCTTCCGCACGGTCGACCGCGGCCTGCGGCGCCGCTTCGCGGGCGAGCAACTCGGCCTGCCGGTCGCGCTCCACCTGCGCGAGCGCCCGCGCGGCACGGGCGGCGGCGAGCGCGCCCTCGGCCTCCTGCACCGCGGCGGCGTAGGGGCCGGGCTCCATGCGGAACAGCACGTCGCCCTCCTCGACCCGCGCGCCGGGCGCGAAGGCGACCTCCTGCAGGAAGCCCGAGACGCGGGCCTGCAGGTTGACGCGGCTGTCCGCCTCGAGCCGGCCGTTCAGCGTGACCGTCTGCGCGAGTTGCGTCACGGCCGCCGGGGCGACCACGACGGCCGGGGGCGGCGCTGCATCCTGCGCGGGGGCGATCCGGGCCGCGACCACGATCCCCGCCACGATCACACCGATCATCGACCTGCGCATGTCGCCCCTCGCCTCCGCCCGTTCGTCCGGCTCAACCGCTATCACAACCTGACCGAACGGCAAGCGGCTAAACGAGCCCTGTACGGGTCGTGCCCTCCGGGGTCCGCGCACCGGCGGGTCGTCACAGATGGCACCGGGGCAAGCAGTGTGCCTGTATCCCCCGCGAACCGCCGTCGGCAGAGCGGTCAAGCCGGACGCTTGCCTCAAGGCCGCGGGATGTAGGGAAAAAACACGACTAAGAGTGGAAGCAAGCGCTTATCAACGCGGTTTTCGCGGACACGCTTCGATACAGCCATGAAGGTGGACTACCAACACCCGAAACCACCCTTGTCTTCAGGGTGTTACGGGGGAAGGCGGGCGAAAAACAATCTGGCGGAGGGAACGGAGCGTCCGAAAACTCTGCTGGAAGTAGGTGTCCCATCCCGGATGATCACATCGACTCTCGCCGACGGGCACTGTTCGTGGCACGCTCGATCCTGAGCGAGGTTCTGGTCGGGGGGCGGGCATGCTGATCTCTCTTCACAAGCAGGCGACGACAACGCCGAAGATCCGGGCTGCGATCCAGGCGAGCACCGAGCCGGCCTGGAAGGTGGCGGAGCGCTACGGCATCTCCGAGCAGACGGTTTGGAAGTGGCGGGGCCGGGACAGCACCGAGGACCGAAGCCACACCCCGCACCGGCTGCAGACGACACTGACACCGGCGCAGGAGGCCGTGGCGGTCGCGCTGCGGACGACCCTTCTGCTGCCGCTCGACGACCTGCTCGCCGTGGTGCGCGAGTTTCTCAATCCGAACGTCTCGCGCTCGGGCCTCGACCGCTGCCTGAGGCGGCATGGGGTGGGAAACCTCCGCGACCTGAAGCCGAAGGCGCCGA
>NZ_QPLK01000029.1 GCF_003340565.1 Rhodovulum sp. 12E13 | reverse complement strand
GCGCTCGCTCGTCGAGCAAACCGATCCCCGGCACGGCGGTCGGCCACCAGCTCGACGAGAGATCGTGAAAAATCGCCCGATTTTCGAGCGTGTCTCCGGGGCGAGAGTTTTTCAGCAGCCTGTTAAAGGGCCGGTTCACATCCAGATCGACACCATGATCGACACGCTCGACGGTATGATGGGCGAGCCGGCTCTGTCGGCCGAGTCGCCCTCCTTCGACACGGCGCTGGATTGGTACCTCGCGCGATTGTACGATCTCGCGAAGACGTTCCGCGACATCTGAGATGATTGCCAGCTCCTCGGCGTCTGAGGACCAGGCTTGGGGAGTTGGCGTCTTGTCACGGTGTCAGGGCAGCAAACCTCTGAACCGCCTAAGGTGGCCGAGGCCCCACTCAGCCGGGAAACATCGAACTCTTGTCCTGCGGCCGTGCCGGGAAAAGAGTCAATTTACTTCAGTACCTTGGCTCCTTCGTGCAGTCTTTTCTTCGGCCGTGGTTTCCGTCTGGCGACCGTCGGATCGACGTCCTGCTCGGTCCCGCTGGGGCCACAGACCCAAACCAAAGACCGATCTCGAGGAAGTCCGCATGGTCCGCCTGTTGAAGTTCGACGAGTTGGCGAAGGAGTTGGGCGTGCCCAAGGCCGGACTCGAGCGAGCAGCGGACGATCACGGCCTGACGGTCGTCATCGGCTCCGCGAGGCGGATCGACAGAGACAGTGTAAAGGAGCTGATTGACCTATGCCGCGTCGCGCGAAAGGAGCCCGCCTTTACTTCCGGAAGGCCAAGGGCAAACGAAAGGCCGTCTACGTCATCCGAGACGGGCAACACGAATTCTCGACCGGCACGGTCGATCGCGAACAAGCTGAAGCAGCGCTCAGGCTGTACCTGATCCGCAAGGATCAGGCGCCCCGGATTGCCGACCCGCATGAGCTCACGGTAGCTCAGGCCCTCGCCATGTACGGGGAAGGTCCCGCCGCAAAGGCAGAAGATCCCGCGCGAATCGGCTATGCCATCGATGCACTGGACAGCTGGTGGGGTGATCTGCCCGTGCAGGAGATCACAGAGGATCTCTGCGGCATGTACGTCCAGAAGCGCGGTGTCGCGGTCAGCACCGTGCGACGTGAGCTCGGTTGCCTGCGCGCTGCCATCAATTACGCGTTGCCTTCCGGCGTCGCGAGGCCCACGATCTGGATGCCCGACCGTCCGCCGGCACGGGACGTTTGGCTTACCCGGGAACAGGCCGCGAAGCTCATCCGCGCCGCCCGGCGTCGTCCGGAAACCCGCCATCTGGCGCGGTTCATTCTCATCGGTCTCTACACAGGGTCGCGGAAGACCGTGATCCTCGGCCTCAAGTGGAAACCGCACTCGGCAGGCGGGCACGTCGATCTCGCGACGGGAATGCTGCACCGAAAGAGCAGCGGCGCCCGGGTCACGAAGAAGCGCGCTCCTTCCATCCGTATCCCGCCGAAGCTCCTTGCGCACCTTCGTCGTTGGCACAAGACGAGACAGAGCGACTGGATCATCGAGTTCCGCGGGTTTGGCGTCGCGTGCGTGAAGAATGCCTGGCGCACGACCAAGACCGCGGCTGGGCTGCCCAACGTGACCCGCCATACGCTTCGTCATACGGCCATCACCTGGGCCATGCAGGCGGGGATGGATATGTGGCAAGCGACCGGCTTCTTCGGGGTCAGCATGGAAACGCTCCTGAATGAATACGCGCACCATCACCCGGACTTCCAGTCCGATGCCGTCGCGGCCGCAAACAGGGCCGGCCGGCGCGCCGCCTGAGCTGTCGTTTCTGCCCGTATGAAGGCCCGCCGCGCGACGAGCGCGGCGGGCCTTTTTGTTCGGCGGGTCCGCGCCACCAGGGTTGTGACCCTGCGACAGGCCACGGCCCCATGCCGGTATAAGACGGATTTCTGGGACGGCCCCCAGAAATGTCAGCGCTTGAAACGACAAAGGGCCCCGCGGGGCCCTTGTTTTGCTGGTCGGAGTGGCAGGATTCGAACCTACGACCCCTGCCTCCCGAAGACAGTGCTCTACCAGGCTGAGCTACACTCCGACCGTAGCGCGCGGGATACAAAAGCCCGAGAGGCTTTGCAAGGGTCACCGCTCGTCGCGGTCGCCGCGCAGGAAGGCGCTGATCCGGGGGAAGGTGCCTGTGTAATAGCGCGAACGGGTGCGCAGGACCGGCCGGTTGGCCGAGGCGTCGGGGCGCCCCTCGCGCAACAGGATGTAGATGCCGCTCGCGATGATCACGGCAGCGCCGGCGGCCGTCCAGGCGTCGAGGCGCTCGTCGAAGAAGAGTGCGCCGTAGACGCTGGCCCAGACGATCTGCGAATACTGCATCGGCGCGACCACGACGGCCTCGCCGGCGCGGTAGGCGAGGATCACGAGCAGGCTCGCGCCGAAGGCGAGGCCGGCCATGAGCGCCTGCGCGGCGAGGTCGAGGCCCGGCATCGGCCGGTAGACCAGCGGCAGGAGAGCGCCCATCACCGCGAGGTTGGCAAGCAGCGGAAACAGCACCATGACGACGGGGCGCTCGTCGCGCCCGATGCGGCGCGCGATGATCGAGGCGACGGCAGAGCCGGTCGCCGCGGTCAGCGCGGCGAGGTGGCCCGTCTCGAGCGGCTGCGCGCCGGGTCGCAGGACGATGAGCACCCCGCAAAGCCCGACCACCACCGCGGCCCAGCGCCGGATGCGCACCACCTCGCCCAGCACCGGGATAGACAGGACCGTGATCAGCAGCGGCGTGGCGAAGAGGATCGCGTAGACCTGCGCGAGCGGCAGGTTGGAGAAGGCGTAGAAGGCCGAGAGCCCGGTGACCACCGCCGCGGCCATCCGCGCCGCCATCCAGCCGGGGTGCGTGGGGCGAAGGTTGGCGTCGGTCCGGTCGCCCACGGCCATCAGCGTGGCGAGCGGAAAGCTGAACAGGACCGAGAAGAAGACGATCTGCACCGGGGCGTAGCTGCCGCCCAGATACTTCACCACCACGTCGTGGGCCGAGAACAGGAAGAAGGCGGCGAGCGCCAGCAGCGCCCCGCGCAGGTTGGGAGCCATGCCGTGTCGTCCTCGATCGGCAGGGGTTGAACTGGGGCAGGGCTATCACGGATTGTCGCCGTGTCCATCGTGGCAGAATGGTTGGGGAGACGCGGCGCATGGCGGAGCGACAGGGGCGGCGGGTGCTGCTTGCCGGCGGGACGGGCACGATCGGAGCGGCCACCGCGCGGGCCCTCCTGCGCGCGGGCCACGAGGTGGTCGCGCTCGCGCGGCCGGGGCGGGCCGGGGCGCTGCCCCTTGGTGTCGAGCCGGTCGAGGCCGATGTGGCCGAGCCGTCGTCGCTGCGGGCTGTGGGCCGGTTCGACGCCGTGATCTCGTGCCTCGCCTCGCGCACCGGCGCCCCGGCCGAGGCCTGGGCCATCGAGCATCGCGCGCAGTCCAACCTTCTGGCGTTGGCCCGCGAGGCGGGCGCGGCGCCCTTCGTGCTGCTCTCCGCGATCTGCGTGCAGAAGCCGCTGCTCGAGTTCCAGAAGGCCAAGCTCGCCTTCGAGGGCGAATTGCGCGAAAGCGGGGTTGCCTACGCCATCGTGCGGCCCACCGCCTTCTTCAAGTCGCTCTCGGGGCAGGCGGAGCGGGTGCGCGCGGGCAAGCCGTTCCTGCTGTTCGGCGACGGGGCGCTGACCGCCTGCAAGCCGATCAGCGACGACGATCTCGCGCGCTACCTCGTGCGCTGCCTGACGGATGCAAGCCTGCAGGGCCGTATCCTGCCGATCGGCGGCCCCGGCCCGGCGCTGACCCCGCGCCAGCAGGGCGAGGCGCTCTTCGCCGCCTTCGGGATGGAGCCGCGGTTTCGCCATGTGCCGGTGCGGATGATGGATGCGATCATTGGCGGCCTCAGCCTTGGGGGGTGGGTCAGCCGGGCGATGGCCGACAAGGCGGAGTTCGCCCGGATCGGGCGCTACTACGCCACCGAGTCGATGCTGGTTTTCGACCCCCGGACCGGCCGCTACGACGCCGACGCCACCCCCGAGACGGGAAACGAGACACTGCCCGACTTCTATCGTCGCCTTGCGGCGGGCGAGGCGACGGTCGACCTCGGCGCGCACGCGGTCTTCTAGGCTGCCGCGCCTTCTCCCATACGCGCCGTCGCCGGCAGGATGACGCCGAGGCCGAACAGCGCCACAGCGAGCACGACCAGCCAACCCGCGAAGGGGATGAGCGCGAGCAGGGCGACGAGGGCCGCACCGAGGAGCGCCGCACCCGCGCGCGGACCGAAGCGGTCGGGCGCGCCATGCGTCTCGTCGCGCAGGATGCGGGCGCCGATCGCGTAGCTGCCCATCACGTAGCCCGCCACGGCCAGCAGGAAGGCCGCGAAGAAGACCAGGGGCAGGGCGAGCGCCCCGATGCCCGTCAACGCCAGCACCAGCGCGCCCCCCAGGATGAGCGATAGCGTGAGGATGCCCGCCCAGAGCGTGCCGCCGGGCGAATGGAAGCTGCGCTCGACGGCCTCTTCGACGCGAAGGGGCGCGAGGCTGGCGGCGGCGAGGGCCAGCGCCGTGACGATCAGCACACCCACGACGAAGGCGGCGACGGCGGCGAGCACGATCTCGCCGAGGCCCGGAAGCTCCATCGCGGGCCGCTCGCCGAAGCCCTCTGCGCCCGGTGGAAGCTCAAGATACCGCACATCGCCGGCAAGCCCCTCCGGCACGGCGGCCTCCGCTTCGGTGATCCCGCGCAGGGTGAGGGTGCCGGCCACGCTGGCGCCGGGGCCGAAGGAGATGTCGTCGACCGTCAGGTCGGCATCGCCTGCCACAGTGCCCGACAGCTCGATGGTCTGCGCGGCGGCGATGACGCTTCCGCCCACGTCGGACCCGATCGCGAGGTGTCGGCCGAAGGCGCGCAGATTGCCGCCCACGGGTGCCGCCACCTCGATGTCGTAGCCCGCGAGCGTGGCGGCGCTCTCGACCGGCGCAGCCACGCGCACGTCCATGCCGGCGGCGTAGAGATCGTCGCCGACGGGCGCGGTCAGGCTGATGCGGCGTGCGGCGAGGTGCGCCGCGCCGCCGATCTCGCCATCCACGTCGACGCGCTCGCCGGCGGCGAAGAGATCGCCGGCAACGGGTGTGGTCGAGTCGGGCGTGGTGCCTGACAGGTAGCGGTCACCCGCGAAGTCGCGCGCGGTGTCGTCGTCCTGCGCGGCGGCGCCGGTCGTCAGGGCCAGGGCGAGCGCGAGAAGGGTTGCGAGATGCCTGATCATGGGAGCCTCCCCCGATTGCTGCGGCGCGACGCTACACCGGCGCGGGTCGCCGCGATTTGACCGTCGTCATCCGCTGCTGCCCCTGCGCAACGGTTGGGCCGTGACAGCAAGCGGCCCGGTACGAGACGCACCGGGCCGGGTTTCGGTTCCGATCTGGCAGTGGGTCAGCCGGCGGCGAGTTTCGCCACGATGGCGTCGCCCATCTCCTGCGTGCTGACGGGGGTGCGCCCCTCTTCGCCGATCAGGTCGGCGGTGCGCAGGCCGTCGGCCAGAACGCCCTCGACGGCCTTTTCCACAAGGTCGGCCTCGGCGCCCCTGTCGAAGGAATAGCGCAGCGCCATCGCGAAGGAGAGGATACAGGCGATCGGGTTGGCCTTGCCCTGTCCGGCGATGTCGGGGGCCGAGCCGTGCACGGGCTCGTAGAGCGCCCTGGGCCGGCCGTTGGCCATCGGCGCGCCGAGCGAGGCCGACGGCAGCATGCCGAGCGAGCCGGTGAGCATCGCGGCGAGATCCGACAGCAGGTCGCCGAACAGGTTGTCGGTCACGATCACGTCGAACTGCTTGGGCCAGCGGGTGAGCTGCATCGCGCCCGCGTCGGCATACATGTGCGACAGCTCGACGTCCGGATACTCGCGGTCGTGCACCTCCTGCACCACCTCGCGCCAGAGGATACCGGATTCCATCACGTTGGCCTTCTCCATCGAGCAGACCCTGTTCGACCGCTTTCGCGCGAGCTCGAACGCCGAGCGCGCGACGCGGGCGATCTCGCTCTCGGTGTAGCGCTGGGTGTTGATGCCGACGCGCTCGTTGCCCTCGGTGTGGATGCCGCGCGGCTCGCCGAAATAGACGCCCGAGGTGAGCTCGCGCACGATCATGATGTCGAGGCCCGCCACGACATCCTTCTTCAGCGACGAGAAGTCGGCGAGCGCGTCGAAGCACTGGGCCGGGCGGAGATTGGCGTAAAGGTCCATCTCCTTGCGCAGGCGCAGGAGGCCGCGCTCGGGCTTCACGGAAAAGTCGAGCACGTCGTATTTCGGCCCGCCCACGGCACCGAGCAGCACGGCGTCGACCTGTTGCGCCTTTTCCATCGTGGCGTCGGCCAGCGGCGTGCCGTGGGCGTCGTAGGCCGCGCCGCCCACCAGATCCTCCTCCACGTCGAAGGCGAGGCCCCTTGTGCCGCACCAGTCGATCACCTTGCGCACCTCGGCCATGACTTCGGGGCCGATGCCGTCGCCGGGCAGGATCAGGAGAGAGGGGGTGGCCATCGTGCGCTCCGCGTTTTCGAGAGGATCGCGCGGCGCCTAGCGTGGGCCTCCGGCAGGGTCAAGCTGGGCTCCGTCGGGCGGCTGGGGAGGGGGCAGCGCCACGTCGACCCAGACGATTCGCCCGCGCGAAGCGGCGCGCACCGTCTCTGCCGTGCCCTCGGGCCAGTGGACGCCCGCACCCGTCACGCGCAAGTCGGCCGAGGGCAGCACGTAGTCCACCCGCAGGTTGCCGGGCCCGTCGTATTCCGCCGTGTCGAGCGCGGGATCGCCCCGGTGGGCGCGGTCGGCGGCGGCGGCACCACCGGCACTGCGGGGGGCCGGGTCCTGCAGGCGGGGATCGGCAAGCAGGGCACGGACGGCCGCGTGCACCCCTTCGCCATCGACCGGATCGACGTTGGCGCGGCCCAGCACGGCGAAGGGCGGCTCGGGCGGCGGCCCGACTGCGCCGTCGAGCATCCGCAGCCACAGGCGTGTCTCGTCGGCCGCGCGCAGGCCGTTGCGATCTTCCGGGCCGTCGAAGACGGGTGGCGTGGCGGCGAAGGCGAGGATCGTGAGGCGCCTCCCGCCCGGCAGCAGCACCGGCACGGCCCAGTGGCCGGCGCTCGAGAGGCGCTGCACGGCCTGCGCCGCCGCCGAGGGAAAGGGATCGCCCTCGGGTGTCACGGGCAGCGTCGCCCCCGGCAGGTCGCGCCACCGGAGCGCGGTGAAGTCGCGCACCCCGCCCGCGTCGACCGGATACCGGCTGAGCAGCGCCATCGCGCCGTCGCCCCGGAACCGGCCATACCCCTGTGCGTCGCGCGCCTCGCCCGTGCGCCCGTCACCGTCGAGGTCGGCCCCGCTGGGCAGACCGGCATTGGAGGCCGGCGCGAAGGCGTGGGGGAAAGGCGTGCCGGCGGCCTCGAGCGCATCCTGCAGCGCAGAGAGCGTCGCGCCGCCCGGATCGACGTCGATGCCGGTCAGCAGCAGGATGTCGGGACGTGTTTCTTCGAGCACTGCCAGCACCGCGGCCACCTGCGGGTCGTCGCCCGCGGCAATGTCCTGCAGCAGGAGGCCCGGGCCGTCGCGCGACAGTTCGACATGCCAGGTGGCGAGGCGCAGTTCGGTCGCGGCGGCCGCCTGCGCCACGAGCCAGACGAGCGCGGCGAGGGCTATTCGGCCGGCGCGACCGCCGGGCCGACGTGGGGGGCGGCAGTGGAGCGGCGCCGCATCTCCTCGATCATGTCGGCCACCCGCAACATCGCGATTCCGCGCATGAACAGGCTGAGGGGCAGGAAGGCCCATGCGGCCACCATCCAGATCAGGGACTGCCCGTCGCTTTCGACCGCGGGGCCGAACACGGTGCCGCTGGCCAGCGTCACCGCCGGCACAAGGAACGGCAGGAGCGCTCCGAGCGCAAGGTTGAATCGCCCGTCCCGGCGCAGGCGGCTCACCACATCGCTGCCGGTCGTCGGGTCGAAGGTGGGTAGGTTCGTCCAGACGTTGAAGGCGCCCACCGACCGGGGCCAGTCGGCCAGCTTGAGGATCAGGTAGAAGATGACGAACGAGAAGAACGCGGCGAAGAACGACAGGCCGAGCGCCGCGCGCAAGGTCATCATGTCGGCGGCGCTCGTGGTCTCGGGCTGGGTCAGCAGCAGCAGGCGGATCGGGCTGAACGGAACGTCGAGCACCACGCCAGCGAGGTGCCCCACCGCCGCCACGAACAGGGCGAAGCCGCTCGCCTCGGCCTCGCCGCGCAGAAGGATCGACAGCAGGAAGACTGTGGCGAACAGGCAGAGAAAGCGAATGCGGTTGAAGGGCGGCGCGTCGCGGAACTCGATCAGGCTGGGATAGCTCGACGCGTATTCGATCGTCACGAGCAGCGCCATGGCGAGGCCAACGAGCGAGACGACCTGCGCGGTATCGGCCGAGACGCCCGGCAGGAGCAGCGACGGCGTGGCGACGAGCACACCCGTCAGCAGCCCGCGAAGGGCGCCGTTGGCCAGGCGCATCATCACCCCCTGCCCCCCTGCACGGGACGGTCCTGTGAAACGGGCGTTGCGTGCACGTCCGATCCTGCCACGGGCGTCAGGCCGCGGTGGCCTGCACCTCTGTTCCCTGTTCTCCGCCGGTGCCGGCGGCCTGCCTCATTGTCGCCCAATTTCTGCCCACTTTCCGCCTGTGTGCCAACCTGCTGTTAAGGTTAACCAATTTTCTGGGGCGGTTTTGCGGTCGGAGTGGTGCGCGTTTGCATCAAGACTGTGGGCGAAATGCGGCAGTCCCCCGCATCAGGAATGATGCTGCGGAGGCTGCGGAGCGCGGCGCTGGCGGCGTCGCGTCAGATCCAGGGGCGGGCGCCGGCCTGCGCCTGTTCGAAGGCCGCGATGGCGTCGGCCTTTTCCAGTGTCGTGCCGATCTCGTCGAGCCCCTCGAGCAGGCAGCGCTTGCGGAACGGGTCGATCTCGAAGGCGAAGACCTGCCCGTCCGAGGCGGTGATCGTCTGCGCCTCGAGGTCGACAGTCATGCGGGCGTTCGCGCCTTTCTCGGCGTCCTTCATCAGGATGTCGACCTGCTCTTGCGGCAGGGTGATGGGCAGGATGCCGTTCTTGAAGCAATTGTTGTAGAAGATGTCGGCATAGCTGGGCGCGACGATCACCCTGATCCCGAAATCCTTGATCGCCCACGGGGCATGCTCCCGGCTGGAGCCGCAGCCGAAATTGTCTCCCGCGATCAGGATCTCCGCCTCGCGATAGGCGGGACGGTTGAGCACGAAGTCGGGGTTCTCGCTGCCGTCGTCGGTGTAGCGCATCTCGTCGAAGAGGTTCACCCCGAGCCCCGAGCGCCTGATCGTCTTCAGGAACTGCTTGGGGATGATCATGTCGGTGTCGACGTTGATCAGCGGCAGCGGCGCGGCGATGCCGGTCAGTGTCTCGAACTTTTCCATGGCGAACCCTCCGTCTGCGGCCCTGTTAGGGCAGCCGGTGATGCGGGGCAAGCGCGGCCGCGGTCAGGCGGGCAGATCGGCAAGGATGGCGCGCGCGGCGGCGGCGGGGTCTTTCGCCTGCCAGACGGGGCGGCCCACCACGATGTAGTCGGCGCCCGCGCCGATCGCGCCGGCGGGGGTGGCGACGCGCTTCTGGTCGTCGAGGTCGGCACCGGCGGGCCGCACGCCGGGGGTGACGATCATCTTGCCGGCTGCCTCGGGCAGGGCGCGGATCGCGGCGGCCTCGTGCGGCGAGGCGATCACGCCATCGGCCCCGGCGGCGAAGGCACGGGCGGCGCGCTCGGTCACGATTCCGGCCATGTCGCCCGCGCGGATCAGCCCCTCGTCGAGATCGGCGCGGTCGAGCGAGGTGAGGATCGTCACGGCGAGGATGCACGTATCGGTGCCGCCCCGCCCCTCGACGGCGGCGCGCACGACATGGGGATCGCCGTGCACCGTGAGGAAATCGAGGTCGAACCGGCAGAGCCCCCGTACCGCCGTCTCGACCGTCGCGCCGATGTCGAAAAGCTTCATGTCGAGGAAGATGCGTTTGGCGTGCGTATCCTTCAGCTCCTGCGCGAGGGCGAGGCCGCCGCCCGTGAGCATGCCGAGCCCGATCTTGTAGAAAGACACGGCCGGGCCGATCCGCTCGGCGATCCTGAGGCCGGTGACCGCGTCGGCCACGTCGAGCGCGACGATCAGCCGGTCGTCGCCGTCCCGTGTCTGCCCGTTCATCGCGGCCCCCTTCGCCAGTGCCCTTCGCGGCGCGTGATGGCGGGCAGGCGCGGTGCGGTCAAGGTGGCGACCGGAGGCGGCGGGATCAGCGCGGCGCCTCGGCCCGTCGGCGTGCGCCGGCCTCGGACAGCGCATGCAGGGTGCGCTCGTAGCTCCAGCCGGGGACGCCGGGCGCGCTGACGCGCAGCTGCAGGAGGCCCTCGGGCCCGGCATAGATCACGTCGCCCGAGTAGAGGCGGCGCGCCGCATCGTAGGTGACGCCACAGATTCGGGTGCTGCTGGGGGCCATTCCGTCGCTCCGTCTTTGCCGTGCGCCGCCACATCTACGCCGGAAAGGTAAACGCTTCGCTCCATCCAGCCGCGCTCGCGGAACAGCCGCCGGCTGCGGCCGTTGCCCACGAAATCCAGGAAAGAAGGAGAGAAGGCATGGCGGCGACAACCATTCGGGACAGGATGGCGCGCCTCGGGGGGGCGAGCCTGGCCCGGCGACTCGTGATCGTGGGGGTGCTGGTCGCCCTGGCGCTCGCCGTTTTCGTGCTGACGAATACCGGTGAAGAGCCCGGAAGCGAAGAGGCCGGGATGGGGGGCGACACGGCTGCCGATCAGGCCAACGAGTCGGTCGACGGGCAGGGGGGCGAGCCCGACGGTATCGGCGGCGCGACCGAGCCGGGCGTATTCGCCGATGCGCCGACCCCGCTGGAGGAGGGCAGTTCGCCCAACGCGACCTCGGCCACGCAGGGCGACGAGATGCTGGACCGGCCGGCAGATCCGCCCGGCGGAGGCCGCGTCGATCCGGGCGGTGACCAGGCCGTGGCCGGCGAGATCGCCGAAGAGGAGGAAGTGCCCGATCAGGTGCGCGAGTCGGATGTCCGCACGGCTTTGCCGGAGGACGAGACCGGCGAGGCGGCGGCCGACGAGGCGGACAGCGGATCGGGAAGCGGGTCTGCCACCGTCGAGGGCACGGGATCCGCTCCCGCCACCGACGAGGCGGCGGGCGCCACCGATGGCATGGCGGGCGGGGACGCGGAAGGGACGCAAGCGCAGTCCCCGTGATGCGCGGCGCCTCGCCCTGCGACGCCCTGGCCGGCGGGGTCCTCTCCCGGCCCGGTTGCAAAGGGGCAACACCCTCCCCATCTCGCTTTCGTGAGGTCCGCAAGGGGCGTCCGCCGCATGGGTCGGGGGCGCCGGAAACGGGCGCTTGATGAAGGAGAGACACCGATGAACCTCGAGAAGTTCACGGAGCGGTCGCGGGGCTTCCTGCAGGCCGCACAGACCATCGCCATGCGCGAGGATCACCAGCGCGTGGTGCCCGAGCACCTGCTCAAGGCGCTGCTCGACGACGAACAGGGCATGGCCGCCAACCTGATCACGCGGGCGGGCGGTGCATCCGAGCGCGTGCGCGAGGCGCTCGACACCAACCTCGCCAAGCAACCCAAGGTGAGCGGCGATTCCGGCCAGATCTACGTCGACACGCAACTGGCCAAGGTGCTCGACGAGGCCGAGAAGATCGCGACCAAGGCCGGCGACAGCTACGTGCCCGTCGAGCGTATCCTGACCGCGCTGGCCGTCGTGCGCTCGGGCGCGAAGGACGCGCTGGAAGCCGGCGCCGTCACCGCGCAGGGGCTGAATGCCGCCATCAACGACGTGCGCAAGGGGCGCACGGCCGACACGGCATCGGCCGAGGAAGGCTACGATGCGCTCAAGAAGTATGCGCGCGATCTCACCGAGGCGGCCCGCGAGGGCAAGATCGACCCGATCATCGGCCGCGACGACGAGATCCGCCGCGCGATGCAGGTCCTGTCGCGCCGCACCAAGAACAACCCCGTGCTGATCGGCGAGCCCGGCACCGGCAAGACGGCCATCGCCGAGGGCCTTGCCCTGCGCATCGTGGATGGCGACGTGCCGGAATCGTTGCGCGACAAGAAGCTGATGGCGCTCGACATGGGCGCGCTGATCGCGGGGGCGAAATATCGCGGCGAGTTCGAGGAGCGTCTCAAGGCCGTTCTGTCGGAGGTCACCGCCGCGGCCGGCGAAATCGTGCTGTTCATCGACGAGATGCATACGCTCGTGGGGGCCGGCAAGGCAGAGGGCGCCATGGACGCCTCGAACCTGCTCAAGCCCGCGCTGGCGCGGGGGGAGTTGCACTGCGTCGGCGCCACCACGCTCGACGAGTATCGCAAGCACGTCGAGAAGGACGCCGCGCTCGCCCGCCGCTTCCAGCCTCTGTTCGTCGACGAGCCCTCGGTCGAGGACACGATCTCGATCCTGCGGGGCATCAAGGAGAAGTACGAGCTGCACCACGGCGTGCGCATCTCCGACTCGGCGCTGGTCGCGGCCGCGCAGCTCTCGCACCGCTACATCACCGACCGCTTCCTGCCCGACAAGGCCATCGACCTGATGGACGAGGCCGCCTCGCGCCTGCGGATGGAGGTGGACAGCAAGCCCGAAGAGCTCGACCAGCTCGACCGGCAGATCCTGCAGCTCCAGATCGAGGCCGAGGCCCTCAAGAAGGAGGACGACGAAGCCTCCAAGACCCGGCTCGACAGGCTGGAGGAAGAGCTGTCGAACCTGCAGCAGCGCTCTGCGGAGATGACCGCGCAGTGGCAGAGCGAGCGCGACAAGCTGAACGCCGCCCGCGACCTCAAGGAAAAGCTCGATCAGGCGCGCGCCGAGCTCGACATCGCCAAGCGCGAGGGCAATCTCGCCCGGGCCGGCGAGCTGTCCTACGGGATCATCCCCGGCATCGAGAAGCAGCTCGCCGAGGCCGAGACGGGCGACGACGTGATGGTCGAGGAAGCGGTGCGGCCCGAACAGATCGCCGAGGTCGTCGAGCGGTGGACGGGCATCCCCACGTCGCGCCTGCTGGAAGGCGAGCGCGAGAAGCTCCTGCGCATGGAAGAAGAGCTCGGCCGCCGCGTGATCGGCCAGCACCGGGCCGTCGAGGCGGTGTCGAACGCCGTGCGTCGCGCCCGCGCGGGCCTGAACGACGAGAACCGGCCGCTTGGCTCGTTCCTGTTCCTCGGGCCCACGGGCGTCGGCAAGACCGAGCTGACCAAGACGCTGGCGCAGTTCCTGTTCGACGACGACCAGGCGATGGTGCGCATCGACATGTCTGAGTTCATGGAGAAGCACGCGGTCGCGCGTCTCATCGGTGCACCGCCGGGCTATGTCGGCTACGACGAGGGTGGTGTGCTGACCGAGGCGGTTCGGCGCCGGCCCTATCAGGTCGTGCTGTTCGACGAAGTGGAAAAGGCGCACCCCGAGGTGTTCAACGTGCTTCTGCAGGTGCTCGACGACGGGCAGCTGACCGACGGGCAGGGCCGCACGGTCGACTTCAAGCAGACGCTGATCGTGCTCACGTCGAACCTTGGCAGCCAGGCGCTCAGCCAGTTGCCCGAGGGGGCCGACCCCAGCCAGGCCAAGCGCGACGTGATGGATGCCGTGCGCGCCCATTTCAAGCCGGAGTTCCTGAACCGGCTCGACGACATGATCGTGTTCGACCGGCTCGGCCGCGAGGACATGGCCGGCATCGTCGAGATTCAGCTGGGGCTTTTGCAGAAGCGGCTGGCGCGGCGCGGGATCAACCTCGAAGTTGACGAGGGCGCGAAGGCGTGGCTCGCCGACGAGGGCTACGACCCTGTCTACGGCGCGCGGCCGCTCAAGCGGGTGATCCAGAAGAGCCTGCAGGACGCGCTGGCCGAGTCGATCCTCGCCGGCGACGTGTCCGACGGCGACACGGTGACGGTGAGCGCCGGTGCCGAGGGGCTGATCATCGGCGACCGCGTCGGCAGCTCGAACCGCGAGGCACCCGACGATGCCGTGATCCACTGACCCGGCCTGTCGTGGTGACCTGACTGAACGGCCCAGGCGCACAGGCTCCGGGGCCGTTTTCTTGCAGCCCGGTCTCATCCGGGCGACAAGGCCGCCACCCAGCATGCAGGAGGAGCGCGCCATGGCCGGCTTGACCGAGGCCGAAGAGATTTCCGACATCGCGTTCGGCTACATGGGCTCGAGGGCGCTGTTCGCCGCGCTCGAATTCGGCATCTTCACGCGCCTCGCGGGCGGAGCGTTGTCCGCCGGGGAGATCGCCGCCGCGTCGGGGCTGCCGGAGGAGCGGTGCCGCACGCTGATGACGGCGCTCACGGCGCTGGGCCTGACGGTGCGGTCGGGCGAGGGCTTCGCCAATTCGCCGGCGGCCGAGGCTTTTCTCGTCAGGGGCGCGAAGTACGATTTCGGCGATTACCTGCGCCTGCAGGTCGGCCGGCAGATGTATCCGCTCATGGATCAGATCGGCGAGGCGCTGGCCGGTCGACTGCCCGAGGGCGCGACCGCCTCCTACGCCGACTGGTTCGCCGACGCCGAGGAGGCACGGCTCTACTCGGAGAGCCAGCACGCGGGCTCGCTCGGCCCGGCGCGGGGGCTGGCGAAGCGGGTCGACCTGTCGGGCGTGGAGCGGATGCTCGACGTCGGCGGTGGAACGGGCGCCTTCGCCATCACGCTCTGCCGCGCAAATCCCGATCTGCACGTCACGGTGGTCGACTTTCCCAATGTGGCGGCGCTAGGCGCGGCCTATGTCGCCGATGCCGGCCTGTCAGACCGGATCACCTATGCGACGGGCGACGCCCTTGCCGCCGAGTGGCCCGGCAAACAGGACGCCATCCTGATGTCATACCTTTTGTCGGGGGTGCCGGATCACGCCCACGAGGGGTTGATCGGCCGCGCATTCGACCATCTCGGGCAGGGCGGCCGGCTTCTGGTGCACGACTTCATCGTCGACGAAGACAGGACGGGCCCGAAGAACACCGCGCTCTGGCAACTTCAGCATACCGCCTTCACGCCCGAGGCGCGCTCTCTGTCGGATGGCTGGCTGGCAGACCGGATGCGCGCGGCCGGGTTCAGCGCTGTCGAGGTGGGGCCTCTGATCCCGGGAATGACCAAGCTGGCCTCGGGGCGCAAACCCGACGCCTGAGGTGCAGTGGGCCGGGCGGCGATACGCCCGGCCCGGAAGCATTACATGTCGCCCGGCATGATGACGGCGTCGATCACGTGGATCACGCCGTTCGACGCCTCGATGTCGGCGGCGGTCACGGTCGCGCCGTCGACCATCACGGTGCCGTCGGTGATCGAGATCTCCACCTCCGAGCCCTCGACCGTCGCGGCGGTCATGCCATCGGACAGGTCGCCCGACATCACCGCGCCCGGCACGACGTGGTAGGTGAGGATCTCGGTCAGCGCGTCGGTGTCCTCGAGCAGGCTCTCGACGGTGCCCTCGGGCAGCGCGTCGAAGGCGGCATCGGTCGGCGCGAAGACGGTGAACGGGCCTTCGCCCTTGAGCGTCTCGACGAGGCCCGCGGCCTGCACGGCGGCGACGAGCGTCTCGAAGTCGCCGGCGGCCACGGCCGTGTCGACGATATCGGCCTCCTGCGCGGCGGCGAAGGTCGGCACGGCGAGGGCGGTGGCAGTGGCCAGAGCGGCCAGCTTCGTGCGGATCATGTCGTTCTCCCAGTGTTGGCTGTGTCTCCCGCGGTGGGGACAGCCGTGCAACGCGCCGGACGGTCGCCTGGATGTGCGCGGATCGCCGCGATGCGCGCCCGGAGCGGTATTGAAGCACCACCGTGGCGCGCTAAGCGGCGCGGCGCTGCCGTTTCCATTCAAATTGATGTCAGCCTGCGTGATCCGGCGTGACCGAAGCGGCGGGCCGGTGGCGGCGATTTGCGTCATCCGCCGATCGCGGTCACTCACTCAGGGTAGCTCGGAGCAACGCGCGGAGGACGTCATGTCGATCTGGATGAACTGGGCGCTGTGGGGCCTGCAGGCGATGGCGGTGACCTTCGTCTTCGCGGTCGGCGTGGCGCTGGCGCTGGCGCTGGCCTTCTTCGTGATCGACCGGGTGCAGACGCGGGACGCGATCCGACGGAACTACCCGGTGATCGGGCGCTTCCGGCACCTCTTCACCACTCTGGGCGAGTTCTTCAGGCAATACTTCTTCGCGATGGACCGAGAGGAGATGCCGTTCAACCGGGCCCAGCGCGACTGGGTGACGAAGGCGGCGAGCGGGCAGGGCAACACGCTCGCCTTCGGCTCGACCCGCAACCTCACGGTCGTGGGCACCCCGGTCTTCGTCAACGCCGCCTTTCCTCCGCTCGACGATCAGTTCGCCTCGACCGAGCCGATGGTGATCGGCCCCGGGGCGCGGCAGCCCTTTCTCGCTCCGTCGATCTTCAACATCTCGGGCATGAGCTACGGCGCCATCTCGCGGCCGGCGGTGCAGGCGCTGTCGCGAGGGGCCGCCAAGGCGGGCATCTGGCTCAACACGGGCGAGGGCGGGCTTTCGCCCTTCCATCTCGAGGGCGGCTGCGACCTCGTCTTCCAGATCGGCACGGCGAAATACGGGGTGCGCGAGCCCATGGGCGGGCTGTCGGAGGAGCGGCTCCGTGAGGTGGCGGCACACGAACGGGTGCGCATGTTCGAGATCAAGCTCAGCCAGGGTGCCAAGCCCGGAAAGGGGGGCATCCTTCCGGCAGCCAAGATCACGCCCGAGATCGCACTCATCCGCGGAATCCCGGTGGGGCAGGATTCGATCTCTCCCAACCGTCATGTCGAGGTCGACGACTGGGATGACCTGCTCGACCTGATCGGCCGGGTCCGAGATGTCACCGGCAAGCCCACCGGCATCAAGACGGCCGTCGGCTCTCCCACCCAGATGCGCGGCCTGTTCGAGGCGATCGGGCGGCGCGGAACCGAGGCTGCGCCTGACTTCCTGACGATCGACGGCGGAGAGGGCGGCACCGGCGCCGCGCCGATGCCACTGATGGACCTGGTGGGCATGCCGATTCGCGAGGCGCTGCCGCGCATCGTCAACCTGCGCGACGAGTTCGGGCTGAAGGACCGCATCCGCCTGATCGCGTCGGCCAAGCTGGTGAACCCCGGCGACGTCGCCTGGGCGCTGGCGGCGGGGGCCGACTTCGTCACCTCTGCCCGGGGCTTCATGTTCGCGCTCGGCTGCATCCAGGCGCTGAAGTGCAATCGCAACACCTGCCCGACCGGCATCACCACGCATGTGCCGCGCCTGCAGCAGGGCCTCGTCGTGGTGGAGAAGGAGGAGCGCGTGGCCGCATACGCCCGCGCCATCGTCCACGAGGTCGAGACCATCGCCCATTCGGTGGGCGTGCCGGAGCCGCGGAAGATGCGGCGGCGGCACGTTCGCCTCGTGACGGCCGACGGCACCTCGATCCCGATGAACGAGATCTATCCGTCCTACCGCGCGGGCGAGCCCCTGCCGCAGGTGGCCCGACCGCCCGATGCGGGCCACTATTCCGCGCCGTGACGATGGCGCTCGGGCCTGTCTGACGATCGGCAACGATCGCGTGAGCATCCGACACCTGCCGGGACGCAGCCCGCGACTATACTTAGGGTACGGGTGCCGAGCAAAGGAGAGCGTTCATGGCCCATCGCTGGACCAATGACCTGACCCATGACGACGTCACGCCCGAACGGGCCTGGCTCAACCGCCGCCAGATCATTGCCGCGGGCGGGCTCGCCGGCCTCGCCGCAACGGGCCTCGCCCCCCGCGCGACGGCCGCGCCCGAGGGCCTGAAGCCGAACACCTGGGAAGAGATCACGACCTACAACAACTTCTACGAGTTCGGCACCGGCAAGGGCGACCCGGCCGAGAACGCCCACATGCTGACGACCTCTCCGTGGTCGATCACCATCGACGGGTTGGTGGACCGCCCCGGCGACTACTCCTTCGAGGAGGTGATGGAGGGGATGACGGTCGAGGAGCGGATCTACCGCTTCCGCTGCGTCGAGGCGTGGTCGATGGTCATCCCGTGGAACGGCTTCGAGCTTGCCGACCTGCTCGACAAGGTGGGGGTGAAGGCCGAGGCGCGCTACGTCGCCTTCGAGACGGCGCTGCGGCCCGACGAGATGCCGGGTGTCCGATTCCCGGTGCTCGACTGGCCCTATGTCGAGGGTCTGCGGCTCGACGAGGCGCGCCACCCGCTGACGATCATGGCCACCGGCATCTACGGCCGCGACATTCCCAACCAGAACGGCGCGCCCATCCGGCTGGTGGTGCCGTGGAAGTACGGCTTCAAGTCGATCAAGAGCATCGTTCGGATCACCCTGACCGAAGACGAGCCACCGACGAGCTGGAACAAGGCGAACCCGCGCGAATACGGCTTCTACTCCAACGTGAACCCTGAGGTGGACCACCCGCGCTGGAGTCAGGCGACCGAGCGGGTGATCGGCTCGGGGCTGTTCGCGCGCCGCCAGCCGACGCTCATGTTCAATGGCTACGAGGAAGAGGTCGCCTCGCTCTACGAGGGCATGGACCTGACCGAGAACTACTGATGGATCTGGCAGGCCCCATCAACGGCGCGCTCCGGCGGGTGCCGCCATGGTCGCTTTACATCGTGGCGGCCGTGCCTGTCATCTGGGTGTTCTGGGCGGGCGCGACCGGTCGGTTGGGCGTGGAGCCGGTGGAGGCGATCGAGCACCGCCTGGGCCTTTGGGGGCTGTGGCTGCTGATCGCGGGGCTCTGCGTGACCCCGATCCGGCGGTTCACCGGGGTCAGCCTGATCCGCTTCCGCCGGGCGGTCGGGGTGACGGCCTTCTTCTACATCCTTGCGCACATGCTCGTCTGGCTGGTGCTCGACGTGCAGATACTCGCGCAGGTCTGGGCCGACATCCTCAAGCGGCCCTACATCACGGTGGGCATGGCCGGGTTTCTCCTGATGATCCCGCTCGCGCTCACCTCGAACAACTGGTCGGTGCGCCGGCTCGGCCCGCAGGCCTGGCAGCGGCTCCACCGGCTGACTTACGGCGTGGCGCTGCTGGGCGGGCTGCACTTCGTCATGCTGCGAAAGGGCTTCCAGTTGGAGCCGCTGCTGTATCTGGCGGCGATTCTGGGGCTGCTGGCCCTCCGACTCGTCCCGAAGCGCGGGAGGCGTGCGGTTCCGGCCGAGTGACGGACGGGAAGAGTCGCGCCGAGTCTGTGGATAAGGCCGAGATTCTGCGGATTGTTGGCCTGTGGCGGGGCTCGCAGGCGCGCAGGACGCCCTCCCAAGCCGGCACAGGGCATAAATTTCTTCCAAAAATCAATAGCTTGCAGGACATGATAGAAAAATGCCATGTTCCTCGAAAAAACCCCTTGCGGCCCCCCGGCCTCATCCGTAAATACCCCCTCACCGGCGGCGCTGAGGCGCCAACGGGGCGCCAGACGGGCCAGCGGCAGCAGCCAAGGCAACGAGGCGGAACAAACATCGAGAGATCGAGCAGGCGGGCGCGCCTCAAAGGAAAGAGGCGCTCACGTCGGTTTTGTCTCTCCGCTCTTTGACATCGCTGGTGACTGAAGAGATTTGTGGGCGGTTTGGTCCATTCGATGGATCGAATCTCCCGCATATCGGCTCCGCAGGGCGCAAGCCCGATGACCGGAGTGTCAGCTTCACTGCTTGACGGACTTCGTTCCCTTGGAACGGAGCACATCAAGCAGAAAGATCCCTGCCCAGCCGGGCAGGGAGATGTGCTGAGGTTCGAACGTCAAGAACGCGCGATGCGCGTTTCAACTTGAGAGTTTGATCCTGGCTCAGAACGAACGCTGGCGGCAGGCTTAACACATGCAAGTCGAGCGAAGGCTTCGGCCTTAGCGGCGGACGGGTGAGTAACGCGTGGGAACGTGCCCTTCACTGCGGAATAGTCCTTGGAAACGGGGTTTAATACCGCATACGCCCTTCGGGGGAAAGAATTTCGGTGAAGGATCGGCCCGCGTCTGATTAGGTAGTTGGTGGGGTAACGGCCTACCAAGCCGACGATCAGTAGCTGGTTTGAGAGGATGATCAGCCACACTGGGACTGAGACACGGCCCAGACTCCTACGGGAGGCAGCAGTGGGGAATCTTAGACAATGGGGGAAACCCTGATCTAGCCATGCCGCGTGTGTGACGAAGGCCCTAGGGTCGTAAAGCACTTTCACCGGGGAAGATAATGACGGTACCCGGAGAAGAAACCCCGGCTAACTCCGTGCCAGCAGCCGCGGTAATACGGAGGGGGTTAGCGTTGTTCGGAATTACTGGGCGTAAAGCGCGCGTAGGCGGGCTGTTAAGTCGGGGGTGAAATCCCGGGGCTCAACCCCGGAACTGCCTTCGATACTGGCAGCCTAGAGTTCGAGAGAGGTGAGTGGAACTCCGAGTGTAGAGGTGAAATTCGTAGATATTCGGAAGAACACCAGTGGCGAAGGCGGCTCACTGGCTCGATACTGACGCTGAGGTGCGAAAGTGTGGGGAGCAAACAGGATTAGATACCCTGGTAGTCCACACCGTAAACGATGAATGCCAGACGTCGGGCAGCATGCTGTTCGGTGTCACACCTAACGGATTAAGCATTCCGCCTGGGGAGTACGGCCGCAAGGTTAAAACTCAAAGGAATTGACGGGGGCCCGCACAAGCGGTGGAGCATGTGGTTTAATTCGAAGCAACGCGCAGAACCTTACCAACCCTTGACATCCTGATCGCGGTTTCTCGAGAGAGACTCCTTCAGTTCGGCTGGATCAGTGACAGGTGCTGCATGGCTGTCGTCAGCTCGTGTCGTGAGATGTTCGGTTAAGTCCGGCAACGAGCGCAACCCACACCCTCAGTTACCAGCGGTTCGGCCGGGGACTCTGGGGGAACTGCCCGTGATAAGCGGGAGGAAGGTGTGGATGACGTCAAGTCCTCATGGCCCTTACGGGTTGGGCTACACACGTGCTACAATGGCAGTGACAATGGGTTAATCCCAAAAAGCTGTCTCAGTTCGGATTGTCCTCTGCAACTCGAGGGCATGAAGTCGGAATCGCTAGTAATCGCGTAACAGCATGACGCGGTGAATACGTTCCCGGGCCTTGTACACACCGCCCGTCACACCATGGGAGTTGGGTTTACCCGAAGACGGTGCGCCAACCTTCGGGGGGCAGCCGGCCACGGTAAGCTCAGCGACTGGGGTGAAGTCGTAACAAGGTAGCCGTAGGGGAACCTGCGGCTGGATCACCTCCTTTCTAAGGATGATCCTGGCAGACAGGCACGCCTGTCTCGTGGATCACTTAGCAAGTCCGGTTCTCAAGCCGGGCAAAGCGGATCAGGCCGTCCACATATCTCTTCAGTCCTGCACTACGGGCGACCGCCCGTTCTGGGTCGGTAGCTCAGGTGGTTAGAGCGCACGCCTGATAAGCGTGAGGTCGGAGGTTCAAGTCCTCCTCGACCCACCAATCCCCTCCGGGATCGGGGCGTTAGCTCAGCTGGGAGAGCACCTGCTTTGCAAGCAGGGGGTCGTCGGTTCGATCCCGACACGCTCCACCAAGACCCGGTCCGACCGCAAAGCGCATTGGCTTTGCCGTCCGACTGGACGAATTGACATCGTGAAGAGAGAAACAATCAATCATGCTTGGCAGCCTCGAGTGGGAGGCTGCCCCGGCCAACGGCCGGAGGCGAGCATGATTGTCCAAGTCAAGTACACTAACCAAACCTCCTCGCCGCAAGGTGGGGAGCGGGAATGTACGACTTCTGAACAGAGGATGTGAGCCCGGCGGAACCAGCCCGGGCCTCAGGCGAAAGCCTGTCTTCTTCTGGATCAGATCAAGCGCGAGAAGGGCGTTTGGTGGATGCCTTGGCAGCAAGAGGCGATGAAGGACGTGATACCCTGCGATAAGCCATGGGGAGCCGGGAATAGGCTTTGATCCATGGATCTCCGAATGGGGCAACCCACCTGACAGACTGATATGATCTGCCCTCGGCAGTTCATATCGGGCTGAACCAGGTACTTTGAGACTGAATACATAGGTTTCAAAGAGCGAACCCGGGGAACTGAAACATCTAAGTACCCGGAGGAAAGGAAATCAACAGATACTCCCCCAGTAGTGGCGAGCGAACGGGGACCAGCCGAGCCGTAAGCGTGACCGGAACGACCTGGAAAGGTCGGCCATAGCGGGTGACAGCCCCGTACGGGAAGCGTGAAGGACGCATTAAGTAGGGCGGGACACGTGAAATCCTGTCTGAAGATCGGGGGACCACCCTCGAAGGCTAAGTACTCCTTGCTGACCGATAGCGAACCAGTACCGTGAGGGAAAGGTGAAAAGCACCCCGACGAGGGGAGTGAAACAGTACCTGAAACCGAACGCCTACAAGCAGTCGGAGGGGCCCCGAGCCCTGACGGCGTACCTTTTGTATAATGGGTCATCGACTTGGTCTCACGTGCAAGCTTAAGCCGCTAGGTGTAGGCGCAGCGAAAGCGAGTCTGAATAGGGCGACGAGTACGTGGGATCAGACCCGAAACCCGGTGATCTAGGCATGACCAGGCTGAAGATAGGGTAACACCTATTGGAGGGCCGAACCCACACCTGTTGAAAAAGGTCGGGATGAGTTGTGCCTAGGGGTGAAAGGCCAATCAAACCGGGAGATAGCTGGTTCTCCGCGAAAGCTATTTAGGTAGCGCGTCATCCGAATACCCCGGGGGGTAGAGCACTGGATGGGTAATGGGGCCCCACAGGCTTACTGATCCTAACCAAACTCCGAATACCCGGGAGTACTAGATGGCAGACAGACGGCGAGTGCTAACGCCCGTCGTCAAGAGGGAAACAACCCTGACCTCCAGCTAAGGCCCCCAATTCGTGGCTAAGTGGGAAAGCAGGTGAGACGGCCAAAACAACCAGGAGGTTGGCTTAGAAGCAGCCATCCTTTAAAGATAGCGTAACAGCTCACTGGTCTAATCAAGCTGTCTTGCGGCGAAGATGTAACGGGGCTCAAGCCACGAGCCGAAGCTGAGGATGCCGAAAGGCATGGTAGCGGAGCGCAGTGTGACATAGCACCATGCCTCTTCTGCGCCCTTCGGGGCGTATCGGAGGCGAGGTGCTTTCTGTGAAGCCGGGGCGTGAGCCAACCGGTGGAGAGATCACTGGCGAGAATGATGACATGAGTAGCGACAAACAGGGTGAGAAACCCTGTCGCCGAAAGTCCAAGGGTTCCTGCTTAAAGCTAATCTGAGCAGGGTAAGCCGGCCCCTAAGTCGAGGCTGAAAAGCGTAGACGATGGGAACCAGGTTAATATTCCTGGGCCAGGAGGATGTGACGGATTGTGGCGGCGTGCGTCCCTTATCGGATTGGGGCGTATCCAAGACAGTCCCTGGAAATAGCCCTCCACCAGACCGTACCCTAAACCGACACAGGTGGACTGGTAGAGCATACCAAGGCGCTTGAGAGAACGATGTTGAAGGAACTCGGCAAAATACCTCCGTAAGTTCGCGAGAAGGAGGCCCGGCGCACGAGCGTCGGGGGCACAAACCAGGGGGTGGCGACTGTTTACTAAAAACACAGGGCTCTGCGAAGTCGCAAGACGACGTATAGGGTCTGACGCCTGCCCGGTGCCGGAAGGTTAAAAGGAGGAGTGAGAGCTCCGAATTGAAGCCCCGGTAAACGGCGGCCGTAACTATAACGGTCCTAAGGTAGCGAAATTCCTTGTCGGGTAAGTTCCGACCTGCACGAATGGCGTAACGACTTCCCCGCTGTCTCCAACATCGACTCAGCGAAATTGAATTGCCTGTCAAGATGCAGGCTTCCCGCGGTTAGACGGAAAGACCCCGTGCACCTTTACTACAGCTTCAGACTGGCATCAGGCCAAGCATGTGCAGGATAGGTGGTAGGCTTCGAAGCTCCGACGCCAGTTGGAGTGGAGCCATCCTTGAGATACCACCCTTGCTTCGCTTGATGTCTAACCGCGGTCCGTTATCCGGATCCGGGACCCTCTGTGGCGGGTAGTTTGACTGGGGCGGTCGCCTCCCAAAGAGTAACGGAGGCGCGCGAAGGTTGGCTCAGAGCGGTCGGAAATCGCTCGTTGAGTGCAATGGCAGAAGCCAGCCTGACTGCGAGACTGACAAGTCGAGCAGAGTCGAAAGACGGCCATAGTGATCCGGTGGTCCCGCGTGGAAGGGCCATCGCTCAACGGATAAAAGGTACGCCGGGGATAACAGGCTGATACTGCCCAAGAGTCCATATCGACGGCAGTGTTTGGCACCTCGATGTCGGCTCATCTCATCCTGGGGCTGGAGCAGGTCCCAAGGGTACGGCTGTTCGCCGTTTAAAGAGGTACGTGAGCTGGGTTTAGAACGTCGTGAGACAGTTCGGTCCCTATCTGCCGTGGGTGTAGGATACTTGAGAGGAGTTGCCCCTAGTACGAGAGGACCGGGGTGAACGATCCACTGGTGGACCTGTTGTGGCGCCAGCCGCAGTGCAGGGTAGCTATGATCGGACGGGATAACCGCTGAAGGCATCTAAGCGGGAAGCCCCCCTCGAAACAAGGTATCCCTGAGGGCCGAGGTAGACCACCTCGTCGATAGGCCGGAGGTGTAAGCGTGGCGACACGTTCAGCTGACCGGTACTAATTGCCCGACAGGCTTGATCTGATCCAGAAGAAGGCAGGGTTGCCTTTGTTCAGAAGGCGCTTGGACAGTTGATTGTGAGGTTCTTCCTCGGTTTGGTGGTCATAGCGCGAGCAAAACACCCGATCCCATTCCGAACTCGGTCGTTAAGTGCCGTAGCGCCGATGGTACTGCGTCTCAAGACGTGGGAGAGTAGGTCGCCGCCAAACCTAGCAAGAACCTCAAACATATCTCTCTTCTCGATGACTGTTCGGATTGTTAGCACGCTACAACGCGAGTTGTACGATTGGCGCGGGGTGGAGCAGCCCGGTAGCTCGTCAGGCTCATAACCTGAAGGTCGTAGGTTCAAATCCTACCCCCGCAACCAAATTACCTCGCGTTTCCAGCACCCGTGGAAGCACTGTGGAAGCAAGAGGGGCCGAAGTCCTTCATATCGCTTCGTAAATCGGCGCCTGCGATGACCGTTGCTTCCAGTGCGGCTCGATCGGGATCATCGCATCGATACCGGCCGGGATCCCGCTGCCAGTGGCGAGCTCTCGAACATCGACCGCGACGACATCCAGTACCGGCCGCTCTTCGGTCATGAGCACGAACTCTGTGACCCTTCCTGGCGGGCAGTCTCTCGATGCCGGGTAAACGAGCGCGAGTCGCTTGCAGCGGTAGCGACTGGCGTAGGCGTTCATCTGATACGCGTCGCCGCTCGAGACGCCGGAGTTCGGTTCGGCGAGATCGAGGCGCTTCCATTTTGCATCGAGAATGGCGACGGTCTCACTTCCGCTCTGGATGGCAATGTCGGGGCGCAGCTGGAAGCCCGCCGTCGCCAGGTCCTTCACAGGGCCCTGAAGTCCGACAGAGAGGCGCCCGCCATCCTGCGCCTGACAGGCGTGCCGGATGCGCAGTCCAAGCAGCCTCTCGAAGAGCTTTTCCATGTTGAACAGCAGCGCTGAACCAGCTGCGTCGCCGGTGCGAACATCCGGGTATAGGCCTGACAGTAGCCAGCGGGCCCGCGCAAACACCGGCTCCCAGTGCCGGATGGTCCGATCAAACCGCAGTGCGCCAACGTCGCGAACCGTGACCCTACGATCGCTCACTTCGTCGAAGCGATGGAGAAACGCCGCCACCATCGCCCGAGTCCTGGGGCTTAGCGCGAACCCGAGGAGGATTCGCAGGACGCCCTTCAGCGCTTGATTGTATGGGTTGTCGATACTGCGCTCGTCGAAGCGGCAGAGCAGATGAGAACGGTCGAAGGCGTTGGCGCGCAGATGCTCGGTGAGTTCGAGCCGCCCTCGGATGGCATTGAGGTTTTCTGTCCGCTCGGAGTAGCGGGCGATGGCCCCGCCGCGCAGCGCGGACTTCACCAAGTCGCAGAAATCCTCGATGAAGACGTCCAGGAGGTGGCTGTGCTGCTGCCCGAGGTCGGCATCGCCAGCCCTCTTCGCCCCAAGCTCTCCAGCGCGCGCAAGCATGGCCACCAGAAGGCCCCGCATGTCTTCGCTTCTATCGCTGCCATGGTCGATCTTGGGAAGTATCTCGATCGCCACCTGCTCGGTCTGCAGGACCCCGCAGAACGGCCCGAACTTCAGCGCGCGGTGGCCCCATGCTAGGGTGCCTGCTGGTAGGTGTCCGGCAAGTTTCGCAATGCCTTCTGCCTCGAGCTCGCTGATCTCGCCGACTGGGCCGATGCTGACGCCCTCCCTCTCTCGGACGGAGAGGCGCCTCATTCTGGTGGCTCGTAGATCTTGCGGATCGCGTCCGGTGTGATGTCGTCTTCCCGAATGATCTCGAACGCCTCGCCGTCCCCGATTTCGGCCGGGTCCGCCTTGGGAAAGAGCAGAGCGGCGCTCTGCGTCCGCGCCCGGACGAGCTGCAGCTCATCCTCCACCGTCTGGTCGGCAAGTATGTATCTGATCTGCCGCCAGTCGTCGTAGAACGCCTCTTGCAGGAAGGGCAGAACCTCCCTCGCAAACACACGGCACAGTTCGTCGAACGACTTCACATGGTAGAAGTAACTATGGCCGAGCGTCTGGTCGCGGTGCAGCAGGCGGGACAGGCGCGCATTCATGGCCTGCAACAGTTCGCGCAGGTCGATGGGGTTGCCTGCGCCGTCGTCGATCGACCGGAGGAGTTCAGGCTTCGGCGTGAGTTCCTCGAACCGGAACCGGCGCCTCAGCGCGCTGTCGAGCAGAGCGATCGAGCGGTCCGCGGTGTTCATGGTGCCGATGACGTCGACGTTCTCCGGAACCCCGAAACGATCGCCAGAGTACGGGAGCGTCACCTCCAGGCCGTCGCAGTTCGCCATTCGGTTTCCCGAAGAGTCAGTGCGGATCCGCTTGTCCACTTCGACGAGCGTGATCAGCTCGCCGAAGATCTTGGCGACGTTGCCGCGGTTGATCTCGTCGATGAACAGGGCGAACCGCTTCTCAGGTGCGCGCCGGGCCCGATCGCAGAGCCGCTTCAGTACCCCCGGCCGCACCTCGTAGGTGACGGCGCCGCTCTCCGTCACAGGTCGTATCCCCTCAACGAAGTCCTCGTATGCGTAGCTCTGGTGGAAGGTCACGAACTCGAAGCGATCTTCGGCCTCGTCCTGATAGCGCGGCAGATAGTCGGTCTTCAGACGATACGTCTTCCCGGTGCCCGGCGGGCCGTAGATGATGAGGTTCAGGGGCGGTCCGGCTCTGCGCAATGATGTTGCACCGATTCCAGTGGTGCTCTCCGGCGCCGGAGCGGCCGTGATAGATGGCAGCGCCTTCCAGAGGCGCTCCAGTGTCCGGGCCGCCTTGTCCTTGATCTCGATTCCGGAAGACTGCGGGTTCCATTCCTGCCCGGGTTCGCGGCTTTTCAGGTCTTCCAGAGAGACAATCTCGTCCATCGTTGCATCGCGCACGCTGTCGAACGCGACATCGATGAATCTTGTCGTCTCTCCGGCGTCGGCGCGCGCCTGGTCCCAATGCTCGGCTTCGTACGGGGCGCGCGTGACCTGGCCCGCAGCCACAACGCCCTTTGGAGCAGTCCCGGTTCGGATCAGGAAAACGCGGTCGCCCTCCCTAGGCTTGGTCGAGCCGCAGCGCCAGCGGTTGTCGGCCCTTTCGCCGGCCATGGTCTTGGCCCTGTCCGCCTCAAGCGTGTCCCACGTCCACTTGGACGGGTTCCAACTGAGCAGCCAGTTTCTTGTCTGGCTCTTCCACTGGCTCTCGAACTCGTCCTCGTAGAAGTCGATGTCTGACCCATGCTCCTGTTCGAGCCGCCGCCGCAGATCGAGAAGGGCGCGGTCGATCTCGGCGTTGCTCCACTTCCTGATCTCTTTCTCCGGCGTGTCGCTGAACCCGGCGAGGATGCGCCGCTTGTCACCTTCCGAGCTTATCCGCTCGAAGCTGTCGGGAAACAGCAAGTGCGGCAGGATATGGATCAGTTGCCGAGGCCGTGCTTCGGGCAGGTCGCTCAGCCAGTCGGCGAATGCCCATGGATCGTCGAGTATTGCGTCTCGCCGCTTCAGGTCGCGCATCGCGCTGATCAGAAAAACCAGCTCGCGCCACCGATGGGTGTTGAAGGCGGTTCCGCCCGAGCCGATGCCCTGCAGCACCTTGTCATCAAGCAGCGGGTGGTTTTCATCCAGGTTGGTGTCGGACCATAACCAGATCGTACGTACGTTCTCGCGCTTCTTTTCGGCGCCGACATTCGACGGAAAGAGGAGCAGGAGCCAAACACACTCGGCCATCAGTTTCTTGCACTCGTGCGAACCGGCGGAGAGCTGCTCCTTCAGCTTGGAGAGGAAGTCGCCCTCGCCCGCATCGAGGTTTCTGACGAAGCGCTGGTCGATCTCGTCGAGAAGCGGCTCGGTCCACAGCTCTTCTTCTGACGCGAACACAGACCCGTCCGCCAAGAGGCACTGGTCGCGCCACGTCGCGACGGCATCGTAGATGTCGCTTATGTCCCTGTCCGGATTGAATCTCGACACGCGCTACACCTCCCCGGAGCCCGCCTCGGGTGTTGATCCCCTTGCGGATAAGGCGTATCAGTTCGCAAATCCGCGAACAAGCGGAGCGACAGGGAGAGCAAGCCATGGACCGGTCATGTCTGCCGACGGTATGACCTTCGGCCGGGCGATTTCGAAGGCCCGCAAGACGCTCGGTATGAGCCAGAAGGAACTCGCCGCACGCGTCATGAAGGAAGAAGGGGGCGGCGCGATATCGCCACAGTACCTCAACGACATCGAGCACGACCGGCGCAGTCCCAGCTCGGGGCACCTGATCCGCCAGTTCTCCGGCATCCTCGACATCCCGGAGGACTATCTCTTCGCTCTGGCGGGGCGCCTGCCGGATGACCTTCGGTCGGAAGCATACGACCAGGAGAAGGTGGTTGAGGCGTTCGCCAATTTCAGGAAGGCGCTGAAGAAGGAGTAAGGAGGGCTCAAATGGTCCGGATGATCCCAGACAAGACGGGACGTTTCGCCAGGCGACCCTTCTACGACCAGCGCGAGCTCGACGGCGAGTGCGAGCGGCTGATCCGGGACCTTCTCCTCAAGCGCAGGGGAGAGGTCGAATATCCGGTCTCGACCGACGACCTGACGATGCTCATCGAGCTGCATGATGCGGACCTCGATCCGTATGCCGATCTGTCCCGCTACGGACAGGACGTCGAAGGCGTCACCGAGTTCTTTCCCGACCGCGGCCCGCATGTGTCGATCTCGGCGCAGATCTCCACCGACGAACGGCTTGAGAACCGTTACCGCACCACGCTGACCCACGAGTTCGGACACGTGAAGTTCCATGGTCCGCTGTGGGACGAGAGGTTCGCCACCGGCGACATGCTGGAGCGCGGGTTCAACGCCAACAAGGCGATCTCCAAGCGCGATACCATGCTGGACGCGCCGCAGTCTGACTGGATGGAATGGCAGGCCGGCTATATCAGCGGCGCGCTGCTGATGCCGGCGACACCCGTTCGCCGTCTGGTCTCTGACTACTGCGGTCCGCGCGATCTGCACGCCGACATCCATGCCGCTTCGGACCATGCGGCCCGGCTGGTCCAGCTCGTCATGCAGCGGTTCGCCGTTTCCGAAGAGGCCGCGCGGATCCGGTTGCTGAAGCTCAACCTGATCACGACGACCCGCGGGCAGGGCTCGCTCTTCGACCGCTGATCGCGAATCCGCGGAACTGCGTATGTTTTCGATTGACTCCGCTTCGGCCCTCAATACGCTGATTAGCAGATCAGCAATCATGAGAATCGCCAGAAAGGAGATCAGCGTGACCGCACTGTCTGCACTGCTTCGCAAGACCCCCGGCGAGGGGCTTCGGGAATACTTCGACCGGCCGGAAATCGGCCTCCCGGCCGAGATCGACTGGACTGTCCGGGATGCCGACCTGCCCGGCCCGCTCATGAGCGCCATCGAGGAGATGTCCCGGACCCAGCGCGACCGGGTGGTGAACGACGCCGAGAGGGTCACCGCGCTGACCGATGCGCCCGGGCAGGCCGCGCTTTTCAGCGTGGCCGAGGATCCCGGGTTTCTCGACCCCGCAGTATTCACCGAATGCGTCTGAGCGGCGGATTTGGCGGTCGTGGGCCGGTCGTGAGGACCGGTCGAGGGTTGTGCAGACCCTCCCGAGCGGCGCGACGCCTGTTGACGGTGCGCGTGGGC
>NZ_QPLK01000028.1 GCF_003340565.1 Rhodovulum sp. 12E13 | reverse complement strand
TCCGCGCATCACCATCCCGGCCAGCGGCGCCATGTCAGCCGCACGAACAGGCCTGACAAAAGAACGCACTCGATCACATGCCCCGACGATCAGAAATTCCTTGCAAACCGAGCGGCATCCACAAAAGAACGTTCGATCCCAGTTCCGTTCCCTCCGCCACTTGCCCCCGCGAAAGCGTTCTCCCGATCCGGCTCCGGCCGGATTTTTCCGTTGTATCTGAGGGTTATGCGGGAGGGGCTGAGCACCGGCCCCGGGGCCAGGTGGCCCGGAAGCGGTCTCTCAGGGCCGAAATTCTCCGGACCTCATGACTGCGTTGGTTTGGTGAATAGCTTGTAAAGGTATGACTGAAATGGGAATTTTCGCTCGGCTAGATCGTAGTTCGAAGTCAGTCGCCGCTGGTTGTGAGCGGACTGAATTCCAACCGGGAAGCGCAGCCCTTGAGCGACGTGACGAAGGTAGCACGAGGAGGATGAACCTCTTAGCTGACCAAGGTGCTGAAGTCGTGTCCCATCGAGTGGTGTAGCTGGCGGCTGGCCTGACGGCCTCGTCAGCGGCGAGCTGATCAGTCGCCCTGCGCGGCAGGGAGGCTGACGTGGGGATCATCGCCGACGGGCACGAGGGTTTCCAGCGTCATGTAGCGGTAGCGTTGGACGGCCCATTCCTCGGTCTGCTCCATAAGGATCGCGCCGACCAGGCGGCGGATGGCGGCCTCGTTGGGGAAGATCCCGCATACGTCGGTGCGCCGCTTGATCTCGCCGTTCAGCCTCTCGATGGGGTTGGTGCTGTGCAGCTTGACCCGGTGCTGGGCCGGGAAGGTCATGTAGGCCAGCACGTCCTCCTCGGCGCCGTCCATGAGTGCGGCGAGCTTCGGGAGCTTGGGGCGCATCTGGTCCGCCACGCGCCGCCACTGGGCGCTGGCGGCGGCATGGTCGGGCTGGGCGAAGGCGGTGGCGATGAAGGCGGAGACCACGCGCCGGCTGCTCTTGCCGGCGTGGGCTAGGGCGTTCCTCTGGGAATGCACGCGGCACCGCTGCCAGGTCGTGGACGGAACCCGCGCCGTGGCGGCCTTGATGCCCTCGTGCGCGTCGCTGATGACCAGCTTCACGCCCGACAGGCAGGTCCGCATCCGCGCTCTTCTACACCAGCGCGCGAAGGTCCATCATGGGCTTGGTCATCGGGGTCGTTCCTCGATCCAGGCTGGCTCAGCAACCCGACCCTACCGAGGACCCCGGTGACCGCCCCGAGCTACACCACGTACGGGGACACGACCGGTGCTGACTCTACTTGCTGATCTGGATAGGCTCAGGAAAAACTTGATTCTTTCGGGGGAGCAGCATGTCGACCATTCAAGAGGTGCTCTTGGCAGAGATGGACAAGCTCGCAGACAGCTACGCTGTCTGCGGCATTGTCGATCAAGCTGGCAGCGTTTACCCGCTCGGCGCCGACACAAAGGTCCTGAGTACGATTTTCGAGCTTGTCAGTCGACCGGCAGTCTACGCTGCGGCGAAGGTGCTTGGATACGAAGTTGTCGAACCGACAGTGCAGAACCACTATCCTGACTTCACCTTCCATCGTGGGCTTGGAGACAACGGGAAGATCGCAATCGATGTGAAGACAACCTACCGAATGCATGACGACGACAAATTCAGTTACACACTTGGCGGCTACACGAGCTTCATCCGCCCGGGCAACGAGAAGAAGAACATAGTTTTCCCGTTCCCCGAGTACTCCGAGCATTGGGTTCTGGGATTCGTCTACAACCGCATCGCTGAGAAGAAAGCGGGGGCGGAACACCAATACACGATTGATCGGATAGGAGAAATCCCTTTGCCGTTTGAAAATGTCGAGGTTTTTGTTCAAGAGAAATGGAGAATTTCTTCAGATCGCGCCGGCAGCGGGAACACGACCAACATCGGCAGCATCCACGCGACAATCGACGATTTCCGTGCTGGCAACGGCCCGTTCGCTTCGGAGGACGAATTTTTGGATTACTGGCGCTCCTACGGTCGAACGAAAGCCGACCGTTCGGATTTCTCAAACATCCATGAGTTCCGCGCGTTCAAAAAGCGGCAAGGGTGACTCTGGAACTTCAGCGGGTGTTGCGGCGACGTTCTCCGAAAGAACAACCACTTCCGTCATTGCGTTGCGCAACTTCTCCTGCGGACCGACATGATAGAAGTGCTCCATTGTGCGCTGCGGGTAGTCTGAGAACAAACGGTCAACGTAGTCGTTCCGTCGGTATTTATTCTCTAGCCACATAGATAGGGCGAAGCCGGCTTCGCTGGCGATCAACGACTGGGCCAACGCGTCGGCTTCCTCTTCGGTGAAGCCGTTGTAGTAGTCGACGTGCCGTCCAACGTAGGGAGGGTCGCAGTAGATGACGTCGCCAGCTCGTGCACTTCCGACTGTTAAGCGCCAGTCCTGCACGAGAAATTGCCAATCCTTGCCCTCCATCGCCTTCGCCGCCCATTCGACCTGATTGACGATCTTTGTAATAAGCGCAGGCCGGAACCGCTCGGGCTTGCGGCAAAACGGAACGTTGAAGCCACCTTTCTTATTGAACCGCATCATCCCGTTGAAGCACGACCGGCTAAGGAATATGAAATCGAAGGGATCGCCGCACTCGTTGAAACGTTCTCGAATATAATAGTAGTGCGCTTCACCCTTCTCAAGCAGTTGCGTCCCTTCTCGCTCTAGATATTTGCGAATGGTGCGGCCGTTTATCGAGCCATTCTGAATTGCGCGATACAGGTCAATCATATGCTCGTTTGTGTCGGCCAAGAGGGCGCGTTGCGGTGCGATATTGAGCGCGACAACAGCAGAACCAATGAAGGGCTCGATCCATCGGCCACTACCATCCCACTCGATAGAACGGGCGATAAGTGGGACAACCTTAGTTTTGATGCCTTGTGTTTTGATAGGTGGGGCTTTTGGGGCAATGTTGCGCGGTAGCAAAGAGATCTCCTGGCAGCTGAACTCATGTTTAGGTGCACAGCATCGAGGCGCCAAGCACGAAGGCACCATAACTTGTGCGTGTGCCGGGTCCAACATACAAAAGACGGAAGGTCTCGTCAGCGTTCGTGGCTCATATCGAGCCGAAGTGCTGCACCTGCCGCTCCCACTCCACCGGAAACGGCTCCAACACCCGCCCCAGCGTCACTTCCGACCCTTGCTTCCCGTCCAGGATCGCCTCGACGATGTCGGGCGCGAGCAGGGTCAGGCGCAGGACGCGAGTCATGTAGGAGGGCGCGATCCCCTCCCGTTCGGCCAGTTCGGCGATGGTGGCGAACTCGCCCGACTCCAGCATGCGCTTCCAGCGGAACGCGCGGGCCAGCGCTTTCACCAGCGTGTTGTCGGTCCGGCGCGGTTGCGTGGCGCCTTCGGGCACCTGCATCTCCTTGCGCCCGCCGCGCTTCAAGATCCGGAACGGGACATGGAGCGTCACAGTTTCTGGGATCGGCGTGCTGCGGCTCATGCTGCCATCTCGATTCCGCCGGCCAGCATCTCTCGCGCGAGGCCGTCGAGGCCGTCCACTCGGAGCCGGACGTTCAGCCCCTCCGTGCCGATGTCCACGCGCTCAACGAGCAGCGCCACGATGCGCGCCTGCTCGGCGGGGAAGAGTTCGTCCCACAGCGGATCGAGCTGCTGCAGGGCCCTGCGAGCGTCGGCCTCGGTGATGTCGTCGGCGTGGGCGCACGCCGCCTTCCATGTGCCTGCCACAATCTCTGGCTGCCGGAACACGGCACGGAGTTGGTCGATGACCGCGGCCTCGATCTCGCTCGCGGGCACGCGGCCCACCGGGCATGATCCGGCCCCGTGCTTCAGCACGGTCTGGCTGACATAGTAGCGGTACAACCGCCCGCCCTTGCGCGTGTGGGTTGGCGTGAAGGCCGCCCCGTCAGGAGCAAACAGCAGCCCCTTCAGCAGCGCCGGCGTCTCGGCGCGCGTCCGTGCGGCGCGCTTGCGCGGGCTTTCCTGCAGGATCGCATGGACGCGGTCCCATGTCTCGCGGTCGATGATCGCGTCGTGCTCGCCGGGGTAGCTCTCGCCCTTGTGGACCGCCTCGCCGATGTAGGCGCGGTTGTTCAGCATCCGATACAGGTACTTCTTGTCGATCCGGTTGCCGCGCGGCGTGAGTATGCCGCGCTTCGCGACCTCGCGGGCCAGTTCCGTGCCCGATCCGATCTCGAGGAAGCGCGCGAAGATCCAGCGGACGTGCTCGGCGGCGTCCTCGTCCACCACCAGCTTCCGGTTCTCGACGCGGTAGCCGTAGGGCGGCACCCCGCCCATCCACATCCCCTTCTTGCGGCTGGCGGCGACCTTGTCTCGGATGCGCTCGGCCGTCACCTCGCGTTCGAACTGGGCGAAGGACAGCAGGATGTTCAGCGTCAGCCGCCCCATTGAGGTCGTGGTGTTGAAGCTCTGCGTGACGGAGACGAAGGTCACGCCGTTTCGGTCGAATACCTCGACCAGCTTGGCGAAGTCGGCGAGCGAGCGACTGAGGCGGTCGATCTTGTAGACCACCACCACGTCGACCAGCCCGTCCTCGATGTCCTCCAGCAGCCGCTGCAGGCCGGGCCGTTCCAGCGTGCCGCCCGAGAGGCCGCCATCGTCATACTGATCGCGCACCAGCACCCAGCCCTCGGAGCGCTGACTGGCGATGAACGCCTCGCAGGCCTCCCGCTGGGCGTGGAGCGAGTTGAACTCCTGCTCCAGCCCCTCCTCCGACGACTTGCGCGTATAGATCGCGCAGCGCTGTTTGCGCACGATGGGCTTGGTCATGTCCGCCTCCGCCGGTTCTTGAGCCCGAAGAACACGAGCCCGTTCCAGCGCGTGCCGGTGATGGCGCGGGCGATGGCGGAGAGCGACTTGTAGGGCCGGCCCTGCCATTCGAAGCCGTCCGCCGTGACCGTGACGACATGTTCGACGCCCTGCCACTCGCGGATCAGCCGCGTGCCGGCGATGGGCATGATGTCTGCGCGGACGCGGCTCTTCTTGCGGTCACCGCCGTCGAGTTCCTCGCCCAGCCGCTCAAGCCGTCGGATCGTCTCGGGCTTCAGCCCACCGTAGGCCAATTCCTGGATGCGGTAGGCGAGCCGGCTCTCCAGGTAGCGGCGGTTGAAGGGCGGCGGCTCGCTGTCGAACAGGTCGCGCCATTGGGCCTTCAGCTCGGGCGTCGTCGCCGTCTTCAGCTCGGCCAGGCGCGCGGGGATAGGATCGTGGGTGGTCATGCGGTTCTCCGGTGAGTTCGAGTTGCATGACGGCATGCGCTCGCCCGAGAGTGTAGGCGATTTTCTCCAGTATCTTCAGAAGGTTCACCGCGCTCGCGCAGCCGCAACCGGACCAGCCCCAGCGCCAGCAGAGCGCAGAGTTCGGCGCGGCGCTCGGCGGGGGTCATCGCTGAGGGGGCGAGCGAGTTGGGGCGACGGATGGGACCGGGATCGAACATCATGATCCAACGGTGTCGCAACATGCCGCCGCCCGCGACCTCGGAACCGGTCAGCCCATGCCCGCCGGGAGAGGGTGAACCCCTCCGCCCTTGCCACATCGGAATGGGTTGAGGGGGTCGGGCGTTCCCATTATGTTCATGCTATCCCGCATGATTCATGAGGCCGCCGATGTCGCTGCAATCGCTCGACCGTACACAATGGAGTTATGCAGAGGCGCTTGCCCATGTGCAGAACGTGACCGTCGCGCGGCGCGCAACAGAGGCGGCCAAGGCGCCACCGAAGCCGAGGCCTGCGCAGGACCACTGGAACCCGCCGCAGGATCCGAAGATCGCCTGGAAGGCGGAGGCGGAAAACGAGCTGCTGGTCGCTCTTCGGGATGGCGATCTCATCGCGCAGGGCCGGTACACGGAGGAGCGGCCGAACGGTTGGGGCTACGGCAATAGCAGCGGGTTCGGCCTGCATTCGGGCTATCACACCAGCATCCGGCCAGAGCAGTGGCGGGAGGGCAAGTATTTCTCCGACCGGCTGACCGCACGGGACTGGGAGTTCATCGACATCCGCATGCCGCGCTTTCTCGTGAAGGCGATCTGGCCGGATTACGTGCCCGAAGTCGTCCGCCCTGCAGAGGGTGCGGACGCGGTGCCGTATACGACGCCCTACCTCGAGCTGATGCAGGCGGCGATTGCGAAGTTCGGGATCACGCCCGAGACGCAGGGCAAGAAGGAATGCCTCGTCGACTGGTTCCTCGAGCAGCGGATCGAGGGCGAGCCGGTGTCGAACAAGCTCGCCGACGCCATGGCCACGCTGATCCGGCTGCCGTCGGCGCAGCGCGGCGGGTCGAAGCGGGTCGCGGGCCCGGACCTGCGCCAGACGGGCTGAGACTGATAGACGAGTCGATCAAGAGGTGGCGGAAGCGGTCGTTTCCAATTGGCCGCATGGCGGGTAGACACTGGCCATGGATACCCGGTTGAGCGACCATTTCGACAGCGCGGCGCTGCAGCGCGGGCGGGACTATGCGCGGCGCGATCTTGTCGTGTCGGTCGAAGCCTTGAGCGACCGCGTGCTGGCGGGGCGTGTGTCGAACGGGCGCGGAACCATGTATCGCCAGCGGATCGCCCTCGGCGACAGATGGGTCGACGGGCAGTGTTCCTGCCCGGTCGGCCAGAACTGCAAGCACGTGGCGGCCGTGATGGTCACATGGGCTGCGAAGCAGCATGCGCGCCCCGGTCTGGCTGCGCCGGTCGAGAGCTGGCTGCGCCGGGTCAAGGACAGCGCCGCCCCCGCGCCGCCCGCCGAGACCCGGCCCGAGGACTACCCGGACAAGGTGAAGGATCGCCTGCTTTATGTTCTGTCGCCGCATGGCCCGCAGGTCCGGATCGACATCTGCAAGGGGCGGATCAATGCGGCGGGCACGGCGCTGAACAAGTCGATCCGGCGCTACGACGCGGTGCACGCCCTGCGCAGCACGGGCCCGGCGAGGTTCATCCGCCCGGTGGATCTGGAGCTGTTGTCGGCGCTGGCCCAGGCGCGGCTCTGGGATGCAAGCTATGGCTACGGGCTGCCCGATCTGCTGCGTCCCCGGGGGAAAGACGCGATCGCACTGATCCAGAAGCTCTGCGAAACGGGCCGTTTCCTGCATGACACTGCGCCGGGTGCGGAACTGAGCTGGTCGAGGGAGCGGCGTGCGCCGCGCCTGACCTGGCACCTTGCGGCGGATGGCCGCCAGCGGCTGGGTTTCGTGGACGCCGCCGACCACCCCCTGCACCTGCGGAGCCTCGATGGCGCAACGCTTTGGATCGATGCCGCGACCGGGCGGATCGGGGCGCTCGAGAACACCGTGGACAGCGACACGTTGCAGCTGGTGGCGGCGAGCCCGGATATCCCGCCGGACGAGGTGGATGCACTCGGCGCCGTGCTGCCCGACAGGCTTGGCGGGATGGACCTCCCGCGTCCGCGTAGCATCCGCCAGACCACGCGCGCGGCCCGGCAGCGCACCGCTCGGCTGACCCTCGGCCGCGAGACTGCCCGTGACGGCCCGCGCTATTTCGGCGCGTCCGTTCAGCTGCCCACGCTCACTCTGCGCTTCGTCTATGACGGGCAGGAGGTCGGCGAGGGCGATCCGGATCCGTGGGTGGTCCAGCACGGCGAGGTGGTCACCCTGACCCGCGATCCGCGGTGGGAGGCCGCCTGCGCCACCCGGCTGCGTGAGGCCGGTGCCCTGCCAGTGGAAGAGCTGGAATTCCACTGGCCGGGCGAGCGCATGATGGCGTGCGACTTCGTCTTTGCCGATGGCGAGATGAACCTGCACACGCTGGAGATGTCGGAGGTGCGCGCGGCGCTGGACTTCGCCTTTCGCGTGGTGCCCGAGCTGCGCCGCGACGGCTGGGACGTCGTCGAGACGCCGAAATGGCCCTATCGGCTGGGCGAGGAAGCGGCCGAGCTTTCGGTGACGACCGAGGCCGAAGCGGGCGAGGTGTTTCAGGGCAACGACTGGTTCTCGCTGGGCTTTCAGGTCGAGATCGGCGACAAGGCGGTGGATGTCGCGCCACTGGTCGCCGCGTTTCTGGAGCAGCTCCGCGAGGCCTGGGAAGCGGTCCCCGATGTCGAGACGCTGGCGCGGCATCTGGCCGGCCACCCCGTGTATCTGGATCGCGGCAAGGCTGGTTACGTCGCGCTCGATCTCTCCCCGCTGGCGCCGCTTCTGCACCTGTTCCTCACCCATCACGCCGAGCTGGGCGCGCTGCATCCCTCGGAGGCTGACGCCGCACGTCGCGCGGAAGAGGCTCTGGCGGGCAGCGATATCCGCTTCTCCGACAAGGCCGGCATTCTGCCGATGGCGCGTAGCCTGCGGGCGCTCGCCGAGGCGGACCAATTCGACCCGCCGGACGGGCTCAGCGCGCAGCTGCGCGCCTATCAGGCCTATGGCGCCGCCTGGATGGGCAGCCTGCTGGAGGCCGGCTTCGGCGGTGTGCTGGCCGATGACATGGGGCTCGGCAAGACGGTGCAGGTGCTGGCGCTGTTGCAGGCGCGGCGCGAGGGCGGCGCGCCCGGTCCGGCGCTGCTGATCGTGCCCACCAGCCTGCTGCACAGCTGGCAGACGCAGGCGGCGCAATTCACGCCCGACCTGCGCCTCGTGGTGCTGCATGGCCCGGGCCGCGCGGCCCGGCGCGCCGCCGCGCTGCAGGCCGATCTGGTGGTGACGACCTATCCGCTGCTTGCCCGCGACCGCGACTGGCTGGCGGCGCAGGACTGGCCGCTGGTGATCCTCGACGAGGCGCAGACGCTGAAGAACCCGGCCGCGCAGATGGCCAAGACCCTGCGCGAGATCCCCGCCAAGGGGCGACTGGCGCTGACCGGCACGCCGCTGGAAAACTCGCTGCAGGACCTCTGGACGCTGATCGACTGGGTGAACCCGGGGCTTCTGGGCGATCGCAAGCGCTTCCAGACGCTGTTCCGCACGCCGATCGAGAAACACGGCGACGCCGCTGCCCAGGCTCGGCTGAACCGGCGCCTGCGGCCCTTCCTGCTGCGCCGCACCAAGGAGGCTGTCGCTGCCGAACTTCCGCCCCGCACCGAGATCCTCGACCGTGTCGACCTTCCGAAACCCCAGCAGGCGCTCTACGAGACGGTGCGCAGCGCGATGGATGCCCGCGTGCGCGAGGCCATCGCCGAACGTGGCGTGGCCGCGGCGCGGATCACGGTGCTGGACGCGCTGCTGAAGCTGCGGCAGGTCTGCTGCGACCCCGGGCTGGTCAGGACGGAGGCCGCGCGCTCCGTGACCGACAGCGCCAAGCGCGCCCGGCTGCGCGATCTGCTCGCCGAGCTGGTCGCCGAGGGCCGGCGCGTGCTTGTCTTCTCGCAGTTTGTCGAGATGCTGCGCCTGATCGAGGCCGATCTTTCACAGGCCGGGATCGCGCATCTGACGCTGACAGGACAGACGCAGGACCGCGGGGCGGTTCTGGAAGCCTTCGCGCAGGGCGAGGCGCCTGTCTTTCTGCTCAGCCTGAAGGCGGGTGGGGTCGGCCTGACGCTGACCGAGGCCGATACGGTGATTCTCTACGATCCCTGGTGGAACCCGGCGGTGGAGCGGCAGGCCATGGATCGCAGCCATCGGATCGGGCAGGACAAACCGGTATTCGTCCACCGGCTCGTCGCTGCCGGCACGGTCGAGGAGAAGATCCTCGACATGCAGGCGCGCAAACAGGCGCTGGCCGATGCGCTGTTCGACGACAGCGACGCGGCCTCGGAAAGCCTGCTGGATGAGGCGACCCTGCAGGATCTGTTCGCCCCGCTGAGCAGTTGAAGAGAGCCGCCCGACCGGACCGCGGGCGCCGTACAAGCACCAATGGATCGGTCGGTCCAGTAAGATGACCACCTTCTCCGAACATTTGCCCATTCGCTCCGGTGCCGCGCGGGCATCGTACGCCCACACGACATCGTTGGCGCCTCCAACGATGTGCGTCCCGCCCGGTCGCCCGGGCCGGTCAACGGGGGCTGTTCCTGGCTTCAACACCCGCACGCTCTCCGATAGGGGTGGGCGCGCCTCGGAAACCGGGACGTGCGACCGCACGGGTTTCTCGCCCACAGGCCAACGCGCTGGGAAGCGAAACGGTCGCCAGGCACCGCCAGGCCGATGAATACGACGCGGCGCCGGCACGCGGTGGCATCGCCGGACATGGCGGTGGTCGGAATTTCAAGGTTTCCGACGGGAACGTTGAAATGCCGCCCGACGGTCGCATGGCGCCGGACGAGAACACCCGGCCGTCCACCGCCGCGGAGATCGGTCTTTCTCGCAAAGCCATCCACGACGCCCGTCGGATCAGGGACGCCGAGGTTGCCGATCCCGGCCTCGTCCGGCGCACGCTGGATGCGCAGCTGGAGCGCGGCGAAGAACCCACGCGCTCCGCCCTGCGCCGCGCCGCGGAAGCGCGCCTGGAACGGTCGCTCGACCGGCTCAAGCGCACGCAGGACAGCGTCCGGCGGCTCGAGGAGACGAAGCGGCCATTGCCGACACCCGAGGAACGGGCGCAGCAGATCGCGGTGTTCGGCACGCCCGAGGATCGGGCCATTCACGAAGGGCGCGTGCCTCGAGCCATGCGCATCGCACCCCCCGAGCATTGATGGCGACCACAACAGTTCTCGTGCTCAAGAACGCACCTTGGTCGTCGCGCGCCAGTGCCGCCCGTGCACCGTTTCCAAAGGGAACGGTGCAGCCACCCCGCCGGAAGGGGTGAACCGTTCACCTGAGTTGCTCCGCAATGGGGTCCACCCGCTGGCGGGCCGCCGCTTCGCACGGGCCGCGTCAATGGCACGACTGCCCCTTGGGATCCACCCTTTATTTGACGTTATTTCAATAGCTTGACGGAAGGGCTCCACCCTTTCCGACTTGGCGGCGTGCGGCCGGGCGGAGCCGTTCCGACGTCGCGAGGGTCCTCGGCAACGCGGCAAAACCGGGAGCAACATCGCTCACGAACCACCCGCGAACATCCGTGCCCACCTGCCGTCCTCATCCCCTGTGCCCCTCCCGCTCGGTCTCTCGACCGCTCGGCGCGCGGATGCCTGCCGACCGGGCGCGGCGATGAGCGGGCGGGACTGGCGGGCCTTCGATGCCGAGCTGCGCACTCGGGTGCCGGAGCTGGCGGTGGAGCTGCTGGGCAAACCGACCTTCCGCACCGGCCAGGAATGGCGCTGGGGCCGCAAGGGCAGCCTGTCGATCATCATAAGCGGTCCCCGGGCGGGTATGTGGTACGACCACGAGGAAGGCCGGGGCGGCTGGTTCTCCGACCTCGTCGGCCGCGATCTCGGGATCGCCAGGGACGACGCGAACGACTGGATCGCCGACAGGATTGGCATGGGCGTGCGTCGCCGCCCAGCCCGTCAGCGTCCCACCCGACAGGCCATGCCCGCGAACGATCCGGGCGAGCCGCCAACGGCACCGGCCACGGCGTCGCCCGAGAGCAACCCCGATGACGATGCCGCGTCCGCGCCGAACCGGGCGGACGAGGCGGCCGAGCGCGCTGCCCGCATCTGGACCAGCGCCCGTCCCGCCCCGGACGATCATCCCTATCTCGTCGCCAAGCAGGCCGCGCCTCTCGCCCTGCGCATGGACGCGGGCCGCCGCCTCGTCGTGCCGCTGCAGGACATCGACGGCCGGATCCGCAGCGTGGAGTTCATCGCGCCGGACGGGGCCAAGCGCTTCCTGGCTGGTGGCGCGAAGAAGGGCCACTTCGCTGTGGTGGGTGAGGACGCTGCGCCCCTCGATGAGCCCGCAGGCCCGGTCCTGATCTGCGAGGGCTGGGCCACCGGTGCGAGCCTGCACATGGCGACCGGCCACATGGTCGTCGCGGCGATGGACGCGGGCAACCTGATGACCGTCGCACAGGCGCTGCGGACCCGGTTCCCAGACGCCGATCTCGTCCTCGTCGCCGACAATGACACGAAGCCCGATCGCGACACCAATCCCGGCGTCGAGGCCGCCCGCAAGGTCGCGCTCGCGGTCGACGGCCGTCTTGCCGTGCCGGACAGCACTGGCGACGCCAACGACGTGTTCTGTGCCGACGGTCCGGACGCCGTCGCCGCGCTCGTCGCCGGCGCGGCCCGGATCCCGCCGCCACCGCCCACCTATCCCGCACCGGTGCTCACGGCCGAGGAGGCCCGTGCCAGCCTTTCCAAGGCGATCGCCGGCTTCATGGCCGCCATTCCGGACTACTGGGCCGCGGTCGAGGCGGCGCAGGAGGAGGCGAAGACCGCCGACGCGGACCGCGACCCGCTGGATTTCAACATCGTGGCGCGCGCGGCGCTGCCGCCGCTCCTCGGCCTGCCGGTTGATGTCGGCCTCGGAAAGACCTCGAGCGCGCGCACCGCCATCGCCGAGCTGATCGCCGCGGGCGGGCTCGGCTCGCGCAAGGTCGTCTATGCGGTCCCGCGGCACGATCTCGGCGCGGAGCAGGTCGCGGCTTTCGAGGCATTGGGTCTCAGCGCCATGCTCTGGAAGGGCCGCACCGCACCCGATCCCACCGACGACAATCCCGACCGGCTCATGTGCCTCGACACGGAGGCCACCTTCGACGCGCTCGAGATCGAGCATCCGGTCGAACAGAGCTGTTGCAAGGTCAAGAACGGGGCGGAGCTGCTGCTCTGCCCCTGGTTCCACGACTGCGGCTACCAGCGCCAGAAGCCGCTGGCGCAGGCGGCGCAGGTCATCGTCTGCGCCCATGACAGCCTCTTCCACATGAAGCCGCAGGCCATCGGCGAGGTCGGGCTCCTCGTCATCGACGAGGGCTTCTGGCAGTCGGGCCTGCGCGGTCTCGACGGCAAGGCGACGCTCACGCAGGACGGGCTGGAGCCCGGCCGGACCTCGCTCACCTGCTACAATGGCAAGGGAAAGATGGACGTCGGCGCCACGGCCGACCTGATCGCCGCGCGGGAGCGGCTCTGCAAGGCGCTTCGGGTCACGGAGCCCGGTCCGCTGCGTCTCGGCCTGCTGGAGGCCGTCGGTCTCACGCCGGAGGACTGCCGCCATGCCGCGACGCTGGAGCGCCGCCGCATGCGCGACGCGGGTCTCCGCCCCGGCATGTCGCCGGTCGAGCGGCGCAAGCGCGTCGAGGCGGTCCTGCCGCAAGCGGGCGAGCCATGGGCCCCGCCCGGGCGTTGCGCCACGCTCTGGCTGATCCTCGCCGAGGCGCTGGAGAACGGCCACGACGCGGCCGGCGCGGAACTCGTCCACGAGATGACCGAGGCAGGCTCCGTCCGCGCGCTCCGCCTGCGCTGGCGCAGCACCATGAGGAAAGGCTGGGCGGCCCAGGCGCCGATCCTACATCTCGACGCGACGCTCCGCCCGGAACTCGTCCAGACCTACCTGCCGCGGATCGATGTCGGTAGGCACGTCGCCGCGCGCCAGCCGCATGTCCGCGTCCGCCAGGTCACCGGCAGCCCGACCTCGGCCCGTGCCCTGACGCCCTCGGCCGATGCGCCCGAGCGGGACCGCAAGGCCGCCGAGAGCCGTCTGCGCGATCTCCGCGCCTGGATCGAGCTCCGGGCCCGCCAGTGCCATCGCCCCGGACAGGCAATCGATATGCTCGTCGTCGGACAGAAGGCCGCCATCGATGCGCTCAGGTCCGCGGGGCTGCCGCCGCGCGTCGAGGCGGTGCATTTCAACGCGCTGAGCGGGCTCGACCGCTGGGGCGGGATCGGCGGCATGATCGTATTGGGCCGCACGCTGCCTGCACCGCGGACGGTCGAACTGATCACCATGGCGCTGACCGGCCGGTTGCCCACGCCGAACCCGGAGGATGCGGGCTGGTGGTATCCGATGGTCGAACGCCGTGTCCGGCTAGTTGGCGACCGGAGCGCGCCGCTCGCGATGGAGGCACACGCCGACGCAATCGCCGAGGCCGTGCGCTGGAGCATCTGCGAGGGCGAGCTGATCCAGGCCATGGGCCGCGGGCGCGGCGTCAACCGCACCGCCGCCACGCCGCTCGAGATCGACCTGCTCACCGATGTGGTCCTGCCCGTCACCGTCGACGCCCTGGTGCCGTGGTCCGATCTCCGCCCGACCCGGCGCGACCTGATGGCGCTCTCGGGCATCGTGCTCGAGAACGCCGCCGACATGGCGGCCTGCTTTCCGGAGCTCTGGCCGACCCGCGAAGCCGCGAAGAAGGACGGCCAGAGGAAGGGGACAAATGACTATTATAGAGACCTCTATAATAGCAGAATGTCCCCATCCTCGGCGGAGGTGACCTATCGCCCGGAGGGTCCCGGCCATCGCGCCCGCACCGCCCGCGTCGATCTCTCCCGCATCCCCGACCCGGAAGCCTGGCTCACCAACCGCCTCGGGCCGCTTGCCAGCTTCGAGATGCAGTCCATCGCGGGCGCCGATAGCGACGCCCCCGGCGCCGCCGAGGCCGCGCGCCTCGACGCACTCGCATCCCGCCTGACCACCAGCATGCAGGCCGTGCTCGCCGCGCGCCGCGCTGCCATCGACGCGCTGTCCGCCCGGCTGGAGGCCGCGAAGCCAGCGCCCCTGCGGCGCCCCCATCAACTCCAACCAGAAGAGGAGACCGAGGCATGAGTTACGACAGATTGCGCCTCTACGACGCTGGCCGCTTCCACGATACCGAGTTGCCCGACTGGTACCGCGAGGCCGAGCGGCTGAGCGAGACCGAGCATGTCGATTTCCACCGGGCCTTCGACCGCGTCCTCGACTGCGAGCACACGCTGCTGACCGAGGATGGCATGCTGGGCGGCGCGCTCGAGATCCGGTTCTGGCCGAGCGAGATCCACGGTGTCTTCGTCATGATCGACACGCCGCTCTCCTTCGTCGAGCATGTCATCGTCCCGAACCCGGCCGACTGGCTGCCCTTCCTCTCTCGTTACCTTGCGCCTCTCATCGGGGTGGCCAACCAGAGCTCCCTGATCGCGCTCCACGGCCGGATCGGCAACGCCTTCATCGCCTGGGCGCGCCATGGCAAGGGCACCCATATCGGTCGCGAGACGGGCGAGAGCCGGATCGACCTCGACAATGATCGCGACCGTCGCCGGGCCCAGCAGGCGCGCGCGGCCATGGAACGGGAACGGCAGGAGGGGCGGGCATGAGCCAGCATCGCCATATCGGTCTCGAACGCCAAGACGGCTACGACGTCGGCCGCGATCCCCGCACCATGTCGATGGAGGGCCTGGAGCAAATCGGCCACGCCCGGGTCTCGCCCCTGCGCGCCCTGCGGCTGAAATGCCTCGATTGCTGCAACGGCTCGGCGCGGGAGGTGCGGCTCTGCACGGCCGTGGACTGTCCGAGCTGGCCGTTCCGGATGGGCAAGAACCCTTGGGCCGGCCCGGTGAGCGAGGCACGTCGCGAGCATGGCCGGCGCCTCGGCCTTCGCCGTGCCGCACACCTCGCCGACGCATTTGCTGAAAAAGAGGAAGGCGACGGCTCACCTCGCGAGTGGGCCACGCCGCCGGGAGATGATCCCGCCGGATTGCGTAAGTCAGAAAAGGACGCGGAAGGGGGCGCATCATGAAGACCATGCGCTGGCATCCTCCGGGCTATGGTGGCGAGCGCCGAGACCCGGACCGCGTGAAACGGAACGGCTGGCGTGACCATGGCGTGCTGGCCATCTCCATCGACGACGAGCGTCTCAGCTGGCCAGAGCGGGAACTGGTCCGACAGCTGGGTGAAAAGTTGTACGGGCCAAGGCAAAGCGAGCCCGACGCGCGGGAGCGGTGACCGGATTCCCTAATGGACCCCGGACTCCGCACCGGGGTCCAGACGGGGTCCATCCGCCAACCCTTTGAAATTTTTGGTTCCTTCTGGGCCATTCCGTGTTCGGGAGGGCGCAGCGCGAAATATCGCCAGCGACAGGGCCGATTTTTTGGGAAGCCACCCGGGGTCCAGAGTCCACCCGAGCCGCCTGAAAACCGCTTGAAATCAAACACCTGACCGGCCGCCCGGGGTGGATACCTCGCGGATGCCGGAATCCAGCCGGAAGCCGGCGGACTCCACCGCGGAGTCCACCCGTGGGGAGTCCAGCCCTGCGGCGACAACGCCATCGACAGGAACACGCATGACACTCGCCTTCGCCCCGGAGCGGATCGAGATGTGGCCGCTGGCCAGGCTCCAGCCCTATGCCCGCAATGCGAAGCAGCACGGGGCCGACCAGGTCGCGAAGATCGCCGCCAGCATGGCCGAGTTCGGCTGGACGGTGCCCTGCCTCGTCGGCGAGGACGTTCGCCCTGCGGCGGCTCTTTGAGGCGATACGGGTGCGCAGATCGTGATCGGCCCTGATCCATTGCCCATAGACCGGGAGAACTGACTCACCTGCGGAAGGGCGGTTGACATGAATATTGCGAAAGACCGCTTTCGGGTGGTGGGCAAGAAGTGGCCCTCCGGATCAGTCGGGAACGCCCCGATAACAGCTCAGCTGCCGACCGAGACGCGGCGGCCGTCCTGGAGCTCAACCGCGCCGTCCTCGAGCAAGTGCTTCAGCTTTTCCAGGTTCGCCGCGACGGCCCGTCTGATCCGGCGGACAGCGAAGAGCTCCAGCGCCGCCGGGTATCCGGTTGCGAGGTCCCAGGAGTCGATCATGCGGGTGCCACGCCGGGTCGGCCGGAACTCGATGTGTCGGCGAAAGACCGGCGCGCCGTCCACGGTCTCGACCGTCAGGCTCTCTCCGGGGTCCATCCCGGTGATCGCGGTATGATGGCTGTCGGTCTTCCGCCGCTGGAAGTAGCGCGCTCCTACCGCAGGGCCGTCGCCGCGCTCCTGCCCTACGTCCACGACGTAGTAATTCCACAGCGGAATGTTGCGCTGGTCGGCGACGAAGGCGAAGACGTCGTCCCTCGCCACCGACAGGTCGATCTCGTTCTCGAACCTCATGCCACCTCTCCCAGGAGTTCGGGGTTGGCGGGCGCCGTGCCGTGCGGCTCGAGGGTGACCCGTTCGGCCAGGCGCCTGGCGGAGTCGGGATCGTGGCTGGGCAGGTAGACTGTCGGACGCTTCGCGGCATGGGCGAGGATGCGGCGGTGCGTCTCGATCTCGGCCTCGAGGTCGGTGCCGATGCCGTCGGCCACCATCCGGACGAGGTGGTCCTCGGTATAGGAGGTGTCGCCGGCGAACATGATGGTGGTCTCGCCCTCCTCCAGAAGCACGGAGAGGTGGCCGGGCGAATGGCCCGGCGTCGGCACGAGCGTCACGTCGCCCGCACGGGTCAGGCTTGCATGGCGCGGGAAGGGCGCGAGCGGGCCGTCCTCGAAATCGACGGGCGTGGGCGCGAAGCCGCGCGGCCAGCGCTGGTTGAGGTAGCCGTTCATGCGGCCCTTGAGCCCGGTCGCGAAGTCCCATTCCTCCCGCGAGACGAGGACCTCGGCGTTCGGGAAATGATGCAGCCCGCCATCATGGTCCTGATGCAGATGCGTCATGACCACCCAGCGCACATCTTCCGGTTCGAGGCCGCGTGCCCGCATCTGCGGGCCGATCTCCTCCTCCGGCGCGATGTCGAAGACGGCCGCCCGCTGGATGAGCGGCATGAAGGGCGGGAAGTAGCGCGGCTTGTTGGCATCCGCCGGAATGCCGGTATCGACGACGATCAGCCCCTCGGGGTGTTCGATCACCCAGACATGGACCGGCAACCAGTCGGTCATCGCCTTGTCGAACCACGCGTTCAGAAGGCGGCGCATTCCGTCGCCTTCACCCTCCCGCCAGCGCTCGGTGACGCGGACGCGTCCTGTCTCGATGGCATGGATTTTCATGGCTGTCCTCCTACTCGGTTGGTGTGAGGCCGACCTGGCGGATGAGTGCGTCAACCTCGTGGGCGAAGAGCGCGTCGACATCCCCGATGACCGGCTGGATGAGGTGAAAGAGCTCGAGCATGATGTGCCCGTGCAGCCGCGCCCAGGAAATCGCGGCCAGATAGAGCGCGTGGTGCGGAAGGTCGTGGCCTTCCACCCCGGTCAGCGCGTCGAGCGCGCGCTCGATCTCCGGGGGCAGGCGCCGATACTCCTCCGGCAGGTCGATCTCGCCGCGCTCGATCGCCTGCGCGAAGATGGTCGCGGTGACGATGAAGCTGCGTCGTGCGGCGGGATAGGTCGTGTCGGTGGGCTGTTCGTAGGTGGGGATCGGGTTCCCGTAGAGGAGCTGGAAGTCGATCGGATGATCGATGGCCCACCGCCGCCACGCATGGGCGACGGCTGCCAGTCTCTCCGCCCCGCCGCGTGAGGCGACGTCCGCATCCGCTTTCTCGACCGCCTCTGCGAGCTGAGTGAAGGCGTCGAGGATGAGGGCCGTGATCAGGTCGTTGATGCTGCCGAAGTAGTGGTAGAGCCCCGGCGCGGTCATGCCCATCCGCTTCGCGATGGCGCGCAGCGACAACCCCGCCGCACCCTGTTCGGCCAGCAGCGCGCGGGCGGTGTCCTTGATCTCTTCGCGGGTCTCAAAGCGCCGCCGGTCGCGTCGGTCCGGGTGCATCAGGGTGCCCCTTTAGTGCCGTTCCATTTATCTAACACTGTTAGAATGTGCATCCGGACCTGATTCCCGTCAACCCCGGATGCAGATCGACACCGGGTGCACGCCGATGACGCGTTACCGTGTGCGCGTGCTGGACGTGAGAAGCGGAGCGGCACGAGAACTCGCGCAGTCTGTAATCCGTTGAAATGCCCATTCGAGACGCCGACGCCCCATGTGGGACGACGGCATCCGTAAGGGCGCAGGGGCGCGAGCGTCAGTCGCGCGGCAAGCTGTAGACCCGGCCGCGGCCCTCGACCTTCTCGGAGGTAACTTCGAGCCCGAGCTTCTTCTTGAGCGCGCCGGCGAAGGCGCCTCGGACCGTGTGCGGTTGCCAGCCCGTTTCGGCGACGATCTCGTCGATGGTCGCGCCGCCCTCGGCGCGGAGCATCTCGATCAGCTTCGCCTGCTTGGTGCCCGCGCGCGGTGTGCGCGCCTTGGGCGCGGGGTCGGGCTCGGCGGGGGCGTCCTTCGGGGCCTCCGCACTCGGCGCTTCGTCGGCGCCCGTGGGCGCGCTGTCGCCGCTCTCCGGCTCGATGCCGATGGCGGCGAGGCCCGCGTCCGTGATGTGCAGGAGGATGGCGTTGCCGCCCTCGTCATTGCGCCAGATGCGGTTGAGCGCGGCGTCGGCCTGGGCCCGGCTGTCGGTCGTGGTCTCGGCGATCAGCCCGCGCTTCAGCAGCGCGCCGACCACTTTTGCGGCGGCACCGCCGCGGAGCGAGCCGGGAAGCGGTAGGACGTTGCGGTCCTCGCGCTGTGCGGCGGCGCTGAGGATCACGAGCTGGGTGTCGGAAAGCTTGGTCATCTGGGGTCTCCGTATTCGGGCCCGCGACATGCGGCGCCTTCTACGACCCGTTCGCCCGACTTACGCGGCCCCACTGGGGCCACGGTTCGGGCTCACCGCGCAGGGCGCGCGGCGGGAGTTCCGACTGGGCCGGAGATCAGTCGGCGTGCTCGCCTTCGCAGAAGGCGCTGTCGGTGACGCGCTTCAGGAGGCTGGCGTAGTGTTCGAGGGTGCCGACGTCGGCCCAGTTTACTTCGTCGGGTGGGCGTTGAAGTGGTCGTCGCTGAGCGCCTGCAGCCGGGCGAGCATCTCGTCTATCTCGGCTTTCTTGCCGATGAAGGCGTTCAGGGCCGCCTCCTTGTTCCGGCGCGCCTTCTCGGCGCGGAGTCCGTGGCGCGGGGTGGTGATCGGGTTCAGGCGATTGGTCATCGTCGTGGCTCCGGGTGAGTTGCATCGTCCTTGTGGATCCACGTTCGCTCCGACGCGGAGGCTTATCAACTCAGTAAGCACATGATTTCAAATGATAATCCAAGCGCGGGATGGAGGGCTGTGTATCGGAATGGAAACATGACCCTCCCCTTTTTGGGTTCCAACACTCTGTAATCACGCCGTTTTCTGTAGATAAGGTGGGGTCATGATCGGCGCCGATGTTGATCCCGGTCGCGGCGCTGAAAGTTGTTTGACTTCAATGGCTTGGAAATCCGCGCAATGGGGCCAAGTTTCGGCGCCGATACACACGCTGAAGCCGACCGTCTGTGCGGTGCAGGCCGCTATGAGCGTAGCGAGGGGCGCAAGGACACACGCGCTGGCAGCTATGAACGGTCACTGGACACCAAGGCCGGCCCGGTGAAGCCGAAGATACCGAAGCTGCGCCGCCAGACCTTCGAGACAGCAATCATCGAGCGGTACCAACGCCGGGAGAGCAGCGTCGAGGAGGCGCTGATCGAGATGTATCTCGCCGGGATCTCGGTGCGCCGCGTCGAGGACATCACCGAGGAGCTCTGTGGCACGCGTGTCAGCCCCGGGACCGTGTCGAACCTCAACAAGAAGATCTAAGCCAAGATCGACGAATGGCGACACCGGCCGATCGAAGGGGAGCACCCGTATGTCTTCCTCGACGGCATCGTCATGAAGCGGTCATGGGCAGGCGAGGTGCGCAATGTCTCGCTCCTTGTGGCCATCGGCGTGACCACGGACGGCTATCGCGAGATCCTGGGCATCCTCGAAGGGCCCAAGGAGGACAAGTCCGGCTGGTCGCTGTTCCTGCGCCACCTGGCCGATCGCGGGCTCTCGGGCGTGCAGCTGATCGTCTCGGACGCGTGCCGCGGTTTGGTGGAGAGCGCGGCCGAGATCCTGCCCGAGGCGCAGTGGCAACGCTGCGTGGTCCATTTCTACCGCAACGTCTTCAGCCTGGTGCCCGCAGGCAAGGTCCGGGATATCGCAAAGATGCTGAAGGCGATCCATGCGCAGGAAAGCCGCTAGGCCGCGGCCGAGAAGATGGCGGCCATCATCGCCGATCTGCGCGCCATGAAGCTGACGAGGGTCGCCGAGCTGCTCGAAGAGAGCGGACATGAGACCCTGACCTTCTACGGGTTCCCGGACAGCCACTGGCTGAAGCTCAGAACCAACAACTCGCTCGAACGGATCATGCGGGAAATCCGTCGCCGGACGCGCGTTGTCGGAGCATTCCCCGACGGGAAGTCCTACCTCAACCTAGCAGCGGCACGCCTGCGCCACATCGCCGGGACCCAATGGTCCACCCGCAAGTACATGAACATGACCCCGCTATTCGCGGATCAAACCCACGGAGCCGTCGTCGCGTGATCAAAAGTGCGAAAGATCTTTGACACTACCTCGCCGTCGCGACGATCCTCCTCACCATCTCGATCTTTCTTCTGGCGACCGTGGAGATCCTGCGGCGGCGGTCGGAACGGCTGCGGGGGATGACCCCCGGCTGAGGCGGCTCTCCCGCCCTGACGGGCGGTCTCGCCGGCCTGTTCAGGGGAGGAGCGCCAGCCAGACCCAGACGGTCAGGATCGAGAGCGCGGTGGCGATCAGCACGGCAGAGGCCGCAACGCGCTTCGCCACGCCGTAGAGATTGGCGAAGATGTAGGTGTTGACGCCCGGCGCCATGGCGCCCGTCAGCACGGCGGAGCGGAACTGCCCAGTCGAGAGGCCGAGCGCGCCGCCCATCACCCAGACCACGGCGGGGTGGAGCAGGAGCGAGACGCCGCAGACGAAGCCGATGGTCGCCATGTCGCCCTCTGGCCGGTAGCGGTAGAGGACGCCGCCGAGCCCGAAGAGCGCGGCGGGCAGGGCGGCGCGGACCATCATGTCCAGCGCCTCCGACAGCACGCCCGGCACCGGGACGCCGCCGAGGTTCACGACGAAGCCGAGGCCGATGCCGATCACCAGCGCGTTGCGGAGGACGGACTTCAGGATCTTGCCCCCGCGCGCAGGACTCCGGCGCCGCGGGCGCGCACCGCCTCCATCACCGAGATGCCTAGGATGTAGCAGAACGGCGCGTGGATCGCGACAATGGCGTAGTTCGGCCCCAGCGCCTCCGTCCCGTAGGCCCGCTCGGTGATCGGCAGGCCGAGGAGGAGGGAATTTGAGAACAGGCAGGCGAAGCCGATGGCCACGCTGTCCTCCCACGGACGGCGGAACAGGAACCGTGCCCCGAAGAGTCCGGCGAGGAAGCCCGCCGTGGCGCCGGTATAGAAACTGACGAGCAGCCGCCAGTCGAAGGTCCGGCCGAGGTCGAGCGTCGAGATCGCGGTGAAGAGAAGGCAGGGGATCGCGAAGTTCTGGGTGAAGCGCATCAGCGCATCGACGGAGGCGTCGCTGAAGAGCCCTCGCCAGCGCACCACGTAGCCGAAGCCGATCACGAGGAAGACCGGCAGGATGACCTCGATCAGCGCCTGCATGGCGGCGCCGGGAACGCACCTGCGGTGCAGCGCTCGGGCAGGGGTGTTTCCGACCCGGAGAAGCAGGCGCCCGCGTCAGACCTCATGGCGAAAGACCATGCCAAACCTTTCCACAAGAATTTCAGATGCTTGAACGAAAACTCCACTGGGCGAACATAGCCTGATGCAGCCCGAAACTGAAACGGGAGAAACCGCGCGTGGAGCGACAGGTATCGCGAATTCCCGCCCGCTCGGCCGCGCTTCAGATCAGCGCGGCGCTGATCGGGGTCGTGACCGCCGGTGCGGCCTTGGCCGGCATCCCGTGGTAGCGTCGTCGGCGCGTACTCGGGTCGATGAGCAGCCTCGCAGCCACTTGGATGGTCGCCGGTGTTCGGCCCGGGCCGAACACCCCCCATGCGACTGGCGCTGAGCACCGGTTGATCCACCATTTCGGTAAGTCGCGCCTGGCTCGCACTGGAACCTAGGACAAAGCTGCCATCTGCGACGCCAGCCGGCGCGCCTTGGTCCGGACCTCTTCGGCGCTGTCGCCCGGCTGGTAGAGGGCGGAGCCGATGCCGAATCCGTCGGCACCGGCATTGCGCCAGTCTGCGAAGTTCCCGCCACCGACGCCGCCGACGGCGAGAAGGCGGGCCTGCGGAGGCAGGACGGCGCGCAGCGCAGAGAGGCCGTGGGGGCCGAGGATCTGGGCCGGAAAGAGCTTCAGCGCGTCGGCGCCGGCGCGCAGTGCGGCAAAGCATTCCGTCGCGGTAAAGACGCCGGGGTAGGACAGCATCCCCGCCGCCTTGGTGGTTGCGACAACCTCGGCATTGAAGTCCGGCGACACGACAAGCTGCGCGCCAATCGCGGCCAGCTTTTCCACCTCGGCCGGCTCAAGAACCGTGCCGGCGCCGATCAGGGCACGGTCGCCGAAGGCGGCCTGCAGCCGGCCGATGCTTTCGAACGGGTCCGGAGAGTTCAGCGGAACCTCGATCCGGTCTATGCCCTCCTGAAGAAGCACGGCGGCGATCTCCTCGCACTCCTGCGCACGAATCCCGCGCAGAATCGCGATGATCTCGCAATTCATGCCGTGCCGCTCCCGCCCATGCGCGCCCTGGCCAGGCCGGCCGGCGTGACCTTGTCCGGGTCGAGTTGCGCGGTCGCGACACCCAGCGTCGCAAGGGCCTGTGCGTATCTTTCCGCGAGCCTTGTCTCACCGACGATCACGACCTGCCGGCCCAGCCAGAAGCGGCGAGCCGCGGCGAGTTCCATGCCGATGAGAAGACCCGAGAGGCGCGCGCGCGCGGTCGCCGGGTCCTGCGCGCCCAGAAGAGAGGACGCCCGGAGGCGGAAAAGCCGGGCCGTGAACTCGGCCGGGTGGCTCATGCCCTCGGACACGGCTTCGGCGAAGGCCGCGGGATGGGCGTCGGTCGCGCCAACGCTGTGACGAAGGATCGACTGTTCCGCCAGCAGACCGAAAACCTCGCCCGTCATGAAGGTGCGGAAGCTGACGATCCTGCCGCCGCTGATCTCGGCCCACTTGCAATGTGTGCCCGGCAGGCAGATCACGCCGTCGAACCCGGGGTCGGCCGCCAGAACGCCCGCGATCTGCGTTTCCTCGCCCCGCATTACGTCTGGCGGGGTGGCCTGAGACACGCCGGGCAGGATATGGACCGAGAGGTGCGGGTGGCCGGTCGGCGCCCGGATCGCCCGATCCAGACCCGGCGGGCAGCAGGGAACGGACAGATAGGGGACCTCGATCCAACCCTGCCGGGCGCCGGCCATGCCGCAGCAGATGACGTCGACCGGATGGGTGTCGGGCAGCACGTCTCTGATGAGCCGCAGCAGCGCACGCTCAAACCCGTCCTTGGTCAGGCCCGACATGCCATCGCCCGACTCGCGTTTCGCGATGATCTCTCCCCTGCGGTTCATGAACCATGCGCGCAGATGCGTGGTGCCCCAGTCGAGCGCGATCCAGTCAGGCGCAATCGTCATCTTCCGCCATCCCGCGGCTCGGGGGCGTGCGGCATCGACCGGCCGGACCCTGCATCCCCGCGGCTCTTGCCGTCGCCGCTCGATCCCCGGTGCGACCCGCGCAGGATGACCGGGCATTCCAACCGTTCCTGCCCGAGGTCTTGCCCTCCGGCTTTCGTCAGTCGCCTGACGCACCAGGCGCCCATTTCCCGGTGCGGGAGCAGCACGGTCGAGAGCCCCGGCGAAAGGTGCTGAGCGATCTCCTGGTCATCATAGCCCATCACGGCGATGGTCTCGCCGATCCGTTCGCCCAACTCCTTGAGCGCCTCGTAGCAGCCCACCGCCGTCAGGTCGTTGGCGCAGAAGATCGCGTCCGGCCGGAAGGGCCCCGACATGAGGCGCAGGGTCGCCTCGCGGCCCCCGCTGGGCAGGAAGTTTCCTTCCACGACAAGCGATGGATCGAAGGCGATGCCCGCCCGTTCCAAAGCGCGTTCGTAGCCTTCCATCCGCTGGGCCGAGGCTTCCATCCAGGGTTCACCCGTGATGAAGGCGATTCTGCGATGCCCTTCGGCGACAAGGGCATCCGTCGCCGCCTCGCCGCCGCGCCTTTCGGCGGGTACGACCGAGGGAAAGCGGCCGTTCTCGTCGTAGCAGTTCAGCAGAACGGCCTCGTGCCGCGCGAGGGCGTCGGGCGGGGAGACCCGCCGCGTCAGGATCGAGCCATAGATCACCCCGTCGATACGATCGGAGGCCCATTTGCGCAGTACGGCCGTTTCGTAGGACCGGTCGCCCCGCGTGACGACGATCTCGGTCAGCATGTCCTGTTTCCATGCCTCTTCCTGAACGGCGTCCAGCGAGATCGAGGCGAAGGGGCTGGTGGCGATCTCGTCGAGCATCACACCGATGACGCGCGACGCGGCCGATTTCGGAGGTCGTCCGGCTGCGCGTGGCCGGTACCCCAGTTCCTTCGCGGCATCGAAGACGCGTTTTCGGGTTTCGGCGCTGATGCGCATCTCCTCGAGGCCGTTGAGAACGAACGACACGGTGGACTGCGAGACACCCGCCCTGAGCGCCACGTCTTTCATCGTCACGTGTCCGGATCCGCCATCCTGCCTGCTGGACATGGGGTCTTGCGCCTCGAACGACCATCTTGCGCCGGCTAATAAATATTGCTAAAAATATTACCACAAGCGGAATCAAGAAAAAATCAATGCCGCTTCCAGGGAGGAGACATGGCGAACACCGACCCGGATGCCGGCGCGGCGCGCGCGGGCCGCAAGTCCTACCTGAGCCAGTCGCAGGCCGCCTTCCTGCTTCTTCTGCCCTTTCTGGCGGTATACGCGCTCTTCCTCGTCTACCCGTTCTTCCGCGGATTCTGGATCAGCCTACATGACTGGAACCTGCTGGCCGTCGCCTTCAACCCGGACGCGAAGGAATTCGTCGGCCTGCGCAACTACGAGCGCGTGATGTGGGGGCGTAACATCGAGTGGGCGGCCTTCGCGAGCCCGCTCCTGCAGGGGGTCGGGCTGCTCGGCATGGTCGCCGCCGCAGTTCTGCGATATCGCGGGCGGATCAGCCGGGCCACGGCGGTCGCCCTCGCAACCGGCTCGGCGCTGCTTTTCCTGTTGCCCGGCTTTCACCCCGGAGAGGACGGACGCTGGTATGATCGCCGTTTCTGGCCCACGGTCGGCAATACCGTTCTCTTCGTCGGGCTGACAGTGCCGGGCGTAACGCTCACCGCGCTCATCCTTGCGGCGGCGATGAACCGCGAGACCCGCGCGATGTCGGTACTGCGGACGCTGTTCTTCCTCAGCCAGGTGCTGTCGGTCACGGTTGTCACGCTGATCTGGCAGATCATGTTTTCACCGCGTCAGGGTCTGATCGCGAACATCACGGAGGCGTTCGGCGGGACGCCGATCAACTGGCTGACCGACGAACAGTTCGCCATGACGGCGATCGTGATTGCGACGATCTGGTGGTCGCTCGGGATCGCGATGATCCTGTTCCTCGCGGGGCTGCAGGACATCTCGAAGGATCTCTACGAGGCGGCGGCGCTCGACAATGCAACAGGGGCAAGAGCCTTCTGGCACATCACGCTGCCGAACCTGAAGCGCACCATCACGCTGGTGGTCATCCTGCAGATCATCCTGCATTTCCAGGTCTTCGGCCAGTCGCACCTGATGACGCAAGGCGGGCCCAACGACACCACGCAGGTCCTCGTCCGGTACATCTACCAGACCGGTTTCCGCGACAGCGAGCTTGGTCGCGCCTCGGCGATGGCGGTGTTCCTCTTCGTCATCATGGGCGGCTTCTCGGTCCTCCAGTTCCTTGTCGGCCGAGAAAAGGAGTGATGCGATGAACCGCGGTTACTACTGGCTCGTCTTGGCGCTTTCCATTCCCGCCTTCATCTGGCTCGTTCCCACGATATGGATGGTCTCGCTCTCGTTCCAGCCGAACGACGTTCTGGCGCGGACCACCTCGACCACGGCGCTCGGGCTGATCCCGATCCCGTTCACCGCTGAGAACTACGGCGCGCTCTTTTCCTTCGGGCAGACACCGTGGTGGTTCCTGAACTCGGTGATCGTCTCGCTCGGCATGACGCTCGGCGTGCTCGCGGTGTCGACCACCGCCGGTTACGCGCTGGCGCGGCTTGACTTTCCGTTCAAGGCGACGATCGCCACGATCTGCCTTATCGGGCTGATGGTGCCGGAGCAGGCGGTCTTCATCCCTCTATACACGATGTTCGCCGACTTCGGCTGGCACAACAGCTACCACGCGCTGATCCTGCCGCGCATGGCCGTGCCCATCGGCGTCTTCCTCATGATGCAGTTCTTCAAGGCGATTCCGAAGGACATCGAGGAGGCCGCGCGGCTCGACGGCGTCGGCTGGCTGAAGATCTTCTGGTACGTCATGCTGCCGCTGGCGCGGCCGGCGATGATGACGCTGGCGATCCTGACCTTCCTTTATGCCTGGAATGACTATCTCTGGCCGCTCGTCTCGGCGCAGCAGCGCGAGTACTTCACCATCACGCTGGGGCTCGCCAGCATCCAATCCAACTTCGCGCAATCGGAAGGGCTTGGCCGGGTCATGGCCTCGGGCGTCATCGCCTCGCTCCCGGTCGTGCTGCTTTTCCTGATCTTCCAGCGGTACGTGGTGCAGGCCATGACCGTCGGCGGAAGCAAGGGCTGATGCGCCGCGTCTGCCCCATTGACCTGACATGCAGAACGGGAGGAAACCCATGAAGACCATACTGATAGGGGCCGCGGTCGCCGCGACCGTCGTCACCGGAGCGACGGCGCAGGAAGTGACGCTCGGCCGTTTCTTCGGCGCCTGCGAGGATGCCGGAATGGACACCAAGGCCAGCGTCGGCGAGGCCTGCATCATCCAGTCGATCATCAACGCCGCCGATGCGGAGATCGAGGGCGTCAGCATCAACACGCTGCCGACCGACTGGGGCAACTACTACGACCAGATCAAGGCGGCCTATGCGGGTGGCACGCCGCCCGACGTCCACGTGATGCATCGCCACCGGGTGCCGGAATTCGCCGGGCTCGGCGCGCTCGCCGAGATCTCCGGCGATCTGGAAAGCGTCGGTATCGACCCGTCAGACTGGACGGCAAGCGCACGCGACGCGGTGACCTACGAGGGCGGCATCTACGGGGTTCCGATGGACCTGCACGCAAACCTCTGGCACGTGAACATGGATATCATGGCAGAGGCCGGGCTGGTCGACGACGGCGCGCCTGTCCTTCCATCTTCGCCCGAAGAGCTTCTGGAACACGCCCAGATGGTCAAGGACGCGACCGGGCACAACTACCTTGCCGCCGACTTTGCGCAGTTCCCAATCGGGGTGCGGCTGGTACTGGCGCTGATGTGGCAGCAGGACGCCAACATCTTTTCCGAGGACGGCACCGCCACCATCGACAACGGGGCCGCGCGCAACGCGGTGACGGCGATCACCCAGCTCTTCGATGCCGGGCTGGCCGATCCGCAGCTCAACTACGCCGACAGCCAGCAATCCTTCCTGAACGGCGAGGCCGCGGTGCTGGTCAACGGCACATGGGTGGTGGACTTCTACAGCGCCGAGGCCGCCAAGGAAGAGGTCGGGCTCGACAACTACTACGTCGCGGATTTCCCTACCCTCTTCGAGCAGGGCGCGACCTGGGCCGACACCCACATGTGGGCGATCCCCTCGCCGCTGAAATCCGACGAGGACAAGTACATGGCCGCGCTGAAGGTGCTCGCCTTCATCAACGACCACAATGTCGACTGGGCGCGCACCGGCCACATGGCGGTGCGGACCTCGGTGTTGGAAAGCGACGAGTACAACAACCTGCCGCACCGGGACGAATACACCGGCACCGCCCGGATCGCCCGCGACACGCCGCCTTCGGAGCGTTACGGCGCCATCCAGGATGTCCTGAATCGCGAGCTTCAGGCGATCTGGCTGACCGGCAAGCCGGTCGGGGACGCGCTGGCGGATGCCGAGATCGAGGTTCAGGACCTGCTTGACCGCTGATCCTCCCCCGGCGGCCCCGGGCTCTGCCACATTCCGGCACCCCGGGGCCGCCCCGTCTGACACCGTAACCAGCCCCTGAGGACACATCACATGGATCGCTGGAGCGAAGCCGACGCGAACGCATGGTGGGCGGCCCGGAGATGGGTCTGCGGCTTCAACTTCCTGCCGTCTTCGGCGGTGAACTTCCTCGAGATGTGGCATGGCGACAGCTTCGACCGTCCGACAATAGAGCGTGAGCTCGGCTGGGCGGCCGAGATCGGCTACAACGCCGTGCGCTTCAATCCGCACTTCCTTGTTTGGCAGCACGACCGCGACGGCCTGATCGAGCGGCTCGACTGGATCACGGGGGTGGCGGCACGCCTTGGCATCGGCGTCGTGCCCTGCCTGTTCGACGACTGCGGTTTCGGTGGCGAGGAGCCCGTCTACGGGCCACAGCCTGACCCGCTGCCCGGGGTCCACAACAGCCGCGCGGTCGCCAGCCCGGGACGGCGCGCGGTGATGGATCGCGGTCGCTGGCCCGGCTTCGAACGGTACGTGCGCGACGTCACGCGCGCCTTCCGGGACGACCGGCGCATCCTCTTCTGGGACGTCTACAACGAGCCCGGCAACCGGATGCAGTTCGGTCCGGAAGGCTTCTCGCAATTCGAGGGCGATCTGGAGCCCCATGCGCTCGCCCTAATGGAGGCGGCGTTCGGCTGGATGCGCGAAGAGGTTCCTGAACAGCCGATTACCGTGGGCGCCTGGAACACGCCCGTCCCCGACGACGTGGACCACGTGAACCCCTACCAGACAGAGATCGACCGCAGCGCGCTCCGGCACTCCGACATCGTCACCTTCCATGCCTACTGGCGTGCCGACCGGGTGGCGCGCTTCATAGATTACCTCTCCGTGCTGGACCGGCCGATGCTCTGCACCGAGTGGATGGCCCGCACCGTCGACAGCCGCATCGAGGACCAACTTCACATGTTCCACGAACGGGGCGTCGGGTGCTTCCAGTGGGGCCTCGTCCGCGGACGCAGCCAGACCCATCTTCCATGGCCCAGCCAACTGGTCGAGGCGCATGGGGGCCGTGTCGCACCGTCCGTCTGGTTCCACGATGTCCTTTACGAGGACGGACGGCCATACGAGCCGCACGAAATCAATGCGATCGGGGCGCTGATGCAGCCCACCCCGGACCCCGAGATTGGAGGGATCAGGAAATGACCGGCGTCACGCTCGACAAAGTCATAAAACGCTACGGCGACGCTCAGGTGATCCATGGCGTCGACCTCGAGATCGAGGACGGCGAGTTCTGCGTTTTCGTGGGACCCTCGGGCTGCGGAAAATCGACGCTCCTACGCATGGTCGCCGGGCTGGAAGAGACGACGGCCGGCCAGATCCATATCGGTGTGCGCGATGTCACGCGCCTCGACCCGGCAGAACGGGGCGTGGCCATGGTCTTCCAGACCTACGCGCTCTATCCGCACATGACCGTCGAGCAGAACATGGGCTTCGGCCTCCGGATGAATGGGCACCCGCCCGCGAAGATCAGGGAAAAGGTCAACGAGGCATCGCGGATCCTCAAGCTCGACGAGTACCTCGAGCGCAAGCCCGCGGCGCTGTCGGGCGGCCAGCGGCAGCGCGTCGCCATCGGCCGTGCCATCGTGCGCGGCCCCGAGGTCTTCCTGTTCGACGAGCCGCTTTCGAATCTCGATGCCGAGCTGCGGGTGGAGATGCGGGTCGAGATCGCGCGGCTGCACAACGAGATCGGCGCGACGATGATCTACGTCACCCATGACCAGGTCGAGGCGATGACGCTGGCCGACAAGATCGTCGTGCTCCGCGCCGGCCGGATCGAGCAGGTCGGGGCGCCGCTCGAACTCTACCGGGACCCGGACAACAGGTTCGTCGCGGGTTTCATCGGCTCACCCTCGATGAACTTCTTTGAGGGCACGGTCGAGCACAACGGCGTCCGGGTGCCCGGCCTCGGCGATCAGATCGTGGAGATGCAGGTCGCCCTTCCGGCGGCCGGCACGAAGGTGACGGTCGGGCTGCGCCCGAGCCATCTGAAAGTCGCTGAAGGCGGTGACAGTCACCGGGTTGACCTGACGGAATCTCTCGGCGGGGTATCTTACGTCTATCTGTTCGCCGAGAACGGCGACCGGATCATCGTCGAGGCCCACGAAGACGATCCGGTGCCGCATGGCTCGAAGGTCGGCGTGACCTTCGATCCCGCGAACGCCTACATCTTCGACGCCGAAACCGAAGAGCGGATCAGGTAAGCCCGCGGACCGTTCAAGGTCAGCGCGGGAGCCGACGCAAGGGGCCCTGGCCTCAACCCGCAGTATTCACCGAATGCGTCTGAGCGGCGGATTTGGCGGTCGTGGGCCGGTCGTGAGGACCGGTCGAGGGTTGTGCAGACCCTCCCGAGCGGCGCGACGCCTGTTGACGGTGCGCGTGGGC